>DBKT01000007.1 GCA_002297365.1 Caryophanales bacterium UBA743
CTTTTAAGCCCCCTCCGTTGCCTATTTGGCGATAGTGTGGGATAATAGTAAAGCTTAGACGCAAAAGAAATTTATGGCAGCAAGTACACAAACGAAATATGGAGACATTAAAATCTCTGAGGAAGTTATAGCCCAAGTTGCTGGGAATGCAGCAATCTCCTGCTATGGGGTTATGGGTCTTACCCAAGCGCCATCTCTTGGCGGAGTTATCAGCGAAGGTGTGAATAAGCTTTTAAAAAATACCGATTATGTAAAAGGTGTTTACTGTCGTAAAGCCAAAAAAGGCTATCAAGTTGATGTCTATCTTGTAGTTGCTTATGGTGTGAAGATAACTGAAGTCGTTGGGGAAGTGCAAAAGAAAATTGCTTATGACCTTAAGAACGTCTTCCCTATCGACTATTGGAAAGTGAACGTTTTCGTTCAAGACGTCCAAGAAATTGAGTAAAAATATATGAAACGCATTAATGGACAAGAATTAAAACAACTGTTTTTGTCGGGGGCTAATAACCTCTATAATCACTATCCGGAAATTGATCAATTAAACGTTTTCCCCGTTCCAGACGGCGATACTGGAATGAATATGAACTTAACTCTTACGAGCGGTTCAAAAGAAGTCAAAAACAATAATGATGAATCCGTCGAAGTGATTTCCCGCCTTTTCTCTAGAGGATTAATGATGGGCGCTAGAGGGAATTCTGGCGTTATTACCTCCCAAATCTTTAAAGGCTTCTCCGAAGCTTGCAAAGGGAAAACCAGTTTATCCGTTAAAGATTTAGCAAAAGCCTTCGTTTCTGGGAAAGAGGTTGCTTATAAGGCCGTTAAGGCGCCTGTGGAAGGAACCATCCTTACCGTTATCCGTGAAGCGAGCGCCGCTTTGAGCGAAAATATTGCTAAATTCGCTACCATCGAATCTGCTTTGAGTTTTCTTTTCTTAGAAGCGAAGAAATCCCTTGAGCATACGCCCGATCTTCTACCTGTTTTAAAACAGGTTGGCGTTGTGGACTCTGGCGGGGCTGGTCTTACCGTTATCATTGAGGGCATGGCAAAAGCAGCAAAAGGCCAATTCGTTGAACGTATCGAGAATTTAGCTGAAGGAGAAGCCATTTCCAATGTATTGTCTACTCCAAATGGCAAGTACGCAGGCGCGGAATTATCGGAATCCGAAGAAGGATATGGATATTGCACCCAGCTTCTTATCCGTTTAGGAAAAGCGGGAGATGGAAAGAAACCATTTAACGAAGAACGTTTCAAAAATTTCCTTTCGAACCATGGCAAATCCGTCGTTTTTGTTAGAGACGATGACTTGGTGAAAGTCCACGTACACACTTTGACGCCGGGCATGATGCTTAATTTTGCTCAGCAATATGGTGAGTTTTTAACCATCACAATCGAGAATATGTCGGAAGAACACCACAATATCGAACATGGTCATGCTGCAACCGATATGGAAAGCAACATCGCCCGTGCAAAAGCGGAAAAGGAAAACAACGCTCCGCTAAAGGAATATGCTTTGATTGCCGTTTCTTCTGGTTCTGGATTAGACGAGATGTTTAAAGAACTCGGCGTGGATGTGATTGTTTCTGGCGGTCAGACTATGAACCCATCTACCCAAGATTTCTTGGATGCGGTTAAAAAAGCCCACGCAAAGAACGTGTACATCTTCCCAAATAACTCCAATATCGTATTGGCTGCCAATCAAGCTTGTGACGTTTTAGCGGAAGATGAGAAAGTTCATTGTTACGTCATTCCATCGAAGAGTATTCCTCAAGGATTAAGTGCCTTGATGCAATTCTCCTCAGACAGCGATCCCAACACCAATTTCGAAACGATGAAATCCGCTTTGAAGAACGTCTCTTCCGGATCGGTGACCTACGCTATTAAGGATACCGATATCGAAGGTGTCCATATCACGAAAGACTATTACATGGCTATGCGTGATGATAAAAAGGTTGTCGCTTGTGTCCCTGATAAACTTGTTGCCTTAAGAGAGCTTGTCAAATCGCTTATTAAACCCGAAATAGTGGTCATGACCATTATCGCCGGAGAAGATATCAAGGAAGAAGATATCCCTTCTATCCAAGAAGAGCTTCAAAATCTCTATCCTGATGTTGAAATCAACGTTTTCTCTGGAAAACAGCCTGTCTATTCCTTCCTTATTGGAGCGGAATAATAAAAACACACTTATTGAAGCGTTTCTCTATATGGGAAACGCTTTTTTCTATAAAGGTAGTAATAGCAAACATGTTCGTGTATTGGAGAACACACAAGGCGTAATACAAAAACATTGACCCAAAATCAGAGTGGTTCAAGTACATAATTAGTTGAAACTTACTATTGTTAAACTATAATTTTGTTAACGAAAAGAGGGCTTTAAAATGATGAATTTCTTCTTGCTTGCTGTAGTTGGCTTAACTATGGTGCAAGCGAAAGGGATTTCAGGCTCCGACATAACCATATTTAATTCTTTTAATTATAAGGTTTTTGGAGAGAATGAATGTTTGGCTTTTAACGGCGAATTTGACATCGAAGAACAAAAAGAAGACATTACTTCTTTTAACACTACCATAGACAGTGCCAAAAAAATCAAATTTCCTGAGCCAAAAAACGATTGGCAACTTCCGATGGCGAAAATTACTGGATCGGTTGGCACGGGAAGAATTCCTGATGATTATTACTATTTTTTTATTCCTGATAGAGCTTATTTCAAATGTTGCTACGACCCAACTAAATTGCTTATCGAGATTTCCATCTTGGATGAGAACCATAATCATATGTTTGACATCAAAGATTATTTCGACGAAGAGGACCCATCCTCAAACGCTTTTATGAAAAGAGGGGCTTATTATTTGAAAATTCATAATCCTAATAGTGCCTCAGTTGCTTATGGAATTTATTTAAGCATTAGGCTAGATACGGAATTAATGGCCGAGAATATGCGAACCTTAGTTTTGAATGATGAGTTTATGACTAAGCACCAAGCAGTAGTTTGGGAATCGGATTATTTGCCGAAAGATTGTCAGCCAATTGATGGAACTTTACTTGAAGAAAACCACACGGATGGTTTGCTTACCACATACAAACTTCCTAAGATTGTGTCTTGTGCAAAGGATTATAAAGAAATTTATAGAGTTGTTTATCTTTGGGGAAAGGATTCCTTAAACGCCCTTCTTAAAGACGTTGATAATTTGCTCGTTACTTTAGACAAGATTAAGGCCAAAAATGCAGGGCTAACGAATGTAACTACTAGTCTAACTATGGTTTCTACAGGTTTGAGCATGGTTAGCTTTTTTGTTCAAATAAGCTTTTAGATACTATAAATTTAGGTTTGGGTCTTGTCTCAAATATCATTGGAAACGAAATCGATTGGGATTGGTCCGATCTTTATTTTCATTTGGGCGTGATTCATGGAGCTATAGGCAATTCTGATGAAAATGATGGGCTTATTCTAAAACTGGTTCAAGAGGCTTCTTTAGAAAAGACAAAAACTGGTTCTAAAAAGCATTTCATTACGAAATACCGTTTGAATATAAAGGAAAAAGTTAACACTGATAGTGGTGAGCTTATCAAAGAAGATTCGATGATTGTCAGAAAGTCAAAACATCACGAAGAAATAAGAATTGTCGCTGATAAAGTCTCACCTTCTAATACAAGCGGTTGTTTTAAGATATATGACAACGTTAGCGATGTAGATCATTTGATTTGGGAGAATTACTAACATGAAAAAGATAATGAGTATGTTTTGTTTGGCTTTTTGCTTGTTTTCTTGCCAAAAACAGAAAAGCGATCTTGAGATTTTAAAACAGAATTCATGTCTTCCCTTGGGGCTCAAACTCGATTCTGCCATAAATGATTTAGATTATGAGGAAAAGAAAGACGACGGAATCCATGCGTATTCTATAAAAGCAGAGAAACTTTATGAAGGAAACAAAACATACATTTATTTCGATGATGCAGGAACGTGTGTTGGCCTTTTCACAAGAAATCCCTTTTATGGGTTCAATGTCTTCGGAATCGGGATTTATGATTCCTTCTACGATCATTGGCATCCCCAAAAAGATGAAGATTTAGGATGGTTTTACCTTAATAAAAAATTTGATTATTTTGCCTCCATCTTGTTGGACGAAAAAACCGACAATGGAGAAGTTTGGTACAGGGCACTCAACCACGACAAAACGATTGAGCTTAAGTTCTCGGTGGATTTCTCTGGCGAAGAATATGACGAATCCATGGGGTGCGTCCGCGCGTTGGAGGTTATCATTAGTAAGCAATAAATAAAAGCGCATATGATAAAATGTTTTTGATGGCCATCTCGAAATCGAAAGCATTTAATGAAGCGTTACGTTCAATCGGAATCATTGAGCCCATAGACGTCTTAAAACATCTTCCTAGAAGATATGATGATTTTACCTATTCTCCTTCGAAAGCTTCTTATGAAGATAAGGAAAGAGTGGTTCTTTTAGGAAAGATAGTTGGGAACATGCCACGATGTCTTCGTTTTGCGAAAAGAAGCGTGTATCGTTTCTCCTTTGAAACAACAAGAGGCTATGTTTTTGAGGTAGAAGCTTGGAATCAAACGTACCTATCGCATTATTTAAATCTCAATGATACGTTCACTCTTGTTGGATATTTTGATAAGAAAAGAAACAAAATCAACCTCTCTAAAATCCTTAAGGGTGAAATCGAAAGAAACGTCTCCTTGCGCCCCGTTTATTCTTTGCCGAGCAATATTGCAAACCATACCTACCAAGCGTTAGTCAAAAGAATTCTTCTTTCCTATCAAGGGAAATTAGAAGACGAAGTTCCTTCTTCTTTAATGAAGAAATATCGTCTTTCTTCCGCTTGGGAATCTTTTAAAGACGTCCATTTTCCTAATTCCAAAGAAGAAATCCGTCAAGGGATGCGTTATCTTAAATACCAGGAAGCTCTTTCTTTCTCTCTGAGAAATCAACTTGTGCGCGGAGAAAACAAAGCGTTAGTAAAAGACATCCGTAGAAAAATCCCCAACGAAATGATGGAACGTTTTATTAAGGGATTGCCATATCCACCTACAAATGATCAGCTAAAGGCTTTTCATGAATGCCTTGCCGATATGAATTCTAACCAGGTTATGTACCGCCTCTTACAGGGGGACGTTGGAACGGGGAAAACGTTAGTGGCCGCTCTATGCGCCTATGCAAATCACTTAAGAAGCGAGCAAACCGCTATTATGGCTCCAACGGATTCCTTAGCAAGGCAGCATTACGACAATCTTAAAAAGATTTTTGAAGGAACGAACATGAATATCGCTTTGCTTGTCGGCTCGCTTTCTCCAAGCGAAAAACGCACCATAACCGATGACTTAAAAGACGGGACGATTGATTTGGTTATAGGCACTCACGCTCTTTTTTCTTCCAAAGTCGAGTATGCGTATTTAGGTCTTGCAATCATCGATGAACAACACAAATTTGGCGTCAACCAACGCACCCTCTTAGTCGATAAAGGCGAACATGCCGATTTATTGATGATGAGCGCGACGCCGATTCCTAGAACCTTAACCTTAACTGTTTACGGGGATTTAGATGTTTCCTCTTTGAGTGAGTTCCCTGCGAAGAAAAGGGAGGTGAAGTCTCTGATTCTTGCGCCCAATAGCCCAAAGATTCAAACCATCATTCAAAATGCTATCTCCAGCAAGCATCGTGTTTATATTGTCGTCCCTCAAATCGAAGGAGGGGAGAAGGCAAACACATCCGTTTTGGAAATCGCTGAAGAATATAAGAGGCTTTATCCCAGCAAAGTCACTATGATGCACGGAAAAATGAGCGAAGAAGATAAGGAAGTCGCTCAAATCGCATTTCGAACTGGTTTATGCCCAATTTTAGTGGCAACCTCACTTATAGAAGTGGGCATCGACGTAAAAGAGGCCAATACCATGGTTGTTTATGCCCCTACACATTTCTCTTTATCTTCTCTTCATCAACTTCGCGGAAGGATTGGAAGGGATGGCACGCCTTCTCTTTTCGTTATGGCTTATAAAAAAGGGGAAGAGCCAGATAGTGAGGAAAAATTAAATATTCTTCTTGAAACAAATGATGGATTTAAGATTGCGGAAGAAGATCTCCGCCTCCGTGGTCCGGGAGAAATTTTGGGCGTAAAGCAATCAGGTCTGCCTTCTTTTAACGCATTGAACGTGATTGACGACTTCAAAATATTCGAGTGCGCAAGGGATGACGCGACCTGGATTCTTATGCACAAAAACGATGCGGAAAATAAAGAAATTATTCAAAGGATTCAAAATGAGAAGAGAACTTCTTTATCCTAGTAAAAAGAAAGCTCTCTAGTTATACTAGAGAAGATAAGACAAGGGAAAAACGTATGAAAAAGATAGTAGTAGACATGATGGGGTCGGACTTAGGAAGTGCGATTACGGTGGAAGCCGTAAAAGAATTTCATAAAAAACATCCTGATTATGAATTAATTTGTGTCGGCAAAAAAGAAGAACTCTCCTCCCTTACTTTCGCGAGAATCATCGATGCAAGAGACGTTGTTCCTATGACTGCTGGAGCCTTAGACGTGCTTAGAAGGAAGGATTCGTCCATGGTGGTTGCATTAAAAACGGCTGCAGAAGAAAGAGCGGATGGCGTCGTTTCCGCTGGTGCAACGGGCGGTTTCCTTTCCGCCGCCACTTTGATTTTAAAGAAAATATCTGGCGTTCTTAGGCCCGCATTAATTACCTCTTTCCCAAATCTAATGAATAATGGCGAAACCTATGTCACCATCTTGGATGTGGGCGCCTCTAATGAAAACACACCCGAGGAGATGGCTCAATTTGGCTATATGGGTGCCACCTTTTCCGAATCCGTATATGGAATCAAAAAACCTGTTGTGAAAACGCTAGCCAATGGCACCGAAGAAGGAAAGGGTTCACCCGAAGGGAAGGCTGCTTATAAATTGCTTTCCCAAGATAAAAGAATCAATTTCCAAGGCAACATCGAGGCAAGCCAGGTTTTGATGGGAGCTGCAGACGTTGTTGTCACCGATGGCTATTCAGGAAACATTCTTTTGAAATCGACGGAAGGAACGGCAAAAGGAATCGGCAGGCTTTTAAAAGCCGGTTTCAAAAAGAACCTCACAACAAAACTAGGTTACCTTTTATCCAGGAGCGTTATCGGAAACATGAAGAGGCTTATGGATCCAAAGAAAGTGGGAGGGGCTATGCTGATTGGTATCAATGGCGTGGCCGTGAAAGCCCATGGCAATTCGAATGCGGAGGCTTTTCTTTCTGCCATGGAAGTCGAATATCGCATGATTGAAGCCCAAATCGTTCAAAAGATTTCCTCCTCTTTTGAGAAAGAAGAAACAAAATGAGCAAACCCGTTAGCGAACTTTTAAAGAAGATGGGCATTGTTGCTCACGATGAAACTCTTTATGTCGAGGCATTAACCCACTCTTCTCACAATGGCGCATGCATGAACGCAAAGCATTTTGACTATGAGAGATTGGAGTTTTTAGGAGATTCCATCATCGGCTTTGTCGTAGGACAGCTTTGCTATCGCCTTCATCCTGAAATGAGACAAGGCGATCTTTCTGTCCTTCGCTCACAGTTTATCCGCACCGAATTTGAAGCCGAATTAGGATTAAGCCTTGGCTTAGGCGATTATGTTCAAGTTGGGCCGTCATATACGAGCGACCCAAAGAAATCTCTTTCTTTGATGGAAGATGTTTTCGAATCTTTTACGGGCGCGCTTTATTTGGACCAAGGATTTGAGAAAGTGAACTCTTTTTTGATTTCCCTTTATTACGAAAAAATCAAAAACGGCAAAATCGAAGTGGCCGAAAACCCTAAGAGTGAGCTGCAAGAGCTTCTTCAAGCCGATTATAAGCAAGCCGTTACCTATCGCCTAATTAGCGAAAAAGACGAAAACAACGTCCATTACTTTGTGATGGGTGCCTATTTTGACAAATATTTGCTCGGAGAAGGCGAGGGAAAAACCAAAAAAGAGGCTCAGGCAAATGCCGCTCGCGATGCTTTAACGAAAAAGGCGTTTGTTGGCCTAAAATAGGGGGATTTATGGGTTTATTCGCATATTTAAAAAACAAATTCTCTAAGAAAAAAGAAGAATCCGCTTCTCAAACTCAAACTTTGAAATATCAAAAAGGATTAGCGAAATCCCGCGCTGCTTTCGCCGATCGTTTAGAAGAACTTTCCAAACGTTATGAAAAAGTGAACGCGGATTATTTTGATGAATTGGAGCAAATTCTCATCGAGGCGGATGTCGGGGTAGAGTTAACTTTAAAACTGTTAGATAGCCTTCTTAGCAAATCCCAAAAGGAAGGAATCACCGATCCCAAGAAAATCAACGAAGAGTTAATCGACTTGATGTTCGTCGATTATCTAGAAAGCGGTGACTCCATCGTTAATGACATTCAATTTCATGAGGGAGAAACCACCGTTTTGCTTGTCATTGGCGTTAACGGCGTCGGAAAGACGACGACAATCGCCAAATTGGCCAAACGATACCTTGACAAAGGAAAGAAAGTTATGCTTGCCGCCGCTGATACCTTCCGCGCTGGAGCGGTGGAACAGCTTAAAATTTGGGCAAAAAGACTAAATTGCCCAATCGTCGCCAAAGAGGAAAACTCCGATCCCGCATCCGTTTGTTTTGATGCGGCCAAATACGCTAAAGACCATCATATTGATTTGCTGATCGTGGATACGGCTGGAAGACTGCAAAATAAGAAGAACCTCATGGATGAGCTTGCTAAGATGAAACGCGTTCTCTCCCGCGAAATCCCTAATGCCCCTCACGAGACTTTTCTAGTAATTGACGCGACCACCGGGCAAAACGGCGTTACCCAAGCCGCTTCCTTTAAGGAGGTAGTGGATTTAACGGGAATTGTCATTACCAAAATGGACGGCACATCGAAGGGCGGCATTATTCTTTCCATCCGTTCTCAATTAGGCATTCCTGTCCGCTTTATTGGGCTTGGTGAGCAAATGGACGATTTAGAAGAGTTCGATTTGGATGAATATCTACATGCCCTTCTTGTTGGAGATAAGAAAGATGAATGATGATCTTTTGCTAAAAAGAGAGGAGGTCCTCCTTCTTTTCGATGAATATAAGAATCTTTTGACATCCTCTCAGCAAAACATATTTTCCGATTATTACCTCTATGACCTTTCTCTTTCGGAAATAGCTGAAAACCATCATATTTCTAAAGCGGCCGCGTCCGATTCGCTTCATAAATCATTGACAAAATTGCAAGAATATGAAGAAAAGCTTCATGAAGTTTCCTTTAAAAAGAAAGTGATTGAAGCAATTCAGAAAAACGACTTTACATCCATTCGGGAGGAATTAAGAAATGGCATTTGAATCATTAACCGAAAAATTTAGCAACATTTTTAAGAAAATGCGCCGCGAGAGCACTTTGACAGAAGCGAACATGGATGCCGCTTTAAAGGAAATCCGTATCGCTCTTTTAGAAGCGGACGTTAATTACAAGGTTGTCAAAGCTTTCACCAATGACGTCAAAGAAAAAGCGTTGGGCCAGGAAGTTCTTAAGAAAGTGAACCCCTCTCAGCAACTAATTAAAATCTGCCATGATGAATTAGAGGAGCTTCTCGGAGCAGAAAACACGGAAATCACCTTTAGCAAGAACGGCTTAACGACCATTATGCTTGTCGGTCTTCAAGGAAGCGGCAAAACCACATCCGCTTCAAAGCTGGCTTATTTGATGAAAAACAAGCTTCAGAAAAAAGTCCTTCTGGCAGGATTGGACGTTTACCGTCCTGCTGCTATCGAGCAACTTGGAACGCTAGCAAAATCCATCCAAGTTGATTTCTTCGAGCTAGGAACGGACGTAAATCCCGTTGAAGTTGCAAAAAAAGCAAAAGAGACCGCAATTCGTGAGGGATATGATGTGCTCATCCTTGATACTGCCGGCCGTCTTCAAATAGATGAGAGGCTTATGGATGAGCTTAAAAACATCAATTCGGAGATTCATCCGGAAGAGGTTCTTCTTCTTGTTGACGCCATGGCTGGGCAGGATGCGGTCAATGTTGCAAACGCCTTTAATGCCAAACTTCGTCTTTCTGGCGTTATCATGTCTAAGCTTGATGGCGACGCAAAAGGAGGGGCCGCCTTATCCATCAAATACATAACGGGCCTTCCTATTAAATTTGCCGGCGTTGGCGAAAAGGTCACCGATCTCGACATTTTTCATCCCTCAAGAATGGCCGATCGTATCCTTGGGATGGGTGACGTGGTCTCTTTGGTTGAAAAAGCCAAGGAAGTCATGGACGAAAAAGAAGCCGCTAGGGATGCGAAAAAACTTCTTGCTGGCGAATTCACTTTAGACGATATGCTCAAACAAATGAAGACGGTTCAACGCATGGGCTCGATTTCCGCTATCGCAAAATTAATCCCCGGTATGCCTTCTTTAAGCCAAGAGCAACAAGATGCAGCCGAAAAAAGAATGAAAGATTTCGAAGTCATCATCAATTCCATGACTCCTTATGAAAGAAGACACCCGGATTGCTTAAAGTTCTCCCATAAAAACCGTATTGCCAAAGGATGCGGCAAAACGAACGCCGATGTAAATCGCGTTATCAAGCAATGGGAAAAATCAAAAGAAATGATGAAACAAATGAAGCAATACCAAAAATCAGGGAAAATGCCCCCGATGGGAGGCTTCCGTTAATTTTCTTTCTTTTTGATAAATTTATGGCCTTTTTCCAAGGCTTCCTGTTCCCATTTAGGGGTTTCAGAGCTCTTTGCTTCGGCCAAGAGCTTTTTGTCTTGCTTGCTCAGCTCTAATTTCTCAAATAAGTCTGGACGATATTTTTCCGTTAAAAGAAGGGATTCCTTGCGATGGTATTTGCGAATTGCCTCATGATTCCCGGAATAGAGGATATCAGGGACTTTTTGTCCCTCGAAATCATACGGTTCCGTGTATTGGGGGTACTCTAAAACGTTGTCATTAAAAGACTCATCTTTCAAAGATTCGTCATTAATCGCTCCATCTAATAAGCGAATAACGGAATCAGCAACAGCCATCGCGGGCGTTTCTCCTCCCGTGAGGATATAATCGCCGATAGAAAGCAATTCATCGACATAAGGATTCACTCTTTCGTCGATTCCTTCATAATGGCCGCATAAAAGAATCAAATGCTCCATTTTGGAAAACTCTTGGGCTTTCTCTTGATTATAAGTGGTTCCCCTCGGAGAAAACAAAACCGTGTGGGACGTGGGTGTTTTTTTGTCCTTTAAGGCGTCGATAATGGGCTGACATTTCATGATTAGCCCAGCTCCTCCGCCTATTGGAGGAGTATCCGTTCTTCCGTATTTGTCTTTCGTGTAATCGCGGATTTGGACGCATTCGACTTCAACGACGCCTTTTTGAATGGCTCTTTTGATGATGGAATTGCCCAAAAAACCTTCAAAGAAGGAAGGAAAAAGTGTCAAAATCGTAATTTTCATAACAATCCAGGGATGACGTGTATCAATATTTCTTTTTTCGATACGTCAATGGAAGCGATGAATGCGTCCATTACAAAGGGGACGTAACATATTTTTCCGTTTTCTTCTTTGATTTTCAAATTGCTGGAAGAAGCGAAGCTAAGGACGTCAATGACTTCGCCTATTTTTTCGTTTGTTTCTTGATTGATTGCCTTGGAACCGATCAAATCGGAGAGGTGGAAGTAGCCTTCGGGAAGGGTTGCTTCTTCTTCAGGTATCTCAATCTCGTATCCAACGAGGTCTTCGACTAGGTTGATGTCTTCCATTCCTTTGAAAGAAATGAAATAGTAATCGCCAGAATCACGGAAAGAAGCGAGTTCTACTTCCTTTTCTTCACCGCTTTTTGGGTTTTTCAAAAAGAGCTTTCTCCCAATTTGAAAACGATCTGAAGCAAAAGAGGTGAGACTTTTGCAACGCAATACGCCCACAAGGCCGAATGGTTTGATGATTTTTCCGATGCAAATTGTTTTCATAATGAAAGAAATGACGCTGATATTACTCAGCGTCATTCTCCTTTTCTTTTTCTTTGTCTTCTTCGCTGAAACTTTCGAATTTCAAATGGATACGAATGTTGGAATTGTCAGCTTTTCCCGCGATGCCGACGGCTTCGCGCAAAGCGTTGGCGACAACTCCTCTTTTCCCGATCAAACGCGCTGTATCATCGTCTTCGGCGACGATTAGCAAAGACACGTCCTTCTCATTTGAGCCTGGAAGCTCGCGAATCATGATGGAGTCACGATGCTCAACAAGTGGATCGATTAGGCCGTGAACGACCTTCTCGTAATCGATCATTATTTTTTCTCCTTGTTGGCTTTTTTGACTTTGCTCTCTGCAAATTTGGTCATAATTCCCTTTCTCGAGAACATGGCACGAACACTGTCAGATGGAGCAGCGCCATTATTGAGCCACTTTAAGGCTAATTCTTCGTTAATATCGGCTTTCTCTTCGCCAAAGGCTGGGTCATAGGTTCCGATTTGTTCGATGTAGCGGCCATCTCTTGGAGAGCGAGAATCAGCAACAACGATACGATAGAATGGGTCTTTGTGACGACCAATACGGGTTAATCTAATTTTAACGGACATGATAAATTCTCCTTTTCCGGGGAATATGATAATGAATACATATATTGCCGTCAAGCAAAATTACTTAACCCTTATTCGCACTTGTAAAAACCTTTCTTTGAATTTAGAATAATCGACGCGTATGTAAGTACGCTACGCAAGCTCCGCCATCCTTGTCACTTGGATGAGAACTTGAAGAGAACGCAATTCAAACATGAAGGAGAATAAGCATGAACTTAAATTTAGTCGAAGAAGTTACGGCTTCTCAACTCCGCGATGACATCCCAGATTTCAAGGCTGGTGATACCGTCAGAGTTTCCGTCCGTATTATCGAAAATAAGAAAGAACGTATTCAGAATTACGAAGGCGTTGTTATCCAACGCCGTGGCCATGGGGTGAGCGAGACCTTCATTGTCAGAAAGATGTCCAGCGGTATTGGCGTGGAAAGAATCTTCCCAACCCATTCCCCATCTATCGCTAAGATTGAAGTTGTCAAACACGGTCATGTCAGAAGAGCCAGAATCCACTATATGCGTGGTCTTGCTGGCAAAGCTGCTCGTATTAAAGAAGCTACAAAATAAGCATTTTGCTCTAATCTATCAAGTGACATCAAGGCTCCAGGATTGGAGCCTTTTCTCTTTGCTTGATTAGTCCACATCGATATAATTTTCCCTGTATGGCAGAATTCGTCGACGTTAATAAAGGAGACATATTGCCTCCTCTAAATCAAAAAAGGCAAAAGAAACATTCATTCCGGAAGTTTTCCCGTTTGTTTCTTCAAATCTTTTTTGGCCTCATTTTAGCCGTTGTTTTCGCGGTTTCTGGGCAAACGTTATACGATTTTAACCGTTACCGCGCTTTTTATGTCAATGGGGAATCCATGTATCCGACGCTTAATAAAAATGCGGAAGCCTATGCAAAGGGCAATAAGGTTGCTACTAAGACCTATCTTCTTGGCGATTTCTCTTCTCCGAATCATCAATATCTTTGCGATTATGGATTAATGGATGAAAAGGAAGGTTTCCTTTCTTCTCTTCAACGTTTTTCTATTGTGGTCACTTATTTTGATCAAGATATGAAAAAGAACGGAGACGTGTATCTTCCTAAGAGCGGAAGTGAGCTCAAAATCAAACGCGTTTTAGCTCTTCCGGGAGAAGAGATCTATTTTGACAATGGAGGAGAGCTATACATAAAAAGAGAAGGGGAATCTGTTTTCCAACTTATTGAGCAACCGTTTTTCAACGTCGATCCTTGGAATGAGGAATCGAAAGATTTTCTTTCAACGGTAAAAAAAGAAACCAATTTGGCTTCAAAGTATGCTTATGATGAGGAGCACCCTTGTCGTTTAGGTGACGAGGAATATTTTCTTGTGGGTGATAACCGCCTTAGAGGTTGCAGCAACGATTCCCGCGCGATCGGCCCTGTTTCCTCTTATTCAATTGTAGGAAGAGTCGTCACCATTATCGGAAAATGCTGGTATCAAATAGACCAAAACGGAAAGGGGCAGGAGACGATTGACTTTAAGAGCCTTATAATGCCATGGGGGTTAGAATTATTATGAAAGAACTTCAACAGCAAAAAAATGTTCATTATTTCCCCGGCCATATGGCAAAAGCCCTCAATGCGATAGGACCGTTGGTAAAAGGGAGCGACTTGATTGTGGAAATCGCTGATGCAAGAGCCCCTTTAAGCACCCGTAATCCTTTACTCGAAAAATTTTTGGAAAACAAACCCCATTTGCTGCTTCTTTCAAAATTCGATAAAGCAGACGCGAATGTTACGAAAGATTGGATTGCATATTATAAAGGAAAAGGGCTGATTTGCTTTTCCAGCGATCTTAAACATGCGAAAGTCTTGGACGCACTCCAAAAAATGAGCGTCTCTCTTGTTCAGAAAAAAAGGGAAAAAGAAGCCAAAATCGGCATGAAGAGACAACCGCTGCGCCTTTTGATTCTTGGCATTCCAAATGTTGGCAAATCAACTTTTATTAACAATCTTGCCGGTAAAAAAGCCGCTAAGGTTGCAAACCGTCCTGGTGTTACAAGAGCTGAGCAGTGGATCAAAGTCTCTAACGATTTCGTCTTGCTTGACACTCCAGGGATTCTCCCGATGAATTATCCAAACAAAGAAGAAGCAATCCGTCTTGCTTTGTTAGGTTCTATCAAAGAAGATGTATTGCCTTTGGATGATCTGGCTTCCAGGCTTTTTGACTATCTAAAAGAAAACTATCCTTTTTCTTTAAAAGAACGCTATGGGTTCGTTGACATCTCCGCCTTTGAGGAAAAAGACGTTCTCGAGAAAATCGCCAACGAGCGTGGCTATCTTTTGCAAGGCGGCTTAGCCGACATTTCAAAAGCGTGCCACAGCCTTATTAAGGATTTCCAAGAAGGATATCTTGGAAATCTGACTTTGGAAAAACCTTTATGCTAACCAAAGAAAGAGAATTCTACAGCCCTTTCGTTCATGCCATTGTCGGCATCGATGAAGCGGGAAGGGGCCCTTTGGCGGGGCCGGTTTTCGCCGCCGCCGTTTTATTTGACCCTTCTTATCAAAACGAGGAGATCAATGACTCTAAGAAATTGACCGAAAAAAGAAGAGAAGAGCTCTTCTTGGAGATAGAAAAAAACGCCATCGCTTATGGAATCGCTTCCGTTAGCGCGGATGAAATCGATGAGATGAACATCTATGAGGCCACGAAGAAATGCATGCTGGCGGCTCTTTCTAAAATTCAAGTTCCTTACGATATGATCATCACAGACGCGATGAAACTGAAAACGGAAAAACCTCTTGTGGCGATGGTGAAGGGCGATGCTCATTGTTTAAATGTGGCGGCCGCTTCCATTCTTGCTAAAGTATCTCGTGACCGTTATATGGAAGAATTAGACAAGAAATATCCTCAATACGGCTTTGCTAAGCATAAAGGATATGGGACGAGGCTTCATATGGAATCCTTAAAAAAATACGGGCCTATCGAACACGTTCATCGTAAGAGCTATGCACCCATCAAAGCCTTTTATTCTGAACAAATAAAACTTTTTTAGGCATTTTTCCGAAAACCTCGTCTTCTTATAAGTGAAGGGAGTTGGGAAAATGTTCACAACACATGAAATTCTCCTTTGTTTAGCTTTGAAATACAAAGGAAACTGGGATGAGATCTATCAAGCCATCCGCAATAAAAAACGCATTACCGAGGAAGAGGGCAAAAACCTTTTGTCTTCTTATAAAAGCGATGCCAAAGTCGTCGTTATCACCGACCCGGATTATCCTGAGGCCCTAAAGAAGATTTACCGTCCGCCTTTTGTCCTTTTTTATTACGGAGATTTTTCTTCAATAAAAAGCCAAAAACACTGTGTTTCTTATGTTGGCAGCAGGGACTCTTCCGCATATGGGGAAAAGATGGCGAAAGAAATTGCCTCAGGATTGGCCGAAAAAGGATATGTCATCGTTTCGGGAATGGCAAAAGGCATTGATGGGGTTGCCACAAAAGCCGCCTTGGACGCTGGAGGAAGGGCGGTGGGGATCCTTGGCTCGGGTATTGACGTCTGCTATCCCAATTCAAACGAAGATATCTATAAAAGGCTAAAGACAGAGGGACTCTTGCTTTCGGAATATCCGGAGGAAGTCTCGCCGAACAAAGAAAACTTCCCAGCGAGAAATCGCCTTATTGCCGGATTAAGCGAAGTGGTTGTTGTTGGCGAAGCGGATCGGCATTCCGGGACACTTATTACCGTTAACTATGCTTTAGAAGGAGGAAAAGAAGTCGCTTGCCTTCCTTACCCAGCCGATCAGGATAGCGCTTGCAACCTTTTAATAAAAGACGGAGCAACTCTTGTTACCTCAGCGGAAGACGTCATAGAAATGCTTTAAAAAAATTTTTGATCGCTTATAAATAAATCTTATTTATATAGGCAATGAGGGATTTTTATTCCTTTGACAAACGTTTTTATCGTCACTAATATGTTGTGCCGTAAATAAGGAGGGAATCTCATGAAACTTGTTATCGTCGAATCTCCAAATAAATGCTCAACCATTTCTCAATATCTTGGGAAAGGATATAAAGTCATCGCTTCAAAGGGCCATATTCGTGACCTTTCGACAAAAGGCAAAGGCGGTTTGGGGATTGATGTCGAACATGATTTCACTCCCGATTTCATCATCCCTAAAAGCAAACTCCAGACCGTTAAGATGCTTAAAAGCGAAGCGGCCAAAGCCGATGAAGTCATCCTTGCAAGCGATCCTGATCGCGAAGGAGAGGCCATCTCCTGGCATTTAGCTAGCGTCTTAGGCTTAGATGTCGCCAAGACAAAACGTCTCGTTTTCCATGAAATCACCAAACCGGTGATTGAAGCTGCCATTGAGAACCCTTCCCATATCAATATGGATCTCGTTTATTCGCAAGAAACGAGAAGGATGTATGACCGTATCATAGGATTTAAGCTTTCCTCGCTTTTAAAACAAAAAATGGGCGCCATTTCGGCTGGACGCGTTCAATCTGCAACTCTTCGCCTTGTTGTTGACAATGATGATGAAATCAAAGCCTTTGTCCCTCAGGAATATTGGACTATTGACGTCACGCTTGATTTGGGGGACGGAAAAACCATCGTTGTCAATCTCGATAAAATCGACGGAAAGAATGCGGAAATCCATAGTAAAGAAGAAGCGGAAGCTATTCTCGCTCGCATTGGGAAAGAAATGAAAATCGTTTCTCTTACTTCAGCGAAAAAGAAAACGTATCCTAAATTCCCGTTTTCCACCTCAACCATGCAACAAGAGGCTTATAACCGCTATAAATTTTCCACTAGCATCACGCAAAGCATCGCTCAAAAGCTCTATGAAGGCTTAGAGATCGATGGCGAGCACGTTGGCTTAATCACTTATTTGAGAACGGACTCCACGCGTCTTTCCAAAGAATTCATTTTCGGAGACGCAAAACCGTTCATCGAGAAGGAATTCGGAAAAGAATATATTGGCAATTTGAGCAACCATTCCGATTCGGAAAAGAGCAAAACCATCCAAGATGCTCATGAAGGCATCCGTCCAACATCTACTTTAAGGACGCCTGATATGGTTGCAAAATATGTCACCAAGGAAGAGGCAAAACTTTATCGTTTGATTTATGATCGCGCGATCGCTTCTTTGATGGCTCCGAAAGAGGAAGAGATTACAACCGCTCTTTGGGAGAGCGATGGTTTGACGTTCAAAGCAACGGGGAACCGCACTCTTTTTAAGGGATATACGGCTATTTATGGTGAATTCGAGGACGACGAAAGCAAGAAATTGCCAGAACTTGATCAAAATAAAGTTTATTCCGTTTTAAAAGTGGACCCAGAGCAAAAGTTCACCAAAGGGCCTGCGCGCTTTACCGAGGCAAAGCTCGTTCGTTCGATGGAAGAGAAGGGCATCGGTCGTCCATCCACATACGCTTCTACCATCAAGACCCTTTTGACAAGGAAGTACATCACCGCCAAAGCAGGCGTTATCACGCCTACTGAAGAGGGCATCCGCACTACAAAAGTCTTGGAGAAATACTTCCCTGAGATTGTCTCTACAAGCTATACAGCCAATATGGAAACAACTCTCGACAAGATCGAAGAAGGAAGCGAAACACGTTTGAAAGCCATGAACGATTTCTATTATCCTTTTATGAAAAAATTCGAAGAGGTGCGCAATGCCATGTGGAAAGACGCGGATGAGCCAACCGGGAAAAATTGTCCTCTTTGCGGAGCCCCTCTTGTTTACAAGAAGAGCAAATACGGTCGTTTTATTGGCTGCTCTAACTACCCAGCGTGCAAATACGTTGAAAAAGAGCCCGCCAAGGAAACGGGAGAAATGTGTCCGGTGTGCGGAAAACCTCTTGTTGTTCGCAAGAATCGTAGAGGCCAAGAATTCATTGCCTGCTCAGACTATCCAAAGTGCACCTATATCAAAGAAGATGAAAATGCGGCTAAGAAACCCATTAATAAAAAAACCTATACTGAAGAAGATTATGTCAAAGAATGCCCATCCTGCCATAAGGGCCACCTTGTTATCAAACATGGCAAGCGAGTGGATTTCTTAGGTTGCACCAATTTCCCTAAATGCCGTTACGTTGAATGGCTCCCGAAAGAAAACAAAGATAAAGATAAAAAGGAATGAAAAACTTCGTTAATGTCATCGGCGCTGGTCTCGCTGGGAGCGAGGCTGCTTTCTATCTTTTAAACAAAGGAGTTGAGGTTCATCTTTATGAACGCCGTCCTGAATATGATGATCATGCTCATCTGACCCCTCTTTTCGGGGAACTTGTTTGCTCCAATTCCTTAAAGTCCAAACAACTAACCAACTGCTGCGGACTTTTGAAAGAGGAAATGAGCAAAATGTCATCTCTTATGATGGAAGCTTCCTCCCATAGTGAGGTTCCAGGGGGGAACGCTTTGGCTGTTGATCGCGATATCTTTGCGAAATACATTACGGAAAGACTTCGGTCTTACCCTCATTTGAAAATCATTCATGAGGAAGTTTCCCGCCTTCCGGAAGATGAGATTACGATTCTGGCAACAGGCCCATTAACAAATGGGGCCTTATTGGAGAAACTAGGGGAGATTGTTGGAAAAAAGAATCTCTCTTTCTTTGACGCTTCGGCACCGATTGTCGCAAAGGATTCCATTGATTTTAGCAAAGCCTATTACAAATCCCGCTTTGAGCAAGGGGATTCCTCTTACATTAATTGCCCTTTCACAAAAGAAGAATATTATCATTTTGTAAATGAGCTTCTTCATGCCGAAAAAGCCTTGCTTCATGAATTCGACACCCATTATTTCGAAGGGTGCCTTCCTGTTGAAGTCATTGCCTCAAGAGGAATGGAAACCTTGCGTCATGGCCCATTAAAACCTTTTGGCCTTTCCACAGAGGAACATCCTCGTCCTTATGCCGTCTGTCAATTAAGGCAAGACACAAAACTCGGCGATTATTATAATCTTGTAGGCTTCCAGACCAATTTAACGTATCCAGAACAGAAACGCGTTTTTTCCATGATCCCCGGATTAGAAAAGGCTCGCTTTGTCCGTTATGGTTTGATGCATCGCAATAGCTATATTGACGCACCAGCCGCTTTGAAGGAAGACTTAAGCCTAAAAAACAAAGAGAACGTTTTCATCGCTGGGCAATTATCTGGCGTCGAAGGATACGTCGAATCTGCGGCAATGGGGATCATTGCTGGAATAAACTCTTATAGGAAATTAAAAGAGTTGCCCTTCATTCCTCTTTCTCGTGATAGCGTCACTGGCGCTTTGATCGATTATATTTGCCATGCAAACGAAAAGAATTTTGCTCCGATGAACGCCTCTTGGGTTCTTTTCCCCAATTCTAAAAAAGATCGTCGCCAAGAGACTATCGATAAAGCTTTAGAGACGATACAATCGTATTGGAAGAGCGTGAATGAATGAACCGTGTTGAAAGGGAATTTTTGGATTCTTTAATCGCCAAACGCTATTCGGAACATACCTTGTCTTCCTATCAAAGCGATTTGGATTTCTTTTTTGACTACCTAAATCAAGAAGGCGTTCTTATGGACAAGGTTGACCGTCTTATTATCCGTGATTTTGAATCTTCCCAATTGGAAAAAGGAGTGGGAGCAAGGTCACTTCAAAGAAGGATGTCCGCCTGCAGGCAATTCTATGCTTTCATGCAAAGGAAAGGCTATATTCTAAACAATCCTTTTCGAATGGCGAAAGCCCCAAAGAAACCCGTCCGTTATCCTGATACCCTTACTACAGAACAAGTGACATCTCTTCTTAATGAAAACGCGAAAAGAAAAGATTATTTCGCTCTGCGCGATCAAGCGATATTGGAACTCATGTACGCTTCAGGAATGCGGGCTTCGGAAGTCGTTTCCTTTAAAACGAGAAACATTGATTTTCGCTCAAGAATGGTGAGAATCTTCGGCAAAGGGGACAAAGAAAGGCTTGTGCCTCTTTCTAAAACGGCCGTCCTGATCATGCAAGAGTACATGAAAAAGCAACGTCCTGAGCTTTTAGGAAAACATAAAAGCTCAAAACCAGCGGATGCTTTTTTCCTAAACGAAAGAGGGGAGAATCTCACTGTCAGGGGCTTAGAATACATTCTTCGGCAAATAGAAAACAAAACGGGTTTTTACTATGGGCTTCACCCCCATATTCTCAGACATACTTTCGCAACAACCTTGCTGGACAATGGCGCTGATTTGCGTTTGATCCAAGAATTGCTTGGGCACTCTTCTTTAAATACGACTCAGGTTTATACGCATGTCTCAACCAAGAGCATGAAAGAACAATATAAAAACTATTTTCCTAGGCAAGGAAAGAAAAGGGATGAATAAAGGCCATCCTCGAAGAGAATTGCCGCTTTGTATTGTTTCTCTTAAGGTGTATAATCTCTAACGGCCTTTCTTAATCGAAAGCGCTTATACGCACCTCGCGGATCGAACGCCGTGTTCCTTGACGGGCGAAATAGCTTAAAAAACGTCATGGTGGTCAGTTCCTTGAAACGGGGGAGGCTAAAACAAATGGAGGTCACTAAAATGAGTGACGAAGAAACAAAATTAGAAGCCGCTCCAGCAGAAGCGGCAGCAGCTGATGCTGCAACCCCAGAAGATGCCATGGCAGCCATTATCAGAGATCCAAACGCTCCGATTATGACCATGAGAAAACTTCTTGAAGCCGGTGTTCATTTCGGACATCAAACGAGAAGATGGAACCCAAAAATGGGTAAATTCATCTATGGCGCAAGAAATGGCATCTACCTCATCGATATGGGCAAAACCGTTGACCAGGTCAATGTTGCTTACGCTAAGCTCAAGAGCATTGTTGACGAAGGCGGCAAAGTCCTCTTTGTCGGCACCAAAGAAAGCGCCAAACAAATCGTTGTTGATGAAGCGACCCGTTCTGGCTCCTTCTATATCGCCAATCGTTGGTTAGGAGGAACCCTCACCAACTTCCGTACTATTCTTGGCCGTACCAAGAGATTAAAAGAGCTTGAGGAAATGGAAGCGAATGGCGATTTTGACAAACTTCCTAAAAAAGAAGTCGCTCTCTTAAAGAAAGATTTAGAGAAGCTCTCCCGTAACTTGGAAGGCATCAAAGAGATGAGACGTTTGCCACAAGCTGTCATCGTTGATGACCCAACCGTGGAGCACAACGCCATCGAAGAAGCGCGCAAACTCCGTATTCCAACCTTTGCTATCTGCGATACCTCTGATGATCCAGACATCGTGAATTTCCCGATTCCATCTAATAACGATGCCCCAACCGCTTTGAAACTCTTACTTGGCGTTTTGGCCGATGCTGTTGTTGAATCCAAGGGCGGAATCACCGAATTCGCTTATGTGAAAGATCAAGCAGAAGAAGCGACAATGAAAGATGCTGTCCGTGCCGCAGATATTGCCAACGAGCAACGTAAAGCCGCTATCCGTGCCCAAAAACAAGCTCGTGAAGAGCGCTTCAAAAAGATGCAAGCCGAACGTAATGCTCGTTTCGCAGAGAGAAAAGCCGCTGCTCAAGGCGATAAAGAAGCCCCTAAAGCGGAAGAAAAAGCTGCTGATCAACCCAAAGCAGCCTAATGAAAGGAAAACATTATGGCAGATCAAAACACCATTGCTGCAATCAAAACGCTTCGTGACCGTACTGGCGCAGGCATGATGGATTGCAAGAAAGCCTTAGAAGCCACTGGATACGATATCGAAAAGTCCATTGACTATCTCCGTGAAAAAGGCATCGCCAAACAAGCTAAACGTGCTGGACGTACTGCTGCTGAAGGCTTGGCCCTTGTGAAAGCAGAAGGCAA
This sequence comes from Caryophanales bacterium UBA743, assembly GCA_002297365.1. Lineage (GTDB taxonomy): Bacteria > Bacillota_I > Bacilli_A > RFN20 > CAG-826 > UBA4951. The sequence continues at coordinate 22,352 of DBKT01000007.1, forward strand.
TAAAGCCGCTTTGATCGAAGTCAATTGCGAGACCGACTTTGTCTCGGCTTCCGATAAATTCCAAGAATATGCTCAATTCGTTTTGAATTATGTCTTAGAAAACGAACCAGCAAGCATTGAGGCTGCCCGCGAGGGAACTCTCACCATGCATGACACGGTTGCTCTTGCCACTGGTGAAAAGACGGAATTCCGCCGTATGGCTCTTCTTCATAAAGAAGATGGCCAGGGATTTGGAACTTACATCCATCAAAAAGGCCGTATCGCCGTTTGCGTTCTCTTAGCGAAAGAAGACGAGGAATTTGCCCACCATCTTGCTATGCACATTGCTGACTCCGGCGCTATCTATGTGAATCTCGAAGATGTTCCGGCAAGCGAAAGAGAAAGAGAACTCGGCATCGCAAAAGCAGAAGTCGCTGCCGACGAAAAGCTTCAGAACAAACCTCAGCAAGTTAAAGACCAAATTGCTGAAAAGAAAGTCGACAAAGCCTTATCTCAATATTGCTTACTCAAACAAAAATTCTTGCTTGACCCATCTAAGAGCGTTGAGCAAGTCTTGGCTGAAAAAGGCAATAAAGTCATCTCCTTTGTCCGCTATCAAGTCGGCGAAGGTCTTACCGCTTAATTCATTGAAACAAGAGGATGTCCTTAAGGGCATCCTTTTTTCATACCAAAATAAGCCTGTTTTTGTATAATATTCAATATGGAAGAAAAAACTATTTATAAACGAATTGTCTTAAAAGTCTCCGGCGAGGCTTTAGAAAACGAAAACGACCATTCCATCTATGATGAGAAGAAACTTAAAGATATCGCAAGCGTTATTAAAAACGCTCGTGATCTTGGCGTTCAAATTGGCGTTGTCGTCGGGGCAGGCAATATTTGGCGCGGACGTCTTGCCGATAAGGTTGGCATAGAGCGCTCCACGGCTGATTATATGGGGATGCTTGGCACTATTATGAATGCCTTGGCCCTTCAAAGCGCCTTGGAGAGCCAGAACGTTCCAACGCGAGTCATGTCTGCTATCAATGTTCCGCAAGTTTGCGAGCCTTACATCCGAAGAAAAGCGCTTGCTCATCTTGATGATGACATGGTCATCATTTTCGCCGGAGGCACAGGAAATCCCTACTTCACAACGGATTCTTGCGCCACTCTAAGAGCCCTTGAAATTAATGCTGATTCCATTATCATGGGAAAGAACGGCGTTGAAGGGGTCTATGATTCCGACCCAAGAAAGAATCCGCATGCCAGATTATTGACAAAACTGACTTATGGCGAAGTAATGAGCAAAAAGCTTGCCGTTATGGATTTAACGGCAGTGGCTATGCTAGCGGATTCTGAAGTGAAGATTCATGTTTTCAATATGAATGATCCAAACAGCCTCATTGAAGTTTTAAAAGGAAAAGAAATCGGTTCCACGATAGAAAAGGAGTAAATATATGGACGCATTGGTGAACGAAGCTAAAGGACAAATGGAAAAAACCATTGACGCTTTTAAAGGAAGATTGAACAAATTAAGAACGGGTCGCGCAAACCCTCAAATGCTTGACGGCATTAAATGCGATTACTATGGGGATAAGATGGATATCAGCTCTCTTTGCTCCATTTCTATGCCAGAGCCAAGACAATTATTGATCAAGCCTTATTCCCGTGAAGATCTTAAGAGCATCGCTTCAGCGATTGCCGCCGCCAATCTTGGCATTAACCCTCAAGTGGAAGCCAGCGATATCCGCATTATCGTTCCGCCTCTTACAGAAGACGTCAGAAAACAAATCGCCAAAGAAGCGAAAGGCATAGCAGACGAAACCAAAGTAAACATTCGTAACATTCGCCGCGATTATATGGATCTTTTGAAAGCAGACGACACCATGAGCGATGATTATAAGGATCGCGTTGAGGAAGATATTCAAAAAGTTGTCACGGAATCCAACAAAAAAGTAGATGACATCCTTGCGGAAAAGCAAAAAGAAGTCATGACAATTTGATCCTTAATAAAAAAGAAGGAAGTAAACATAACTCCATAGGAGAATTCAAAGAAAGGCGTAGAAAGGACTACGTCTTTCTTTTTTGCTGTTGTTGGTTTGAATCGCCTTTGTTAATCGCTATGGTCTATTTCGTAAGAAAAATCGTTTGTCACGTAACAATATGATTTGGCGAAATCAAAGAAAAAAATCTAATCCGTAGGAGCGAAGGCAGACAATTGCGTTTCTTGTTCTTTTAGACTGAGGTTGAAATATTTCTTGCCGCAATCGAGTTTTGCTATTTCAGCCATTTCCTCTTTCGTTAGTTCAAAATCGAATACATCAAAATTTTGTGCTATATGCGCTTTGTTCTTTGAACCAGGAATTACGATGTTTCCTTCTTGTAAGTGCCAACGCAAAATGATTTGCACAGGGGTTTTACGATATTTCCTGCCAAGTTCGACAAATATTGGCTCATTAATCAATCCTTGGTCCCCATGTCCTAATGGGTACCAGCTTTCCACAACGGTTCTAAAAGGAGCGAGCTTCTTTTTGAGACGTTTTTGAGCGAAATAGGGATGGCATTCGACTTGTATAACGGATGGTTTTATTTCCGCATGAAGGAGGAAATCATCGAGATTTTCATCGAAATTGCTTATGCCTATTGATTTTACCAAACCAAGCGAAACAGCGCGTTCCATATCCTTCCACGCTCCGATGTAATCGCCGAATTGCTGGTGCAATAAAAGCAAATCTATGTACGAAGTGCCAAGTCGATCAAGCATTTTTAAGATGCATTTCATCGTTTTGCCCTCGCCATATTCGGTCGGCCACAATTTGGAGGTTATCCAAATTTCTTCACGGGGGAGACCGCTCTTTTTCACCGCGGAGCCTACTCCGCGCTCGTTTTTATATGCATGGGCGGTGTCGATGTGACGATATCCGATTTCCAAGGCGTTAAGGCATGCTTTTTCTGTTTCCTCGTTGCTTGGTATCATATACACGCCAAGCCCGAATTGGGGAATCTTGTTTCCGTCATTGAGGGCTATGTAGCTTTGTTTCACGATGCTTTACTCCTTTTGACTTTTATTCTTGGATATGAATTCCATCCGAGCAAATGATTTCGCGAATAGACGATCCTTGCATCCAAGATGAATCCTTTGGGAGATTTGCCCAAGCCGTTAACTTACCTTCATAATGAATTTTCTTTAAGGAAGAGCAAGAGGCGAAAAGGCTTTTCGGCAAACTGGTTAGAGAGGAAGGAAGATAAACTTCATTTAAGGAAGAGCAGCCATTGAAAGCTCCTTCCCCCAACGTTTTTAAAGAAGTGGACAGCAGATCGATTTTTAACAAAGACGTGTTGTTTTTGAATGATTCAATTCCGATAGAAACAAGATTCTTCGAAAAAGAAATCTCTTTTAGGGAAATGTCGTTTTCAAACGCGTGATTTTGAAGAGTCTGGCTTCCTTCTCCTGAGCCAAAACGAACTTCTTCTAGTTTTGGCATATTCGCAAAAGAAGATTCCCCGATTGTCGTATAAAGAGAGGGGAAATAAACGCCCTTTAAGGAATTTGCGCGCGATGAGATAAGATTATCATGCAGGCTTTCCTTTGCTGTTCCTGCGATTGAAAAATAACTGCCATCCGCATCTTTCACCATCGAGGGGAAAACGAGATACGCATCTTTTTCTTCCAAAGAGACATCTTTGATGAAATAGTCGTCGTTATTCTTTTGGATCGAAAAAACGTCGCTACTTGTTCTAAATAGCTTCCTCTCATCGTATACACCCGGTTTCTGATTGTCCCACGAAAAAGAGGGAATGGTTGGCTTACTTGGCGATATTTGATCAGAAAAATGCCCTAAAAGAGGGAAAAGGATAGATCCTAGCAAAATAAGGGATCCGATCGTAGAAATGATGATTGTGTATTTCTTTTCTTTCGGCGGCATTCTTTTCTCCGTGATATTTTCGTTTTTCTTCGTTTCTTCTTCCATACTTCAACATTGTAGCAAAAATACATTGGGAAAAATCTTTTTTCGATAGAAAAAGGAGTTTTGTCTTTCTCTCCTTTGAAGCGTTTTTATCCATCCTTTTTTAGGCTATAATTTTCTTTGTGAAAACAGAATTTACCCTTAGAAAGAAATTGGATCACATCGCCTTCATCATGGATGGCAATGGGCGTTGGGCGAAAGCAAAAGGACTTCCGCGATATTTGGGGCACAAAGAAGCCTGTAACCGTCTTATCGAAATCTTCGATACTTGTATGGAATTTCACATTCGCTATATGTCTTTTTACGCCTTTTCGACCGAGAATTGGAACCGCCCTCAAGATGAGATCGATCATTTGATGGATTATTTGGAAGAATTTTTTAAGAAAGAAATCGACTATCTGGATAAGAAGGGGACGAGAATCCTGCTTTCCGGTGATTTAGGACGTATTAGAGAAAGCACGAGAAACGTCTGTCTTGAAGCCATAAAGAGGACTGAGAATAACAATTCTTTCTTTTTGAATATCTGCTTAAACTACGGAGGAAGAGATGAAATCGTCCGGGCAAGCAAAAAAATCGCCGTTCTTTATAAAGAAGGCAAGATTTCCTTGGATGATATCGATGAAAAGAGCTTCCGTAACTATTTATGGAATCCTCTTCTTCCTGATGTGGATCTCATGATTCGCACTTCGGGAGAGATGAGGCTCTCCAATTATTTGCTCTATGAAAACGCCTATGCCGAGTTTATATTTACTCCTGTGAAATGGCCTGATTTTCATCGTGATGATTTGATTTCCTGTTTAGAAGAATTTCAAAACAGAAATCGCCGATTTGGAGGATTAAAAAATGCATAAGAAGAAATTGGATATTGAAGTGAATACCCCACCTGCTGGGTTCAAAGCTTCTTTGCGCTCACGCATCCTCGTTGCCATCGTTTTAGCCATCATTTTCATCCCCGCTTTCATTTTAGGAAGCTGGACTTGCTTGTTCGTTTTTATGGCGGCGTTGGCTTTGATTTTAATTGAGGTCTGTTTGGCTCCCCAAAAGAAATATGGGTGGTGGGTATGGCTTTTCACTTTTTTGATTTCCTTTTCCTATGTTTATTGGTTTATTTTGAAAGGCAATCTCAGCGGATACCAGGAAAATCCAACCAATTATCATTTCTCTTTGGAAGATTGGTTCTCTTCTCTTGATGTTTCCATTTTCGGAATTGCCGCATCTTTGCTCGGTTATTTCACGATTGCTCTTTTCGATCGGAACTTCACCATGCACGATGTTGCCTATTTCTTCTTGTTGACCATTTTGATTGGCCTAGGCATCCAAGGCTTTTATTTCATCCGTTATTATCCGTTTTATGCCTTCCAACACTCTAATAATTCAATGAATTTCTCTAACGACCCTCTTTTCTCCTACTGGCAATCGGCGGAACTCGAAATATATGTCCTTATTGGCGTTTTAGCAAATGACATTTTCGCTTATTTTGGCGGTATTTTCTTCGGCAAACACAAAATGGTTGAAAGAATTTCTCCGAAGAAAACGTGGGAGGGGTTCCTTTGGGGTGTTCTTTTTTCTGCTCTCTTTTCTTTGGCTTTCGGCTTAGGGGTCGCCTTCGCCGGGCTTCCTATGCTTCCGTTTCTGGATGTTTCCCGATGGTATTGGATCGTGGGCATGTCTCTTTTTATCCCATTGCTTGCCAATTTAGGGGATCTCTCATTTTCTTTGATAAAAAGGAATTTCAACATCAAAGATTACGGCAATATCCTTCGAGGGCATGGGGGAGTGCTTGATCGTGCGGATTCCTCCATTTTTGCGATGATTGGCATTTCTGTTGCTGTGGTTTTCATCGCTCACGGGTTTAATTTTTTAGCATGAAAAAAGTCCTATTGCTCGGTGCTTCAGGAAATATCGGCACCCAAGCTCTTGATATCTTGGAAAAAAATCCTCTTTCTTTCTCCTTAGTGGGGATTAGCGTAGGAAAAAGAATTGAAAAAATCGAGGGAATCTTAAAGCGTTTCCCCTCCGTTTCTTTCCTTTGTCTTGAAAGAGAGGAAGATGTCCTATCTTTAAAAGAAAAATATCCTCATCTCACCTTTTTTTCTGGCGATGACGGTTTGCTCGATCTCATACGTTTGTCAAATCCCGACATGGTCGTTAACGCTCTTGTTGGTTTCGTGGGGTTACTGCCTTCTATCGAAACGCTGGAAGAAAATAAAATCCTTTGCTTGGCCAACAAAGAATCTTTGGTTACAGGCGGAGAGAAGATCAATCGTCTTTTAGCTCACGGGAAAGGGCGACTTTATCCCATCGATTCCGAGCATGTGGCATTAGCGAAATGCCTTTCGAAAGTTAATCGCAATGACGTGGACAAATTGCTTATTACCGCTTCGGGAGGCTCTTTCCGAAAAAAGAGAAGAAGCGAGCTCAAAAACGTTACCCCAGAAGAGGCTTTAAAGCATCCTACTTGGTCGATGGGAAAGAAAATCACCATTGACTCAGCAACTATGTTCAATAAAGGCTTTGAGGTGATTGAGGCTTATTATCTGTTTCGCTTTCCTCTTTCGAAAATTGAAATCTTAATGCATGATGAAAGCTATGTTCATTCTGCCTTGCTGATGAAAGATGGAACTTATTATGCGGATGTTTGCACGCCGGATATGCATGGGCCTATTGAATACGCCCTTTACGAAGGAAAAAACAAATTTGAGGTCTATCATGAAAAGAAACTATCCGATTTCGGCAGATACACCTTCCACAAATTCGACCCCGAAAGATATCCTGCCGTGAACATTTGCTTGAACGCTTTAAAAGAAGGGGGCGTTATGCCTACCATATTAAATGCGGCCAATGAGGAAGCCGTATATCTCTTCCTCTCAGGGAAAATTCCGTTTTTGAGCATTGAAAAGATTGTTGAGAATGCTTTGGAGCATTTCCCCAATCTAGCTCATCCGACTTTAAGAGAGATTCGCTCTGCCGATTTCTACACCAGACTCTATATCAAACGCAAATACGAAGGAGAATAGAATGCAAATCGTTGTTACCATACTGATACTCATTTTGATGCTTGGCATCCTTGTTGGCATGCATGAACTTGGCCATTTGGCTGTTGCTAAAGCCTTTAACGTCTATTGTTTGGAATATTCCATTGGCTTTGGCCCAAAGATTTTTTCCCATATGAGAAAAGGAGGAGAAACGGCATTTTCCATTCGCGCGCTTCCTTTAGGGGGATATGTGTCGATGTATGGCGAAGGAGTGGAACTTCCGGAAGGGAAGACGATTCCGCCAGAAAGATCATTGGAAGGAGCGAAACCTTGGAAAAGAGCGTTTATCATGGTCGCTGGCGTTGCCGTTAATTTCTTCCTCGCTTTTCTTTTTACGATGATTTATGCGGTTGCATTCCCTTCTTATTACACCGGCTCTTATGTGGATACAGGATTAACGAACAATTTAACCTATGTTGATTCTTCCGATAAAGAAAGCCCCACGGCAAAAGAATATTGTTTCTGGATTGAGGGAAGCGTTAATGGCGAGCTTCTCGACTCGAACACAAACAAGCTTTTGGCTTTGGATGTGGTAACTGACGACAATAATAATCAGTATGGCTATCTTCTTGATAGCAACGCGAGCGTCGGCGAGAAAAATTATTGTGCGGTTTTTGCTTTCGAATCCATCGTGAATTCTAACGATCTGCTTTCTTGCCTCACTTTCTATGAACAAAAAACCGGTTTCTTTCCAAATGGCATCCAAGAAGAATTGGGCGTAACCTCCTATCCAGACAAAAATCATCCATATACTTTAAAAGCTGGGGAAGAGGCGACCCTTCATCTTACTTTCCTAACTTCTAAATCCTATGATGTCGCTCCTACGAGAGAAGAGTTCCAAGCTTCGAAGGATAACGTCAAAGACTTCCTCGTCAAAGGTGGAGAAAAATACGTAAGCGATGATTTTATGAAAATCAACGCCTACCAATATTGGGCCCCTTTTGGCAAAAGGCTTCTCAATGGATGCGTTTATTTCAAAAATTTCTTTGTGATGATCGGCGAAGGGCTTGCCTCCATCTTCTCGTTTAATTTCTCTAATGTGGGGTCTGTTGTTGCTATGGGAAATGTCCTTTCGACATCCTCTTCTCAAATTGGTTGGGGGAGAACTTTCTTTCTTTATGGCGGTTTTCTCTCGCTTAACCTAGGCGTTTTGAATCTATTGCCATTCCCTGGGTTAGACGGATGGCAGCTTCTCGTGACTTTCGTGGAATCCATTTTCCATAAAAAAATTAACGATAAAGTCAAAAATATCGTTTCTTTTATCGGAGTTGCCTTATTATTAGTTTTCGGTATTGTGATTATTATCAAGGACATCTTGGGGTTACTCATCTGATATGAAAAATGTGAAAATGCAACGTTTCCTTGCCTCTATCGGCATCGAAAATTCAGGACGTTATGACATGGATTTTGTTGCGGTGCAACGAGTCGTTGGAAGCAATTCCATCCATATGATCATTCGCAAAGACTCTCCATGGGACAATGATCTTTTAGAAGAATTTAAAGAACATCTTGCCTCAATACCTTACGAATACACCCTTTCTTTCGAATACGGATTATCCCCTTCTTTTGAAGATGTCGATTCTTTATTTCAGAATTGGTTTTTCACTTCCTACCATACCTTGCCCTTTTTTCAATTGATGCCTGGTGAAGGAAAGACCATCTTTGTGCTAAAACCTGAAGTACATGACGCTTCTTTTCAAGCGATCGTCGATGATTTCTCTTCGTATTTGAAATTCCTCTGCTATCCTTTCAAATTAGAAATAACAAAGGAGTCTATTCTCCCTGAAAAAGAAAATAAGCTCGAAAAGAAAGAAGAAACAAACGAAACCACTCTTCCTGAAGAAAAGAGCGAGGACATGTATGAGAATTCGTCTGATTCAGATGAAGAAGATGAAGAGAGTGACTACGAGCCACCTGAGCCAGATATAACAGAAGGGGATGAGAAAGAACGTTTAGAAGATCTTCGTAAAGCGGAACAAGAATATTTGGATTCCATTAAAGCGGAAAATGAAGCGCGCGAGCATAAGAAAATCTACGTTAAAGGAGACTATGTTAAGTTAGATTCCATTAAGGACGTGTATTCAACCAACGCTTCGAATGTAGAAATCGAGGGCGAAATTTTTGGCATTGATGAGAAAAACCCGGTTCGTAAAACAAGAAAAGGCACTTTGATGATGGCTGCCGCTGTTGGGGATTGGGAATTTGGCGCCGCCGTCAATATTCGTCTAATGGAATCCCGTTCTGGTTTAAAAGCAGAGGATATCACCCAATTTAGCGCAAAATCTATTGGCACTCGCGTCCGTGTAAAAGGGGCTATCGATAAAGATTTTCGTACTGGGCAAAAACAAATTTACGTTCACTATATCGAAAAACTTCCCCCTCTTCCTTTAAGAGACGACCTTGAAGAAACCCAACGTGTCGAACTTCACCTTCACAGCAAATTCTCCGCTATGGATGGCTTAGGCGATATTGCCAACTATCTTCGTTTGGCGATTCATTGGAAAATGCCTGCTTTAGCTATTACCGACCATGGTGTCATTCAATGCTTCCCTGCCGCTGAGAAGGCGATGGACGACATCAACAAAGACCGTAAAAAGAAAGGACTGGAACCTGCCGACATCAAGCTCATTCATGGTTGCGAGCTCTATATGTTTGATAGGCCAAAACCTGTCTTTAATGCAAGTAGCGATAAGGCGATTGCCGCTCAAACGTATTGCGTATTCGACTTTGAAACCACCGGCATCTCCCATACCTATGACCGCCCAATTGAATTTGGTGCTGTTATTGTCGGTCCAGATGGCATGGCAATCAAGCGCATCGACCGCTTTATCGACCCTGAGATCGCTATTACCCCTGGAGCCATGGCGATTAACCATATCACTCCTGAAATGCTAAAGGGCGCGCCAAAGATGCAAGAGGTCATTAAAGAAATCTCTGAATTCATCGGGGATTCCGTGCTTGTTGCCCACAACGCTCCATTCGATGTGAGCTTTTTGAACATGATGAGGGCTTCCGCAGGCATGCCGCCGATTAGCAATTTGGTGGTGGATACTTTGCCTGTGGCGATGTTCCTTTTCCCTGAAGCGGGTTATTTGAATGAGAAATCTTTGGCGAACCGCTTGGAAATACATGATGATTCTGGTGTCTTCCACCGTGCGGACTACGATGCTGAGCAGCTTTCAAAGATTTGGCTCTCCATGATTCCGTTGCTTCAGAAGAAATACAAAAACCCAAACATCTCTTTTAACGATTTGAATAACTTGCCGATTGATAATCAGCTGTTCTATCGTCATCCTAAAACCTACCACACCTGCGTTTTGGTGAAAAATGAGCAAGGGCTGAAAGATTTATATCGCATCATATCCGAATCGGAAACGACTTATTTGTCACCTCAATCAGGCTTAAATCCGCCAACCCCCTTATGCCCTAGGGAGTTTTTGCAAGAAAACCGCTCGAATCTTCTTTTAGGCAGCGCTTGTTTTAATGGGCGTGTTTTCGAAATGGCCATGAACGGGACCCAAAAAGAATTGGAAGAGGAAATGGAATTCTATGACTATATCGAAATCCAACCGAAAGAAAACTATTCTTGGCTTATCGGGATGGAAGAAATTAGCGAAGAACGTCTGATGGACATTTTAAAACGTATTGTTCAGACTGCGAGAAAACTTGGGAAGATGGTCGTCGCCACTGGTGATTGCCACTATGTGAATCCCGCGGAAAAGATAACACGCGATGTTTACATTTCTGCAAAAGGACTTGGTGGTTCTACCCACCCTTTGATGAGAAAAAGAGGCAATCATCCTCCATTTCCTAACCCCGATCAGCATTTCCGCAGCACCAAAGAGATGCTCGATTCCTTCCGTAATTGGCTCCCTGAAGAAGAATGCCAGGAATATGTTGTTAAAAACAGCAGGGCTATCGCGGATATGTGTGCTCCAATGAAAGTGCTTAAAAGCAAGCTTTACACGCCGGATGCCAACCTTCCTAATTCCGATATTAAGCTTAGAAAGATTTGCTACGACAACCTTCGTAAGACTTACGGCGAGAACCCTGACCCTAAAGTCAAAGCTCGTTTGGATAGAGAGTTAGACGGTATTATCAGCCACGGATATGCGGTTACCTACTATATCGCTCATTTGCTTGTAAAGCATGCGATTGAAGACGACCAAAATCCTGAACACATGGGTTACTTTATTGGATCGAGAGGATCGGTTGGCTCTTCCTTTGCCGCAACCATGGCGGGAATAACCGAAGTAAACCCTCTTCCTCCTCATTATTTATGCCCCAAATGCAAGCACTTCGAATGGGCTAACGATATGCCTGAATTCAAGACTTTGCGCTCTGGCTTCGATTTGCCCAAAAAGAAATGCCCTGAATGCGGAACGGAAATGTTACGCAATGGCCAATCCATTCCTTTTGAAACATTCTTAGGGTTTAAAGCGGACAAGGTTCCTGATATCGATCTAAATTTCCCCGCTGATTATCAACCTAAAGGCCATTTATATACTCGTGAGATTCTTTCCACTCCCGAAGAGAATGCGGCATACGCAAAAGGCGAATTCGTTCACTCGCCTCACGTTATTCGTGCTGGCACGATTGCAGCCGCCAAAGAAAAGAACGCCTTCGGTTATGTAAAAGGCTATTTTGAGCGTGTCTTAAATAAAGAAGTGGACAACACAACAAAAGCGTATTGTTCTTTCCTTGCCACCAAATGCATAGAAGTAAAGCGCACCACTGGCCAGCATCCAGGCGGAATCGTCGTTATTCCTGCGGATATGGATATTTTTGATTTCACCCCATTTCAGCACCCGGCAGACGATCCAAATGCGGAGTGGCTGACCACTCACTACGAATTCGCCTCGATGCACGATTCCGTTTTGAAATTGGATGAACTAGGCCATGTCGATCCGGTTGCTTTGAGAATGCAATGCTATTTAACGGGAATTGATATTTCTGATGCCGCTGAAGCCATTCCTCTTGATGATAAGAAGGTCCTTTCTTTGTTTGGCTCTCCAAAAGCGTTAAAACTTCATAGTAACCCCCTCGGTTTTAAGACCGGGGCGATCGCTTTGCCTGAATTCGGCACGAGTTTTGTCCAGGGGCTTTTGGAAGAAGCAAAGCCAAGCACTTTCAATGATTTACTCATCATTTCTGGTTTGAGCCATGGCACAGACGTATGGAATAACAATGCCGAGGACATCATCGTCAAGCAAGGAAGAACCCTCAATGATGTTGTCGGATGCCGTGACGATATCATGAACTACTTAATTTCCATGGGTATGGATCCATCTATGTCTTTCCATATTATGGAAGATGTTCGACATGGTAAGGGAACGGGCGGAAATCCGGAATATGAGATTGAGATGAAGAAACGCAACATCCCTGATTGGTATCAAGAATCTCTTAAGAAGATTAAATACCTTTTCCCACGCGCCCATGCGGCTGCTTATGTTATTGGAGCCGTCCGCGTAGCTTGGTTCAAACTTTACCATCCACTTGAGTTCTATGCGACGTATTTCACTTGCCGCTGCGATAAATTTGACATTAAAGTCATGTCCGGTTCCCTGGAAAAAATCGTGAGCCGCATTCATGAAATTCAAGGAAATCCGGAAGCGTCTGATGTTGATCAGGAAGAACTCATTGCTGATACGGCAGCTTGTGAGATGGTCGATAGGGGATACAAGATAGAGAACATTTCTTTAATGGAATCCGAAGCCTCTACATGGAAAGTTTGCAAGGAAAGAAATTCCGTTATTCCTCCATTTAAGGCTATTTCCGGATTCCCTGTGCTGGCTGCAGAGGGAATTGTTGCTGCTAGAAAAGAAGGAGGGGAATTCCTTTCCCAACAAGATCTTATGGACCGCGTTAAATCCACCTTGAACGTCGAAGAAAGTAAGAAAGAAGGGAAGGATGTCTATTACTCAATCGGTGATTCTGCTTTGCAAGCCCTTGACGATCTTGGCGCGCTTAAAGGGCTAAGCAAAACGAACCAGATGTCTCTTTTCGATTTTTGAGTTATAATATCACTTGCGCTTCTAGAGCGCATTTCGGGACGTAGCACAGCTTGGTAGTGCGTCTGGTTCGGGACCAGAAGGTCGTGGGTTCGAATCCCATCGTTCCGACCATTTTTGAAAGTGTGTCTGCCTATCAGAGGCACTTTTTTCTTTAAAAATAGAGGCATTTTGCACAAAAGTTTATAAACTATCACTATGGGACAAATTAAAAAAAGGTGCTCATGGTGCAATTCAAATAATCCTCTTTACGTGGAATATCACGATCATGAATGGGGAAAAACAAATTTGGATGAGGGGCATCTATTTGAAATGCTGCTTTTGGAATCCTTTGAAACGGGTCTGTCCTGGGAATGTATCTTGAATAAAAGAGAGAGCTTCCGCAACGCTTTTTCTAATTTCAACCCTCATATAATTTCTCTCTATTCACAAAAAGACGTCATACGTCTATTTAGCGAAAAAGGAATCGTTCGCAATCGCTTGAAAATCCTAGCTGCTATCTCCAACGCTAAAATCTTTCTTCAAATCGAAAAAGAGTACGGCTCCTTCAAGGAATATCTTCTCTCTTTCACGAAAGGGGCAATCTTTTATGAATATGGAAAAACAAGAGGCCCATTGGCGAATCTTCTCTCTAAAGACCTTCAGAAAAAGGGGATGAAATTCGTAGGTCCGACTGTGATATATTCTTATTTGCAAGCCATTGGGATTATCCATTCCCATGAAAAGGACTGCTATCTGCATGAAGGAGAAAGAAAATGAAAGAAATCTCTTACAAAGAACTTGAAATCAATCCGGTTACCTTATTTGCTGATTCGTGGGGTGAGCTTGTCACGGGAAAGAAAGGAGATAAGGCGAACGCAATGACGATTTCCTGGGGACAAATCGGTTCTTTATGGGGTCATTCTTCGGGAATGCCTGTAATAACGATCTTTGTAAGGCCCCAACGTTTTAGCAAAATCCTTCTTGATAAAGAAGAATATTTCACCGTTTGTTTCTTTGACAAAAAATTCAAAAAAGAACTCACTTATCTTGGCACTCATAGTGGCAAAGATGAAGACAAGATTCAGAAGGTTGGTTTTACCTCAACTTCTTTTGAGAATTACTCCTATATCAATGAGGCAAATTTAGTCTTTGTGTGTCGCAAGCTTTATAGACAAACAATGAAAGAAGAGTGTTTCTTGGATTCGAATGTGCGGGAAGACTCTTATCCCCATAAAGATTTTCATGATTTTTATATTGCCAAAATCGAAAAGGTTTTTATAAAGGAATAGAAGCTTATTCTTATTGGTGGTAACATTGTTTTGCTGCGCTCGTAGCTCAGCTGGATAGAGCGTTCCCCTCCTAAGGGAAAGGTCAGGAGTTCGAATCCCCTCGAGCGCGCCAACGAACGAAAAAGCTTTTTAAAGCTTTTTTCTTTTTAAGCCAAAAAAGACATGAGACGTGTATGATTTCTTAAAAAATAAAGCGACTCCTGCGTGAATGAAACAGTTTTATTTAAAAAAGAGGCGATACCTGTCGTATTTATTTGACAATGTGATTACATGGCTCTATTCTTTTCTTATCAGAGACATGCTTTTCAATCACAATAAGAATGCTTTCTGGTGTAGGAACATTTCTTTTCCTCGGGAAATAGCCCTACGTCCCTCATTCTTTTGCAAGAGGGATAAAAAATAGGGGATACATGTAGGAGAATTTAAACATGAAAGAAAAAAAGAACATGACTCCTGTGGTGGTAATCATCATCGCATCAGTCCTCCTCCTCTTAGCGGGCTTGCTCGTTGGCATTGGCGGATTAGTCGATTGGATTCCTGCTGGCAATGGAGAACTTCCTTACGGCGTTCGTGCCAGCATCGATGTTTATGGCAGTGTTTTTGTTGGCGATTTTAGCTCTAAGTGGTCATTCGTCGTTTTATTCGTCGACACCGTCGTTTTGATTGGCCTTATTGCTTCTATCGTACTGATGATTCGTAAAAAGCATCCACAAGTTATCTATTGTGCGGTTGCCATCTCTCTAGGGATTGCTTATCTTCCGTATTTGGGAATTCTCGTTCAGCGTTTAACTGTTTCTGGCCACGCTGACGTCGGAAACCTTTGGCTTATCCTGATTTCATTCTGGCTTGATTTGATCGGCATCCTGTTAATGAGTGTTGGTTCTTACATTCTAATCAAAGCTAAAAAAGAAGCAGAAGCACAACCAGCCGCTCAGCAAGAAGCTTTAAGCGAAGATCAAGTCCGCACCCTTGCTCGCGAGGAAATTGAAAATTACGAAGCTTCTAAACAACCAGCAGGCGCTCTTAGCGAAGAAGATGTCAACAAGATTGCCGATGATGTCTCGAATAAAGTTGCCAAAACTGTTGCGGAAGACGTTTCAAATAACGCTTTAAGGGAACACGTTGCAGAGTTCCATGCTCAACAAGAGGAAACGCCTCTTCCAAAGGAGGAAGAGCCTGTCGTTGAGATGAAACCTGAATCCAAAGAGGAACAACCTGTGGTGGAAACGAAAACCGCAGAAGTTCAAAAAGACCCTTTTGCGGCCTTGCGAAATAAACGCCGCGCTTCCTTTGAAACCCGTTTAAAGAACGCTGATTTCGATTTACGCCATAAGTACTATGATTTACGCGATCATATCAAGTCTTATGGTTTAAACAATCGTCTTTCTATTCCTGGAGACACTTTTTCCGCCCATCGTAAGAGATATGTTTTTATGACTATTAATGGCAAACATTTAAGGGTTTATTTTGCCGTCAATCCAGATGAGTACAAGGATACTCCAATCCCAGTAGAACGTACCGAAACAAAGAAATACGAAGACTTGCCTCTCCAATTCAAGGTTCGCTCCGATCTTTCTTTCCGTCGTGCCATCAAGATTATTGACGACATGTTGACAAAGGAAGGCTACACAAGAGAAGACAAACCGGTAAAGAACACGCAAAATCCAGAAGGAAAATAATCTAGATTTGCTGCATAGGGCTCAGAAATGAGCCCTTTTCTTATATTCCAAGCGATAAAATATTGACACAAGTTAAAAACCTTATTATTCTTAATAACGCGCTTAAAAGAGTGCGAACGGGTCATTAGCTCAGCTGGGAGAGCGCCTCCATGGCATGGAGGAGGTCATCGGTTCGATCCCGATATGATCCACCAAAATGAATTTTGCGGGTCAAAACGACCCGTTTTTTGTTCTATTGGCCGTTTTTTAAAGCAAAATTAACGAAATGGTTCAACTTAATAAGGATCCAATGCGGGTTTTTAGAGAGATCTAGAAAGATCCTGAGTTCGTTTTAAGAACATGTTAAATTAGGAAAATTTGATCCTTATAGAGAGTTGCAAGAATTTTGTGTAATACATAAACCGCATTGCCCGGAGGTTCTTATCCGTTGAACCCCATCGACCGTTTCTCCTCCTCGCTCAGATCGAGCGTGAATCTGGCGGGCCTGGCGCCCCGGTTGTAGTCTTCATAGACCTTCGCGAGGACGATGAGCGCCGAATCCTCCGAGTTGTACTGGATCCTCGCCCTCGTCTTCCTTTTCGCGATGGAATTGAGGGATTCGGCCGCGTTGGACGTGTATATGGCCCTCCGCATCGGCTCCGGGAACTCGTAGAAGCGGAACATCGAATCCTGCTTCTCGACCAGGGAGAGGACCAATCTCGGGTATGGCTTGGACCATTTCGACGCGAATTCGGCGAAGGCCTCGTCGCATTCCTTCCTGGAGCCCTTGGAATAGACGCCCCTGAAATCGTCCATTACGGGCTTCCTGTCGCGGATCCTGACCGACTTGGATATGCTCCTCTGGACGTGGACCAGGCAAAGCTGGCTCTTCGCCGAAGGGAACGATTTCGCGATGGCCTCCGGCAAGCCGCGCAGGCCGTCCGTGACGAAGAGCTTGGGGCTCCCGATGCCCCTTTCCTTGAGGGATTCCAGGAAATCGGACCAATTGCCGGCCCCCTCTTGCGGGACGGCGCGGAAGTCCAAAACCTGCCGCCTCCCATCCCTCGTCACGCCTATTGCCACCTCGATGCATTCCTTCGACACCGACGAGCCTTTCCCATAGCCTCTCTTCAGCGGGACGTAGGTGCCGTCCATGAAGACGACGACGCATTCGGGCAGGGCCCTTCCGCGGAACTCCTCGGCCCCCTTGGCCAATCCGGACACGAGCTTCCTTATCGATTCCCTCGAAAGCTCGGTGGAGGAGTCGGCGAGGAGGTGCTCGCCTATCTCGCTGAGCGTGAGCCCATCCAGGTAGAGCCTCTGGACGAGGTATTCGAGGTCGCCCGTCGACCTTTGGTAAGGCTCAAGCATCATGGTTTTGAAGAGGGAGAGCCGATCCCTCGGGACGCGGATGGAAAGCGGGCCGAACCGGCTCTTCAGGACTCTCTCGTAATAGCCGTTCCTGTAGATTCTCCCGCCCCTTTCCGAGGATGCCTCGAGGAGGAAGTCCTCGATCTCGCCCTCGAGCGCCTCGTTGAAGGCCCTCTCAAGCTCGGCCCTTACGAAGGAGTTCAGGTCCTCTTTGACGATCGAGGCGGCTTCTTCGGCCGTCATGGATGAAAATAGTTGTATAATGGACATGGCTGCTTAGCTCCTTTCAATCGTTTGTAAGCAAAACAATTATAAGGGCTATGCGGCTTTTTTTGCTTGCCGGGCCCGGCAAGCAATGGCAATCATGCCAAATTACACAAACTTATTGTCACTCCC
>DBKT01000010.1 GCA_002297365.1 Caryophanales bacterium UBA743
TTGATAGTACGTCGTTGCGGTTCTGAAATCGCCGTCATCGGAATATAAATTGCCGATAGAAACGTAGTACCTCGGCTTTTTTACGGCGAGCCTCTCGTATTTTTTTATTTTATCGCTATTTGTGCTCATATTGCCTCCTGGTAATTATAACGTTGCAAATGGTTTTGACGATATAAGCCTATAATCGTCATCGTGCGTATAGAATTGTTCCATCAGCCAATAAATGCCGTTGGTGCCTTTTCTTAACTTTTTGCTTAGCAGCTCCCTGGTTATTGGCATTACCTGGAATATGCTTATGTATTTGCGTTTGGAAATGAAGCACTTCACTACGCTTGGCGATTTGAAGATTTCCGGAAGCAACAGCACGGTCCCACAATATTTTCCTTTGATTTGCATATCAATTGTATCTGAAACCGTAATATTTTCCTTTGCGTTAAAGGCGTATTCGGCGGTTGCCCAGAGCAATGAGTTAAGCGATAGCCATTCCGTTTTCTCTTGGCTGATTTCGACTTCTGGATCGATAAGCATCATGTATTCGTTGCGTTGGTTTGCCTTTCTCCACATGCCGATATCACGCTCAGGCATTAGGTAGTCGCTAGCGCCAATCGTGCATATTTTCCAAAAAGGCATGTCTTGTGTTGGTTCAAACACAAGCGTAGTAATTGGCTTCATTTCATCGGATAAAACATTCTTCTTAAGTCTCAAGCAAAAAATAGGTTCTTGCTTAAAGGACTCAACGTAATGGTCGTATAATTTTTGTTGCTTCTTGTTACTCGCTTTATAAGCAAATTCTTTTTCATCCAATTCTGGCAAACAAATCACTCCTGTATAGCAATCTAAATACACTCTTATTTTATCATAAAAGGCTCAAAAAATCTACCTTTTTAGCCTGCAATTTGCCTAGTATTAGTGATAAGTTGTTTTGCTTTTTCAATATGGATTTTACTTTGCCAAATTACTTGACTTTTAAATCTTTTAGAGTGATAGATAGACACCACACTCAGGAGGTACAAAATGAACCAAAAACAAGCTCAGTCAGAAACAAAATATCGATTGTTGGTTTTGCTATTAACAAACCTTCTCGAAGAAGGTCACATCACAGAGGAAGAATTCAAATCTATCCGTAAAGCAATCTCTAAAAAATACAGACCCATTATCGGTTGGTTAGAGGTTGAGGAATGAAAAAGACTATCACTCAAATAACAGCAAAACCAAAATCAAAAAGTAGCACGCAAATAACACAAAAAAAGCGAGTTGCGGCATATACGAGGGTCTCTACGGAACAGGACGAACAGTTAAACAGCCTTGCCGTACAGCAAAGATATTTCGAGGAACTAATAAATAAAAATCCAGAATGGATAAACGTAGGCATTTATTATGATGAAGGCATCAGCGGTACAAGTCTGAAAAAGCGAGATGGCTTTAACAGATTAATATCCGACGCCCTAGAAGGAAAGGTCGACCTTATTCTCGTTAAGTCGATATCAAGATTTTCCAGAAATACCGTGGACGCGCTTCAAACCATCCGCTCTTTAAAATCCAAAGGTGTCACTGTGTTTTTTGAAAAAGAAAATATTGATAGCATGGATATGAAAAGCGAATTCATCCTAACCGTCATGTCCTCACTTGCTCAAGAGGAATCGCAATCATTATCGGAAAACATAAAATGGGGAAAGCAGAAAATATGTCGTGAAGGCAAAGTGTATGTGGCCTATTCCCAATTCCTCGGATATAAACAAGGTGGCAAATACGAACTTGTAATAGATAAGGAGCAAGCCAAAATTGTCAAATTGATTTACAGGCTTTACCTTGAAGGAGATACCCCTACAAAAATCGCAAAGGCATTAAACGAATTAAGCATACCAAGTCCAAAAGGTAAAAAATGGACGAAAAACGTAATTGTCAACATATTGTCAAATGAAAAATATTGTGGTGACGCAATTCTTCAAAAATCATTCGTTGTGGATTTTATATCTCACACCACCAAAAAGAACGAGGGCGAATTGCCACAGTACTACGTAAAGAACGACCACCCTGCAATCATAAAAAGAGCTACTTGGGACGAAGCTCAAATCCAACTGCAGAACCGCACCAGTTCCTTCTATTCCTGTTGCACCCCATTTTCATACAAGTTTTTTTGCAGCAAGTGCGGATCGAACTACAATAGAAAGCCCATGTACCATGAATATTATGTAAACACCGTTCAAATGTGGATTTGCAAAAACCGTTTCACCGATATACGATGCGATAACATCAAGCTTTTTGAAAAGCAATTGGAGGCTGTTTTCCATGATGCAATCATCCACTTGTATTCAATTTACGAAACCATATTTACGGACGCTATTGGCATCTTAAGCAAATCGATAAAAACTAAAGCCAGACAAAATCAAATTTTGCGCCTGCTGAAAAATAAAACACTCTCGCCTAAAAACGACTACGAGAGAAAATTATGGCAAATTTTAATTGTCAAAGTCGACAGTATTATCTCGTTATGATGAATTAACTTCTTTATTAGATAATTCCTCTAATCCTAAAGAAATTGAAAAAATTAATAAAGAAATTTCTGAATTACTTAATGTCTTTTTATCTAGAAGATATCCAGTCCTTCAAGATGAAAAGCCTAAAAATTATAGATCTAATCCTAAACAAGTTGAATATATTGATGAAGATTATCTTATTTCTTTCTCTCTAAAATACGCTCTTAGAGATAGATTACAACGTTCTAGATTAATTGAAAGAGCTTCTAAATTAATTGAAAAAGAAGGCTCTAAGAAAAAATATAAAGCTGGTGACCCTAGACAATATGTTGTAGAAACTTCTATTACTTCTAATGGTGAAGTTGCTAAAGAAACTATTAAATCTTTAAACAATCAATTAATTCTAGAACAAGCTTCTTTAGATGGTTATTATGCCGTTTGTACTTCTTTAACTGATGAAAATGAAGAAAACATTATTTCTTGGATGAAAAAAAGATGGATGATTGAAGATACATTTTTAGTAATGAAACAATTTTTAGGTTTTAGACCTATTAATCACTCTTCAGATAATATGATTGATGCTCATTTCTTCAGTGTTTTCTTAACAACACTTTATTATCGCTATATTCAAAAATTATGTAATGAATCTAAATATGAATCTTTAAAAGATATTTCAGATGAAGATTTATTTGATTTATTAAGAAGTTTTCAAATAACTGAAAGAAAAGATTATTATTTCCCAAATTTTGAAAATAACAAACAACAACAAGATATTCAAGAATTATTTAATATTAATATTTCTAATGAAATTATGAAAAAATCATATTTATCAAAAGAATTTAAAAAAAATTTTAATAAATAAAATTATGCTACATTTTTCTTGTCCTTCTTATAGCTAAAAAACGCCTATTTTTAGGCATTTTTTTATTTTTATATCATTCCAACTGTCAAAGATGTGATTAAAGATTATAGCACTTTTTTGAGAAAATTACAAGCAGATTGCGGAATAATGTCGAGACTAAAATGAGATTTTATAAAAAAATATCAATCGTTCCGTAGCAATACCTATCGTCCCGTTGATAGGGCTTTCGTTCCGTAGTAATATATAAAAAGAAAAAGAGTCTCATAGAAATGCCATTTGACACTTTTACAAGGCTCTGAATTTTGCTGGTGGAAAGGAAAAATGTTCCTATTCGCAAAGAAAAAAGGCTTGATAACATTTGTATCAAACCTATGCTTTTCTTATGGGGCGGAATACGGGATTTGAACCCGTGAATGGCCGGTTCACAGCCGGTTGTGTTAGACCGCTTCACCAATTCCGCCAGCGTTGATAAGTTTAGTAAAGTTTAGGAGGTTTAGCAAGAGAAAGTGCGTCTTTTTCACGATTTAAAAGGGCTTCTGCTTTTAACCATATGGGAAGTTCCCTTCTTTTTAAAAGAAAAGGAATGCCTTTGTTTGGAAGATTCTCATAAAGGGAAAGGATCTCATCGAGCGGTAAATAAAGGGTTCTCTCGATAAGGGAATCTCCATCGCTAACAAGGTGTTTCCCAACATACTTCGTCGCTTTAGCGAGGAAATAATAATTTACGTTTTTCCTTGATAAGAGCGCGTATTCGTCTTTGATGATGCCGATTTCTCCTAGTATTTCCACTTGATAGCCAAGTTCTTCCTCGCACTCCCTTTGGAAGGCCGTAGCCGGGCTTTCCTTAAGATCGATTCCCCCTCCTGGCGTTTCATAATAGGCATAATTTCCGAAGATGTCGTTTCTTTTAATCCGATGAAGAGCGAATAGGCCATCTCCGTTTATCACGACGCCTCTAGCAATCCTTCTTTCTTTCCAATCCCCTTTTCTAGGGTATTGGTCATCCTTAAATTCCTTTATAATATCCATTGCTAGATTATAAGGCGAAAGCAATGGTCATTAGAAATCGTATCCTAAATTTCATCTATAGATTCTTATCCCTCGCTGTCGGGGTTTTTACATTGATCTGCGTTTTTAACGCCGATTCCATCGATTCGTTTGGATGGAACGCCTGGAGATATTTCGGAACCTGGGTAACCACTTACGGGGTCTTCGTTCTCTTTATAGAAACTTTCCTTTCTTTCTTTTGGCTTTTGCATAAGAATAAACGCGTAATCCATCAAATATACGGGCAGCTTCTTTTTGTCTCCTTGGCTTTGGAGGTGGCTCTTGCATTGACTCGCCCCGTCTCCTATTTGTTTATCCACGGAGGGAATGTTTTAACTCCTTATTTTTCTAATGACCGTTTGCTGACCCAATTATTGACGTATGTCTTTTTTCCAATTCTTGTCTTTGGGGATTGGTTTCTCTTTTCCGAAAAAGGGAACTGGAAATGGCATTGGGTGATTTACTTGATTGCCATTCCTTGTTTTTATGGCGCTTTCTCAATTTTGAATCATTACATCCGCACTTCCACGACCTTCGCTTGCCTTTGCTTTGATAACAACACTTTCTTGAATTTCGCCATCTTGGGGGAATGGAATGGCTGGGTTGGAGTGATTCTTTCCATCGGAACGCTTCTCCTCCTTTATATATCGGTTAGCTTCTTCATGGTTTTTCTCTCCTATTCCTTAAGCGGAAAATACGCTCGAAGAACTATTTCTTCGTAGGAGTTACCAATTTCCATCTCATCTCCTCATGGAAGATTTCTTTGATTTTAGCGGGTGTTAAAAGGAAGAAATCGATGAGATTCGCTTCCTTTAGATTGATAGCCAGCGCCACTTTCTTGAACGTGCCTCCAATAATGTATTCTTTCACGATGTAAAGAATTCCTTGCTTCTGATCGTAGGAAGCGTACAAAGGGTTTGCCAGGATTCTTTTGCATTCGGCTATTTTCACTAGATAATCCTTCGGATAACGTCTTGCGAATCCGTCTAGCGTTTTATTCCAAACGACAATATCGGCATTTCCTTTTAGATGAAATAATTGAGTCACTTTCTTTGGGATACTTCCTAAACGGATAGATTTTTCTTCCATATTCTTTCCTCCACCTTATAAAAGACTGGCGAAAGAAGAAAATGCCGAAAATAATGAAAATAAGCTATAATCACTACATATGATGAAGTACGAGAAAAAAGGCGATATCTCTTACACTCTTGGAACCACTCTCACCTTTGAATTATTGTTAAGGAAACCGGAAGTTGCAAAACGCATCTATATCTCGGAAAAGCAAAAAAGAGACGAGACGTATGATAAATTGGTCGCCTTAGCAAAAAAGAATCACATCCAAATCATTGAAAACAATCAAAAGATTTTCTCTCTATCGGAGAAAGAAAACACTTTTGTGATCGGAGAATTCCAGAAATTCCGCACGGAAAAAACGCCATCCGGAAACCATGTGATTTTGCTTTCGCCATCGAATATGGGGAACTTGGGGACGATTTTTCGTTCATGCGCTGCCTTTAATGTTGATTTTCTAGGCATTGTTCGTCCAGCCGCAGACGCTTTTGATCCAAAATGCGTCCGCTCTACCATGGGCGCTATCTTTTCTTTGCCTTTTTCTTATTTTGATTCTTTTGAGGAATACCAAAAAGTCATGGGGGAAAGGCATCTTTACCCTTTTATGCTTCAAACCGACCATTTTTTGAAGGAGACGAAAAAAGAAAAGCCCTATTCCCTTATTTTTGGCAATGAGGCAACAGGACTTCCTGCTTCTTTCTTAAAAATCGGCACGCCAATCAAGATTGAGCAATCAAGCAAGGTCGATTCTTTGAATTTGGATAACGCCGTTTCGATTGGCATTTATTCTTTTTTAGATTGATTATTCTTTGAGATTATGCATCAAAACCGCCAAAGATGAGGAGAAATTGAAGTTTTCAATCACAATGCCGTTTGGAACGGTAACATGCGTTGGAGCAAAATTCCAAATGCCTTTTGCGCCCGCTTCCACCGCTTTATCGACCGCTTCTTGGGCGTGAGCCGCTGGGACGGTGACGATGGCGATTTCTCCGCCAAGCTCCGCTAATTTGGTTTTAAGATCATCGATATGGTAAATGGGTTTGCCGTCGATTTTTTTGCCATTCAAAGACGAATCGACATCGAAGCCCCCCACAATCGTAAGCCCCATATCGGCGAAATTCGGATAATGGAGAAGAGCTTGCCCTAAATGGCCGCAGCCAATGATGACGGCTTTCACCTCTCCTCTATACCCTAAGAATGTTTCTAAAGTATCGACGAGTTTAGCGATATTTCTTCCTTTTTTAGGACGGCCTGGAACGGTGGAAACCGCTTGAAGGTCTTTGCGGATTTGTTCCTCGCTATATCCAAGAACCTTGGCGATTTTCGGCGAGGAAATGGTTTCTTCCCCTTGTGCTTCCAGTTCTTTGAAATATTTTAAATAGATTGGATATCTTTCTAATTGGTTTTTGGAATATTTTTTCATGCTTCATAGCCCCTTATCGAAATACCGAAATATTTTAACCTATAACAGCGTCTTTGCCAACCAATCAGTATCAAAATACCTAAATGCCGAAAAAATAAAAAGAGTTGACCCCTGTATTCATATTCAACTTGCTTTAGAATAGGAGCATGGAAATAATTGCCACCTCTGATTCCCTTTTTTCTTCTTTCCTCCCGAAAAGAAATGAGAGCACCTCGAAATTCGATTATGGAAGAGCCGTCTTATTAGGCGGCTCCAAAGACTATGGAGGGGCTCCTCTTCTTTCTTTGGCTTCTTTATCCGCTTTAAGACTGGGAGCTGGATTCGCTACTTTATACGTTCCCGAACCTCTATATTCCATCTACGTCGGGAGAGATCCGCAAATTATCGTCCATCCCTTTCCTAGCAAGAACGGAAATTTTTTATTCGATTCCGATTATTTGGGAAAAATAGCAAAAAAAGCGACCGCTATCGCCATTGGGATGGGCATCACTGGTTTTGGGGAATGTCAAAAAATATTGGAATATCTTTTGGGGAATTATCATGGATACCTGATCCTTGATGCTGGTGCTTTGACCTCTTTCGCACATATTCCAAACGAATTCTTAAGCAAGATGACATGCCATTTGATTCTCACTCCCCATATGGGTGAATTTTCCTATTTAAGCGGCTTTTCTCGCGAGGAAATCGAAAAAGAACCGATGAGATATCTTTTATCTTATTTGAATGGAAAGAAAATGACCGTTCTTCTAAAAGGGCACACATCTTACATTTCGGATGGGAAGGAGACATATTCCTCCTCTTTTGGAAACACAGGGCTTGCCAAGGCAGGCTCGGGCGATCTTCTTAGTGGGATTCTTTGCGGTATTTTCGCTCAAAAGATAGAAAAATCCATTCCTTTGAAAGCCGCGTTTGGATCATATTTACTAGGCAAAAGCGCAGATCTTCTTTTGGAGGAAGAATGCGAATATTCCATCATCGCAGAGGATATCATTCGCGTTTTGCCGAAAGTGATTTCACGTTGCGTGGAGCATTAGCGTTTTTTCCCGACGATAAGAAAAGACGAGTCATCTTCTTCCGCTAAAAGGATGTCGAACCGTTTTTGGAAACGCTCGCTTTCTTTTTCCGGGGAGGAAAGGACGCGCGTCGTTTTGAAATCGCACTTATCATGAACGTGGGAAAGCTGTTCGCGGGATAGGGAATGAACAATGGCAAATCTTCCGCCTTCTTTGAGGTTATTCGCCAAGGAAGAAGAAAACTTATCCACATCCAAGAAATGAGGGAAAGCGTTATAGATGACGATGACGTCAAAAGGCTTTTCAAAGGTCTTGGCTAAAAAATCTCCGACATCGAAAGAGACGTATCCCTTGCCTTCGTATTTCTTTTTGGCAAGAGAAATCATCTCGGAAGAAAGATCTAAGCCAAAAACAGGAGCTTCGCTTAAAGAATGGAGGAGCCCCGTGATTCTTCCTGTTCCGCATCCCAAATCCAGAACATAGTCACCTTTCCGGATGCCGATTTTCTTTAAAAGAGGGAGGATCTCTTCATCTTTTTTCTTCTCCATGGCGTCCCAAGAAGGCGCCATCATGTCAAAATAATCTTTTATCGCATTCATAAAATTAAGCCAGGAAGTATTCTAACAAATTTATGCGATTTTTTCTCATCTTTGACTTATCTTCTTTCTTTGAGATAATACTTTACGATGAAAAACGCAAAAATTGTTCTTCCATTCGTGCTGGCATCTTTCCTTATTTCTTGCCAAAACGTCGCCGTTTCGTCTGAAGCGGGTTCCCCTTCTTCTGAAACAAGTTCGTTGATTGCCGAAAATTCTAAACAAAAAACATCCTCTTCTTCTCCCTTAGAAAAGAAAGGCTGCGTCTTAAATGCAACCGATTTTCCTGAAAGAGCCTCTCAAGGATATCCTGAGGATCAAGAAATCAGTTCAAGCGATGGCTCCGTTTTCTTTGTTTCTTCTTGCATGCAAGGCGGAGGGAAAGGCGAGGGGTGCGTCCAAATGAAAAAAGAGAGCTCTTTTTTCTACAATAGAAGCAAATTAGCTGGAACCGTAACCTTTAAAATCCTTCAGAATGGCGCCTACACGGGAATCCCTACCATTTATGAAGGAGATGGCGAGCATCCTTTAGAAAAGAAAATTTCTCTTGAAATGACCCAAAAGGAAGAATGGAACCTCTATACAGGTGAGATTCATAGCTATTTTACTTTTGCAAACGAGTCCTCTTACGCCATCTATCTAAAAGACATTAAGATTGCCTGAGCAAGAATTAAGCCGTTTTCAAAGCCGATATTTCTCGCAAAGCCAAATAATTCGATTCCACCCTGGCGATGTCTTTAACCGAAATCTTTTTCCCTTCCGTTTGGAAAACGAGTTTTCCATCAAAAAAGAATCTGTTCCCATCTTTATAAACGATGCTTTCTAAAGAAGAAAGAGGGATGCGGTAGCTTTTTCTTTCTTCCACGAGTAAGGAATCCCCTTCTTTTATGATGCGGATCTCTTTCTTTTGCAAAGTGAGATACACGGAAAAGGTAAAGCAGACAAGAAAGAGAATATCGGTAAGGAAAAAGCAAATTCCGTAAGGAGAGGAGCCCTCTTCCTGATTGAAAAAGAGAAAAATAAAAAGAAACGAAAGAAAAAAGAAAACACCCGTTAATGCGTAAGAAGCGTATGTTTTCTTCATCGAACGTTTTAAGACGAACACTTTATCCATCGTTTAAGGATTATAGCAACAATGTCTCGCATTAAAAACCCCTTCTCTTTTCCGGCGATGAAATTGCCTGGATCCATTGCTGGCTGTTTCTGCAGTAGTCAACGTTTTGTAGACACTTTTATTAAATAGTCTTTCTTACTAATAATATAATTTGGATGAATGGTTTTTTTATAATAAGGATCATTAAATGATTCGAATTGCAAAACTAGTTCTTTGTTTATTTCGTTATAGAAAACTTTGATATTTCCACACGGAAAAAACCTATTAGGACCACCTTTATGCATTGCTAAAAAGAACAATGAGGCCATAAATACAATAGATAAAATTACAGATATAACACCAATAATAAGCATCATATGACTATTTTTTATAATTCCCCAAAAAAGAAAAATATTAGAAATTAAGAAAACAATAAATGAGAAAATCAAAGTAAAGAATTTTTTCTGCGCTCTTGAAATAGCAATTTATTTACAATTCTACTAGGCAAATTGCACTCATATATGAATTCATCTTTCATGTTTATTTCCTCAATAAATCTTCAATATCACTATAATTTTTAAAGCTAACTCCACTTTGAAACTCATAATCATAATCATCATTCTTTTTATTATCGCCCAAACTCAACGCATTTTTAACTAAAGTATTGGCTTTATTTCTTATTTCATTTTTAACAACATTAATCTTATTGGAATATATAGTTGGCTCTGCATTAATTAATCCAAAACAACTAACAAAACGTAATATAATCAATCCTGTTTTTCATTTTGTATTTTTTTCAATTTTAATTACAAACTTTTATACCTCATAATCGAAATCATTCTAAGAATTTTTCAATCCTTTTTCAAAAAAAGGACCCACCATTTCTAGTGAATCCTTAATAAATATCGGCTTTTCTTAACCTATCAGGAAGTTTAGCCGTAAATGTGAACCCCCACTGCAATGCAGTAAGCGTTCGCACAGCATACAACTGGCGGAGGCGTCGAGATTCGAACTCGAGCTAGGGATGACTCCCTACTAACAGGTTAGCAACCTGCCCCCTTCGGCCTCTTGGGTACGCCTCCGTGCATGTGTAAATATACACTAAAGAGAAGAATTTAGCATTAAATATTTAAAGAAAAGGAGGAAAAACAAACTAAGAAAGCAAAATCGTTTTGATTTCGAATGCTTTAAAGTCAATCTCATTCAAATTCACATCTCCCACTTCATCCTCTAAGCCGTTGCACAGGCAGGCTTTCCCAAAACAGGCTGGCAAATTTATCGAGCATTTCTGAGGAGCGTTTGTTGAATTGTATATGCGTATTACAAAGCCTTTTCCTTCATAAGAAGGCTTGAAGCAAGATAAAACGATACGGGGGTTGCTGATGAGGAAAGTATTTTTCGGGTTTCCTTTCTCTTTGAAAAAGAATACGGATGAAGCGAAGGAGTTTGCTTTTTCGTCCACATCGGAGTTCTCCAATCTTTCCTTGTGTGGGTAAAGCGCATAATCATATTCGTATGGCTTCTGATCCATATGTTCCATTGGGTAAGAATTGCTTTTCAAAAGGGTGAGTTCGAGATTTCCCTCTTTTGCATAAAAACCATTTCTTACGGGGCTAAATAAGGCGAATCCGCTTCTTTCTTTGGAAAGCTCAATCCATTTGTAGGAACAAAGCTCATATTGGGCTTTCTCCATGAAAGAATCATTCTTTGTGGAATGGGCGTGGTAACCGAATTGGGTATCGGAAAAGACTTCTTCTGGCATATCCTTAATGGGGAAGAGCGCCTTTAAAAGATAATCGTCGTCTTTCCAGTCCATTTTATGATGCACGCGAATAATGCGTGAATTTTCATCAATCAAAATGGTTTGGTACAAATGGGATTTTCGGAAAGAGTAGACATCGTTGAATTCATAAAGGGGGCCGTAACGCTTAACGGTTCTTTTCTCTAATGCCATATATTTTTCCGGTTGATTACGATAATTTTCCAAAATATTCCAATTGGCGTATTTCGGATCGCCTGGCTCATAAAAGACACGGAAACGATTTGCTTCGGAGGAAAAATACTCTTCCCCTGTTTCTTTGTCTTTCAAAGAAGAAAAAGAACCGTCTGAAGCAAAAACGATGTGAAAATATTTCGTGTCCAAGGTCTCTAAAGAAGAAATGCTTCTCCCTTTATAACGTTCGGCCTCCTTGCTTTCGCCATAATCAGGCAAAGAGAAAATAAGATAGGAATTCCCCCATTTCTCATAATGCGTCTTTTTCAAAGAGAAATTACGGGCATAATAGCCCTTTTTGTAGATTGGAGAATAGTTTTTATTCGATGCTTTCTCAAGAATTTCGTCCAACATTTCATCAAGGATTGGGTAACGCTTGTCCGTAAGCTGATAGACCTCTTTTATGGAAGAGCCGGGCAAAACATCGTGGAATTGGTAAAGGAGGGTCTCTTTCCAAATACCGTCGATCTCTTTGGCGAAATCTTTGATGTTTAATTCCGACAGATAGATCTCCGTTTGGCGGAGTTTTTCTTCTAAATAGCGGTTCCAAATTTTATTTTTCGCCTGGGAAGAGAAAGTCCCTCGGTGGTTTTCTAAATAGATTTCTCCTTTTAGATGGGGCAAAGAGGATTGATAAGGCTCCAATGATTGGAAAAAGGAAAGAGCGCTCTCTTCCTTAATGGCAGGCAAGGAAAGACGACGGTTCATTCTCGGGAGCCTTTCTAACATATCTTCGCTAGGGCCGCCCCCACCATCTCCACAGCCAAAGAGATAGAGAGCGTTTTTCAAGAAAGATTTTTCTTTGCTGTTTCTTTCCGTGTCCATAAGTTCCTTAGGAAGGGCATAGCCATTATATCCATAGGGATTTTGGGAGAAATGAGCAAGTACGCTCTGGCCATCCAATCCTTCATAAACAAAAGAAGAATACGGGAAAACGCTTTGTTCATTCATCCTTATCTTCGCAGAATAGAAATAGCGCTGACGTGTGTCTTTTAAAATGCTAGGCAAAGCGGGGATGAAGCCGAAATCATCCGGATAAAAGCCAATTTGAGCATCATGCCCGAAATAATCGCGATAGAAATGCTGCCCATAAAGCATCTGACGGTAAAGGGCTTCTTCGCCGACGTTGTTTAAATCGTTTTCGACATATGCCCCGCCAAGAAGCTCGATTCTTCCTTCTTTTTCATATCGTTGCACCAACGAAAAGGCCTCTGGAGAAAGCTCTTTGATTTGCTCCAATTGCCAAGCCTCGGAGATGGAATAATGGAAAGAAGGATATCTTTCTAAAAGGTATACCGCGTTTAAAATACTGCGTAATGCCTTCTTTTTGCTTTCCTTAAAACCCCAAAGCCATGCTAAATCCAAATGAGAATGGCCAAGACAAGTGATCGTGAATTCGGATTTGGAAATAAGCGAAAGAAGGGATGAGGTAATCTTTTTGGCCTCTTTTTCTTTCTTATCGAAGGAAAAAAGATACAGGTCTCTGATTTTTTCGAGGCCCAGCAAGATGTCATTGAAATAAGGGGCATCAGAGGAAATGGAAAAAAGATAATTGGATAAGACTTCACAGTCATACAAGACGGAAAGATCGTTTTGATGGGCTATCACGACGGAGGCTTTATGAAAGAAGCCGGCTTGGGGGAAATGAGAACGGAAATAAATGTTATCCTGGCATTCAACCCAAAGGTCAATTCGATCGTTCGCGATAAGCTCTTTTAAAGGGTAATGGCATTTTAAAGTCGCGTAATTCTTTTCGTCTTCTAAAGAATAATTTCCCGTAGAGAAGCCTTTCAAAGGATGTCCTTGAGAATCGAAAAGAATGCCCTCCGCACCTGCTTCAAAATGAAGATACAAGGAAGAAGGATCGATTTCCGGAGGGATTCTCCCTTTCAAATGAAAGTAGCCATATCGAAAGGGAACGCCGTTCCATTTTTCGTTCTCTCTGATTCTTTTTGCGAAATGATATTTCAGCTTCCCAAAAGGAACTTCTTCTTGAGAGAGAAAATATGCGACATCAAGTTGAAGAATTTCTTCGAAAGCATTCTTAAGAAGGGATTGCCCTAGAAAATGTCGAATCAGCATTTTCCGTCTTTCCAGATAAGCGGGGTTCCTTTTCCATTCCATAAGGAAATTATAGGCAAGCGATGACTCTCTTTGAAAGTGTTTTCAGGCCTCTTTAAAGTAGAAAGAAAGAAGATAAAATAATCCCGTTATGGGCTTGTGGACAAAATTTAAGCGATTATTCGATCCGATCGATTTGACAAAAGGGGGCATATGGAAGGATATTTTCATTTTCTCTCTTCCGATTATGCTGTCTACTTTATTGCAGAAAATCTATTCTTTGATTGATACGGTCATTTGCGGGCAAACCCTAAATGATGCGGCCGTTGCGGCGGTTACAAACACCACTACGATCGTTTTCATGATCCTTCAATTCTCCATAGGATGTGCGTCTGGTTTCTCGGTTGTTCTTTCAAAAAAGATCGGCCAGCATTCTTTAGAAGGAGCAAGAAAATCCATTTGGACCCAAATCGTTCTTTCTGTCATAATCACCATCATTCTGTCTGTCGTAGGCTGTCTTGTTTTGGATTATCTTTTGGCTTGGATTGGCATCTATCCTTCGACGACTGACCCCTATATGCAAGCCGAATATGAAGCGGCCAAAACGTATTTGTTGATTATTGTGGGGGCTTCTTTTTCCCAGATTGTCTATAATTTGGCCGTTACTTGCTTAAGGGCGTACGGCGATTCTTTCACGCCTTTTGTCTTTTTGCTGATTTCCACCGTTTTGAATATCGTTTTGGATTTGGTCTTTATCGTCGTTTTTAATTGGGGAGTCGCGGGAGCCGCTTGGGCAACCGTTTTTGCGCAAGCTTTGGCTGGACTCTCTTCTTGGTTTTATCTTTTTTACCATTACAAAGAGCTTCGTTTCCGCAAAGAAGATTTAAAAATGACTTGGAGGGATATCATTGAGCACCTAAAAAACGGCCTCCCTCTCGCTTTCAATTTCTCCATTCTTTCGATTGGAACCGTCATCATGTCTGGTGCCGTGATTGCTTTCGACCGCCTGCCAAACGGGAAGATGAACCCTTCTTTGCCCGCCCAGCTTGGCTATGGGGTCGCGGGTAAGATTTTCCAATTGGCCATGGGCTTCCAAGAATCCTTGGGCCTCGCCATGATCTCTTATATGGCTCAAAACCTAGGGGCTGGAAGATATGACCGCATCAAAAAAGGGTTCCACGTTTCCATTCTTTACGGAATGATTATCACGGCCCTGATAAACTTGGTCGTTCTTTCGCTTACCATCAATGGAATCTACCAATATCTTTTCCTCTCCTCTGAAAAAGTGACTGCCGATTCCATCAAATGGGGCAACACCTATCTTTATGTCGCTATCCCTATGATGTTTATCCTGATGTTCCTTTTCCTCTTCCGAAATTGCTTGGAGGGTCTCGAAAAGCCACTCTTCCCCTTCTTGGCTGGAATTGCGGAATTGATTGCGCGTGTGCTTATTTGTTCTTTCTTGCCAGCTCTTTTCAATGGGGGGCCAATCAATTCGTCGGCATCCATCTGGGCATTCATTGGCGCTTCCTTAGGCGATCCCGGCGCCTGGGTTTTAGCTACTTTGACAATGCTTATTCCGATGCTGTTATCGATTTATCGCCCCAAGAAAAGCCCTATTCAGCCAGAAGGACGCGGGATTCTCTGACTTTGATGCGGTTTCTTTTGCAAGAAGAGTCTTTGATGGCTTTTGTCAAATAGGCGTTCTTTGACTGAAGAAGGACTTTATAGCCAAAGACCAAGGATACTTGTTTCACAAGGTCAGCCATATCCATCTCGCCCTGTTCTTTCAATATGTCTGCCGCACAATTGGCAACTTCTTGGTAACAAATATCGCTTAGCGTCCGGAGGGATTTGTTTTCCGTGTCCAGACGGTAATTTAAGAAAGACGCTTCCTCAAAGTCTTTCGGAACATAGAATCTCGTTCCATCATTGATAAAATACGTCACTCGGTCACCGATTTCTTGCAAGGCTTTGTCAATTTCACCGCGGGAAATCGATCCGACGCGTTTTTTGCCAAGGGCCGCGCAATAACGGCGGTTGATGAGTTCAAGAGAGATAGGGCCTTCATATTCGATTAAGGAAAGAAGGTATGGGGCGAGATTCTTCTTATCGCACGCCTCTTCCGATAAAGTGTAAGGTATGGATTTCTTTGGCATGGTTTGCTTTATGAAGAGAGGCTTTTTCTTGAAAACGCTCTCCTCTTTTTCTTGATTAGGGTTGGTAAGGATCTCATTCAGGGCAGTAACGATGTATTGAACGACTTCTTTACGATGGTCAAGATATTCCACGGCATAAATATGGCAAAGATTCCAGCCAAGCCGATGAAGTATGTTCGGCTCGTTGATATTGCGATCGCGGCATGTCATGTTCGCGAAATGCTCATTATCAAGCAAAACCCCTAATAAGTATTCGCTTGGTTTCTCTTTCAAAGAAATGGCCAAATCAATCTTAAAAGAGGATTCTCCGAGATTTTCTTCCACGCAATAGCCAAGTTTGCGGATATCTTCCGCAAGATATTTTTCAACGCCAATCTCCCGTTTTTCCAGATTGCTGGCGTTAAAAGGAAGATAGTCATAGCCGAATTTGGCAAAAGAAAGGAAATCTTTTAGGTATTGGGCGCCCGCATTCTTCGCTCGTTCCGCTTTGATGTCAGCCGGATTCAAGGAGGAGAAAACGATCATTTCCTCTCGCGCACGAGAAACCGCTACGTTAAGACGCCTTTCGCCTTTTTTCAAAGAAAGAGGGCCGAAATTCAAAGAAATCGTTCCGTTTTTATCAGGGCCATACGTCGTTGAGAAAAGAATCACGTCTCTTTCATCCCCTTGAACGTTTTCGAGGTTCTTGATAAAGATTTTTTCTCCGCCCGGCTCCAGATTTCCGTTTCCGAGTTTGGAGGTTTCCTTATCGAGCATGTCTTCAATGACGTTTTGCTGAGCTTCGTTAAAAGTGATAACGCCGATAGAATGGGTGCGGAGCTCTTTGTCTTTCAGACGACGAAGGATTTCTTTGACCACTTCTTTGGCTTCATTGCGATTTACCCCCCTCCCTCTTTCATAAAGGCCTTTGACATAACGATATGAAACGGCTTTTTCGTCGTTTGTCGGGGAAGGGAAGGTGAGCAAGGAATTATCATAGAATTTGTTGTTGGAGAAAGCGATTAAGGATTCGTGGCGGGAGCGATAATGCCAAAGAAGTCTCTTACGAGGCAAACCCAAAACCAAAGCGTCGTCCAGAAGAGATTCCAAATCTTCATCCAGAGAGGAGAAAGCGTTATCCGAATCGTTATTTCCGATTGTCGTGGTGAAGAAAGAGGTCGGTGGCATCTGTTCTTCATCGCCTGCGATAACCACGCTATCGCCTCTAGCAATCGAAGATATCGCTTCCGAGGTAGGAATTTGAGAGGCTTCATCAAAGATCACGACATCGAAATGATAATCGTGGATATCAAGGAACTGCGAAACGGATATCGGAGACATCATGAAACACGGCGTCAAATTCTGGATGATATCTTTGTAATTATGGAAGATTTGTCTCAAAGAGACGCCTCTCCCGCCGTTTTTACAAAGTTTCGCCAATTGATTGAAGGAGGTGGATTCCGCAAAGTGGAAAGCGTCTCTTGGATAGGAAGAGGAGATCTTTGCAGCCGTCATAACGGTCGCCAAATTGGAGAATTCTAGAATGTCGTTGGCGTACTGGTGAATAAGGTTATTCATTTCTTTGCTCGAAAGAAGAGCGAGATTGTCTTCTTTTAAGCGATAAGAAAGAATGGAGTTTGCCAAGGATTTTTCGAAATTGGAAAGGAGATCTTTCTCTTTGATTTTCCCCATTTTGAAAAGAGAGACGTATTCTTTCGGAAGAAGAGTTTCCAAATCATCTAGCTTTAAAAGCAAAGACGTCCATTCGGCTAAGCTTCCGATTCTTCCGGAAGCGGAACGGAGTTTGCTAAAAAGGACGCCAAAGAATTTATTGTCGTCGGGGTAGAGATCAATATCGAAGGAATCGTTCAAAAGTAGCTCTTCTTTCTTTTTCTTGAAGTCATAGAAATCCTTAAGGAAAGCATTCTGCGTCTTCGAGAATAAGCTCCCTTGATCTAAGTCGGAAAGATAGGATGCGAACGCATTCTTTTTATTCGGAAGATAATCCAAAGAAAGGGTGTTTTTCGCTATCTTGATGGTCGTTTCGAAAACATGAAGGACTTCTTCTCCGTCCGGGTAAGTTAAAAATGGATGATTTTTCAAAAAGAAACGAACATATGAATCGAAAGCGGCAAGCTCTTTGTTTTGTTCCTGAATGCGTTTTAAAAGCTCAAGCTCGTCTTTTAAGCCATCCTTCTTCAACGCCTCTTTGCTCTTAGCGAAAGGTTTTAGTTTTTTTCTTAAAAGAGAAAGGGCTTTGTGGCGAGGGAAGAAGGAAAGGGATTCAGCAAGGAGGAATTCTTTTTCCAGCTCCTCGCCATTTTGATTCAAGAAAGATTCATTGAAGGAAACAAGGATTTTTTCTTTGTTTTTCGTGATATCGATAGCAAGCTTTAAAGCGGAACGGATTTCGTTTTCTTTTTCGAGGAAGGTCTCATCGAGATAGTACTCAGGCCATTTCTTCCCCCCCTCGCGAAGAATCTCAAGGATTTCGGCGTAACGCTTAGCGTTGTTGTAGGTTTCCTCCAGCTGTTTCTGACGATTGAAAACGTTATACAAGTCCAATTTAAGACGTTCTAAAAGAGGAAGGACGCCGTCGATTTCTTTCTTCATCGAATCGCGGTATTCCATGGAATAAGAACGCCCTTGGAAGCCAAGGAAAGGAGAAGAAAGGTAAGAATCGAAAGAAAGGGATGTCGAAGCGATGTCTTTCAGAAGCGGAAGCGTTTTTTCATATTTGTTTTCGCTGAAATTCGTTAAGAACTCATAAGAAAACGCATACACGTCCCCGCTATTTTCATTTTCAAGGTAGGAAAGGATCGCTTGATAAGGAGAATAAAGGAATTCTCTTTTTTCGTGCAAAGAGGAGATCTTGGAATTCAATTCCGCTTGTTTCTCTTCGATTTTCTGACTGCATTCGTCAAAGCCATCCGGATTGGCGACTGGACCGCCTAAAGAGAGCAACTTCTGATAGGTTTCCAACACTTGGGATTTTGGCTCTTGGATATTGGCGAGCTCCAATGTGAATTGCCCCAAAGAAAGATCGTCCAAACGGCGTTTGACCACATCGAGGGCCACCTCTTTTTCGGCCACAAAAAGAACTTTCTTGCCATGGTAAAGGAGATTCACGATCATGTTGGCGATGGTTTGGGATTTTCCTGTTCCTGGAGGGCCATCCAAAATGAACGATTCTCCTTTATCTGCATCATATATGGCTTTGATTTGCGAAGAATCCGCGCTTAAAGGGAATATGACATCGTCATTTTTGATTTCTTGCGTGGACGTTTCCTCTTCCAAAGGCAAATCCCTGTCAGCGTTGACGAAGCTTGAAACAATCTTGTTCGAAAGCATGATGTCCTTATTGTTTTTTAAATCGCTCCACATGACAAAATGCGAGAAGGAGAAAAGAGAAAGGATCGAAGGGTTCTCCAAAAGGAGCCAGTTCTTCATGGGCGTGATAATCCGTCTGATTTCGTTATAGATCATGCGGAGATCAATCTTTCCGTCCTCTTTCTTAGGTAGCTCATTTAAGGAAGAGAAATCCAAATGGAAATTTTGTTTGAAATATTCGAAAAGGGTTTGGTTTAAGCCGATTTCATCGTAATCGTATTCCAGGACATAGGTATTTCCCGTCCTTCTTTTTGGGATGCGAACGGGGAGGAGGAATAAGGGGGCGTACATCTCCCCTTTCGCATGATTCGCGCTGATTTCATTGTCATACCAGCGAATCAAGCCAAGAGTCAGGAAAAGAGGGTTGCAGCCGCTTTCTTCCAAAGAGGTATTGGCTTTTCTGGATAAGGCTTTTGCTGCGTCGATTTTATTGCCCGCTTTGCAAAAAGAAGAGATTCTTCCTTTTCCATATCCTTCGCGGATGAGATTCAAGGACAAAGCGTCTTGAAAGGAAGGGATTTCCCCATCAGGGAAGAGGACGCTTTGCTCCACTTCTTGAAGAGACACTTTTTCGTTATTCGCAAGGAAATCCAAAAAAGTTTCCGCATCATCGACCATGATTTGCAAAGTGTTTGCCTTGATTTTCAAATTCAAGAGTTTGTTAGCGAGGTTCAGATCCAGAAGCTTATCTTCCCAATATTCATAACGGTTCTTATTGCGCTTATTCTCATTGGAAAGATAACGTCTTGCATCCACATTGACTTCAGAG
The DNA here is from genome assembly GCA_002297365.1 of Caryophanales bacterium UBA743. Lineage (GTDB taxonomy): Bacteria > Bacillota_I > Bacilli_A > RFN20 > CAG-826 > UBA4951. Next base: position 19,934 of record DBKT01000010.1, read on the forward strand.
ATTTTTTCGCTTTGTTCTGGGCTTATCGAAGGAATCACAATCTTTTTCTCGCCGTTTTCCTCTCTTAGCGAAGGAATGGGCCAGATTAATTCGTTACGGCAAGAATGGATGTCTATCGCATAATGAAAATTCTTTTCTTCTTGAAGAGTTTTATAAGCTATGTCTTTCGCATTTTGAAAAGAGATTTCCTCATTGGTGATGGCCGTGCATTCTAAAAGGCAAAGATGCTCAAATCCTTTCGATGCGGCATTGATGATGACTTGGCCGTTTTCCTCCAAGGGAGAGACGGACATTTCTTCGTCTAGCCAAACCCCGAGCATGCAGTGATTTCTAATCAATATTAGCATTGGTCGGAGCCCTATTGCTTCGATAACAGAGGCGAAAAGCAAGGAAAGATCCAAACAATTGCCCATCTTATCCCCTAAAACGTTTTTAGGGAGGCGAACGCGTTGGAAGAGCTTATCGAAAGAAGCAGGCGAAACGATAAAGCGAAGAGAGAGACTTCGAATGGTTTGATAAACCGAATCTATATCTTTAAGAACCTCATTCGGATCGTGGGAAAGATAGCCGTCAAAAGAAGCGTTTTCATATTTCTTTTTGCGATATTCCATCGCGGAAGAAACAATTTGCTTCACGCCCTCTTCATTCGGAGTCACAAAAGATGCAAGCAAATCATGGATGCGATAGGTTGAAACGCTAAGCTCAATAGGATCAAAACGAAGGTCGACGGATGAAGTCGCCAGCATTTCGCCTTTGGAGTCGAAAAGAGTTGCCCTTAAAGACCCTGGAAGGCTTTCCGTAAGCTGATAAAGCTTCAAAGGATCCAGAAAAAATTGAAATTGGCGAATGAGGGTACCCCTATTCCCTTTTTCGATGCACGAAAGAGGAATGTTGGAGATTTCTATCAAGGAAGGGACCACATCAAAACGAAGGGTCGCGTCTTTCACATCTTCCTCCCCCGCGTTTTTTATCAAAACCGATTTCAAAAAACAAAAAGGGTTCGTTTCGATACCATGGGTCGCCTCTTTTTGCAAAAGATAAGCTTGATAATTAACGTAGGAGATATTTTTCTCCGCCTGAATTTCTAAAGAAAGTCCACTCTGTGCCATATGATTCATTATAGCAATCCGGAATGCTTTTAAGGTATTCAAAAATCATCTTTTTTAGAGGAATGAAAAAAGTAACCAGTCAATTAAAGAAAACGCTCATCCGAATTCGTTTTCGTTTTGGAGAAATGCTCTTTGAGGATTTCTTCCTCTTTTGCCAAAGAAAGGGATTCAAAGAGCGCATCTCCTTCTTTTGAAAACCAAAAATCGAGGTCATGGAAGAAAGGATCTTTCTTAGTCAAGGATAGGATAAGAGGGCATAAGACGCTCTGAATTAGTTCTTTAAGATAATCTGGGTAATTCTCTTTCATCTTTTCGGAATAAAGCCAAGAGGAATGAAGGAGAAAGTTCAGGAAACCAACATCATCTTCCTCCCAGGAAAAAGGCTCTTTTCCTTTGACCCATTTTTCTAAATCCCTCATTGTTTGAAGAAAATAGGAAAGAAAAGCTTTTTGATGGTATTTGAGGAGAATCGTTTCGTCTTTTTGAGAGCCTTTTAAAAAAGAAAGGGACGCCTCATGAAGCCTTTCTTTCTCTATTTTGCCGGAAGGAATCATTTCTAAAGAAGAAGATTCTTCGTTCAAATAAGAAATATCGCAGATGACGTCTAGTTTAAAATTGATGAAGTCCATAAAAGAAAGCCCTCCGAAGAGGGTGTGAATCAATAAGCGCGGGCGAAATAGGCGATGACTTTGGCTTGCTTCCCCGTGACAGAATCGACTTTATCGCTGTCAGCAGGAAGCTTTTCAAAGATGCAACGAGCCGTCGCCCCATTTGTTTTGGCTTTGATGATATCTTCCGTTTCCGGTCTGCCATCGTAAGCAAATTTGACGAAACCGCCTTTTTGATCAAGGATGGTCGTCATTTCTTCAAGGGTGTTTGCTTCTGAAATGTGGGCATTTAGATTGTCCAACGCTTTCTGATACATGCGCTCATGGATCTCTTTTAAGATGGCTGGCATAGAAGAAGCGAGGCTATCCATTTTCACCGTTTCTTTCTTTCCATCCACTCGGGTGGTTAGAAGAGCTTCGCCTTTTTCAAGATCGCGAGGCCCGATTTCAATGCGAAGAGGGACGCCCTTCATTTCATATTGGGCGAATTTCCATCCTGGGGTGCGATTCTCATCGTCATCCAATTTTACGCGGATGCCCTGTTTCTTAATTTCTTCATAAAGCTTGCGGCAGGCTTCCAAAACGCCAGGCGCTTGCATCCTAACAGGTACGATGACGGCTTGAATTGGAGCGACATAGGGCGGCAAAACCAATCCGTTATCATCGCCATGCACCATAATAATGGCGCCAAGAAGGCGGGTTGAAACGCCCCAAGAGGTTTGATAAGGGGTTTCGAGAACGTTCTTTCTGCCTAAGAAAGAGACGCCTGCGGCTTTGGCAAAGCCTTGCCCAAGATAATGGGAAGTTCCGCTTTGAAGAGCTTTGCCATCGTGCATCAAAGCTTCGACGGTGTACGTATTTTTTGCACCGGCAAATCTTTCGTGCTCTGTTTTTTCGCCCATCAAAAATGGTATGGCAAGGAAATCCTTCCCAAGGTCGTTATAGACATGAAGTATATCAATGGAGTTCTTTTGAGCTTCTTCTTCCGTTTCGAAAAGGCAATGTCCTTCTTGCCAAAGGAATTCCGCTCCACGAAGGAAAGGACGGGTCGTCTTCTCCCAACGAACGACAGAGCACCATTGGTTATAGCAAATAGGAAGATCGCGATAGGAATTGACTCTCTTTTTGAAAAGTTCGGAGAAGATGGTTTCTGATGTCGGGCGAATGATCAAAGGATCCGTGAGTTGGTTTCCTCCTCCGATGGTAGCGACCAAGCACTCTGGGGCGAAGCCTTCCACATGCTCTTTTTCTTTGTTGAAAACGGAAGCCGGGATAACCATAGGGAGATAGACGTTCTCAGCGCCGTTTTCTTTAAAACGACCATTTAAATAGTTTTGAATCTCTTCCCACATCGCATAGGAGTAAGGAAGGTATTCGATGAATCCTTTAACGGAATAGTATTCCATTAAATCGGCTTTGCGGCATACATCGGTATACCATTTCGCAAAGTCCGTATCACGCGGAGTAATCGCGTCGTTTTTCTTTTCCATAAATTATTGTCTGCTTCCTTTCATTTCCTTTAGACGAAGCTCGTCTTTTTCTTTAAGTGGCACAAATCCGTTTTGATAAGGGCCGAATTGGTCAGAGGCAACATAGTCAATCCCAGAGCCAACGACCAATTCTATCGCATTCCAATCGGCAAGGTTAGAACCAACGATAATCTTCTTGTATTTAAGGAGTTTTTCGACCAAAGCATGAAGTTGGGAGCGAATGGCCATATCCATGTGCTTGCTATCTGTATCGTCATTGCGAAAGTCCACGAAAAAGATATCCATCAACTTCAAAATGCTTTCATCCGCGTTGATCGCCTTCCCTTGAACGATAAGCCCTAAAGAAAAGCCAGCATCATGAACGTTTTTAAGCAAGGAGCACAAATTATCCATCCCGAACTGCTTTAAACCAGCCAGAATGTCATTTTCTTTAAGAAGGAACATGAGATTCGCGTCTTTGGCGCCTTTAAGATTGGAGAAAATCGCCGGTATCGTTTGAAGTTCTCTTACCATGATCGGATAGAAAAGGCGTTGGGAACGAAGCGGCCTTTCGGAAACGAAGCGCGAAACGATCGTCTTTGCGAGATACCCAAAGAGATTGTTTTGATCTTTGGCGCGAATGGCGTAGTTCTTCAATTCTTCGATCGTGCCAAAAGAAGTTCTATCCGCATCAGGCACAGGCTTGGAAACATAGCCCAGCACAGAATGCCTTGAAACGCCATAAACCGGCTGGAAGAAATTATTGATGCGTTTGTCGAAAATGATTTTTTCGACTTCCGAACGGTATTTTGAAACATCGAAATTCACATAATCGTCAATCCCTTTGCGGTAATAAACCAAAGAGGAAGAGGTATCATAGGCGTTCATTGCCGTTCTTTGGGAATAATCAATGAGAGATTCGGTATCCCCGAAAAGATCCTTATTCGCGACAATCCCCGCCTTAACAACATAGACTGCATCATTTATTTTGTTTTTTGTCGTCAAAGCGTTCGTCACCCCGTTAATCGTTCTTAAAGCGTATGCCACCGCTTCTTCACGGTCGTTAATGTCGAAATTGCAAACAAGCAGCTCATTATCCGCTTTTCTCATTAATTGAGCGTTTCCATAAATATAGCGGTCTAAAGCCGCGCGGAATTTATTGCAAACGATTCTTGGAACGTTATTTTCATATGAATCGCCTTTCTTTTTCTTTAAGGTAAAGCAAAATGTCGTTCCTCTAGAAGAACCGTATTTCTTCACGGAAGCAGCGAATTGCGTCTCCGTAACAAAAGCGGTGTTTGGAACGCTTCCTTTTTTTCGAATCGCATTTTGAAGAAGGTAGCTTTCAAGATGAAGCAAACCGCTAGAAGGGTTTGATTTTGTGATTCTTAAAAAAGATGAGGTTGTTTTCTTATGTGCCTTCAAGTAAACGTTGGTTTGCAAGAAATCCGTCGTTTGTTTCCCAGAAAGAATGTTTTCGATCCACGTGTGAACCTTCGCCTTCTCTTCTTCGGGGAAGGAATCGTAGAACTGCTCCATCGTGATATTCTTTTTTTCACGCAGGTTGGATAAATCGAAATAGGTGACGGAATTATGAACGGAGTCAATGCGGTAAGCTCTTGCACCACTCGATTCGAAATTCACCGTACGAACGAATTTTTTGTCATTATAGTGAAGTAAGATAAACGTCGTTATCAAAGCGGCAAAGGAAAGAAGGATGACTATAAAAGTAACCCACCCTATAATCGTTCTCCAATCCAAGGAAGAAAGACGGCTTTCAATGCCATTTAAGACAATTAGATTCGTTTTCTTGTTGAAATTCCAATCGGACATACTTAAAACAGGTCTTCTTCTTAACCTTAACTATGTTAACACGTCTCGATGAATACAAAAAATGGAAAAATGCTCATTTCCTTGTTTGAACGCTCTTAAAGCGATATTATTACTAGCGCTGCGGAGAAGTACCCAAGTGGCCGAAGGGGGCAGTCTCGAAAACTGCTAGTAGGTGTATGCCTAGCAAGGGTTCAAATCCCTTCTTCTCCGCCATCAGATTCCTATGCGAACACTCACCGCATTGCGATGGGGATTCACATTCACAGCAAAGCTTCCTGATAGAAGGAAGAAGAGCTGATATAAAGATAGATCTCGTATTGAATCGAGGTCTTTTTTGTTTAGTTTTATATGTGTATTTTAATGCACTAAATTAACCATCATGCTATAATAAAAGTATGGAAAATAACGAATTACAAATTAATGTAGGAGAGAATATACGTTCGATGAGAACTGGTGAGAATCTTTCTCAACAAGAACTTGCTTCTTTAGCAGGTATAGAAAGAGCTCAGCTCTCAAGAATTGAAAATGGGCAGGTCGATGTTCAGCTATCTACCATCTCTAAAATAGCTACAAATCTTAATACGACTCCTGATTTTCTTTTAAAGGTGAGTTCTTTAAAAATGCATCCGTTTGTTAAATGGGCTGGTGGAAAGGGACAATTGCTTAACAAATTGATTTGTAGGCTGCCGAAACACTTTAATAATTATTTTGAACCATTCATTGGCGGAGGTGCATTGTTTTTTGAAGTTGCTCCTAAAAAAGCAGTAATTAATGATGTAAATCGTGAGCTTTTATCTGTTTATAAATGTTTCAAGAGTAAAACCAATTATGAAGAATTGTTAAAGAAACTTGATTATTTTTCTTCTATTCACTCTGAGGATAACTATTTAAAAATTCGCTCTATGGATAGAGAGAATGACTTTAATTCTTTAAGCGTTGTCGAACATGCTGCAAGAATGATTTACCTTAATAAAGCTGATTTTAATGGACTTTATCGCGTTAATTCAAAAGGCTTCTTTAATGTACCTAGTGGGAAGAAAATTAAAGTTAATTGCTATGATCTTAACAACATGAGAAACATCTTCAATTATTTTCAAAACTCAGATATTCAAGTTCTCAATGGTGATTTTGTAGAAGCTGTTAAGGATGCCAAAGCTGGCGATTTTGTCTATTTTGATCCTCCCTATGATAGCTTTGAAAATAAAAATAACTTTACTTCTTACAGTAAGGATTGCTTTGATAAGAATGATCAAAAGAGACTTGCTGATTTAGCTAGAAAACTTGATTCAATGGGTGTTTTTGTGATGCTTTCTAACCATAATACCCCTTTTATCAATGAAATTTATAAAGGATTCAATATCGAAGTCGTTAACGCTAAGAGAATGATTGATAGTAAAGTAAGCGGTCGTTCTGGCGTTGAAGAAGTCATAATCACCAATTACTAGTATGAATAAAAAACTATCACCATATTTTGAAGGAAAAGACTTTACTCTCTATCATGGAGATAGTTTTGAAATTCTTAGAAAACTTCCTAAACATTATTTTAATATGATATTTGCTGATCCACCTTATTTCTTAACTGACGATGGAATTACCTGTAGAAGCGGAAAAGAAATAAAGAAGGAAGAAAATCCGTGGGATAAGCCTAAGACTGTTCAAGAAAAAATTGCATATAACAAAAAATGGATTGGCCTTTGCAAATCACTTCTTACTAGTGATGGGACTATATTTATCTCTGGAACATTTCATAATATTTATACTATAGGTGTCGCTCTCGAATTGAACGGCTTTGAAATCATAAACAACATAACATGGATAAAAAGGAATCCGCCCCCTAATATCTCTTGCAGAGCTTTAAAGCACTCAACTGAAACGATTTTATGGGCCAAAGTAAAAGGAACGAAACATAAATTTAATTATTCCTTGATGAAGACCTACAACAATAATAAACAAATGACGGATATATTTGTGACAAATCTTATTAAACCTTCCGAAAGAAAAGAAGGCAGACATCCAACACAAAAACCATTAGATTTGCTAAAAATGATATTAGATTGTGCAACTAGTGAAGGCGACTTAGTTCTTGATCCTTTCAATGGTAGCGGAACTACAGGCATTGCTTGTGTTATTAAGAATAGAATGTATGTTGGAATAGATAATATAAAAGATTATTTAGACATAACTAAAAGAAGATATTTTAAAGAAAAGGAGAAAAAGCAAAATGAAAAGAAAATTTGACGAGATTATGGAAAATTTAGTTCCTACTATTGCAGGATATGAATTCTTTACTGACTTCAAAAAAGTCTATAAAAATGTTTTGGATATAGAGATCAATCTTAATATTCTAGATACCCTTATAGGAAAAAAAGAAACCTTTGACCAAGATTTCATAACAATAATCCAAAAATATCCTGAAACGATATCCGTTCTTCCACTTATAATTGCGAAAAGAGGAAACGTCGAAATATTAGATAACGATAATAATGAAAATATATATTTTGATTTTTCCAAGTCGACTCACAATTCCCCTGAACAGCTTCTAAAATTCGTTGAGAAATCAGGAATAAAGGAGTTATTAGCGGGTGGTCATATTTCTCATCTTAAAGATTACATAACTGGTGTTGAAGTTGGGTTAGATTCCAATGCTAGGAAAAATCGTTCTGGAAAAATAATGGAAGGAATTGTCGAAAAATTCCTTAAAAATAATAAATACGACTTTATACCACAGGCTACAAAAAAAGAGATAAAAGAAAAATGGGGATATACAAAGCTAGATTTTCTCAATTTGAAAGAAGGAAAAGCACAGGCAGAGAAGAGATTTGACTTTGCGGTAAAGGTTGGTGATGAACTTTTTCTAATTGAAACAAACTACTATGGTGGCGGTGGCTCCAAACTCAATGAGGTAAGTCGTAGTTATGAAAAGCTCGCCGATGATATTAATAAACTTCCGGATTGTCAATTTATTTGGATTACTGATGGCCAAGGATGGAAGTCTACTAGAAATAACCTTCAAGAGTCTTATGAACACCAGAAGAATCTTTTAACTCTACTTGACTTTGATTCGCTAAAGGAACTTCTTGATTCATACTTAAAACATAGTAACTAAAAAAGAGTTTCAATTATTGGTTACTTGATGGCCTGAATTAGTGACACCATATTAAAGAAATAGCGACACTCTATTTTTAAATACACGACACCATGCCTGAACTTATGTAAAAAAGTCAAACAGGTAAAGGAGAGGTGACGCAAAATTGCCTCACCCCTCGATTTCAAACCTTCAGTTTGATGCTGGGATACCCAGCACCATTGCCCACGGCTACTTCTTTGATTTGGGCTTGTTTTCTTTATTGAACTGATCGATCGTGTCGTCTAATCTCCCGTAAGTCGATATAGGCATCTTTCTTAGCTCCTCGTAAAGCTCGATATCTTTGTCGTCTCTAAACACGGCGTTGGGCTTCTTCCTCTTTTTGTAGTCGTTGTATTCCTTGGTGAAGGACGTGATGAAGCCATCAAAAGATTCCCTGAATGAGGGTATGTATCCCTTCTTTGCGGATCTCAGGGATGCCCTGCACTTGTCCTTGCCCAATAGCTCATCGGGGATTGGATGGAGAATACCGCGAAGGCGGGGAAGAGGCGATCAAGGACACCCATTTCAAGGAAGCCTACAAGCACCACGACGACAAGGCCGAAGGCGAAAGGAACGCAGCATAGCGAGATATCTTTTTCCAAAAGGGAAATCTCGTTCAACCGCTTCAGCCAAAGGATGTCGAAGGGCGCCCTTCGACAACGTCAACTCGCTAGTGAGAAAAAGAAGGGCATTAAGAAAATCGATGATGTAAAAGAAAGGCCAGGGGTCGAACTCAAGTCTTTGTTCTGAGCTCTCGACGAAAGCGAATCAATCGGAGTTAAAATCAGAAACGAAACGCTTTCGCAAAGAACCCTAAACATGTTCATTACTTGTACTTTAGTTTTTCGGGTGACCGACTATGTCGTTGTTCTATTTCAAATGACGTGAAACAAAAACGGTAGCCCATAGCTCCCCTTCCCAAACCCTCTAGGGGGTTCGCGTCAGGGCGAAGGAAAAGGCGTCTGGCCTTATAATGCTTTTGCTAATGGAACAAGGAAGAAACGCCCAAGGCTTCTTAAATGTTTCACGTAAATTGAGAACTAACAATATGCAAAAAATATAGAATTCTATAGATTTTGCAAATATAAAAAGCCAAATTCATTTTCTGCTGAAAAAGAACTTCTACTTCTGTTGGCGACTAGAGAGTGAATGCTCTCGCAATATGTTTTATGATTGCTCATCTTCCTAAGGGCTTATGGAAAATGAATGCATAGATTGGGAAGTCCTTCGCTTTTTGAATTTGTTAAAGAAATCGGAATCGAAAATCTCTTTTTCCATCTAAAACATTTCTCCACAGGGTGTATGATTAGTTTCGATGAGAATCATTTTTGTATAAAATGACTAAGGAGGTTCTCAAAATGAATGAGTCAATTAAAACAATGGAGACGAGATGCTCTTGCAAGGCTTATACCGACAAGATGATTCCTGAGGATGTTCTTCAGGAAATACTTGAAGCAGGCTTATTTGCACCTAGTGGGCTTGGGCAGCAAAATGCTGCGGCCATTGTCATCACAAACAAAAAGATTCGTGATGAGTTAGAAGAAGAAAATGCTCGCATCTTAGGAAGAGAGGGTATCCATCCTTTCTATAACGCTCCGATTGTCGTTCTTGTTATCGCCAAGGGACCTACGGGCGTTTATGATGGCTCTTTGATGATTGGAAACATGCTTAATGCCGCTTCTTCATTGGGGGTTGGCGCTTGCTGGATTCATCGTGCGAAAGAAGAGGTCGAGAGAGAATTCGGAAGAAAACTCTTATCCGAAAATGGTTTCGATCCGAATGAATGGCAAGGTGTCGGAAACGTCATCCTTGGATATGCCGCCCTTCCTCAAAAAGAAAAGCTCCCGAGAAAAGAACACCGTATCGTTTACGTTCGTTAAAAAGCAAGCCCTAGACAATCGCCTAGGGCTTTTTTATTGTATTGATTTTGCTTGAGGAGTTCTTATTTAATTGGACGCATGTAAAAACGCCCTACAACTTGCTCAAGCGGAAGCACTTCGATGAAAGCATTTGGGTCCTCTTGCTTGATGAGTTTGACAGCAGAGTTCAATTCGTAAGAAGAAATAACAATATCGAAGATATAGCGATCGGCATTGGAATATACGCCTTTCCCTTTAATCATGGTCGCAGCATGAGGAAGATGAGAAATGATGAACTGACCCAGATCCTCCTCGTTGGTTACGATTTGAACTTTTACTTTCTTGTTTCTCGTGTGAATTCTATCCACGACGAGAGCGGTTACGAAAAGATAGACAACGGAAAAGACGGCACGAGCTAGATGCTCACCAACGATTTCCGTGTGGCCCCAGCCGTCTAAAGCGCAAGAGAAAATCGTGAATAGAGTGAGCGTTATTCCATTCATAATCACAGAATATTTGCCGACTGCCGTTCTTTTCTTTAAAGCGATCCAATATGCGATGACATCGATTCCGCCCGTAGACAAATCCCCTTTGAAGGCGATTGCCGTGCTTAGCCCCGTTGTAGCCCCACCAAAAATAACACGGGCAAGAAGGCCGCCATGCGCACTGACATATTGGCCGATTTGATAGATGACCTCCACTTTTTCCGGATTTAAAAGTTCGGTAAAAATGGATGTTTCCAAAACGTTGATAAGAGTGAGTAAAGTATAACGTTTCCCAATGCCAAAAAAAGACAAAACGATGACAGGGATGTTAATGACGAAATAAAGCACGGAAAACATTAGATGTTCTACGGAAACATTGAAATGCACTCCGCATAAGTTTAAGAAAATAATCAAAGTCTGAGAGATGCCAGATACCCCTCCGGCAACGTATTTGTCAATTACCCAAACGCCTTCCGAAAGAGTTTGGAGGGAGACAAAGCAGTTAAAGCCGAAAGCAAAAGTAAAAGCGGATAAAGTGGAGATCAGCAAAGCCCAGGTGAAGTCAAGAGTGTGCTTCAAACGAAGGTGATCGTATAGCCAGTTTTTCAGCCTTTCTTTCAAAGCCGTAAATTTATTATGCATCTTTTTCATATGTCGAAATGATTATATAGGTTGGGCTATCTTAAACAAGTAAAAAAGTGCTTCTCACACCGTCTTTCCGTTTTTCTAAAGAAAAAAGAAACATGTTTTATTGCCTACCGTTAACTGAAATGGTAAGATTACATCGCTGTTTACAAAAACAGGCTGCTTTTTGTCGGAGGTTTTCCATGATATTACTTAAAGCGATTGGTGCATTCTTCGTTAAGATTTGGCGTTGGATTAAAGAAACGGCGTGGGTCCAACCATTGCTTATTGTCGGCGCCATCTTTGCGATCATCTTCTCGATTCCTTATATTACCAAATGGGCACAATCCTTCTCTGGCGAAGGGAGTGGCCAATTCTTCAAGCAATACGATGTCTCCATCAACAATGAGGAATTTACTTCCGGTAAGCGTGTTACCGATGGCGATAATCTTGCCCAAGACCTATATGAAAACAGTTTGAAAGCGTATAGCGATGAGAAACACGCCACCAAAGCTTCCGATTATAAAGAATTTACCAAAAAGTATGGCGAGAAATTCTTCCTTGTTTTCTACAAGAAGGACAACTCTTCCTCCGATAATATTGAATCTGGTTTGCGTTATTTGAAGGACAACTGGAATACCGCCAATTACAATCTTTCCGCTAACGACGATAAAAAGATTGATTTTAACTTATGGGCCATTGATGCAACCTTCACTTCCGATAATGATTCTGACTATACGATTACCATCGGTGGGCAAAGCGCATTCAATCGTTTCCTTTATACCAACGCCAATTTGTTCAATATCGCTGGTCCGGCTCTTTCTGAGACTTCTTATCGCACCAGAGCGTCGGTTGCAGAGACTTCTTACGACCAATTCGGTTTGAATAACACAAGCAGTTCCACTGCCAATGTCTTAAGCGAATTCCCTCTTCCATGCGTCTGTTTAGTCGATTTCACAGACAAGGCGCTCTCTGCTGGACGCGGTGGTTTAAGCGAAATTCTCTTCAGCGTTTCCGGAGATTCCGAATTGGATCGTGCCAAACTCCTTTTGAATATGTGGAATCACACGGACGAGTTCAGCACCACAAACCTTTTCACCAAACAAGACTAATCATTGTCTGAAACTAAAAACCGTTAACGTCAAGCTGTTAACGGTTTTCTTTTTGCTTCTTGGCAATGTCTTTATTTTCTTTTCTTGTAATGCTCCAAAACCACGGTGGGAACTAACGTAGAGATGTCCACCCCATTCTTTTCCAGTTCATTCACCGAAGAGGAAGAAATGAAAGTCTCTTCTTTTCTCGCCATGAAAAAAACCATATCGATATTGGGATTGGCGAATTCGTTGGATGCGGCCAATTGAAACTCATATTCGAAATCCGTCACGGCGCGAAGGCCGCGAATGATATGCTTCGCACCAATCTTTTCGCAATAATTCACGACAAGTCCCGGGTCATAATCGACTAAAACGCCAGGGATGTTTTTTGTGGCTTCTTTCATCATTTCGAGTCTTTCCTCGACAGAGAAAGAAGATTTCTTTGCGGGATTAACCGCTAAAAGAAGAACGACTTCGTCAAATACTTGCAAAGATCTTTTCAAAACTCCAATATGGCCGTTTGTAATGGGATCAAAAGAGCCAGGATATACAGCAATTTTCATTTCTTACCTCCAAAGGATTTTTATTTTATTTCGTCCATAGCGATAATTTCTCACTTCACGAAAAGGCGTTTCATCTATATTTATTTCCTTTTCATATTCCAAGACAATAACGCCATCTTCCTTTAAAACTTTTTTATCGAGGAGAAGAGCGACCCCCTTCTGATAGAAATCTATATCCTTATAAGGGGGATCCATAAGAGCGATATCCACCTGGGAGGGAAGACTCAAGATGGCTTTCTCGTAGGGCATATTCCACACATGAGCGTCATCTTCTTTCAAAGAAAAAAGATTTTTTCGGATGATTTCGCACGCATCCGAAGAGGAATCAACAAAATGAGCGTATTTTGCTCCGCGGGAAAGCATTTCGATGCCTAAAGCACCAGAGCCTGCGAACATATCCAGAACAACGGCGCCTCTGATTTTATCCCCTAAGGCATTGGCCAAAGCCTCTCTCACCATGTTTTTGGTTGGCACGGTAACAAGAGGAGGGACCTCTAAGAGCCTGGAACGATACTTTCCGCCTGCCACTTTTAACATTTACTTTGCCTCATGAGAAAGGGTTTTAGAACGAAATGGACCAAACAAAATATCATCCATCTCCATGTACAGATCTCGGACTGGAACATAAAGAGAATTATATTCTTGAACAAGAGGATGGCTATCAAGAGCCAATTTAGCCTCATAAAGGGCTTTTTCGCAGGATTTTGCTTCTAAAGAATCCTTCTTCGCATAGGAAAGAATGGTTTCATATTCACGTTCTAATGTATCTTTCTTTTTGCTGAGCTCAATTACCTCAGGATTAGACGAAAGCTCTTCTTCCAATTGATTGAGGCGAAGAATTCTAGAATCTTCCTTAAGGGCTTTCGCTAAAGATTCAACGGATTTGATTATCTCTTCATTCATAACAGCAACATTTTAACGATTTTCTATTTTCTATGCTACAATTCATCATATATGAATCTCAAAATCGTCAAAGACACAAATCCTAGAATCCACCAGCCTTCTAAACCGGTAAGCATGCCGCTTTCTCAAGAGGATCGGGAAACTATCGATAAGATGTTCGATTACTTGAAAGAGACTCAAGATCCTTCTTTTAGAGAAAAGCATCCTGGCGTTCGAGAGGGCGTTGGTTTAGCCGCCCCTCAGATTGGGGTCTATAAAAATATGCTCGTCATCTATTACCCAGCTGGCGAAAATGAAGAATGCGTGCAATATAAGCTGGTGAATCCAAAAATCGTGGCCAACTCCGTGAAAAAATGTTTTTTGGAATCGGGCGAAGGCTGCCTTTCCGTTGATGGGGAGCATCCTGGATACGCCTACCGCGATTTTAAAGTTACCGTGAAGGCTTTCGATGCCATCCAGAATAAAGACATAATCATCACCGCAAGGGGCTTTGACGCCATCGTTTTGCAACATGAAATCGACCATCTTTCTGGCATTTTTTTCTATGACAGAATCGATAAAAAAGACCCTTTCAAAAAAGTGATTGGTGCAATTGCCATCTAATTTTCCATCTCCTAGAATAAATGGGATATGAAACATAAGCAGTTAGCCTTCCTTCTTGCCGTTCTCTTTCTATCCTCTTGCCAAACCGAGGGCGCTTTGGAAAAGCCCTATGAAGAATACCGAAACGTCCTTTCTTTTAAAGAAGAAACTTTTAACATACTCCAGCTCACCGATATCCATTGGACGTATGTGACGAAAATCAAAGAAGCCAAAGATTATTTGGAAACGCTTTTCTTGGATGCGAAAAAAGAGAAAGGCCATATTGATTTAGTTGCCGTAACCGGAGATTTCTTCTTAGAAGCCAACAAATCCATCGCCAAGGAGCTTTTTTCTCTTCTTTCTTCCTGGGACACCCCTATCGCAATCACTTACGGAAATCATGATAAAGAAGGCGAATGGAGCCTTGATTGGCTGAACAAAATGGTCTCGACAAGCAAAAATTTCATCGCTAAGACAATAGACGATAACATCTACGGGGACACGAATTATTACATTGATATTCAGGATGGCACGAATCTCCTTTGGCAAATCTATATGATCGATTCCAATTCTTTGGCGCCAAAGAATTTTCTAAGATATCAATACGATTGCGTCCATGAAGACCAAGTCCGATGGATGAAAGGCGTGGCGGATAGGAGCAAGAAAGGCTCTTCCTATCTTCCTTCCTTAGGCTTTTTGCATATTCCTCCAAAAGAATATGGATCCGCGGAAGAAATCCTTAAGAAAGATCCTAGCAAATCCCTTTTAGGCGAAAATCATGAGAAAGCATGCCCTACTTTGATCTCTTCCTCTTTTTTCGAAACGGCAAAAGAAATCAACATGAAAGGAATGTTTTTCGGACATGATCACGCGAATGATTCCGTGACGGAATACGAAGGGATGCTTATGGGGTATGGCGTAAAAAGCAACACAGAGCTTTATTACCATAAAGATGAAAAGGGCTTCACTCTTACAGGGTATGCCGTCTACGAATTAAGAAAAGACCAAAGTTGGAGTATTCAACACACTTATGTCGATTATTCCACAAAAGAAGTAAGAAGAAGTTCGATTTGGGAGTCCGCTTTATGAAACGAAACGGGAACGTATGTCTCAAAATTCTTGAAGCCCTGTTTTTCCTTTTCGCTTCCGTCATGTTCTTTCGTGGATTCGCTTTCTTCGCCTCCGATTTAGATAAGTTTTATAACCAAGGGAGGATTTTTCCGATTGAGCTGGCTTATTTCACCCCAGTTTATCTCTTATTCGTTTTGCATTTGATTATTTATCCCGAAAGCGAAAAACGTTATCGCCTTACCACGTTAGTCAATGGAATCATTGCCCTTTGCATAGGGGTTTTCATCACGATTATCACCAGTGTCTATTGGGCCAAAGGAATCTATTTCTTCGGGGATGAAAATTTCTCCGCCCTTTTCCCGATCGAGCTTTATTTACTCGCCCTCTTGTCCATTCTATTTGGCGGAAGCCTTCTTTATTTATGGAAAAAGAAGGATATGCGTGAATGTTTTCCTTATTCAGGCAAAAGAATTCGTAAAATTCTTGGATCCATTTTCCGTCCTTTCTATGTTCTGGTGGCTCTTTATTTCTTTGGAGGCTTAATCAATTGTTTGATAAACGATTGTTTTTATTCCTCTTCTTTAGCGTATTTCCCTGTTTATGTCCTGATTGTCTGGAATGCGTTGGTTTTGCTTTTCTATGAATTCATCGTGAGAAATCATGGGGAAATTCCTTTCCAATTGAACAAGAAGGCGAAAATTATTGTTGCCTCATCTCATTTCGCATTCGTCAGCATTCTTACGATAGCCATTTATTCTTTGCTGGCTTACAACCCTTATTTCGTTATCGAGAATTTCCAAATCCTTCTTCCTTTGGATTTCATGGGCTCTTTGACTCTTTTCCTTTACCTCATTAGTATCCCTTCCTTTGGATATGCTCTTTATTTCTTCATCCTGGCGTTGAAAGAGAGATAGCTCTTTTGGAAAACGCTTTCATAAATTTTCATAGGGAAACCCGTGTCTCTTGTGGTATATTTTCCTTAGCGGAAGTACATAAAATTTCGTGACTCATTATTCAAGGAGGCCTTTATGATAGGTTTTCAAAATGGTATTAACGTCTTTGCCCTCGGCGGTCTAGGCGAAGTCGGAAAAAACACATACTGCATCGAATCAGAGAAGAGCATCATTCTTCTTGACGCTGGCGTTCGTTTCCCAGAAGCGTCCCTTCCCGGCGTTGATTACGTCATTCCCGATTACACTTATTTGAAAAACAACCGCAGCAAAATCAAAGCTCTTTTCATCACCCATGGTCATGAAGACCATATCGGTGGCATCCCTTTCTTGATCCGTTCTGTTCATATTCCCGTGATTTACGCGCCTAAACTGGCGGCCGCTTTAATCCGTCACAAATTAGAAGAGAACCGCATCAAGGATCAAATCAAAATCGTGGAATACAATTCCGACACAATCGTGAAAGTCGGCGATGATTTTGTCGTTTCTTTCTTCCGTGTCACCCATTCCATTCCCGACTCTTATGGGATTTGCGTGGATACGAAAGAGGGAAGAATCGTCGATACAGGCGATTTTAAGATTGATTTGACACCTGTTGGACCTACTTTTGAAATCTCGAAAGTCGCTAAATTAGGCACAGAGGGCGTTGATCTCTTATTAGCGGATTCAACCAACGCGGAAATTGAGGGATATACCCCATCGGAAACCCATGTTCGTAAAGGCGTTGAAGAAATTTTCGACAAAGCCCCCGCCAGAATCATCGTTTCGACCTTCTCGAGCAACATCAACCGTATCCAGCAAGTCGTTGAGGTTGCCGTTGAACATAACCGCAAAATCTGCATTTTGGGACGTTCGATGGAAACCGTTGTCGGCATCGCCCGTCAATATGGCTATATCAAAATCCCTGATTCGTCTTTGATTAAAGACGACCAGATCCGTAATTTTCGTCCTAGCGAAATCTGCATTCTTTGCACAGGCTCCCAGGGGGAGAAAATGGCCGCCCTTTCCCGCATTGCGAAGGGCGAGCACAAAAACGTCCGTATCGTTCCAGGGGACACCATCATCTTTTCCTCTAACCCAATCCCAGGAAACGGCGCTTTAATTGATACGCTTGTGAATTTATTAGTCAAAGAAGGGGCCGACGTCAAGCAAAACGGCTTGGCCTTCTCGCTCCACTCCTCTGGACACCCGTCTAGACAAGAATTGCGTTTGATGCTCCGTTTAACCCAGCCAAAATATTTCATGCCTGCGCATGGCGAATACCGCATGTTGAAACTTCATGGAGAAATCGCCCAGGAAGTCGGCATCCCTAAGGAAAACGTCTTTATCTGCGCGAATGGCGATATGCTTCAATTGCGCAAACACGTCGTCTCTTCTTTAGGAATGCATGTCCCGGCCGATGACATCTATATCGATGGCACGGATTTAGACGGCCTTTCTAGCGCGGTAATCAATGACCGTGAGCAATTAAAGAATAACGGCATCGTTTGCGTTCTTATGACCTTGGATACAAAGAAGAACAAACTGATCGTTCCCCCAATTGTCTACTCTCGTGGGTTTAACGCTTCAGAAGATACGCACGTCATTCGCCACGCTCAGATGCACGCCCAAGAAGTGGTAAACGAAATATTGACTCATAGAGCTTCTTTTTCCGAAATTAAATCGGCCATTAAAGATGCCCTTTCCCACTACATCTATCGCCGAACGGAAAGAAGCCCGATGATTGTGCCGATCATCATGTCTGGCTCTGGAAGATAAAATGTTCATCCTTGCTTCTTCTTCGCCTAGGAGAAAGCTTCTTCTGAAGAAATTGATTTCTGATTTTATCGTCATCTCCCCAAAGGTCGACGAAAGGGCTCTAGACGCTTTATATGGTCCGTCAACGCTATCCAAAGAAGAAAGCCTTTTAAAGGCCTATGCCGTCTTCAAAGCCCATCCAAACGACGAGATTCTTTCGGCTGATACCATTGTTGTTTTAAAGAATAAGGTGTTAGGAAAGCCAAAAGATAAGGAAGATGCCGTCAGGATGTTATTAGAAGAAAGCGGCAAAAGGCAAGCGGTTCTTACCTCTTACACTTACTTGGGAAAAGGGAAAGAAATCACAAGAACCGTCCGTTCTTATGTTTATTTCAATCCTTTGACAGAAAAAGAAATCAGGACATATGTCGATCGTTTTCTTCCTCTTGATAAAGCGGGATCCTATGGCATACAGGACCCTTTCCCTTTAGTTTCCCATATTGAAGGGAGCTATGACAATATCGTGGGCCTTCCAACCGAAGACATCGCCAAGCATGTGTTTAGGAATTAGCTTCTTCGGAAGCTTTTTTCTTATTCAAGTGATGGAACAGGGCAAACATGGAAACGGCTCCAACCGCAAAAAGAATAGAGCCAAGAATATAATCCCAATTCTGAATTCGATAAACTTCCCCATCTATTTCCGCCCCTATGTAATAAGGGAAAATGGAGGAATTCACATACATGGAGACAAGGGAACCCAAAATCAGTCCGAAAATGCCAAAGAAAGTCGTCGTGCGGTGTTCCCTAAGAAGAGTTTTCATGCTCTTAGAGCCCAAAAAGACGCCGGCTAAAGCGCCAATGGCAAACAAAAAAAGCATCACGATTGCCAAAATGATTTTTAAGGAATTCCCGGAATGCCATACGGCTTCCGAACCCGTAAAAGTGTTCAACAAAGGATAATAAACGCCAATAACCATAAGCGACATCGATCCGGAAATGCCCGGAACTACGCATGCAAAAGCTCCGAGGAATCCCCCTGCAATCGCTAAAATATAAACCCACCAAAAAAGAGTTCCATCTTCTTGGAAGAAGTTTAATTGCCATTTCAGCAAAGCGGTCACGACGCCAAGCCCGGCAGCCAAAAGAAAGCAAAAAGAGAAAGAAAGGGAATGAAAGACTTTATCTTTAGCGTTCGTCCCTTTTTTCAATTCCTTTATGGCAACGGGCAAAGATCCGAAAATCAAACCAGCGAAGAGGCTTGTTAAGGAAAACGGGGCAGCTTTATACCCGCGTTGGATGCCAATAAGCGCAAGAAGCGCGCCCATTAAAAGGCCTAAGAGGTAAGGCAAAAGAAAAAAGAAATTGCTCTTAAAATTTTTACGAAGATTAGAGACGGCTCCAACCAAAGAATCATAGCATCCTTCAACGACGGCGATCGTCCCTGCCGATAATCCTGCGACCGCGGCGGATACGCCTAAGGATATTCCTTTGAGAAAGTCGAAAAAGATCGATTTGAAAGACCGTTTTTGTTCTGCTTCCATACTCTACTCCCTAAATAAATCTTGGTACACCGCCTTTGCATCATCTTTAAAAACGATGGTTAATTTATCGCTTTTCAAGATAAAGCCGACCGCGCCTGCTTTCTTTAGTTTCTCGCGTTCGAGCTTCGAATAATCCTTCAAGCGAAGAACGATGCGGGAACCCGATAAGGAATGGGACAAAACGTTATCCTTTCCGCCGATAGCTTGAAGATTGTCGCTGATATTCACTACACGGGTCGGCTCTTTTTTCTTTTTGTAGACAATATAAGAAAGAAGAATAACGATGCCCGCAAGGCAAATTACGGTGAGAAGTATCACCCACCAAAGATTCTTTAATAAGAATTCATCAACTAGATATACCATACTTGCGTTATAATAACACCGAGGTAATAAAATGAGCAACGCAATTGAAATCGAAGCAAAAGCTTTAGTCTCTAAGGCGGACTACGAAAAACTAGCTTTAAAATACAAAAAATATGGAGCTTACATCCAAGTGAACCACTACATCGATTCAGCCGATGGCATTCTTTCAAAAGAAAAATTGGCTCTGAGAATCCGTGAGAAAGACAATCATTTCGAGATGACTTTAAAAGTCCCTCTCTCTCAAGGCCTATTGGAAAAGAATTGCACTTGGAATAAAGAAACGTTCATTCGTTTCCGCGATTGCGGCATCTTCCCTGATGGAGATATCAAGAAAATGCTCAATATGCTTGATATCGATACCAAATCTTTGAAAATCATAACTTCCTTGACCACTGAGCGCATTGATGTTCCCTATCAGAATGGCAAGCTCTCAATCGATAAGAACACTTACTCGGGCTTAGATGATTACGAAATTGAATTGGAGCACAACAACGAAGGCGATGCCGAAAAATATCTTAAGCAATTGTTCGAAGAAAATGACATTCCTTACGTTTTAAACAAAAAGAGCAAGGTCGTCCGTGCGATGGAAGCGTATCGCGCTGGCAAAAAATAAAAGTTCTCTTTCTTGAGGTTACCCCTTTGGTAACCTTTTTCTTTGCCCTTCTTTTAACTATAATCTCCATATGGCAAACCCTCTTAGTCACACTTTATCAGCCGTTCGCATCATCAAAAGAGAACTCGCCAAAATAAAAAAGATTTTAAACATCGTCGTGCAGGTGCTTTTTCTCGTTTATTTTCTCTATTTGATTTTCTCGAATTTGAATTCTTTGAGCTATGTCATCATCTATTCGCTTATTCTTTCCGTTTCTTTGGCGAGCATTCTCATTGAACCCGTCTACAAAATCGATACCAACGACGAAAAAAGCGTAATTCGCAGCAAAAAGAAACAGAAACGGATCGCTTTGCTCTTCCTAAAGAGCATGAAATACATCTGCAAGCTTGCCGCCATTTTGATCGCGGTTTACGAAATCTCCACTCACGGTTCATCGGATTTGTCCATCCTAGCCACCATTGGCTCAGGAACTCTTTTGCTTATCCAAATATTCGTTGATTCCATCGTTTTGCTTGTGAATCGCTATGTCGATCTCCTTCAATTGGCCTTAGAAGAAGACATCCGTTCAAGCAAGCTCATACAGTTTGCTCTCAATTTCAATCACAAGGATTACGTGAACGAATTAAAAGAAGACGAAAAAACATATACAGATGAGGAAAAACGCATCATTTATATGCTCGAAAACGCCGACCGTCTGGAAGAAGAAAAACAAAACAAAAAGAAAATCAGGGCCATTCCCGTTAGCAAAGAGACACTTGAATTATTCTCCAAACTCAAAAAAGAGGCGAACCCTGTATTGGAAAACAAAAAAGAACGAAAAGCATTAATCAAAAAAGCAGAGAAATTGTCTTTCCTAGAGGACTCTGAGGAAAATAAGAAAACATCTCTTCTCGTCTCTTTCCTGAAATCTTTTTTCAAGAAAGCCGATTCCAAGACAAAAACGGATGCGGCGGTTGCCGCAACAGCCTGCCTTCTTTATCTGACAAAGAAAGAGGAGATTGAAAAAGAGAGCGGGAAAAGCCTCTCCCAAGAGGATGATTTATCCATTTTGAAACAAACTTATGCAGAAGCCTCTCCTGAATTAGAAAGCTTTCAGTCTGAGAGAAAAGAGAAAAAAAGATTCTTTTGGCAAAAGAAATAGATCAGTTCTGATCTTTTTCTTTGACCATTGGCGCTCCCACGCATGTTGAATGTTTCGGGCACTCCTTGCAAAGAAGATAAGCCATTCGTCTTGCTTGAGGAATGAAAATCTCAATTTCTTCTTCGTTATATCCAACCTGAAGGCGTTTGTCATCAACGATGATAGGACGTTTTAAAACAGAGGGGTTCGCTTTGATAAACGCGACCAGCTCCGATATTTTCATATTGTCGAAATCGACATGCTGCTCTTGAACGATTTTTGAGCGTGAGGAAATGATTTCATCCGTTCCGTCAATGGATTTGGTAATCATTTGCTTGATATCATCATCCGTCAGGGAAGTGAAAATATCTTTCGCCACATAAGGGATTTTTTGCTCATCGAACCACTTACGGACTTTTCTGCAGGATGAGCAACTGGGGGAATAATAAATTGTAATCATACCTTATTTCGTTTTGGTTGAGCCAAAGCCGCCCTTTCTTTCGCCAGAGGCATCATCGCCCTCTACCGTGAGATATTTCATGAATATGCCCTGGGCGATTCTTTCTTGGCTTTCTATCGTAACTTCATGGTCGGAGAAATTGAAGAGAGAAATCATAATATGGCCATCATTGTCCTTATTTCCATAGTAATCCGCATCGATGACCGCTACAGAATTCGTCAAGCGAAGTCCTTTTTTTATGGCAAGGGAAGAACGTGGGAAAAGCAAGAGAACGTCGTCTTTTTCCATCTTGGCTTTTAAACCCGTTTTGAAAAAATGGGTCTCTCCTGGCTTCAAAGTGTAGCCTTCTAACGCCCGAAGATCATATCCAGCCGATTTCTCGGTTGCCCTTGTTGGAAGAATCACGTTTTCTTCTTCATAACCTTTTGCTATTTCAAATGCCCGCATATTTTTTCCCTCATCTTTTGACTTTATGATTATATCAAACTAATACTGCAAAAATAAAAGGGCTTGTTTGAAAGAAAACATCATTTTTAGCCTTTTATTTTAACCTTTAATGACAATATTAAGAAAGGGTAAAAAACTAGAAAACGCTTACCTATAATTTTCCAGCAAGAAACCCTTTAAAAAATGGTATAGTACGAGAGTTGTTTATTTGAATGACGAACGAAAAATAGTCTTTTCTATTGTTTCCATTCAAAGAAAAAACGCTTCTAACAGGAGGAATTTCAATGGAAGAAGTCGCGCAGAATCCCGTGAAAAAGGATTCCTGGTCAGCAAAAACCCGTTTTGGGCGTTTTCTTGATCGTTATTTCCACATCTCAGAAAGAGGCTCGTCAATTTTAAAAGAGCTTCTAGGTGGCTTAGTCACATTCTTGGCCATGTTCTACATCCTTCCTTTAAACGGGAACATGCTTTCCTCGGATTGGACTGGCGAGCTTAATGAAAGCACAGCGAATTTCCGTATATTCGAGGGCGTTCGCCAAATTCTCATTTATGGGGATAATTGGGCAAGCGTCGATCAAGTAAGGGCAGCCGTCTTTGCCGCCACCGCCATTTCCGCAGCCGTCACCACCATTTTCATGGGTCTTTATGGCAAACTGCCGGTGGGATTGGCTTCCGGCCTAGGGATCAATTCTTTGATCGCTTTTAACGTCATGCTGAATATGGGCTTTAATTTCGCTCAAGCTATGGCGATTGTTTTTGTTGATGGCGTTCTTTTCCTCATCATTTCCGTTACTCCTCTTCGTGCTTGGATTGTTCGTTCCATTCCAAAATCGCTGAAATTCGCCATATCGGCAGGCATTGGCTTTTTCATCGCTTTTATCGGCTTGCAAAATATCGGCGCGATTAGCGATGGGGCAACGCTTGTTACCCTTGGCAATTTCAAAGACCCTGTCGTTTTGGTTGGCCTTCTCGGAATCGTGTTGGTTTTGATTCTTTCTTCTTTGCCGCAAAAGAACAAAGCTCTTTTCTGGATCAATAAATTCTCCGTCATTATCGCAATCGTCGTGATGGGGATTGTTTGCGCCTCTTTGGGAACGGCTGGGGTTGGCATTGCTGATGGCAAATCTTTTTCTACTTTCTATGACGCTTCTTATCACATCAGCAACATTGGGAATATCAGCAAAATCTTTGGTTCTTGCTTTATGGGGTTTGACGTCTTCACGAAACCTCTTTCCTATGCTTTGGTTTTTGCCCTTCTTTTTGTTGATTTCTTCGACACGACTGGCACATTGGTCGGCGTTGAAGCGGGTGCTGGGATGATTGACAAAAACGGAAATATGCTTGTCGATGATAAGCCAGCCATGGTTGTCGATGCCGTTGGGACGGTTGCGGGCGCCGTTTGTGGAACCACTACCGTGACTTCTTTCGTGGAATCGACCACGGGAGTCGCCGCTGGTGCCAGAACGGGGCTTGCTAGCGTTATCACCGGTCTCTTATTCGCCTTATCTCTTTTGATTTACCCTGGGCTTGCGATGTTCTCTTGCTCTTCGGCGACAGGCTTGGCGCTTGTTTATGTGGGCATTTGCATGTTTAAGAACTTAGAGCAATTGGATTGGAATGATTGGGTTGCCGTAGGTTCTGGTTTTATCACCGCTTTGTTCATGTGCGTCTCTTATTCCATCTCCGATGGCATTGCCATGGGTTTCATTGCGTATTCGGTAATGACGCTTGCTTCCGCTAAATTCAAAAAGAGCGACCTCCCTGTTGCCATTTGCTCTATCGCTTTCATCGCGATTTATATCGTGAAATATGCGGTAGGCTTAAAATAAGGGGAGCTTATTTTCATGGCCTTAGGAGAAATTCCTAAGGCTTTTTCTATGGAAAAAAGGTAAAATGATTGCATGCCTATCATTGAAAACGAGTATTTAAAAGTGGAAACGAGTCTTCTTGGCGGAGAGTTGCTCCATGTCATCGATAAAGAAAATAAGCAAGAGCTTCTTTATCAAGCCAACGAAATCTGGCCACACCACGATGTCATTCTTTTTCCTTTTATCGGCCCCGATTCTTCTTATCAAATCGATGGAAAGAAATATTCTTGCCCAACTCAGCACGGTTTTATCAGAACTTCCCGTTTTGAGATTGTAGAAGAAAAAGAAAACAGAATTGTCATGGAGTTTCGCAATAACGAGAGGACATTTCAATCCTATCCTTTTCATTTTGTCTTAAGGGCAACCTATTCTCTTGAAGAGAGGACATTGAAACGAGAATATGAAATCATCAATCAAAACGAGGAGGAGCTCCCTTTCCAACTCGGAGATCACGCCGCCTATCAGGTGAGATTCGGGGAGGCAATCCTTCATTTTGGCGAGGGGAACATCTTTTTCTACCCCAGAAAAAACCTTCTCTTTTCCGCTCAGCCGATTTCTTTTTTGAGAAATAAGGATTATTTATTGAATAAGAAAGATTTTGCCGAGTTTGAGACCATCCTTATCGAAAGGCCTAGGAATGAACTTGTTTTAGATACAGGTCTTGGTTATCTTTTAACCTATCATTTCAATTCCCCTTATGTAGCAATATGGTCCCCTAGCAAAGAATCCTCTTTCCTTTGCGTAGAGCCTTGGTGGGGAATGGCCGTTTATGAAGGAAGGGATGATGAGATGAGAAATTGGAAAGATGTCAATTCCCTTTCCCATCAAGCTCATTTTGAAGAATCCATTACTTTTTCAAAGAAAGCTGAATGAAGAACAGCAAATCCCTTCTTCGAATCAGAAATCCCCTCCAACAAAAAAGGCAACGCCGAGATGGCCTTGCCCATGAATGGAATAAGATATTTCGTTTATTTTAAGTGAAGCTGCTCTTTTAAAGAATCCATCATTCCTTTGGCCGCTTCTTCGATTCCTTTTTTCTCTTTTTGGAAGACTTCCAGGTAGAATTTGCATTTTGGCTCCGTTCCCGATGGACGGATTGCTATCCAAGAGGAATCTTCAAAAAGATAACGAATCACGTTGGATTTCTCCAAAGCGATAGATTTTTCTTCGCCCGTGATGACATTTTTAGAAATAGATGTCTCGTAATCTTCAATCCAAACGATCCTTTTCCCATAAACTTCTTTTAATGGGCAAGAATGAACGTGCTCCAATAAGGCAATCATATCGGCATGGCCTTTTTCTCCTTCAAAATAAACGGAAAGGGTTTGCGAAGAATGGTAGCCGTATTTCTTTTCGAGATTATCGTAAGCGACATCAAGCGGAATGCCTTGGCGATAATAGTGAAGAGCCATTTCACAATAAAGAAGGATAGCTTGAATGCCGTCTTTGTCGCGGACGAACGGTTCAATTAGGCAACCATAGCTTTCCTCATAGCCGAATTCAAAATGGGGGCCGTGCCCAATCTTTTCATAATAACCAATACGGTTCCCGATATATTTAAAGCCCGTAAGGAAGCTTTCCACTCCAACGCCATAGGATTTGGCGATCTTTCTTGCCAAATCGCTAGAAACAATCGTGTCATAAATGACGCCATTCGAGGAAAGAGTCCCTTTTTTCTTCCTTTCTGAAAGCAAATAGTCCAATAAAAGGGCTGCGGATTGATTGCCGGTGAATCTTTCATATTCGCCTTTGCTAGATAGATAAGCAAGACCGCAACGGTCGCCATCCGGATCGGTCATAACGCAAAGATTGGCATGTTCTTCTTTAGCGAGTTTAATCGATTCGATGAAGCTTTCCGCCGTTTCCGGGTTTGGAGAAAGAGTCCCTCCGAAAGCGGGATCGTGAATGCATTGTTTGACCACAGGGATAATTTGATATCCGCAATCATGGAACACGCGCATGGCATTTTCATAAGAAGTTCCATGTTGAGGGGAATAGATGATCTTGAAATCATCCTTTTTCATATCGGGATTAAGCTGGCAGCCTTCCACTAATTTGCAATAAGTGTCGTCCACTTCTTTCGGGAGAATGATGGTTTCTCCCTTTTTGGAAGCGAGAGGGACTTCAATCTCCAATTCATTAGGAAGGCCATTCAAAATATCCAAAAGCCCATCCACCTGAGAAGGGATGAGCTGGCAGCCGGTTTCATCATAGATTTTGTAACCGTTATATTCCTTTGGGTTATGGGAAGCGGTGATCATGATTCCTCCACCCGCATGCATATAGCGGACACCGTAAGATAATTCTGGGGTTGGGCGCAAAGAGTCGAATAGATAAGCTTTGATGCCTTCTTCATTAAGGATGTTGGCCGCTTCGATAGCAAAATCACGTGAGAAGAAACGATTATCGTGGGAAATGACCACCCCTTTATTTTCGATGTCTTTGCATACCTTCTTCAAATACATCCCGAAAGCGATGGTGACTCTGCGAATAACGTATTTGTTAATGCGGTTCGTGCCTAAACCGATTTTAGCGCGCATTCCTCCTGTGCCAAATTCCGCATCTTGAAAGAAAGCGTCACTTCTTTCTTCCTCATTCATCGCGCGAAGAGTTTCTTTTTCTTCTTCGCTTAATTTGTCGGATTTCATCCAACGTTCAAAGTTTTTTTCGACAATGTTGTCCATTTTCATCTCCTTGCTGGTTATATTTTACTAACCTTTAACATTTCCAATAGATTTTTTTGTTCTTTTTCCAAAGAAATTTTAAACGTCTTGCCACTCAAATAGGATAATAGTCCCCCTACTTTTCCAAAAGTCAAAGAATAGGCGACTAAGAATTGGTTGTTTAGACGGTATTTTGCCTTGAAAAGACGATTCATTTCGAAATCGCCGTATTTGCCATCTCCTAGAATAGGATGGCCAATCGAAGCGAGATGAACGCGAATTTGATGGGTTCTTCCAGTGAGAAGCTCGCATTCTAAAAGGGAGCAGTCATTGTATTTCTCCAGCACGCGATATTTGGTAATGGCTTCCTTCCCTTCTTTTGAAACGCGAACAATTCCCTTCGTCTCGTCTTTTATCAAAGGGGCGCTAATGGTCCCCTCTTCTTCTGAAGGGATCCCACAAACAAGAGCAAGATACCTTTTGTCGATGTTGTTTCTTTCCTTAAAAAGGAGAGTAAGTTCTTTTAAAGCCTCATCCGTTTTCCCGAAAACGATAATCCCGGATGTGTTTCTATCCAAACGGTGGGCGGGAGAAGGCGTAAAAGAAGAATCATGTGGATCATATTCCCCTTTTCCGTATAAATAGGAAAGGACGTCATTTGCCAAAGTGACGCGTTTTTCCTTTTCATCGCCCATCACCAATAAACCAGCGGGCTTATTGACAATAAGGATATTGTCATCTTCGTAGACGACTGGATGGTTAAAAGGCTTTGCTTCGATCTCTTTTGGCTTAGCGAAGTCTTCTAGTTGAGCGTCCGTAACATAGATACGAACCACATCCCCTTCATGGACAACAGCGTCTTTTTTCACCCAATGTCCGTTGATTTTGATGTCTTTTTTGCGAAACGCTTTATAAATATAGCCCAAAGGGGCTTCCGAAAGATAATGACGAACGAATTTCTCAATTCTTTGACCGTCATTCGCTTTGGTGATCGTTATTTCCTTCATACGAAAAAATTATAACGAATTTTCTTCGTTTCGTAATCACCATTCTCAAGAAGATGCCCAAAAATCGAACTTTTTTGTTGCGATAAAATACATCCACATTTATAATCTTTTTTGCCTGTCAAAGGCATATAGATGGAGGAATACCCAAGTGGTCGAAGGGGCGGGCTTGGAAAGCTCGTAGGCGGGTAACACTGCGCTAGGGTTCGAATCCCTATTCCTCCGCCATCTGATTTGTATCCGAACCTTGTATGTTCATCATTACGGGTTCGGTGTTACCATCAAGCTAAGTCAGTGGAATAAAATCCCTGATGAACTAAAAGGTAAATAGAAAGATCACCTCAGTAAAATGGGGTGATTTTTTGTACACCAATAAAATTTTGTTATGGTTTTCATATTTGATACTTATACATCACATTAGTTGCTATATGAGTTACTTTTTGCTACTCTATTTTAGGATTGAAATTATGCTAAGAAATGTCATTGGGAAAAGAATTAAGGAATTAAGAATTATTAAACACGATTATAGTCAGGAACAATTGGCTGACTTAATTGGTTGCAATCGTGCTTATATTTCCAGAATTGAATCTGGAAAACAAAATATCACTATCGAAAATTTAAATCAAATTTGTAACGCTTTTAATATTACATTATGTGAATTTTTCGCCCCATTTACGACTAGAATTGATGAATAATTTTTGGAGAATCAAAATGTCAAATATTAAATTTATTGATTTGTTTGCTGGCATTGGTGGCATTCGGAAAGGCTTTGAACAAGCTTGCAATATATATGGATATTCATCCGAATGCGTCTTTACATCAGAAATCAAAGAATCCGCAATTAAGATATTGAAACAAAATCATCCAAACGAAACCATAAACGGAGATATAACAAAGATTGATCCTAAAGAAATTCCAGACTTTGATATTTTGCTGGGCGGCTTTCCATGCCAAGCATTCTCTTCGGCTGGAAAGAGACAGGGGTTTAATGATACTCGTGGAACGCTTTTCTTTAATGTTGCTAACATTTTAAAAATAAAAAAACCCAAAGGCTTTATTCTGGAAAATGTCGAAGGATTGGTTAATCACGATAAGGCTTCCGCACCTAAAAATTCAAAAATCGGCAATACTCTTAGCGTGATTTTAAGCACATTGAATGAATTGGGATATAAAGTCTGTTGGAAAGTTCTTAATGCCAAGGATTATGGTGTTCCTCAAAATCGGAAACGTATATATATTATTGGCACTTTGTATTCAAAACCTACCCTTGATGATTTAGAAACTTCTAAAACTTTGCTGAAGGACATACTGCTTAAAGGCTTGCCTGCTAAAAAAACAAAGTTTACTAATAAATTAATAAAAGAATATGGTTTGAATAACTTACCAGGAAAAAAATGTAAGGACAAGCGCGGAGGCACAGGCAATATTCATAGTTGGGATTTGGAGCTAAAAGGAAAGCTAAACACGCGCCAAAAAAAACTTTTGAATACGATGATGACTGAGCGAAGAAAAAAGAAATGGGCTGCAATGTGGAGTATAGATTGGATGGATGGTATGCCATTGTCTTTAGAGATGATTAAAACATTCATTAATTATAGTCTTCTAGAAAAGGATCTAAATTATTGTGTCGAGAAAAAGTATCTAACGCTTGAGCATCCTAAAAAATTAGTAAAAGATCCGAATGGCGCTACTCATAGAGAAGAAGATACCACAAAACCATTAGGCTACAATATTGTTTCTGGGAAAATGTCTTTTGAAGTTAATGAGATTCTTGATCCAAATGGAATCGCTCCAACGCTTGTTGCTATGGATATGAGTCACATTTACGTAGTAGATGGTGATGGGATTCGACCGATTAGCTTACGTGAAGGTTTAAGACTGTTTGGTTATCCAGAAGATTTTAAATTTAACATAGGTGAAAGTGAAGGATACGATTTGTTAGGGAATACCGTTGTTGTTCCGGTGATAGAAAAAGTAGCCGAAAGAATGCTCGATTGTTTAAAGGATAGAATATCATGTCAATTAAAATAGCACCATTAGACTTGTATTACAGGTTGATTAACGAAGACAAAATTTTGTCTTTTCAAGGAAGGATAACATTCTCCTTTAGTAATGTTGATATAGTTGTATGTCAAAGAGATGTTGTAGGAAACATTATCCAGGAATGGTTGGAAGGTTGGCTTAAGCATAATAATATTGAATATGCTACGAATGAAAACACACAAATGCCTCCGGATTTCTTCTTAGACCCTTCTAACAAAAAGCATCATTTGCTTGAAGTTAAGGCGTTTAATTTTGAAGCTGGACCTGGTTTTGATATAGCTGATTTTCGAATGTATGAGGAAGAGCTGATAAAAAAACCATGGATGTTAGATGTTGATTATCTTATTTTTGGATATCAAATGTCACCATCAGGGCAAGTCTCAATAAAGCGTCTTTGGTTGAAAAAAGTATGGGAGATAACTTCCAGTTCAGCAGATTGGCCACTAAAACTACAAGTTAAGAAAAACGTAGTTCATAAAATTCGACCATGTACTTGGTTTAGTGAATTCACCCAGTTTCAAGTGTTTGAGTCAAAAGAGGATTTTCTGTCCGCCGTTGAAGAAACTGTTTTTAGAAATCCAGCAACTCATAACTCAGGCGGGACTTGGAGAAACGCCTTCTTGAAATCATACAAAGAATATTATGGCATCGATTTGAATATTAAGCATTGGGATGAAATAAAAGATAAATATCAGTCTAGTAAGAAAATCTCTAGATTTATCGAAGATTACGCTTACTCAAAAAAATAAAGACAAACATGTGTAGTCAGACAATATGAGACAGGAAAACCCATCCGTAATCAGAGACTATGATAAGCCCAAGAACCACCACGGCTTTGTGTATGTGAGAGCCGGAAGAGACGGCAGAGTGCCCCTTTGGGAAATGAGAAAGCCAACCCCTGACGAACGTCTCTCCATCATCGCCAACTGGATCAGAATGCACGGCAAGGAAGGACCAACGAAAATCTCCTCCTTTTCGGAAAAGCTAGGAGTGAGCGACAGAACCATCCAATCCATTCTGAGACTACTCGAGGAAAAGAAAGCGATAACGATAGAGCCTGTTTTCAACGAAAACGGAAAACAGCAGGGAAACACTTACCATTGGACCGGGAACGTCGATCCTGTCATCGGAAGTCCTACCATGGAGATGCTCTACAAGAGATATGATTCCTACGGGTTCCGCTCTTTCACCTGGGACGACTACAAGATGAAGACGGATCCGTCTGGCAATCTCACATGCGAGGATTATTACCGATATGGAGAGCTCATGGACGAGAAGAGAAGACTCAAACGGAAGAAAACGAAGATCTATAAGGCGCATTTGAAGAAGCTCAGAAAACTGCACGTTCGTAGCGAAGACGACGAACCCCTCTGATTTTTCACTTCCCACTTCCCGTCAAGGAAACCGAAGAAAAATATTTGCCCGTTTCTTCCCATGGAATCGGGCTTTTTCGGTTATTAAAAAAATAATTTGAATTTTTTTGTTAAGTACATGGGTGAAATTCGGTATTACTAGTGGGTAGACATTTCAACAATCACAGTGTCCAAGAAGTGTGCTAACAGTGTGTGACTATCTGTGTTTGTCTGATGTCTATAAGAGGGTAAGGAGGAATCATATTGACGGAAGCAATTACCAAGCAGACAGGAAGCAGTCCGTTTGTTCCATACGGCATCATACCTGTGTCTGATCCGTATCCGCATTCTGAGGAGGAAAAGTCGAGGAAAGGGGCCCCTTTTGCACAACAGGATAAGGGACTGGATCGATTTGCGTCAGTCCCTCCTTCTGAGTACCTCGGACAGTGGGAAACCCACGTGGCGGAAAAGAAGGAAAGAAGGAAGCTGACACGTGACCAAAAGGATGAGCTCAGATGCGTATCCTGGGCTCTGAAGGATACCGTCCTATCGAAGCTGGAGAGGGATACCATGTTCCGCTATCGTGTCCAAAGCCGTGTGTTCATAGAACGGCATTGGAAGGTCCTATGCAGGGATTCGAATGAAAGAAACCCGTTCGTTCCCGAAGTCCTACATAACGGCTACGGCTATGTGAAGAAGGTAAGAGATGAGTTGCTGAAGCTATTTGGGATGCAGATGACAGACAGGATGAAGGAAACTCTTGTTAAGGAACTTTTCTGGCTGTTCCTGGTCGGCGGACATGTCTACGTCAATGGTTCCACTGCGTCCGAAGCATAGGAGGCAACAAGGATGATGAACAAGATGAAGGTAGTGCAGGATCCAAGACTGAAGGACAAAGCTGTTCTCTACTTACGCTACTCTTCCGAAAGCCAGACGGAGAATTCCATCGAGGGCCAGAGACGGGAATGCATGGAGTTCGCAAAGAAGAACGGGATGGCCGTACTTGCCGAATACATCGACAGAGCTATGACGGGAACAAACGACAACCGCCCTGAGTTCAGACGAATGATACGGGATTCCTCGAAGAACGCCTTCGGAAACGTCATTGTCTGGAAGAGCGACCGCTTCTCCAGAGACATGCTCGATGCCGTGAGATACGAGCGCGAGCTCGGCAAGAACGGGGTCAAGCTTTTATCCGCCACGGAAGCCAATCTCGACACACCTGAAGGTACTTTGTTGAAATCTGTTTCCCTGGGATACAACCAGTTCTATTCCGAGGAGCTGTCGGTCAAAGTCAAACGTGGTCAAAGAGAGAACGTGATCAACGGGAAGACACTGGGAGGACATCTTCCCTTCGGATACAAGAAGGAAGGAGACCATTACGTCATCGATGAGAAGGAAGGCCCCATAGCCCAGGAGGCATTCTATCTCTACGGGGAACGGAACTACTCCATCAAGGCCATACAGGACAAGTTCCGTTCGGAAGGCAAGCGGAGAAACGACGGAAGAGAGATAACCCATTGCAGCCTTGAAAAAGTCATCGCTTCCGAGAAATACATTGGCGTACTGAAATGCGAGGGCACAAGAAACGAGAACGCCATGCCTGCTCTGGTATCAAAGGAGCTCTTCGATCTCTGCCAGAAGAAGAGAACCAAGAGAAAGCACAAGAACTTCAAGCTGAAAGGAAAGGAGGAATACTATCTTTCCGGAAAGGTGTTCTGCAAAGAATGCGGAGAGCAATATCTTGGGGAATCGGGAACAGGGCATTCTGATCGTTTCTACAGCTATTACAAATGCCATGGAGCCAAGAAGCATACGTGCAAGGCAAAAGCGATAAAGAAGGACGTTCTGGAAACTGTTATTCTATCGGTGCTTCTCAGGATCCTGTCCGATGACGAGACGGGGAAGTACATCGCCGACTGCATCTATTCCGAGCAGAAGAAGGAAGCCCCGGAGATAACTTCCATTAAGAAACGGAGAAGCGAGGTGGAGAAGAAGATCGGAAACTTCGTGAAGGCGATAGGAATGGGGATCGTTACCGAGTCGACCAAGTCTGCCCTTCTTTCACTTGAGTCGGAGAGAAGTCGGCTGGATGAGGAGCTTTCCAGGCTGTCGCTCAATTCCCGAAGCTTCTCCAAGGATGAGATACGATGGGCGATAAAGGAACTCTCCGCATACGATATCAAGGATCCAAAGGCGAAATCGTCCCTCTTCGACTGCTTCGTCAAGAGAGTCGAGATAGGAACGGAAGGGAATATCACCGCAGAATACGACCTAATCGGGTACGAGACGGGCTTCACCATGGGTTCCCAGGACTTCAAAAAGGTTCGGAAAAATACACTACCGGCCCGCCATCGAAAATCAACACGGAGGAATCCGTGTTTTGTTTTATTTTTCTTGACTACAATGTAGTTTATAACTATGATTTTGCCAAAGGAGAAACCCTGAAATGGCTGTAGTGTCAGTTAGGACAAACGAAAAAGAGACCAAGCTTTTTAAAAGTTACGCTTCCCTTCATGGCATCTCGATGTCGGAAGCATATAAACGTGCGCTGTTGGAGAAAATCGAAGATGAATTCGATGCAGCTGAAATGGCCGAAGAAGTGGAAAAGTTTGATAAGAATCCTAAGACGCATTCTTTGGACGAGCTAAGAAAAACGTATGGCTTATAAAATTGAGTTTTCGGATGAAGCATTCAAAGAATTCGGAAAACTTGACAAATACACTCAAAAGCTGATTTATGCCTGGATCAAGAAGCATCTTGAGTCAAACGAAAATCCAAGATCCATCGGAAAGCCTCTTATAGGAAATAAATCCGGACAATGGCGTTACCGTATTGGAGATTTCCGACTATTGTGCCTTATCAAGGATGATCGGCTCATTATTTTGGTAATCAAAATCGGACATCGGCGAGACATTTATAAATAGAGGGGAAAAATTCGGAAAAACCCCGCACTGCGTCACCATCTGAAATTCAGCACGGAGAAATCTGTGTTTTTCTTTGCTTAGCATTTAACGTACTTGTTTATGTACGTTTTTCTTTTTATAATGGCAACGAGGCGAAAGCATGGCAACAACAAACGTTACTGAATTGAGAAAAAACTTATTCAATACAATAGATTCCGTCATTAAATTCAACGAGACCGTGCAGGTTGTTACGAAGAATGGAAACGCCATTCTTTTAAGCGAAGAAGATTATAACGCCCTTTTGGAAACGGTTTATCTCATGTCACAGCCGGGATTGGTTTCCAAGATCAAGGAAGGCGAGAAGGAAAAAACATCCGAAATGTCCGAATTCAATCCGAATGAGGAATGGTGAATGTGGGCTGTCTTTTTTACCAAAAATGCTGAAAAGGATAAACCGAAATTGAAAACAGCCGGTTTAGAGAAGAAAGCTATGACCTTGCTGGTATTGCTTTCTGAAAACCCATTTCAGATACCCCCTTCTTATGAAAAGCTTGTCGGTGATTTGAACGGATACCATTCTCGAAGAATCAATATCCAGCATCGGCTTGTTTATCGTGTTGACTCTCAAAAACATATCGTGATTGTTCATTCCATGTGGTCGCATTACGAATGATAATGGCTTGGAAAACCACACTGCCCCGCCATCGAAAATCAACACGGGGAGATCCGTGTTTTTGGAGATTGGCATTATGTTCACTTTGCGAATGGCAGGTTTTAACCCATATGCCTTATTGGGCAAGGAAGAAAACGATTCATCTTGCTTTTCTGTTTTTAGAATTTGCGCAAGTAATGGAAATCCGTTTTGAATCAGCATTGACCTAACTTTCCCGAAGCGATTATTTGTTATCCTTTCTTGGATTTTTAGAAATGCGGGTCTAAAAATTTCGTAAAAGAAAACAGTTTTAGAAACCCAATTCAAAAGGTTTCGCCATGACATAATTTGTTTCCGTCTCATCTTTTAAGCTTGGTTGTTCCCCCTTCTTTTTATCGTTCTGTTTTTAGGGAAAATCAGCCTGAGGTATGCCTTTTGGCAACGGATTCGACGCATTTGGCGTTTTCTTATTTCTTGCCATGGCTTCTCTTAAAAACATTGACGTTAATAATCATTGACATTTGCGTGCCGCGAACTATTCCATCGCCGAGGTTAAATTTATGATTAATAAAAAAGTTCTAATTATGCTTGGCTTGTTGCCATTGATAGTCGCTTGTAAAGAAAATAATAAAGACTCCAGCTCAAAGCCGGCCTCTTCTTTGCCTTCTGAAGAGATAAGTTCCACTGAGTCTGAATCCTCTAGCAGCAGCTCTTCTTCTAGCTCTGCTCCACTTCTTCCTACTGAGGCTCTTACCGAGGCGATGTTCGCACCCCTTCAAAAAGGATTTTCGGTAGAGTATAAAACAAAGAAAACCTATACGGATGGAGGAACTGGGTCAGAATATAGATTTCAATGCGAAGCGGGGCTTGATGGCTACAACTATAAACGCTTCTATTTAAAAGATGCTCAATATAAACCGGCAACCATCCATTACGAAAAAAGAAAAGATCCAAATGACAATCTCGATTATGTCTATGAAACGAGCCTAAGCTTGGACAACACGATTTTGGCGAACAAACTCGTTTTGACCGACAAAAATGATTTCAGCGAATACAATCCGGAATGGGATTATTCCGGATTCGGCGTCGTTTTCAACGAGCTGACAGTCAGCGATTTTACGAAAGTTGATGACAACACTTTCAGCTTAAATGCGGACAAGATCACGGATGACATCAGCAATTCCCTTTTGATTCAGCTTTATAGCGCGGATGATTTTTATCTTCCTAGCAGCAACGTAAAGACTTTCAACCTTAAAACAAACGGAGACCAAATCGTCGGCTTCTCTTTGGATTGCTATCCATACGTTTCCTCTGATTCAACCACAAATTATCACTCGGAAGGGAGCTTCCTTTCTCTTGGTGAAAACAGCTACAAGAAAATCACTCCTTACGAAGGAGAGACGAAACCCGAACTGGAAGAGATCTTCTCTTCTTTGCGCGGAGAAGACAATAAGAGCAACTACCGCATGGAACAAACCCAATACGCTTTTGATTACAACTCCGAAAGCATGAAGTTCCTAGGAACCATGGAATGGACGGTTCAAGATGGCGATAAGGCTTATTGGCTCTATCGCGATCCTACGGGAAAAAAGACATCCGATTACGGCTACTATAAAGTCACCGATGAAGATGAGGAAGGGAAACAAGGCGTTGTGAAGATGGGTGATTACTATTACAAGGATTACATCTATCAGGGAACAATGCAGAATTATCTTCCTAAATTCCAGATGAGCTCAAAACTATTCGAAAAAGATGAGGCTAAGAGCACGAATGGGAAAATCGTTTACAATTTGAACAAAAACATCGAAATATCCCTTGATAACAACAGCGCTTTCTTTACGCCTGAAGAGATGGATTCCTATCGCGATCGAATCATTTTCCTTTCCGTCACCAAAGAAGGCGACACGGTTACAATCCGCAATAGCACAGATGATAGCGGCAAAGAAGAAGATGGCCTTATTTTGAATTGCGAATTCACCGATATCGGAAAAGTGACAGGGCTTTTTGCTGAAAGCACGCTCAAAGATGATGCCAGCGGCCTGAAATGGAGTGATTTCCTTTCTCGTAACGAAGCGAATTCGGAAGCCGTTAAGAAAGTCTATGGCGACAGCCTTGATTTGGCTCCTACTTTCGGTAGCTTCCCTGTAGACATTCGAACGGATTTCACAAACGGCTCCGCCGCTTCTCCTTTGTTTTACGGCATGGTTTATGATGAGAACAAAGCAAAAGAAATAATTACTCAAACTTCTACGAAATACGAAGAAGCCGGATTCACTGATGAAACGCCAGCCGATGATGAGACGGGATCGAAAGTTTTTAGCAAAACCGTTACCGTTCCAGGAAGAGGGAGCAAGACCCAGGAAAAGAAAATGACTGTGACTTTGTCGAATTATTGGAACTCAATACAAAAGTACGGCCAAATTCAAGCGAGCTTCAAGCTTACCTCTTTAAGCTCAAAATAACGCTCAGGATAGCTAGAATATGAAACGATCATGCATTCTCCTAAGTCTTATTTTCCTTCTAGGCGCTTGCCAAGGAGCTACCGAAAATAGCGCCAGCTCGGATTCCTTTTCCTCGAATATCGATGAGAATGATTCCTCTTTTAAGGAGCGCCTTGCTTCTCTCAAAAACGGCTTTAAAGGGAGCAGCCTCCTTCGCTCAGGAACAAAATCAACGGGGGAAAAGGAAAACTATTTGGATTTCGCCATCACGAGCAAAGGCTATCAATTCGTAACGTATGCCGATGCGGACATAGGCTTTGCCAAACGCGATCAAATCGTGAATAAATCCCTTTATACCCGTTATATCGCTAATGCTGTGATTGAGGAGCTAGGACTTGATAACCAGATTCATAGAACCTACATTACCGATAGTCAGGGAACATATTTCACTTGGGATGCCCTTAATCTTAAGAATCCATTTGCATCTCTTGATGTTGACGATTTTGTATTTAATAAAGAGAGAAATTGTTATTCCCTTGATTTAAGCGATCAAAGCAACAAGAAAAAACTAATCTACAGCGCTTTGGCTAACGTATTCTCCGGCCAGATAGGATACGAACCTTCGGAAGCCGATTTCTTCTTGGATGGAGAAAAGGGCCTTCAATACGAAATCGTCATGAAAGACTATTCCTCCTCCTATGGGGTTGTTTCCACTTCCTTAAAGGGAGAAATCACGGAAACTGGCAAGGATGTTGTCGAATTGCCAGTCAAAATTCAAGGCGAAGAAGATGAGCTTTGGGAAGATGCCTTTAAGAAATACGCCGGCAATAATTACAAAGCCGAAATCACTTTATCCTCAAAAAAGATAACGGCTGAGGTTTATTCTTCCGCAATCCACTATGACGAATACGACGCTTCTGGGAACAAAACGGGTAGCTATGGCTATTATCAAAAAGACGATGAGCACGTTCAAGGACTGACAATGATTGGAGGGACCTCTTATGTTGACGCCTCGCCAATCGAAGGAAGCATGGTTGGATTCTTGCCTTCTTTCACCCTTTCTTCGAAATTCTTCGTCAAAAGCGATGAAAGCGACGATACGAAGGCTGTTTATGAATTTAACGAAGCCTATCGGGACAAAGTGGCCAACACCACAACCGCTTACTCTTTGCTAAGAAACGGAGGCTTAGGGAAATTAAGAGTCACAATCACTTCTGATGAGCTTCTTATCGAGAACGATCTTGGCGATTCTGGCGTTAATGCCTATCGCTATTATGACGCTGACGAAGTGACCGATTTCATCAGCGGAATAAAAACTTCCTCTGATTCTTTAACTTGGTCCGAATTGCTCTCAAATCAGCCCGAGGATCTTAAAAAACTCTACGAAAACACGATCTCCAAAAAAGCGCTCGATCTTCTCCCCATCCCTGGGGGGAGCTATAGCTATGCGAATCTTTCCTTCAATAGCAAAAGAAATCTAGCTATGGTCACTTTCAGCTTAGAGGATTACCAAGAAGGCGAAACCTTTATGGAAAACTATACAAAGAAATTAGTTGAAAAAGGATTCGCCCAGGAGGAAAAAGAAGAAGGAACCGACATCCTATTCACGAAAGACGTCACCATTGATGGAGAAAACAAAAAGATAGGAATAGAAGTCAAACTTGCCGCAAGTTATTTTCAATCGCCGAAAATCGTATGCTACTTTACGGAATCGGCTAAATAAGAAAAGAGGAAACAAAAATGAAGAAAAAAGCATTGTTCGTTCTAGTCTTCTCAACCTTAGGACTCATCTCCTGCAAAGAAGGCAAAACCACATCCGTATCTTCCGAGAATAACGAAGATACTTCTGCATCTACCACTTCTGCAATCGCTGAAGCTTCTTCAGAAAATGAGGAAAGCTCTTCTGCAAGTGAGCTAGCATTAGACTTAAGCGCTCTTAAGGCAGGCTTCCACGCCAAAATAACCAAAGCGGAAACCTACGACTCTTCTAGCAGCGCGACCGAAAGGGTTACCGATAAAGACGCTTATGAGGTTTATTCAAGCAATAAGGCTCTTAAGATGGTTGACTTTTATAGCGAAGACGAAAAGAAAAACGGCTTTGAATCCACAAGTCTATACGTTAAAAAAGTCGCCCAATATGAGCCTTACAAAAGCGTGGAAAACGACGAGAAGGAATATTTCTCCCAAGTCACTGTCGGTTTAGATGGGAAAGTGACCTATAAAGCTTTGGATATCCCTGTTTTCGGAGAAACCTCTAAAAGCAAACAATCGTGGGATGACGCTTATGCGAAAAACGCCTTCTCCTTCTTGCAAGAAAGCGATTTCGAAAAGCTTTCGGATGGCTCTTTCGCTTTGAAAATAACCGAAGAAAATAAGCAAGATGACCGTTTTGCGAATGGCTATTACGGATTGAACCATCAGATTTATCCTTCCGCCGATGCGAGCGACGTTTTCGAATTCGATAATTTAGATATCGAGTCATTCACGATCGAAGTTGACGAGAAAGGAAAGCCGGTTTCTTTTACCATGGTTCTTCCTCTCGACAAAAATTCTTGGGATAATAGCCAAACATCTTTCTATGGCACTTTCGTCTATGATGAGAAGCCTTTGGAAGCCTATCAAGCTCCCGAATTGAACGAACCTATTGATGCCGTTATGAATGAAGTCCGGAAAAACAACTATTCCTTCACCGCTACAAAAGGAATCGCCGCGGGAGATTGGGAGAGCGGGAGTAGCGAATTCGTCGCTGGGAAAACCGATGGCACATCTCTTGAGATGCGAACTTCAGGAAGCGATGGAAAAACGAGCAATTACCGCCAGATTGATGAGACGCATTACCAAGAATACAGCAAAGGAGCTTATCAAGGTGACCCCATCAGCGGCGTTTTGAGCGACAAGTTTCTTCCTACCCTTCCTTTTAGCTCTATTTCTTTAGAGAAAGTCGGGGAAGCCGAAGGTACGGCCTTCTACGTCTATAAAGCTCCTGAACTTGTCGATTACAGCGAAGGGAAATACACTTCTCTTTTTATGGGATTCAATCTTCCTGGATATAACTTGAATATTACTTCCAGCAACACTTTCGTGACTTGGAATGGCACCACTTTAACCTTCCGCACCTTCTCGAAAGACAGGGAATACACAGCCACATTTTTCGATATAGGGAAAATCACGATAGACACAGAGGTCGCTTAATCTTTTTGAAGCGTCCCTAATCTTGAAAGCAAAGCCACGTCGATTTCTCAACGTGGCTTTTTTTAAAATCCATTATGAAAACGATGGGAACGCGCGGTTCTTATTTGGCAATGGGGGTGATCAAACTTACCTTTAAGAAATCCTCAAGGGTATCGCCTATGGTCAAACGAATGTTGTCTTCTTTCTTTTCGAAGACTTTATCATCCGTGGTGAGATAGCCTAAGGTCTTAATGTATTCTTTGTACGAATCAATGTAACCTTTGTCATCGCTTATGCCACTTGCTGCTATAAAGACATAAGAAGCGGCGCCTTCTTCTCCATTCCAAGAACCATCAAAGGCTTGATTTCCTTCGAATTGAGGCTCTAAGAAAGGCACTTTATCGGCTGTTTCTTCCTTAAAAGCCAATACAAGTTCCTCATAAATGCTAGCATTTACGTAATTCTTCCAGGTTTTGTTTTCAGAGGAGATGGCTGCATCGAAATTCTTTTTTAAGGTTTCTGGCAAAGATGTTTCCTGATAAGTGAAATGGATCGTCTCATTGCCCGTGAATCCGTCTCCGCCATAAACATAATAAAGGGCTGATAGTTTTTCGTTTTCGATTGTCATTTTCAAAGAAGCGGGATCAATCGTCTCTTGATAGCTAATAAAGCCGAGGGACTTCCCTAAGTTAATGATGTCTGGCGTCGTCGTCAGAATGTTCTCTTTCAAAGAAAGAATCTCGCTTGATATCGAGAAATTAATGTTCTCTTCCAAGGAACGATCGTTTTCAGCAAGGCGTTTCGCCTTATATTGGTAATCATAATTGAAAGAATACGTTTTTCCATCTACGAAATAGTAGGCTTTTCCCGTTAAAAGGTCTCCGACTTTCTCACCATCGTATTTGTGCGTTTCATCTAAAAAGAAATTCTCTCCTTTAGTAAGGATGCGTCTTTCCGATGATGCCAAACCCGAAAGAGAGGCAGTTGCGACAAAGCTTCCTTCTTTGACTTGCTTAAGGTATTCTTTGATTTTTTCATCGTCTTTTGATGGCGTCTTCTTCTCATTTTCAGCAATGACCCTTGGCGTCTCTAAAACTTTCGTGTCAATACGGTAATAGAAGAAATCTCCCGTGCTGATATCTTGCATAATCCCCGTATAGAAATGGAGATAATCGATTTTCCCATTTACGAGGCTAGCCTGGATTTTTAAGCATTTGAAACGAGAGAAAACAGCGGATTGAGTGACGGAATAGGCAAGCTTCTGAGCATCCGAGCCAAGATATAGATAATAATTATCCTCCGCGTTTATCTTAGCGAATTGGTCGAATTCAAAACCCTCTTTGCCAATCAGCGCGAAATCGGAATATTTCTTTGTGGTAGGCTGGGAAACAACTTCGTTATGGCCATCCACGCCAATAATCGTAAGAGAATCGCCCGTTCCCCTTTTATAAGTCGTAACGTAAGGAACATCCTCGGAGTTGATTGTCTCCACTCTCAAATAAGAATCGTAGATGTCGAAATTGATCGAGCTTTCAGGGAAATAGCGCTGAGCTTCATAATCGAAATAATTCACCGAGGAGGAAAATGAGACATTTCCGAAGATATTCTCTCCCTTGCCTTCAAGGGTTTCATTCGGCTTTTTCCAAGAAGAAAGGAAAGAATCCATCGCATCGATTTTGCTCGTTCCGACATTTTCGATTTTTACCTTCCCTCCTTGAGGGGTTTGATAAAGGCCGCTTTGACGTTGCTGGAGCTCAAAGGTCAAAGCATCGTTTTCTTTATAAAAAACAGCGCGTTCAAGGCCTTCGCTAAAATCTAGCTGAGCGGATAAGGCCTTTAGAACATTTTCGTCGTAGGTAATGGCTTTATCGCCCTGCATAGCAAAAGAAACATTCGAAAAGTCGAAAGAAGAAAGGCGGTTCATATAGGAAACAGAGGTGAGGCCCTGAGCGGTTTGCTCTTCATTGAAAGTTTGGCCTTTTAAAACGATTTTCCCGTCAACGATTTCGTAGTCGTAGGCAATCTTCGTATCGCTCAATGCATTTAAAAGAACCGAACCATTATTCAAATAACCAGTATAAAAATAATTTGAAGTAATGACATCACTGAGATCTCTGCCGGCAAAATGATAGGTCAACGTAAAATTGCCTTTCTTCATTTCGTTTAATATTTGAACGACTTCTTTTCCTAAAGAAGAGTCATCTTCCGCCGAAGAAACGGCAGAACTGGACGGATCTAAGCGCGAATCCTCACTAGAGGAGCCATTTTTCTTTTCCTGACACGAAAGCAATAACGCTGGAATGAGCAATAGAACAAGGCAACTTTTTGATTTCATCGTTTTTCTCCTCGATTTAAGACGGGTTATTTTAACGGGAAACATCCTACATTGAA
Organism: Caryophanales bacterium UBA743; assembly: GCA_002297365.1. Lineage (GTDB taxonomy): Bacteria > Bacillota_I > Bacilli_A > RFN20 > CAG-826 > UBA4951. The sequence goes on from DBKT01000010.1 coordinate 62,983, forward strand.
AGAGAAATACTTTATAATGGAGGGGTGGATAGCATCAAACGTCTTAGAAGAAAAATCATCGGTGTCACAATATCTTCCCTTTCTGGGGTTCTTATCGTCATGGCCGCTTCCATAAATATCTATAGTTTCGCTCAAACCGCCAAGAACACCGACAATACTCTTAGCATTATCGCAAATAATCATGGCATCTATCCGCAAACAGACACGCAAGAGTCAAGCGAAAGCACCGTTTCTATCGGCTTTTCTCATGGAATTGGGTATTGTACCTATTATTTCGAAAAGGATTCGCCTAAAGAAGTTGTCTATCAAATCTCCTCGCTTTCACGAAAAGAGGCAAAGAAAACAGTTGCGGAAGCTCAGAATAGAAAATCGTCCAACGGTTGGATTAGAGGAGATTACCGTTATAAAAAATATCTCGTCGACGGGAAAGCGTATGTGACCTTAGTTGACGCAAGCAAAGAATTGGACCCCTGTTTCCATGTTTTGTGGGCTTCTGTAATCGGCTCCTTAATCGCTCTTGGCGTTATTTTTCTTATCCTTTTGCCTATCTCTAATCTGATGGTCAAGCCAATCGAAGAAAATTTCGCGAAACAAAAGCGTTTCATCTCAGATGCCTCACATGAATTGAAGACCCCTCTAGCAATCATCGCTTTGAATAACGACATCGAAACGGCGGAACGCGGAGAAAACGCAAATACAGCGAACATCTCCAAGCAAGTCAAGCAATTAAGCAAGATAGTCGCAAGCTTGAACGAATTGGCGAAATTAGATGAAGAGGAAAAAATTCCTTTCGTTGCTTTTAATCTCACCTCCTTAGCGAAAGAAACGGTCGTTTCCTTCATGGGAATAGCCAATCAATATCAAAAATCCTTGAATTATGACATTGAAGACAATTTAACCTATTTCGGCAATCCCGAGAAAATCAGGAGGCTTATTTCCATATTGCTAGATAATGCTGTGAAATATAGCAAATCCCATCTTTCGATCAAGATTTATTCCGTTAACAAAAACATATTTTTGGAAACGGAGAACGACACAAACGGAATTCCAGAAGGAAACTTAAATGCCGTGTTTGAACGTTTCTATCGTCTTGAAGAGGCGCGCTCTTCCAATGTTTCCGGAAATGGAATCGGCTTATCGATGGCCAAGGAAATCGTCTCCATTCACCACGGGGAGATATCCGCCATAGGCTTGAATAATATTTTCAAAATTCGTGTCAAATTATGAAAATAGGCAGGAAAGCCTGCCTATTTTCATTTTCGTGGCCTTAAATCAAATTGGAATCTTTTAGAAGAGTCTCGATATCCGTATCTTTGATTTTCTTTAAGACTTTCTTTAAGAGGAAACGCTCTGCGACCGTTAAATCAAGCTCTTTTAATTGTTTGCGATCAAGGGCGTAATACGTTGCGCGAAGCATCTCCCTCACATCATAGCGGGAACCCCAAACCTCTGGAACCCCGCGATCGATGTTCATCAAAGTGTAAACGGATTCCATGCCGGAACGCATCGAATACTCTGTCGTGAAGATGGTATCCGCTGGGATTTCTGCAAATTGCCCTATGAAAGCTAAGTTTACGGAGCCTTCAGGGACGACATGCGGACGGTCCTTATTCTTACGCGGTTCAAAGAAAGCGTCGATATACGGCATATACGCTGTCGTGGTATTGGCATGCTCTTTCGCATATTCTTCGATTTTCTCCGCAGGCACGCCGATGTGATACATCCACTCCTCCGCAATTTCTTCGCCAGTGCATTCTCTCATTGGTTTCTTCACATAGTTTCCCGGACGGTTCGTATAAAGCCCGTAGAACCAAATCAAGGTGCGATTTTCGGGCTGATCGGCGAATTGTCCTTGGCGGTTGATCGTCCAAGAGCATCTCCAAAAATCCCAAGAATCTTTGACGGTAACGATGCCGCCCGTGCAAACATGATGATTATGAGGGTTTCTTTGGGTGATTTTCATAATATAAGGAAGAAGAGTGTCATCTACGTCGATGGTCGCGCTCATCCAATTGGTTTCTTCGACATTTGCGCAGAAGGCATTTGGATTTCCAAAGCTTCCATCGTTTACCTGACTTGCAAGCTTTTTCCAAAGATTCCAAGAATCCCCTTGGCCAGATTGGACGCTATCCCATGCTGGGGCGGTACTTTGATTGCCATAACGAGTGCTATCCACGCATGAACCATTAGTGACAAAGACAAGGTCATCTTCGGTCAGCGAAATCTTCGTTTCTTTGCCGGAAATGCTGCATTCGATGGTTTTCGCAACCTTATGTTCGGGATCTTTCGCATCAACGATGATATTCGTTACTTCGCAATGCGGAACGAATTCCACGCCTTTCTTCGTTAGGAAATGAAGCAAAGGGAGTATCATCGATTCATATTGGTTATAACGCGTGAAACGAAGAGCCGTGAAATCCGGCAAGCCGTCGATATGGTGAACGTAACGTTGAAGATAACGTTTCATCTCCAAAGCACTGCTCCATTCCTGGAAGGCGAACATCGTTTGCCAATAGAGCCAAAAATTCGATTTCCAGAAATGGTCGTCAAAGCATTCGTTGATTTTCTTATCCTCTAGATCTTTTTCCGGGGTGAGATAGAGCTTCAAAAGTTCTTTTTGGGCTTCTTTGTCAAGAGTGAAATCTTTCCCGGTAGGAAGTTTCTTTCCGCAATGTGCCGTGGCACGGCATAAAGAATAGTTGGGATCTTCCTTATTTAGCCAGTAATACTCATCAAGAACGGAGACGTTCGGATCATCTTTTGAAGGAATGTCGCGATAAACGTCCCACATGACTTCGAAATGGTTATCCATCTCCCTTCCACCACGCATCACGAAGCCGTTTTTTGGATCGTGATAGCCATCACAAGCTCCACCCGCTAAAGGATCGCGGTCAAGAATGTGGATTTTTCTCGGATCAAATTGCGCATCTCTCACGAGATAGAAGGCGGCGGTCAGTCCCGCTAAGCCACTGCCAATAATATAAGCGCTTTTCTTATCCGCATCCTTTGGTTTTCTAGGATGAGCGAAGGCTTCATAGTTTCCTGCTGAATAATACATGTTTTCTTTTCTCCTTTGCCTTTTGGGCGCATTAAGAATAAAAAGAAAAGCGAAAGGGAAAAACGGTCAAAAAATAGGTTTTGTCAAAAATATTTACAGCCAATGCGATGTGACAATTTTTTTGACAAATGTCAATTTCTGCAAGAGTAGGCTTTCAAAGCGTTCGGAATCGTCCCTTTTACGAGAGGAGAAAGATGATCGATAATGTCTTTCGGATCTTCTTTCATGTCTCTATCCACCCAAGAAATCATGATATCCACGAAAGCAACGGTATAAAAACGTTCGATAAATCCTTTATCCGTTTCGGAAACGTCATCTAAATTCAAAGAAGCGCAAACTTCGTCTACCACTTTCTTTAGCAAAGGGAAAGTAAGCTTGCGCAAATAGTTTTGAAGAAGCTCCAAAGAAACGCCGTGATAGATGTTCAATAGAAAATATTTTTCTTTTCTCGCCAGTTTAAAAATATCCAAAAAGCCTTCTTGCCAGCTATTATAAGTTCGATTCTCTTTTAAAACGGACTCCACCTCGGTGTAACAAGTCCATTCGACCAGCTCTGGAAGATCGGCGAAATGATAATAAAACGTTTGTCGACGTAAGCCCGCTTTCTCGCAGATTTCGCCTATCGTGATTTTGTTTATTGTCTTTTCTTTAAGTAATTCTTTAAGAGAAAACGCCAATGCCTTCTTCGTAATATCAGCCATGCTCAAATTATATCGATTGAAGGCAAGGGAAGAAAAGAAAGAAACGCGAGAAAAAGATTTTTGGCTCATCCTCTATCAAAGAATAACGGTGCCACTCTTCTTTTCTGCCTTGGAAGTTTTCCCTTGCGCAGGGAAAAACCGTCAAAATGTTTAAAAAGGACACGCTCCCATATCAAAAGAACACGATTCGTTTCATAAACGTCCGCCCTCCATAATTCATAGGAAGAGATATGGGACCGATTTGATTTCTTATATAGGTCGTTATTGTTTCAAAGCTTTTCTTTCAAAATACGGTCCATTTCCGCAATTTCTTCCGCGGTTGGAACATAGACGTATGGGATGTTTCTTTGGATGTCTTTGTAATCAAAACCATATCCGAGAAGGAATTTGTTTTCTCTTAATTCCTCGCCGACATAATCAATATGGATATCAACTTTATGAGCGTTCACTTTATTGAAAAGGGCGCAGATAAGAACTCTTTTCGGTTTTCCTTTGGCGTGTAGATGTCTTAAAAGGAATTCCATGGAATAACCCGTGTCCACCACATCCTCCACGATGACAATCGTTCTTCCATCCACCGAATAGGACATATCTTTTATTAATTTGACGTTGCCTGTGGAGCTAGTGCCTTCATAACTAGAAAGCTGAACATAATCGATGATGGAGGGTATTGTCACATGTTTCATCAAATCCACCATGAATTGAATGGCGCCTTTCATCACGCAAACGAAAATCGGAAGTTTCTCTTCATCCTTTAGATCCTGTGATATCTCCTTTCCCAAACGTTTGCAAACACATAAAATATTTTCCTCAGACATTACCATTTCTTTCATAAAAGAGCTCCTCTATGTGATATTTTATTGTATCTACTTCGCTCTTCATTGACTAGACATCAAGAGCCTTTTCAGAAAAGAAAGCGGTATCTTATTTTTTGATACCTAAAGGAAAATATAAAGCGTATATTATGTAAGGGAAAAACGACCTGGAACAGCATATGGAACAGAACTCTTCAATTTTACTATTCTCTCTCGGATCAAATCCGACGCTTGCTAGTAATGTAGCAAAACTTCTTGGCATCAATTGCGAGAAAGCGAAAGTGATGCACTTTGCGGATGGAGAGGTTTTCTCAAAACCGATGATCAGCGTGAAAGGAAAGGATATTTTCATCATTCATTCCACTTTCTCTCCCGCCAACGAAAGACTTATGGAGCTCCTTGTTTTCTTAAATGCTTTAAGAAACGACGACGCGAAGAGAATCGTTGTCTTCATTCCTTATTATGGATACGCAAGGCAAGACCGTGTTATCGATGAAGGGGATCCTGTTTCCGCTTTGCTGGTATCGGATTTATTGAAAGCGGCCGGTGCGGATAAGCTCTATACGTGCGACCTTCATTCTTTGAAGGTCATGCCGAAGTTTGGCATCGAAACGGAAAATCTTTCAGCGATGGAGCTCTTTGCCAATGTCTTTAAAGAGAGACTTACGGCGGCAAATGTGAATTTCAATGACGTCACTGTCGTTTCTCCAGATCATGGAGGTGTCGGAAGAGCGCAAGCCTTTGCCGCTTTGATTCCCGGCTCTTCCTTCGCTTATGCGGATAAGCATCGTCCTGCTCCAAATAAGGCCAAAGTCCTTGGCTTGCATGGCGAAGTGAGAAACAAAGTCTGCATATTAGTCGATGACATCATCGATACGGCTGGAACGATGAGCGCGGTTGCCTCAAAACTTTTAGAGGATGGCGCTAAGCGATGCTGGGTTGCGGCCACTCATGGCGTTTTCTCCGGCAATGCCCTTGAACGTCTTTCCAATGCAGGCGTTTCTACCCTCATGGTTTCCGATTCCATCGAAAATAAGAATCCAAGCATTTCAACAATCAGCGTCGCTCCACTTATCGCAGACGCAATCAAACGCGAAATGGCGGCAAGATAGTGATATCCGTGCCTTAAGGATGCAGGTTTCTGCATCCTTTTTTCTTTTCGAAACCCTGATAAAAGCAGCTTTCTTTCTTTTTTTAGAGATCTTGTCATGAAAAGAGACGGGGCGTGTGGTTGTTTTGACAATTTTCAGGGTAAAAACGCCGTTTCTAATGGTAGAAAAAAGGTCATCGGTTTTCCGATGACCTTATGCTTTAAAGAATTATTTGGCGTCGGGCTTGGCAGGTTTCTTATCGCGGAGGATGGCATTCATGACGACGCCAAGGATCATAGCGACAGAAACGCTGGTGATTGAGACGCTTGCGTTTTCCGTCCCGAAGGAGAAGATAAGGCCGCCAATTCCAGCGACTAAGATAGTCGAGGCAACGAACATATTCTTGGTTTTGCTCATATCTATCTTTTCACTGATAAGCATTTTCACGCCGCTAGAAGCGATAAAGCCGTAAAGGATTAAGGAAACTCCACCCGTTACGCAAGCAGGAATGGTTTCGGTAAGACCCATGATTGGGCTTAAAAATCCAAGAAGGATAGAGAATAAAGCAGCTAACAAGATGATTTTTGTGGAAGCGATTTTGGTAACGCCGACAACAGCAACGTTTTCCCCATATGTCGTGTTCGCAGCTCCGCAAAGAATGCCGGAAATCCCGGTTGCAACCCCATCCCCGATGAGGGTTCTAGATAGGCCTGGGTCTTCTAAAAGGTCTCTTTCTAAGATGCCAGACATATTCTTATGATCGCCAATATGCTCGCAAATGGTAACAAGAGAAACCGGAACGAAGATTAAAGCGGCTTGGCCAACGGCATTCCAACTTAGAGGGACGATCGATTCGGACTGTGCCCCTACTAAGAAAAGGAACTTAGGATAGTCGATGAAAGATTGCACAGTAATATTCGTGAATAAGCTTGTCAATGGGGTGAAATCAATGACGCGGAAATAATCATTGTGAAATCCGTAATAGCCAATTCCCGTTAGGATAGCGGCGAAAACGTATCCGCTTGCCATGCCAATCAGGAAAGGAATGAGGGAGAGAGTCTTTTTCCCATAGTGGGCGCATAAAGCCGTAACAATCATGGCCACAAGGCCAGAGGCTAAAGCGCACCAGTTATAAGCCATTCCGTTTCCGGAAGCGCTCGTGAGGTTAGCAACCGCACTTCCCGCAAGGGAAAGCCCGATAACCATAATTACTGGACCAACAACGATAGGAGGAAGAAGCTTGTTAAGCCAGCTAACGCCGAACACCTTGATTAAGAGAGCAACAATGCAATAAACCGCGCAAACCATCAGCATGCCGACAGGAAGAATCCAAAGGTTGACGGTAGAGACGCCATTAGTTGTGGTTGCATCGACTTTAATGGCCTCAGACATAGCGGTCATGTAAGCGAAGGAAGAAGCTAAGAAAATAGGAGATCTGAATTTCGTAACGAAGAGATAGAAAATCGTGCCAACGCCAGCGCTCACAAGAGTCGGGGCGAGCATTAAGGAGGTTAATGGAAGAGTTTCCCCTCCGAATTGAACGTTTTTTCCGCCAAAAACGATAAGCGGAACGGTGACGCAAGCGACAAACATCGCCAGGACGTGTTGGATTGCCAAAATAATGGCTTGACCCTTTTTCTTAGGGAACTCATCGACGTCGAGGATGAGATTTTTGGATTTTTCCATGTCTTTTTTTCCTTTCTTCGAATCTCTGAATAAAAAGAAAACCCCTGGTTTTCCGGGGGTTTAATTTTTAAAGGGATTCAATGCTGAACAACCGCTAGAGAGGGGAAGCCTGCCCCTAAGAGTGTCCGTTGTTCTTAAGTGCAATCTGTATCTCATGGCCTTTGTCCTTGCAATACTTTATCGAAATCTTTATTTTTTGCAAGGAAAAAATTGAAAATCCAGAAAAATTAAAGATGGTTCATGATGTGATCGAGGATACGAACGCAGGTTTTTGCCGCCTCTTCAGACTTCGTAGAATATTCTTCCGCCCCACCAAAAAGAGTGTCGGCAATGACTTTAATAAACAAAGCGGGCACGCCATTCCTCATACAGGTCAAAAGGATGCCTGCGGCTTCCATTTCGCAAATATCAGCGCCAAACTCTTTGGCGATTTCTTGTTTTTCTTCGGCTTTATTCACGAAACGATCTCCCGAAGCGTCCACCACTTCTAAAAGAGTCGGCTCTGCTTCCAAGGCCTTCCCCCTTAAGAAGGAATCGGTCTCCAAATTTCTTTGGGGAAATTCAATATGGCGTCCTATAGGGACATTGTCGATTTCCGATGTGTCAAAACGGTAATCAATCACTTCCTTCACCACGCAGACAAACGCGTGGCTTAGCTTTTCGTTTAAAGCGCCGACGACGCCATAATTCAGAATCATATCCACATCGAATTCATCGATGAGGAATTGGCTGCACATGCTTGCGGCAATCTCACCTGCGCCGGATTGAAGAACGTAGAGAGTATAGTTCTCCTTTTCATAAAGAGACACTTCAAAGCCCTTTTTGACCACTTTTTTGCTCGCTTTGCCATAAGCTTGCTCGAAAGGGGAGAACTCCACGGCAATAATCATTCCTATTTTCTTTTTCATAAAAGCTCCTAATAGCGTAAATCCAAATCGTTTTTCATGTATTCAAGGCGTTTATCTTCCACTTTGTCATAAAGTTTCGAGAGAACTTCCAAGTCTTTGAGGATGGTTTTTGATTCTCTCTCAAAGGAATAATTGAAGTCTTCTTCGTCATCCAAATAGCAAAATGACAAATAAACATGATGGGCATAATAGTTTCTTTTATGCACGATTTCGAAAAGCGTTTCATAATCTTCTTCGGAAAGAAAAGGTTCTTCCCAGCTCTGATCATAGTCTTTTAAAAGATGGACGATTTGCCCTAAAGTAAGATGTTCTTCTTCTAAGCGAATCATGTTTTCCTTAAAACCGCCATCGGCCATGAAGGCGTAGATGTACTTAACATCATGCTCAATGCATTGGCAATACATGAGTATTTCGCCTACATGCATATGAAATTCTTCTAGTTCCATAAGCATAATTGTGAATGCATTCCCGTAAAAAAGAAAGTTTTATAGAAACGTTTGCAAAATTTTGGGCGCGAAGCAGGTTCACTGACATTGCTTTTTCTTGAAAAGAGCGTCGTTATCGTCCCATTTGCATTTAAAGCTCCCTATTTTCGAGACGGTTTTCACTCTTTTCGAAGTTTAGAACATCTATCGAGATCAGAATAATAGAAAATTATCCCCTATTCCTCTTGCACACGCTCAAAGGCGACATCCATAGATAGTTAAATTCGATTCGAAAACCGCCATTCCCGTTTTTCATCAAGCGTGAGACAATAGCTCCATTATTGTCAAATAGACTTGGTTTTTCAAATTCTTCAAAAAAACTTTATTTTTTTAAGTTATTTTTAGTTAAAGGCAATAATATTTGCTTGTGCCAAATTGTTTGCCATTAAATTGGCGAAAAGTTCCCCTCTTTTAGCAATTTGACACCTAGTTTAAAAGATAAAGCCCTTCATTGGGGCTTTTTTATGTTTTTCATTAAAAGCGGAATTCTTTTCTCCAATCGCATACCATCATAAGCTCAATCGCAAAAAACGGCTTTATTTCCGGAGGAGTCATTTCAAAGAAAAGAAATCTCGTCTCCCGATCCTCTTTTGCTGAAGGCGCCCCTCCTCTCTCATTCTTTTTAAAAAGCGGTTGATTGTCGGTATTGAGATTTCCGTTTCTTTTTCAATTTCGAAAATGTTTAGCCCATAGGAAGCAAAAACGTTCCCAAGCGAAAGATAATAATTTAATTTTTCGTCATTTTTAATTTTTGGTTGACTATTTTTTGGAATGCTGTATTTCTTTTTTGCCAATTCGAAGGACAAAGAAGAAATTCCATCATGAAGAAAATCGACGCAAAAGGATGCCAAATCAAAAAGGTTTCCTTTTCCCTCTTGCAGGATCTTTGAAAGCTTTGTTTTTAATTCCGCCTTGTTTCTTTCTATGAGCTGTCCCATTGTCAAAGACATCAAAGAGTAGCCTTTTTCGAATAAATATGTCGAAAGAATGTATTTGCAAAGAAAGAAGTTTTCATTGTAATAAGGCATTGAACGAAGAAAGAAAAACAAAAACAGGCTTATTTTCGTGAAAACATCAAAAGAGGAATCCAAGAATTGAAAAGCAAAGCTCAGCTCTTGAATGATATCCGTCTCTGAAGGCAATCCTGGGTAGCTAGAAACAAAATTTGTAGTTTCGTCAAGAGAAAGAGCGTCCGTTCGAAAAAGATGAAAACGTTGGATGTTTTTTCGGTGAAAAGCAGCGTTTCTTTTATAAACCACTTCTTCATAAACGCGGTTTAGTTCTTGAACGTTTCTAGGGGCTTTCCTTTTTCTATCAAGTATTTGTTTATACGCTTCGATGAAATAAGCGTTCGCATCTTCTTTTTCATAAACCCAAGCAGCGAATATGCTTTCTCTTTTAAGCGGAATGAAATGTTCTTTGAAAACAAGCTCCAATTCATCAATGGCTTGTTCTCTTAAAAAACATTTTTTAGCAAAAGGGTCCATTTCATCGAAAGATTTTTGTAATGAGCATGCCTCTGACAATAAATTAAAGATTTTTCCTAAGTAGTCCAAAGAATAGAAAAAGTAAAAGCCGTGGTATAGGAACCCATTTGAATTTTCGGCCCGTTTTCCTTTTTCAAGCTCTTCTTCTAAATGATCGGTTAATTTGCTTGGCATGTTTATACTATAGGTTTTGTAATATCATTTTTCAATAATTTGATAAAGTATGCTATTTTTTATTACATTGTTTATAATAGTCACTTTATTATTTTTATTTGGCATGAAATAACACCTGTTCACTCAGGTGTTATTTTATTATTTTAGTCAATCAATATTGCTTAAAAGAAGTTTAATCGCTTTGCTTACAAATTTATGACGGTCCATTTCTTTGTAAGTGCCTCTTTCTTTCATGGACGCAATTCTTTCTTCTGATGGGCAAATCATCGGATATATTCCATAAAGCGCCGTCGTAAAAAGATTGATGAAGTAATCTTTTTCTTGTTCGTTCGTTTCAGGAAATTGAACGTTTAAGGCTTCGATGAAATCGTTGTAATAGCCTTTTTCCCATTCTTGTCGATATTCCTTTAGACGCTCTAGAGATGAATTTTCTTCAATCGCGTTTTCATAGGAAGAAATAAGCTTTAAAAGGTAAAGATGTTTTAAGACAACTTCGCTCAGTTGATTTGCGATCTCTTCTTGGCTGATTTTCTTTTTTCCGATGGTTTTTTTAATATCGCTTCCTAGGGAGTTGTATTCTCTTAAAAGAATATCCAAAAAGATTTCTTCCTTCGAGTGATAATAATTATAAATGGATGGACGAGACAGATGTGTCAAGCCGGAAATACGTAAGAGATTAACGTATTCATAGCCATTTTTCTTGTAGAGATGCTCTGCCGCTTTCATGATGTCCTTGCGGATTTCGAGCACTTTTTCTCTTGAATAAAATTTCTTCATTTTTAATCTCCTAAAAAATTCTATAATCTAGTGACATTCTGTCAACTGTCTTTGCCTTTTTAACCGGTTTTTGCAATGGAGGAAAACAAAAAATCAAGTGCGCTTCGTTTATTTTCCTTTTTTTACCGAACTGGGAGAATTTATTGCAATATTTACGGTTCTAGCGTCCGCTTGAATGAACCATATCGTATATTTTTGCGGCTCCTTCCAACGTAAAATCATCATTTTTGAAACGATAAGACCAATTCTTATCAGAGAGCGTAGACGGATAATTGATTCGCGCTTCATTATCTAGGTGCAATAGATCTTGCATGCTTATGAAACAACCCTCTGAGGGGTAGGCAAGCGCAATTCGATTCACGGTATTGGTTAATTCATCTAACGTTTCATCCGCATAATCGACATGAAGATAGGTTGCGCATTCGCGAATTACTTTCTTATATAGGGCAAGATGCTCTTCATCGGCTTCTTTCAAAAAGCCCATCACCGTTTCATTATCGTGAGTTCCTACATAAGTCACGGAATGTTTTGGCGCATTCCATGGTTTATTGCTATCTGGATAATAATCGTTATTGATAGCAAAAAGAACCACTTCCATCCCTGGATAGCCCGTTTCCGTAAGCAGATCGATGACGCCTTGATCGATCACGCCAAGATTTTCCGCGATAATCGGAAGTTCTTTTTTGTCTTTGAAAAGATCGAATTTAGGTCCGTCGCGCCATTCACCGATTTTTGCGTCTTCTCTTCCAAAGGGAATCTCATAAAAAGCGCTGAAACCCCTAAAATGGTCAATGCGAAGCAAATCGAATATTTGGAGATTGTCCGATATGCGTTTATTGAACCATTGGTATCCTGTCTTCTTTTGATAATCCCAATTATAAATAGGATTTCCCCATAGTTGCCCCGATTCCGAAAAAGCATCCGGTGGAACGCCCGCTACAAAGGTTGGCTTATGTTCTCTATCAAAAAGGAATAATTCAGGATATTTATACGATTCCACTGAATCATAAGCGACATAAATAGGCATATCGCCCATGATTTTTATGCCGTTTTCGTTCGCGTATTTTTTTAACGCTTTATACTGCTTCAAAAATTCGAATTGCGTCCATATATAAAATAGATAGAGGTCGTAATGCTTTGATATCGATTCATTTTCGCCTTCAAGGGAATAGTTTTTATCCGCGTCCTTCCAAGAAGAAAAAGGCTGATAGTTATGAATTTCTTTTAAAAGCATGTAGAAAGCGAAATCGTGATATTCCTTTTTCTCTAAGAATTTTATAAAAGAAGGATCATTCTTGTTAAAACGGGAAAAAGCCTTCTTCAAAATTGGCAAGCGAGCGTAAAAGAGCATTTGATAATTTACGCGCCTTTCTTCATGATATAGCAATGAATCGTCGATTTCCTCTTTCAAAAGGAGGCCTTCTTCCACAAGCGTATCTAAATCAATGAAATAATAATTCAGGCCCTTGCTTGAAGGAGATTGGTATGGTGAATCGCCATAACTTGTGACATTGAGTGGCAGCATTTGCCAGATTCTCGCACCGCTTCTCTTCAAAAAATCAACAAAACGAAAAGCGCTCTTTCCCAGCGTTCCAATCCCATGGGGGGAAGGTAAGGAAAAGATGGGCAATAGGATTCCAAAATAAGGATTGTTCTGTTTCATAATCGTCTCCAAAAGAGACAATGGAGATTTTACAACTTTACCGGCCTGAAATTGAACACTTCCTTGAACGTTTTATCTTGAAGTAATACAATTAAGACAGTTTTAAAGGAACTTTATGATTGATTTCAATGGAACCAAGCCTATTTATCAAGAGATTGTTTCTTTTTATGAAGATTTAATAGACAGAGGCGCTCTGAAAGCTGGTGAGTTAATGCCATCCGTCCGAGAAGTGGCGATTGAAGAGAAAATTAATCCAAATACCGTGGAAAAAGCCTTCACCATCCTAGTGAAAGAAGGCTATTTAAAAAACATTCCGAAAAAAGGCTTTTTTGTCTTGGAAAGAAGCCATCCGATAAGCAAAGAAAAAAGATTAAAGACAGCGGTATCCGCATTGTTGTCGGAAGGATATAAGGCTGAGGAAATCCGCGAAGCATTATCTGAATTGGAGGAGAGAAATGATCGAGATAGTTGATCTAGATAAAACATTCGGCAAAAAAGACATGCCCGTTCACGCCGTGAAGAATCTCACCGTTTCGTTTAAAGAAGGGGTCACTGGCTTAGTTGGAGAAAACGGGGCGGGCAAATCCACTCTTTTCCGTTTAATCGCCGGCATTGAGGAGAAAAACAATGGAAAAATTCTTGTCGATGGGTTTGCTAATACCACAAAAGAAGCAAAATCCAGGCTCTTCTTCTTGCCCGATGAGCCATATGCGCCCGCTCGCTACACGGTAAAGGAAGTTGCTAATTTCTACCATATTTTCTATGACATGAATATGGACAAATTCAAAGAGCTCCTCCAAAAAGTCTCTTTGCCAGAAGACCGTAAAATATCTACTTTTTCCAAAGGAATGAGAAGGCAGTTATTTCTCTTGATCGCTTTCTCGATGAAATGCAAAAACATTCTTCTTGATGAGGCCTTTGATGGATTAGATCCTCTTGTTTTGGATTTGGTCGGAGAGGAAATCGTCAAACTTACCGCAGATGAGAAAAAGACGATCGTTCTCTCTTCTCACAATGCGTCTTCTATTCAAAAAATAGCGGACTCCATCATGATTCTCTACCGTGGTTCTTTATCCGAAAAAGAGCAAAAAAACGATATGGGAAAAGAATTCGTGAAATATCAGCTCATAACCCGCGAACCTATTAAAAAAGAGGTTTTGGAAGGGCTGGGGCTAGTCGTTATTTCTTTAAAAAAGATCGGTTCTATAACCACAATAGTTTTCTTGAAAACCCCAAAAATAGAGTACATTATCCGTGGAGCATATTCGCCAACCCTCATGGAACAATGCCCATTGGAAACAAGCGAAATCATCTCTTTGGAACTATTGTTCGCCAAGAAAGGAGTTTTACATGAATAAGAAAGCTTTCGTGAAATGGCAAATCAAAGAGCTCTTGCCCGTTTATATCATTTCTTTTGCCATTCTGGCCGTTGTTTTTTGGTTTAGCGTTTTAAATTCAAGCTTATTGCCTAATGTCTATGAAGATTATCAAGGCGTTCCTCATTTGCAATATTACAATGCTTTTCCACCCATTTATGCTATAGGGGTCCCGGTTATTTTGCTTTCTTTCGTTCTTCCTTTTGGGACTTTCTCTTACCAAACGAGCCATGTTCGTTCTGATTTCTATTACCAAATTCCTTTAAAAGAAAAAGAGTTAAGAAGGCTTCGCCTTTTGCTCAATTTGGCAATTGCTTTAATAATCATCACTGTTGTCTATTGGATTGGCATTCTCCTTATTTATTTGAGACAAACTTCCCTAAACAATCAAAACGAATATTTTAAAGAAAACCCTTTTTTCTATAGCTACATATATTTCCTGCCTTATTATCTGGTGTTGCTTTTCTCTTTTGCTTGCAATTATTTTATTTCTTCCTATTTCGTTTCCCTGGGCACAAGAACGCTCGATTCCGTTTTCTATTTGATTTTCGGACAATTCGTTTTAGGGCTGACAATTTCCTCTTTGATACTTCTAATAACGTGCCTTTCCAACGAAAATGGCATTCTTTCCGAATTAATGGCCGCTATGCCATCCCCCTCTTTCATAGAACCCATGTGTGTCACGTATTTGTTTGCTTCTTTAGCTTTAAGAAATTTCCAAATCACTGTCTTAGAAACTATCGTACGCATCGTTTCCTGTACATGTTTCCTCTCCCTTGGATCATTCTTGGGATGGTATATGCTCTTCGGCAAGAAAGATCCATCTGGCGAATACGCTGGAAAAGGGATTCCAATTAATGTCTATACCTCTTTATACCCTCATTTTTTCGCTGCCGTAGTAGGTTTCTTCATGGCCACTTTCATCGGGGCCACAGCATCCTATGGCATTGTTATTATCGCGCCTATCTTCTTTATACTTTGGGCTGCAACGTATTACTTCTCTATCGTCTTAATCAATGGTGGATTCCATTTTAATTCCAAAAATTGGATTATATCGGGAGGAGTCACTTTAACCATCGTTGTTTTAACAATTCTTGTTTATTTTATCTAAAATAATTGACCCATATATGCAATATCTCAAAAACAAGAACTTATTTTTGAGGTATTGTTTTCTTTATAAACACGTCAATATCTTTTGCAAACCGTTCTTTTTCCGGTTCACTCGGAAGGTGATGCGTATTGTTCGGATAGATTTTATAAGTTTTGATGTTCGCCGGGGTTATTTTTTCAATCATATCCACGCCTTTTTTCAAAATGGACGCATCTTTCATAGCCCAGGTCATCATGATCGGGCAAACGATTTTAGGCAGAAGCCTCTTTGCTTTTGCGGCAACCGTCAGCAAATCTGCCGCAGATTTCACATAAAAGCCTTTTTGGCCTCTCAAATATCTTTCGGAGTGATCGGGAAATTCTAAATCAGGCCCTTCCCATCTGACTTTCAAAGGAGTAAAACAAAATAACTTCGTTGCCCAAGCGAATTTATTGTTTGGCATCAAAGCCGGTTCACATAGAATCAGACCGTCAAGATGATGTTCTTTCGTCAAAGTGATCGCCAGCGTCCCACCCATGGAATAGCCGAAAACGTATACCCTTTTGTACTTTTTGGCCACTTCTTCGTAACCTTTCTTCACGGATTCCATCCAATCTTTGGCACTTGTTTTTCTTAAGGCTTTAATGCTAGATGTTCCATGCCCAGGGAGGGCATGAACCACTACGGAATAGCCTTTTTCTTGAAGAAGCTTGGCCAATGGATAAAGTTCAGGGGCGGATCCGGTGAAGCCATGGATCATGAAAATGCATTCCTCAGGATTCCCTTTTAGTTCGAATCCAGGTATGAGAGCGTCGATTTCTTGTTCGGTCATAGCAAAACCATTTTTATTTTTCGGGGCTCTCCTTGCAAGCCTTTTTTTGTAAAATTTGCGTTTATCCCATGCGAAAAACGCTTCTTTCTACTAATATAAGGGAAAAGAGATCAAAAACATGAATGCCGCTCCCCATCTTACAAAGGTAGAACGTCAAAAACTTTCTCGAAGAAGGGAATTGGAGCGCTTGGAAAAAGAATACCAAAAACCAAAAAAATTTTGGAAATGGTATTTGGCATACATGACGCTTATATTGGCATTGATTTATGTCGTTGATGAGGTCGCTACCAATCTTCCAAACTCTCTTCAAACGGAAATTAATCTGGCGATTATCGTCTGGCCTTGGGTGCAACATAGCGACCCCCTGTATTCAATAACAACCGTTTGGAATCAAGTTTACCCTGCAAACGGAATTTCTTTTGTTCAAGAGATTCAGCAAAAAATCGCGACCGGTTTATCCGATATTAATTTAGTGCACACCCTTGCCAATTTAATGCTGATCGCTTCCATGTTCTACCGCTCTCTGTCAGACCGTTACGGAAGAAAAATATTTCTTTTTATCAACACCTTTGGATTGGCTTTATCCTTGCTTGTCTTCTTCAGCGCGACCAATTTCATCGGTTACGTTATCTCTTTCTTTTGCCTTCGTTTCTTTGTTACGCCCGATCAACAGGTGGTCTACATCTTTGAACTTGCGCCAAAGAAATACCGTAACGCCATTTTTTCCAGCATCAAAGGAATTGCGGAATTCGGCCTTGTTTTCATTTGGCTTTTAAGAAAGGTCTTTTTGACCGCAGATCCAAACTCTTTAAATGAAAATGATATCTATGAATATAAATGGATATTCTTAACAGTCGCCATCGCGGCCATTATCATTTCCTTCCTAGCCCTTCTTTTCGCAAGGGAATCGAACGCCTTTTTAGAACAAAGGATCTCTTATTTAAAGAAGACTCCGGAAGAGTTAGAAGAGTTCAAAAAACAAAAGGACGCATCGAAAGCGCAAGGAGGTTTCCTTTCCGCCTTGAAATATACCTTCCAAAACAAGCAGGTCCTCTTTATTTGCATAGCCACTGCTATTGCTGAGCTTTGCTATTCTGCCTGCAATAATTATTCGTCCATCTTAACCTATGGTTTTTTAGGAAGAGGCGGATTGGCTCAAGAGACAACTACTACGGTTACTTTCTTTTTCCCTTTCTCTTGCGCCTTAGTAACGTTCGCTTATGGTTTTGTTTCAGATTGGATTGGAAGAAAGAAAACTTCCATTCTTCTTCTACCCTTCTGCACTCTATGCTTCATTCTTGAATTCCTCGGGCTTTATTATGGCTGGTCAGCATGGGTTATTGGCCTTCTTTTAGGTGGTGTTCTTGGCGCGGATTGGGCAAATGGCGATGTGCTTTCTTTGATAGCGGGCGAAAGCGCGCCGACGAACATTCGCTCTTCCGTTATGTCCGCGTGGTCCACTTTCTTTGGAATTGGAATGATTCTCTCTTACGGAATCTCTGCATTCGTTCCTAAAATAGTGGGAACCACTTATCTGTCTCTCGCCTATCTTTGCATATCAGTTCCATCTTGGATCATTTCTTTATGCATTTTGATGTTTTTCGTCAGGGAAACAAAAGGCGTTGATATGCACGCGAAAACAGGTGAGGTGTCTCTTTGACCCTAAAATAAAACCGCCGAAGGCTATTTTCCATTTTCGGCGGTTTGCTCTTTTATTTGTCTATGTCTTTAAAACTCAAAGCCAAAATATGCGCAATTTTTTTGATGTTCTGATTTGTCGTGTTAATCAACAAATCGTAATTGCTTCGATCGCCCCATTTTGAATTCGTATAGAAATCATAGAAAGAGCGCCTTCCTTTTTCTATTTTTTTAATATGCTTGACGATTTCCTTATCCGTAATGGTTTTATCCGCATTTCTCTCACGGCACCGTTTTATTTTAGATTCCAAGTCAGCATACACAAAAATACGAAATGGATGATATTCCTTAAGAATATAGTCAGCGGCTCGGCCGATAATCACGCAAGAAGAAGCCGAAGCAAGTTTATGAAGGACTTCATTTTGCTTCGCATAGACATCCATTGTTTGATTAAGAGGGGCATTGGAGTGTGCCCAGCTAACACCAAAATGGATTGGATACAAGGCGGTCGGGCGAGATTCGGAAATCTCTTGAACATACGCTTTGCTATAAGGCGTTTCTTTGATTATCTCTTCGAGAATTTCGTTGTCATAATAGGCGATACCTAGTTCGTCTGCCAAACGACGCCCTAATTCTCTTCCGCCTGATCCAAACTCACGACCAATTGTAATTAAAATGCTCATAAAGTCACCTTTTCCGAAATTTGATTTTATTTTAGTGTTTTTTTCAATAAAAGTAATCATTCCTTTCTTAATCGGTTTTTTCTTTTTGTGTTTATTCAGTCAATATGAATATTATTTTAATGAAAGATGGAACAATTTATTTCCTATTAATTTTTAGTCATTCCATCATATTTTTATGTTACCGCTATTTTGTTAATTTTATATCAACATAAAAATATTTTGCTGTTTTATCAAAAACAAAAATTTCCTGATATTAATCCATTGCTCATTTTTCCTTACTTTAGCTTATTGAAAAACTGAGGCAACTTTGATTCCGTTTAAAATCATTGTTTGTTCCCTCGTTTCATTTTTTACCTTCTCATCGAAAGTAAATAATCGCGTTTCGTGACCGACAAAAGACGGACGTTCCCGAAACCCACTTCAGGTTATATTCTCTTGTCTCCATACGAAAAGAAGACGCTAAATATTCTTCTCTTAGCCTCTAAACGGAGAGCAAAGGCATCTTTCGCTATATTCAGGCTTTTCCTCGTCATATAAAGTAATGAAAATCTCCCGTTTTTCCTTACGTACTTTTCAATTCCCTTTCACTTATTCAAAAATGAATCAATTTCATGAAATATCCTAGCGAAATCCTTTTTTATTAACACCCAAGGGAACGACAACAAGTCTTGTCTTGATAAAGAGCGAGGACAAATGCCTTAATCGCCTTCCCGATCTAGCAGACGCGCGTCCCTCAAAATCCTTTTGAACTTCTTGAAGATTAACAAATGTTTCCCAGGCGTTACCGAAAAATCCTTGATTCCATATCGGTTGTCCCTAGAAAGTTTCCTTAAATTTAGAGAAAACAGCTATGAAATCCAAACGTAGAGCGAATCTAAAAACGGTGACGTCTCCTTCAAGGAAAGTTTTTTGTTTTATCTTTTTCTTGAGGCTTTAAAACTATCGTTTTTCGCTTGAACGTCTTCCTTATAAAGCGGAACTTACCTAGTAAAAAGAAAAGAGGCTCATTTCTGAGCCTCGAATCCGTCTCTAAGAATTAGTTTCCTTTATAGGCATCCTTTAAGATTTGAACCATATCTGGGATGAGAGGAACGCGTGGGTTAGCTGGGGTGCATTGATCTTCATAAGCAAGATATGCGACCTCTTCCAGTTTGCTCATATAGTTTTTCTCATCAGGGACGACAGAAGCGAAGTTTGGATCGATTCCGACTTCTCTTTCAAGAGCGAGGATGGCTTGCGCAAGCTTTTCTCCCGCTTCGGTTTTATCCTTGCATTCAATGCCTAGATAACGAAGGATGTTCTGATACTTTTCATCGCAGCAATATTCTTCGTACTTCGGCCAAACAGAGAGCTTGGTTGGAGCAGTTCCGTTATAGCGGACAACATGCGGAAGAAGGATGGCGCAGGTTCTGCCATGGACCGTATGGAATTCTCCGCCCACCTTATGAGCCAAAGAGTGAACCAAACCTAAGAAGCTATTGGCAAAGGCCATGCCCGCAATGGTAGCGGCATTGTGCATCTTTTCTCTTGCCACAAGATCATGTTTGCCATCTTTGACGGCTCTTGGGAGGTATTTGAAGACAAGCTGAATGGCTTCTAAGCAAAGGCCATCGGTAAAATCACTGGCCATTACGGAGGTATAAGCCTCAATCGCGTGCGTTAAGACATCAAGACCGGTTTCTGCGGTGCTCTTTGCAGGAAGGTTTGTCGTGAATTCAGGATCGACGATAGCGATGGATGGGGTCAAAGAATAATCTGTTAATGGATATTTCTTTTGATTTGCCTTGTCGGAAATAACGGCAAACGGAGAAACTTCGGATCCGGTTCCAGAGGTGGTTGGGATGGCGATCAATTTGCTCTTTCTTCCGAGTTCAGGATATTTGAAAGCGCGTTTGCGGATATCCATGAATTTTTGTTTCAAATCATCGAAGTTGACTTCTGGATGCTCATAGAAGATCCACATGCCTTTTGCGGCATCCATTGGAGAGCCTCCGCCTAAAGCGATGATGGTATCCGGTTGGAATTCTCTCATCAAATCGACGCCGCGTTTGATTGTTGTGATATCTGGATCTGGCTCAACATCGGCGAAGAGCTGATACGTGACAGGGTTCCTTCTTTGATTCAATTCATCGATGATTTTGTTAAGGAATCCGAGCTGGACCATAGAATGATCGGTGACGATGAAGACTTTTTGAATATCTTTGCAAGAACGTAAGTATTGAATGGAGTTACGCTCGAAGTAAATCTTTTGTGGGACTTTGAACCATTGCATGGTGTTTCTCCTTTTTCCGACTTTCTTAATGTTAAGCAAATTGATTGCGCTCACGTTTCCTGCTACGGAGTTATGGCCATAGCTACCGCATCCTAACGTAAGGGATGGAGTAAAGGAGTTATAAACGTTGCCAATGCCGCCAAAGGTGCTTGGAGAGTTCCAAATGATACGGATGGCTTTGACTTTATCACCAAACTGATCAGCCATTTCCTGAGTTTTGCAATGAATTGCAGCAGAATGTCCTAAACCACCGAATTCGAGCATCTTTTCGCAAAGATCGAATCCTTCTTGATAGTCTTTGACCTTATAGACAGCAAGCACAGGAGAGAGTTTTTCTCTCGACATCGGCTCTTTAACCCCGACTTCTTTGCATTCGACAGCGATAATCGAAATGTCGGCTGGAATCTTGAAGCCAGCTTTTTCAGCAATCCATTGTGGGCTCATGCCGGCAACAGCCGCATTCAATCTCGCTTCTGCGACATTGGCATCTTTGGCGGTGACCCCGAACATGAACTTCTCAAGCTTTTCTTTTTCTTCTTTCGAAGCGAAATAAACATGGAAACGTTGCAATTTTTTCTTGATGTCATCGTAAATGTCATGATCCACGAAGATAGCGGATTCAGAAGCGCAAATCATTCCGTTATCAAAGGATTTGGAAAGAACGACGTCATTGACGGTTTCGTCTTGATCGCAATCTTTGCAAATATAGCAAGGGACGTTACCTGCGCCAACGCCGAGAGCTGGCTTTCCGCAGCTATAAGCGGCTTTGACCATGGCGTTTCCGCCGGTGGCTAAGATGGTTGCGATGCCAGGATGTTGCATTAATGCGGTTGTGGCATCCATCGAAGGATGCTCAATCCATTGAATGCAATTTTCAGGAGCTCCAGCAGCAACAGCGGCATCACGCATGACAATGGCCGCTGCCTTGGAAGACTCTTGCGCATTTGGATGGAAAGCAAAGATGATCGGATTTCGGGTCTTGATGCTGATTAAAGATTTGAAGATAACGGTGGAAGTTGGGTTGGTAACTGGGGTGATGCCAGCGATAACGCCAACTGGCTCCGCAATTTCGGTAATGCCTGTAACTGGGTCAGAATCGATGATTCCGACAGTCTTTGCATGACGCATATGATTCACGACATATTCGCAGGCGAACAAATTCTTTGTCGCTTTGTCTTCAAAACAGCCACGATGGGTTTCTTCAATGGCCTTTCTTGCTAAGATTCCGTGATTATCAAGGCCAGCTACGGACATCTTTGCGACGATGTAGTCGATTTTTTCTTGATCGTAAGAGGCGAAATCATCAAGGGCTTTTAAGCCTTTTTTGACAAGGGCGTCAACTTCCGCCTCTGCCATTTCTTTCGGTGTAAGTTCTTTCTTTTCTGCCATAAGGGGTATCCTTTCTATTTTGGAATAATCCAATCGGTATTTTCTTACCGACAGCATTATACGGATTATATTAGGTAAAAAATTATTGATAACGCTTACATGATAAAAAAAGAACGGAATACCGAATGAAACAGGAAACACAAATCAGTGCCTTATGTTATGTTTCATGATGTATTGTAAATATTCTTCGGTTTTCTTATAGCAATTCTCGAAATCTTCGCCCACTCTCTTAGAGTGTTTCAGATTCGTGACATCAATATGCTTTTTAAGGAAATTAGAAAGGTATTTTGTGTTTTTGATTGCACCTTTTAACTTTAAGTTGCACCGGTGGCCTTGAAGTAGGCATTCCATATAAAACACTTGGCAAATTGGCCTTGAATTTAAACAAGGAAGCCAAAAAAAGAAACATGGCTAAAGAGAAGAAAAATTAGATAGGCAGGCGCGTTTACGAACACGAGCTCACCGTTAAAGAGGCCACCCCCTTTAAGATGGCCTATAGTGCCGTTTAAAAGGCCTCTAATCAAAAGAGGACTATAACTGCCCTATAGTTTTCAAATATCTTTCAAGGATAACCATGGCCGCGCCAGAATCGATCTTTTTCCTTTGTTTCTTGGAATTCAATCCGTTTTGATGGAAGATAGCGGCCGCTTCGACGGTCGTATTTCTTTCGTCTTGAGGATGGATTGGAATATTCGGGAATTCTTTTTCCAAAACAAGAATGAAATCCTTTACGATAGGCGTCATTTCACACTCATCCCCGCTTGGGAAAAGAGGATAGCCGATAACAATATGATCCACTTTTTCTTTTTGAAAGGCATCTTTCACAGCTTGCAAGGCGTCTTCATAATGTGTTGCCTTAAAACGAACCTCTGGCAACGGTGAAACAAAAAAACCGCTACGAGATATTGCTAGGCCGATAGAGCCTTTTCCTAAATCAATTGCGAGAATGTTCTTTTTCATAAGCATGATTCCATTCTTTCTTTGCGCTTCTTAGAAGAATCAGTAATTCGCTTCCGTAAGTAACAAAAGGTGGGTCTTATTCTGCCTCTTAAAGAAATCCATCAAAAAGAAGCCAACCTTCATAAGATATTCGCCTGAGAAAGTTCCTTTTTCTTCGTCATCTAAACGAGCAAGATAACGTTTCTTAGGATCCAATCCTTTGAGTTTCCAATAATCCAAATGCCAGGTGTAATTGCTCTTCTCAAAGAAAATGGCGATGGCCGTCTTCTTATCCTGGGAAACAGAAATCATCGACATTTCATCATGATCCAGAGGATTTGCAAGGTGATAAAGCACCCCATTCATTACGGTCTCGTTATGATATTGATGATAGATATCGCTGCCTTTTTGGAGAAGCTCCCGATCATTGTCGCTTAATGCCGTTGGATTCATCTCGTATCCGTATGTCCCAAAAAGAGCGACATCCACTTTCGTTTTGTAACTTGTTTGCAAGGAAGCGGACACATGTGAAGAGATAGAGGAAAGAGGATATCCGAGGGAAGTGAAATACTGGATGTTTGCCCTAGAAGCCCCGTCCGTTTCATCAGACGCCCAAATCTGAGGAACGAAATAAAGAGTTCCCAAATCAAAACGAGCTCCACCGGCAGAACATCCTTCAAAAAGGATATCGGGGTATTTCAAACGCAATTTAGTTAGAAGTTTGTAATATCCTAAGGTATTACGATGATATACTTCTCCCTGTTTTTCCACGCTTAAGAAAGAAGAAAAGTGCTCCGCCATATTGCGGTTATGGTCCCATTTAATGTATTTCACAGGGTATTCATCAAGGATTTTAGACATGCTTTGGAAAACATAATCCACCACGTCATCGTTTGAGAAATCAAGCAAGAGCTGGTGTCTTTCCAAGGAGGACCAGTCTTTGTTTTCGTTATATCCTAAAGCATATTCGGGATGCTCACGGAATAAATCCGAATCCGAGCTAACCATTTCTGGCTCGAACCAAATGCCGAATTCCATGCCGATTTCTTCCAGGTGCTTCGTAAAACGGTGAAGATCAACCTTGGAGGAATTGACCGTCCAATCCCCCAAGGAAGAGGAATCGTTTTCTCTTTTTCCAAACCAACCGTCATCCAAAACAAATAAATCCACTCCCAATTTCCTTGCCTCATCGGAATAAGCAATCAAAGAATCCGTGCTGAATTGGAAATACGTTCCTTCCCAGGAATTAAAGATGAGAGGGCGGATATTTTTTCTCTTATCCGTTTGAATATCTTCCTTTATCAAAGAATGAAAGGTTTGTGACATCTTATCGATTCCGTGAGAAGAGTAAGAAATGATGGCTTGCGGCGTTTGAAAGGATTCGTTCTTTCCTAAAAGAAAGGCAAAATCTTCATCGTTAAGACCATACACGAGATGAAGAGTGCCATACATCGTCTTCTCCATTCTCATTTTCCAGTTGCCGGAATACAAAAGGTTGAAGCCGATGCACTCTCCAGATACGTAGTTATTCTCTTCCTTGCTTAAGAAAAAGAAAGGGTTCTCCTGGTGAGAGCTTTTCCCGCGATTGGAGCTAATTTCTTGCACCCCATCATGCACAAGATTGATTTCCTCTTGCCTTTCTCTTGCCCAGGCGCCGGAAAAATGATGGAAATAATAATCCGAGCTAGGCAAATCAAGCTGCATCGACATAGCGCGAAGGAGACGGATTTTCTTTTTGCTCTTGTTTTCGATCTTAAAAGATTTGGCAATGATATCCTTGTCGCGATAAATCGAAATGTATTCATAAAGGTAAACGTTTGCGGTGATATCCTTCAAAAGGATTTCCAATGTGTCGACGTTTTCTTTGTTATAGAGGGTTTCTTTTCTTTCCAAAGGAGCATCCAAAGAAGGCAAGGCGTCTAAAGGTTTAATGCCATGATAGATTTTATGTTTCACATATTCGAAATCGGTGAGATAAGAGCCGTTTTCATGTTGAATGATAATCGGTGCGTCCCGTTTATCGGCTTGAGCGTGAGATGATATCTCTTGTAGGGTCTCTGGATAAAAATAAGCCGGAGAGGGGGTCATGATAGACATTTTTTTATCTAAATAAGCGTTATCTTGGTAAACGATGCGGCTTTTAAGAATATCGGTTAGATCATTCAGCTTTTCCCCGAAATACAAAGTTTCCAATCTTCCGAATCCGTTCAAATGAATAACATAAGAAACATCGCGGTTAAAAAGGTGAAATATGTTGTCTTCGGAATCAAAATGGATCATAAGTTGCTCCTTTTCTAAAATCATAGCAAAAACTCTTTTTTTAATCACGGAAAAGAAAGGAATAAGTTCTTCTTTCTAAAAGAAGAAACTTTCCATTCTCAGAATTTACATCGATTTTTTAAATTTCCGTTTCTATAGTTTATTTCAACATTTTTTGTTACCTTTTGTTTAGGTTAGTTTTAAATATTTATGCACGTCTCGTGTATTTTGGGCATATTTCCGTTAGAATGGTTACCTATTTGGAGGACTTTTATGAAGAAAAACATCGTTGTCTTAGCTCTTTCTTCTCTTTGCTTGCTTTTTATTTCGTCTTGTAAAAAAGAGGGTCTGCCATCTTTTTCAGCTTCAAATGACGCTTTTTCTTCAAATTATTCCTCAAGTTTAAATTCGGAAGAAGAAAAGCCTTCTTCCGAAACAAAATCATCCACGATTCAGGAAGACAACGAATGGGATACAAACTATTCCGATAAGAATTATGTCGCAAAATATAAGGCCAATCCCAATTTCACTTTGGCCGATATCGATTACAATACGCCATCTATTGGGACCCAGCCTATCCTCGTAATTCCGGTGACTTTCACAAATAAAACATTTACCGAGGCGGAACTAGAAGACATCAAAACGCTAACTGGCGGAACAAGAGAAGACACAAAATACTGGGAATCTTTGAAATCTTATTACGAAAAATCTTCCTATGGGAAGCTTCATCTGGAATTCACTTATTCCGATCCGGTATCCATGGGCATGGATTCGAGAACCTTCAAAAACAAATACGCAAAAACGGAAAATGATGTGAATAGCGGAAAGGCTGCAGCCATTGCCTTAAAGGAAGGCGTCAAAGCCTATAAGAAAAAGAATGGGGATTCCTCTACCAAGAAATTCGATACCGATGGTGATGGCTATATTGATTCGGTTATCATGATTTACGCCGAAAACGAAACGCCCTCTTTCGATAAAAACGGTGATGTTTTCTGGGCTTATCGTTATTGGGATATATACGATGAAAGCAATCGGCTATTAGGCTACGCTCCGGAAGGAAACGCTTCTTCCCCTATTGGCAATTCTTATTTTTGGGCATCCTTAAGCTTCTTTTATGAAGGGACGGGAACGAGAAATTCCCATACCGGGGTGGATTCTCACACTCTGGTTCATGAATTCGGCCATATGCTCGGTGCGGACGACTATTATAATTCTGATACGGACGCCACTTCGGAGGCGACGGGTGGCAAAATCATGATGGCTTATAATATCTCTGACCATGATGCTTTCAATAAGCTTCAATATAACTGGGTGGAGCCTGCTTATGCCTTTGGCTCATGCGAGATAAGCATTCGCCCATTTGAATCTAGCGGGGATTGCATTCTCTTAGCTGATAAGAATGGCTGGAATGGCACGGCATTCGATGAATATGTGCTGATTGAATACTACACCCCTACCGGTTTGAATGAATTAGATGCCAAAACACCATATGGGTCAAACCAAATTCAAGGTGAAAGCGAAGCGGGCGTCCGTATCTGGCACGTCGACAATCGCTTGGCTAAGGTAAGCGTCGAAACAAATGAAGCTTCCCAATACTATAGCGACGAAGAAATCAAAAGCGGATCCTTTGATGAGGATTACTATCCCCTTGTCGCTTCTGGAAACGGGGAAGAAAAGGATTTGGAGGTTTCTCAAGGCAAGGGATTCGATTCTTTAACTCTCATTTCTTCGAAAGGGAGCAAATTTACAACCGAAAGTCTTTCAAGCAACAGAGATTTATTTCATGAGGGAGAGACGTTTTCTTTGCTTGATTCCGCTTCATCTAGCAAATTTGCTAAATATTTCGCCAACTCCTATCATTTAAATAACGGAAATGAATTCCCCTACAAAATCGAAGTTTCCTCTCTTTCCACGGAAGGGGCATCCATTCGCATCACGGAGCATAGATAACATGAAAGAGCAATTAAACGAAAACCAATATCTCCTAATGGGAGAAAACAACGAGATTCTAGCGGAAATCGATTTTCCGATGGTGAAGGATGGCGTATTGGAAATCACCCATACGATCGTATCTCCTTCCCTTCAAGGACAAGGAATTGCGAGAAAACTGGTGGAAAAGGTATTAGAAATCGCCAAAGAAAAAGGATACCGGGTTACGGCATCCTGTTCCTATGCCAAACATTATCTGGAGAAACAAGGGTTGTTATAAACCTTTGTTTTTATTTTGCGAAAGGCTTCAAATCTTTCACACAGTCAGCCGGATAAATACGTTTTTCATCGTGATCCAAATCGATAAGGACGTATTTCATATTGCCCATTCCAAGCTCATGCATATAGGTAAGCTGACGGAAGCCTTTGCGGGTTTCGATTCTTTCAACAAGGTCATGATTTTCTTCTTTTTTCATGGCATAGACGATGTCAACGGAAGCAGTATCTATCGCACAAATGTCCAAGGAAGAGAGAATTCCGACGTTCGGAGTGACAACAGGGGCTGCAGAGAGGCCTTCGCAATCGCAATCGACAG
The DNA here is from genome assembly GCA_002297365.1 of Caryophanales bacterium UBA743. GTDB lineage: Bacteria > Bacillota_I > Bacilli_A > RFN20 > CAG-826 > UBA4951. The sequence continues at coordinate 90,830 of DBKT01000010.1, forward strand.
ACATATTTCTCATAACGTTGATATAGGCGATATGACTCCCAAAGAAATCCACCGTCGCTTTGCTTGATTCCGTGATTCTTTCCATGAGTTCCTCTTTCCCAATCGACCACATGTCGGAACTATTTTCCTTGGTGTGAATCATTTTCTTGCCGATTCGCCCATCCGCGCAACCAATGCCGATATTCTTATTGGAGCCGCCAAAGCCACCCATGACATGTCCCTTAAAATGGGTTAGCACCAGCATGGAATCATAATTCGTCTCATGAGACCCAACAGACATCGCAGTGAAATATTTCCCTCCTTTAACAGGAAGAAGAATGGTCCCATCCTCATCCATGATATCCACAGGGGCGAAATCCCAGCCATTTATAGCTAGGGTTTTGCGATGTTCTTCCGTAGTATAACGGTCTCCTTCATAGTAGGTGTTCGTTTCGACAATGCTGGCGCCTTCCAAGTCTTCCTTCATAAGTTTCTTAACCCATTCACGAGGAAGGATATTTGGCCCATGGGCTTCGCCAGTATGGAGTTTGACAGCAACCCTCCCTTTCAGGTTGCCGCAAATTTTGCGATAGGCTTTTTCCAAGCCCTTTTCGGATAAATCTCTTGTGAAATAGACGATAGACTCATTTCCGGTCCTTTCTTCATAAGGAATGTATTTGGTTTCTTTCATTGTCTTTCTCCTGGTTTCAACCATTATAAGGCTATTTCAATAAGACTTCATAACGCGAAGCATTCGAAATCATTTTGCCCATCATGATATTTTTGTAACGCCGCTCGTTTTGATTCTTGGGATGCGCCACAAACGAAAAACAAACCGATGCTGATTTTCGCTTAATCGATATTCGTCTCTCCTTCTTTTTGTAACGGAATATTCCGCTAGAAAAGAAACCTATATAATAGGGGCATGCACGAAAACGAATTGATCGAGTATCTGGCAAAATACAATGGTTTTGCGAAAGACTATAAGAATCTTTTCCCAAACAAAGAAGAAACCATTCGTCTTCTTTTGAAAATCACCTTGCCAAATGATTTAGACTCTTCTTTTTTCGAAATGGAGCAGGATTTTATTCGCCATATGAATTCCCGAATTCAAATCGCGGATTCAAAGAGTCTAATTTGCATAGATGGGGTTGCTCTTTTCTTAGGGAATCCTCTTTTCATTAAAGCAGACGCCTTAATGGATCCCCTCTTTTCTTCCTTCTATGAACCTAAGTCTCTCATGAGCAGAGAACTTAGTGACGATATCATCTTCCATGGCGGAATCGAAATCCGCAAAGAACTATTAGAAGAACTCAGTCAGCAAGGACATGAAATGTCGGAAGGAGAAATTCATATCACAAAAGGATACGCCCTCCCTTTCAAAGAAATCATTCATTGCTCTTTTCCGAATGAATTAAAAACCAACGAGGATGTGGAAACCTTCTCTGAAACTTATTTAAACGCGCTAAGAACATTCTTGAAACAAACAGGGAAAACCCTCGTCGTCCCCTTGCTAGCCGCTAAAAAAGATGAGAATGTCTTCTTCATCAAAACAGCGAAATCCTTTCTTAAAACAATGGGCAGCAAGAAAAACGTCATCTTTGCAACAAATGATGGAAATATATACGAGCAATCGTCGTTTTTGTTTTAATTTGTTTTGTCAATATTTCTTTTTAACAAGAAAAAAATTAGAATTGTTTTAACACATTTCGATTTCATAAAGGAGGGCATTATGGCTAAAAAGAAATCAAAGAAAAAATCGACATTAGGGCAGATTTTAGGACTCTTTGGAAGTATCCTAGGGATTGCCGCCGTCTTCATGGGGTTCTTAAACTTCGTAACTTTAACTGGCAAACTAACAGAGAAAACGTTTGGAACTTTAACTGGTTTCCAAGCTGCTTTCGGTGCAAAAGCAGCCGTTGGTGATAAACCGAACTGGGCCTCATTTGTGACCGGTTTCACTTCAAACGGAGAAATCACATTAGCTAGCAAAACTGGCATCCTTGTTCTTTTCATCTTGCTTTTAGCGGGTGCTCTCGTTCTTCTTCTTGGAAGCCTTATGAAAGGCAAGTTCGGGAAATTCTTGATGGTTGTCGGTGGAGCAGCACTCATCGCTGGCGCCATTATGGCATTTTGTTCCATCAGTCTTTGCAGCTTCAAAAACGGAGACAATGACGCGATTGGATCGGAATATTCTCTTGGAATTGGCGCTATTTTAGCCGGCGTTCTTGGCGGAATCGGCGGCGTGGCTGGCTTAGGTTCTGGAATTGTCGGTTTAGTTAAGTAATGCCTTAGCGATAGAGGGTCTTCGGTTTCTCCCGTTGACTCTCTTTTTTTATGCTAAAATTCTTCTCGTCTTATGATTTATTTTGACAATGCAGCAAATAGGCCCGTAAAAAAGGAAGTATTGGATGAACTCATAAAAACAGAAACGGAATTCATAGGGAATTCTAATTCCTCTCATGAAGCAGGTCTTTTAGCGCACGAAAAATATCTTTCTTTGGAGAAAGAAATCATGCAAGCGTTGGACTTAGATCCAGCTGCCTATGATTTCGTTTTCACTTCGGGAGCAACAGAATCGAATAATCTGGCCATAAAAGGGATGTACGAAAGCTATTCCGGTTTTGGAAATACATTGTTGTCTTCCGAATTTGAGCATTCCTCCACCAATGCTACAATGGCCTATCTCAAGGATAGAGGAGCAAACGTATCTCTTATTTCCACTACAAACGATGGGAAATTATCCATTGATGATTTAAAAAACAAATTGGACGATAACTGCATTCTTTTAACCTTATCTCTTGTGGAATCTGAAGTCGGAACCGTCCAAAAGTATCAAGACGTGCAAAAGGCTCTTGAAGGAAGGCAATGCAAACTCCTTTTGGACGCCACGCAGGCATTTGGCAAAATACCTTTGCATCTAAACGGCATCGATATGATTTCTTTTGGAGGGCATAAGTTCGGAGGAATCACAGGAACAGGAGCCCTTTTAAAGAAAAAAGAAATCATTCTCACCCCTCTCTTACACGGAGGGAAAGCGGAAAGCCCATATCGAAGCGGAAGCACTCCGCTTGGACTCTTTTCCTCTTTTGTGAAAGCCCTGACTCTATCTCTATCCACATTAGAAAAGAACTACGCCTATGTAAGTGGCCTTTCATCGTATCTTAGAAACGCTTTGCTAAGCATTTCTGATATACGTCTCAACTCTTTTGAGGGGAATCCTTATATCAATAATTTCTCTTTGAAAGACGTTCCTGGTGGAGATATGGTGAAATATCTTTCTTCCAAAGGGATTTGTATTTCGCAAAAGAGCGCTTGCAGCATTCCCCAAACTCCATCGAAAGTCATTAACGCCATCTATCATGATAAACAAAGAGCCCTTACCTCTTTCCGTATCTCATTATCCGAAAATAACACAAAAGAAGAAATCAACGCGCTTGTAGAAGCGATAAGGAGTTACCATGCCCTCTAAGAAAGAAAGAATATTGACAAGAGAAGAAGCCATTGAACGCTCTTTGGATACGGAATTCCGTTATACGATTTGGCGAAGATTCATCGCTGCTTTAGGCAATTATCAGCTTATCCTTCCGGGAGATAAAATCTGCGTTTGCATCTCTGGAGGAAAAGACTCCATGCTGATGGGCCTCCTATTTAAGCATCTTAAAAAATACTCCAGCGTTCCTTTTGACGTGGAATTCCTTGTGATGAACCCAGGTTATAACGAATTAAACCTTCAAATCATCAAAAATAATCTTCAAACCCTACAAATCCCTGCCAGAATTGTGGAAACAGATATTTTTGATATCGCCAATAGCACGTCGGAATCTCCTTGCTATCTCTGCGCAAGAATGAGAAGAGGAGCCCTTTACCGTATTGCAAAAAGCCTTGGTTGCAACAAAATCGCCCTTGGCCACCACTACGATGACGTTATTGAGACGACATTGATGAATATGCTGAATTCCGGCTCTTTTCAAACGATGTTGCCAAAGCTTCATTCCGACCATTATGAAGGAATGGAAATCATTCGCCCTCTTTACCTCGTTCATGAAGAAAGCGTTCTCGCTTGGAAAAAATACAACAAGCTCACCTTCATTCAATGCGCTTGCCGATTCACGGAGAATTGCTCCATATGTGATAATGGCTCTGGGGGATCACAACGTCAAAAAACCAAAGCCCTTATCAAACAATTAATGGTCACTTATTCCCCGATGGTTGAGAAGAACATTTTCAAAGCAGGAGGAAATGTCGTCTTAGATAAGGTGCTTGGTTATAAAGAAGAAGGCAAATATCATAACTATTTGGAAACCTATGATGAAGATGGCGAACGAATCAATCAAAGGATTTCTTCCTTGAATTTAGAAAAAGACGCGGTCGACAAAGCGGAAAACGAGCATCGCGCTTTAAAAGAAGACGACACTTTCTATAACCGTTTTAAACAATAAGCAGTAACGCTTATTTCACTTAGTTTTAGCTTTTTGCTTTGTTTTCGTAATGAAGGGAGATATCGAATTCTGCGTAAATGCGGATTTAGGCCATGACGAATACGCCTCATTTCCCTATAAGGCCAACGATGGTGGAACTCACCCCACTCCCTAACGCTTCGCTCAAAAGTTTGCTAAATTTTTCCATGCAAGCCTTCCTCACTGTTTCTTGAATAAAAACATTGTGAGAAACCTGCTCTCGACTTTATTTATGCTCTTAATGAAGTGAAAGGCACAACATAAACGCCGTCTTTTCTTTTGTATGCAGCATTCGTTAAACCACAAATGACGCACAAGGCTTTGGCGCTTTTCCCGCCTTCTTTTCGTATAGAATTATCAATTCTCACCAAATTTTCTGCAGCTTCATCGATTTGATTTGCACCTAATTTGATTTCAAACCCGCACCACTCCCCATCTTCTAGTTCTATAATGGCATCTATTTCATCGTTTCTATAATCTTGATAATGATACAGTTTAGCGTTAAATGATTCAGAATAGGTATACAGATCCCTTTCCACTAAAGATTCAAAAAGAAAGCCCAAAAGGTTTAGATCGTTCAACAGTTTTTCTTTCGTTAAATTCAATATTGCACAAGGAAGAGAGGGATCCTCGAAATGACGTTTCTCGCTTTGTTTTACCCTCACCGAAGACCTTAGATTAATCGAGAACGGAGGAATGTTTTCTGTGATATAGAGTTTATTAAGCAAATTCAAATAATCCGATAAAGTATCGATATTAATATCATCGAAATCTTTTTCTTTAATATCATTCTTTAATGTTTTATTAGTAACTGTCGTGGCTTCATTTCGACTCAACGATCGAAGCAACAGTTCAAACTTATGTTGGTTTCTTTTTACGTTATCTACTTTGTAAATATCTTCATTAATAAGGGATTTGATATATTCCTTCGCAATAAGCACACCTTGTTCAGCAGACATATCTTCGTTTACCGCAGGCCATCCGCCAATCAAGACTAAATTAATCAATTCGTTCAAATCAACCTCGCCAGTAAGGAGGTCAATGGCATTGTTATAACAAATATCTTTAAGTGAAACTTTTCCATTGGAACGCCCTGATTCAAATAGAGACATCGGTCTCATTTTTAATCTAGCTATCCGCCCTGTTCCAGAATGAATATATTTTTCCTTGTTCACGGTTGCAGACCCTGTAAGGATAAATTGCCCCTTAAGTGGGAAAGAATCCACTTTTCCCCTAACCGCATCCCACAAAGAAGGAACTTCTTGCCATTCGTCGATTAAATGAGGAATGTTTCCTTCTAAAGCCAACTCTGGGTTTAATTCAGCCAATTTCTTATTGTTAAAATTTCCTTTAGGATCCGCTAACAAAAACTCACTATTGGAATGATGTCTACTCGTCCACGTTTTACCACACCATTTAGGCCCTTCAATATAAATCGCACCAAACGTCTTTAGATAAAGCTCAATCTTATCGTCTATTAGTCTTTTTTTGTAGTTGTTTGTTTTCATATTTTTCACCTTAGAAATTATATTCCATTCCGATGGATTAGACAATTTCATTCCGTGAGATTTCATGTTTTCATTCCGTGAGATTTTATGTTTTCATTCTAATAGATTTCATATTTTCATTCCGAGAGATTTCATAATTCAGTGGAAAATGATTATATGTTATTAATTAGAAACGTCCGTTTATTCGCTGCTCATAAAAGGGTTCCAAGCGCGTTTTAAAGAAAAAAAAGCCATTAAGTTTTTATTCCTTAATGGCCTTTTAGGATGTTAGTTAAGCGTGTATTAAAGCGCGCTTGTGAGGGCGTCGGTAAGCAAGTCAATGAAATCGAAATTGAAGTTGGCGGTTGCCATTGGTTTCATTGTAATTGTGTTTTCTCCACTCACTAAATCGATAGTGCCCATCTTAAATGGGAAGTTGGTATACCAATGTGGGGAGTTGATGCTTGCATCTGCCCATTGTCCCTCTTCACTTCCGAAGGTGTAAGCCTTTCCGTTAACCGTAATGCTTTCAAAGAGAGCACTCCAAGTTGTGGTGTTTGCACCAAATGGCATGGAAGCATAGAGATCAGCTTTGGCCGCTTTATCACTATTGAATTTGAAGTTGAAGGTGGCATTTTGTGATTTGTTAACCCATTTTCCATTACTGGCTGCGCCACATTCTCTTGCGTATGTGCTTTCAGCAAACTCCTCACTTGTGGTGAAATAATCCTCTGCTTCGTATTTGTTCACCTCACGCAATTCGGCTTGGACATCTAATAGTTCGAAATAGTCAAAGTTTACTACTGATTCTGCGAATGGAACGATTTCGATGACGTTAATGCCTTTCGTGAAGTTGACGGTTGCAATATGCTCACTGGTAGCCTTATACCAATTCGTAAGAACTTTGCAGGTTGCTTCTTGATCAATACTAACTGCTTTTCCGTTTATTTTAATTTCTTTGATGTTATCCTTGACGACTACATCAGCGTTGCTAGGCAAAGAAATATTCAGTTCACCTGGGGCGTTCTTTGGGCTATAGAAATCAATTCGATAGCTTTCCGCGCCATTGATGTGGTCGATCATGTTATCGTTGCTGCATTGATGCGCTTTTTGGGTAATCTTAGCGGCAGTTGGATTGATGATATTCATGTGTTCGGCTTCGATGATATAGTCGAAATATTGAATGTCTTCTACAGGTTCGCTAGATGTAGGAGTCACGTTTCCGCTTGCTGCTGGAACATCGTTAGATCCGGATGGTTCAGGTGTGTCATCTTTCTTATTTGCTAAGACACCGGCAACGATGCCAATGCATGCAGACAAAGCCACAACAACCGAGCCAAAGATGATTAATTGTTGCTTTTTCTTCTTTGGTAAAGAAGGTTTTTTCTTTGTTTCTGATGAGATTTCTTCTATTTCTTTATTATCTTTTTGATCCATTTTTTTATTTCCTTTCTTTTTCATTGTGAAAATGTAAGAGAGAACTAAGAGCGTAATGCATGCTCCCGTAATAACACCGACAGCTATTTCAGCGCCTAACATGGCATTGAAATACCAAGGAGTTATTTTGATGATCTTTGTGCTGCTATCGATTCCGTTCATTGCCATAGAATGAGCGACAACATACAAGATGTTTTTAGCGGATTTTCTTAAAGCTTGGCAGACTGTTGGATTATTTCTATAGTCGCCCCAAAGCTCTTGAATATTGTTCGAACCACGTAACCATAAGTCGTTTCCAGCAATAATTGCTTCCGCTCTTGTTCCGCCTTCACGCATATAGGTTCCGGTCGCAGAGTCTGTTTCGACTAAACCAACAAAGCCCCATTCGTTTCTAAGGACGTTTGTTAACAAGCCTTTATGTTTGCCAGCCCAAATGCAACCAATTCTGTTCAAAGAAGACATGACACCATTAGCTTTGCCATCGGTAACCGCTTCTTCGAATGCTTTTAAGTAGATTTCACGGATGGATTGTTCATTGGCCCAAGTCGTTCCACCGCAGCGATAGATTTCTTGGTCGTTTAAGACTAAGTGTTTGATGTTGACGATAGCGCCATTCTCTTGCAAGCCTTGCACTTCATAGTTGAGAATTCTTCCCGATAAGAAGCTATCTTCAGAGAAATACTCCCAGTTTCTTCCACCATATGTAGATCTATGAATGCCTGCGCCGGTGCCGTAAATCTCACCGACATTCGCATGCATCATTTCTAAGCTGAAAGCATTGCACACTTTTTTAACAAGCTCATTGTTCCATGTTGAAGCAAGGTTGATTCCACTAGGGAAAGCCATGAATGTGTCAACATCACCATTTCTTGTTGATTTTGGTGTGTCCGTTTTCACTCCAGCAGGGCCGTCATGAGCAAGGACGGATGGGGAAGAGATACTTGTAACACCATTGATGATATGAGAGCCAACGCCACATAATTGAGTTGTTTCTTTAAAGGACATTTGGTTCAACAAATCTTCCCAAAGAGGGTCATCAAATTCCTTATCCATCATAGAAGCTAAGGTCAATTCACCAATAGGCGAGGTAACAGAACGATACTTTGGCATCTTTGCACTTTCGTCAATTTCAATGCCGTGAGTATATTGCATGTCTTTGACCATAGTGGCATTCAAGGCATTCAACTCCACTTTTTTAGGATAAGTGTTTTTCCAATCGTTTCTCGATAAATAAGTAATCTTTTGATCGCTTGTTCCTTCATATAAGTTAAGGTCAGCGTTATCAAATTGATTTGTAACTTGGACATTAGTCTTTGACTTTGAATACTTCACAAAATCATCGTCTTTATAGTTGAATTTTTTAGCGAAGTTCTTATTTCCGTCATAGTCCATTCCAGAAGATGCACTCTTCCCTTTTTGAGCTAAGATGTTATTTAAAGCGTCGTGAGCATTCTTTCCGAAGGACAAATAATAATCGCCCTTTTCAAGGATGTATGTCTTTTTATTGTAGCTATCGTATGATTTGAATTCGTATTCATCGATATCAATCACGACAGTTTGGCTTTTGCCAGGTGCTAATAAGTCGGTTTTTGCATAGCCAACAAGTTCTACGGAAGCTTTTTCAATTTTGTTTTGTTTATCGTATTCTGTATACGGCTTTTGCAAATAGATTTGCACGACATCTTTACCTGCGACATCACCGGTGTTTGTCACTTTTAAAGACGCTCTATACTTATCACCGTTTTTTGTGACGTTATAATCAGTATATTCAAATTGTGTATAGGATAAGCCATAGCCAAATGGATAATAGACTTCTTTGCTATAATCCCAGTTCATCGCGCTGTTTTTAGCGCCACTTGCACTATTTGCATTTCCTAAATTCAAGATACAGTCTTCATATCTCGTTTCGAAATAACGATATCCAACATAGATACCTTCTTGATAAACAATATAGGCATGATTGTAAGCGTTGCTTGATCTGCTTTCTTGTGGCAAATCACCGTATTTCTCAAATTGGTAAGCACCGGTGTTTTCAACAGATGGTGCAGAATCGTTGTCATATAAATATGTATCAACCAATCTTCCAGATGGATTTGCTTTACCAGAAACAACATCGTATATGCCGTTGAAAGAAGCGTTGCCGCCCATTCCAACCCATAGACAAGAATCGATGTGTTGGTATTTGGAGATGTTCTTCATCTGCATTGGTGTGCCAGTGTTTAATAGCAACACCAAATTGGATATTTTGCCCTCTTCTCTCATGACATCGAGACTATCAAGGACACTTTTTTCGTTATAAGACAAATCGAGATAATTTTTCTCTAAGCATTCATCGGTATCAAACCAAGTGTCTCCATCTTCCGAGCCGTTTCTGGAAATAACCATGACGGCTGTGTTGTATTCACTTATAGAATTAGCGATTTCTGTAGTGTTTAATTCACTCCAGCTTGCTTCATTGACGTTGAATTCTTTGTAGTGATTATCTTGCTTTCCATCAGGTCCAACCGACGGATTGTGCATGCTAGATCCGCTTTTGTTCTGATAAAAATTCCATAATTTTTGATTTACTTGATACTTATTTTCTTTTTCGAAAGTTTCCTTCAATGATGGGAAATCAGTCGTTGTAACGGCAACCTTGCCAGATCCATTACCAGTATACAAATAATTCTTTTGATTCGATTGAACACCAAAGAAGCTAATCTTTGATGATTCTTTTAATGGTAAGCTATTATTCCTGTTCCATAATAAAACGCTGGCTTCAGAATTCGCTTCCCGTGATACTTGCATAGAGTTGTTTCTCATTGCAATATCGTCATAAGAGCCATCTTCTTTTTTAAATGGCGACTTAAAATATTCGGTGTTGGTGTTTTCGCTTGTTATCTTTTGATAAGGTTCAATATGCAATGCGTAGTTTATCTGCGTTTCATATTCTTTGATGAAACTGTCCCCTACGAGCAAAATAGTGAACATGATTGCAAAGAAAGAAGATAAAAACCACCAAACGGTTTTGTTAAAGATTTTTTTCATACCTCTCCCTCAGTAGGCCCACTAAACAAAATTTTCATTGTTATTGATGTCAGTAAGCCAATTACAGAAATTACATCAACAACAAATAGAAGAGTTTGCCACCAATTATCAAACAATGTTGCATAACCTGACGTTTCTGCTTCAATCGCATTCAACAATAAGTAAGCAAAGATTATTGCGAATGTGGCATAGAAAGTAATGATAGCAAAAACTCCTATGAAGATACCCCAGTGTATCTTTTTCATATTTCCTCCTTTCAAACGCCTGTAAGCGCTTTCTAAAAAGGATATTATTCGCTTATGTAACCGCTATCAATCGCTCTAGCATATTCTAGATTTTGAATGCATATTCTATTGTTTTGAGACCGGAAACATGATGTTTAAAATGAATACATCACCGTCAATTTCGACATTTAGAGTACCACCATATTTTTCGGTAATCATTTTGATTGATTGCATGCCAAAGCCATGGTAATTCTTATCTTTTTTAGTGAGTGGCAATCCGTCATCAGACAAATCGATTTCCCCACTAAAATAGTTATCCACCTTAATTGCAATGAATTTTTCTATTTGGTGAATATTAACCCCTATGCATTTCTTATCTTTGTTCTCCATTGAAGAGACTGCATTTATCGCGTTATCTAAAATATTGCCGAAGAAAGAATATAAATCCCCTTCTTTGAAGAAAAAAAGATCGCATTCCCCTACCATACATGTCAAACGAATGTCTTTTTCGTTACATAAAAGACTTTTTTCGGTCAGAATAATGTCCAATACTTCATTCCCCGTTTTTATGTTTGCATCGTAAATAGATATTGCTTCTTGAAGGTCTTTGACAAAATCTTGATCGATTTTGCCCTTTAAGGCATATTCGTTAATCTGATGCTTCATGTCATGACATTTCAAATTGATGATTTTGATATTCTCTTTTTGGAGATCGTATTGTTTTTGAGCTTGTCTGAGCGCTTCTTGCATAGTGGCCATCTCATTCGACATGTCTTTCGTATTGATAAGACTATATTCAATATAAAAAACGAGCGCACAGCATAGGATATTATAAAAATAAAGCACGCAGTCTTTTAATCTCGTATCCGTCATATACGTGACGATAGCGTTAATAACGACGTCCACCATCAAAATTAAACCCGTAAAGAGCAATAGAGTCGTGGATTTGAATTTGATTGTTTCAGCCGCTTTTAATTTGGAAGCAAAAAGGATGTAAACACCCCAGTAACAAAATAGAAAAATGTCCACATAAGATAGAATAATGATAATCGTTCTCTGATCGAAATTGGCTAAATCCAGAGGGTTAGAACTATATAAATCGCTAGAATTTATCCATCCTATAGAGGAAAAGATCAAAACGTATATTCCATAGGCAAAATGCCTAATCGTATAAGAGGCTATGGCGCAAAAAAACGCATAGCTCCAAGAAATTTTAAAAACAAATTTGATATGAAGAAAAGCAATGGCGAACAAAAAGATGAACATAATCGCCGTATACCAGCTCGTATAAGCGTATTGAAGCGGCAAGGGATATAAAAAAGTCATAAGAAACGAAACAAGAACGGCCCCTATTACTCTCAATGGAAAGCGTTTTCTTTTAGGCATTCTAAAAGCAAATAGATATTCGCTCACTAATATCTCGACGATGAACAAAATCTTGTAAAAGAACAAACTACTCATATGGAATTCCCACCGGAATTGCAAAGATATTTCGTTAACGCTTTGCAAAATTCTTTTCTTTTAGGGGCAGAAATTTGCAAACTATCATTGCCAACGATAACGGTATTGTCACTTATCTCTTTCACAAAACGTAAATTAACGAGATAACATTGGTTGCATAAAGCAAAGTTGCTGTCATTTATTTCCTCAATGACTTTTTTCAATGTTCCGCTCGTGACAATATTTTCCTTTTTTAAATGATAGACCAATACATGTTTGTTCACTTCCACATACAAAATATCAAAAATGGAAACGACTTTCTTTCCGCCACGATAATTGATGATGACTTTTTTGTTTTGATTGCTTAATAAGCTCTTGAAAATACGTTTGAGCTTAATAGCAAAATCCTCGTAATTAAAAGGCTTCACAATGAAATCAAAAGCGTTAACGAAATAGCCTTTTACGGCATATTGCATAAGGTTAGTAACAAAAACAATCATCACGTTTTTGTCCATTTCTCTTAATTTAACGCTCGCATCAAGTCCGTTTGTTCCGGGAAGTTCTATGTCCATGAACACTAAATCAAAATTGTTTTTATAATCGTTTAGGAAAGAGTCCGCGTTGTTATATATTCTTGTTGTAATAATGATTCCGTGTTCGTCAGCAAAAGCATTCAAATACTTTTCAGTCTGTCTTGCTACATCCACTTCATCTTCTACAATGGCAACATTGAGCATAAAACAATCCTTGTCTTCGTCTTTATTTATGAATTCTATTTTAAGATAAAATCCCTTAATAATTAAGAATTGCAACTCAAAATGCATATTCTTGAATTATTATGCATATTTTACTTATAGAGCATCACTTTTTATATTCTTCATTTCTTTGAATGTCATTAAATGAAGCGTTTTCCCTTCCTATGTATTTTTTCTAAAACAAAAAGGTACATTCCTTTCGAATATGAATGGTGATGTACCTTTAAGATTGTTTATAAAGTGGCTTCGAATGTGTAATTGCCATGGCTACGGATATAGACTTCTTTGTTTGGCAAAACGATTTTCGCTTCCGAACCGTATGGGACAGACACCTCAAGTTTGAATTGCTTGTCTTTGATTTCCCAGAAGACTTCAATTGTCCCATACGGGGTTTTTGTATGCGCTTTAGCATATGTCAAGTTTCCGCCGATTAAAGGCTTCACTAAGAAAGAACGGTAGCCCGCTTCAAGCGGCTCTATGCCTGCAACCCGTCTATAAAGGAAGTCGCCAACCGCTCCTGAAGCATAATGGTTGTAGGAAATCATACCTCCAGTGCCGTCTTCTCCAATTGGGCATTCTCCATTTTCATTTAAGCCATCCCATCTTTCCCAGATAGTTGTCGCTCCCACTTTCACTTCATATAGCCAGGAGGGGCATTTTGTATTCTCAAGCATCTTATAAGCGGTATCCGCATAGCCATTGTCCGCCAAAGCGAAAAGGATATATGGAGTCCCAGGGAAGCCCGTACCGATGCAATAATGATTCTTCTCCACTAGTTTCTTAAGGTTCATGGCTGCAAAGGAAACGTTTTCTTCCTTGAACATATGGAACTCTAAAGGCAAGACATATCCTGTTTGGAATTCGTTTAAGAGCTTTCCTTTGTGATCGGTGAAAACGGATTCATAGGCTTCGGAGACATTTTGCGCCAATTCTTTGTAATAGACCTCATCTTCTTTCTTATTGAGAATATGCGCGACATTCGAAAGAATCGTTGAGGTGTTTTTTAAAGAGGCCGTTGCCGTCCATTTGCTGCGTTTCTGCCAATCGCTCATTTTTGAGACATCGGGCGCTACCCAATCTCCAAAATGGAAGATAGAAGGTGTGTGCCAGATATAACGATGCTTTCCCACTCCGAAATGAGCCCAGAATTTACAAGCGTTGACGTATTTCTTCATGGATTTATAGGATTTCGTCAGAATCGTTTTGTCGCCGTTTTTTTCATAAAGAGCCATTGGAACAAGCAAAGAGGCGTCTCCCCAGAAATCCACGGCCATTTTCGGCATGGTTACAGGGAAAGCGTAACGATGGGAGGGAATCGTGTTTGGAAGGCCTCCGCTATGAAGCTGCTCTTTTCTTAAATCCAGCAGCCATTTTTCTAAGAAACGACTGACATCAAAATTAAAGCAGGCCGTTTTGGCAAACACGGCGATATCACCCGTCCATCCCATTCTCTCATCTCTTTGAGGGCAATCCGTAGGAATGTCCACAAAATTGGATTTGCTGGACCAGATAATGTTTTTCTGCAAGCGATTAATCAAAGGATTGGAGCATTCGAAATCGCCGATTTGCTCAATGTCCGAATAAAGGGCGAATGCTTCGATATCTATATCCTCTATGCTTTCAATCCCTTCAATGGAAACATAACGGAAGCCCATATACGTTAAAGTTGGGGAAAAGCTTTGCTCCCCATCCTTGCAAATATAGGTGAGGCTCGCTTTCGCACTACGAAGGAAAGCAACATTCAAATCCCCATCGCTTTTTAGGATTTCCGCATGCTTAATGACGATGCGTTGGCCTCTTTTCGCTTTTTTGAGATGAAAAGAGACGACACCGGCAAAGTTTTGACCGAAATCCACAATCCATTTGTTTTGGTTGGAGAGTTTTTCTATTTTCTGAGGCAGCAATCTTTCATGAGCGATCACCTTTGAGCCGTAATCGAGAAGAAGCTCTGGACGAATCTTCACTTTTTCATAGGACGCTTGATGGAATTGAATATCTTCTAGCCCAATTCTGGCATCATAGCTTTCCCCATCATAAAAATCTGCCATAAGAACGGGTGATTCATGGCTTACTTGCCAGCTTTCATCCGTACCAATGACCTCTTTTGTGCCGTCTTCATATTCAAGGCGAATATCGCAAAGGAGAGCTTGCCTATCCGCGACATCACGATTTTTTCTTGTCATGACAAAAGAACCGACTGCCCATCCACCTGCCACCTCAAAATAGAAGGCATTCTCCTTTTCGAGAAGATCTGCGACATCATACACCTGATATTGGAGCTCATGGCGGTAAGAGGTGAAACCTGGGGCGAAATAAGCCTTCCCCACCTTCTTTCCATTCAAGACAAAATCGTAGATGCCTAATGCTGTGGCATAGACTTTCGCTGATTTTATTTTTTTCGCTAAAGCAATCTTTTTCTTGAAAATCAAAGGTTTTGGGGAGACGCCTTTTTCTTTAAAAAGATAATCTTTGTCGGTAATCCATTTTCCATGAAAGGGAGATCCTAAATAACCTGTTTCATAAATAAGTTCTTTTTTGTCTTTTCTTCCTAATGTGTCCTCTGCTTCCAAAGTGGCAACATATTGGGTAAAGGGTTTTAATTCTTGGCCTTTATAAATGATTCCCGTTTGCGAAAGAGTTTCGATTTTCCATCCATTCATCTTTAAAATTGCCGATTTCAAAAAAGAATTCGCTTCATCAGAGGAACATGAAAAGCTAAAAGACGGATTCCTTTCGTCAGAATGGCATTCTTTAGAAAGATGATTTGCTTTGAATTCAGTGATTTTAAACATAAATGGAACCTTTCCTAAGAAAGGGGCCGCATTTTTGCGACCCCTAATATTTTATCTCTCTGTAGGTTTTTTGAAAAAATTTGCAACAATGGAGAGTAAACCAGAGAAGAACATGAATGCCGTTGCTACAATAGCCCCGGCGCAAGATTGATGGGCAACAACGTTTCCCGCTTCTAGATCCGATCCTAAAGCGACGCCATAGTAATAAATACGATCGCTTAAGAAATAGATGGCCGCCCCGAAGAGGAGGAAAGGCACTGCTGCAGAAAGAATATCGCAAACAATATCCACGATTTTATTCCCTTTAATTGGGGTAAAAGCAATCGCAATGTTTGCAATGACGCATACCAATGCGAGCACTAAGAAGAGAATGATTTCAAAAGAAACGTTCGCTTCTATGAAATAAGGGAGAGCCTTATTCACGAAGTAAAGAATCATTGAAATGAGAGTAAATAAGCCCAAGGCAACATTCAAAATAAAGGTCAGACCTTGTTTTTTTAAGAATTCCATTTTATTTTCCTCCGTTTATTTCTCTTCTTTTTTGTCTTTTAAAGCAACGACGACCATCAAACCGACAGAAGCCGCTAAGGCAACGCTGAAGACACCCGTAAGAACATTGAACATGATTTGCCAAGATGGTGTGACAGAAACAAGCCTCGTTGAAGCATCCATACCGTTAAGGAGGTTGGAATTAGCATACGCATACCATTGATATTTCATATTTTCATGGAGACGCTCATTCAAGAGTTTATCATTGGCGATATTGCTTGCTTCATAATCGACCCATTCTGATTTCAAATCGGCGGAAGCTCCTTGGCCGTTGGCCATCATGGTTACGCCACCAAGAATGCATTCGCCTGGCAAGAAGTAGTTTTGCCCATTGACCATATCGGTGGAAATCAATCCTTTGTACCCCCATTCTTTTCTTAAGATGTTTTGCATCAAGCCTTGGTGAGCATTCAAATTGGAGCAACCGATTCTGTTGAAAGCGGTCATGGTAGCTAAGCATTCGCCGGATTCATAAGTCTTTTGGAAGCTTCTAAGTTCGGTTTCGCGTGCCGTTTGTTCCGTCATGTATTCGGATAGGCCATAACGGTTAAACTCGATGGCATTGAAAGCGAAATGCTTCGGACCAATCAAGCAGCCAAATTTCCTTCCACCTGAGACCATATTCTCTAAAGCATAGGCAGAAAGGATAGGATCTTCGGTGAAATATTCATGCGTACGTCCTTCATATGGAGAACGGTGCAAGTTTGCGCCACCCGCCCAGATTGTGGCACCGCCATTCCAAATGGAATGGTTTCCGATTAATTCACCCATTTCTTTTTGGACAGCTTTATCGAAAGTCGCAGCAATCAGAGGGGCATTTGGGGCAGAGGCTTTGAAACCAACCCATTTCTTATCTTCATCGGAATCAGAAAGCTTGTATGGGGAATCTTCTAAAATGGCATAGCCTTGATTAATGCCGAAGGAAGAGAATCCGTTCGGACCGTCTGCTTGCCTGTTTCTCGGATTTCCGATTTCTTCGATTGTCCAAGTGGTGTTACCACCGACAGCAATAATCTTAATCGCGCTATCAAGAGGAATTTGATTCACGAAATCGTCCCATCTCGGATCATCCCAGCTGGCGCCCTTCATATCAGCAAGAGTGTAGTTTGTTTCTTTTGATCCCCAAACAACGTCCACTTTTTCATCTTTTTGGATGACGTGCTTCTTGTTGCGGAGTTCTTTAATCATGTCTTCGTTTGGAGTCACGATTTGTCTTGTCGGATACGTCCCAGACCAATCGTTTCTAGAAAGGTATTTAACGGCGTTCGGTTGATAATAGTTCAAATCCGCATCGTCCAATTGGTTTTGAATAAGAACCTTTCCGCCTTTGGATCTGCCAAACAAGGAAGCATTTGGAGAATTGTATTTCTTGACGATGGCTTTATTTCCATTGCCTTCGACATCCATGCCATTGGAGACGGATTTTCCCATTTTAGCTAAGACATTATTCACTGCTTCATGGGAGCCGTTTCCGATAGCAAAATAGTAATCGCCTTCAGCAAGGATATATCCGCCTTTCACGCCATCATGCTCTAAGGTGTTATCGTAAGAGGTGGCATCGAATAAATCCGCTTTGATGGTGTAGCTCTTCTTCTCACCGGGCTGAAGCATATCTGTTTTGGCATAATCGAGAAGCTGAATAGCCGCTTTTTCAAGAATGTCGTTCTGCTTTCTTGGCAAAGAAACGTAGAGTTGGATGGCATCCTTTCCTGCGACGTTACCAGTATTTTCCACATCAACAACGGCGGTAACCGTCTTATCGGAAGTGTTCATTTCCACGCTTCTAAGAGTTTGTTCAAAGCTTGTATAAGATTCTCCAAAACCAAAGGTGTAGCTAACTTCGTCTTGATATTTCCAAGATGTCGCGCCTTCTTTTGCGCCTTTTTGCGAGGAAGCATTGCTCGATGGATTTACCACAGAATCAAAATATCTCGTTTCGTAGTATTTATATCCGGTATATATGCCTTCTTGATAGACAGTATAGGCAGAAGCTCTTAAATTGTCTGCGCTAACGGCGGTCCAACCGTCTTTGTTGTTGGTGATATGATCCTCTTCTTTTGTAGCGATGGCATCCAAATTCTGATAAGAGAAGATGCCCCAGTTTTGTGCTGCTGGAGAAACGGAAATATCGGCAGCATACGTATCCGGCAATTTTCCAGAAGGATTGATTTTGCCAGAAAGGATCTGAGGAATCGCTGTCATACCATAAGTTCCAGTAGTTCCGATCCAAAGGATAGCGTCAATGCCGTCATCCTTCTTAAGCTCATCGATTTCCATTGGAGAGTTAGAGTTGATTAAAACAATTGTCTTATCGCCTTTTTCCTTGGCCATCTTAATCATTTCGCGTTCTCTGTTCGATAAGCCAAGAGGATCTTTGGCGCCTTCGTTGTTTTCTCCAGCTCCGATCCCCGTCAGGCCATCTTCGCCAGGGAGATAATCGCGGCCTTCGGAATTGACTCTTCCAAGAACAACGATTGAAGTCTTATAATCGCCGAAATCTTGAGTGGTAATTCCTGCTTTTCTTGCTTCTAATTCACTTAATCCGACTTCGTTGATGTCGAATCTGTAGTTGTCTTTGGCGGATTCATTAATCATTCCGAAACCACCAGAAATCTTCGACACATCGCGATAGCAGTCTTCGCCAGACTTATTTTTATCAACCTTATATGCATCTGCCATATCCGGGTTGATTTCAAAGCTTTCTTTCTTCAAAGCACCCATAAGGTCCACCGCTTCATAACCAGCCACGTTTGGTTTTTGAGCGCCGGAACCCATTTGCCCTCCAAGGACGCTCGAATAAGCGGCCTTGCCAACGAGAGTCACTTTATGTTCGGAGTCCTTCAAAGGAAGAGCGTTGTTTTTGTTTTTCAAAAGAACAGCTCCTTCTCCAGTGACTTTTTCGCCATAGGCTTGATCAGCTTTTGCTAGTTCTTCAGGCGTTTTGTAAGAGGATTTAAAATTGTATTTATCCTCGCTTTCTTCTGCATGATCAACTTTCACGACTTTTGTCGAGGTGGTGTGGAAGAATCCGTCCATGTAGCTTCTGTATTCGTGTGCAATCAGCTGCGCTATGGTTGATAGAGCAAGCAACGCACCAGATACGCCCGCTAAGCCACGGAACAGGTTTTTCTTACTTTTTCTCATATTTCCCTCCATTCATTAGGATTTTCTTTGGGAATCTCTTTCTCTTAGTGACATTTACCCAATTCATGTCCTCTTCTTCTCGACTTTTCATTGCTAATAAGTCAAAAAGAAATTTCAAGAGATGTAAGCGTTTTCAATTATAATAAAAGCGCTTTCTTAGGAATTTATCTGTCCTATTTTGCGCATTTTTGAACTCATTCGGAATGAACGCCGTTTTTTGCTTAAAAGATTGATTTTGCTTTAGCTTCAGCTAACAAAAACAGCTTTTCTTCGCTTATAATTTTAAAAAATGGGATTTTTATATGATTCAATTTTTCTATGATTACGGTCTTCTATTGGAACTCTTTCCCGCTTTGTTTCTTTTCACTTTGGGACTGAAAAAGAAAAAATTTTATATCTTTCGTTATTTGTTTTTAGCGGGCATCATCATTTTATTTTGCTTTATCAGAACCTTTTTGCCGAAAGAAAACGTGTATCTAAAGATTCTTTCTTATTTTTTGCTCTATATATGCTGCTTCTTTGCCAATGCCTTCCTTTTCGAAGCGCGTTGGGTTGTAATCCTTTATTGCACTATAAGCGGCATTATCGCGCAGCACGTTGGATATGTATTCTCCGATTTCATACGCGGCCTCATAAACCCGTATATGCCCCTGATATTCGCCAATATCATTTATTCGCTCATTGTCGTGGCGATTTACATTTCGCTTTTCTTTCTTTTCTCGTTTCGGCAAGACCCCAGGGACTTCATCAAATTGCAAAAAGGACCGGTTATTAGCTCCACTATCATCATCTTCATCATCTGCGTTGGGATTCTGCAATTCTATGAGTTCTATAAGGCTCAGGTGATATTCCCTTTCCAAATCATCTTTGTCATTTTGGATTTAACGTGCTGCATTTCCATCTATCTTATCCAAAGAGTCTCCTATGTCTCCGCTCGAAATGCCATTGAAACGGAGCTCGTCAAAAACAGGCTCCATCAATATGAGTCTTTGCAAAATGTCATTGAAGTGATGAATATCCGTATTCACGATTTAAAACATCAAATCAAAGAAATCGAAAGAAATCCCGATATTTCCCCAGAAATCACGAAACAGCTTAAGGAATCCATCGCCAAATACAAAAGCTTCGCTCGCTGCGGGAACGACGTTATTGACACGATCCTCACAGAAAAGAACATCGTCTTCGAAAAAGAGGGTATCAAATTCACCTACCATCTAAATGGCCTTCTTTTTAGCCATTTTGCGACGCAGGATATCAATTCCATTTTCGGGAATGCCCTTGATAACGCGGTCGAATATCTTTCGCTTTTGCCCAAAGAGGAACGGTTTCTTACCATCCGTTCTTATGAAGTGGGCTCATTAGCCAAAATATCCTTCGAAAACTCCTACAAAGGAGAGCCGTCTTTCAATAAAGAGGGGTTGATTGACACGACCAAAAACAATGCCATTTACCATGGCTTTGGTTTAAAATCGATTCGCTCCACAATCAATAAATACGGCGGGAGCATGACAATAACGGTCGAAGAAGGCACTTTTAAGCTTCAATTGCTTTTTCCGAAGCCGAATTTCGAACAAAAGGAGAATGACAAATGAAAATTGCCGTTGTTGAAGACAATAAAGAATACGCAAAAACATTAGGCGAATACATCCAAAAATATTCATCCGAAAACAATCTGGACATGGCCGTTGTCTATTTTCCGAACGGCGAGCGTTTCCTGGAGGAATACAAATCCGATTTCGACATCATTTTCATGGATATTGAAATGCCTATGATGGATGGAATCACCTCTTCTAGCAAAGTAAGGGAAATGGATTCGGAATGCATCATCATCTTCGTTTCCAATTTTATGAAATACGCCATCAAAGGATATTCCGTAAACGCCCTGGATTTCCTAACGAAGCCTTTGGACTATAGCATTTTCAAGAACACCATCGCTAAGGCCATACATCGTTTGAATATGAGGCACCATCAATTTCTTTTCCTTCAAAATGGCGGAGAGACATATCGCATTGACACCAATGAAATCGTCTTCATCGAGGTCTATAAGCACCGGGTCATTTATCATACGACCGCCGCGGAATACGATGTTCGCGGTTCCTTGCAGGAAAGCGAGAAGCAACTTCCACCCAATCAATTCATTCGTTGCAATTCCGGTACCATCGTGAACCTTAAATACGTCACCGGAATCGGAAAAGACAGCTTAATCGTTTTAAAACGGGAGTTATCCATCTCCCGATCCAAAAAGAAAGACGTCCTAAACGCTTTAACGCGTTATATCGGTTAATCGCTAAATCGCTACACGTCCCTCTTATTTTCGTTTATTTTTGATATACTTCAGCCATTCTTGATTCTCGATGTTCCACTGAATGGTTGCCGAAAGGCTCTCTTTAAAATCCGTTTCATTTCGCCAATGAAGCTCTTTTTCTATCTTGCTTGCGTCCATGGAATACCTTCGATCGTGACCAGGGCGATCCTTGGTATAGCAGATTAGGGATTCGGGCTTATGAAGCGCCTCCAATATCATTTTCACCAGCTGGATATTCGGGATTTCATTCTGCCCGGCGATATTATAAATTTGCCCCACCTTCCCCTTACGAACGATGAGATCAATCGCTCTGTTATGTTCCTTGACATCCAACCAATCTCGAAGATTTAAGCCATTTCCGTAAATCGGTATGGGCTGGTTATTCAAAGCTCTTTCAATAACCAAGGGGATAAGCTTCTCCGGATGTTGGTATGGGCCATAGTTATTAGAGCATCTGGAAATGGTGATAGGAAGCTTATACGTCCTCAAATACGCCAAAAGGAGCAAATCAGCAGCGGCTTTCGAAGCGGAATAAGGGCTGGATGGATGGAGAGGGGAATCTTCCTGAAAGTAAGAAACCTCTCCTTCCAGAGGAAGATCTCCATAGACTTCATCGGTGGATACTTGATGGAATCTTTTGATCCCGTATTTTCTAGACGCATTCAGCAAAACCTCAACGCCTAAAAGATTGCTTCGAAGGAAAATGTCAGGATCGTCTATGGAACGGTCCACATGGCTTTCGGCCGCAAAATTAATCACATAGTCGAATCTTTCCTCTTCGAAAAGGCTGTTCACCACCCCTTTATCGCAGATGTTGCCTTGCACAAAACGGAAATTTCCCAAATGCAAAATCATCTCAAGTTTCTTGAGATCCCCAGCATACGTTAAGGCGTCTAAGCACACCCACCTGTCCGATGGATATTTCTTCACCATCGCAAGAAGGAAATTTCCTCCGATAAAACCAGCTCCGCCCGTGATTAAAAAATTCGACATGCATGTCCCCCCCAATGACGATATTAACTATAGAAGCAAAAAACCAATAACCGAAAATCCGTTAAAGGGACTCAATAATCGTTTTTGCCGAAATCGTCATCATCTCCGTAAAAGAAATCGAAATTACGTGGATCGGCGGGATCGCATGGGTCATAGGTATCCGGGCGCTTGTTATAATCTTTAGGCATGTCCTTTCCGAAAAGAAGGCAAACAAGGAGAGAAGGTTCGTCATCCTTCTTAGGATCAGGGCCTAAAAATTTAGATTCGTTTTCTTTTTTCATGATTTTCCTCCAGCCTTATTCTAACAAACCGTTAAGGAAAAATCCTTAAATTGTCATTCCATGTTCAATACGAAAGCCTTGGGTTTCCTTATGGTTTATATTCTTCCGGCTCCCTATCGTTTTCGCAAAAAGTGACCGCTAAGACGATTCAATGGATTTCGCTTGAATGTCAAAAAAAGTTGAAACATTGAATTTGAGAAAAGAAAAACCTTAGAATAAACCTCGGTCATCCGAATGATGAGAATGATGCTGAAGTAGAACGTTTAAGGTGATGAGAATGAATCCAAATAAGCAAAAAAGATGTTTGACTTTGCAAGATTATTCTTGCATGGGGCGCTGTTCCTTGAGTGAGGCTTTGCCGACTTTATCCGCCTGCGGAATCGAAGCCGTCGGCATTCCAACGGCCATTTTATCCAACCATACCGCCGGTTTTAAATCCTGGACTTACAGGGATTTAAAGGAGGATATCCTTCCTATCATAGATAAATGGAAGGATTATGAGCATCATTTTGATGCGATATACACGGGATATCTAGGCGATAGTCAGGTGCCCATCATTTTGAAAGCCATCGATTCTTTAAGAACGAAAGATACGCTTATAGCCGTCGATCCGGCTTTTGCCGACAATAAAAAACTATATCCCGGTTTTAAGGAGACGCATATCGAGGAGATGAGAAAACTGCTGAAAAAGGCGGACATCATTTTCCCTAATTTAACCGAAGCCTGCTTTTTGGCCAATGAAGAGATGGGCAAAATAGACCAATATGACGAGGATTTCGTCAAAAGCGTCGAAATGAAGCTAGCAAATGAAGCCCCTTCTTTCGTAATCATTTCGGGCATTCATTTCAATCCGAAGGAGGTAGGTTGCTTAGCCTACGACAAAAAGAGAGGCGCTTTTTTCAAATATAGCACGGAAAACATCGGGGAGTTCCATGGAGCTGGCGATTTATTCGCCTCTTCGTTTGTCGGCTCTTTCTTAAATGGTTTTTCTTTGGAAGAGAGTTTGAGGATATCCCATAATTTCGTCCATGAAGCCATGAGAATCACCCTAGAAAATAAAGATTTGCCTCCTTTCTATGGATTGGAATTCGAAAGAGCGATCCCGTATTTAATAAAATCGTTAAGCAAAAAATAAGCCATAACAATTTCTCTTCTTTGATTGAAACGAAGGGAGCATCGGAAGTCAAGCCACATGGCGAAAAGAAAAAATTCCCTTATGATTGCGTAAGGGAATTGTTTTCTAGAAAGTCTTAGACTAAGCGGCAACGTCGAATATGGATTGGTCAAGATCTACTTTGTAGATATATTGCCCATCATTCTTGAATTCGACTCTCACACTCACATAAAGAGATCCGTCTTTAACGAAGAACGATTCAGGCCTTATGTTATTGGCGTCAATCTTGCCATTGAGCGGAATAGAGGCCGTGCCGATTTTGTTTCCTTCCCAATCGACGATATTAATCCAAGTATGCAAGCATCCATCTTGGCCATAAAGGAAGTAGATATAATCGGAATCGGTGCTTATCTGCCTTAGCAAGACATCTGGAGGATTATCGGCTGGCGTGGTGTCTTCAGGCTTGCTGACATTGAGGATTGGTCCGCCTAAGGCTTTGCCATCCTCATCGGCAACGTAGAGATCGTTGTTCTCTAGCAAGACGGCATAACGTTTCTTATCCGGATTATACGAAACTAAGTTTATCTTGCCGTTTATTCCTTCAAAGGACGTGATTCCTTTGTCGCTTCTTTCAAGGGTCTCCGAGTCGAAATTAATAATGGTTCCTTTCCAAGAATTGACCAAGCCTATCACATCGTCTTTGACGAATATCTGATTAGTTTTAAACCAGCCATTGCCTTCTGTTTCGAGGAGTTCGACTGCTTCCGAATGCTTTTCGACTTCGAAGATTCCGTTGGTTTCCGTAAGCTTTGCTATACAAGCCCATTTTCCATCAGCGCTGGAATAGGATGCGTAGATTTCGCCATTGCATTCAACGGTCGAGGAAATGTGCTTCATCTCCAATTGCTGCGTCTTATCGTTCGGATTTGGCACATTGAAAATGATTTGTTTTCCGTTGTTAGAAAGGCTTGAGGTGTAATTCGGGGTCTTCTTCTCAGAAGATGCTTTTTCGACATAGCCACCTAAAATAGAAGTGTCAACACGTTTATAGAATGAAGCGCTGAATTTAGGTTTCAGCAAGAAGAAGCCGGTATAGTATTTGCAACCCACCAAATAAGCTTCATCCCCATCCATAATCACCTGGTTCATTCTATTTTGCCAAGGCAAATACTTAGGATCGCCGAATTCCCAATATTCCCAGCTTAACGTAGAGCTTTTTTCATCAAATGTATAGCAAGAGTCTTCGCTTTCAGGCATGCTGTAAAGTTCATTTCCCTCCCAGTCGATGACGCACATCTTATATTTATAAGTGTTCGTGGTGTAGGTCGTCGCGATGATGAAATCATCGTTTCCGGAAAGGCCAGAAACATCTCCGTTAAGCACCTTTCCTTCTCCGTCTGTGTAACTTGGAATCGTCCCCCAGGAGAATTCCCCTCTTTTATAAAGGAACGTGCCATCATTGGAGAAGAATCTTGTTTCGTTCCCTGCGTAAACAGCAAAACGTTCCAAGGATTTGTTGTAGGAAAGCCCTTTTGCGTTCAATTCCCAATCGAAGTTTACCTCCACTTTTTCGCCTGTGGGCTTAAGGTTGCTTTTGTTATAGAAAAGGATTTCCTGGGTTTTAGAAAGATTCGTGCTGGAGATGAAGGCGAATCTGTCTTCGTCTATGTCGGTGATATCCCCTAATAAACCCCAGTTTTCCTTCCCATCAGTCCATTTATGAACTTCTTGGTATAAAACAGGCTCCAAAGAATCTAATTCGTATTTCACGAAGCCGCTTTGAGTTCCATCAAAAGACCCCATATAAGTGTAATAATATCCCCCATCGATAAAGGAAGAGTACAGGCTGGTAAGCTTTTTTTCGCCGGAGACATTCGTATTATAGCCCGTGCATTTTTTCTTATCATTAAAGGCGGTGTATTTTATATCGTCTATGCTTCCGGAATTTTCTTTGACTAATGTCTTAGTGGCCTGATACTCCGGAAAATCGTATAGAGGGGATTCCCCTTTTGCCCCCAAAGAGAGGCTTTTTAAAGAAATAGAGCCGCTGTCTTCTCCGATTAAGGATAATTCTAAGGTGTTCTCCCCTTTATTGAGATCGATTTCTTTCAAATTCAATGTCTGGAAAATCATCGAAGCTTTGTTCTTATCGGGATCGGAAACTTCTTTTGTGACAACGTCTTTTTTTATGGTTTTGAAGATGCCGTTGACTTTTAAAGAAAACTCTTTATTGGCCACTTTTGAAGAAGATAGATAACCGGATGAAGTCGCTTGAGGGTTAGAGAAAGCCACATCAATGGTCATATCGGCTTTAATGAAATAAGCGGAATCGAATTTGACCACGACTTTCTTTTCCCCCGCTACGTCAGTTGCCGAAAGGATGTCGGAATTTTCGCTTTCTGCGATGCTTCCATCATTCTTTCGCATATACGTCGTTTGATTGCTTTTTTTCTCGAAGCCGATTAGTGAGATATTGGAATCG
Organism: Caryophanales bacterium UBA743; assembly: GCA_002297365.1. GTDB lineage: Bacteria > Bacillota_I > Bacilli_A > RFN20 > CAG-826 > UBA4951. Next base: position 117,299 of record DBKT01000010.1, read on the forward strand.
AGAGGAAGCTCTTTGACGATTTGAACCTCTAGTTTGGAGTTTTTTCCGCCTTTTTTGTCTTTTACATAGGCAAAGACTTTATCGCCAAAGGCAACGGCTTTATCGCCACCGGAAACATCCAGATCCGAGGGATTTACGGGCCTTCTGTTTCCACAGGAGTAGACTGCCGTAAGCTCTGTATCGGAGAAATCGATTTCGGAAATTTTTTGGCCTTCTTTAAGGATGGGATCGCCGTCAGTCACTTCTACGGAAACGATCTTTCCTTGGTCATAATCCTCAGAGGAAACAACGGTTATTGGGAAGCTGCCTTTGACTTCAGGATTCCCTTTGAGGGCAACGAATCCTTCCTTTTGCCCAGCCACAAGCTCATGCTCATCGGCAACGATTTGATTGGCGTCTACTTTAGCTTCCGATCCATCGTTGTTATAGGCTTGGAACTGAATGCCATCGATTTGAAGCTTTTCCCCTTCCTTGTAATAAATGATATAAGGTTTTTTCGTTACTTTTATCGTTTCAAGAGCGACTTTGACGAGTTCAATCGCCAATTGAGCGCTTTTTCCTTTGAAAGAGAAGGTTATGACCCCTCCTTCCGTGCGGAAATTTTCTGGGACGACCATCTCAAATTGGTCCCCATAAATCGTTTCTTCTTCCGTTACAGAGCCTTTTTGGTAGGTGGCCACGACATCAAAATCGTCTTTTTTAGGTTCGGCGCGGTAATTGTCGAAATATCGGACGCCATCTTTTAATTTCGCGGTGATAGAAACGAGCACATTTTGCTCTACAATGTTTGACCCCTTGTCGTTTTCGTTTGCCGAATCGGTGCTTTTATTTCCCGCAACATCGATGCCGGCAAGGTAATTTTGATATTGAATGTAAGAGGACAAAGGGAGAGAGCCGGCGACTATCACGCCAATGGATGCAAGGCTAATCGCCCCAATTAATTTTATTTTTTTCATCTTTATTCGCCTTCTTTCTTCGAATCATCATTTTTGGAATCATCTTTTTTCCGCTTTATCATTTTGGATAAGATAAGGGCGGCTTGGTCATAGTAGACGCACCACGCCCAAACGGCAATCGCGAAGCCGACAAAGACATCAAGCCCAAACAGCGTAGGTTTCCACCAGTTAAGAGGCTCGATTTTCTGCCCCATCACGATTTTGCTCTCGCCATCTGCTTCGGCATTGTAATTGCCGTTGATATGCAAAGCCCTTAGCCAAGTATAGACGGAATGGTGCATCGCCTCTCTCATCGCGTATTGAAGCCTTTTAGTACTGTTTTCGGAATAGTCGAATCCGTACTTTGAATTGAAGCCAACAGCCATACCTTTATCGACTCCCGCCCGTAAAGCTTGATCCAAGACCATGAAGAAAGAATTCTCCGGGCCCGAATAGTCGGTGATGATTGAGCCTTTAAATTGCCATTCCCCTCTTGCCACAACGGTATTCAAGGCAACGCTTCCTCCGGTATAAACCGCACCGATTCTTCCATATGTCGTCATGAGGCCTAGTGCATCTGCTTTTTGAATAGCCCATTGGAAAGGCTTAAGATAGGTTTCCCTTAAAGCTTGCTCGGTGCACCAATTGAAAAGTCTGTATCGATGAGTTTCCGTATCATTGATGACAAAATGCTTTATATAAGGATAGACGCCGGCATTCTGCATCCCTCTCACCGTTTCGGTGACCATATAGGAAGATAAAATCGTGTCTTCCGAATAATATTCGAAGTTTCTTCCTCCTAAAGGCGTTCTATGGATGTTGACACCCGGTGCCCAAGCGCCTGCGACATTCAATTTGACGCATTCAGAGCCATAGGAAAGCCCGAAAGCGTAAGCGATCGTCTTCGAGAAGGTTTGGGCAATAACGGTTTCATTAGGATATCCGACGCCTCTTGGGGAATCGGCGCTTAAGCTCTTGATCTGCGCCGGACCGTCATATTCCGCATTCGAAGGCATGCCGATGCTATCAATCTTAGGCGTGCCATAAGATTGTTCCATCATCTTTTTGGCTTCGTCAGTGGTCACTTGATTAAGAACTTCATTCCAAAGCGGGTCATCATAATCGGCGCCTAATTTCTTCCCGACCTCGGTAAGGCCATCGTTCACGTCGTAGATCTTATGACTCGTCTCGGTGCTCCCCCACTTGAAATCGGGGATGTCGATAGGATTGCCGTCATAATCTTTTGTGCCTTTGTCCCAGGCTTCGCCTTCTTCTTTCGTCCAATAGACGTGTTTCTTTAGCTCATCGGACATTTCTCTGTTGGCAGGTTTGCTCATCTGGAATGGGTTAGGGAAGTTCTTCCTTG
>DBKT01000005.1 GCA_002297365.1 Caryophanales bacterium UBA743
TTATGATATAATCCAACCAACTCGTCCAGCTTATTGGGTACACATCATATGAAAAGACTTTTATATTTTAAATTTTTATAGGATAATAATATTTCCCTAAAACCTTAAAAAATAAAGTTTTTATCGATATTATCCTTTTGGATGACTTTTTATTTTACAACATATTTTTGCTTATATGAACCATTTTAAAACACATATGCTCAAAGTCGAGCTTAAGGGGAAGCCGAAAAAGAAAAAATTGTTTTTTTAGGACTTATAGTTCATATAACGAAAAAAGCTCCCGAGGGAGCCGATAATGATTCCTTGTCTTTAGTCGATATCAAAGGCCCAATTACCATCTTTAAAGATTTGGATTTCTTCTCCGTCTTCTTTTTTGCCAACGATATCAAGGTCTTTTGAGCCAATCATGAAGTCCACATGGCTAAGAGAGCGATTGATGCCGAATTGGAAAAGCTCTTCATCGCTATATTTATGATAATCTGGGTAGAGTTCGGTAAAGCCTCTTCCTAAAGCAAGATGGCAGGCTGCATTCTCATCATAAAGGGTGTTATAGAAAAGAAGACCGGTCTTATTGATTGGAGAGTCGAAAGGAACAAGAGCGCATTCTCCTAGATATGCGCTGCCTTCATCTAAGGAGAGAATGGAGCGCAGGGCTTCTTCTCCTGTTTCCGCATGGACATCCACTGCTTTTCCTTTATGGAATTTGACCCAGAAATCGGTGATTAGCACGCCATTATAAACAAGTGGCTTAGCGGAATAGACAATTCCCTCAGCTTCCCCTCTTTTTGGAGAGGTGAAGACTTCTTCTGAAGGAATGTTCGGTTGGAAGAATCTTCCATCCAGGGTACGTTCCCCGCCTCCAAGGAAAATCACCCCGGGTATCAAACCAACATGAAGATCCGTGCCTCTTTTGGACGTGTAATGGAGTTCTTTAAGACGTAAAGAATTGAGGTAATCGCAGCGTTTCTTTAGATTGATATCATGTCTTTCCCAATTGGAAATGCCATTCCCATCAAGGGCGCGGGAGGTTGAAAGAATGGCTTCCCATAGTTTTTCCATAGCCTCCTTTTCTTTTTCTTTCGGGAAAACTTTCATTGCCCATTCTTTTGCCGGGGCCCCAGCTATGCACCAAGCAATCTTGTTTTCCGTCATCTCTTTATATTTTCCATATATCTTGTATTGAGCTTGGCGAATGCGGGCAGCCTTAGAAGAGTCTGTCCCCTTCGAGCCATCCGGATCATCCGAATCCACCCAAATATAAGAAGGGAGCTCTTCTCCACGGTACTTCCAATAGGCAAGATCCATTGGAGTAAGTTGAGATAGTTCCTCTTCATCCCCATAAAGGAGATTCATTTTCGAAACTTTTTGGGAAGTCCAATGAACAATGACGCGTTTAGCGCCTAAACGGTAGGCTTCTTCAACAAGAACCGAAACAAACGCTTCTTGATCGACATTCGCAGAAATAACGACTTGATCGCCTTTTTTTAAGGCGATTCCGCTATGAATGATTAACTCCGCGTATTTTTGAATGATCGTTTGGTTCATGCTCATTTCTCCTTATGATGATGGCAGCAGCATTCGTCTTCATGCTCATGGTGATGACAGCATTCGTCTCTCCCGTGTTCATGATGATGGCAGCCATGCTCATACTCAGGATCTTCTTGAGCGTGTTGCCCGCAACAGCATCCATCCTCTCCAGAGCAGCATTCCCCTTCTTCTTGCTGATAAGAAATCTCTACATCAAAATAATGGGCGATTTCGTCAAGAGATGGATATCTTCCAGCAAGGGTGAGTTTTTCATCCATATAGGCAATAGGCAAGATGCAAAGTCCTTTCTTTTCGACGATTTCTTGAACCTCTTTGTTAGAGAATTCGCCATCTTCATAGAAATGCCTCTCAACACGGTATCCCGCATCCTTTAAGGCGAACAAAAGATCTTCGATGTCGAAGTATTCCACCTCGTCTTCGCCATGACGACGTAGTTCGTATAATTCCAGTTTCTTTTCCATAAAAGATATCTTAAGAGAAAAGAAGAAAAAAGTAACGAAAAACGCTTTGGAATCAGCTGTTTAAGGGAGAGAGGACGACATGCCCTTCTTTGCGGGTTTTCTTCATGTCAATGATTCTTTGGTTCTCCGAGCCTTTGAATTTCAAGGAAATGTTTTTTTGCTCAAGGATGAACTTTCCATCTACAAGGATGTCGATGGAATCCAGTATTTCATCAGTCACTTCGCAATAACGTTTTCCACCAGGCACAAGGTCTTTCTCATAGGTAAAGCCCGTATATATCCAAATGTTTTTCTGAGGGAGTTGTTTTTTGAATTTCCGAATCAAGGATATGATGCCCCTCTGGTTTTCAATTTCAAAGGGTTCTCCGCCAAGAATCGTTAAGCCGGCGTAGTAGTCTTTTGAACATTCTTGAAGGATTCTTTCTTCCACTTTCTCGTTATATTCCTGGCCAAAAAGAAAATCCCACGTCTCTGGCTGAAAACAGCCTTTGCAGCAATTTGTGCAGCCCGAAACAAACAAAGAAACGCGAATTCCTTCTCCATTGGCGGAGTCCGCTAACATGATTTGGCCATAATGCATAAGTAATCCTCTAATGAGAAAATCCCTCGTTATGAGGGATTCGAATTATTGATGTTCGTGCTTTTCTTTTTCTTCGTCGCATGTCGGACAAGAAAGATGCAGGACACGGTCCTGGATTTCTTGCGTTCTTCCTTGGTTCCAGTACTGGGTGCCAATATAACCGCACGTTCTTCTTGCAACATGCATCTTATTTTGATCGCGGTTCCCGCATTTGGGGCATTCCCAAACAAGCTTGCCCGTTTCATCCCGGACGATTTTGATTTCGCCGTCATATCCGCAAACATCGCAATAATCGCTCTTGGTATTCAATTCCGCATAAAGAATGGTGTTGTACATGTGTTTCATGATCGCAAGAACCGCAGGAATATTATCTTGCATATTCGGAACTTCGACATAGGAAACCGCTCCACCTGGAGATAGACGCTGGAATTTCGCTTCTTTTGTGAGTTTATCAAAAGCGTTGATGTTTTCACGAACATTAACGTGATAGCTATTAGTAATATAGTTATGATCGGTGACCCCTGGGATGATTCCAAAGCGTTTCTGCAAGCATTTAGAAAATTTATAGGTCGTGCTTTCAAGCGGAGTGCCATAAACCGAATAGTCGATATTTTCGATTTTCTTCCATTCGTTGCATTTATCGTTAAGAAGCTGCATGATGCGTAAGCCAAATTGCTCTCCTTCAGGGGAAGTATGGGAAACGCCTTTCATGTAATAAACCGCTTCGGCTAAACCGGCATATCCAAGAGAAATGGTGGAATACCCATCATAAAGCAGCTTATCGATTGTTTCTCCTGGTTTTAAACGAGCAAGGGCGCCATCTTGCCAAAGAATCGGCGCGACATCGCTCGGGGTTCCAAGAAGTCTGTTATGGCGAATTTGAAGAGCGCGGTGGCAAAGTTCCAAACGTTGGTTCATAATTTGCCAGAAACGAGCTTCATCCTTGCCAGAAGAGCAAGCGGCATCCACGAGGTTAATCGTGACAACCCCTTGATTGAAACGACCGTAGTAACGATGCTGTCCAGGGACATAGTCAAGAGCCCCGCTTAAATTTCCTAAACCCGCCGGTGTGAAACGATCGGGGGTCAAGAAAGAACGGCAACCCATGCAAGGATAAACGTCCCCTTTGAGCTCTTTCATGATCTTTTCGGAGATATAGTCAGGGACCATGCGTTTTGCCGTGCATTCCGCAGCCAATTTAGTCAAATAGAAATATTTGCCGCCTTCTTCGATATTGTCGTCTTGCAAAACATAGATGAGCTTTGGGAAAGCAGGAGTTATATAGGCGCCCGTGCGATCCTTAACGCCAAGGATACGCTGCTTAAGCATAACTTCGGTGATTAAAGCCAAGTCATCCCTTGTTTGTCCTTCGGGAAGCTCATGTAAATATAAGAACACCGTGACAAAAGGAGCTTGCCCGTTGGTAGACTGAAGGGTAATCAACTGATATTGGATGGTCTGGCATCCGCCTTCCACTTCTTTTCGAACTTCTTGTTCAACCAAATCGTTGAATTTATCTTCCGTTGCTTCAATTCCGGTAGATTCAAACTCGCTTTTTAAGCGTTTGGCGATTCTTTTGCGGGAGAGATCGACAAACGGAGCAAGATGAGACATGGAAATGGTTTGCCCGCCATACTGGCTGCTTGCCACCTGAGCGACAATCTGTGAAGCGACCGTGCAAGCGGTAGCAAAAGAATGGGGCTTATCGATACGAGTGCCAGAGATGCACGTTCCGTTCTCAAGCATGTCTTTTAAGTCGACCAAGCAGCAATTGTGCATATGTTGCGCAAAATAATCGGAGTCGTGGAAATGGATGATCCCTTCTTTATGGGCTTCCACAATATCATCCGGAAGAATGTATTTGTTCGTATAGTAACGGCTCCACTCGCCCGCCATATAATCTCTTTGGACAGAGAGAATGGTTGGATTTTTGTTGGAATTTTCCTGCTTGACTTCTTCGTTATCTCTCTCGACGACGCCAGCGATTTTTTGATCGATGTCGCTCATTTTGCGATTTTCAGCGTGTTTATAACGGTAGGTGATATAAAGTCTGGCAACCTTGAATTTTCCAGAACCCATCAAAGCATCTTCTACTTTATCCTGAATTTCTTCAACGGAGAGATCACGCCCTGCATTGATAGCGTCTTTTTGAATGCCGAGAGCAATATTGGCAATTTCCTCAGGAGAGAGGCGTTCGGAAGGAATACCCTCTTCATCATTGGCCCCATTGATAGCGTTAACGATTTTCTGACGATCGAAAGGAACGCGTTCGCCAGAACGTTTCATAACGCAGATTTTTGTTTCTTCTATTTCCATATTCCCATCTAGGGATTCGTCATAAAATGTTTTCATAAAATACCTCGTGTGGCAAAAGAGAAACTATAGGCTTCTGTTTCCTTAGAGCGTGATTATTTTAGTTTGTCCTAGAGGGAATTCAAGAAGAATACACCTTCCGGATATACAGTGTATAAAGAAGGTGGAAAAGTGCCGATAAAATCTATCTTTTTTGATATTTTAGATTTTTAAAAATCATTTTAGGTATCAATTTTATTTGTTCCTTTGTAACCTTTCACGATATCGGTAAAACAAGAAATCGACGAAGCGTTTTCAGGAAGCATTTTTGCCTTAGAAAATCAAGCAATATAATCTCGATTTTTTAACCTTCTATTTTTTACTTAGGGTTTTTCTTGGACGCTGCGACCGGCCTTTAGAAAGGGTTCATCCTATGTCGATTTGTCGAAGAGATCTTTTAACGTGTCTCTTATGACGAAAAGGAAGGGTTGTATTAGGAATTTCTTTGACTCGCAATAAAAAAGCCATCCATTTCCGTTTTTAGGGAAAGGAAGGCTTGTTTTTATTCCTTGGGATTAGAATGAGCGTTACCAAATACGCACGCGTTTTTTAGGGTCAAGATACATGCCGTCTTTTTCAGTGACGCCAAAAGCGGAATACCACTCTTCGAAGTTGCGTGGTTGCATATTGGCGCGAAGCTCTGCCGGAGCGTGCACATCGTTTGTGAGCAAAAGCTGGATATACTGAGGTTTGGCCTTCATGCACCACACTTTCGCCCAGTTGCGGAAATAATCCTGGAAAGAAGCATTCTTAATCTCGTGCATGATGTTCAAGGTTACGGCCATTCCCCCATTATCGGCAATGTTTTCGGAGACAATCAGCTCTCCGTTTACTTTGCCGCCATAGAAATCGATGCCATCGAATTCTTCAATCATTTTTTTGGTGAGTTCTTTGAAGGCTTTGTAATCTTCTTCTTTCCACCAGTTGGCTAGATTTCCTTTCTCATCAAAGGAGGCGCCGTTGTTATCGAAAGCGTGGGAAATCTCATGCCCGATAACGGCCCCGATGCCGCCGAGATTTTCAGATTCGGACTGCTTTAGGCTATAGAATGGTTTTTGGAGAATGGCGGCTGGGAAGGTAATGTCATTTGAGAATGGGTTGTAACAAGCATTCACCATATGTCCTGGCATGCCCCATTCAGAACGGTCTACTGGCTTGGTGAGTTTCTCTAAAGAGTGGAGGATACTCTTGGAAGAAAGTTTCAAAAGAGCAACGAAGAGAGAATCCTCATCTTCGACTTTTAAAGAAGAATAGAACTCATCAATCTTGTCAGGATATCCCATCTTAACCGCGATGGTGTCCAGTTTCAGAATCGCTTTCTTTTTTGTTTCTTCCTGCAGGAAAGTGTTCTTTTTCATGCGTTCCTTGTAGGTTTCAATGATATGTTTCACCAAAGAAATGACGTCTTTTTTGGCCTCTTCCCCAAAATAGGTTCTGCCATAGTAAACGCCAATTGGTTCGGAGAAGACTCTTCCGACCAATTGGTAGGCTTGTTTCTCAAGGATCGGATCTTTGGCAATGCCATAGAGGCTTCGACGGTATAGGGTGCTTAAGGCATGAAGTTCGATGGAAAGGTTTTTTGCCCCTGCAATAAGGTAATTCACATAAGCCCAATGTTTATAAAGAGGGAAAGTCTCTTCATTAAAATATTCACGGAAATTACGAATGGCTTTAGGGTCGTAAACAATAACTTCCTCAGGGATATTCGCCCCATAGAACTCTTTTAAAAGATGAGCGAAATCAAAGGGTTCAAGAAGAGAGGATACTTCGCTTGTGCTCATCGGATTATAGTTTGCGACATAATCCGCCCATTCAAGCTGGCTTTTCACTTGTTTGGCGATAAGAGCGTCGAAAGCAAGCGTATCTTCAATGTATTTCTCTTGTTCTTCTTCGCTTAATGGGCTTTTTGCAAGAATGGCTTTTGCCATGTTTTTAAAGACTTCAAGCAACTGTTTTCCTGCCGCATTATCTTCAGCATAGTAAGTGGTATCCGGAAGAATGATGCTAGGGCCTGTTAAGATCAAGGCATTCTTTTCCGCATTCTTCATGTTTGGCTCAACGCCAAAAGAGAAAGGAAGATCAACTCCATCAAGAACAAGGGTTTTAGCCTTTTTGTTTAAATCGGCAACATCATTTATCTCCTCGATTTCCTTCAAATAAGGAAGAATAGGTTTCATCCCTTCTTCATCCCTGCGTTTCGTATCGAGGACCTTGTTATAAAGCTTAACCGCTTCCTTTAGTTCTGGAAGAGGCGTTTCTTTCTCCCCTTTCGCAAAGGAAGCAAAATCCTTGCGAAGAAGCTTTTCAACTTCTTCATCAAGTATCGCAAAGCCTCCTGTGGTAGGCCTATCATCAGGAATCACAGCGCTTTTTAGCCATTCGCCGTTAACGGCATGATATAAATCATCTTGAATTCGAATTTCGTTAGACATAAATAACTCCTATACGTAAAGCATATTAGCAATTTTTCTAAAGATTGCACGTTTAATTTAAGAAAAAAGAGACCTCATTTTATGTCACCCGTTTTCCAAAGATAGATTCCTCCGACAAGCGATTTGGCAACGCGAAGAGAAATATTCCCTTTTACATATACAGTAGCGCCTGGCATGCTGGATAAAGTTGTTGTCTCAAATCCATCAGCCATTAGTTTCTCGGTGTATTTTTCATAGAAGGAAGAGGCGTTTGCGGTTTTGGCATTCGAATAGATTTCTAGCTCTAACGTGGAATCGGATACAAGCCACTGGCTATAAATATCTTCATCGTATACATAAGGAACGTTATCCGCTTCATCCCCAAAATACTTTCGAAGATAGGAATCAATCTTCGGATCTTCGTCTTTCCATGTTTTTGGCTCGACCCATGTAGGCAAATGACTCATTTTTTCTTCCAAAGAAGATTCCAATTTGACATCTTCTCCATATAAGAAAGAAAGAGTTTCGGAGCCGGATTGAGAAATGCCGTCACTATATTCATAATAAGCGGAAACCACTTCTTCTTTTTCCGGGTCAATGGTTAGTTTAAAAGTAGAAGGCAGAAAATATCTTTCATCGCTCCCAAGAATCATCTTATCCTTCGCTTCTTTTAAGACATAGGAGTCAAACATGTATTCGTTTTCACCTGTTTTCACAAAAATGTTTGATGATAATCCCGAGGGAATCAGCGAAGAAATTTCTCCTTGAACAGCAGAGCCGTTGGCTTTGAGAGTACCGTCTGTGTCAACGAGAAAACGCTGATAAGAAGATTCATCGAGTTTTTTATATCCAGTGATGAAAGTCTTCTCCCCTCCGCCTGTATAGTAGTCGTTTTGCTGCACAAAGTTTTTTAAATCGTAAGTAGTGATGAATTTAGAATAGGCATTCTTATCATTAACGGCGGTGATTTGGAATTCCTCCATTCCATTAAATTTCTCAAAGGCTTTAGTCAAAATGGCGTTTTCCGTCTTTGTTTCATAGGGGGTTGGATTCGTTATGCTTCGATCTTTTACGACTTGACAGGTAATGGTCGTCTTATAGTTAAAAACGATTCCATCTTCATATTTATCTTGTCCTGTCCTATAGGTGAAGACAACGTGATCAATCTTGTTATCTTTTAGATAAACATCAATCCATTGAATCCCGTTTTGCCCATTAAAATTACACATGCTACGGAAGAAAGAGGATTGATTATATCCGTAATAACGGTACTGGTTCTCTTTGATTTTTCGGAAGGCTTTCAATTCCTTACCGAAAAAATCCGAAGGAGAAGGATAGGAATAATCCCAAGTGTAGTATTTTTCAAAACGTTCTTCGGAGAGTTTGTTTTCCCCATCTAAGCCAATATAAGAAGGAACCCCATCCTCATTGTTTCGAACGAGATTGGTTAATCTTCTAGAAGTCAAAACGTCAATAGACGTGTGTTCATATTCATTTTGAGAGCGATTGATTTCTTCCTTAGCGACGATTCCCCCGTCTCCTCCAATAATTTGAACATAGGATTCGTTGTTTAAGGAAATAACATCGTTTTCATTTTGAAATAAAAGAGGGCCCGTTTCTTCTAGACTCAATGAAGGCATATCCATCTCATAATGCGAAGCAAGATAATTTTCTACGGGAACGTAATACGTGCTCTCAACATTTTGAAAGGACGCATGCGTGTCATCAACATCAACAATTTCATAGGCGTCGTTAAACATTTGGAGAATGAATTCCACGTTGTTCTTCTTATCAAATTTTAACTTAGCCTTATAAAAGGCGTCTTTGTATTCATCCGAAGAATATCCGATCATGGAAGCAAGGGCTCTCACTAAATTTTTGTTTTTTGTATAGAGGTATCCATCTTGCAATTCAAACTCTTTTTCGTTCAAAGAGGAAAGGTTTAAATTGGACATGTAATTGAAAGATGCGAGGGACGTGTATGGTTTTGGCGTTGAAAAAATATTCCCATCCGTTAAAGGATACATAAGAGAAACCGACCCGTTGCTCATACTATAGAGATACACAAGTTCCTCAGAATTGGTGAATTCCTTATCAAAGCTCTTTAGCGTCAAATATCCGGCCTGATATTCCGGATAATACATATATTTTTCTGTGAAAAGAGTTTTGCTTGTTGGGTAACTTAAAACATAGTTATAAGCAAAAGTGAAATTATTGCTAGATATGATCCTCTTTAGAGACGAGATCATATTTTTCGCTGTCAATTCCAATGGGTTGAATTCTTCCTTACTAGAAGAACTAAAAGACGAAGAGTCCCACTCTTCCTGAGAGGAAATGGAATCCTCTGAGAAAAGAGGGGACGAAATGGCATTAGAATTGTTGCAAGAAGGAAGAATTAGAAACAAAGAAAGAAACGGAAAAAAATATTTCTTCATAAAGGCTTATTCCTAACCTTCTTGCATTAATAGGTTTCGTAAACTTGAACGGTAAAAAGAATACCTGATGTGATTGGATTTCCCTCAGGGTCGGCAGGGCTAAAAGCGATCGCGCCATCACCTTCAGCATCGGCACAAGGAATGATTTCTGCGATTAAGAGCATGCCTGATGCGGAATCGTCTAATTTATAAACATTCTTTCCAAAAATAGGGCAATAGGCATCACTGTAATTCGTTAAGTCTTCATCCGTGGCTTTTGCCCAACCTCTTGTAACGATACTTTGATTATATTGGGCGACCAAGGCTTTGTTTTCGCTTGCATCGGAACCAGTAAGAGCGATAACGCCGACGCTAACGCCTCTTTCCGGATTGTAAGACCCATCGTATGTCCAGGCCACATTTGAGGCAACAGGCAAGACAGGCAAATAATCATCTGGCTTGTGCTCTTCGCTATTCGGATCAAAATATTGGAAGAATTCATTAATTTGAGCTTTTGCCCCCTCCGTAATTTGCTCCCAAGAGGTAATCGTTGATAAAGCCGATGCCTCAGAGGAAGAGGATGAGGAAGATGATTCTTCCGATTCGGACTCAGAAGAAGATGGAATTACAGCTTCTGGGCTAGAAGAAATCGGCGCGACTATGTCCGAAGATGAGGTCTCCCCCCCCCGTCGTTATGGATGATGCGGATTGTTGAGCGTTAGAAGAATCGGTAAGGTCAGCTCCGCAGGATGCAAGCAAGGCGCTCGCTAAGATGATTGGTACAAATTTTGCTTTTTTCATATGAATAAAATCTCCTTAGAATACGCAAGGAAAATTATCAAAAATCGCGGATAAGTCAATTATTTTTCACTAAAAACATCGTTTTATTCCCTTCTTTCAAAGCCTTAACGAATGAGCTAAAAAATAAAACTTAAGATGAAATTGAGGCAACCCTGTAGTGATTTATGGCGACACTCCTACGTTTGAAGGAATAAATTCTACGTTCTAAAAAAGCGTCGTTAAATGTCTTTTGTTGCTTTCAATAAGCCATTTTCCTTCGGTCTTGATTATTAGATAGAAATTGCATTTTTCTAGCATAGATTTTACGTGTTTTTGCATTTTTCCAACCAAATATTCACTCTTTTTTGCATTTTTCCAACTCAAGCAACTGAGATAGCCCGTAGATAAAGAATATTAAGTTACAAAATATATTTATGTGTCTTGAAAATGCCTGAAAACAGCAAAACTTGAGAAAAATCTTTCTTAAAGCACGAAAAAAGACGGACCATCACTGATCCGCCTTCTTTGTTTGATGCTGGAATAAACACGAAGCATCTAATCTTAAGCCGAACGTCCCATTGTAGAGAAAAGCCTAAACAACAGCAGTTCGACCACCATTCAATTTGGTGGAACATAACGGGATCGAACCGTCGACCTCCTCGTTGCGAACGAGGCGCTCTCCCATCTGAGCTAATGTCCCAGCAAGTCAATATTATAATTTTCCTCAATGGAAAATAAAATCTCTTTTTTATAGATTGCTGTTTCCTACCTTTTTAGGAAGCTCTTCTAATCCCTACGTTCTACTTTCCTTATTCGTTTTCAGGGTAAAAGGCCGAAGAAAAGAACGAAATCTGCTCTTCAAGAGAAAAAGACGCCTTTTCGTTTTCGTGATGTTGCAAGTTAAATTGTAAAGTAAGGCTATTTCTTTCGGCTTCCTCGAATGTTTTCGTTTTGAAAATTCAGAGCATGTTTTTTCATAGAATCCTCTCAAAAATTATTCCTTCGATTGTTTCTTGTTTTTTCTCATTTTTTTACATTGTCTAATTCATTTTTCTCATCAATTGTAAGATTTTCGTCTTTTTCTTTTGACGGTTTCTATCTTTTAAAAATCAAGACTCTTTTTCTCTTCTTCGCTCATGTTAAATATCGTTATGGAAAAAGTGATTGGAATCATCGATTTAAAAAGTTTTTATGCCTCATGCGAATGTGCCGTAAGGCATATGGATATTTTTAAGACGCCCTTGGTGTGTTGCGACCCCTACCGTTCCGATTCTTCCGTCGTTATGTCCGTAACCCCTTATCTAAAAGAAAAATACGGCGTCAGCAATGTCTGCAGAAAGAGAGACTTGCCTTACGTCCCTGGATTGATCTATGCCGTTCCGAGAATGTCCTATTATTTGCAAGTGTCTTCTTATGTCGTTGGGATATTTCTAAAATACGTTTCCCCTGATGATTTGCACGTCTACTCAGTGGACGAGAGTTTCTTGAATTTAGGGCCATATATCAAAATGTATGGAAGTGCGGAGCGCATGGTAAAACAGATTCAAGAAGAAATATATGACCGTCTTGGGCTAGTCGCCACAGCAGGAATAGGCCCAAACATGTTTTTGGCAAAAATCGCTTTAGACACGGAAGGGAAGAAAAAGAAACCCTTCCTTGCTCATTGGACATATCAGGATGTTCCAACTAAGCTTTGGAAAATAAAGCCTATCGATAGGATTTGGTCCATCGCTAAGGGAACAAGGGAACACTTATCCAGAATTGGCATCAATAGTCTCGAAAGTTTAGCAAAAGCGGATTCTCGCCTTCTAGAGAAAAAATTCGGGGTGATGGGCCTTCAGTTAAAAAATCTTGCAAACGGAAAGGATGAATCGGACATTCATGAGAAGATATCCCCCGCCAATCCGTCTCTATCAAATGGCCAAACTTTAAGAAAGCCTCTGTTGCCAAATGAATGCGAGCTTCTTTTAAGAGAGATGGTAGATGAATTATCCGTCCGATTAAGAAGAGAGAATTATCTGGTTGGAAAAGTCGGAGTGTGGGCAAGATGTGAGAATGGATCCTATAGCAAGGAAACAACCCTCCCCTATTCGACAGATTCTTCGAAGGAGTTATTCCAGAGCATCAAGTATGTTTTCTTTGCGAAAATCCCTTATGAAAAGATATATGGGTTAAGCGTTTCTTTTGGCAGGCTGACGAAAAAGAAACAAGTTCAGCTTTCTTTATTCGAGAATGATTTTCAAAAGGAAAAGGAAGAGAGTTTAGATAAAACGATAGACAAAATACGTGAGACATATGGTCGAAATGCGGTATTTCGTTGTTCTGCGTTGCTTGAAAATTCAACAATACGGCAAAGGCATATGCAAATAGGAGGACACAGAGAATGAGAGAAAGAGGGATGCTGAAATGGGCTCCTTATAAATCTTTGGAGCAACAAGCGGATTACTTAGCGAGGATGGAATACGAAAGGAACAAGATCCCCCATCCCCATATGTCCGAGGATAAAGCGGAGGAGATCAATGAAATCCTTTCGAATTACAAAGGCGAAACGATAATTGCGAAATATTGGCATGATGGATATATCTATACCATTCACGGGAAAATCAAAGAGATTTCATCTATATACAAATATATAAAAATCGAAGAAATAGAAATACCGTTCGCAAAATTAACAAATCTTGACTATGAAAACTAAAGTTCTAACCTTTCATAAATGAAAAAGGTTATGATTGTTTTGTTCGAAAGGAGAAAAACCGCTATGGAAAACGATACACAAATCCAAGTAGCACCCGAAAAAGAGAATAAAGAGGAGACTCCTAAAGGCGAAAAGAAGGAGAAAAAGCCAATTAATTTTGGCAAAGGTGGCCTTATTTGGTCCATCTGGAATTTTTTAGAAGCCGCGTTGATTTTTGTCTTAGGCATCATTTGTTTTGTCTATACGGCAAAGGCGTCGGCAAATAATAGCGACATCAGCTATGACAAAGTCATTTCTGTCATTTTATTCATCGGAGGCATTTTCTTAATCCTCGGTGGCGCCCTGAAGATTCTAGTCAATTTTTTGCCAGTCATCGCAAGAAGCGTGACGGACGCCATCATCAAAGAGAAAATCAAATCTCAATTGTCATATGATTTAGTCGTTGGGGGCTCAATTGAATTGGCAATCGGCATTGCCTTTGTCATTTCTTATACAAACAATGGCGGCGTTTTAGACCAGATGGTTAGCTTTATCGCCCAATTCTTAGCTATCTTCATTGGCACGTTGGTAACGGTTGCGGGTGCCAGCCTGATTTTATTTGCCATCGGCTTTATCGTTTCGAAACTCTATAAACTTTATTTGCCCATTATTGAAATCGTCTTTGGAGCAGCACTTATTGCCTTAGGCGTCGTGGTTTTTATCTATCTTGCCGGAAACGCAGATTTAACAAAGATGATTTCCCTTGTGATACTGGGCATCATTCTTGTTTTAGCCGGCATTGCGATGGCGATTTTAACGATTGTCGAAATTAACAAAATTCGCCTTGCGAAGGCGACGATAAACGCTGCAAAAGACGTCATTGAAAGTGAAGTCGTCGATGCAAAAAAGAACGACTAATTTCTAAAGATAGCGAAGAGCTGTATTAACGAGAGACGTTAATAGGCTCTTTTTTATTGCTAATGAAATTTTGCCTACAGGACTTTTCGAAAAAGGCAAAATGAGTCTTTAATGGTGATAGGCTTCAAGAAGATTTTCCAACAAAGCAAGACGCGTTAGCAAACCCACCCCACCGGGGACAGGGGTTTGCAATTTAACAGGCAAGTTTGGAACGAAGTCACCATGAAGGTGCCCATCCTCCCCGCGATTGATCCCTACATCAACAAGATACGCATCGGCTTTGTATGGATACGTATCATCCCAGCTAAACATCTTGCCCACTGCTGAAACAATCAGATCAGCATGGGCGAAATAGAATTCTTTATCTTCTCTGGAAGTCTTGCTATGAAGCTGGACAACGTTGCAATCTCTTTCCAATAGCATTTTAGCCATGGGTTTGCCTACGATTTCACTGCGTCCTAATACGACGGCGTTCTTCCCTTTGAAAGAAAAGCCTTCATGCGTGAGATATTGAACGATTCCTTTCGGGGTGCAAGGGTCAAAGGCGCTTCCTAAGGTAAAGCCATCCACATCCTTTTTAGGAGAAATGGTTTGATTGATAGCCTCCACGGAAATGTGTTTCGGCAAGGGAAGCTGGACGATAATCCCATCAATCGTGGGATCCTCATTCTGCTGGCGAATCGTCTCAAGCAATTGCTCTTGAGAAACATTTTCATCAAAAACGGTTTGGATGGCTTTGATGCCCACTTCAGCCGCATCCTTTCTTTTCCCACGAACATAGGCTTCCGATGCAGGGTCGTTTCCTACTGTGATAATGGATAAAACGGGCTCTCTTTTCAAATTTTGGATTTCTTTTTTCAATTCTTCTTTGCGGAAAGCAACATACTCTTTAATTGTCATAAACTCACCTAGGACCTATTGTAATATCTCAGAAAAATCATTTCACTAAAGAAGGGAAAAGATATCGATAATTATCGACTGGTATCTCGAGAAAAACTATAATATTTTTGATATTTAAAGGAGAAAAATATGGATGAGAAATTAGCCCCTCTTTTTACGCCTTGGAAAATTCGTGACCTCGAGATAAAGAATCGTTTTGTCATGACTTCCATGGGCGGAACCTCTCTTTTCGGGTGGATGGAAATCAATCATTTTGACAAGGAAGCAGCCCAATTCCTTCTTGATAAAGCAGAGCATGACGTCGGTCTTATTTTGCCAGGGATTCAGCCTGTTTATAACCCAATGTTAGGGCAATGGCTCTATAAGAAAAAAAGCATGTATAGGAAACTCAAGCCGTTTATGGAAGAAATCCATAAACACGGTGCCAAAATGTTTGTTCAACTAACCGCGGGATTCGGACGTTCTTTTACCATCTCCCCCGCTATGGAAAAACTATACACGAATCGTTTCTTACGTTTTCTCTCGAAACCAATCATGAACTTTGATAAGATTTGTGCTTCATCAAGCCCTTCTCCGAACCGGTGGTCCGATAAGGTTCCATCCCGTGAGATGACCATCAAAGAAATCCATAAATTCATAACGGCTTTCGCCAAAACGGCAAAGCTTTTGAAAGAAGCGGGCGTCGACGGCGTAGAAATTCATGCGGTTCATGAAGGCTACCTCTTAGATCAATTCACTTTGCGATATGTGAATAAGCGCACGGATGAATACGGTGGTTCGTTTGAAAACCGTTATCGCTTCCCAGTCGAAATCGTCAAAGCCATCAAAGAAGCATGCGGAAAAGACTTCCCTGTATCCTTACGTTATTCCGTCCTTTCTAAAACCAAAGGCTTTAATTCCGGCGCGTTGCCCGGTGAAGTTTTCAAAGAAGCAGGAAGAGACATGGAGGAATCAGAAAAAGCGGTCAAATATCTCCAGGATGCCGGATATGATATGCTCAATTGCGACAATGGAACGTATGACGCATGGTATTGGGCTCATCCTCCTATATACATGCCTGAAAACTGTAACCTTGCGGATGTGGAGCATATTAAGAAATTCGTTAACATTCCTGTGGTTGCTGCAGGACGTATCGATCCTCTTGTTGGGGCAAAAGCCGTAAAAGAAGGAAAGGTCGATGCGTTAGGCTTCGCCAGACCTTTCTTGGCTGATGGAGCGTGGGTAAGCAAATTAAAAGAGGGCCATCCGGAAGAAATCCGCCCATGTATTTGTTGCCATAATGGCTGTTTCAATATGTGTCATTATAAAGGAACCTCCAATGACCAAAGCTTAAGTGACTCCTTACATATGGCACGTTGCGCAGTTAATGCGGAGACAATGCAGACAAACGTCCACTACATCAAGAAAGCGAAACACGCCAAGAAAGTCGCCATCATTGGAGGGGGCATTGGCGGAATGGAGGCGGCACGTGTAGCAAAACTCCGTGGATTGGAACCGGAAATCTATGAAAAAAGCAATCACCTTGGCGGCGTATTTGTCCCTGCTTCAAGCGCATCTTTCAAAGGAAAACTGAGAGAATTACTAGCCTGGTATGAATTAGAGATGAAGAAGCTCACCATTCCCGTTCATTTGAACGCGGAAGTGAAAGACCTATCAAGCATCAAAGCCGATGAATATATTATTGCAACCGGGAGCAAAGCAAAGAAAATTCCTCTTCCCGGCATCGAAAAAGCCATGGATGCTATCGATTATCTTTCTGGCAAAGAAGTAGGCGAAACCGTTGCCGTTATTGGCGGGGGCTTAACCGGATGCGAGGTTGCATACGAATTAGCCTTATCCGGAAAGAAACCGATCATTGTTGAATTCCAGGACGATTTAATCAAGCAAACGGGGGTATGCATGGCGAATTCCCAATATCTAAGAGACTATTTCGCCTTACATCAAATTCCTGTCCACCTAGAAACCTCACTCAAGGAAATACAAGATGGAAAGATCATTTGCAAAAGCAAGACAGGCGATATGGAAATCCCATGCGATTCCGTAATTCTCTCTATTGGATATAAGCCCACCCCATTAAGGAAAGAGGGGAAGCATATTCATCTTATCGGCGATTGCAGGAAAATCGGAAATCTTCGTAGCGTCATTTGGGGTGCATATGATGCCGTCATGAAATTATAAAGAAAGGAGAATGGATACATGTATCAAGCAAAAATGAAATTAAGCCAGGAAGAGCAAGACATTTTGGCTGGCAAAAAAGGCAAGACCATGGCTAAGATGATGGAAGTCTTAGTTCGTTATGGCGATGCTTTTGGTGCCGATCGCCTTGTTCCTGTGACACACAAAAAAGCCCATTTTGTCACCAGCTTTGGCCTAGGGCTTTTAAAAGGAGTTTATCCCCTTATGGATGAGCTCATTGCGGCTGGTTGCAAGGTCGAAGGCGGATTTACGATGGACCCAAGGCCTTTGGATTACAAAAACGTTAAATGCGGCCCTCTTGAGAAACTCGTCTTCAACAACTTTATGTACAACAAGCAAAAATTATATGAAGGGCAGCTTCAAAAGATCGGATTAAAAGATCCAGAAAACGCCTTCTCCTGCACTTGTTATTTAAAAGAAATGGGTAACACGCCAAAGAAAGGGGATATCCTCTCTTGGAGTGAATCCTCTGCCGTTGTCTTCGCTAATTCCGTATTGGGCGCAAGATGCAACCGTAACTCCGGTATCTTGGATATGTTTGGGGCAATCTTAGGCAAAACCCCGAATTTCGGATTCATCACCGATGAGGGAAGGAAAGCGGATTGGAAAATCATTCTAAAAACCACGAAAAAGCCAGAAGCCCAAATCCTTGGCTCCGCAATCGGAATCAAAGTCATGGCGGAAGTCCCTTATGTTGTAGGATTGGATAAATATCTAAAGGATCTTCCAAACGAAGACACATTGGCTTATTTGAAAGACTTTGGCGCGGCAACAGCGTCCAATGGCGCCGTAGGTCTCTACCATATCGAGAACATTACTCCTGAAGCGAAAGAATTCGGAGCAAAATTATTAAAAGACAACGCCAAAGAATATGTCATCGATGATGCGGAGTTAGAAAGAATCTATCAATCTTATCCAATCATGTGGAAAAAGAAAAACGAGAGGGTGCATCGTTGTTTCATTGGCTGCCCTCACCTCACTTTGAAACAGCTTGAGAATTGGACTGACAGAATTCTTGACGGTTTGAGGAAATCAGGAAAAAAGAAATTGGTTATCGATACCGTTTTGACCTCCTCCCCTGCCATCATCAAGGAATTTCAAAAAGAGGACAGATATCGAAAACTTCTTTCCGTAGGCGCGCACCTCTCTTATATTTGCCCTTTGATGTATGCAGACAATCCAATCTCCGGAAAGAAAGTCTTAATGACCAATTCCAATAAATTAAGAACGTATACGAAGGCCCGTTATTTCAAAGATCAGGAGGTCTTGGAAATGATTACCGGCCAAAAGGAGGTCAAATAAAATGAAAGAATTCCATGGCCGCGTGATCCAAGCGCAAAATTGGACTGGCGAAGCAGTCGTTTCCCATCAAGGCTTCAACACATTAGCCTCTTGTCAAACAAGCGCTTTATTAGCCACCTCAAAGAAAATCATCGTTTCTGATCAAAACAACAAAGATCTTTACAAGAAAAACATCACAGGTAAAGCTCTTTGCCTTCCAGAAACCATCGGCTCTACGACAGGAGGGATGGTCATTCAAACCATTGCCGTACGCTCTTTAGCCCCTAAAGCATGGCTTTTCTCCCATCATATCGACCCATTAGCGGCTTCTGGCATTATCCTTTCTAATGTATGGAATGATGCGGGCCTTATTGCGATCGACGAGCTTGGCGACGATTTCCTGGAAGCGGTTAAAAGCGGCGATAAGATTACCATTAAAGAAGACGGAACGGTCATTGTTGGCTAAAAACGTTCTTTGTTTGGAAGGCCACATTTATAAAAGAAAGCTGGGGCATTCAAATGCCCCAGCTTTCTTATTTTTGGCTTTCGTCTTATTTTTCAAATTTAGGCTCTGCGTAGCCGAAGAAGGAAGAAACGATTCCAGCCAATCCGCTCAACCCAAGCAGCACGATACTCGCGATCGCCAAGTCGGCGCTGGCCATATTGTCAGCAGTTTGGATTTCTTTTAAAACCTCTTCATTGGAGAAGAAAAGAGTAATGATTCCTTCAATTCTTGCTTCAACGAAGCTCATGCAAGCCAACACGAAGAAGGCCGAAGAGACGACTTTTAGAATCACGCCAACCAATTTGACATATTTCCCAACGATTCCATCAAAGCAAATGATGTTCAATGCGTCGGATAACAGAAAGAAGATTAACCCGGTAATGCCATAAGCCAAAACGGCTGAGACGTCTTGTCCTTGGAAATAGCCGGCTCTAGAGACGCCAACCCCATAGACAATCATCGCTACAAGCGCAACAAACAAGGCAATGGAAGTCACAATCAGATTCGCGCTGATTTTTTTATTGATGACGAGTTTCATTTACTTATCCTCCTTTTTCTTTCCGGGAATCACATTCAAGACAATATAAGCAACGCCGAAGAGGCCGGTTAAAACTCCTGAAGTGATAATGGTTGCATCGATTGCAGATTCCCACCATGGGGTCAATTCGATGATGGTGATATCACATACCGCAGAATTTGCGAAGGCGAATAATTGGTATTTGAGATTTTGACGGGCTTGCTCAACAAGGACCGTGTCTTTTGCGCACTTCTCCGGCGAGAGATAGGTCCATTTTCCGTCATGGCCATCCTTGGAATTGATGTTGGAGTTGTTGCCTCCAAATTCAGCAACTTGGGTAATGCCAGCCATAATCATGCCTTCGGCATTGAAGTAATAAGCGCTCGAAGCAAGGTCGGTTGAGATAATGCCATTGAAGCCCCACTCCCCTCTTAAGATGCCTTGAAGCATTCCCACGGATTGAGAAGCATTGGTTGCGCCGATGCGATTGAAGGCGATCATTACCGCTAATCCATCAGCGTCATTCAACATGCCTTCGAAGCCACGTAAATCGGTTTGTCTGGCCTTTTGTTCATTCATATAAGCGGAAACACCGGCACGATTATGCTCTTGATCGTTAAAGCCCATGTGTTTTGGACCGACGAGAGCGCCTTTTTCCAAAGACCCCTTGCCAATCATTTCACCGATGCGATTTGTGAGCATTGGGTCTTCAGAAATATATTCGTAGTTGCGTCCGTTGTATGGGGTTCTTCTTAAGGTTAACCCCGTTCCCCAAACGGATTGATATTTCAATAGGAGTCCTGCTTCCCCTTCAATTTTGCCCCACTCGTAAGCAAGCTCAGGATTGAAGCTGGTTCCTAATAAAGTTTGGGAGTTGATGTTTGTTTTGTAAGTTAAGGTCGGTTCGCCGATTCCTTTGCCATCTTCGTCATAACTGGCATATTCGTTATAAGCTCCAACAAAGCCATTTACGCCTTCGTGCTGTCCAACGATCGGATTGTCAATATTGGCAAGTTTGTCAGATTGTCCACCACCATGGACGATCGCACCAATCGCTTCATTCACAGAGATTTGGCTGACCATTTTGTCCCACCATTCGTTCTCAGGATTGGATAATCTTTCATAAGTGAGATTTTTGGCATCGAAATTATATTCATCGCCATAATCCACCCCATCCGGATTTGTGGCGGTTTTCCCAGAATCGGTCAGAACATATTGTTCACCACGAATTTCTTTAATCCATTCATCCTTCTTTGGGGAAGAGCCGATCTTGATTTCCACATCAGTGTTATAGTTCTTTGGCCAGGTGCCTTCGTAATCCTGTCTCGAAAGATAAGTGACCGTATCTTCTAAATAATAGTTTAAATCGGCGTTGTCTAATTGATTGGAGATTACAACACCGTTATCAGAAGCAAAAGTGGTGTTATCAAAAGCATTCAAATGCCATGTTTTCGTTTTTCCAATCGCCTCGGCATCCATTCCATCGCCTACGCTATGGCCTTTAGCCTGCAAGAAGTTATTGGCCGCTTCATGAGCCCCATTGGCTGCTGTGAAGAGGTAATCTCCTTCGTCAAGGATATAGGTCTTCGCTTTTTTATAGTCGTAAGAAGCAAGGTATTTTGTTGGAACGGTGATGGTCACGTCAGCGCTTTTCCCAGCTTTAACATCTACCTTAGCGGAATTCAGGAATTGAACAGCACTCTTCTCGACTAAGTTCTCTTTGTCGTAATCCGTATATGGTGCGTTTACATAAAGCTGCCCTAGGAATTTGCCATCTTCGTTCCCTTTATTATGTATCGTAATGGTTGCCGTGATATTCCCATCATTTACTTTATCCACTTTAAGTTCTTTGATTTCTTGGGTATATGGCAAATAAGAAAGACCGTATCCGAATGGATAGATGACTTCATCGGAATATTTCCATGCTCCTCCATTTGTAGAACCTTTTTTGGAATCGGCTTTGAAAGAGGAATTGGCCACGCTATCAAAATATCTCGTTTCATAATATTGATAACCAATGTAAATGCCTTCCGCCTCCACATAATAGCTGGCGCCTGAATAGTTGGCCTTGCCGCCGCCAAAGCTAGAATTCTGACCATTTTGGATGCTAGCTCCTGGCCATCTTGTCGTGTCTTCGGATGCCGTTCCCGCCACTCTTTCTGCAATGGAAGCGTCAGCATACTCATCTCCACCGAAATTTTGCATTGCAGGAAGGGATTCCCAATTCTTTGCATAAGTGTCGGAAAGAGCGCCAGTCGCATTGACTTTGCCAGTCAAAACATTAACGATGCCGGTTGCTTGGTAATCGTTTAAAACGCCCATGTAGGCAATTGCATCAACTTCATGTTCGCCGCCTTTGGCAATCGCACCAATATTCATGGCGTTTCCGGTATTCAAAAGAACAACGACCTTCGAGCAAAGGGCTTTGGCTTTATCAACGATCTGGAGCTCGTCATCGGAAAGTTCCAAAGGATCTTTCCCCGTTGCTTCGCCTTTCCAATTCAAAGCGCTGCCTGGTTTATAGGTGTTGGACTCGCCAGCCCCACGTCCAAAGACAACCACGCCAACCGTTTCATCTTTGACAATGGATTTTTCCCATCCTTCTGAAGCAAATTTTACCGTTCCGGTGTTTTTCTCATCATACTTAGATAAAGCAATGTCTTCTTGCCATGCGGTGGTAGGAACCTCGTTGATTTTATAATCGGTCATGTCTCCAGGAGATGCTTGTAAACCAAACCAATAGGTTATCGTCGTATTTCCAAAAAAACTCTTCGTGGTCGCATAATCCGTAGAAAGCATCTTTCCATAGATACCTTTTAATGTAGGTTCTAAGGTGTAGCCGGCTTTTTCGAAAGCGGAATCGAGATCGACTTTATCGGCATTCCCGGCACGAAGATCGCCCGCAGACTGCATATAAGGCTTATATGCGGCGTTGCCAAATAAAGCGATTTTCTTCGTTTTATCTTTTAAAGGTAGAGCACCATTGTCGTTTTTAAGAATGACAGTCCCTTCTTCGCCTTCTCTTTCCGATAAACGCTTAGAGGCTTTGACATAATCAGCTGTTGTCGCATAATCCGATTTGAATCGACTAGAGCCTGGATCACTCACCGCACGATAGCTTTCCGTCCCCAAAACGGCGTCAATATTGGAACGCCACTTATTTGCAATCCCAGAGCCAACGCTTGAAATCACAAGAAGAGAAGCCGCAATGCCAGTGAGACCAGCTAGAAAACCTGTTTTTTTCATTTTTTCCTCCTTAATGAACTTTTCGTTTTCGTTGTTTCACTCACAATCATGTAAGCGTTTTCATTATAGTTGGAAACGCTTACTTAAATATTTTTTGTCCAATTTGGCATATTTTTGAGCCTATTTGGATGAAAAAATCCATTAATGAATAAAAATTCCTCGTCTGAAGATAAGGGCTCTGTAACTTTTAATGGGGATGGCAAAAATCGCCATCCCCATCGATTGTTACAGCTTTGGCGGGTTTTTTAGCACCATCTCCCCATCCACCCCTCCATTAAAAGTTATAGAGGCGAGATAAAAAAAGCTTCCTTGACGGAAGCGGTAATTTAGAAGAGATAAGGCAACAAAAGCATTGCTGCGGCAGTTGTTTCAGCCGAAGAGGATGAATCCGAGGAGGAAGCAGAGCTCTTATTTCCAATTAACATAATCAAGATTGCCAAAAATAAGAAGAGAATGGCGAATCCAAAGGTCAACCAGGAGATGACTTTTTCCGATCCTCTTTCCTTCGTTTTCGCAAAAACGTTCAAGCCACCACCGGTGATAGCGCCGGAAGCACCTTCTGATTTGCCGCCTTGAAGAAGGCTAAGAACGATGACAATCAAGGAAATAATGATGAAGACAATATCGTACCACTGCATATTTTTAATTACCTAACAAGCATTCTAAAAAGAACGCCCTATAACTTTAGTATAGAAAAGAGCTTTTCGCAATGAGAGATTGCTTATCAAAAAGTTCATTTTTGATCATTTTCCTTCTGAAATTCTTCTTTAAGAAGAAGAAATTCATCTAACACTTCCTTATGGGTGTTCTCCCCATATACCTTACGGAATTTCTCTACGTTCCAAGGCTTTTCGGCAACGTTGCCGATACCTTTGCTATGAAACTTTATCCATTGGCAATAATGACGAACAACGGTATCCGGATGAAGATAATGCTGATCGTTAAAACGCGGGGAAAGAATTTTCTTATACTTTTTCATTCCACGATTCAAAGCCGTTTGGTCGGGCATGAAATAGCGATTGCGGTTAATTTTATGGCGGACCAAATCGAAATGGTGGTTTTCGCGTAATTTAGCCAAATCCATCAAAAGCACGCCAGAATTGCAATAGTTTTTCCCTAACCAATGGGAACCCACTTCATCCTTTGCCATGCCAATATCTTTACCCCCAAGCGGTTCAGAGAAGATGGTGTAGAGATCACCCGTAATAACCAAATCCACATCTAAATAAAGAAGCCTGTCGCCAAATTCCGGGTGATAGTCCGCAAGAAGGCGAATCATGGACAAAGGCGAAAACTTTCCGTTGAAATTAGGGCTTTCCCCAAAGTTTGAAATAACCTCATCGCTAAGATCGACGAGGGTGATTCTGCTTTGGGGGTTGTATTTTCGAATTACCTTTTCAACGAAAAGGGATTGCTCTTTCGTGAAAGCAAAGAAATCTTTCTTTTTTGTTTTGAAATTTCCTGTTGCCAAAAAAACATTTAAAGGGTGTTTGGTGGTTTTGGCGGCAGACAATAAAGTAATCAATAAACCGTCGAAACACTTCTTATCAAGACAAAAAAGTAAATTTATGGGAGTTTTGTCGGTCATAGAAGCTCCTTTAAAGAGAGGATTTTCTTCCCTAAGTAATCAGGGTATTCTCCTTTTCTGTCTATCAGTATACCATCTATTCCCGCATTTTTCGCACAAAGGACATCCTGTAAAGAATCACCAATGTAAATGCATTCCTTTTTGTTCGGATTGTTAGACAATTCCATTGCTTTCAATAATGGTTCTGGGTGAGGCTTGGCTTCTTTAGTGCTGTTTCCACCGACATAAAAATCAAAGCATTCGCTCAAATGATGGATTTTTATTACTCGATGGATATAGTTCGTATGGTTTCCAGAGACAATGGCGATTTTCTTGCCCATTTCTTTTAGCTTTAAAAGAACTTCTTTCACTTCAGGAAAGATGGATATTTTAGATATCTCTTCGTCTTTGTTCATTTCCAAAATCATTGTTTCGTAAACATGAAGCATTTTCTTCTCTTCATGAATTCCTAGCTTGTCGCACATCTGAACGAAAGCCATATGCATTAATTCCTTGACGTCCTCTTCCGAAAGAAAGACGCCTTCAGTAGCAAACGCAACTTGAAAAGGATGAATCAAAGAAGGGAAGGAGTTAGCCAAAGTTCCATCAAAATCAAAGTAATAATAATCATATTCTTTCATTTCGCTAATTCTCCTTTCAATTCGAAGATAATGTCGCGTATTTGAGCCGCGCGCTCGAAATCATAGACTTTTGCGGCCTCTCTCATTTCTTTCTCTAGTTTCTTAATTTGAGTCTCGCTGTCTTTTTTGGAAAGATGTTTCTTCACGCTCTTGGCAAAGCTCTCTTCTTCCGAATCCGTATTGGATAATGGAGGCCTTATGTCTTTCACGATAGTCTTAGGAATGATGCCATGCTCTAAGTTATAGGCCTCTTGGATCTTTCTTCGGCGATTGGTCTCTTCGATGCACCCTCTCATCGAATCGGTAATGCAGTCAGCATACATAATGACTTTGCCATTCGCATTCCTGGCCGCGCGTCCCGTAATCTGGATGAGGGATGTTTTAGAGCGAAGGAAGCCCTCTTTATCCGCGTCTAAGATGCAAATAAGGGAGACCTCGGGAATATCAAGGCCTTCGCGAAGGAGGTTGATGCCTACAAGGACGTCGTATTTTCCTTTTCGTAATTGATAAATGATTTCCGTCCTTTCAAGAGTCTTTGTCTCGTTTTGAAGATAGGTGACTTTAATGCCTTCTCCTTTTAAATAGGAAGTAAGGTCTTCCGCCATTTTGATTGTAAGGGTAACGATCATAACGCGCTCGTTTTTGGCTATTCTGGCTTTGATTTCCTGCATCATGTCATCAATTTGCCCGAGAGGCTTACGAACTTCGATAATAGGGTCGAGAAGACCGGTCGGACGAATGACTTGTTCCACCACTTCGCCATGCGTTTTTCCTAATTCGTAATCTCCTGGAGTTGCGGAGGTGCAAATGACATTCTTTGGCATAAGGGATTCAAATTCGGAAAAATTAAGAGGCCTGTTATCTAAGGCGCTAGGTAAACGAAAGCCGTATTCAACCAAGGTTTCTTTGCGTGAGCGATCTCCAAAATACATTCCTCTGACCTGCGGGAAGGTAACATGGGATTCATCGACAAGAAGAAGGTAATCCTTCGGAAAGTAATCCATCAAGCAAAAAGGCCTTTCCCCCGGTTTTCTTTGATCGATATGGCGGGAATAATTTTCAATACCTGGGCAACGGCCAAATTCTTGCAAGGACTCAATATCTTGCCTCGTTCTCATTTCAAGACGCTCCGCTTCAAGAAGCTTGCCTTCTTTTTTAAAATAAGCAAGGCGTTCATCCAATTCTTTGGATATGCTCTCGCAAGCTTTATTGATTCTCGCTCTCGTTGAAGCGTGATCGTAGGCAGGATAAATTGGATAGGTTAGATAAGATTTATGGAATTCACCCGTAAGCTTGTTAATCTCAGAAATTTTTTCAACATCATCGCCAAAGCAATCAATACGAATGTAATAATCGCTTGGAGTCATAGGGCAAATGTCGATAACATCGCCATGGACACGAAAATTACCTGGATTTAAATCGAAATTATTGCGTGTATATTGAGAATCAACCAAACGCTCAAAAAACTTTTTTCGATCGAGAGTCTCTCCTTCACGAACTTCAAAAACAAGGCCACTATATTCTTCTGGGTCGCTTAAACCGTATATGGCGGCAACAGAAGCCACCACTATCGTGTCTCTTCTTTCAAGAATGGAGTTAACAGCGCTGGTTCTGAGTTGTTCAATCTCATCATTCATCATGGCATCTTTGGCAATATACGTGTCGGTCTTTGGCACATAGGCTTCAGGCTGATAAAAATCAAAGTTTGAAACAAAATATTCAACACGGTTCTCAGGAAAAAGCTCCTTGAATTCACCATAAAGTTGAGAGGCGAGCGTTTTATTGTGCACTAAAACCAGAGTTGGGCGGTTTAGCGCGGCAACGATATTCGCGTCGGTGAAAGTTTTCCCCGTGCCAGTAGCTCCCTTGATGACTTGAAATTGTTTGCCCTCCTTAACGCCTTTTAAAACCTCGGCGATGGCATGAGGTTGATCCCCTGTTGGTTTATAAGGCGAGACGAGTTTGAATGGATGGGATGCGTCACTCATCTTTTTTTCCTTTGTTTTTCTTAGGAAGAGGCAAGAAACCATCCCCATGGATGGAGTTGGCTTTCGTAGAAGAAATGAAGGCGTTAGGATCCAATTCCGCTATTTTGTTCTCCAATTCCATTTGCTCGGATTTATTAATGACGATGCGAACAAGCTTTCTTTTTTCGCCGGTGTAGCCTCCGACAGCATCAAAAAGAGTGACAGAATGATCGAGCTCATCGAAAACAAATTGAGAAATTTCTTCGTATTTATCGGAAATAACGTCGACAATGACAAAACGATCCGCGTTAATGTAGACAAATTGAATCGCGATGGAGCAAGTCAAAGCAGAAAGGATTCCGCCCAAGCAATAAATTCCTATGCTTGGTTGGGCAAGTCGAGCAAAGGTTGCAGCTAAAATCAAAGCCCCGTCAATCAAAAAACTGGATAAGTCTTCTTTGATGGAGGTGAATTTGGCCAAGACACTAGAAAGAATGGCGAATCCGCCCGTGGAAGCGCGTCCTAGGAAAGCCAAAGCGACAGCGACCCCATCTAAGATTCCGCCGCATAAGGCGCAAATAACAAGGTTCGCGACATCAGAGCCCTGCAATTGATAATTCAGCAAAGAAGAAGCGCCATTTAAATTTGGGTAAAGGGAGGACAACCCCAAATGAGTTCCTATGTCAAAACGGTAGAATAAAGCGTAGAAAGCGGGATAGGCGACCATGGCAATGGCTGTTTTGATGGAGAATTTCTTTCCTAATAGAAATAAGCCTAAGAACCAAAGGAGGACCTGCACGATAGCAACAACGATATCGCGGATTCCAAAACCCAAAAGAGGTTCAACAAAAAAATCAACGAGAATGCCAATCGAAGAAACGCCACCAGAGACTATGTCCCATTTATTGAGGAAGACCGCATCCCCAAAAGCAAAAAGGATGCAGCCGATTAAAACCAGGCATACATCTTTCGTTTTCTTATAAATAGGAGAGCGAAGAAATTTCTTTCCTTTGAGCAGCATTTATCCTTGTCTCCCTTCTCTTGAGAGCATTTCTAAATAAGCATATAAGAAACCGTCGATGTCTCCATCCATAACTCCGGAAACGTCCGCAGTTTGATATTCCGTTCGATGATCTTTTACCATCGTATAAGGGCAAAAAACATAGGAACGGATCTGAGAGCCCCATTCAATATTCTTCTGTTCGCCGACAATGGATTTCATTTTTGCGTCTCTTTCTTCAAGCTTGCGTTGCATCAGCTTATCGGCAAGCATTTCCATACAGGTTTGCTTGTTAAAAAGCTGTGAACGCTCGATTTCGCAAGAGACCACAATGCCAGTAGGGATGTGAGTGATTCTAACAGCGGAAGATACTTTGTTAACGTTTTGCCCTCCAGCCCCGCCAGAACGGAAGGTATCAATGCGAAGGTCTTTTGGATCAATGACGACGTCAGCGACTTTCCCGAATTCCGGGACGACATTTACCGAGGCAAAAGAGGTGTGCCTTCTTGCGTTCGCGTCAAAAGGAGAGATACGCACCAAACGATGAACGCCTTTTTCTCCTTTAAGAAGGCCGTAGGCGTTCTTGCCGGAGATTTTAACCATGGCGCTCTTAAGTCCAGCCTCTTCCCCGGATTCATAGGAGTAGACTTGCCATTTATAGTGATGTTTTTCCGCCCAACGGCCATACATTCTAAAAAGCATATCGGCCCAATCCTGGGCTTCTGTTCCACCCGCTCCCGGATGAATTTCGAGGGTGGCATTTAAATTGTCGTATTCGCCGGTGAAAAGAAGATCGTTCCTTAATTCATGAATCTTCTTTTTGAGCTCCGTTTCGGTGTCTCCGATAAGCTCTCTCATCTCTTCAGAAGAGGCGTCTGGATCCGCCAAAAGCGAAATAACCCCATCAAAATCCCCCTGGATTTGCGTATAGGTATCGTATTTGTATTTAGCGTCATTGAGTTTGTTTACAACTTCAAGAGCGTTTTTTTGGTCATCCCAAAAACCTTCTTTATTTTGCTCCTCTGTATAGGAGGCAATGTCGTTTTTCAGCTTTCCGAGGTCAAAGAGAACCACCGAGCTGCGAAACGAGTTTTCCAATTTCTTGGGCTTCTTGTTTTAATTCGACTAGCTCTTTCATATATTCCTTTTATTTAATAAACCATTCTATTATTTCCGGCTTTGTTCCAAAGCGGCAACCGCGTCGTTATAGTCTTTGATGACTTTAGCATAGGCTTCATCGCCGATGACTTGACGGTTTGCGCGTCTAAGATTGTTTGCAGCAAGTTTCACACGATCTTCCAAACTCATATCCGGAGTCGGTTGGGGAAGAGGGTCTGCTTTCGTAAAGCGGTAATCCGCCAATGAAGAATCCGTTTGCTCGTTCGCCTCTTTTTTAATTGGTTCAGGCTGTGGCGCTGCATCATTTTTTGAAGGAGGTGTGGCAACAACGATCTTCTCAGGTTTGATGGCTCCAATTGTGGTAGCGGGCTGAGCTTCTACGACAACCTTTTCTTCTGGTTCAGGCTCTTTCTGTTTCAAACGAACATTAAGAAGGTTGAAAGTCGTATCAACCGCGGCTTTTTCGTTCATTTCCGCAAAGAGCTCATAGCCTTCGTTGACGTAATCTTGAAGAGGGTTCTTTTGAGCGTAGCTTCTAAGGTTAATGCCATCACGCAAATGAGACATGGTATCAATATGCCCTTGCCAGTTACGATCGATGACCCTTAAAGAAATGTTACGTTCAATCTTGTCGGCATCTTCAGCAGGCCATGTCTTACGTTTCTCAAGATAACGAGCATAAAGAATTTCACCAAGGTCTTCCCCTGCTTCTTCTATTTGCGCACCATCGTAAGCAGCAGCAGAAATAGTCCCTTCCGGAAGGAATTGAGGTTCGACAAGGCGCTTTAGGCTTTCGCCATTAACGATATCAAGGTTGGCGTTTTTATCAATCGCTTGCTTACAAAGATATAAGCCTGTTGTCTTAAAGAAATCATGGACAAGATCAACAATATCATCCGCCATTAAGATGGCGTCACGTTTCTTATAGATAATGTCTCTTTGCTTTGCTAAAACGTCATCGTAATCTTTTAAATTCTTACGAATATCGAAGTTCTTTCCTTCAATTTGTTTTTGAGCGTTGGTAACAGCGCCAGTCAGGAGCCTAGATTCAATTGGCTCGCCATCTGCGTTCTTTTGGAATTGCTCGCGAAGGCTGTCGGGAGCGAATCTTCTTAAAAGCTCATCGTCAAAAGAAATGAAGAAACGAGTGAAGCCAGGGTCCCCTTGACGCCCAGCACGTCCACGTAATTGGTTATCGATACGGCGGGATTCATGACGTTCGGTGCCGAACACACACAAACCGCCAAGTTTGCGAGTTTCATCGGTAAGCTTAATATCGGTGCCACGGCCTGCCATATTCGTAGCAAGGGTAACAGCGCCTTTTTCTCCAGCATGGGAAATAATTTCCGCTTCACGAGCTTGGTTTTTGGCATTTAAGACCTCGTGAGGAATTCCTGCGGCGGTTAGCAATGCGGAAATCTCCTCGTTGGATTCAACAGAAACCGTGCCGATTAAGATCGGTTGGCCTTTTTCGTGCCTTTCTTTAACCGCCTTGACAAGAGCGTCTAATTTTTCTTTGTGGGTACCAAAGATGTAATCAGGGGCGTCAATACGTTGGATTGGCTTGTTGGTAGGAATAACGATAACTTTCATGTTATAGATGGTTTCGAATTCCTCTTCTTCGGTTTTCGCTGTGCCAGTCATGCCAGAGAGTTTCTCGTATAAACGGAAGAAATTCTGATAGGTTATGGTCGCCATAACAACGGTTTCTTGCTTGATTTCAACGCCCTCTTTGGCTTGAATGGCTTGTTGAAGGCCGTCGTTATATTCTCTGCCCGGCATGATACGGCCGGTGAATTGGTCAATCAATTGAATGGTGTGCTTATCATCCACCATGTATTCGACATCGCGAGCCATGATGTAATTCGCTTTCAAGGCTTGGTGGATTCTATGAACGAGGTCTTGATATTCAGGATCATAAAGATTGCGAATGCCGAACATCTTTTCCGCTTTGTTATTGCCTTCATCGGTCAAAGAGCAGGTTTTATCTTTGATATCGATAGTGAAATCCACGTCTTTCTTTAACGCTTTGACAAAACGATCGGCAACTTGATATTGAGAAGCGGCAGTTCTTGAGCCACCGGAAATAATAAGAGGGGTTCTTGATTCATCGATCAAAACCGAGTCCGCTTCATCGACAACGCAGAAATACAGGCCGCGAAGAACACGACCGCTTAAATCCGGGGACATATTGTCGCGAAGATAATCAAAGCCAAGTTCGGAGTTGGTAGTATAAGTAACATCACAGGCATAAGCTTCGCGTTTTTCGTTAGTCGATTTGGAAGCGAGATTGACGCCAACGGTTAAGCCTAAGAAACGATAGATTTGTCCCATCCATTCTGCGTCACGGGAGGCGAGATATTCATTAACGGTAATAACGTGGACGCCCTTACCAGTTAAAGCATTTAAATAAACGGCCATGGTTTCGGTTAAGGTTTTGCCTTCACCGGTTTTCATTTCAGCAATGTCGCCATTATTCAAAACGAGGGAACCAATAATCTGAACTTGGAATGGTTTCTGATGAAGGACGCGCCACGCCGCTTCGCGAGCGACTGCATAGGCTTCGTATTTGATGGATTCCAAGCTGGCGCCATTTTTTAATTTTTCCTTAAATTCGACAGTCTTATGACGAAGCTCGTCATCCGTGAGTTTGCTCATCGCCTCATCATAGGCAAGGACTTGCTCGGACTCACGGTAATACTTGTTCAACTCTCTCTTCTCGAGATGAAATATTTTTTCAATGATATTAGCCACAGTATTCTCCTAAAACATCCTTGAGATTTTATCATTACCATAAATGGTAAGCAATGAAATGAAACTATCCTTGTTCATTTGAAAACTCTTTTACCCGCGCAAGCGAAAGAATCTTCACCTTTTTCGCGCCATGCTCTAAAAGCAGTTTTGTGCATGCTTTTGCCGTCGCCCCAGTCGTAATCAAATCGTCAACGAAAAGGATGTTTTTGCCCAAAACGGTCTCTTTGTCATTCCAAAGCAAATGGTTGGATATCTCTTGCCTTTCTTTGTAATGTAGATTTGCCTGCTTGATGTCGTCTTTCTTTATGATTGCGTGAATAAACCCTCTCCCGATCCCTTTAAAAAGTTCCTCGACATGATTAAAGCCGCGAACTATGTCTTTTTCTTTAAAAGAAGGTGCTGGAACTAAGTAATAAGAATGAAAACGCAGTTGAAAATATCTTTTTTGATTGACTAAGAATATTTCGCCTAATTCTATATCGAAACAACCTTTAAATTGATAGAGCATTTCTCTTATTTTTTCATTATAGAAATAGCAGGATACGACGGGTATGCCTTCTAACTTATAGAAGGTCAATTGCGGATGCATCTTCGAGAAACAGCTTCGGCATAAAGGAACATCCCCACCCAAAAGAGAAGGAAGGCTATCGCCATGAATATCCTTAAAACAGACCTTACAAAAAGGTGTTGCAAAAACGAATTTCATCAATTGCCCTCCTCATGGAATCACTCTCTTTTTCGCAAAGAAAAATAACCTCTCCCCCTGGAGCGTCCATCTTTCTTCCCACACGTCCCGCTATTTGTATCAATGTGGAAGAGGAATAGATTTCTTCCATATCGGAATGCGTGACGATCACTTGAAGATTTTTAAAAGTAACCCCTCTTTCTAAAACGGATGTTGTAACTAGGTATAAATATTGATTTTTCTTAAAATTCCCTATGATTTCCCCTCTGTTTTCTTTTTTAGAATGAACGCATTCACCACCTTTTACAAAGAAAGATAGATAGCGAAACAGTGATTCACATAGGTCTATGGTTGGCGTGAATATAAAAACCGGCTTTTTTTCTTTTATGTAGTTTTTTAATTTATAAACAAGATAAGGAAGAAGAAAAGCGTTGGGTATTTTCTTCATGATAGGAACAGGAATTTTCTGTTTATGGAAACGCGTTCTGAGTTCTAATATGGCATGCCCTTCTTTTTTAAATTCATTCAATACCTCTTCGGAAGGAGTCGCGCTCATTAAAACGGAATGCCCTCTTAAGGAGTGGCGATAGAGAGATTGAAGCGTCTCGTTTCCTTTAAAAGGGAAGGCGTCTATTTCATCCATCACCAAAAGATCGAAATATTTTTTATAACGATAAAGCTGATGGGTTGTAAGAATGATTACATCCCCTTCTAATGTGTCTGTATGTTGACCATATACAGCGACGATTTTATTTTGAGGAAAGGCATCTTTCAGACGCCAAAACAATTCAATGACAACATCCCTTCTTGGCAAAGCAAACCCAACACTCAAACCATGATAAATGGCATACGATATCACGGCATAAGATATTTCTGTTTTGCCTGCTCCGCATACAGCATACACCAAGGTGTCTATTCCTTTTTTGTAATTGGACACAATTTGTTCACTCAAAGCAGCTTGTTCCGGTGACAAAGCATAATGAAGGTTTAAAGGGGCTTCTCTCCCTTCTTTCTTTTTATACGTCAATTCTTCTCCATGAAAAGAGATGCATCTACGGCAATATGCTTGGCCGTTCTTATGACCAATATATTTTGAAGAAGCATTCCCGCACCGAGGGCAAACAAAATTCATAAAAAGCCTCCTTCACCTATAGAAAGGAGGCTAAATGAAAAAACGGACAATTTTTTTATTTTCCAGTCGTTCTTGCAAGATAATCTAACGCTTTATCTTCATCAATGACCTCAATGCCAAGCTCATTTGCTTTATCGAGTTTCGAGCCAGCGCCTGGCCCAGCGATAACCAAATCGGTCTTCTTTGAAACGGATCCAGCGCAATGTGCGCCGATTCCTTCAAGGATATCCGTCATTTCTTGACGGGAATAATGAGTCAATGTACCAGTTAAGACAATGGTTTTCCCATAGAAGAAAGAATTCACGTCGATGGTATCCGTTCCCAAATAATCAAAGTTAAGGCCGTCTTGGCGAAGAAGCTCGATTTCTTCTTTATTTTTATCGTCTTTAAAGAAATCCACGATGCTCTTTGCAGCCACAGGCCCTACATCAGGAATCTTAAGAAGCTCTTCTTCGCTTGCCTTAGCAAGCTCATCCAAGTTTTTATACCGTTTGGAAAGAACCTTGGCCATTTTTTCTCCCACTTCTTTAATGCCAATTCCGAAAAGAAGCCGTTCCATGGATTGTTTCTTTGAAGCTTCAATAGCGTCTAATAAAGAATTCATAGACTTATCGCTCCAACCATCCAGTTCCTTAATCTCGGAGGCGTGGTCGCTTAAATGATAAATGTCAGGAATATCACGAAGGAAGCCTTCCGTGAAGAATTCCTCGATTACGCTTTCGCCCATTCCGTCAATGTCCATCGCGTTTCTCGAAGCAAAATGAATCATCTTCTCAATCTTTCTGGAATTGCATTCAGGATTAAGGCAGTAATGCATATTTTTCACCTTGCTTAAAGGATGACCGCATACCGGGCAATTCAAAGGCATCACCCATTTTGTCTGTGTCCCATCCCTCCGAGATAAAATTGGTCCTATGACTTCAGGAATGACATCCGCAGCCTTATGAAGAGCGACAATATCCCCGATCATTAAGCCTTTATCTTTGATGAAGTCCTCATTATTGAGCGTCGCTCTTTGCACGGTGCTCCCCGCAACGCGAACCGGCGCTAAAATAGCATTGGGAGTGACCCTTCCAGTACGTCCGATGCTAAGGACAATATCCAATAATTTGGTAGTAACCTCCTCAGGAGGAAATTTATAGGCAATAGCCCATCTAGGAACCTTAGCCGTATATCCTAAGGTGTCATATTCATTCAGGTTATTCACCTTAAATACGATCCCGTCGATATCATAGCCAAGCGAAGGACGCTTTTTCCCCATTTCTTCCACATAGGCGATTAACTCATCGGGTCCACGAAGGATACGACGCTCTTTGTTTGTTCTAAAACCCAGCTTATCTAAATAATCCAATGCATCGGAATGAACATGAATATCCAGTTCCCGCGCATTCACGAGATAATACCAAAAAGCGTCTAATTTACGAGAAGCAGCTACTTTAGGGTCAAGATTTCGAATAGAACCTGCGGCTGCATTGCGGCAATTGGCGAACTCAGTTTCCCCTGATAATCTTCTTTGGATGTTGGTTGCCTCCAAAGAAGCTTTAGGCATATACACTTCGCCACGCACTTCAAAAGGGCGGAGTTCATTGACGTGCATTGGTATGGAAGGGATAGTCTTGACGTTGGCGGTAACATCTTCGCCCATCACGCCATCGCCTCTTGTGACAGCGTATTGGAATTCTCCATTCTCATAGATAAGAGACATCCCTAAGCCATCGATTTTCAATTCGCCAACATACTCCACTTCATCGACATGAAGGAGGCTTCGAATGCGTTTATCCCAATCGCGTATTTCATCTTCATTAAAGATATCAGCAAGTGAAAGCATGAGCCTTTTGTGGGGGATTTTTTTAAATTCGGATTGCACTTCCCCACCCACTCTTTGAGTTGGAGAGTTCTTTTTCTTGAGGCTGGGAAACTCTTCTTCAAGTTTCTTTAACTCTTCCATTAAGCGATCAAATTCCTGATCGGATACGGTGGATTGGTTCAAAACATAATACTCGTAATTATATTTCTCTAAGAGGGCCGTTAATTCCTGAACGCGTTTTTCCGCTTCGATATAAGTCATGCATCTCCTCCTACCGATTTAATTCTGCTTAACATTGGATGGGTTCCAAGCAATGTTTTCTTGCCTTGAGGGCCGAAATCAACCACGATGATGTTGGCATCAACGAGCGAAACGACGACGCCATCGCCAAACTTTTCGTGATGGGCAAGGTCTCCAACCTTCCAATTACGAATTCCATTTGTGGAGGGTTTAGCGATAGGCTTTGGTTTAGGGGCCGCCTTTTTCTTTGGCGTTTCATCAAAGAAATCATCATTTGAATCGTCAAAGAAGGAATCATCCCATCCAGAAGAGCGTTTCTTTTTCCATCCTCCTAATGAAGATTCGCTGAAGAAGGCTCCGGTTTTGTTTAATTTAAGGCCGGCCTCTTGGAAAAAGCAAGAAGGTCTGGCGCTTGAATCCGTAACATAGGAATAACCGCAATTGCACGAACAGTAAAGTCTCTTTTTAGCACGGGTCATAGCAACATATGCAAGGCGTCTTTCTTCCTCTTCAGCGTCTCTTCCGGTTTCTTCAAGGCTTCTTTGAGATGGGAAAGAGCCCTCGTTCATGCAAATGACAAAAACATTGTCGAATTCCAGCCCCTTTGCCACATGGATCGTCATTAAGGAAACGAAATTCCCGCCGTTGATATCATCTTGCGAAGTAAGCAAAGAAACGTTTTGCAGATATTCGGCAAAAGTAGAATCGGAGTGATTCGAAATAAAATGGTTGATGTCATCAAAGAGGGCGTTAACGTTGCCGATACGGTCCTCATCAGGCTCCTCGTTTTCTTTCAAATAATCGTAATATCCAATTTCCGTGACGAAATCTTTTAGGATTGCCGAATAGGCTTCAAGATTATCGGTCAATTTCGTCTTAGTTCCCTCCATCTGAGCAATTAAGACGCGAAGGATATTCACCACCCTTGAAGGAATTTCCGTTTCCATATTATTTGGATCGAGATTCTTCATGTAATTATATTCGGAAAGACCCGCTTTTTTTGCTTCTTTACGAATTCGTTCGATGGATGCGTCGCCTATTTTTCTTTTTGGAACATTCACGATTCTCTCAAAAGCAATGTCATCGAGAGGGTTCAAAAGAAGATTAAAATAGGCCAAAAGGTCTTTGACTTCCATTCTTTCATAGAAACGAACTCCGCCAAAAATCTTATAAGGAATTCCTCGGTCCTTCAAAGCTGCTTCAAAAGGACGAGTCATATAAGAGGAGCGATACAAAATGGCGATATTATCATATATGGGTTCGCCGTTTTCCTTCTTTTGCTCATTTGCTAAGCCTATGATTTTCTTAGCAACCCAATCCGCTTCGTCCTGAGAAGAGGGCGCCATAAAAGTTGTGACTTCATCCCCTTCATTTCCGTTGGTGAACAAATCTTTGGGAACACGGTTCTTATTATGCATAATGAGTTTGTTAGCGGCAGCAAGGATCTTCTTCGTTGAACGATAGTTTTCATTCAAAATAATCGTATCCGAATGAGGGAAATAACGATCGAAATCCAAGATGATCTGTTGATTGGCTCCACGCCAAGTGTAAATGGTCTGATCCGGATCCCCGACAACATAAACATTGGTTTTCGAAGTGGTCAAAAGCTTCAGCAATTTATATTGAACGTCGTTCGTGTCCTGAAACTCATCAACCAGGATGTGTTCAAACCGATGAGACCATTTATCACGGATGTTCGCGTTATTTTCTAAAATCTCGATTGTCTTGCAAAGAAGATCGTCGAAATCAAGAGCGTATGCGTCTTCTTTTCTTTTCTCATAGCCCATATAGATTTTCAGGCACTCTTGTTCTTCCTGAAAGCTTGTTGGTGTAATGCGGATATCTTCGGGATAAATGCCCTGGCCTTTTTTGTTCCTGATATAACGGGTCGCCTCTTTTACTATATCGTCGCCTTTTTTATATCCAAGTTCAGCGGCGCAATTTCGAATGAGTTTGCTTTGATCGTCCTCATCATAAATCGTATAGGATTGAGGATAGCCAATTGCGGCATGCTCGATTCGTAAAAAACGGGAACACAGCGCATGGAAAGTGGAAATATGGAGAATAGGGAACCCCCCTACATTCTCTTCGATAAGCTTAGTGGCTCTTTCGTTCATCTCTCTAGCAACCTTGTTGGTAAAGGAAATAGCCAAGATGCGCGAGGGATCCACGTTCTTGTTCGTGATAAGATAAGCAATGCGATAAGTAAGGACTCTAGTTTTGCCAGAACCAGCTCCGGCGATGATTCTCACATATTGAGAATCCGTGGTTACAGCTTGATACTGTTTTTCATTTAAAAGGGATGCGTAATTCATAATTTTAACTATTGTTAATTTTACTAGTTTCTGGCCCTTTCTACCATATAAGCGAAGCCCTAAAAGAGAAAAAACCTTACACTGTATTATTTCTTTCTTTTTGGCCATCGAATGAAAGATAATATGAAGGTATGGCTCTCCCAAAAGAAAGAAAAACCCCTGCAGAAAATGTTGCCTTTATGGGCGTGTCAGCAGGAATTGTTGTTGGCTTAAGCTTGCTTTCGACTTTTCTTCCATTATCATCTTTTTTCGTCATTCTTTTTTTGCCGTTAGTTTGTGCATTAACGGCGTTTTATTGCCAGGATCGTTATTTGATTGGCTATATTGGCGCAACAATCGCGGTTTCTCTCTTAACAACCGCTTATGATATTTCGGTCACTTTATTCGATGTTGTTCCTGCCGTTCTAACCGGATGTTTATTTGGTTTTCTGCTTAAAAAGAAAATTTCTTACAGCCTAACCATCATACTTGTTTCTTTACTGAAGCTAGGTTTGAATTATCTCATGCTCTTTCTTTTGAAAGGGGTATATGGCGTTGATATCATTCAATCTTTTTTAACTCTTCTAGGGCTTGAAAATAAAGAACGCATAAGAGAAATCGTTCCCACTTTTATTTTCGGCTATGCCTTGATTCAAGAAAGCATTTCTTTCTTTGTGATCGTTTTTGGCTGCAATTCTCTGGAAATGGCGGTAGCTAAAAAGACTTCTCCCTGGATCCTTGCTGTTTTCTCTTTAGTCGGCATAGTTTCGTCTTTCGCTTTTTCCTTCCTGTCTTTGCCCACGGCTTATTTGCTTGGAGCGTTATCTATCGTTCTTTCTTTATCTTCATCCTATCCTTTATTTAAAAAGAACCCATGGTGGATTTATCTTGTACTGGGGATTTTATTGGCTATCTCTTTCTATCTTTCCGCTTATTTTTATTCGTCTCTTCCTAATGGGATAGCCCCTTTGCTCTTTTTGTCTTTTTTTGCATCCATTTCTTTATGCTCGGACGTTTCAAGTTTATTATTTAAGAACGAGAAAGGAGCAAACGAATGAAACAAGCATTGAAAGGGTTCGGTCTAGGTCTCGTTTATTTCTTTTTGCTTCCAGTTTTTCTTTTGCTTGTCGCCTTAGCTGGCGTTTTCGCGTTTGGCGTCATCCTCGTTACCAGTGCAAAGGGCTTAGTTCGTTTCTTTAAAGGTGAGAAATTCTTCTCACCTTTGCCAGAAGATGTTCGTGTGGGTGAAATCAAAGAATACCAGGCTTCCTTGCAAACAACCCCTGCGCCGAATCCAAACCCCAATCCTGCAGACAATCGCGTTTTTATCCAACAAAATTACTATCCTAATCCTCAAGGGCCTTACGGAAACCAAGCCCCTCAACAACCGTATAATCATTCTAATGCGAACTATTCAGAAGGGATGCAACAACCTCATTTTGTCGACCATTTAGGGCAAAATAGCCAGCAAAGCCCTTCTTTGAATGCCCCATATCATGGGGAAATCACAACACAAAACCCAGAAAACACCCCACCGGTCATAGATATGAAAAACGACAGCAAAGGAGATAATAACGTATGAAAGCTTTCATTGATTTCAGCATGAATGAAAACGATAAAAGGCTTCTTATTATTTTGCTTTTCATCCTTGTTTTTCTTTTTTTGGTTATCGGTTTGATTGGAGCGTTGATCCGTTTTGTAACCATTCGTTTCAGCAAAAGGATGGATTATGAGCTGCATGAGGCTCTTATTTATCGCGTTATCTCTTCCCCTGAGCAATTAAAGAAATACGGTAACATCAAAAACAATCGTTATTTGGTGAAGAAAAGCTTTCCCCCGTTTCTAATTGCCCTTCTTTCTTTAATTGTTTGGATTGCTTACTCTGTCGTTTATGGCATATGGGCAAGGGACTATTTTAAAGAATTCTCTACTTTGCTTTTTACTTTCGATTGGGACAACCCAAATAATTTCGTAAATTTCTGGGGCTTGAATTTGTTAGCGAAATGGCCAGATTTATTAAGCAGTCCAACTTGGCATAATGAATTTTGGGGTTCTTACGTTCTTGTCCCTTTGTGGATAGTGGCAATGATATGGTATACCATTGTTATCCAAGCTTATCTCGCAAGATGGTCTAGGGTGAATAAATTGTCTCATTCCGTTTTTGAGCAAGGGCTGGACGATTTCAATTATTACGATGACGCAAAGAAAGATAATCCTCTTCCTTCAGATTCACCGAAAAATTCCAATATTCCCCATTGAAACCCCTCTATTTTAAAAAAGCCCCGTATTTTCCATACAAGGCTTTTCCCATTAGAAAAATAGGCTAATTATTTCGTATAGCAAGAAGGCGAGCAAAGCAATGTCTATTCCGCATATGGCCCAGAAGATTCTTTTGCGAGATAGGTTTTTCTTTTCTTCGCTTGAAGGTTCCTCACTCCCGTTTGGAATGTTTCCTCCGTTTAAAGGGGCTTGGGAATTCATTTGTCGATTCATTTGTGGGTTATTCTGATCCATATTAATACTTTAACGCAGAAGAGGTTCTTGGGTAAGGCTCTGTATCACGAATATTGGCAATTCCGGTTATATACATCAAAAGTCGATCGAAGCCGATTCCGAATCCAGAATGGATGCAACCGCCATACTTGCGGAGATTGAGATACCATTCCAAACCTTTGGTGTTACCGAGTTTATCCATTTTGGCCTTTAAGATATCGTAACGTTCCTCACGTTGGGAACCGCCGACGATCTCCCCT
Organism: Caryophanales bacterium UBA743; assembly: GCA_002297365.1. Taxonomy (GTDB): domain Bacteria; phylum Bacillota_I; class Bacilli_A; order RFN20; family CAG-826; genus UBA4951. The sequence continues at coordinate 40,743 of DBKT01000005.1, forward strand.
TCCCCTGGAACGAGAAGGTCGACAGCCGCCACCGTCTTCCCATCATCGTTTTCACGCATATAGAAAGATTTGATTTCTTTTGGATAATTGATTAAGAAGGTCGGGCCTTTAACGTATTCTTCCGTTAAATAACGTTCGTGTTCGCTTTGTAAATCCATTCCCCAATAAATATTGCTGTTTTCGAATTTGTGACCGTTTTTAACGGCATCTTGAAGTATTTTGATGCCTTCTGTGTATTCCATTTTCGTGAATGGGGCATTCAAAACATGCATAAGTTTCTCTTTGACGCCTGGAGCAATCCACTTCTCGAAGAAATCCATTTCATCCGGGCAACGATCGAGGACCCATTGGATTAAGAATTTAATGCAGCTCTCGATGCAATCCATATCGTCATGCAAATCGGCGAAAGCCATTTCTGGCTCAATCATCCAGAACTCAGAAGCGTGTCTTGGGGTATTGCTCTTTTCAGCGCGGAAGGTTGGACCGAAGGTATACACATCTTTGAAAGCAAGGGCAAAAGCTTCAACATGGAGCTGCCCGGAAACCGTCAATGAAGCCCTTCTTCCGAAGAAATCATTAATTGGATCCTCCTTGGAATCGGTAATAACTGTAAAAACAGAACCCGCGCCTTCCGCATCATTTGCGGTGATCTCCGGAGTGTGAACATAAACGAATCCGTTGTTTTGGAAAAAAGTGTGAACGCCCATAGCTAAGACGGAGCGAACACGGAACAAGGCATCAAAAGTATTTGTTCTAGGGCGAAGATATGCTAAGTCACGAAGATACTCAAAAGAGGTCTTTTTCTTTTGCAAAGGGTAATCGTCCGCGACATCCCCTAAAAGTTGAACTGCGGTTGCATGCATCTCAAAAGGCTGCTTCATCCCAGGGGTAAGAACAATCGTTCCTTTAAAAGAAACGGCAGATCCCATCTTATAGTGGGACACTTCCTCAAAGAAAGGATGGTCCCCATCATAAACGACTTGCAAGGACTTAAAGCAAGTTCCATCATGAAGAGCGATAAAGCCGACCTTGCCAGAATTGCGGTTATTCCGAACCCACCCTTCAACGGTGACTTCGCCTAAGTTTTTTAAGGTTTCTTCATCTAATTCGAATAATTCACGAACGCTTAATGTCTTTTCTTCCATAACACTTCTCCTCATCTTATTTTATTCAAAATTACGGAAATCGGAAATCTTCCAATTTGGGTCCACTCCTAAAGTAAGAGGAGCAAATAGTTTTTCTTTGTAAAGTCTTTCCGCGACTTTGGCAATCATCGCCGCATTATCCGTCGTGCACCAAAGAGGAGGAATGATTAAATCAATGCCCGTCCCCTCAAGACGATTCGTCATTTGGGATCTTAGATAAGAATTAGCGGAAACTCCGCCAGCAAGAACAACCTGAGCGACACGGAAGTCTCTTGCTGCGCGTGTTGCGCGATCGACAATCATGCCAACCGCAACATCTTGGAAGGACTTGGCCATATCGTCGATGTTGATTTTCTCGCCTTTCATTTCTAAATTATGAACGAGATTGATGACCGACGTCTTTAGTCCGGAGTAAGAGAAATCATACCCGTCTTTGCCAACCAAGGGTTCTGGCAAATTATAGGTGTGTTTGCCTTTTTTAGCATGTTGGTCAATCGGAAGCCCTCCTGGATAAGGAAGGCCCAAAACGCGAGCGACTTTATCATAGCATTCCCCGACAGCATCGTCTTTCGTTTCACCAACGATGGTGAAATCGAGATGGTCCTTCATTAAAACCAATTCCGTGTTTCCGCCCGATACCACAACGCAAAGAAGAGGGAATTTAAATTCGCCGACATATTCATTCGCATAAATATGCCCCGCTAAATGATGCACCGGTATCAAGGGTTTCTGATAAAGCATCGCCAAAGTCTTAGCGGCTTGAAGGCCGATATGCAAGCAACCAATAAGGCCAGGGCCTCTTGTTACGGCAAAAGCATCCATATCTTCAAACTTCAAATGGGCTTGCTCTAACGCTTCCTTTAAGCAAACATCTATATTCTCCGTGTGCAAACGGGATGCAACCTCAGGCATCACTCCACCATATTTAACATGGACTGCCACCTGAGAGGAAACGATGTTCGCTAATAATTTGCCATCATCCGTGATGGCGACAGCCGTCTCATCGCAGCTGCTCTCAATTGCTAAAATACGACTCATATAAGGCTCCTGATCATATAAATGGCGTCTTCGCCATCATCATAATATTTCGGTTTGATAACCACGCGTTGCCAGCCGTTTTTCTCATATAAAGAAATGGCTTTTTGATTAGAAAGACGGACTTCAAGCGTAATAAATTCAACTTTATCTTTTTGTGATTTGCACACTTCGACCATCTTATCCAAAAGCTTGCTGGCAATACCTCGATTGCGGTATTTTTCCATAACGCATATGCGGTCAATCGTGGCGCTATCGAAGGTGATCATGAAATCGAGATAGCCAAGGATACTCTCTTCCTTATCCACTGCCACAAAGACCTTCGCACAAGGATTTCCTTTGAACTCATAGGCGATTTGATTTAATGGCCAAGGTTTCACAAAACAAGCCGCTTCTAAGTTGGCGACCTTTTCGATGTCTTTCTTTTTTAATGGGCGAATTTCGAATTCCATCATAAATCCTTCAAGTAGACCGGTTTTGCAGCTAAAACATCCTTGCAAAGGTTTCTCTCAACGTCCGCATTCATAAGATTTTCGAGAATGTTGACTTTCTCACCTCTCAAGGAAAGATAAGAAACATCGCCGCATACTTTATAGTCTGGATGGGCGGCTAAATACATTTTCACTTGCTCATTATCCATAATCGTATCCGAAAGAATTATTTCTTCTGGAGAATAAACGCCAATGTAGGAGCGCTTGCTACGGGCGTTCATAAGACATACGGAACGGCCTTCTTTTGCTTTATACACTTCAAGAGAGGAAACGAGATAAAGAGGTTTATTCAAAGCAAACGCCATTACTTTTGCAACCGTCATCCCAATACGTACCCCAGTATAAGAACCAGGTCCCTTCGAAACGACGATTTCGTCAATGTCATCTTTTGTAAGCGAGAGTTTCTTTAATAAATGATCGATTTCTGGAACAAGATATTCCGATTGTCTTTGCCAAGCGGCATATTGGGTTTCGCCAATGAGAGCGTGGTCTTTTGCGATGCCGACGGACAAATTGGTATTAGAGGTGTCTAAAAGAACGCTAATCATGAAAGGCTCCTTTCACGGAAGAAATGATTTGCTCAAAATGAGGAGTGTTTCCTTCCAAAGTAATGCGACGATTATCGCCGCCGATATTGATTAAAGTAATGCTTAACGTCTCATCCGGCAACAAGGGTTCAATATATTGAGGCCATTCAATGAAACAAACCCCATCTCCTTCGATATATTCCTCTAGCCCAAGTTCGATGTTTTGATTTTCAAGACGATAAGCATCAATATGGTAAAGAGGCAATTTCCCTTTGAAATAGCACTTCATGATGTTGAAAGTAGGAGATATGACATCATCCTTAATGTCTAAAGCCTTGGCAACCCCTCCAGTAAGGGTCGTCTTACCGGCACCAAGATCTCCCTTAAGAAGAACAACATCGCCAGGCAAAAATTCCTTAGCGATTAAAGCGCCGAGTTTTTGTGTTTCTTCCTTTGATTTTGAGATAAATACGTACTTCATAAAAATAAATGAGTTCTAAAAGAACTCGTAAATTATAGACCGCAATTCCCTCCCTTACTAGTAAGAGCGTTAATGGCCAAGATTGCTTTTAGGCAAGAAAGGGATGGTTTCCCTTTCGTATTTATCGTAAAGCTCTATGATCTTTCGATCGTCAAAGGGAAATTTTCTTTCTTCCATAAGTTTTCTTGTGTTATGGAACGTTTTCCTAACGGCAGCAATCAAATCAGGCGTATAGCCATATCGTTTCGCGTTGGAAAGAAATTCTTGCTCGTCTAACGGCTTAATCAATTTGTCTGGATATAGTTTCAAGTCCAAATCATAATCGATATAGCGGAGGTATCCCCCATCTAAAATCGTTGGAGAGGCCATATTCGCATAATAGCAAATCCCGCCTTCCTCTTTAAACATGCAAATGACGTTAAGCCATTCTTTTTTGAAAAGAATGAAAACGGCGTTTTCCTTCGTTAACCACCTTCTTCCATCCGCTTCCGTGATTAAAGAGGAGCGTGAGGCAACCGCCCAGAAATCTGGCGTTTCTTCGACAATCAACCCAGGCGACCATTGACGATGAAGGCTTTCATCATGCTTGTAAGCCTGGACGCATATCCAATGTGGAATAAACTTCTTTTTCGTATCGCTCATAAAACATTTAGCTGTTTTGAAGCAGCCCTCATTTCTAGTATAACGTTTTTCTTTAAAAGAAAAAGAGTCACCTAATGGCAGGCAACTCTCTTGTAAGAATTAGCGATCTTCGAAACGCAATTCGAAGGCATCCACCAAATTGAGAACCTTTTCTATGTCTTCTTTGTTTTGAATGGTTGGCTGTGGGTTGAACGGCTTATCGAGTGGCAAAACCATCAAATCATCCTCATAACCCATGGCAATGAAGAGGCCTTTCTCATTTACGGTCAAAGCCATATCGATGAAAGTCTTGTTGGTATCAAATTTAGCCAAAGCTTCACGAACCTTTTTCGTAAGAAGACTTCTTGCTTTTCCCGAGCCATAGATAACCATGCTCTTGCTATCTTCAAGCAATTGTCTTCCGTGCAATGTATTTGGAGGAAGAGCTCTTTTGTTTCCTTTAAGATAGACAAGAAGCTCATCTTTGCTCGTGATTCCTTCGAACTTTAAGAATTTGCCAACAAAAAGCGTTTCTAAAGCTTTGGCGCCTTTCTTTTGAGCCGCGCAATCTGCAATCAATGCTTTCTTGCCGTGATAGGTGAAAGTCATATAGGCTCGGCTTCCCACTTTAACCACATCCTTATAAATATCGGATTCCATGAACGTCTCTTGCGGAAGCTTATCATCCACGGTTCCGGTTAGCCCCTCAACGGATTCTGGGTAAACGAAATGGCACGTGTGATCATAGAAGTCTTTAAAGTAAGTCTTCATTGCGGCATCAACCTTCTTACGGAACAAAAAAGAATAACCGCCAAGAAGAGCTAAGACCACTGCTGTGGTTCCCAATGAGATATACATCGTGACATTGGCGTTAATTCCAGAAATCGCAGAAGGGACAACCCAGCTAGCGATAACCAAAGCCAATCCAACGCCCGTAATGATCCATTTGATTAAATTAAGTTTCTTATAGATATGATGAAAGGTGTTTCTTGCTTCTTCAATATCAGCGAGATCCTTAGACGCATATTGATACAGGGGTTGGCCCTTTTTGTCTTTTTCAATAGAAACTTCGTCTTTCTTTTCGAAGGCTGCCTCTTCTTTTTGAATAGGAACCTCTTCTTTTTCGGAATAAAGATTGATCTGCTCTTCTGGCTCCGGTTTTTCTTCTTCAGCGGGTTCTTGGGAAGGGGTTTCCTTTATTTCGTCAGCAAAATCGCTTTCTTCTTCGGATGTTTTTTTCTCTTTCAATTCTTTTTCTTCGTTTTCCATGGTGTGCTCCTTATGGTTCAATGCAATATATCACGATTTGCATAGAAATAAATTCTTTCTTGCTATTTTATTTGCCAATTAATCTCTTTTAATCCGTTTTCCGACAGGAATTGATTGCATTGGCTAAAAAGATGTTTCCCAAACCACCCGCCTTGGTTTGCGCTTAATGGAGAGGGGTGGGCCGCTTTCAAAACGATATGCTTAGGGTTCGTTACTTTGCTTTCGTATTTCTTAGCAAAACCGCCCCAAAGCATATAAACAATCGGTTGATCTAAGCTTTCAATATAATTGAGAACATCGCTGATGAATTGGTCGTATTCCGGTCTTTTGTGGGATAAAGGCACCCCTGCTCTGACGGTTAAATAAGCGTTTAATAGCAAAACGCCCTCCTTCGCCCAAGGAGTAAGATCTCCGTTTTCGAAATTCATCACGATGTGCATATCTTTTTCAATCTCTTTATAGATATTCACGAGAGAAGGCGGCAAAGGCATTCCTCTAGGCACAGAAAAAGACATTCCCATAGCTTGTCCTGGGTTATGATAAGGGTCTTGTCCGATAATGACGACTTTTAAATCTTTTGGGGAAGTCAAATTAAAGGCCTGAAAAACCATATCTCTCGGTGGGTAAATCACATTTTGCTGATACTCAGCGTCAAGAAACTTTTTTAAACTTTTGGCATATTCTTCAGAATGTATCTTCTCGAAGAGCTCTTTCCAATCTTGAATCATAAAATCATTATAAACGAAAGAGGTTTCTTTCGGCCCAGATTTCTAAAACCCTTCCCAAAAACCCGAAATTTTCCGATATTATCCGCTCGATTTTCCTTTTCTAATCAGAAAGAATCGCCTATCGATAAATCGTTAATTTATTAATTCTCATGCTAAGGGGAACTTTTTTGCTCTATAATCTAGTCGCTTACTATGTAAGCATGTTTAAAAATCGAATAATAAGGAGAAGAAAAAGAACATGCCATTCATTGAATCGATCCATGCCCGTCAAATCATTGACTCTCGTGGAAATCCTACCATTGAGGTTGATGTCATCACAGAAAGCGGTGCTTTCGGAAGAGCAGCTGTTCCTAGTGGCGCTTCCACTGGTGAAAGAGAAGCCCTTGAGCTTCGTGACGGAGACAAGAATGCCTTCGGCGGAAAAGGCGTTTTGAAAGCAGTTGAAAACGTCAATAAAATCATCGAACCAGAATTACTCGGTATGAGTGTTTTAGACCAAGTCGCTATCGACGAGGCCATGATTGCCCTTGATGGCACTGCCACGAAGAGCAAATTGGGCGCAAACGCCATGTTAGGCGTCTCGCTTGCTGTTGCCAAAGCCGCTGCCGATTATGTTGGCCTTCCACTTTATCGTTATCTCGGTGGACCAAATGCCAAACAGCTTCCTGTCCCAATGATGAACGTCATCAATGGCGGAAAACATGCTGATTCCAGCGTCGACTTCCAAGAATACATGATTATGCCAGTCGGTGCGAAAACCTTTTCTCAAGCCATTCAAATGGGCGCCGAAACCTTTGCCGCTTTAAGAGCCATCTTAAAGAAGAGAGGCGATATCACCGCAGTTGGTGATGAAGGCGGTTTCGCTCCTAACGGCTTAAAGAGCAATGAAGAGCCTCTTGAAGTCTTAGTCGAAGCCATCAAAGCAGCTGGCTATCTCCCAGGCAAAGATATTTGCTTAGGCATGGATCTCGCTTCCTCTGAATTCTATGATGACAAAACTGGCATCTATGATTTAAAGAGATCTGGACAAGGCAAGAAGACCTCTGCTGAAATGGTCGCCATGTTAGAAGATTTCGTTGAGAAATATCCATTAATCACCATTGAAGATGGCTTAAGCGAAAACGACTGGGATGGTTGGAAACTCCTTACCGAAAAACTCGGAAAGAAAGTTCAGCTCGTCGGTGATGACCTCTTTGTTACCAACAAAGTTTATGTCAAGAAGGGCATCCAACTTGGCTGCTCTAACTCCGTTTTGATCAAAGTCAACCAAATCGGTACCTTAACCGAAACCCTTGATACCTGCCAAGAAGCCATGAGAAATGGCTGGACTTGTGTCGTCTCTCACCGTTCTGGCGAAACCGAAGACACCACCATTGCTGACCTCGTTGTCGGTTTGAATGCTGGCCAAATCAAGACTGGTTCTATGAGCCGTACCGATCGTATTGCCAAATATAACCAACTTTTAAGAATCGAAGAAGAACTTGGCGCAACAGCACAATATCCAGGATTAGATGCTTTCTACAACCTCTCCCCTGAAGCAAAAGCTCGCTTCGCTAAATTCGCTAAATAAAGTTTCTTAGCCACTTGAAAAGACCACGACGTTATGCCGTGGTCTTTTTCTTCCCCCTTCGCTGATTTCTCTTTTTCTCTTTAATAATTTGGATATAGAACAGAAAAGTCTAAATTGTTTTCGGTGAAGAAATCCTTTGTGGCTTCAAAACTAAGAATAAGGATATGTTCAAAAAGATTCTGGCTATCTTTCTTTGTTAAAGGGCAACCATTCTCGTTCTTATAACTCTCATCAAGTAACTGATATTTATTTGAACCCTTCACGTAATCCTCCCCCACTCTTGCGGATGTGGAATACATAAACGGAAAGGCATCATTTTCATAGTCGTAAAAGCTTTTCATAACAAATGTCAGATTATATCTATAATTCGTTTGGGCATATAAATCTATTGCCATTTGGGCGTTATTAACGTAATTGTTGTATTTATTATTAAACGATATCATCGTGTTTACACCTATAGTCTGGCCCTCTGGATCATGCGGTTCGAGATGAATTGTCACAAGTCCTAAATCAATCTCGTTCTTTTCATAAATAAGAAGTTCCCCTTCATCCTCATTGTAATCAGAATGGTTGGAAATAATCTCTATTGCTCTTTGAATTGTTTCTTCTCTATTGCCATCTTTCGCGCCACACGAAGTCAAAGCAAACGCGCACGCAAGGCCTGCTAATATTTGGATTTTATGGTTCATAATTTATTCTTTTCCTCCTTTATCCAAATAAATGTTAAATGTCGTTATCAGAGCGATTAATGAACAAAGGCGGCGTCTTTTTAACAAAAGAGGGAAAATGCTTTCATTTTTGTTTAAATGAAAAAAGAATAAATCTTTCTTCTCTATCGATGTTTTTTTGATTCAAACTTTAAAAAGTCTACTTAATTATTTACATTTTCCTTACCTAATTTTTTACAAAAAGGGCTTGCAAACATGAATGGCGGCTCTATAATAATGCCACAGGAACAGAAATGGACCTCCCTACCGTAAGGATAGTTGGGCTAGTTTGGGGTCCGTCATATGCCTACTGTCAATGCCTCGTCGCGAAAGTTTAACGGGGCAAGACGAAACAAGAACTTAGCAAGATGTCCTCGTTGACATCTTTTTTCTTTCTATTTTGCATTCCCTTCCTATTTCAAGGAAAATAGATTCGAGGTGAATACATATGGACTCGTTGAACTTATCCTATTTGAGCAATCCCGAGGTAATTGGAAAAAAACTTTTAGAAGAACATTCCTCCCACCATTTTTTCATCGATGGGAAGGAGCCGATTTTTTCTTTGAATGGAGAATGGGATTTTTATCGTTCGGAAGGATGGGTTGATGAGCTTTTAGATTACAAAACGCTTGCTTTCAAAAAAGTGATCGTTCCAAATTCCGCTGAAATGGAGACACCTGAGGATTTAATTTATACGAACATAGATTATCCTTGGGAGGGGAAAGAAAAGCTGAATCCCGGAGAGGTAAATCTCCTTCGCGACCCTGTTAATATTTATCGTAAAAAATTCGTTTTCCCGAAAGAATTCAAAGGAAAAGAATATCGGTTGCGTCTAGAAGGTTTTGAAACGGCGATATACGTATTCTTAAATGGGCATTTCGTAGGATATTCAACAAGATTGTATGTGGATTCGGAATTTGATTTGACACCATATTTGGAAAAAGAAAACGAACTGGTAATCTATAATTTCCGTTTTTCCTCCTCTTCATGGATTCTAGATCAAGACTTCTGGAAGCTATCTGGATTATTCCGTAGCGTTTCTATCGTGGCAATCCCTGAAATTCACCTCGAAGATATCGATATCAAAAGTGATCTTATCCGCCCCTTTAAAGATGGCGCTCTTTCTATTGAAGGAAAGGTTTCGCAAGATTGCCTTGCTCAAATTTCGCTTTGCAAAGGTGACAAAACGTATTTTAACGAAGAAATCCCTACCAAGAATTCTTCTTTTTCCCTTCATAAGGAAATAAAAAACATCCTCCCATGGTCAGCAGAGCATCCGCATTTATATTGGTTGACCATTACTTTAAAAAACGGAGAGCAAGAAGAAACTTCGTCCCAAGAAATAGGTTTTTCGCATCAAGAAATCATACATGGCTCCGCTATGTGGAACGGAAAGCCTTTATTCATCAAAGGAGTGAATCGCCACGAAATAAACGATATGCATGGTCGTTATCTCCCTTATGCGGATCTCCTTTTTGATTTGGAATTATTAAAGAAAAACAACGTCAATGCCATAAGAACGTCTCATTATCCTAACGATAAAAGATTTTACGAACTCGCAAACAGAATGGGCTTCTATGTTATGGATGAATGCTGCATTGAATCTCACTCAAGGGTTCAACAAGCAAACGGAGACAAGAGCCAATACCTTCCTGGATCTAACCCTAAATGGGAAAAGATGGCTTTAGATCGCGCATCCTCCATGTATGAAAGAGATAAAAACAACGTCTGCATTTTCTCTTGGAGCTTAGGGAATGAGTCTGGAGGCGGCGAAAACATCAAAAAGCTTTCAAACTATTTCCAAAGCAAAGACAAGAAACGTTGGATTCATTATGAGCCAGAACAAGCCGATCCCGAATTAAGCGCGTACGTAAGCATCAAATCATTCATGTATTTGCCGCCTGAAAAATTAGAAATTTACCTCAAAGAGCATCCGGATAAACCGGTTCTAGAGTGCGAATATGAGCATGCGATGGGGAACTCTTTAGGCAATTTCGATGAATACATGCGTCTTTTTAGAAAATATCCGAATGCATTAGGCGGTTTCGTTTGGGATTATATTGACCAAGGAATCGTTGTTAATGGAAAACTCCGTTATGGAGGGGACTCAAACGATGTTCCGAACGATTTGAACTTCAACTGCAACGGCATTTTGTTTTCCGATAGAAAAGAAGCGAAACGTTCCTCCAAACTAAGAACCGTCAACGCCATGTACTCGCCATTGCAAATTCTTTTTGAAAATGATGAAGCGTTTTTTTCCTTAGACCCAAATTATACCTATAAAGATTTCTCGCTGTTTCTGGAAGATTTGGTAAATGGGAAAAAGGTCAAAGAAACAAAAATAATTTGGAAAGGCGAAGAAAAACTTATCATCCCTTACGAAAAAATGCCAAACGAGCATATAAGGAGAATCCGAGTTAAGAACAAATTAAATCTGTCTGAAGTCGTTTTTGACGAAAAGAGGGCGTTTTCCTATCAGTCAAAAGAAGAAGAGAAAGCGATGCAATTTGTTGATTCTTATCGCTATTTCTCATTAAAAGACGAGGATTTCGCGCTTATTTTTTCAAAATTCGGTTTAATCAGCGGTCTTGTGGGCATAGAGATAAACGGCAAGGAAATCCTTTCTTCACAAGTGCGCCCTACCTTTTATCGCCCTATAAGCGATAATGACCGTGGAAATCTTTTTGCGCTTCGTTCTTCTATCTATATGGGAATCTCTAAATGGAACGCCCCTTTCCAAGTTAAACAAAATGGCCAAAAGGCAATCTTTGCTTATATGGTTGGAGGCCTTGGCGCGACAGCGGAGGTTATCTACGAGTTAAAAGAGGGACGTTATCTTGACGTTGAGATTCTTTATCATGGTGTTAAAGGCATGCCTTCATTACCTGCTTTCGGACTTGATTTCCCTCTGAAAAAAGAATATTCGTCCTTTGATTATTATGCTTTAGGGCCGCTAGATTCTTATCCTGATCGTTTAGCAGGAGAAAACTTAGGTTTCTATTCTTCTGAGGTTTCAAAAGAGCTCCTGCCTTACTGCATACCTCAAGAATGCGGGAACCACGAAGGAGCAAGATTTGTGGAAGTTCCAATTGATGAGACCCATGTATTAGTTTTTGAGGCGATGCATCGTCCTTTTTCTTTCAAATATCTTCCTAATGATGAATTTGAGATTGATGAGGCGATGCATATGGATGAACTTCCTCCTTCAAGAAGAAACCATCTTACGATTTACGCCGCGATGCGCGGCATCGGAGGAGATGATTCGTGGGGAGCGAAAGTTCATCCTCAATATGAGCTTGATGGTGAGAAAGAATATTCTCTGAAATTCAGAGTCTCTTTGAAAACCAAATAGTTTCCTATTCGCTACGCAAGGCATCAACCGGATCTTGTCTGGCGGCAGCCTTGGCAGGGATGATACCCGCAGCCATCGTTAAGAGGATGCTGATCAAAAGAATAACCAAAGCGGAATACCAATTTAAATTGGCAATCATTCCCAAAGAATACTTTACCCCTATCGTTAAATTCAAAATGATTTCAACGATATAGGTTACAACCAGGCCGAAGATGCCTGAAAAAGCGCCAATAATAAGCGTTTCGGCATTAAACAGATGCGAAACGTCTTTCTTTCTCCCGCCCAAAGAACGAATCACGCCTATTTCTTTGATTCTTTCCATGACAGAAACATAGGTAATGATGCCTATCATCACGGTCGAGACAACAAGAGATAGGGAAGTGAAGCAGATCAAAGCGATAGTGACAATATTCACCACTCCGTTGATCATTGCGATAATGAGAGAAATATCGTCGGTGTATTTGATTTCCGCTCGATCAGCTTTTGCCAATGTTTTGCCCGTAGACAAAGTGATGTTTCCATCCTCAACCCATTGATCGAGGTAATCCGTTACTTTGTATTTATCTTTGAAATTATTCGGATAGATTTTAATAACGCCAGGGATGTCGTTTCCACCAGCTTCCCGAACGGAAAGAATGGCGCTCTTAGATAGTTTCGTTTCGCCCGAAGATGTTCCACCCATCATGCCCCCCAATAGGCTTGCAAGGGAGCTGCTTGATCCAATCAAACCGGTTCCTTGGTAAGTTTCAACATCTTGGGAATGAAGGCCATCTGGAAAATTCACATCATACATAAAGCCAATCCCGGAAAAGAATTCAGCACCGTTATAGTTAACGACTGCGGATGGAAAGCCTGAAGCATTCTCATTCTTCGAAACATAATCTTTCACGAACGAAGCAACAGAGGAATTTAAATTGTCTTTGACATATTTATCCGCAAAAGCTTGGGTGAAATACAACCCTGAACTCATTGAGCCATATTGCATATCTTCTTTTGGAGCTAAAATTCCCACCACTTTCATCTTTGTCCCATTCGCTAAATCGCCTTTATCGACAAAAGAATAATTGTAAGCCTGAAGGGCGAGGGGGTTGTTTGCCATATTTGGATCATTATAGGAGCTGTTTTTCTGATAAATTGAGTCATTTGGGTAATAGTAATATTCTTGATTCAAAAGATCATCTATCGTAAAAGATTGCTGTTTCTCCCATAGTTCCTTGTCCATTTTGTCTTCTTGTTTAGAGAAATGATAGATGGCATTGGCAAATTCATCTTGTCCATAATACCCAAGCAAAGTTAAAACGAATTCCGTCAGCTGATTCTGATGATTCAAAACAATCATCAACTCATTTTCTCCCGTGGCGTATTTTCCTTTGACAACATCGTATTGGGAAAGCACGTAATCTTCATTCGGCAACGCCTCATTTACGGCATTCGTGTAACTATCCACCATAGAGGAATAGGAAGCGTATTCCCCTCCGTTAATGTTTTCAAGAATAGTGGCGCAAACAGCGGTAATGCCCGTAATGGAATAACGTTGGTTAGCTAATTCATCATCGTCGTAGCCATCCAAACGAATATCGGAATGGACGTATAGGTTGTTTTTCAAATCAAAGCCATATTCCATCCCTAATGCAGCATAATAATCCGTTGGCATGTCTTTGACGAATTGGACGTAATCCTCATTGATGTCGTTTTTCAATGTCGCGTTATTCATCGTTGAGGAAGCTTTAATTAGGCTTTCGGTGATAAATTGGACATCAATTTTCCCGTCTTTCCAGGAATGACGCACGATTTCTCCTTGTTGCCCACTCGTAGTGGAAGAAAGCAAAGAGGAAAGATCCAATGCGTTCTCGGACACCTCTATTGGATAGCCAGAAAGCATGTCATCTTGCATGTTTGTGATATAGCCACTAACGCCTTGAGAAACGGCTAGAACGGCAGAAACGCCAACAATGCCAATAGATGAGGCCACAACGATCAAGGAGGTTCTTTTCGCTTTCGAAAGAAGATTCTTTGCGGAAAGCTTAAACGCTGTCCACCAAGACATCTTCGCTTTCTCTTTTTCTTCTTCGTTAACTGCCTCTCCTCTTTCTTTTTCCTCTTCTTCTAAAGAATACGGGTTTGTGTCACCCACCACTTTCCCATCTAAAAGATTGATGATTCTCGTAGAATATTTTTCAGCAAGAGTCGGATTATGAGTAACCATGATAACCAATTTATCTTTGGAAATTTCCTTGATTAAATCCATGATTTGAACGGAGGTTTTAGAATCAAGAGCCCCCGTAGGCTCATCGGCTAGCAAGATATCGGGTTTATTCACCAAAGCTCTAGCAATGGCGACTCTTTGGCATTGGCCGCCAGAAAGTTCGCTCGGCTTTTTGCTGTACATGTCTTTCAAGCCCACTTTATCCAAAGCCTCTTTAGCAAGTTTGACTCTTTCTTCTTTGGAGACTCCGCTAATGGTTAAAGCGAGCTCCACGTTCTCTAATATGTTTTCATGAGGAATCAAGTTGTAGGATTGAAAAACAAAGCCGATTTTGTGATTACGGTAGACATCCCAATCATGGTCTTTGAACTTTTTCGTCGAACGACCGTCGATGAGCAAATCTCCATTTGTATAGTGATCTAATCCCCCGATGATGTTTAAGGTTGTCGTTTTTCCACATCCGGAGGGGCCGAGGATTGAAACAAATTCATTTTTGCGGAAAGCCAAAGAAATTCCTTTGAGCGCTTCCACTTTCATCTCTTTTGTCTGATAGATTTTCGTAATGTTATCTAATTTGAGCATATTTCTCTCCCCCCTTTTTCTAAAGAAAAGCGATGCGAATTACATTTAAGCGTAATATTTTTCAAAAGGCAATAAATTCGTCAAATACAATCCGTAGAATAAAAAATGGCAAAGTTTTTTCTTTGCCATCCTCTATTTTTGAAAGACGTTAATCCTTAAAGAATCTTTCCACTAAATCGTGAGAATATTCAACCGTTTCATCCATATCTCCGAAAGACATGATTTCACCAGCATAGTAAGTGTTGTTTTTCCCTTGCATAGCTTCGACTTTGTCATACCAGCCTGCAGCATAATCCTCAGAATAAACATGTGGGAAGTAATAGGTTTGGAATTCATCGATAACGCCACCGTTTGGCAAGCTCTTATCCGCAGGAACCCCAACCGTTTCCATATCCTTAAGGACTTGTTCTTGGGTAGCCTTATACGGAAGCTCTTTACCGCCATTACGAGTCTTGTGGTGACGTAAAACATAGGTCGTGATTGGCTGATCTGGCTCATTCTTCCAACGATGGTAATAAATCATTAGATGGCCCATTCTTTCTGGCGCCATATTATCAACGATGTAATGAGAAATATCAGGGTATTTCCCCTTTTCAATCAAAAGGGCCATCGTATCATAACGTTCGTAATCGATTTTAGAGAAAAGGGCTCTTTCTTCATCGTTCACATCCAGCCATGTATCCAAGGATTTTGCGATTGGGTTATCTAATGGATTCTTCTCGGTGGCAACTTGAAGAGGGGCGGTGATGATTATCTTATCAAAGACTTCATCCTTGCCATTCACCGTGATGGTGACTTTATCTCCGCGAACGACTTTGGTGATATCGGAATTCAATGTAGCCTGATGCATCAATTTCGCGTTCAAAGCTTCGTAAATGGATTGGGTTCCATCTTTCCAGGTATAAAGATGAAGGGCAACGAAATCCATCATGGTTCTGAAATCAAGATATTTCAAGACATAAGCGGCAGGAATTTCATCAAAATAGCCATATCCAAAGGAAGTGTAAGGCTGAATCCACACTTCTTGAACAAGAGGGCATCCGACCTTTTCGCAGAAATCCTTAAACGGCATCGAAAGATCCTTTAATTTTGGATTCACACCTTTGACTGGTTCACGTTCAGGAGAAACGGCAAAACCCTCATATCTTCCTTGGGCAACACCAATGTGACCCGTTACATCGTAGCCTTTATATTCCGTTTCCAAAATCTTGCCGAATTTCTTTAATTGCTTAGCTAATTTCTTTAAATGAATCGCAGAGATTGGATGATGGAAAAAGTAATTAAGCGGATGTTTCATCGCATCAGAAGTGTCCCAACGATGGTCGATTCTCCCATCTGGATATTTATAGCCACGGACAAGTGCTGGTCCATCTGGTTTTATGCCAGTGAATTCTTCGATGTCCTTAATGGCGAAATAAGTTGGTGCGCCCATAATCGCGCCCATCTCATAACGTTTTCCGTTGTGATATGGGGAATGGCATTTGCCGCCTACATGGTCCGTTTTTTCGTAGATAACGTAGTTTGTGTATCCCTTTTTCTCAAGATACATGGCTGCGCCTAAACCGGCTGGGCCTCCGCCAATAATCGCAATGCGAATATTTTTGTCCATAGCATTTATTCTCCTTTTCAATGGATTTTCTTTATTTTAGAACCGAAATCGGTAAAATTCTAGGTATATAGACAATTTACAGCGATTTAGCGAATCTTTTTTAAAGTAAAACATCCATCAGTGGCATATAATAAATCCATGATTGGCCAAAATAAGCGTTACAAAACCTTCCTTGAAATGCTTAAGAATCAAGATGGGAAGAGCCCTGCTCTTGTTTTTGAAGACGCCGGTGAGATTAAAAGCCTTACTTATGGCGAATTCATCGAAGAAATTCTTCATACTCCCATTTGCAAAAGCGCCCATTCCGTCGGAATCGTTTGTGAAAATAACCTGAAAACGATTCTCAATATATTTGCCTATGCGAACGCAAAAAAGCAAATCGTCCTGCTAAATTCAATGGATCATACCGATTTGTTAAGGACGCAAATTCAAGCCGCTGATATAGATTTTCTAGTCGGAAGAAAGGACATCATTTCCGAGCTATCCCCTTCTTTAGTTAAAAGCTCCAACGTGAAAGGGAAGGGGAACATTCTCTTCTTTACCTCGGGAACGACCATGAATAACAAAGCCGTTGTTTTAACGGAGGGATCATTATGCGCTTCCGCCTATAACGGCGGAGCTTGCCTTCCATTGAAAAAAGACGACACTCTCCTTTCCATTTTGCCTTTGAGCCATGTTTTCGGTTTTGTCTGTTCTTTGTTATGGGGTTTCTCTTTTGGCGCCAAAGTCGCCTTAGGAAGAGGATTAAGGCATTTATTAACCGATGGCGCCTATTTCCAAGCAACGATTATCCCCCTTGTTCCTCAAATGGCTGCTTTTATGGCAGTTAACAAAACGTTTAACAAGGAGCTCCGCATGATATTAATCGGTGCTGGCCCATGCCCTAAAAGCATTTTGGATTTAATTAAAGCCAACCATATTCGCGTCAGCTTCGGCTACGGTTTGACAGAGACAAGCTCCGGCGTCGCCTTATCCATAGGGGAAGAACCTGAGGCAATGACAATTTGCCCAGACGATAGAATTCAAATTGCTTCAGATGGCGAGATTTTGATCTCATCTTCAACCTGTATGATGAAGGGCTACTACAAAAAACCCGAAGAAACCCGCAAAACGATTATAGATGGGTACCTTCACACCGGGGATTTAGGAAGGATAGACGAAAAGGGCTTGCTACATATCACAGGTAGGAAAAAAGACGTTCTTCTGCTCTCTGATGGCACAAAAATTTTCTGCCCACAATACGAAAGCGAGCTTCTTCCGCTTCTTCCCAAAAGCGATTTCGCCATCGCTCTTATCGAAAACCAAGTTCAGTTGTTTATTAAAACCGAGATGAAACAGGAAGAAGTCGATGGGAAGATCCAAAATTTCAACTTGAGCAAGCCAAGAAGCCAAAGGATAAGTAAAATTAATTTCGTTGAAGATGAGCTTCCAAGAACCCAGACGGGGAAAATCAAGCGTTGGGCTTTGAAATAGGATGAGGTGGAAAAATGAATCGTGAGGAAATTAAGCAAAACATCGTTGCCATATTGAAAGAAAACTTGGATGAGTTCCAAAATACGGATATTCAAGAAAGCACGGTTATTAACACGGATGCCGCGCTGGATTCTATGCGTTTTATCTACGTGATGACAAAAATAGAAAGCACATTCGGAATCAGCGTTCCAGAAAAGAAATGGGCCAAACTCCAAACCTTAGGGGACGCTATCGACGCCGTCGAAGAAGAACTAGCAAAAAAGAAATGAGTTTTATGAACGATTTTTCAAAAACATTCAAGATCACTGCTGATCAAGTCACGCCTTTTCAACATCTTAGGCCCTCTTCTCTTTTACGTTTCCTCCAGGAGATTTCCATTGAACATACGGAAGAATTGGGCATGCCAAGGCAATACACCTTAGATAAAGGGCTTCTTTGGGTCGTGGCCAAGCAACACATCGAAATCAAAAGGATGCCAAAATACGATGAAACCATTACCGTTTCAACATGGCCCAGCAAAACGATGCACGTTCTTTTCCCGCGTTCTTATGAAATCAAAGACAAAGACGGCAACGTCATCATCAAAGGCGCTTCCATTTGGGCCCTTATCGATATCAAAAGCAGAAAAATGGTGAATCCAAATGAGCACGGAATCGTCGTGGAAGACCTTTCCAATGGGCGTCCATTTAACATTCCTTTAAGCAATAAGATTCCCTTCGATTTGAAAGAAAACGGCGTAATCCTCGCCCAGTTTTCATTTTGCGATCTCAATGGGCACATCAACAACACATCCTATTTGGATATCGCTGAAAATTTGATTCCAATCGAATTCCTAAAAGAGCACGAACTAAAACTAATCGATATCAAATACGTCCATGAAATCAAATTGGGCGAATCCCTTCCCATTCAATATGGCTTCGAAAACAATTCCTATTATTTCGTAAATCACGCTTTCCAACTTCAACTCGGATATTGATATCTTTCCTGTTGCCTTTTGAGACGAAAATAACGGGCAAAGGATTTGTCAAATTGCACGGATAAATAAAAATCGCCTGGCCTCGCCAAGCGATTTTGCTTTATCGGATGGATTTTACTTAATCAAAGAGTTTTTGCATTTGCCAGTAAGGCGATACTCTTCCATGTTTTGAAGAGTGATTTCAATCATGTCAATCAAGGCGTGTTCAGTCGCAGAACCAAGATGTGGCGTGATAAGAACCCGTGGATAGAGATCGACAATCATTTGGCTTTCTTCATTCGGCATTGCTTTTGGATCATGATCCTTGTTGAAAAGAACCTTTTCATTGTCAATAACATCAAGTCCTAATCCACCAAGTTTTCCTTCCTTAACCGCTTCTAAAGCAGCTAAATTGTCCATCACTTCACCACGAGCGACATTCACTAGAATCGCGCCTTCTTTCATCTCCCCAATGAGTTCTTTAGAAATGAACTTATCGTTCTTTCCTTTGAAGTAAGCCATATGGCAAACAACCACATCCGCTTCTTTCATGACTTCCTCTGGGGTCTTTTTCATTTCAATTAGGCCTTCACAGGCTGGAGAAACAAAAACGTCATAGCCTATGACTTTAGCACCTAAACCCTTGAAAAGAGAGGCGGTTACACGGCCAATTCTTCCGCATCCTAAAATGCCAACCGTGCAATCGCGAATTTCCTTGGAGAACATCATGTCAGTGACTTTGAAATGCCCTTCATGGGAAAGAGAGGCGGCATAAGCCGTGTGGCGAAGAAGCATCATGGTTAAAGTAAGAGCGAGCTCACTGATGGCATTCGGTGAATAGCCAGGAACAAAGGCGGTTTCAATTCCCAAGTCTTTGCAAGCTTGTATATCAATATGATTATAACCGGCGGTACGAGTTAAGTAATATTTGAGGCCTCTTTCCTTAAGCTTGGCCAAATGCTCTCTGTCCACAACGCAATTGCCACGAACCATCACGCTCTCATAACCAAGAGCAAGTTCATAATTTTCATTGTTTAAATATTCAGGTCTCGTTACTAAATCGTAGCCGTATTTCTCGCCCAATTTCCTGAAATAAGGAAGCTCATAATCACGGCAACCAAAACAAATCATTTTCTTTTCCATAATAATTCTCCTTAAGCGACCGCAAACCAGCTTGGATCATAAAAGAGCCCACTGCTGGTTAAAACGGTAAGAATAATAACCCAAACGACAATTCCAATAACCGATCCAAATGTCCCGATCAATGAAATGTGGGAAGCCATTTCCTTTTCTTTATCAAAGTTGATGCAATACCCAACCGCCATGGTCGCCGGTGGAACCATCCAAGTGATGACGACGGAATTTAACGTATTCACCGAAATCAATTGAGAAACGTTTTTCGCATATTCAGGAGCGCCATCCGCTAAGGTGCCTGTGGCATTGGTTAAGAAACCAGTGGCATTTGCAATGGATTGCATAGCAAGCAAGACACCTAAAACAACAGCCGGAGCAACGACAACTTTAATAGCCGTCCAAATCCAAGCGTATTTATCCGTTGCGGCATCTTTGATGTTGGTTCCGCCTAATGTGCAACCGATGGCAAACAAGATAATAGTGCTCGATAATCCACCAAGTTTATTTGCTGCTTGATAGAGCCAAGGCAAGGTTGCATCGAATCTCCAGAAAGCCACTTTCGTATCTAAAGTGTCCTTAGGATAGGCACCGAAAACGTTTTTGCTTACCATAGCCGATCCCGGAATCGCTTGCAAAACCCAAAGAAGCAGACCAACAAAGGTGGCAATGACGATCGGATTGAGGAATACCTTCTTAAGAATGCTTGTAACGGATTTATCAACGACAGGTTTTCCTTCGTGCCCTAACGTAGAAGCGTTTGTTTCAGGAGAAACTGCATCTTCGATGCCAGCGATCGCAAGATAAGCGTAAGAATAGAGGAAAACACGATAGGCAACGTTCATGATATTGAAGTTATTGCCGGCTGTGGCTCCATAGATGGCAACAACAAGAGGGTAGCCAAAGAAAGTTGTAGATCCGAAGGCAAAAAGAACAGAAAGAACCGTTCTTTTCTTTTTGTCTTTGACCCATATGAAAAGCAATTTGGCCAAGAAGATGAATCCAACATAGAAGGCGAATCCCAAGACGAAATTCACAAGAGCATCGATTCCGCCGGAAACCGTGAAGTCGGACATAAAAGAGCAAAACGCAAGGCAAGGCAAGCAAACGCTCATAACGAATTTCGTTAAGATTTTTCCTGTCTTATCCGGCAAAAGTTTTTTCTTAGTGAAGAAAAAGCCAAGAAGAATGAAAATAATTGTTTGCGCGATGTTGACCCATAAGGTTTCCGAAGTCAAGGCAGTAGCAAGATTGCCACCGATGCTGGCTTTCGCAATCGTAATGTTTGGAAACATCATAAAATCTTTCTCCTTTACAAAAACGATTTTAGTCAATGCAAAAAACGAAGACAAGGGGTTTGCATATTTTTTTATTCTTGCATTTTCGTTTTTAGCAACCTTGCGCCGACTTGTTTTGCTCCATATAACCGGTTACATCCCGAATCTTATTTATGAAAGCTTTCAAAACACATAATATAGTGGCGAGAAGGAATGTTGCCGTTTTCTTTCTAACAAGGATATGGCGCATAAAACCAGCAATTTTAAGGAGCATTTTATGAACCCATGGAAGGATATCGACCCAAACAGAGTCACCCCAAATGAATTTATTGCCTACATCGAAATTTCAAAAGGCAGCAAGAACAAATATGAATTGGATAAAGAAACAGGTTTGCTAAAGCTTGATCGTATCCTTTATACGTCCACTCAATATCCTCATAACTATGGTTTTATCCCTCATACTTATGCGGAAGATAATGATCCTTTGGATGTTTTGCTTATCACCTCTGAGTCAATCATCCCAAGCACTTTAGTTAGAGGAAGGCCAATAGGAATGATCGATATGGTCGACCAAGGGTTACGCGATGCGAAGATTCTTGCCATCTGCCCCGACGACCCTTTTTATAAGGACTATGACGATATCAGCGCCTTACCGGACCACATCGTCCAAGAAATCGCCTATTTCTTTGAAACCTATAAAGTACTCGAGGGAAAGCAAACCCGCGTGCCTGGTCTAAAAGACAAAGAATGCGCAAAGCAAGTCATTAAAGAAGCAATTGAGCGCTACGATCAAAAATTTCCTAAGAATTAATCGTTCGAGGACAGCCATTCCCCTATTTCTTTAAGATATTCCTCGTTTCTTTCGAAGTACGTCATATGTCTTGCATTAGGAAACTCGAGGATTCTCTTTTTGCTTGACCCTAAAGAAAAATACATCAGTTGATTTTGTTTTTTCGTGGATTCATCCAACGAGCCGTAGCAAACCAAAGAGGGCGTTTTGATGTTCCTCAAAAAAGAGGTCGTTTCGTAATCTTTCAAGTTGCCTAAAGGGGTGAATTCGCTAGGCCCCCAAGCGGTTAGATAAGCGACGTCTCCCCTTATCTTTTTCCGTCTAAGACATTCTGGTATAGATAAATCATCCGGAGAGAAATCGGACACGGTCATTTTTAGATAATGTTCTAGTGCTGCTAAAAAAAGGGGAGACGTGTAGTTGTTTTCCCTTTCTGAGATAGATATGCTCTCTTGATCTTCTTTACTCATTTTCTTAATTAAAATATGCGTCTCCTCTTTCCAGAGCTTCGCACTGGATAAAGTAGAGGACAAAATCAAAGAAAGAATGTCTTTTCTTTGCGTTTGAATCATATATAGTTGCTCAAGCATTCCACCCCATGAGTGTCCAAGAAGATGGAAATCATGAAGATGTAAATCAGATAATAGATTTTCTAATTCTTCAACCCAAAATTTTTGATTATAGAGTTCTGGGTGATTATCGGGCTTGCTTGATAATCCGCAACCAATTTGGTCATAAAAAATAATGGGCCTGCCCCCTATTTCTGCTAAGGGGGTGAGCAATTCTAGAGAATTATGGGTGGAGCCTGGACCGCCATGTAGAACGACAAGTGGGTGGTTTTTTCCTTCGGGATTGACGATTTTAACGTAGGTACGATAATTTTTAAATGGTATAAGGAGCTCTTTTTCTTCCATGTTTTTGATTGTAAATTCTTGTGAATGAAAGCTCTACTCTTATTTAATTTGCTTTTTTGATTTGCTTTCCGTTTTAAAAATACCTAGTATTATGAACTAGATGAAAAGAGGAAAAACGAATGAGCATTAAAATCATAGGCGATAGCACCATGGACTTATCGAAAAAAGTTCAAGACGAGGTTGGCGTTCATTGCGTCCCTTTTAGCATCGAGTTCGGCAATGACGTGAAAAAAGACGGCTCATTTCCAAATGAAGAAATGTATCAATATAACGCAACGCACAAAGACATCTGCCGTTCTAGCGCCGTAAACGTTGGCGAGGCGCTTAATTTTTTTGAAGAGGAAGGGAAGAATGGTGACGAGCTATTGTATTTCTCTATTTCTTCAAAGCTTTCTTCTGGCTTCCAAAATGCGTCAATCGCAGCAGAAGAATTCAAAAACGTTTCGGTCTTTGACTCTCAATCCGCTTCTTTGGGAATCGCTTTGCAGGCATTGAAGGCAAAGGAAATGGCTCAAGAAGGCAAATCCATGAAAGAAATCATCGAAGTCATGGAACAGTACCGACATAGCACAAACGTCAGTCTTATTGTCGATGATCTCAGCTTCATGGCACGAGGCGGAAGAATCTCTAAGGCTGCCGCTATCGGCGCTGGTCTTTTGAAATTTCATCCAATTCTAACAGTAAAAGACGGAAGTTTCTCCATCTTGAAAAAACTCATGGGCAAGATTCAAAAACTCGGCGTTAAATACGTGGACTCTGTCTTAGAAGGATATAAAGAGATTGACTATTCCCTCGCTTTGGTTGGATACACATCGGAGAGAGACAGCGCCGTTGATGACATCGTCAACGAATTAAAAGCAAAAGGTTTCAAGAGAGTGATTGAAACAAAGACCAATTCCACAAACGCTGTTCATTCTGGGCCAAACACCTATGGTGTCGCCTATATTTGTTCTATGAAGCCGGGTAAATATCGTTTCTTCTTGGGTCAGCTAAGCGATCAACTAAACGAAAAAGCCGCTCAAAAGGCAATCGAAAAAGAACTTATTAAATACAAACAATAAGAGTTACTGAGCTTTGATCCAAGAAACAACGGAATTGTAATAACCCATTAGTATCTCTAGAAAATTATTGTTATAGAAGACTTTTCCTATGCTATAAACCTTGTCGTCGGACAATCCTAAAAGCGCATCCAAGTAGGCATAGACGTTCGCGTTTGCGCTTAAAGCTACCAATCCTCCGGAAATCAAAGAAAGATCGACAAAGGCAACCAACAGTCCAAAAACGCCCCCCAATATGCGATTGATTGGTCCAATTATTTTCACATGATTCAATTTCTTGGCAAAAATCTTCACGATAATTAAAAGAATGTAGCCGATGAAAAAAACGCAGATAAAGCCGATTGCCACAAAAAGAAGAGAAGATAATGGAGTAGAAAGATAATAAGCTAAATTTTGGGTCGCGCCGGTCTCTGGAACTGCATTTATCACGAAGTTTTTAACATAATCCGCCAAAAAGGAAGGGACCCCTGCTGCGTTTATGGCTAATTCTAAGATGGTTGATTCGCTTCCAGGAACCGTGGAATTTAAATCCTTCCCGCTAACAACCCATTCCATAACGTTATTGGACCCATATTGTTCTTTAATCAACGCATCATAGACGTCATTTCCAGTCGTAACAGGGTTTTGAGCGCCTTTTTCTATGAAGAAAGAGATAAGCTTCTCATGAACGTTTTCGCCCATCCCATTTATGCTTTGAAGCCATTCTCCTATCGGTTTGGCTAATAAATAGGCGAGAAAGAAAACAACAGCAAGGCCAACAAACTGAAGAAGAGAAGATATAAACCCTTGGCGAATGCCTCTTATCACGCAAAGCACAACGATCACGAAGAAAACAATAGAAATCCAATCAAAGCGAAAACTCTGCCCAGAAGTCGGAAACACATTTGTCACTAAATATTTCATAACAAAGTTATTTTAACGGAGGGGACAGTCAGAAAAAAGATGGTGTTCATAAAAAATTGGTAAAACACCCAAAAGTTGTTATCAGACCACCGCTTGCTCTTCTTTAGCGATGTTCGCTTCGTTTCGTTTGGCAAGCTCTTTGACCATCTTTTTCTCGTCCTCTTCCGTGATGTGATATCCATATCTCATAATAAGATAAGAAGCCAAATACAGAGCGACAGTTATGCCAATTATGATGATACCAAACGCCAAAAGATTAGCCTTTCCATCCGCGTAAAGAGCGTCAATTTGTGTATTGATTTCATCATTGACTTGTTGACGAATTTCCGCAGTTGCTCCCCCTGGATTAGAGTTAATCTTAGCCTCTGCGTTTCCGATTAGTTGAAATACGCCATAAAATCCGCCAGCAAAATAAGCAAAGTAACGAACGCCTAAATTAAAACCTGAACTCAGCTTAACGTCTAACGGCCTCCAAGCGAAACAAATAGATTCTTTTCTTTCACCATAGGCATATTCGTTATAGTCAATCGCATCTTGGAACATAACAATCAAAGCCAAATAAAAGAGGCCTGATGCCGCAAAGAACATAAAAGCAAAGAAATACAACAAGATGTTTTGCCAGCCGAAAGCGTTTGCATTAGAAAGGATTGGGTATCTTCCTTGCATCGGGAAGCCAAGGAAAAAGAAAGCGGCATAGAAAAGGGCGATGATAATAACCGAGAACAACAGGATGTTTTTCTTTGAAATCTTTTTATCCAGTAAGGGATAAAAGGCCTGTGCGGCGATTGTACCAACAATATAGAAGACAGAAATAATAGTAGCGATAGTCGCGCCACTTGGATAGCCGTAAACGAAATAGTAATAGTTTGTTCCTACCCCCGTTAAAAGGCCGGAGGCAGCGTAATAAAGGAACATGGCAATGGCCGCCGAACGAAGTTCTTTATTTTTAATTACAACGCGGAATAAATCCAAAAAATGAGATTTTTCGGAAATTTCTTCTTGCTTAGGATCCCTTTTCTTTTCTTTGCAAAGAAAGAAAACCATGCTTTGAGTGAGCAAGAAAGCCAAAGACATTCCAATAGACGCCCACAAGAAAACCTGTTTATAAGAACCGAGATTGCCGGGAGAAAGAGTAAGCAGAGCGAAAGCCAAAAACGTTCCAACCGAGGCGGCAATGGTCACCGAAGTGGAAATTTTCGCTCTTTCTTTTTGGTCGTTTGTTAACGCCGGTAACATGGACCAATAGCCAATATCGTTCACGGTGAACATCAAATCCCAAAGGAAATACATGACGATCATGAAAGCGACATACCCCCACCCATGAACTAAGCCTAGAGATGGGATGATGAACATCAGCAAGACGGTGATGGTGTTGCCAATGGCGCCTATTTCTATCCAAGGACGGAATTTCCCTAATTTGAAACGGAATTTCTCAATGATAAAGCCCATGATTGGATCATTGATACCATCCCAAATCAAAGCGAGCATCAAAGCAATTGTTATAACGCCATATTGGGCGCTAAAAGCCTCACCCGTATCGAGCACGCCAGAAGCAAGCGCATACTGCGTCAAAAAGGTGCCGACCAATTGATAACAGGCGTCACGGAAAATACCGGACCACGGAAAAAGGACTCTAGTGAGTTTTGGAACTTTATCCCCTTCATAAGTCCCATGATCAACCATCCTTTGGATGAATTTGGCCATAATGTGCCTCCTAATGTAACTATTATTATACATAGTAAGCGCTTCCATATAATGGTTTTTTGAATTTACTGGCAAATAGGAAAATAAAGAATAAAGACGACGCCCTTTCATCTCTTTTTAAAAACGAGTTTTCTTTTCGCTTTTTCAGGAAAAGCGAGGCTGACAATGCATGATTGACCGATTTTTTGTTTTAGAAAACAAGAATATGAAATTCCCTGAAGAAAAAAGGGACAATTTTTGTATAATAATTTCATGCTTAAAAACCTGCTTAATAAATTAAAAGAATCTTGTCTCTCGGTGCTGCCAGTTACCGCTATCGTCATTATTCTTTTCTTCACTCCCCTGCTGGATTTATCCACAAAAGAAATCGTTGTTTTCTCTGTTGCGGCCGTTTTTCTAATCATCGGTATCGCTCTGTTTAACGTTGGCGCAGAAATGGCGATGTCACCGATGGGAGAACAAATCGGGTCTTCTTTGATTCGCTCGAAAAGAATTTTCTTAGCATTGATCATTATTTTTGCGATGGGCGTTTTAATCACCATTGCCGAACCGGATCTTTCTGTGCTTGCCAATCAAGTAAAAGAGGTTTTAAACGGAACCGTTTTAATCGTTCTCGTCGGACTTGGAGTCGGCGTATTTTTGGTTTTAGCCATCTTGAAAATTATTTTTAAAATCGACCTTTCTTATATCCTGATGTTCTTCTATATGTTTCTTTTTGCCTTGGCTTGTTTGACAATGACCACGCCAGAAGGCATGAAGTTTATGGGCTTGGCATTTGATTCAGGAGGCGTGACCACTGGCCCCATCACCGTTCCTTTTATCATGGCTTTGGGATTAGGCGTTGCTCAAACGGTTGGCGGAAGGCAGGCGAAAGAAAATTCCTTCGGTTTGGTTGCCCTTTGCTCCGTGGGGCCGATTCTGGTTATTTTGCTGATGAGCCTTTCTATCAACGGAGAATTTGTTTACCCCCTTCCGAACTATGATATGCCAGAAAACATGTGGCTATATTTAGGCCAAACAATCCTTTCCAGCTTAAAAGAAGTTGCCTTGGCACTAGGCCTTATCACCGTTTGTTTCTTTATTATCGAAGCGATATTCATCAAGCTTCCAAAGAAACAGATTTTCCATATCATTGGCGGATTGGCTTTTACCCTTTTGGGGTTGGTCATTTTCTTAACGGCTGCTACAATCGGGTTCATGCCAATTGGCTACAAAATTGGCCAAATGTTCGCAAAAGCTGGCGCTCCGTGGTTAATCGGAATCGGCTTCTTATTAGGTTTCATCGTTGTTTTGGCTGAGCCTGCCATTCAAGTTTTGACAAAACAGGTTGAGGAAGTAACGATGGGCGGAGTTTCGAAACGTTCCATGTTATTGGCCCTTTGCCTTGGCGTTGGCTTCTCCATTGGGCTTTCCATGATACGCATCGTCTTTAACTTCTCGGTCCTTTATTACTTAGTGCCAGGCTATCTTATTTCTTTGGCTTTGTCCTTCTTCGTCCCTAAAGTCTATACCGCCATCGCTTTTGACTCTGGCGGAGTTGCCAGCGGCCCTCTCACTTCTTCTTTTATCTTGCCTATGGCAATTGGTGCCTGCGTTTATATGGCAGGCGGAACGGCGGATAGGATCCTGCAGGACGCTTTTGGAGTTGTCGCTATGGTCGCCATGACGCCTTTAATCACCATTCAGGCGTTAGGTTTCAAGGCCGTCGTTCAAAATAAAATCCGTGAGCGCACAAGAGCGAAACGCGTTCTTAGCGCAGATGATGAGGAAATCATCGTCTTTAAATAGAGGGGCAATTTTATGAACGAAACAAAAAAGTCCAAATTAAAGGAAGTCATCAAAGAGAAGAAACTGGAAGTTGAAGAAAAGAAAGCGGAATTGAAGGAACGTTTCCCTTCCAAACAAAACGCTTCCCCTCTTACCGCCCCAAAGAAATTAAAAATCCTTTTCACAATCGTCCCTAGAAACAAATGCGAATTTTACCTAGACATACTTGAAGGGTATGAAGTAAATATGCAAATGGTGCTTTTCGGCACCGGGACAATCCCTCAGGAATTAGCTACTGTATTGCATAGCGATACGGATAAAGCCGTTATCCTAAGCGTCATAAAAGAAGAATTCGTTAAACCTATACTAAATGCCTACGAAGATAAATATTTTAAATTAAGAAATGGGCAAGGCATTGCTTTTACTGTCCCTTTTTCGAGCATTATCGGAAAGGCTTCGTATCAGTTCTTAGCAAATATGGAGGGCAAAGGAAATGAGTGATAAGTTTCAATTAGTGATTTGCATCGTCAATTCGGGATTCTCGGATGCCGTGATGGAAGCGGCTCGAGAAGCTGGCGCAAGAGGAGGAACGAAGATTAATGCTCGTGGCACGGCCCGTCAAGAAGCGGAAGCGGCTTTCGGCATTTCCATCCACCCAGAAAAAGAAATCGTTCTTATTCTCGCAAACGAAGATATCCGCGACGCTATTTTGCATGCTATTTACAAGAGCGTCGGCCTTAATTCCCCAGCCCAAGGAATCGCTTTCTCTTTACCAGTTGATGAAACGGTAGGTTTAGGAAACAAGAAGCCCTTATCCCAAAGCTTAAAAGAAGAAATGCAGCAACCTTCCACCCCTTCGGAAGCTAAAGAAAAGAAATAATCATGCGTCTTGACCTTTTTCTTGTAGAGAATAAATACGCTGAAACGAGAAGCAAAGCCTCACAGCTTATCAAAAACGGCAAGGTATTGGTCAATTCTCAAGCAGTAAGCAAAAACGGCTATGAAATCAAAAACACCGATCAAGTGAGAGTTCTTGAAAACGATGTTTTAGAATATGTTTCAAGAGGAGGGCACAAGCTTGAAAAAGCCCTTACGGTTTTTGGTGTTGATTTCCGAGATAAAGTGATCTGCGATATCGGTTCTTCCACCGGAGGATTCACCGATTGCTCTTTAAAAAACGGAGCAAAAAAAATTTATGCGATTGATGTCGGAACTAGTCAGTTGCATCCGACTTTAAGAAACAATCCGAAAGTCATCGTCCTCGAAAATACGAATTTCCGATATGTGACATCATCCATTTTCGAAGAAAAAATAGACTACTATGTCTGCGATGTCTCTTTCATCTCGGTTCGGATCATCTTGGAGACCCTGCTTTCGTTCAAAGAAGATTTCACCATTCTTTTGTTATTTAAGCCACAATTTGAAGTGGGGCCTGACCGTTTGAATAAAAACGGCGTTGTTCGGAAAAAGGAATTTCTCATTGATGCCCTAAACCATTTCAAAGAATATCTAAGAACAAAATCGTTGCATATCTTAGGGGTTTCCTATTCCCCTATTTTAGGAAACAAAGAGGGGAACGTAGAGTTCCTTTTTGAGATCAGCACGAAGGGAAAAGACATCTCATTTTTGTCAGAAACTTTAGTCAAAGAAGCGCTATTGGCGCTTAGAGGAGGCCATTAACGCATATGCCTCCTTTTTTATTTAAAATAGATCGTAAACTTGCTTCCCTCTTGGATATGGCTTACTAGTTGAATTCGGTAATGGTAATTTAGACAAATGTGTTTGACAATGGCTAAGCCAAGACCTGTTCCGCCATCTTTTCTGCTACGGCTTTTATCTACACGGAAGAAACGTTCAAAGATTCTTTGCTGATATTTTTCATCGATGCCAATGCCGTCGTCTTCGCAAGAGAAGGAAGAGGAATCCAGCCTTAAAATCACATGACCGCCTTCATGGTTATAGAAAATGGCGTTTGAAACAAGGTTGCGAACTAGACGATCAAAATCCATTGGAAGAATGTTCAGCGTGACTTCTTCTAGATGGGTTTTGATGCTGACCCCTTTTTCTTTTGCGATCAAAGATAAAGAAGAAACGACATCCTCTACCGCTCTTTTCGCGTTTAAAGGAGCCAATGGGGTTGGCTTCTCATCGTTTTCTAACGTAGCCAGAGAAAGCATATCATCAATAACCGTCCGCATTCTCTTGGATTCGGATGTAATCACGTCTAACGCTTTTTTCCGTTCTTTCTTGTCTTTAATTAAAGAGTTGGACAAAAGCTCACTATAGCCAACGATAGTCGTAAGAGGAGTTTTTAACTCATGCGAAGCATTCTGGAAGAAATCCCTCTTCAATTTTTCATTCATCCTTTGTTCTGTCACATCCAAGAAAAGAACAGCAAGCCCTTTGATGTTTTCTTTTCCCAGCCAATCTAATGGAACCAAAGACAAAAGGAGTTCATAAGTTCTTCCTTTTCGCTCGATGTCATAGGATAGGTATTCTTTCTGCTTGGCTTCTTGGATTTTGTTTTTAAATTCTTCGCCCAGCATCAGATAATGGAATTCTTTGTTGAGAACATCTTCTTTCTCTAAAGAAAGGATATTCAAAGCGTATTTATTGATAAGAATGATTTGATCTTTTTCGTTTAAAACAAGAAGGCCTTCCTCCATAGAATCGAGGATATAATCCACTTTAAGGCTCTCCCTATGAAGGGATTCCATCTTCTCTTTCAAATTCAAAGAAACATCCGCGATTCCCTTATCGATCGCTTCTAAATCGTTCCCTACCGCCAAAGCGTTTGGATGAGGGGAAAGTTCTTTAAGCTTATTTACTTCGTTGCGCAACTGGTTTAAAGCTTTTCTATAGGTGAAATAGCGGTAAACGAAATAAAGGCTATCCAAAGCCACCAGCGCAATGGATCCATATAGCAAAAGCAAGTTTGCCGCCTCTTCTACATTCGAGCGAGGAAGGCCAACGCGAATATAGTAAACGGAAGTCTTCTTCACAAAATAAAGAACGGAATAACCCATAGTCAAAGAATCTTTGTAGTAATAAGAGTCCGCATGGCTTTCCAATTCTTTTTTGCGATCCTCTTTTACGGGATTCTTATCAAGTTGGTTGATTTCAAGAAGAACGTTTGCGTCTAAATCAAAAATAGAGATACGGATGTCCTGAATTTTAGAAAAACAAGAAATAGTCACATCCTTATCCGTTTCGCTTCGATAAGTCTTGCTGACTTCTTCTCCGTAATAGGAAAGTTCTTTGCGCGCGTTATTCGCGGAAATGTTTTTTGTGGTTAGGAAGGAAGCCAGCAATAAAGCGAACGAAAGGAAAAAAGTAACGATGTAATCTAAAATGAGGGATTTTTTATTCATCTTTCAATTTATACCCTAAACCATAAACGGTTTCGATAAGATCATTATCCGGGGATAATTTTCTACGGATTTCTTTGACATGAACGTCAAGCGTTCTCGTTTCGAAACCACTCACATCTCCCCATAACGCTTTATAAAGAGTCTCGCGGGTCACAGGTTTCCCGACATTTTTAGCCAACTCAAAAAGGACGGTGCTCTCGCCTTGGGTAAGGTGGATTTCAGTGCCGTCTCTTTTCACCACGCGGTTATTAAAATCGAAAGAGAGCGAGCGGATTCGTAAGCTTTCTTTCTTTAAATAACGACGTGCTCTAGCGTTAACCCTAGAGATAAGTTCCATGACATCGAAAGGCTTGCAAATATAATCATCTGCCCCTAAATCTAAGCCATCAATTTTATTAATCGTAAGATTTTTGGCAGAAATGATAATGATTTGAATATCATCGTTAGAGGGATCCATGCGGATCTCCTTTAGTATCTCTTCCCCCGATTTCACAGGAAGCATTAAATCAAGAAGAATCATGTTTGGCTTTTCGTTTTCAAAAGCCTTTTTGAAATCTGGATATTCTAAAAATGGCCGGAAACGGTATCCGCGACCGCTTAAAGCCAAGTCTAGTAAATGAGAGATATTAGGGTCATCCTCTAGCGAATAAATTAAGTAATCTTTGATTGCCATATTATCATTATACGTTAAATAATGACTTCGTCTTTATAATAACCTGTTTCTATACCCGTCTTTGGTAAATAGCACC
>DBKT01000009.1 GCA_002297365.1 Caryophanales bacterium UBA743
TTCTTTGACGGTATTAGGGAGCTTAGCCTCTTGCGGCTATTCTGGAGAGGAAGCCTTGAAAGACCTTTATGAGGAAACGGAGTCCTCTACCTATTTAGGGAATCCGAACACGGCTTTGCTTTACGCTGGCGATAGCGAAGGGGAGAGCAAGCTTGCGATCCCATTCTATTTCGTTCCTTCAAAAGGGGCGTATGGATATGATGGTCTCGTTGGGGTAACCTTCAACAAAGAAGGATTCGATAGAGGGCAATATGATGTCATCCTTGGCTTAGAAAGGGATGAGAAAACTTATTTTGTGGGCTCTTCTTATTTATCGAAGAAACATGAAAAAGGATCCCAATCTTTCTATTTTGAACAAAAGTTGACTTACAATGGCTTCACCCTTGATTTCGATACGAAGAAAGAACTTTTGAATTCTCTTGTTGTGGCCGTAGACAAAGGCGTTTCCTATATCATGGAAAGCTATGAGGGAAAAGTCAGAAAAGCCTTCGAAGTTCTCCTCCCTGAGTTCTGATTTTCTACAATCTATCCTCTTTTCCTCTTATAATAGAGGATATGAATGACGGAATTATTTTATTGAACAAAGACAAAGGGATGACTTCTCGTGACGTGGATAATGCGATAGGTCATCTTTTTCATACGAAAAGAGTGGGGCATCTAGGAACCCTCGATCCTTTTGCGACGGGTTTATTGGTTATCGGAGTTAATAAAGGGACGAAATTCCTGACTTATCTGGATGATTCGAAGAAGACGTATCTCGCAAGGCTTCATTTCGGGAAAAGAAGCCTAACGGGGGATGTCGATGGGGAAATCCTCGAGGAGAAAGACGTTCCTGATTTTAGCCAAAGGCAAATTGAGGAAGTCTTTTCTTCCTTTTTGGGGGAGGGGGAGCAAATTCCTCCGATGACCTCGGCTATTAAAATCGATGGCATCCCTCTCTATAAAAAAGCCCATAAGGGGTTAGTAGTGGAGAGGAAACCGCGCAAAATCTTCATCTATTCTCTTAAATTCATCTCCTTCGAGAAGAATGTCCTGACTTTCGAAACGGAAGTCTCTCGGGGGACTTATATCCGTGTTTTAGGGGAAGATATCGCGAAAAAACTCGGGAATATCGGTTATTTAGAGGAATTAGAAAGAACTTCTTTGGGCAATTTTTCTTTAAAAGACGCGGTCAAATTAGATTCTTTGAATGAGAATTCCTTATTGGATGCCAGTCCCTTCCTTCCTTTTCCTGCCTATCAAATTCAAGACGAAGAAGAGCGCAAACAAGTTTTAAACGGCGTCATGCTCTATCTCGGAAAGGATTTGGGAGAAAGAATCCTCGTCAAAGAAGGGCCGAGGGCTTTAGCAATCTATAAAAAAGTGGAAGGCACTTTGGTTTATAAGCCAGAAAGAGGCTTATTTTAATGGAAAGGATCTTCTTTTCTTTAGGCGATAAAATCCCTCAGCTAGAAGGAGGCTCTCTTCTTTTAGGCTATTTCGATGGGGTTCATTTGGGACACCAGGAACTTATCAGGAAAGCCAAAACCTTAACGAAAAAGACAGGCGTCCTTCTTTTTGATAAAAATTTGGCCAGCCTTCTTCCCAATACTGGGAAATCTTTGAAAGAACTGACTTCTTTAGAAGATAGGCTAGATCTTTTCGAGCATTTTGGCGTTGATTTTGCCTACATTGTCCATACCGATGTTTCTTTTTTGTCTTTAAGCAAAGAAGAATTCGTTCAGTATGTCCTTCAAAAAATCCTCCCTTGGTGTTTGGTTGTGGGGGAGGATTACTCTTTCGGGAAAGGGAAAGAGGGGGATGTGGAATACTTAAAGAATTTCTTTCGCGTATCCGTTTGCCCCTTGCTTGAGGACCGTTTTGGCAAAATATCCACCCGAAGGATCATTTCTTTTTTGGAAGAGGGCAAAATCGAAGAGGCGAATTCTGAGCTAGGCTATCTCTATTCCTTAAAAGGCAAGGTGGTCCATGGGCTTCGTAATGGAAGGAAAATCTCCTTTCCAACCGCCAATTTAGAAGAAAACGATTCCTACGTCGTCCCTAAATGCGGAGTATATGCCGGATATACATGGGTGGAGAATGAGAGATACCCTTCAATTATCAATATCGGGGATAATCCGACCGTGGGCCTTCTTCATCATGATTTGATTGAAAGCCACCTTCTTTCTTTTAAAGAGGACATTTACGGAAAGGAGATCAAGGTCGAATTCCTTGAATTCCTTCGCGAGGAGAGAAAATTCCCTTCGCTAGAGCAACTAAAAGAGCAATTAAAAAAAGATAAGGCCTTCTTCGATAAGAAATAAGGCCTTATTTTATGAAAGAAATTTGATTAAATCCTGAAGGGAGGCTATTTTTGCATGGCTTCCTTTTCCGCTTTTTGATGGGCGTCGAATTTCTTTCTCTCGGAAGTGTCTAAGATTCTCTTCCTCATACGGATGACGTGTGGGGTGATTTCGACGAGTTCGTCGGAATTGATGTAATCAAGGCACGCTTCCAAAGACATTTTGCGTGGGGCTTTCAAGACAATCATGAGTTCTCTTGTCGAAGAACGGACGTTGGTCATCGGTTTCGCTTGCGTGCAGTTTACGGCAAGATCGACAGGATAACGGTGCTCCCCGACAATCATGCCTTCATAGCAAATATCCCCCGGAACGATAAACATCGTCCCATGCTCTTCCACCTTTTGGAGAGCGTAGGAAGTGGCTTCGTTTTGCCCTTTGTCGGTAGAAACGAGAACTCCGATATTTCTTTCGCCGATATCCGTCTTTAGCATCGGGCGGTATTCTTTGAACATATGGTTGATGATGCCATACCCCTTCGTCATCGTCATGAAATTAGAGATAAAGCCGATTAATCCACGCGAAGGAATCACGTAATTTAAGCGAGTGGTGGTTCCCGAATCGTTCATATCCACAAGGGAAGCCCCTCTTTCTCCAAGAGTGGTCATCATGTCGCCGACGAATTCATTTGGAACGTCAATTTGAAGGTCTTCGAATGGCTCGCACTTAACGCCATCGATGATTTTGGTGATAACTTGGGGCTTAGAGACTTCAAGTTCGTATCCTTCACGGCGCATCGTTTCGATTAACACGCCCAAATGCAGTTCTCCACGCCCGGAAACGATCCATCTTTCCGCATTCGGAACACGATGGAATTTTAAAGAAACGTCCCTTTGCGTTTCCTCATAAAGCCTTTCTTCCAACAGACGGGCAGTGACTTTCTTTCCGTCTTGGCCTCTTAAAGGCGAGGTATTGGTTCCAAATTCCATTTGAAGGGTAGGCTCATCGACACGAAGAGGAGGCAAGGCTTCAACGCAGGATGGATCGCAAATCGTATCGGAAACGCCCATATCAGGAAGTCCGGCGATGCCGCAAATATCGCCGCATTCGACTTCATTGACTTCATTTTTGCTCATGCCGTAGAAAGTATAGAGCTTCATGACTTTGAAATTTGTCTTGGTTCCGTCTTTTCTTAAGTCGGTTAAGGTATCGCCAACATGAACATGGCCTCTACGAATGGTGCCAATTCCGATTCTTCCGACGAAATCGTTATAATCCAAAAGAGCGGATTGCCATTGAAAAGGCAAAGCCGGATCGCATTTCGGGGCAGGAATGTTTTTGATGATCAAATCAAAAAGGCAATCCATGCCAGGCTTTTGGGTTTTTGGATCCGGATCCAAAGAAGAGGTGTTGTTTAAAGCGGAAACATAGCAAACAGGGAAATCAAGCAAATCATCCGGCGCGCCAAGCTCGATAAAAAGATCCAAAACCTCATCCACGGCTTTTTGGGGATTGGCGTTTGGGCGATCAACCTTGTTAATGACGACGATTGGGCGGATGTGGTTTTGCAAAGCGTTTTTCAGAACGAAACGGGTTTGTGGCATCGTTCCCTCGTAGGC
The DNA here is from genome assembly GCA_002297365.1 of Caryophanales bacterium UBA743. Classification (GTDB taxonomy): domain Bacteria; phylum Bacillota_I; class Bacilli_A; order RFN20; family CAG-826; genus UBA4951. Next base: position 3,899 of record DBKT01000009.1, read on the forward strand.
GTCTACCAAAAGAAGGCAGCCATCTACCATATGCATAATACGTTCAACTTCCCCGCCGAAATCGGCATGCCCTGGGGTATCGACGATGTTGATTTTTGTGTCATTCCATTTAACAGCGGTGGTTTTAGCTAGAATGGTGATTCCTCTTTCATGCTCAAGAGGATTGGAATCCAGCATCCTATCCTGAATTTCTTCGTTATCACGGAAGGTATGAGAAGAAGTGAGCAAGGAATTAACCAGGGTTGTTTTTCCGTGGTCAACGTGTGCGATAATCGCAATATTACGCATGTTCATAGTGTTTCCTCCTAGAAAAGTGCCTTAAGAATTTTATTCTCACGCGTGCGTGTAGGCAAACAATTTTTATCGCGTAAGCGCTTAACTAGCGAGAAAAATATTGAAACAAAGTTTTCTTTTTCCTAGAATACTTATTGCAGCTTGCCCTTGTTTGGCCACTCTCTTTGACCAAACTTAGACAACGCTAAGACGATTCGAAAGGAGAAAAAACATGTTAACAAAAGAAGAAAAGAACGTCATTATCCAAAAATTCGGAAAGGATCAGAAAGATACGGGAAGCACTCAAGTCCAAGTAGCTATCCTTACGAAAAGGATTTCTGAGCTTACCGCTCATTTAAAGTTGAACAAAGGCGACGCTGTTGCCAAACGTTCCTTAACCGAGCTCGTTGGAAAACGTCACGCTCTCTTATCTTATCTTGAGAAGAATGATCACGAAGCATATGTTGCTTTGATCGATTCCCTCAAACTTCGTAAGTAAGCCCTTTATCACGAAGGTTGCCCCTGCTAAATGCAGGGCTTTTTTCTTTGAAAAGAGACCTTTTCGGAAAACATTCTTTTTTCTTCTTAAAGTTTGTGTCGTGGATTTCTTTGATGTGTTAAACTAAATAAGTATTACAAAAAGGAAAAAAGAATGAGTAAACAAGTATTCCAAATGGAATTTGAGGGCCGTCACCTTCAAATCGAAACCGGTGAGATCGCCAAGCAAGCCGACGGTGCGGTCTTAGTCCGTTTCGGTGACACCGTCGTTTTATCGACGGCTTGCTGCGCCGATGAACCAAAAGGAGGGGATTTCTTCCCTCTTACTGTCGACTATATCGAAAAACAATACGCTTCTGGAAAGATTCCTCAAAGCTTCTTAAGAAGAGAGGGGTCTCCCGATGCTCATCAAACCTTAAGCGCACGTTTGATTGACCGCCCAATTCGTCCATTATTTGCGGAAGGCTTCCGCAATGAGGTTCAACTCGTGAACACGGTTATGTCCTGCGATCCAACCGCTCCACAGGAAATGGCTGCTATGTTAGGCGCTTCCTTAGCGCTTTGCATTTCGAATATTCCTTTTGATGGCCCGGTCGCTGGCGTTGTCGTCGGAAGAATCGATGGCAAAATGATTATCGATCCAACCGTGGAAGAAAAAGCCAAATCGGATATCAATTTAACCGTTGCTGGCACTAAAGACGCCATTATGATGGTTGAAGCTGGTGCAGCAGAAGTTCCTGAAGAGGAAATGCTCGATGCTATCATGTTCGGTCATGAGGCCATCAAGAAACTTTGCGCTTTCGAAGAAGAAATCATCAAAGCCGTTGGAAAGCCAAAACGCCATATTGATCTCTATACACCTGACGAGACTATCAAAAACGACATCTATTCTCGTATCAATGACCGCATGGTCGACGCCATCGATCACACGATGGATAAGCTCGAAAGGCAAGATAAGATCGATGCTTTGAAAAATGAGATTCTTGATGATTATGACGCAAGAGAATACGCCAATGAAAAAGAGCATGCCCAAACCATGCTTATGGTTGAAGATATTCTCGAAGGAATGGTCGCGAAAGAAGTCCGTCGTCTTATCATCGAAGATAAGATTAGACCGGATGGCCGTAAAGTTGATGAAATCCGTCCATTAAACGCTCAAATCGATTTGCTTCCAAGAGCCCATGGCTCGGCTATGTTCACCCGTGGACAAACCCAAGTCATCTCAACAACGACCCTTGGTCCTCTTTCTGACGCTCAAATCATCGATTCTCTTACTGGCGAAGCCGATAAGACTTTCATGCATCAATATAACTTCCCACCGTATTCTGTCGGTGAAATCGGTAGAATGGGGCGCCCAGGACGCCGTGAAATCGGACATGGCGCATTAGGCGAAAGAGCCCTAAGTTATGTGATTCCTTCTATCGATGATTTCCCTTATACGATTCGTTGCGTTGCGGATGTGGTGGAATCAAACGGTTCTTCATCTCAAGCTTCGATTTGCGCTTCTTGCCTTTCCCTTATGGCAGCAGGCGTCCCCATCAAAAATGTCGTTTCAGGCATTGCCATGGGATTAATCACTGAGGATCCAAGCCGTGCGCCGGACAAAGAGAATAACCATTACACCATCCTTACTGACATTCAAGGCATGGAAGATCACTTCGGCGATATGGATTTCAAGTGCGCCGGCACTGTGAAAGGCATTACCGCCCTTCAAATGGATATTAAGATTCATGGAGTTACGAGAGATGTTCTTTCCGAAGCTCTCGCCCAAGCGAATAAAGCTCGTGCCGAAATTCGCGAAGTCATGGAAGCTTGCATTCCTGAGCCGCGCAAAGAAGTCAGCAAATATGCGCCTAAGATGGTCACTTTCAATATTGATCCAGATAAGATTCGCGATGTGATCGGAACGGGTGGAAAGGTCATTAACGACATTATCGCCACTTGCGGGCAAGTGAAGATTGATGTGGATGATTCCGGTAAGGTTACCATCTATCACACCGATAAAGAAATGATCGAAAAAGCCAAACAAAGAATTGACGACATCGTTCGTGAAGCGAAAGTCGGCGAAATTTATGAAGGCAAGGTTACCCGTGTTGAAAATTACGGCGCCTTCGTGAATCTTTTCGGAGATACCGACGGGCTTTGCCACGTATCCCGTTTGGATTGGAAATACGTCGATGACGCGACGAATGTCGTTAAAGTCGGAGATGTTCTCAAAGTCGTTGTGATTGGTTTGGAAGATGGAAAGATCAAACTCTCTCATCGTGAATTTATCGAGAAACCTGCTGATTATGTCGAACGCCCGGCCAGAAATGACCGTCCAGCTAATAAAGGCGGCAAGGATAACGGACATCGTCCATCCAGCCATAACGGCCCACGCAATAATAACCGTCACTAAGCCTTTTCTGATTTGGCCCCGTTTATACGGGGCTTTTTCTTTTTGAACTTTTTACCGGTTATGATATTCCAAAATGTAAGCCCTTTCTTTATAATAGAAGGGCATTATGTTAGACGTTTTAATCATAGGAGCCGGTGTTGTGGGCTCTTTTATTGCCAGAAGCCTTTCGCGTTATAAGCTTGATGTCTTGGTTCTTGAGAAAGAAAATGATGTCGGCAACGTGACTTCCATGGCGAATTCCGCGATATGCCATTCGGGATATGATCCTTTGCCAGGAAGCAAAAAAGCAAAGTTCAACGTTCTTGGAAACAGGATGATGAAGAAGGTTTGCGAAGAGCTGGACGTTCCTTTTTTAGAATGCGGAAGCTTGACGATCGCTTTAGAAGAAGAGCAGATGTCCCTTCTGAAAGAATTGAAAAACAGAGGGAAGATGAATGGGGTTCCCTCCGAGATTCTCACGAAAGAGGAAGTTCAAAGGATGGAGCCGAATATCAATCCGGAAGTCAAAGGGGCGCTTTTTTGCAAAACGGCGGCTCTCATTTCCCCTTTTGATTTGACGGCACACGCAATGGAAAACGCCTGCGACAATGGCGTTAAACTGCATCTTGGCGAAGAAGTTACTTCAATCATTCCCTTAGAAAGGGGCGGTTTTTTATGCCAAAGTAATCAAGGGAATTATGAAACGAAGCTTCTTATCAATGCGGCAGGCCTTCATTCCGATGATATCGCCAAGATGATTGAGCCTATCTCTTGGCGCATTCTTCCAAGGAAAGGCGAATATTTTGTTTTGGATCACTATGCGAAAGGGCTTGTAAATCACGTCCTTTTCCCTTTGCCTTCCGAAAAAGGCAAGGGGATTTTGGTCACGATGACCACCTCAGGCAATTATTTAGTGGGGCCATCAAGCGAAAGACAAAACGATAAAGAAGATTTCTCGACGGATGCTATGACTTTGAATCACGTTAGAAAAGAAGCGACACATCTTGTTCCCAATATCCCTTTTAACGAGCAAATTCGTGTGTTTGCCGGCCTTAGAGCGACGCCTTCAACGCATGATTTTATCATTGAGCCATCCCAAAAATATCCTCATTTCATTAATGTTGCCGGCATTGAATCCCCGGGTTTGGCTTCTTCCCCGGCCATTGGGGAATATGTTGCCAAGGAAATTGTGGGGCGAATTCTTTCTCTTAAAGAAAAAGAAAACTACAATCCATGCGTTCGCCCCTATCCGAAGCTCAAAAACAAGAGCGTGGAAGAGAGAAACAAACTCATTCGAGAGAATAAAGAATATGGGCATATTATCTGCGACTGCGAGAAAATATCCGTCGGGGAAATAATGGATGTGTTTTCTCGTAGCGTCCCGGTTAGGACGATCAAAGGAATAAAAAAGAGAACTCGCGCTGGTTTTGGCAAGTGCCAAGGGGGCTTTTGCCAACCGAAAATCATTTCTTTATTGGCCAAGAAATGGAACGTTTCGCCCTTAGAAGTTCTCTATGATAAGGATGGAAGCGAGATATTGGAATACGAAGCCAAGCCGGAGAAAGAAAGATGAAGCACAGGGATTTGCTTATTATCGGCGGAGGAAGCGCAGGCATGGCTGCCGCTTTAGCAGCCTATGATCAAGGCATAAGAGACATCCTCATTCTTGAAAGAAACGAATTTTTGGGAGGCATTTTAAATCAATGCATCCACAACGGATTCGGCTTGACTTTATTCAAAGAGGAATTGACCGGACCAGAATTCGCCGACCGTTTTATCGAAAAGATAAAAGAAAAAAGAATAGAATATAAGCTTAACACTTATGTTATATCTATTTCATCGGATAAAATCGTTACCTTTTCTTCAGAAGATGGTGGCGTGGAAGAGCTTCAAGCGAAAGCGATCATCGTTTCTTCGGGCTGTTACGAAAGAAATGCAGGAGCCATTGGGATTCCGGGGGATAGGGTTGCTGGCATTCTCACGGCCGGGCAAGCCCAGTTGTTTTTAAATGAATACGGCTATATGGTCGGGAAACGCATTTTCATTCTGGGAAGTGGCGATATCGGCCTGATTATGGCTAGGCGTTTTGCGTTAGAGGGAGTAAAAGTGCTCGGAGTAGCCGAAATTTGCCCATGGTCGAATGGCCTTAACCGCAACATGGTTCAATGCCTTTACGATTTTTCTATCCCCCTTTATTTGAGTCACACCGTCATAAGAACGGTAGGAAAGTCTCGCCTTGAGAAAGTCATCATCGCAAAAGTGGATGATAAGAAAGAGCCTATCGCAGGCACCGAAAAAGAATTCGATTGCGATACCTTGATTCTTTCCATTGGCTTAATTCCGAATAGCGATTTGCTAAAAAACGCAGGAGCAAAGCTATCCCTTTCTCGCGGGGCTTTGGTCAACGAAAATTACGAAACAAGCGTTCCTGGCGTTTTTTGCTGTGGCAACGCCCTTCATGTTCATGATTTGGTGGATAATGTGGCTTTGGAGGCGAAAACGGCAGGGGAGAATGCGGCAAAATATCTTCAAGAAGGACAAAGAGTGTCAAAAGATGTTATTTACACGAAAGCGGGCTTTGGCATCAGCTATCTTATTCCTGGGCTCATCGATGTCTCTTCTTGCCCAGAATCCATCGATTTCAAATTCCGCGTCCGCCAGCCATTTCAGAATGTCTATATTATTTACAGACTGAATGGAAAAATTCTTAAAAAAGTCTTTAAACCAGTGATTATACCTAGTGAAATGGAAATTGAAAAAATGACTAAAAACATACTAAAAACAAACCAAGGTCTTTTGGAGGTCTATTTAATTGGCAAGGAGGCGATGAAATGAAAGAGGTCATTTGCATTTGCTGTCCAAGAGGCTGCCATCTTCAAGTGGATGAATCTTTGAATGTTACGGGTAACTTTTGCCCTCGTGGCGCGGCATATGGGAAAGAAGAAGTCTCCCATCCCATGCGTATCGTTACTTCGACGGTTCGAATTTCCGATGCGTCTTTGGCCATGTGCCCCGTGAAAACGAAAAGCCCTATACCCAAAGGGAAAATGATGGATGTCATGCGGTCAATCAACGAAACTCATATCGTTGCGCCCATTCATATCGGAGATGTTATAATCTCAAATGTTTGCGGAACGGGAGTGGATGTCGTTTCCACCCGCAACATGGAGAAAACAAAATGAAAATCTTAATTGCTTCTGACATACACGGTCGTGTCCAAAGAATGAAAATGCTTGAAGAGAGGATCGCTGAATTTCATCCTGATTGCATTTTCCTTCTCGGCGATTACCTCTATAACGGCCCAAGAAATGGCGTCCCTAACGATTATGACCCTATGGAAGTCAGCAAAATGCTCAATCGACATTCGTCAAAAATCATCGGGGTGCGTGGTAATTGCGACTCTCGTGTGGATGGAATGCTTCTTTCTTTCCCTTTAGAAGATTGCCCCCGTTTTGAAATGGGTGGCCATTTCTTTGATTTATACCATGGCGATGAGTATTCCGTCGCTCTTTTAAAAGCACAAAAAGGCGATATTCTTGTTTCCGGGCATACTCACATCCAGGTTCTAGAAAAGAAAGATGGCATGATTTGGCTGAATCCTGGGTCCACATCTTTTCCAAAAGGCGGGAATGATGCCTCCTATGCGACGATAGAAAATAACCTCATCACGATTCGTAAGCTGGTGGATGCCTCTCCCATAAAAGAATTGTCCATTGACTAGCTCCTTTTTGAAGGGAGCTTTTCTTTTTTTGAAAAAGAACGCATGCCTTATTCCTAAAAAAGAGGGTAAAGATTATAATAATCTTTGGAAAACGCCTAATAATTTTTAGCGTAGAAAAGGATGATTGAGTATTTATGAGCGATAAAGTGAAAATATTTGCCCTCGGCGGATTAGACGAAGACGGAAAGAATTGCACCGTTGTTGAGATTAACGATGAGATATATGTCGTTGGATGCGGTATTAAATATCCGGATAAAACAATGCCTGGAATTGATTTCGTCATTCCTAATTTTTCTTACCTTCAAGAGAATAAAGAGCGCGTAAAAGCCTATCTTTTGCCACACGGACATGATGATGAAGTGGGGGCTTTGGCCTATGTCTATAAAGATGTTCCGGCGCCCATCTACGGTTCTAAAGTCACGACAGAAATGTTTAAAAACTTCGCAAAGCATATCGGAAATGGCGATATGAAGTTTGATTTCCACATCGTGGATCCCTCCTGCATCTTCTATATTGGAAAACGTAAGATTTCTTTTTTCCAAACCTCGCACAATATCGCCCAATCAAGCGGAATTGCTATTTCTTCGGATTTAGGGAATGTTGTTTTCACCTCTGATTTCGTCATCGAAAACAATGCTTCGCCATCTTATCTGACGGATTTGAATATGATCGCGAAGATCGCGGAAGATAAAACCCTTGTCCTTTGCCCAGAATCTGTTTTTGCCGATAAGTTAGGCTATACAGCCCCTAAATACAAACTTACCCCTCTTATCGAAAAGAACGTCAAGAATGCGCTTGGAAGAGTTTTCGTCGCCATGTTTGGCTCGAATTTCTATAACATCGACGAGGTTTTGCAAATGGCGGTCGCCGCCCATAAACGCGTCATACCCTATGATGAAGAAACGGCCGAGATTCTAAAAAATATGCAACAAGCCGGGCAATTCCTTTTGCCTAGGGAAAATTACGCTTCCTATGATGATATCAACCGTTATCGTGCCCAAGACATCGTCGTTTTGATGCTTGGATTCGGAACAAGGCTTTATCGCAAAATCGCTCTTTTGGCTTCCGGGCAATCGGAAAGCGGGCGCCTTGTTTCTTTAGAAGATTCCGACTCTTTCATCATGGCTTGCCCTTCGAACGACAATACCGAGATGGAAGCGACAGACGCTTTGGATGAGCTTTATCGAAGCGGGTGCCACGTGACAAATATCAGCAAAAAGGTTTTCTTTAGGATGCATGCTTCCGAGGAAGATTTGAAGATGATGATTTCTTTGCTTCATCCGAAGTACTATATCCCGTTAAAAGGCTACTATAAAGATTTGCTCACCAATGCGGAAGTGGCCTTGAAAATGGGCGGGAATTTAACTCATCAATCCGTTTTCCTTCTTGAGAATGGAACCTGTGTCCATTTTGATGAAAAAGGAGCCGATATGGTGCCTGACGAAATCCCTCATGGCGACATTATGATCGATGGGATTGGCGTAGGGGACGTGGGATCGGCCGTTCTTGAGGACCGCCAAAAGCTCTCCCAAGGCGTCGTTGTTATGGCCGTTACCCTCGAAAAGGGCACGCATAAAATCATCGGAAGCCCCGATATTCAATTCCGTGGCTTGGTGATGATGGGTGACGGGGAGGCTTTGCTTAGAGATGTCACAAAGGTGTTTAATGAAACACTTAAAGAAGATCTATCTCGTGGCAATATGAGCTTAGAGGAAATCAAAGACGATCTTTATGACCATACTTTCCGCGTTATCCGTCGCCAAACTGGCAAAGAGCCGATGGTTTTGCCTCTTTTGATTGAGAAATAAACGCTCGCTAGGGGGAAGATATGAAAAACAAAGTCTATACTCCAAACCATATCGTGCGCGCCTTGGGGGCCACTTTAGCGATTTCCTCCCTTATCTTTTTCTTATCCGCCTTTACGAAAACGACATGGGGAATCGCCTTCCTTTTTGAATATCTTTTCGGAATGCTTGGCTATTGGATCCTTTTGCCCGTTTTTCTTTTCTATGGCTTATGGATTCTTTTTCGAGGCATCGAAGGGAAAAAGAAAATCACTTGGAGGATGATTCTCGGCTTTTTCCTCCTTTTTATCGGAGTCTCCCTCATTTCAGGCTATGTCTCCGCTTCTTTTTATGCAAAGAACAACTTGAATTTGTATGACCTTTACGGCACGGAGAAAACCGGTTTAAAAGGCGAATTTGCTTTAGGGAAAGGAATCTTTGATGCAAAAGATGGCGGTGGCATTCTTTTTACTGGATTCGCTTCTCTTATAAATTTAGTTGGAGACGCTTTGACGATAACGGTTTCCATCGTCGTTATTTTAGGCGGCCTCGTCCTTATCTTCTTGCCTTTTATTCTCCGCTTCGCACATTTCGTTTCCTCGAAATGCGGCGCTTACAAGGCGAAAAAAGAAAGCGAAGCCTCTCTTCGTGAGGCCGAAGAAGAAAGCCGTCGCGCTTTAGAAAGATACGTCGAAGAAAACCAACCCATCGAAATGAATGAGACCGTCTCCCCTTCTCCGCTATCGTATGAAGTGAAGCCGGAAGATCCTCTTCCCGGAAGCATTCCTTCCCGCACGAATCTCTATCATTCGAAGACAGTCAGCGAAGTTTCGCCTGTCCCGCAGGAAACAACTCCCGTAGAACCGGCCAAAGAGAATGTTTTCGTTCAAGAAACATTTGAAAATAAGATGCAAGAAGCGGTTTTTAATCCCAAAGAAGAGATGAAGCGAACTGCCTCATCTCCGAAAAAGATAGAAGCCCATAAGGAAAGCGTCCTTGAAGAAAAAATGCTTCGCCAGGAAGAGATAAAACCGGATTTTGGCGAAATTGTTTTGCCAGACGAAAAAACAAACCGGTCTTCTGATATGAACGTCGTTGAAAAAACAGGGGAAGCGAAAAAGCCTTCGATTCCGTCCGTCTCAAAAATCGATGAGACACCTTATAAAGAAGAGACGCTCCCTCAAGAAGAAACGGCCTCAATTTCAAATTCAAATGCACCTTCCTATCAAGAAATAGAGGAAGAAACTCCCGCTGTCCCAACTTCAAAAAGGAAAACAGCTCCGATTGCTGCCGAGACGAGCAAAGAAAACGTTGTTTCCGCCAAGGAAATTCCTTCTTACCCTCAGGAAGAGGAGGAAATCCCCACCCAAACCGTCGATGTGGAGCCTCTTCCGGTTGAAGAGAAAAAAGAAGATGCGAGCGTCCTTTTGCAGAAGAAGGAAATTTCTCAGGAAGAGAAACTTGGCATCAAACCCGCCAAGGAAAGGCCTCCGTATGAATTTCCTCCAGAGGATCTTTTGAAAACCTATCAGGTCGATCCGAGCATCGTGGAACAAAACAAACTTCTTTGCCAGCAAAGAACCGACATCATCAATCAAACATTTGAGAGCTTCGATGTTGGGGCGAAGGTTGTTTCTTACACCATCGGTCCTTCCGTCACGCGTTACGATATCGAAGTCGATCGTGGCACAAGCGTTAGCAGCGTCGGCCGCTATATTAAAGATATTTCTGCCCATTTAGGCGGCGTTCATACCCGTTATGAAGAAATCATTATGGGGAAAACCACTTCGGGATTAGAGATTGCAAACGATCGCTCTACGACCGTTTCTTTCCGCGAAATGCTTGATGCACTTCCAAAAGATCCCTCTAAAAACATGTTTATACCATTCGGCGTCGATATTTCGGGCAACAAAATTTGCGCCGATCTAAGCGAATTCCCTCATATGCTTATCGCCGGCGGAACGGGTTCTGGCAAATCTGTTTTTGCGCATGGCATTTTAGCCTCTTTGATCATGAGAAACCGTCCAGAGGATTTAAAGCTCGTCTTAATCGATCCAAAACGTGTCGAAATGGTCAAATACCATGACATCCCTCATCTCCTTTGCCCAGTCATTAAGGAACCTAGCCAAGCGAAAGTATGTCTTGATAAACTCATAGACGAAATGGAAAAAAGACTTGTTCTTTTTGAATTTGCCGGCGTACGTAATATCCGTTCCTATAATGAAAAATATTGTCCGAAGGCAGGGGTGGAAAAAATGCCGTTTATCGTCGTATTTATCGATGAATACGCGGATTTATCCAACACTTGCAAGAATATTGGCGAAAGCGTCGTGCGCATCGCTCAAAAAGCTCGCGCAGCCGGTATCCATTTAATCGTCGCCACTCAAAGGCCTTCCGTCGATGTCATCACGGGCGTCATCAAAGCCAACTTGGGCGTTCGCGTGGCTTTGAAAGTCAAATCCACGCAGGATTCCCAGACCGTTTTAGGGCGTGCTGGAGCGGAGGAGCTTAACGGTTATGGCGATATGCTTGTCGATTGCGCTCAAATATCAAAGGGCGGAGGATTTGTGCGTTGCCAGGGTTGTTTTGTGCAAGATGAAGAGCTCGATGCGGTCACAGATTTCATCCGTTCTCAGCAAAAAGTCGTTTACGATCCTAATTTCACCGATTTGAGCGATCATTCAAACGATGAAAAGATCGCCGAAGAGAACGAGAAGATCGAAAGAGCCGCTCAAAGAGAAAAAGAGAAGGGCGATCTCTACGAAACCATTAAAGCGGACGTCATGAGTCAGGAATACACCTCGATTTCTAAAATCCAACGTACATATTCGGTTGGTTTCCCTCGTGCTGGCAAAATCTTTAATCGCTTAAAAGCAGAAGGAATCGTCGGGGAACCTGACTCCCAATCTTCGGCAAAGGGCGCACGTGTTTTGATTCATGATCCATCGATGCTTAGCAATGGTAATGAGGATTTTGGAGGGGATAACGATAAATGAAAATAGGCTGCGACATCGTTGATTTAAGGCGTCTTCAGCTTGACAATGACGTTTTCGTTCGGGGAGTCCTAAGCCAAAAGGAAAGAGAGATTTTCGTTTTGAGGAATGATAAGCGCTCTTTTCTTGGCGGAAGGTTTGCGGCCAAAGAGGCTTTTTTGAAAGCCCTGGGAAGCGGTCTTTCAGGAGCGAGGATGAATGAGATCGAAATCTCTTATCTTGAGGGAGGGCAACCTATCCTTATTTACCAAAGAAAGGAATACCAAGTATCCATTTCTCACGATGGAGACTACGCTATTGCAATCGTAATAATATGAAAGACACTTATGTTTCCGCGCGTTTGGTTGCGCCAGACTGCATACGCTTCGTTTCTCTTTCCGACATTAATTATTTGAGCCAAATTTTCATTTTGCTTATAGACAGAAAGGAAAAACAGAGACTTTTTCCTAGCAAAACCGTTTTCACTCCTTCTCATTCTTTTATCGAGTTCAAGCTGGCAAAGCCTCTTGAATTAGGGCATTCCTACCTTTTTTTCCTTCCGGGCATTGGAGAATTTCCGCTTGATGTTTCGGAGGCGACTACTTTTCCGGACTTTGACAAAGAATTTTATTTTCCCGGGGAGCTCGGTGCTATATGCAGAAAAGACAAGACGACATGGAGACTTTGGGCGCCTTTAGCCTCTTCTGTGAAACTTGTTCTTTTAAAAAACGACGGGGAAATATCTTATGCGATGAAAAGAGGGGAGCGCGGTGTTTTTTCCCTCACGCTCGAAGGGAATTTCCATCTTCAGAAATACCTTTATTTCGTCACAAACAACGAAATTGGCGTCTATGCGATTGATCCATACGCAAAAGGGTCGATCGAAAATGCGAAAGCGTCTGTCGTCATCGATTCTTCGACTTTTGAATGCGATTTTCATAAAGAAGGTCTTCCTCCCTTCCAAAATCCTTTAGAGGCCATCATTTACGAGGGAAATGTCCGCGATTTAACGATTGATAAATACTCTTCCGTTCAAAATAAGGGCCGATATCTTGGCCTTATAGAAGAAAACAGGAAAACTATCGGCGGGCATCCAATTTCTTTAGATTATCTGAAAGGGTTGGGGATCACCCATCTTCAATTGCAGCCTCTTAATGATTTCGGTTCCGTCGACGAGGAAAAGGGCTTTGAAGATTATAATTGGGGGTACGACCCAATCCAATATTTCGTGCCAGAGGGCTCCTATTCCTCTGCAGCAAATAATCCACTGTCTCGTATCGAAGAACTCCAAAAAATGGTTTCCGTTTTTCATCAAAATGGAATTCGCGTCGTCTTGGATGTCGTTTTTAACCATGTTTATGAATATGCTTTTTCCTCTTTTGAAAAGATTGTCCCGAACTATTATTTCCGCAAAGACAGACAAGGTAAGCTCACCAATTCCTCTGGATGCGGCGATGATCTTTCCTCTGAAAGGATGATGGTCAGGAAACTGATTGTGGATTCGTGCCTTTTTTGGCAAAAAGCATACGGAATTGATGGGCTCCGTTTCGATTTGATGGGCCTGATTGACATCCAAACCATGGAAGAAGTCGCCAAAAAGACTAAAGAAATCGACTCTTCCTTTCTTTTATATGGGGAAGGATGGAACATGTATATCCCCAATAAAATCCAAGGAGCGAATATGGATCATTGCTCCTCGTTGCCGGATTTCGCTTTTTTCAATGACGTTTATAGAGAAAACGTAAAATCTTATTGCGCCGGGGATTTAGGAAAACAAGATGGTTTTGTTTTTTCTTTGTTGGGCTCTTCCTTTCATTGGGGGTATTTCGAAAAGAAATTCCTTTCCCTCAGCCAATCCCTTAATTATATAGAATGCCACGATAACGCCACCTATTATGATTTCCTTTCTAAAAGTTTTGGCTATTCTGAAGACGAAAAATTAGAAATAATCAAATTTTCTTTAGCCTGCCTCATTTTCTCTTTCGGGATTCCCTTTCTTCATATGGGGCAAGAAATCGGACAATCCAAATTCATGAAAGAGAACACGTACAACCTCGGAGACATTTATAACAAACTGTCAGATAAACTTCTTGACTCTCGTTATGAAATGGTTCAATATGTTAGTGGGGCAATAGCCTTAAGAAAAAGCTTAGATATTTTTAAAATCTCTGATCCCGCCGTCTTAGAAAGACAAATTGATTTTGAAAGATTCGACGCCGGTAGCTTGATGAAGGTGAAAGACTTATCACCGTCTTCTTCCTATCAAGAAATCGACTTCTTATTTAATCCCACCTCTGATGCTTTAACTTATTCCTTTGAAACGGACCATGAACTCATTTTTACGAGCGGAGGTCCTGCATTAGGAACGAACATTTTGGCAAAGAACGTCTTGATCCCACGCCATTCTTTGCTTATTGCCGTTTTGAAAAAATAAATTTTAGGTATGTTATTAAGGAGAAATTATGATTTCCGCTGTTTTCGTCACGGGGAGATTAGGAGAAAAAATCGCCCCATTAGGTCGTTATGTTGAAATAGATCGTGTTTTGCCGGGTCCTACAGGACATTACGGTGTCGATAAGCTTCCCGTTTTCACGTATTCAGGAGAAGGTTGCCTTTTTATGAAAGCGCCTGTTGGCTCTTTCATCAGTTTCAAAGGACACATCGAAACAGAAGATGGCTTCGGTATTGTGGTCAAATTGGAATTGGAAGAGATCTTCCCGATGAAAGAGAAAAAGAGCCCTTCGGTTTCATTTTAAAAGAAGTCGTATATAATACTTACGCTATGTTTAAGTATTTGAGACTCATTTTTACTGCTGGAATCCGCATTCTCTGGGATTTCATCTTCTATATTTCGCGCTATGCCAGGCATCCTGAAAAATACCCTTTGGAAGTTCGCTATGCTAGGATCCACAAGCTTGTGGTTTATGTGATTGACCGTTTCCGTCCCGATTTCAAGACCGAGAATATTCAATTTCTTAAAGAGCTAGAAAAGGAAAACAAAACGTTTTTGGCTGTTTGCAATCATCAATCCAATATGGATCCCATCATCCTGCTTTATTATTCTGAAAAGCCACTTTCTTTCGTTGCCAAAAAGGAGTCTTCGAAATTCCCTTTTGTTGGCAAAATCGTCAAAGCCTTAGATGGATTTTTCATGGATCGTTCCGATCTGAGACAATCCCTCAAAGTCATGATCGAGTTGACGAAACGCTTTGAAAAAGGTGGCCTTTCTTACATGATTTTCCCCGAAGGGACGCGAAACAAAGAACTCGACAAGCAAATTCTTTTGCCCTATAAAGCAGGCGCTTTAAAATCAGCAAAGAAAGCGGGCGTTAAGATTCTTCCTCTTTGCATGTATGGGAATTTCCGTTTGTTACCAGCCCGTCCTAACTACAAGAGAATTCCTCTCGAAATCACTTTCTTTAAGCCTCTCGATGATGAATTCGTGAAGAATAACGATACAGAAATTCTTTGCGACGCCGTTTATCAAATGACGTTAAAAGAAGTTCAAATTCAACAAAAAGAGGACAAAGAGTTCTTCGCCAAAGGGTATCAAAAAATCCCTTTGAGAAAAGGGATTCTTCGTTAATCATTCGATTTAATCTAATTCTCTTCTAAGTCCTTTCGGATAATGGTTTTTCGCAATGCCTTGGGTAACTTTGACATATCCAAGATTTTGGTTATCGTAACTAACGATATAGAAATTATCCGGTCTTTCTAGAGGGAAAGTGTCACCATGTATATAGGCTTTTGCCTCCTCGTATGAGATCGGGATGGAATAAGAAGGGGATAGGAAATGTGTCAAATGATGATCTGGGATGTAGATATTTCTCATTTCGAATAGCTTCACTCCATAGCGAAGAATGTTTAGGTGGGAGACGTCGAAATGCTGGCTTAAGGAATAAAATTTGTTCCTCATCATTTCATTAGAACGATTCTGAAGCCCGTATTGATCAATAAAGTTTTTATAACGTTGATTCGAAATGATTTCTTTTTTTGTCTTAACAAGGGTTCCAGGCTTTTTGAAAAGACAAATGAATTGGCCTTCTCCTTCAAAATGATTTGGATGTAAGCGGACGGCTTGCGGAAGCTCTTGACTGCGGAAGAAAGAATCATCTTGAGGAAGATCTAAAATCTCGATTTCTGGGTGCATCTTCTTAAAAAGGAGAATGACATTTTCATCTTCTTCAAAAGAGAAAGAGCAAGTGCTATAGGAAAGCGTTCCGCCTTCTTTGAGCATGCCATAAGCAAGATCGAGCAATTCTAATTGCTTACGCGAATTGCTCTTCACTTTCTCGTATTTCCAATCGCTTTTTGCCAAAGCGTTCTTACGCATCATAGCGGAGCCAGAACAAGGGGCATCAAGAATGATTTTGTCAAAGGTATTCGCAAAATGAACGTGGGAGAAAATGAAATCATTGGAAGCAACGATGATATTTCCTCTTCCCATGCGTTCGACGTTTTGCGACATTGCTTTCGCTCGCGGATAAGAAATGTCATTCGAAACGATGACGCCTTCATCTTTCATCATCAAGGAAGCGCCGATTGATTTGCCTCCAGGGGCCGCGCAAACATCAAGAACCACGTCATCCCTTTCCGGCTTTAAGAAATAGTTCACCATCATGGCCGACGCATCTTCAATGGAAAAAACACCATCGTCATAGAGCAATGTTTTCCCGAATTCGTATTCGTCTTTGTCGTAATAATAAGCATGCTCGACAAACTTATGCTTACGGACATGAGGGAAACGAGAGACGAACTCCTCATCACTCATTTTTTCATCATTAAGAATTAAGGCATGAGTAACCTTCCCGTTTTCGATGGCGTTTAAGAGACCATCCACTTCGTTTTCGGGCAAGTGTTCAATTAAATTCGTGCGAAAATCCATAGTTCTATTATAATAGAAATGACCGCTAAATCTAGGGGGTAACTGCTTATGCGCATGGTTGACATTATAGAAAAGAAAAGAGATGGAATGGCATTGAACGAAAGCGAAATTCGCTTTTTCATTGAAGGCTATTCGAAAAACGAAATTCCCGATTATCAAATGAGTGCTTTAGCCATGGCGATTCTTTTCCGCGGAATGAACAAAGAAGAAATCGCGAGTCTTACCGACGCGATGGAACATTCGGGGGAAACTATCGATTTAACCTCTATAAAAGGCGTGAAAGTAGACAAACATTCTACTGGAGGAGTGGGGGACAAAACCTCTCTTGCCTTAGGCCCTCTCGTTGCGGCTTGCGGCGCCAAATTGGCAAAAATGTCTGGAAGAGGCTTGGGCCATACTGGCGGAACTCTCGATAAAATGGAATCCGTCCCGGGAACAAATGTTTATCTTACCGAGAAAGAATTCATTGCTCAGGTTAATAAAATCGGCATCGCCATTATTGGCCAAACAGCCGAGATCGATCCCGCCGATAAAAAACTTTACGCCCTTAGGGATGTAACAGGAACCGTTCAATCCATTCCTTTGATCTCTTCTTCCATTATGTCGAAAAAGCTAGCCAGTGGATCTGATACTATCCTTCTTGACGTTAAATTCGGCAATGGGGCTTTTATGAAAACCTTAGATCAGGCCAGGGAATTGGCGGAAACGATGGTTGAAATTGGCGACTCCTTGCATCGAGACACAAGAGCCATCCTTACGGACATGAACGAGCCTTTGGGCCTCGCGGTCGGGAATAATCTCGAAGTCATTGAGGCGATTAACACCCTTCAAGGAAAAGGTCCTAAGGATTTTGTCGAACTGGTCACAAAAGCCGGTTCCATCATGCTTCTTCAGGCAAAAATCGTTTCTTCGCTTGAAGAGGGGGAAAAACGAATTCAAGCGGCTATTGCCGATGGCTCTGGCTTTAAAAAGATGCTGGAGCTCTTTAAAGCGCAAGGTGGAGATATCTCCTATCTTGAGCACCCAGAGAAATTCCCTCTTAGTAAGCATATCGTTCCTATTATTGCCGAAAAATCCGGATACATCGGATGCATCGATTCCTTTGAAATCGGAACTTCTAGCATGAAGCTTGGGGGCGGAAGAGAGACCATGCAGGATAAAATTGATATGTCCGCAGGCATCGTTTTGAGAAAAAAATATGGCGATTATGTCGAAAAAGGCGATGTTTTAGCCTATGCGCACACAAATAAAGAAGACGTCGAATCCGTTTTTAAGGATATTCATGACGCTTTCAAAATCAGTTCCGAAAAGGTTCGTATTTTACCTATTGTTAGAGAGTACATTTCCAAATGAGAGTCTTAGTTCAAGAAGTTAAAAAAGCATCTGTTACGATAGAAGAAAAAACTTATTCCGCCATTGGAAAAGGCATTCTCCTTTTTGTCGCTTTCACAGACGGCGATGATGAGGAAATTCTTAGAAAGATGAGGGATAAAGTTCTCAAACTTCGCATATTTCCTGATGAAAACGGCAAAACAAATCTTTCTTTGGATCAAGTTAATGGAGAAATTCTCTCTGTTAGCCAATTCACTCTTTACGGGGAGGTGAAAGAAGGAAACCGCCCATCCTTTGTGAAATCCATGAAACCGGATGAGGCAAGAACGCTATTCGCTCTTTGGAATAATCTTTTGAAGGAAAAAATGCCGTCCTTGAAAACAGGGGTTTTCCAGGCGGATATGCAAGTGGGGCTCATAAATGATGGCCCATTCACTTTATGGCTTGACAGCAAAGAATTGTTTAACAGGTAACGACATGAAAAAGAAAGTTCTACTGGGCCTTTCAGGCGGAGTTGACTCTACTATTGCCGCCTATAAATTGATACAAGACGGATACGATGTGACGGGCGCTTTTATGCGTAACTGGGATGCCATGGCCAATGGAGATTTTTTGGGAAATCCTACAGTCAACGACAATCAATGCCCGCAAGAAAAAGATTATGACGATGCCAAAGCGGTTGCCAAAAAATTGGGTATCCCTCTTTTAAGAATTGATTACGTCAAAGAATATTGGGATACGGTTTTCAGCTATTTCCTTGATGAATATAAGAAAGGAAGAACCCCGAACCCTGACGTTTTATGCAACAAAAACATTAAATTTGGACCGTTTCTAACCTATGCAAAAGAACATGGTTTTGATTATATAGCCATGGGGCATTATGCCAAAAAAATCGAAAGAGACGGCATTTTTTACCTTGCTAAACCCTATGATTTAAATAAAGACCAAACTTATTTCCTTTGTGAGTTGAACGAAGAGCAAATTTCTTCCTGCCTTTTTCCAATGAACGACATCACTAAAACCCAAGCAAGGGAGATCGCTGATAAGCTTGGCTTAGATGAAGTTTCCGGCAAACATGGATCTACGGGAATCTGTTTTATCGGAGAAAGGCATTTCCGCGAATTCCTTCATAATTACTTTCCAGCTAAAAAAGGGCCTATTATCGACATTGAAACCAATCGTGTTTTGGGTGAGCACATGGGCGTTCTTTACTACACTCTCGGTCAAAGAAAAGGACTTGGTATCGGTGGCATCAAAGGCGAAGGAGATGCAACATGGTTCATCTGCAAAAAGGACGTTGAAAAAAACATTCTCTATGTCACCAAAGGCGATTCTTCCTCTTATTTGATGAGCGATGAATGCTACATAAGCGATGTCAACTGGATCGGAAAACGACCGGAAAATGAAATTTCTGTAGAAGTGAAATTTCGTTACCGCCAAAAAGACAATCCATGTAAGCTTTCTTTTGAAAGCGAGGAGGTACATCTTCAATACGATCAGCTTGTTGAAGCCGTTACTCCAGGACAATTTGCCGTATTTTATGATAAAGACGGCGTTCTTTTAGGAGGCGGAATCATCGATAGGACTTTCTTGAAAGGGAAAAGACAAGATAAATAGTTATGGCGAAAAGAAAATCGAAAGCGCAAAAGAAAATCGAAAGAGAAGTTAAAAAACAGGCGAAAAAGCATCCTGTTGCTGCTTTTCTCGCGCTGGTGGCTATTTTAGCTATTGCCTCTCTTGGCGGCTTTTTTCTGTATAAGTGTGGATTTTTGGATAGATTCTTCGAACCAAGCCAATCATCATCAGAGGAAAAAACTTCCATCTCCGAGCGAGACTCTTCTTCCGATGGATCGCAAGAAAACGGGGATTTCGATGAGATTTCTTTTTATTTCATCTCAGCAGGAAAAAGCGGAACTCTGTATAATGGCGATTGCATCTACATTAAGGCTGGCGCAACCGACATTGTGATTGATTCGGGGAGACAACAGTCGAACTACATCTCCATCGCTGAGGAAATTAACAAGCATTGCACGGACAACAAGCTAGAATACGTGATCGCAACCCACACCGATGCGGACCATTTGGGCGGCTTTATTGGCACGGGCAAAAAAGGCCTTCTTTATTCCTATAATGTTGGCACGATTATCGATTTCGCGAAAACCAACAAGGGGGAGAGCCCATCACCGAAATCTATTTACGGGCAATATCTTGCGGCTCGAGATTATGCCGTCAGCCAAGGCGCCGCCCATTACACGGCTTTGGAATGCTATCGCAACCAAAATGGCGCAAAACGCCATTACGATTTAGGAAAAGGCCTCAGCATGGATGTGCTTTACCAGGATTATTATGAGAAAACAAGCTCAGATGAAAACAATTACAGCGTTTCTCTTCTTTTTAGGCAAGGCGAAAAGAAAATGCTTTTTACCGGTGATTTGGAAGAAGACGGAATTTCTAGTCTATTGAACAAAAACGAAATCGGGAATGCCGATCTTTTCAAAGCGGGGCATCACGGATCTCGCAATGCAAATACCATAGAACTTTTAGAGGCCATCCAGCCAAAAACGATCTGTGTTTGTTGCGTTGCAGGAAGCAATGAATATACGGATAGAAGTGAAAATACAATGCCTTATCAGGAGAGCATTGATAACTGGGCAAAGTACACGAAAGATGTTTATGTTACAAATTATGCTGAATCAACGGGTGTCTCCGGCAATATCGGCCCGGGTGGAGAGTTAAACGGGACAATAACAGTTCACTATTCACCAAACGGTGGCAAGACGGTTTCCGGATCGAACAACTCCTTAACATTGCGCGAAACCTCGTGGATGAAAGAAAATCGTAAAATGCCTGAGAATTGGATGTAAGAAACCTGTTTATATCTAAAATAATCTTCTATGAAAACGAAAAAACGCATCATTTTTATCCTTGGAACCTTTTTATCTTTCAGCTTGTTTTCTTGCCATTTAAGAAGCGAGCACTCATCTTATTCGGAAACTTCTTCTAGCGAATCAAAGGCATCCGCCGTTTCTTCAGAGTCCTCTTTCAAAGAAAGCGAATCGTTTTCTTCCCAAGAAAAACGACCCGTTCAATACGAAGAAGTGGATAACGCCTCTTGGCCGGAAACCAACAAAAACTATCGTGTTTCTTCAACCGCTTGCACAGATGATTCTTTTACAGTCTTCAATGTGAAATTCGATACCGAAAAATATTTGGCTGAGCCAACGACCTTAACCATAAAAAAGAGCGACTATTGCTTAACTTATGAGACGGTGGCACTCTATTATATGGCTTTTAGGACAACGCCTCCGAATTATGTTCGTAGCAAAAAAGAGCTTTCGAACGATTCCTCCTATCGATTGATTTCAACTTATGCCCGCGGCTCATACACAGGGAGCAATAGCTACACCGAATCTTTAGGGAGATTCAACAACTCAAAGGGAACTTATCTGGAATTGGATATCGCTCTATCTTCTTCTTACGGAAGAGGGAATAGGGGTTCTGGAAGGGTTGTTGTCGTGACAGAAGGCGTTGATGATTACGGAAAGGATCCTGTTTGTTACTTTACGAAGGACCATTATTCGCATTTCTCAGAATTTTATAACTATGCAACAGGCTGGGGGCCAATCTTTTTAGGGGCAGGGCAATCCAGTTCCACCCGTCAAATTCCTAAGACTGTCATTCCTATCTTTTAATTTTTCTTCCTTTCTTTATGAAAGGTCGTATAATTTCATCGCAAGAATAAGTCTCTTTAACAGAGAGGGCCTCATGATGGAAAAGCCCAAGAGACACGCCATCTTGCCTTGTTGTGAGTAATGTCACCGTGTATTCGCGTTAAGAAAAACAATTAAGCTGCACCTTTGGTGAAGAAAGATGGTACCGCGCGCCTGCGTTCTTTCTCAAGGTGTTTTATTTTTTAAAGGAGAATTTATGAAACCATTGACTGGCCAACAAATCAGGGAAACCTGGATTCGTTTCTTTGAAAGCAAAGGACATCACCATCTTCCTGGCGTTAATCTGATTCCACAAGATGATAAGTCTCTTTTATGGGTCAACGCTGGAGTTACTGGCCTAAAGAAATATTTCGACGGTTCGGAAGTGCCACCCTCTCGCCGTATTGTGAACGTGCAGAAATCCATCCGCACCAACGACATCGAGAATGTTGGGCATACCGCCAGGCATCACACTTTTTTTGAGATGCTTGGGAATTTTTCCATTGGCGATTATTTCCGAAACGAAGTCATTCCATGGGCTTATGAGATTTTAACGAGCAAGACCGTGGGCTTTGGGATGGATCCAGAAAAACTATATGTTACCTACAACCCAATCGATAAAGCTTCTTATGAACTTTGGCAAAAAGTTGGCATTCCCGCCTCTCATTTGATTCCTTTGGAAAGCAACTATTGGCAAATCGGCGAAGGACCATGCGGTCCTAACACCGAAATTTTCTACGACCGCGGTGAGAGCTGGGATCCAAAACATTTAGGAATCAAGCTCCTTCAAGACGACATTGAAAATGACCGGTATATTGAAATTTGGGGCATTGTTTTCTCTCAATATAATGCGGTTAATGGCGTTCCTAGAGAAAAATACAAAGAACTTCCTTCTAAGAATATTGATACAGGGGCTGGATTGGAAAGAATCGCCTGCATTCTTCAAGGAACCCCAACTAATTTCGAAACGGATCTCTTCATGCCTATTATCGAGAAATGCGAAGAGCTTTCTGGCGTAAAGTACGATGACGAGCATAAAATGTCTTTCCGCGTTATCGCCGATCACATTCGTTGCCTAGTCTTCGCCCTTAGCGATGGAGCGACCTTCTCTAATCTTGGGCGCGGCTATGTTTTGCGTCGAATTATCCGTCGCGCTATGCGTTACGGGCAGAAAATAAATTTCCACGAGCCATTTATGTATAAATTGGTCCATGTTGTCGTGGAAAAATATAAAGACTTCTACCCTGAGCTCGTTTCTAAAGAAGAAGAAGTCACTAAGATGATTCGTAACGAGGAAGAGAAATTCATCAAGACTCTGGATAAAGGTGAAGCCATTTTGAAAGAAAAGCTCCAAAATTCCAAAGAACTCTCTGGGAAAGACATCTTCCTTTTATATGACACCTATGGTTTCCCTGCTGACCTAAGCAAAGAAATTGCGGCCGAAAAGGGCGTTTCGTGCGATATGGAGGGCTATGAAAAACTCATGGAAGAGCAAAGGGAAAGAGCGCGTAACGCTCGAGACCAGATTGATTCTTTCCATAAGCAGTCCAAAGACTTAATGGAATTCAAAGAGGAATCCACTTTCTTATACGACGCTTATGAAACAAAGACGAAAGTCCTTGCCGTTTTCGTTGATGGCATAAAGAAAGAATCCATCGAAGAAGAAGGAGACGTTATCTTCGAAAAAACCCCTTTCTATGCTGAAATGGGCGGGCAAGTTTCCGATAAAGGCTCTTTCAAGGGAGAAAACGTTTCCGGGCTCGTTAGCAACGTTACCACGGCAACAAATGGCCAGCATCTTCACCATGTACTTTTGCAGTACGGAACGCTAAAAGCCGGTGATGAGCTTACCTTAACTCTAGACGTCCAAAGACGTCATCTTATCGAAAGAAATCACTCGGCAACTCACCTTTTGCATGCTGCTTTAAGCGACGTATTAAAGAAACACGTTAAGCAAATGGGTTCCTACGTCGATGAAAATTATCTTCGTTTTGATTACGAGACGGATCACAAGCTTTCCAACGAAGAGATCAAAGCCGTTGAAAAAGAAGTAAACGATAAAATCTCCGAAGGGATCCAAGAAAAAACCGAGATTCTTCCTATAGAAGAGGCTAAGAAACTTGGCGCCGAGATGGAATTCTCCGAAAAATACGGAAACATGGTTCGCGTTGTCGAATTTTCCGATTACAGCAAAGAATTCTGTGGTGGAACCCATGTCAAAAACACCTCTGAAATCGGGATTTTTGTCATCGAAAGCGATGATGCCGTTTCTTCAGGCACAAGAAGAATTCAAGCACTAAGCAGTTTGGGGGCCTATCAATATCTCTCCAATCGCACAAACGCCCTTTCTTCCGCGGAAATGATTTTGGGTGTGAAAGATGCGGCGCTTTCAAATCGTTTGACTTCTTTGTTGGATGAAGAAAGCTCTTTGAAAAAAGAGCTTGCTCAAGCAAAAGAAAAACTTGCCGCTTTAGAGGCAAAATCGATTTCCTCCCAAGTCAAAGAAATTGGCGGCATCGCCTTCTTGTCTCTTTTAAAAGAAGGTGCCTCTCGTCAAGAGCTGCTCACTTTGGGCGACTCTTTAAAAGCGGGGAAACAAGATTACGTCTTTATTCTATTGGGCGGTAAAGAAGGAGCGAGGCCAATCAGCGTTTTTGCCGGCGGCGAAGCTTTGAAAAAAATAAAAGCGGGGGATATCGTCAAAACCCTAGCAAAACGCTTAGGGGGTTCTGGTGGCGGAAGAGCGGAAATGGCTTCCGGGCAGCTTCAAAGCTCTAATCAGTTCATCGAAGTGACCAATGAAATTGCTTCTTCTCTAAAGTAAGGAGAATGGAATGCTAGAAATAAAAGACAATACAATCGTGATCACAAAAGATGATGGCACCTCCGATGAATGGAAGATCTATTTCTTCTATCACATGGATGAAAGAAATAAAACTTATTATTTCATATACAAAGAAGAGGATCCCGATTCTCTAATCGTAATGGCTTCTAGAGATGGGAAAACTCTCGAGAATGTGAGCGATGAAGAATACAACGAAGCCAACGAAGTCCTCGAAGCTTACGAGAATGATCCAAAAATCGAGGCTGCCAAATAGTTTCTTTTGGCAATGAAACGTTTATTTACTATAATTTATACGAATTTAAGGAGCAAAATATGAAAGATGATAAGAAAGTAATATATACCGCCAAAAAGATTGAAGAAATGAAGGCGGAATTGGAAGATTTAATCAACGTTCAGAAACCTGCTAACTTGGAAGCTCTCCAATTAGCTCGTTCTCAGGGTGATCTTTCAGAAAACGCCGATTATGATGCGGCTAAAAAGTTGCAAGGCGAAATCGAAACCCGTATTGTGGAATTAACCAACAAATTGGAGCACGCCACCACAGCGGACAATTCTTCTTCCAAGACCATCGGCACAACCGATTTTGTCACTTTCAAGAATCTATCCAAAAACCAAGAAATCACCGTTCAAGTTGTCTCTAGCGATGAAAGCGATGTTCTTGCCTCTCCAGCAAAAATTTCCTCCTCTTCTCCGTTAGGGAAGGTATTAATAGGAAAGGCCGCTTCTAGCAAGCCGGTTGTTGTGGAGGCTGCGACCCCATACGAAATCGAGATTCTTTCTTTCCATCACGCTGAATAAGCCGATATAAAAAATTGAGCTCGAAAGAGCTCTTTTTTTGTCCCTTTTTCTCTAAACCCGTCTATTTATAGGTGAGGAGGATAAAAGGATGTTCAAAACTATCATTATCGTTATTATCATCACCGTGGTTACACTTGTTGCTTTAGCGGCCGTTGATCGCTTTGCTAATGATGTGACAGCCCCAAATACGTCACTAGCCTATTCAGAAAAAGACAGTGACTCATTGGAAGTGACTATTTCAGGAGAAATTAGTCATGAAGGGACTTATCTTTTGCCGTTGAATTCAACGCTTCGAGACCTGATTGACGGAGCGGGAGGGATGACAAGCAACGCCGATCAAAAAGCCTTTAATCTTGACTTGGAGCTGAAAGATGGCTGGGATTGCTATATAGCTCCATTATTCGATAACGGAAACACATGCAGCGTCGATCCTATCGAGAAAAAATGCATTAATACGGCTAGCGCGGAAGAACTTAAAAAACTGAGTTGCTTTTCTTCAACGGTTTCAAACAACATTGTTTCTTATCGAACGGAAAACGGTTCCTTTCAACGTTTAGAAGAAATAAGCAATGTTTCAGGAATTGGCCCTGCAACGTGGGAAAAATGCAAAAACTACATAACGCTCAGAGAATGAGCAAAGAAACCTTCCTCGCCTTCGTGCTTATAGGCCTGGTTTTAGGATGGATCTCCGGCACTCTCCTTTTGACAATCAACATCCTCTTTCCGGGCCTCGTTTTTGTAGTGCTTATATATATCGCCGGAAAAAGGGGTGGGAAATGTCTCATAACGTTTCTCATCCCTTTCGCTATTTCTCTAGCGATTTCTGGAACCTTAAATCTTTTGCCCACCGAAGCGGGATTTAAAAATTTTCAAGGAATTATTGTAGAAACGAAGGCCAATTACTTCATTGTGAGCAACGGAATCCGAAGATATTACATTTACGAAAAAGCAACAACAAGAGAAATAGGAGATATCATTTCAATCAAAGGGTATATATCTAAATTGAACTTCGCTGAGTACGAATCGAAGTTTTCATTCACGGAATATTTAGAAAAAATAGGCGTTAAAGAAGAGGTGAAGGCTTCTTCGATCGTCTCGCTTTTCGAAAGACCCATAAGGCTAAGAAAAAAGGAACTTCTCTTTTTGAACAATTTCGATTCTTTAACAAAAGGGACGATTGACCTCTTGTTGTTTTCGAAAAAAGATTATTCCAATGAAACCGTCGCTTTGGCAAATACTGTTGGCTGCTTAAGCATTCTAAGCGGAAGTGGGATTGTTTATGGCGGTTTTCTTCGCTTTTGCGATAAGATTTGCTCGTATCGTTTTAAGGAAAGACAAACAAGAGTAATCGTCTTTGTGTTGGCTGTTTTTACGATACCTTTGTTTCTTGGAAAAATTGGCGCTTACCGCGTTTTATTGTTGAAAAGTTTCGACGTATATTATGTTCTGTCTAAAAAAGAAAGAGCGCCATACTTATCTCGTTTGAGTTTAGCTGGCCTCATTTTATTTTTTGTGAATCCTTTTAATTCCCTAAACACCGGTTTCCTTCTTGGATTTGGCCTCGCGTTTTATAATTTTTTCAACTCATCTTGCTTCTTTTGCTTTAAAAATAAAGAAAGGAAGTTTTTGAAATTTATTGCTTTAGAGTATTTTCTTTTGCCTCTTTTTAATATCCGAGGTGAATTTAAACTTCTGGCCCCTTTATTCACCTTCCTTTTCTTGCCTTTTGCTTATTGTTTTTCATTTTTGTCTCTTCTATCCTTTCTCTCCATTCCTTATGTAAGCTTATTGAAAAACTGTTCATCCTTTCTTAATAAACTTCTTATTTTCGTTGATAAGATAAATCTTTCAATTCCGTTGGGAGCATTCCCCAAATGGTCCGCTTTTCTTTTTTATTTTGCTATCTTTTTGTCTTTATATTTCTATGATTTGGGGCTGACTAGCATTTCCAAGGCCGGAGCTTTTGTTCAAGTTTTTTCCTTGCTTTTCCCGTCTTTGCCAATCATGGCTCCTTACACACAGCAAGTGAGTTTTATTAACGTAGGACAAGGGGATGCTATTTTGATTCGTGATGGACTTACAAACGTTCTTCTGGATTGCGGCGGAGTTCTGTCTTTTGATTTGGCTCAGGAAGTGGATATTCCTTTTTTGAGGAAAGAGAAAATATACAAAATCGACTGCCTGATTGCTTCTCATTCCGATTTCGATCACATTGGGGCAAAAGACAGCTTCATGTCCAAATTCTCAGTAAAAAAAGTTGTGACTTCAAAAGAAGAATTCCCTTTGACTGTAGGCAATTTAAAATTTATAAATTACAACATTTATTCAGGGAACAGCGACAACGAAAAAAGCTTGGTTCTCAGTCTGGATTTCATGGGAAAAACGTTTCTTTTTACCGGGGACGCCGATAAGGATGTCGAAAAGAAAATCATTAAAGACAATCCAAATTTAAAAGCGAATGTTTTAAAAATAGGGCATCATGGTTCTAAGTCGTCATCTTGCAAAGAATTTTTAGAGCAAATTTCCCCTGAAGTTTGCGTCATTTCCGTTGGGAAGAATAATAAATACGGTCATCCTGATAAAGAAGTAATCGAGCGCTTAAACGAACTTGGTCTTAAATGCAGAAGAACGGATATAGAGGGGACGATTACTTACCGGAGTTATTTTCATCAGGCATTAGGTGATTTATGAAAAGAAAATATTTATAATAATGACTGTGATTACAGTACTTTATTCATCTCAATCTAGAATGTTGAAAGGACCATTATCTCGCCTGATAAAAGAAGTCCTCCCCGAACACGACGACTTGAATTACGTCGATGTCGATATGTCTTTTGCTAAGCTTATCGATTTATCAAATGAGTGCCTAGCTTTGCCAATCGGTTACGACAAAAAGGCGATTGTCGCCGAGAACTTCTTTTATTTGGCGAAAACTCGTGAAAAAAAGAAGCTCATTAAAGGGGATGATGATGAACCCTTACTTGCTTTTTTTCGCAATCCTGATCCATTAATACATCTTTTTATTCTCGTTTACTCTGATTCTTTAGATGAAAAATCAGTGTATTACAAAGCGTTGGCTGAAGGTGACGCCAAATTTTTGCCTGTTGCTTCCTTGGATTCAAACCAATGGCAGGCCTTCATCCCAAAATATTTCGAAAAGCACTCAGCGAGCATCGAAGAACTTGCTGTAAACGAGCTTTTAGAAAGAACTGGCGGAGATTATTCGTTATTCATTCAAGAAGCGAATAAACTTCTTGCGTATACAAACGGGGACCCGATACGGCTTGTCGATGTACAACAGCTCGTCCCCGCACCATTAGAAGATGATATTTTTTTGCTTTCTAACGCTTTGACGAAGGGAGATAAAAAAACAGCTCTTCATATTTGGAAAGATATGCAAGTAAGGGGCAGTGCCAGCAACGCCATTCCACTAATGAATATGCTTGCGAATCAATTTATATTCTTAGATCAGATACGTTATCTCTACAGGAGAGGGATGGAAGCATATGACATTTCATCGAAACTCAAATGTTCTTTAGGGCGTGTTAAAGCTTGCTTGTATAATGTACGCAAAATGGCTTCACCATGCTTACATCGAGCGATTAATCAACTTTATGTCTATCAATCCAGCGTTTTTCAAGGAAAAATGACTGATAAGTTGGCTTTTGAAATGTTTATTGCCAATTTTGAGATATGAAAATCGTCGTGATTTCGGATACGCATGGAGACTTCTACGAATTAAAAAGAGTCGTCATGATTGAAAATGGAGCAGATATGTTTCTTCATGCGGGAGACGTCGAATCTTTTGGCAATGAGGACATTTCTCCTTTTGCTGCTGTCAAAGGGAATTGCGATTATGGCTTTTCCAAATTTCCAAAAGAGTTTTGGGCCAAGACGCCATATGGGCTGCTTTATATGAGGCATTATCCTTATTTTGGGAGCGAGGAATTGGAGTCTTTCTATCAAAAAGGGGCCAGGATATTAATCCATGGCCATACACATATCAAAGAGAGCAAAACATATAAAAACATGTTTATTTTTTGTCCGGGATCCCTAACAAAGCCAAGAGATGGCAGTGCATCATATTTGGTTTTAGAGGTCCAAGAAAAAAGCGTAAAAGCGACATTTAAAACTTTATAAAAGAAAAAAGGACCCTCGCGGGGCCCCTAATTTAGCTTAAATAAACTATAAAGCGGCAAGCTCGCCTTGAAGATGAGCTTTTTTACGATTTGCGGAATTAGTTGAAATGATGCCATCTTGGGAAAGCTTATCGAGAAGAGAGATAGCCTTATTGACTTCGACAGCAGCAGCTTCCTTGTTTTTTGCGGCAATCGCGAGTTCGGCTTTTTTCACTTGTGTGCGAGTTTCGCTCTTACGCGCGGAATGGTGGGCGTTATTTCTTTCACCGACTTCGATACGCTTGATTTGAGATTTAATGTTTGCCATATTACTTTTTCCTTTTTGTCTTATGCGTGTACGATTGTACCTTTAATGAAGGGCCAAAACAACTATTTTTCGTTATTCTTCTTGCTTTCTTCAATCTTTTTCTTGCTATCCAAAATTTCTTTGGTGAATTCTGCAATTGTAAGCAATTTGCCATACTTTTCGGTTGGAATAGAAACTTTGAAAACGCTATTTAGCTCTTGAACCATTGTGACGTAGCTCATGGAGTCTCCGCCTAAATCATCAGCCCAAGAAGCGTCGTTTTCGATTTTATATTCTGGCAAATACAGAGTTTCAGAGAAGATTTTGCGCACTTTATCGGCAATCCTCGCTACTTCTTTGCTGTCGTACCCTTCAAACGAAATCGGTTTTCTCCCGAGTGCTTCTCCATTGAAAGATAAGAAGTTTTCGGGGTTGCTAGCCAACTCCTTTTGCAAAACAAAACGTTTCACCTTCATGTTGTTTGCCATAGGTAACGCTTTTTTGTAAATGTAAGCAGAAGAAACGCGTTTTTCATTCGGAAGCGTGGCGTTTATGGAGTCAATGTCATTCTTTATTTTCGCAAGTTGAGTGGAGGGAACGCCATTTTCCAAATCAACAACAAGGATGATTTTTTCGGTGTTGTTTTCACGCTGCCCAAAAACAACGAGATTCCGAATATATTTAATGTCACGGAAATAACTTTCAATTTCGTCAGGATAAACATTCTCCCCGTTAGAAGCGATAATCGTGTCTTTTATTCTTCCTTTTATGTAATAGCTTCCGGAGTTGTCTTTAAAGGCGATATCCCCGGTATGAAAATAACCGTTATCCAGAACCGTTTTAGAACGTACCCCATTAACGATTTCTTCGACATGCGTGATTTTGGACTTCACGCATAATTCGCCTTCGAATGGATGTTCTGTATCCAATGGGATGATTTTGTATTCTACCCCAGCAAAAGGCTTCCCGATTGAACCCTGAAGCCGTTTCTCGACCTTGCTAGATTGTTCAAC
Organism: Caryophanales bacterium UBA743; assembly: GCA_002297365.1. Lineage (GTDB taxonomy): Bacteria > Bacillota_I > Bacilli_A > RFN20 > CAG-826 > UBA4951. Next base: position 34,532 of record DBKT01000009.1, read on the forward strand.
GCTTGTAACGCCAATCTCAGTCGTACCGTATCCATTGTTCAAAGGATAGGACAATCCATTGATTATAGAACACGTTTTGGGAAGCAAATATCCGCCTCCGGAAATGCAGAATTGAACTTGTTTTCCAAATACCTTCTTTTGCATTATTCGTAAAAAAAGCTTAGAAGAAGAAAAACCGGCTTCCTCCTTGGAAATCTGACGATTGTTATAAGCGAGCATTTTTTTGATTAATTCTTGCATTGGCGCGCGTTGCTGGGCAGTGGTGCGTTCCAATTGCTGAGCGATTCCGTCCCAAAAAATCGGCACTGAAAATATATGGGTGCAGGATCCCTTTCTAATGGCGTTAAGAAGATCATTAGAAGAATTGCTATTCGGATAAACAAGCGTTTTTCCATAAAAGCTAAAGAAAAGGAAAACAGCGATAAATCCAAAGATATGATGAAAAGGAATCATGGCCAAAATGCGTATTACGCCAGGATTCATTAAGGCGTTTCCGTTTGATGGGACATTGGCAACAGAAGCTAGCTGATAGCAAAGATTCTCGCCATTCAGCACCATCATTTTGATGTTGCCGGTCGTGCCAGAAGAACAAAAAATGATTTCATTGGCCCAATTTGCCGCAAAGAAAACGTCTTCATCCGCATTTCTTACGTTATTTACACGGAAAGAAGGGACGGAATAAGCTTCTTCTTCATTGACGATTATGGCTTTTGCTTTTGCGTCTCTCAAAAGATTTTCCGCATTTTCGTGCTGAAGGTTTGCGGCAATTAGCAAAACCGGATGCCCTGTCATCAAAATGGCCCACAGCATCAAGGGCCAAATAGGGCTGTTTTTAAGTTTTAAACCGACCACGGAACCTGCTGGAATAGCGGAAAAAAGGGAAGAAAGCCTTTTCGCTAAAAACCAGACGTTATCTTTGTATTTCGAATATGTATAAGATCGCTTTTTGTCGTCTTCATCAAAATAAATACAGCATTTTTTATTTGCATGAGTCGCAGTGAAGTTTTCGTATATATCTTTCAAGGTCATAGAAGTATTCAAAAGGCCTTTATATTGATCGATGAACTTTTGGCAATCTTTTTCGCTGTAATTTATCATGTTTTACCTCACGAAAACGTATTTTATCATTAAAAACGAATGGATAAAAAACTATATAAATAATTTATAATAGGCATGGAAAGCGCAGGAGGAAGCAAAGAATGAGACGATACAATCGAAACGAAGAGGTAAAAATTCTGTTTTTAGGAACTCCAGAGATCGCGGTAAAACCATTGCTTGGGCTCCTAGAAAGCGGTTTTCAAGTAGTCGGCGTTGTTACGCAAGAAGACAAAATGAGCGGCAGAGGCCTAGAAAAAATTGAAATTCCTCCTGTTAAAAAACTCGCCCTAAAAGCTAATTTGCCGGTTTTTCAACCACATCGCATACGAAAAGACTTCTCTTTCGCCAAAGAATTGCAATTCGATGTAATCGTCTGTATGGCCTATGGGCAAATCGTCCCTATGGAATTCATCGATTTAGCTCCTAAAAAAGCCATCAACCTCCATGGCTCTCTTTTGCCTAAGCTTAGAGGCGCGGCACCAATCCAACGAGCGATCATGAATGGCGAAGAAAAAACGGGCATCACCCTTATGGAGATGGAAAAAGAAATGGATGCGGGAAAAATGTATGACAAACGCTCTATAGCAATTGGAAAAGACGACAATTACTCTTCTCTTTGCAAAAAGCTCGGTGATTTAGCAAAAGAAATGATTGTGAAAGACCTTTTGCCTTATCTTAATGATGAACTGACAGGCACTCAGCAAAACCCAGAAGAAGTTACTTTCGCAAATAAAATCTCTTCTGAAAACGAGCATCTCCCTTTGTCTTTAGACTCATTGGCAACGAATCGATATATACGCGCTTTGGCCAATTTTCCTGGCGCATACGTCATTTATCGCAATAAAAAACTAAAAATCTTTTCAAGTGAAATTTCGAATGCGTTTAAGATTGAACAAGGAGTTTTGAAACCAATCAAAGGAAATCTTTACTTAGGAACCAAAGATGGGGCCATACTTTTAAAAGATGTTCAATTCGAGGGCAAAAAAAGAATGGACGCCGCTTCTTTTCTAAATGGAGCGAGAATAGCAAAAGACGGCGAAAAAGTGTTCTAAAATGTCTGAAAAAAGCAAAAAACAACTTAATTTATCCGTTCACCAATTGGTGGATTTTTTGCTTCGTGAGGGTGATATAGATAATCGCATTTACAACCAAGAAACGATGAATTTAGGCTCTAAAATTCATTCGTCCTTTCAAAAGAAACAAGGAAAGTCCTATCTTTCGGAAGTGTTTTTGGAAACAACCATCGAAAAAAAGGACTATTCGATTCATCTTGAAGGGCGCGCCGACGGAATCATCCTTGGGGATATAAACCCTATCATTGACGAGATCAAATCTACCATTTCTCCCTTAGAGGAATTCTATAAGGTTCAAAAAGAGTGGCATTATGGACAAGCAAAATGCTATGCCTATATGTATTTAAAAAAGGAAAAACTTCCGCGTGCCAATATTCGTTTAACCTATATTTCACAGCAAGATTTCGATCAACGAATGGTGAAGGAAAGATGCTTCACATTCGAAGAATTGGAAGAATACGTCAATTCTTTAATAGACCGATACCTTAATTTTAATAAAAGGGAATTGGAGCATATCCGCGCAAGAAACGCTTCTGCCTCTTCGCTTGCTTTCCCTTATAATGATTTTCGAAAAGGCCAAAGAGATTTGGCAAAATACGTATATACTGTCGCAAAAAAAGGCGGAATTTTCTTTTTTGAGGCACCAACTGGAATAGGAAAAACCATTTCTACGATCTACCCTGCGATTAAAAGCTTCGCTGTGACAGATAATCAAAAGATTTTTTATTTGACGGCAAAAACTTCTGGAAGACAAACCTGCTATGATGCCTTAACGGCTTGTTACGAAAAAGGCTTTGTGGGCCGCGATTCTTTGATTGTCGCAAAAGAAAAGATTTGTTTTTCCCCAGGGAAAAATTGCAATCCAGACGATTGTCTTTTTGCTCGTGGCTATTATGGCAAATTGCGAAAAATCATTGAAGAAGAAAGTCAACACAAACATCGATATAACCTAGATTCTGTGACCGAAATCGCAAGAAACAATGAAATGTGTCCTTTCGAGCTTCAATTAGATTTGTCATTGCTTAGTGATGTCATCATTTGTGATTACAACTATTTCTTTGACCCTTTAGTGAAACTGGAACGTTATTTTTCCGATGAAGTGGACTCTTCAAAATATTTTCTCTTGATCGATGAAGCGCACAATTTAGCAACCCGTTCGAGGGATATGTTTAGCGAAACGATTACATTGAAGCAAATTCAAGAAGCCAAACGTGAACTTAAAGGAAAAACGCATAATAAAGTAAAACTGGCCTTGGGCAAAATGGCCAAAGCCTTTATAACCTTACCTATAGACCAAGATTTTCTTGAACTGGAGAAAATCGATACGGACTTGCAAAGGTGCTTGAGCAAATTTCGCGAGACAACCCAAAGCAAAAACGAGGAAAAAGAAAACGCTATTTTCCCTCAAAAAGTGAAGGAATTATCTAGAAAGGTCTATCGTTTCCTTTTCTTGTTGGAAAATTGTCATCAAAACTTGACCTTATATGCTAGCAAACATGGAGAAAATATTGAGTTGCACCTTCAATCTCTTGACCCATCTCCTTATTTAAAAGACGATTTGGAAAAAGTGAAAGGAGCTGTCATTTTTTCGGCTACATTGTCTCCGATAAGTTACTATATGGAATGCTTGTTGGGAAAGAAGGACTATCCTTATTTGGCTTTGCCTTCGCCTTTCCCAAAAGACAATTTTCATTTGATGGTTGCGCCCGATTTATCCATTCGTTACAAAAACAGAAACAAAACTTACGATAAAGTCGCAAGTTATCTTTCTTCTTTTGTTAAAGGCAAAAAAGGAAATTATTTCATTTACTTTCCATCTTATGAATATTTAAAAAACATAAAGGATAAGCTATTTTTTGAGAATGCTAATGTCTACATTCAAGAAAAAGAAATGAGCGATAGAGACAAAGAGGTTTTCCTATCGAGATTTTTGCCGAACCCCAAAAAAACAACCGTCGGCCTTCTTATTATTGGCGGTTCTTTTAGCGAAGGCATCGATTTGCCAAACGACAGGCTGATAGGGGTAGCCGTTGTCGGTGTTGGAATGCCCCAAATTTCCAAAGAGAGCGATTTAATCCGCGAATATTACGACAAAAAGAACGGAAATGGCTTCCAATTCGCTTATCTAAATCCTGGAATGAACAAGGTTATGCAAGCGGTGGGCCGCCTTATTCGAAGCGAAAGCGACGTAGGAAGCGCTCTTTTGATCGACGAACGTTACCTGCAAGAGGACTATCATTCTTTTTTCGAAAGATCTTGGCGGGGTTATGAGATAGTCACTTCTGAAAAAGACATTGAAGAATCATTATCTTCTTTCTATCGAAGGAAGGGGAAATAGAATATAATCGATAATTGCTTATGCCTTTTAATCAATCTCACATTAGAAATTTCTCTGTTATTGCCCATATAGATCATGGAAAAAGCACCCTCTGCGATCGCATTCTCGAGGAAACGGGAGCCGTTGAAAAAAGAAACCTCTCTCAGCAAATGCTTGATAGCATGCCTTTGGAGCAAGAAAGGGGAATCACGATTAAGCTGAACGCCGTTACAGTAACCTACAAAGCCAAAAATGGCGAAGAATATATCTTTAATTTGATAGATACCCCTGGGCACGTAGACTTCACCTATGAGGTTTCGCGCTCTTTGGCGGCTTGCGAAGGTGCGTTGCTCTTGGTCGATGCAACGCAAGGCGTTCAGGCTCAAACATTAGCTAACGCCTATTTAGCGATCGATAACGATTTGATGATATTGCCGGTAATTAATAAAATCGACCTTCCAAGCTCAGATATTCCAAACGCAGAGAAAGAAATAGAGGAAAAACTTGGTTTGTCTATCGCGGATATATCCTTGGTTTCGGCTAAAACAGGGCAAGGGGTCCCTGAAATGCTAGAAAGGGTTGTAGAGCTCATTCCTGCTCCAGATGGAGATCCGAACGCTTCATTAAAAGCCTTAATTTTTGATAGTTATTACGATTCCTATAGAGGCGTCGTTGTCCTGATTCGCATTAAGGAAGGAAACGTTAAGGTCGGCGATGAGATACTTTTAATGCAATCTGGCAAAAAATACACTGTTACCGAACTAGGAATCCGCACTCCAAAAGAACTTCCCGTGTCTGAATTAGACGCCGGAGAAGTCGGCTACTTATGTGCCACAATTAAAGACATCAAAGATGTTTTTCCAGGAGAAACAGTCACTTCGGCGGCCAACCCTGCGGATAAGCCTTTGCCAGGTTATCGAAAGATAAACCCAATGGTTTATTGCGGTTTATACCCAGTGGATTCTCAAAAATACAACGATTTAAAAGAAGCGCTCGCAAAGCTTTCTTTGAATGATTCTTCCCTTACCTATGAGCCAGAATCGTCTGAAGCCCTTGGTTTTGGCTTCCGTGTTGGTTTCCTTGGCCTTTTACATATGGATGTCATTCAAGAAAGATTGGAAAGAGAATACAATTTGAATTTGATTCTTACGGCCCCGTCGGTTAAATATCGCATTAATCTGTCGGATGGAACCTCCAAGATGATTGATAACCCTTCTGAAATGCCGGATGCTTCGAAAATCAAATCCATCGAGGAGCCTTTCGTGAATGCAGAAATCATGACGCCTAAGGAATTCGTCGGGCCGATTATGCAACTTTGCCAAGAAAGGCGAGGAATTTATCAAGACCTTATTTATTTCGATGATACGCGGCAAGTCGTTAAATATTCTCTTCCTTTGAGTGAAATCATCTTCAATTTCTTCGACAAACTAAAATCCATTTCCAAAGGATACGCTTCTCTGGATTATCAAATCGAAGGCTACCACCCAAGTGAGCTTTCCAAAATGGATATTCTTTTAAATGGCGATAAAATCGACGCTTTATCCTCCATCGTGTATCGGCCATTCGCCTATGACAGGGGGATTAAAATCGTTTCCCGTTTAAAGGAAATAATTCCAAAGCAGCAATTTGAAGTCCCGGTCCAAGCTGCAATTGGCGGCAAAGTCATAGCTCGTTCAACGATTAAATCGGTTCGTAAAGACGTTTTGGCGAAATGCTATGGTGGGGATATCTCTCGCAAAAAGAAGCTTCTCGAAAAGCAAAAAGAAGGCAAAAAGAGGATGAAGCAAATTGGTTCTGTAGAGGTTCCTCAGGAAGCTTTCATGGCCGTTTTATCCCTTGATGACGAAGATAAAAACTAAGCGTATTTTCGGATTTTTCGATTCCTCGTTAGTAGTTTTCTAGTTGCTTTGAATAAGTACGTTTTTTATAATTAGAGCAATATGAGCAATCCAACGCCAATCGCAATTCGCTATACCGATGAAATCTATGCTACGCCGGCACAGGTCGGAAAAAGCCTCCACATGGTGGTCTATGACGATTTTTGGAAGCAAATAATGGTTTACCGAGAAGAGAATAAAGTGGTGTTGCCTTTTGGAAAGATTAAAGGGCGGCCATTTTATTTCACCTTGACTCAGCCGATTCGCATCAAGATTCAGGATTTCGAGCGTAAAATAAAGGATTTTTTGTCTCTTTCTCGTAGCATGCTGCTATCAAAAGAAAAAGAAACCAGAATCATTTTGCTTTCCAATATTCTTAAAGAAGGAGCGATCTTAGAAAAATCAAACATCAATGATCTTTCAATCAAAATGCTGCTTAACTCCCTTTATAAGGAAAGCGATAATAACCATACTCCAGTCGTGAATTATCTTTCATCAATAGATTATTATTTAGGTCAAACTCCGTCAGCGCCAAATGATGATTTCCTTGCTGGCGCTTATCAAAGAGTTCTTGGTCAAGAGGAATTGATGGATTTCTATCGTGAGAAAGATTTTGATAAGAAAGTCGAGCATTTGGCCTATATTCGCGATCCCGATTATCCTTACGCTCCTCACGATTTGATTGAAGACTCGATGGAAGGCCTTATAGGTTGGCTGGAAAGTGATGAATTTACGCCCGCTTTTGTCCATGCTTTTATTGCTGCGAATTATCTTTTTTACATCAAGCCTTTCGATCAAAGAAATTCACTTATGGCCGCTCTTTTAGCGAAAGAAGTCATAGCTGAGAATACTGGTTTTAGCGAAGCTTTTGTTTTGCCCTTCGAGCTTCTTTTAAAAGATTCCTTCAAGAATTCGGACGCCTATAAAGAAAGCAAGGCTCGTTGCGATATGACATACGCTCTTTTTGAAGGGATGAGTGTGTTTTCCCTTTATTTAGATAATGTCACCGAACAGCTGAAAAACCTCCGCATCTCCCAATATAAGGGTGAATATTCAATTTTGGGCGCAGAAGAAGAAAATATCGCTGACAAAATTCAGCAAGAAAAAGAACCGAAAGGACCGACTCAATTGTCTTTCTTAAATGTAGAGGAAACGACAAAAGAAAAAAAGGAAATAGCCTCTCCACAAGAACCTTCTTTGCAAAAGAATCAAGAAAATTTGAAAAGGGAATCCACTTACTCTTCGCAAAGTGAAGACTCCAAAAGAGGAGGCTTAAATGAAGAAAAAGCGGAAATTCCCATCGTTTCTTCTCTCGCGAATGGCAATAGCCCTTCGCCAAAAGATCCTCTTTCCAAATCGGAGATTAAAGATTATATTCGTTATTTGTTGGAAACCAATCCAAATTTGAACAAAAAGCAAGCAACTTTCTTAGCGAATCATTGCACGCCCGGAAGATTCTATACAATCCAGCAATTCAAAGACTTTGCCTCTTGCGTATATGAAACCGCTAGGACATCAATGGACAAATTGGCTCAAGAAGGTTACTACGAAAAGCTTCAGTTCAAGAACAAATTCGTTTATTCCCCAATAAAGAAAGGAAATTAATATTATGAAAGTCATGATCTTAAGTGGAATGCCAGGATGGTTAATCCCAATTTTACTTTTGGCTATTTTTGGAGTCATCGCTTTAGGTGTTTTTTTGCTTCGCAAATACGCCAAGCCTTTCAAAAGCGACGAGAAGCCGAAAAGCGACAAAGAAATCGCCGAAGAAGAAGTTCAACGTTTAACTAAAGAATTAAACGAAGAAGAATATGAAGCGGCGAAAGAAAGGAAGGAAAAAAGAGAAGGCAAACCAACCGAAGAGGAAGCTCGCGAAGAAGAATTGAATCGTATGACTCGTCCAGTTGAAGACAAAAACGTCGCAAAAGAAATGGAGAAATACGATCAAAACGCGAATAAAGACAACAATAATAAACAATCGTGATATCGTCTCTATATATTCACATACCTTTTTGCGCCCATATTTGCGCTTATTGCGACTTTTCGAAAGTCCTTTATGACGAGAAATGGGCCTTTTCTTATATAGAGGAGCTGAAAAGAGAGATTCTTTCTTATCCATTGGCGAGAAATCAATTCGAAACCATCTATATAGGCGGAGGGACGCCGACTTGCTTAAAAAAAGAGCTTTTGGAAGATCTCCTTTCTTTTTTGCGGCCTTACTTAAAAATAGACGGCGAGTTCACAATCGAGGGGAACCCAGAAAACATCGATGACGAATTACTGGCAATTTTAAAGGAAGGCGGAATAAACCGCATTTCTTTAGGGATGGAATCATCGCACAAGAAATATCTAGCTCTCATGGGTAGAAAACATTCATACAAAGACGTAAAAAACGCCGTCGGGCTAATTAAAAAATGGGGATTCGAGAATATCTCGGTTGATTTAATTTATGCCCTTCCTGGCGAAAATTTAAACGAACTAAAGGAAGACGTGGCCTCCATGTTGGCATTAAACATTCCCCATTTATCCGCTTATTCATTAACTATCAATCCAGGAACCTCCTTCTATAATAATGGATTTAAAGAAATGGATGATTCTTTAGAGGCGGATATGTATGAACTGATATTGTCTTCTTTTCGAAATGCAGGATATAAAAGGTATGAGGTCAGCAATTTTGCAAAACCGGCATTTTATTCAAGGCATAACCTGACTTACTGGCACGATGAAGAATATTATGGATGCGGTTTAGGCGCTTCTGGCTATGTAGACGGATTCCGCTATACTAACACCCGTTCTTTAGGCGTTTATTTGAAAGGAAAATATCGAGCTGAAGAAGAAAAATTGAGCGTGAATAGCCAATTAGAGGACTTCTTTTTGACAAATTTGCGTTTAGAAGACGGATTTATGAAAAAAGCCTTCGAAAAACGTTTCGGATTTCCTTTCTTCACGAAATTCAGCATTCCTTTTTTGAAGCTTCATAATGAGGGGCTAATTAATGAAAACTCCGACTCCATCTTTGTTTCTGACAAAGGTATGTTGCTTTTGGATCGCGTTCTTTTAGAATTTTTTGAAAAAATTTAGCACTTATGTGTTGACAGTGCTAATTCTACCTCTATAATAGTCATAGCACCGAAGAGGTGCGACTGCTAAAGAGGAGACGAAAATGACAAGACGCGATGAAATTCTAAAATTGATCGTCGAGCATTTCATCAAGACGGCAGAACCTGTGGGCTCAAAAACCCTGCAACAGCAATACCATCTTGAAGTTTCCACGGCAACTATCCGCAATGAAATGAATGCCCTTGAGAATGATGGCTATCTCGAAAAAACCCATACATCCTCCGGACGCGTTCCTTCAGATAAAGGATATTCCTACTATGTTGCCAACCTTCGTTCTGGAAGCGTGGATGAAAGAGCGAAAAACGCCCTGCAAACCGTACTTTCCGAAAGAACAAAATCAGTGGAAGAAGTCATAAAGGAAAGTTGTGAAATCCTTTCTCAAATGACGAACCTCGCCTCTGTAGTAGTGGGCAATTCCTTAGAAGAGGAGCATCTTGTTTCCATTAATATCGTTCCTATCGGTGGTAATACCGCCACAGCGCTATTTATTACCGATAAGGGGTATGTTGAAAACAAAACGTTCGTTCTCGATAAAAGCGTTAGCCTCAATGATGTCGTAAAAACCATCAAAATCCTCAATGATCGTCTTTCTGGGACTCCCGTAAACGAAGTTGTCAAAAAGATGGAGGCTATGCGTCCAGCTCTTACCGATTATATGATTGGGCAAGAGCTTGTTTATCAAGCCGTTCTAAGCGTATTCGCCGCCTTTGCCACTTCACGTATGGAATTCTATGGCAAAGATCAATTGTTTCAACAGCCGGAATTTGCTAATGATGCGGCCAAATTGCGAGAATTGATGAAGTTCTTGGATGATCCTGACAACTTGCAAAAAGTTCTAGAAAAAGGGCAGACGAAGAACGGAATCACCATCACAATAGGCTCAGGCAATTCTGGGCGTTTGAAAGATGAATTAGCCCTCGTTTCAGCAAACATCGACGTTCCTGGCGATAAAGGCGCAACATTGTCTCTCGTAGGTCCTGCAAGAATGGACTACGATAAGGTCGTTGCCACCTTGCAATACTTCGCCAAGGCCCTCGATGCTTACTTCCAACAAGGCTCCGGGGAGGATGAAGAATGGAACAAACCGAAGAAAGACGTGACGAAACTCAAGAAAACGACCAAAAGAAAGGTCAAGACGAAATGAAGCATGACAAGAAAAACCCTACGGAAGAGTTAGAACAGAAATTGAAGCGTGCCGAAGAGGAGGCCTTTAGCTGGAAAAACAAGTATTATATGGAACTTGCGGACGTGCAAAATCTCCGCAAAAGCCTAGAAGAAGACCATCGTAATGCCCTCCGTTATCGTTCGGAAGGTTTTCTCGAGAATCTTCTTCCAGCCTTAGATGGGTTCTACTTAGCTTTGGGCTCGCCAGTAACAAGCCAGGAAGCTAAGAACTATCAACAAGGATTCATCTACATCTTTAACCAAATTCAAAATGCGCTCACTTCCGAAGGAGTTAGTGAAATCCTTCCGAAAGAAGGCGATGAATTTGATGCTCATACGATGAACGCCGTCGATGTAGTGGACGGAGACGAAAAAAACGATGGAAAAGTCGCTTTTGTCTTCTCAAAAGGCTACAAACTTCACGAAAAGCTCATTCGACCAGCCAACGTGAAAGTTTATAAAATGAAAAAGGCCGAGAAACAGGAAGAAGATAAAAAATCCGATTCCAACGAAGCAAACAAAGCTTAAGGAGATTTAACTATTATGGCAAAAGAATTAATTGTTGGCATTGACTTAGGTACAACCAATTCCGTTATCAGCTATCTTCAAGCGGATGGCAAAGTAAAGGTTATTCCAAATCCAGAAGGAACAAATACGACGCCTTCTGTCGTTGCCTTTAAAGCAAGCGGCGAAGAAATTGTCGGTAATGCTGCAAAGCGTCAAATGATTACCAATCCTGACACGGTTCGTTCTGCGAAACGTAAAATGGGTTCCGATTATAAATTCCACATCGGTTGCTTAAACAAAGACTTTACTCCACAAGAAATTTCCGCCAAAGTTCTTGCTTATATGAAAGCTTATGCTGAAAAGAACATCGGGCATGAAGTCAAGAAAGCTGTTATTACAGTCCCTGCTTATTTCAATGACGCCCAAAGACAAGCGACAAAAGACGCAGGAACAATCGCTGGCTTGGATGTCGTTCGTATTATCAACGAACCAACGGCTTCTTGTTTGGCTTTTGGAATTGATACGAATAAATCCGAAAAGGTTCTCGTTTTTGACCTTGGCGGTGGAACCCTTGATGTTTCTATACTCGACATTGGCGATGGGACCTTCCAAGTTTTAGCCACGAACGGCGATACCGAACTTGGCGGCGATGACTGGGATAAAGCTATTGCTGATTGGATTCATGCCCAAATTCAAATTGAGAATGGAGTCGATTTAACTGATAAAATGGCTCAACAACGTTTCTTAGACGCTGCTGAAAAAGCAAAGATTGAACTCTCCAGCAGCTTGGAAACAACCATTTCTCTCCCATTTATTGGAATGGGTTCCAACGGTCCTATCTCTTATGAAGGAACGCTCTCGAGAGCTAAATTCCAAGATTTGACAAAGCATCTTTTGGAACGCTGCAAAGTTCCTATGGAGAAAGCCCTTCATGATGCTGGGCTCACCTACAATGATTTGGGCGACATCCTTATGATTGGCGGTTCGACACGTATGCCAGCCGTTCAAGATATGGTTTCTCAAATTTCTGGCAAGAAGATTAATATGTCTGTCAACCCAGATGAAGCCGTTTCTATTGGCGCCGCTATTCAAGGCGGAATCATTGCCGGCGATGTGAAAGACGTTGTTCTTCTTGACGTTACCCCATTAACTCTTGGCATTGAAACTCTTGGCGGAGTCATGACTCCTCTTATCGCTCGTAATACAACCATTCCTACGACAAAGAGCCAAGTCTTCTCGACCGCACAAGATAACCAACCTGCCGTCGACATCATGGTTTATCAAGGTGAGAGACCAATGGCGCATGACAACAAGCTCTTAGGCCACTTCCAACTCTCTGGCATTAAGCCAGCAAGACGCGGTGAGCCTAGAATTGAAGTCACATTCTCTATCGACGTCAACGGCATTGTTAAAGTATCCGCTAAGGATCTTGATACTCAAAAGAGCCAAGACATCACCATTTCCGGTTCTAATGGTCTTTCCAAAGAAGATATTGACCGTATGGTAAAGGAAGCGGAAGAAAACAAGGCCGCAGATGAAAAGAGAAAAGATGACATTGAAGTGAAGAACAAAGCTCAGGCTTATGTTGACCAAATCAACCAAACCTTAGTCGAAAAAGGAGCTCAGCTCTCCGAACAGCAAAAGAGTGAGCTTACCAAACTTCGTGATGATGCACAAGCCGCCATTCAAAACGACAATATCGATAAATTAAGAGAAATTGTCGGAAAATTGGAAGATGCAGCCAATGCGGCAAGCGCTTATCAGCAACAAACTGGCGCCAATCCAAATGCTGGGGCAAACGGTGCCGGCAGCAATGGAAGCGGAAACGACCAAGATGTTGTTGATGCCGACTTCACCGATAAAAAGGCCTAATATATAAAATCATTGTGATGGGGGCGTCTAAGGACGCCTCCATCTTGCTTTAAGGAAGGGAGCACAAATATGGCAGACGAGAAAAAAGACTACTATGAGACTTTAGGAGTCAGCAAAACTGCAACCAAAGACGAGATTCGCTCCGCCTATCGAAAGCTCGCGAAGAAATATCACCCTGATATCAACCACGATCCTGATGCTCCAAAAAAGTTTGAAGAAGTTCAGGAAGCCTATGATGTACTTTCAGATGATCAAAAACGAGCTGCTTATGACCAATACGGTTTTGCTGCCTTTGGACAAGGAGCTTCTACGGGCGGAGCAGGAAACCCATTTGAAAACGCTGGATTTTCATCTCAAGGATTTGGTGGCTTTGATGACCTTTTCAATTCCTTCTTTGGTGGAGGAAGAAGCAGAAGAAGCCAATCTAATGGGCCTCAAAAAGGGAATGACACCTTGTACAGCGTTAAAATCAGCTTCATGGATGCGATTAACGGGACTCATATCGATGTTCCTTTAACTTATGATCAGCCATGCGACGCTTGCGGGGGGACAGGAGCTGCCTCTCCATCGGATATTCAGACATGTCCTTATTGCGGGGGGACTGGCTATACAACTCAACGTCAGCAAACCATCTTTGGCGTCATGGAATCTCAAGTTGTTTGCTCTCATTGTCACGGTAGTGGAAAGCAAATAAAAAAAGTTTGTCCAAAATGCGGTGGAGAAGGCTATAAGAGAGTCCGTACCAATATCGATGTCACCATTCCTGCTGGTATTAATGAAGGCCAGCAAATCCGCGTTAAGGGAAAAGGAGAAAGAGGCACAAACGGTGGTCCAAACGGCGATTTATATGTCGAAATCAAGATAGAACCGGACAAGAGATTCACTCGTGATGGCAACGATATCCACTCAAATTTGGATCTTGGCTTTGTTGAAGCCACCTTAGGAACGACCGTTGACGTGGAGACTGTCTATGGAACGGTATCAGTGGAAGTTCCTGCGGGAACACAGCCTGATGTTATCCTGAAATTAAAAGGCAAGGGTGTAAAAGATTTGAGAACTTCACGCCCTGGCGATCACTACCTACACGTGAAGATTCACACTCCAACGGATTTGACGAAAACTCAAAAAGATCTTCTTACTCAATTCCAAAAAGAGGAAAGCAGCAAGAAGAAAAACTGGTGGAAAAACCCTTTTAAGAAATAATCATCTCGAAAGAGATGGTTTTTTCTTTTAAAAAAGAGCTTTTGAGACTACTATTCTAAATAAGGGGAAATTTAAAACACTTATGCCTATCTGCAAAAATTGCCATAGAACCATTTCTAAATTCGATAAAGATATGTGCCCGTATTGTGGGACGGAAAACCCAATCGAGGACAATTATCAAACAAAAGATGTCACCTCTTTCATAAAAGCCACTAAGACAAATGGAGGCCTTTATAAATCAAAGTCAAGAAAAATAGCCGGTTTTTTGTGCTTATTTTTAGGAGCCTTCGGTATTCATAACTTTTTCTTAGGATTTGTGAAAAAAGGAATTTTGGAATTTCTTTTTACCTCGATTTTTGTTGGAGGCATAGGAAGTCTTCTTTTTCTTTTTGTCGATCCTTTTAAAAACGCTTTCGCATTTATTTTGCCGTTTCTTATCTGTTTCTTATTTTATGCGTTCGCCTCTGTTCGTATTTTCAAAAACGATTCTTTGACGGATGCAAACGGAGTCTTCCTTCGCTAAATGGAACGTTTTTTTGCCAAAGTCGCCGAAAATCGAGCGTTTCTTTCAAAAGAAGATGAGCATCATCTTTTGAACGTAATGAGAGCCAAAAGGGGCGAAAAAATCGAAGTTGTTGATGAAGGCGATCTTTATTTGTGCGAAATTTCCTCCCTTTCCCCATTGGAAATTTCGGTTTTAAACGAAATCAACCGGCCAACCGAATTAAATGTTCATCTTATTTTGGGCTTTGCTTTATTGAAGGGAGGACATGATGAACTCGTTTTGATGAAAGGAACGGAATTAGGCGTCTCTTCTTTTTTGCCCTTTATTTCCGAAAGAACGATCATCCGTCTTGACCAAAAAGAAAGAAAAAAGCGTCAAGAGCGTTTTCAAAAAATCGTTTCCAACGCTTCGAGCCAATCCAAAAGATTGGCCACTCCTGAAGTGATGCCAATTCTGGATTATAAAAACATTTTTGATATTTCGGCCGATCACCGTTATTTGGCGTATGAGAATCTTTCTGGGGAAGTTTTCCGCTTAGCCGAAGAATTTTCTTCTTTCAAAGCGGGGGAAAGAGTTCTTTGTTTGGTTGGCCCAGAGGGCGGATTCTCAAAAAAAGAAGCCGATTTAGCTATCGAAAATGGCTTTAGCCCCATATCTTTAGGAAAAAGAATCCTTCGCGCTGAGACCGCGTCTATCTATATTTCCAGCGTTTTTTCGCTTCTTGAGGAAAACAAATGAGCATTTTCGATATGTTATCTTCTGCTCAAGCTCCTGCGTTTTTTTCTCGGTCTCCTGAGCAAATTTACTACAACGAGAATTCTTATCGCTTAAACGAATTAGAGAGCTACGCTTATTTAGCGAATCCCATCGATTCCTTTGGAGTCGTCCGAGGGAATATCATCCTTCGTGCGTTGGAAAACAAGGAAACCATCGAAAAGCTTTTCAAAGAATATGAAAAGAATTCAGATAAAGCATCTATAAGTCTTAAAGAATACATTGAAAACGGCCTTCTTTCCCTTCCTTACCTTTCTTTTAAAGGAAACAAGATTTACGTTCCGGTTTTCCCTCTTTCCATCGCTCTGATTTACAGTGACAAAGTTGAGCGTTTAGGAAAAATGCCCTATAAACGCATATTCAAGCAATATGAAGCCACTTTAATTGATCCGTTTGATTATTACGGATATCATCTTTTCATTTCCTATTTCACTCGGCTCGTGTGCATCAAAAAAACCAGCGATTGCGCAGCTTTATATGATTATGATGCAAGGGCGATTTACTTTGTGAATGACGAAGGAAGACTGGATGCGAAGGTTTGCCTTTTTGACAAAGAGCTTACACATCCTGTTCTTAGTCATCTTTTGCCGCGAATTGAAAAAGTGGCGGAGGCTTATTTTTTAAGGGATAAGAAAGCCTTTATAAACGCTCTTTTCGAAGGGGAACTAATTTCCTCGGACCTTTATATGAAGCTTTTGAAAACTCTTCCTTCTATGGAAAACGGAGCAAAAAAATGAAGTTTTATTTATTTTCGTTAGGCTGCAAGGTAAATTCTTACGAAAATGATTTGCTTCGCGAAGAATTTTTGCAAAAGGGCCTCATTGAAACCGATAAGCCCGAAGAAGCGATGATTATCGTTTTGAACACCTGTTCCGTCACTTCGACCGCTGATCAAAAATCGCGGCAGCACATCCGCAAATTTCGTCGTCTCTCCCCTAAGGCGATTCTCGTCGTCATGGGATGCTACTCCCAAAAGAACTTTCTCGAAGCCTCAACCATAGGAGCCGATATCGTTTTAGGAACCTCCCATCGAAAAGAAATACCCGCACTCATCGTGCGATTTGAAAAAGAGAGAAAGCCTATTATTCTAGTGGATAAGGACAATCGAAAAGAGAAATATGAGGAGTTTGGCTCTTTTGCTTTGCCAGACAACACCCGCGCTTATTTAAAAATCCAAGATGGATGCAATTATTTCTGCTCTTATTGTCTAATTCCTTTCGTCAGAGGAAATTCAAGAAGTCGCTCGAGAGAAAGCGTTTTAAGAGAAGCCAGACTTCTAGTTGAAAAAGGGTATAAAGAAATCGTCATTACAGGAATCGAAATCGGCTTCTATGGTCTTGATTTAAGCGATGGCTCCTATAGATTGGGAAATCTTTTAAGAGACATACTGGAAGAAAATCCGACCCTCTTCCGTCTGAGAGTTTCCAGCTTAAACCCTTCTGAAGTGGACGATTCCTTTCTTTCTGTCATTCGCGATTTCCCTGCTTTCTCCTCCCATTTGCATTTGTCGTTGCAAAGTGGTTCAACCAAAGTTCTCAAAGAAATGAAAAGGCCTTATACGGCTGAAGAATATTACGAAAAGCTTCAGTTAATACGCGCCATTCGTCCTGAAATCGCTATAACGACGGACATGATTTCTGGCTTTCCTAGTGAAACGGAGAAAGACTTCTTGGAAAGTTTAGACTTCGCCGAAAAATGCCATTTAGCAGAAATTCATTGTTTTCCATACTCCCCTAGAAAAGGGACGTTTGCCTATACCTTGAAGGATTTGCCTGCTGAAGTGAAAAAGAATAGAAATGCCCGTTTAATCGGCCTTTCCAAAAAGCTTCGTGAAGATTACAAAGAAAAATTTTACGGGAAAGAACTCGACGTCCTTTTTGAAGAATACGACGAAAAAAAAGGAATATCTTATGGACACACCTCTAATTTTCTTCTTGTTAAAGTTACGTCAAAATCGAATCTTCATGGACAAGTCAAGAAAGTGGCCTACACTAAAGAAAATGCTGCTGATTAAGCTTTTTATATAGATGCCATCGAGTAAAAAAGGAATATTTTTTACATTGTCTAAATTAACATTGACTCACTAAAGCCTTCTTCTATAATAGTGCAGTCTTTTGTGAAGGAGATGAGAGAATAATATGGCAGTACCACAAAGAAGAACTTCGAAAACCAGAAAAAGATTAAGAAGAACCCATTTCTATCTTAAATATCCAACGATGGTGGCTTGCCCACACTGTGGAGCGATGATTCAACCTCATAAAGTTTGCCCAGAATGCGGCTATTATGACGGCAAGGCAGTTATCGTCAAAGATAAAGAAAGCAAATAATTTCTGAAAAGAAGCAAGCGGCCTAGTAAGGCCGCTTTTCCTTTTCAAAGATAAAGTTGCAAAGTACAATATGTTGATGAGGTATCTTTATGAAAATGAATAAGTATTTTGACCACACTTTATTGGCTGCGAATGCCACAAAAAGTGAAATAGAGCAACTTTGCAAAGAAGCGAAAGAATACGATTTTATGAGTGTCTGCGTGAACCCTTATTTTGTGCCTCTCGCAAAGAAAGAACTGAAGGGCAGCGATGTAAAGGTTTGCACAGTTATTGGCTTCCCATTAGGTCAAATGAGCACAAAAGCAAAAGTTTTTGAGGCCAATGATGCAGTTAAAATGGGTGCCGATGAAGTGGATATGGTGATTAATGTCTCGGCATTAAAGGATCGTGACTACGATTACGTCAGGAAAGAGATTCATGAAATCAAAGAAGCTTGCGAAGGAAAACTTCTCAAAGTCATCTTAGAATGTTGCTATTTAAGCAAAGATGAAATTAAAAAAGCCTCTCAACTTGCCAAAGAGGCGGGTGCTGACTTCGTAAAAACGTCCACCGGTTTCGGAAAAGGCGGAGCTAAAGCAGAAGACGTAAAAATCATGCGCGAGACAGTTGGAAGCGGTATGGGCGTCAAAGCGGCTGGTGGCATTCATACTTTAGCCGACTTTAAGGCGATGGTTGACGCCGGAGCTAATCGTATTGGCTGTTCTCACTCCGTCCAAATCATGGAAGAAAGCAAGAAATGAAGACCCTTCTTTATTTCGAAGACGCAAACGGGATCAAAGCATCTGGCATAGGACGTGCCATGAGCCATCAAATGAGAGCTTTGAAATCCGCTGGCATTGATTTTACGAGGAATCCTAAAGAAAAGGGGTATGTTTTAGCCCACATCAATACTTTATGGGCAAAATCGCATGGCGTTCTAAGAAAATGCCATAAACAAGGGATCCCTGTTATTGTTCACGGCCATTCAACCTATGAAGATTTTCGAAAGTCTTTTCGTTGTTGGAAACTGATTGAGCCGATTTTTGATCATCAAATCAAATATATGTATTCCCATGCGGATTACATTATCACGCCAACCCCGTATTCAAAAAAGCTCATTGAGTCTTACGGTTTCAATAAAAAAGTGGTTTCTATCTCCAATGGTATTGATTTAAATGAGTACAAAGAAGACATGAACGCCCAAGAGCTTTTCAAAAAGAAATTCGGGCTAAAAGAAAATGAACCCTTTGTCATGGGAATTGGTTTCCCTTTCGAAAGAAAAGGACTCCACGATTTCATCGAAGTGGCTCGCTCATTTCCGAAAATAAAATTCTTTTGGTTTGGGCATTTAGCACATATTCTTACCTCAGGTAAGATGTTGAAGGCCATGAAAAATAAGCCAGATAACGTAATCATGCCTGGATATGTCAAGGGAGAATTAATTCACGGAGCCTTGCAAAGTGCAACCTGTTTGTTCTTTCCTTCTTACGAAGAAACAGAAGGCATCGTCGTTTTAGAGGCCCTCGCCTCGAAATGTCCATTGGTATTGCGTAACATTGGCGTCTACAAACCTTGGCTCGAAGATAAAAAGAACGCGCATTTTTGCGATAACAATGAAGAATTCCGCCAAGAAATCGAAAGCCTTCTAATAAACGGCGAAGATCCTGCCGTTTTGGAAAATGGATATCGCATTGCTGAAGAGCGGTCTCTTGATAAAATCGGGCAACAACTGAAAGCCGCTTACGAGGAGTGTATTTCTCTTTACAAAAAGAATTAATGGAGAATTGCTCTATTGAGTAATTCCTCATAGCTCTTTCCTTCAATAGGAAGGGGGGTTTTTAAATCCCGAATCTCTTTCCATTCTTCGCGAACTTTTTTTATATACTCCTTCGAAACGCCGTTCTTCTTATCGATTTTCAAATCAAAAGAAAGCGTCCAACCCATTCGGAAAAAGCGACTTCGAAAAGCTTTTAAAGCCACGTGGTTATGGGTGATTTCGAAAAAATGACGATGCAAAGCGAAAACAGCTAGATGCCTTTGGGCACGATCGTTTCTTTTTACACTAGACAAAGAAGAGGAATTATTCTTGTAGTAATAATAAAGCGGACACCTCAAAAGAACGACTTTCTTGCATTTAGCCAATAAAGTACCGTTCAAAGCTTGATCTTCAAACATGTCTTTTGGGGAGGAAAGAAGAGCTCTGGGAAAAGAGGAAAGAATTTCTTTGCGATACATCTTACTCCACATAAAGCCCCGGATGCAGGCGTCCATATAAAAAGAACGGAGGATCGCCTTCCCCAACAAAGTGGCGTTTCTTCTGAATGGATACGTCGCTTTTTTATTTTTCATTCCGTAAACAACATAAAAAGCGCAATTCACCACATCCGCATCTTTCTTTACGATGGCATCAAACATCTTTTGAAGGAAATCATTCCTTAATTCGTCGTCCGCATCAAGAAAAGCGATGTAATTTCCTTTTGCGATTTCGATGGCTTTTTGTCGTGATAAAGCGGTGCCGAGTCTTTCCTTAAAAGCAAGCAAAACAAGATTTTCATGTTTTTTAGAATATTCTTCAAGAATTGATAGAGAGCCATCCTTACTAGGATCAATAGCGCAAATAAGTTCGAATTTTCCATTAAAAGATTGCGAAAAAACGCTATCCAATGCCCTTTTTAAAGTTTTTTCGTTGTTATAGACGGGAAGAATTATGCTTACGTCGATTGAATTCATAGGAGCATTTTAACATAGCTACTATCAAAAGCGTTCAAAAGGAGCATGGATATTTGTGTTTTTTATTGCAAATAGAATGAGTTAAGGTAAAATAATTTGGCATTGGGCAGAAAGAAGGTGAATCTCATGTCTGTTAAAGTAGTCGTCCGCGAAGGTGAATCTCTTGATGATGCGGTTCGTCGTTGGAAGAGAAACGTGAACAAAAGCGGTATCCTTCTCGAAACCCGCAAAAGAGAATGCTTCTATCCAACTTCATTGAAACGCAAAATGAAGTCTGAAATGGCTCGTAGAAAAAAATGGTAAAAATTTCCCCGAAGTGAATCGGGGATTTTTTTATGCCAATTTTGTCCGTTCTTTGAAAAGTAAGTCTTTCTATAGGTGATGAGACAATTCATTTATCAAGAAAGCGAAAAGGGATGCGGGCTTGCTTGTTTGAAAATGGCGCTTGTGGAAGCGACAGGGGAGAGCAATTACAAGTTCATGCGGTTAGAAAAACATCCGCCTTATAGTTTGAAAGAGCTTCAGGAAACGGCCGCAAAAGAGGGGATGGAGCTGAATTTTTATAAAGCAAACGAAAAAGAAAAGCTCAAAGAAATCGATTCTTACCCTCTTTTCCTTCTTTTGAATAAAGAAGGCCACGAACATTTGGTTTATGTTCCACGAGCAAGAAAGGAGAAAATACTTGTTTATGATCCTGCTTTTGGAACTTATTGGGCCAAGAAAGAGGAGATTATGAGCAATTGGGGACTGATTTGGGGTTCAATCAAAATGGGGCAAAAGAAAATTTGTCCATTTAAGAAGCCCAAGGTCTTTCCTTGCTTGGATTTCCTTTTACCCGCTTTATCAACGATCGTTTCGTTTCTTTGCCTTTACGCGTCTTTCTTTTTTATGCAGGATAACGGGAATTATTTGCTTTCCATCGGTCTATTAGCCTGTTATGGTTTTTGTGAAATCCTGACGAGGCTGCTATTAACGAATGCAATGAAAAAATTCGATCGGAAATGGTTGGATGAAATCGCCTTGGTGCCTCAGAATTTAAAAGAAAGATATTTGCATTATTACGCTTTAAAGAAGGCTATTTATCCTGATTTTTTGTCTCTAATCACTTCCTTTGTATTAGTTATATCCCTTACTTTTCTTTTCAGCGCAAACAATTCTTATTTTTATCTGTCGGTCGCAGGAACATTAAGCTATATTGCCATCAGTTCCATTTTATTAAAATCAAAAACGGTTCATCGAAAATTAATCCTGGAGCAAAGAGAGCGAGGGCTTTTCTCAAATTCGCAAACGATTAATGAAGCGAAGAATGCCATTCGCTCAATCAATGAGGAGAGTTACAAAATAGCCTCTCTTATTGGAAACGAACGGATCGTTTATTTTGTAATTCTTGCGGTTTTCGCCCTTCTTCCTTTGCTAAGCGCCAATTCCGTTTCTTTAAACTATTATTTATTGCATTTTGGAGCTCTCTTTGCGGTAGGATCCTCTTTGCAAAACATTTTTGCTTATATCGAAAATTCGCCTATTAGAGAAAAGGAGCAGATGTACTTCGATGAATATTTCTCAAAAGACGATTAATTACGGCGAAAAAAGACCACGAATGTGATAAATTTATTGTATGGAAGTGGATTTTACAAATAACTTTGGCGAGGAATACAATTTCCTCGAAGAACGCTACACTCATTTAGCAAAAGTGGCATTCAAGATGCTTGACATTCGAGTCAATTACGAAATAGACGTTTCTTTGGTAGATGATGAAACGATTCATCAAATCAATAGAGACTATCGACACGTTGACCGGGTTACAGATGTAATTTCCTTCGCTTTTAATGATGACAAAGACCCAAAAGATGCAATTTTGAATCCGGAGGTTCCTAGAATGCTTGGGGAGATATTGATTTGCCTTCCTCAAGCTCAAAGACAGGCTAAGGAAATTGGAAACACTTTAAAAAGAGAGCTTTCTTTCTTATTTGTTCACGGCTTGCTTCATCTTCTTGGCTACGATCATATGAAGCCGGAAGACGAAGCGATTATGTTTCCATTGCAGGACCGAATATTAGAGGAGGCCAACAAGAAATGATGACTAAAAACGAACTTCTCCAAGAAGCGAAACGTGCGCTTGATTTGGCATATGCGCCTTATTCCCATTTTCAAGTAGGGGCTGCTGTCTTAACAAAAGACGGGAAATGTTTTTTAGGCGCGAATGTTGAGAATTCTTCTTACCCTCTCTCAATGTGTGCGGAAAGAAATGCAATTTATCACGCAATGATGAACGGGAAAAAGAAAGAGGATTTTCTTGCATTGGCAATTGTTGCTAACGCAAGAAGGCCAGTCTCTCCTTGTGGAGCTTGTAGGCAAGTCATTTCCGAATTATTTCCTTCAAACGCTCCAATTTATCTCGGTAATTTAGAAGGAGAAGTAAAAGAAACAACGGCAAAGGAACTCCTTCCTTATGCCTTTGAGAAAGAAGATATGGATATATGAAATGTGGTTTTTGCACAATATTAGGAAAGCCAAATGTTGGGAAATCAACTTTATTAAACGCTCTTTTATCTAAAAAGGTCTCGATAGTCACGCCGAAAGCGCAAACTACACGTGACGATATCATCGGCGTATATAACGAAAAGGAGGCGCAAATCGTTTTTACGGATACGCCAGGGCTTTTCGATGGGGAGGAATCCTTATATAAAGCGATGAATCGCTCGGCTAGAAGAAGCCTTTCTGATGTTGATGTCGTTCTTTATTTGATTGATTCATCGGTGACGGATTATGCTGTTGACGATGCTTTGCTTTCTTCGATTAAAACAGACGCTCCAATTCTTCTTGTTTTCAACAAGATAGATTTAGCCACCATCGATATGATGGAAAAATTGAAAGAGCATTACAGAGAGAATTTCCCTAGTTTTTCGCAAATTGAGATATCCGCTTTAACAAACTTCAACCTGAAGGACCTTAAAACTGCCATAAAGAGCCATTTAAGCGAAGGATTGCCTTTTTATCCAAACGATATCATCACTGACAAAGACAACTCTTTTATGGCGAAGGAGGTCATTCGTGAAGAGCTTCTTCATTTCTTAAAACAAGAAATCCCGCATGAATGTGCGATTTTAATTAACGATTATAAGGAAAACGACAAAGGTGTCGAAATCAAAGCCACGATTGTTTGCGAAAAGGAAACCCAAAAGCCAATCATCATCGGGCGAGGGGGCGAAATGATCAAAAAAGTTTCGATGACTGCTCGTAGAAATCTTGAGAAGATGTGGGGGGGACATGTCACTTTATATACGCAGGTAGAATGTCTTCCCGGTTGGCGCAACGACACAAGAAAGTTAGCCCAGTTAGGCTACGGGAAGAAAGCCGATGAGAGGAACAGCTTCTAATTATGTAGGCTACACTATCCGGATTTCCGATTATAAAGATAGCGATTGCATCGTCACTTTTTTGACAGAAGAAAATGTTCTGACATTTCGAGCCAGGGGAATTAAAAAAATCAAATCAAAAAACAGAAACGCCATTTCTCCACTCACAAAATCCGAAGTCACTTTGCTTCAGATGGGTGAAAGTCTCACCCTTTCCGAAGCCAAACAAATTTCAGCCCCTAAGCTCAACGGTGATTTTCTTTTAAATTCTTGTTTTTCCTTTCTAAATGAGCTGAATTCCAAAATTGTCGATTCCGACGAAACGTCTGAGCTTTATGAATGGCTTGATGAGGCCATGAACTTTCTTAACCAAAAAAACGACGAATACTTAACTCCTTGCCTTATTTACTTTGCGCAGTTTTTGCGTTTAGAGGGTTATGGTCTGGATGTGGATGATTGTGTTGTTTGCGGCAAAAAAAACGATATCGTCGGGATTTCTTTGTCTAAAGGAGGCTTTCTTTGTCGGGAGCATCTTGAGTTTGAGTTCGAGAAGAAAGAGCCTCGGTTCCTTAAAATCATCCGTTTTTGTTTCCGCTGCTCTCCAAAAGATATGAATCGCGTTCATTTCGAAAAGAAAGAATGCTTAAGATGCATCGCTTATCTTTCGGAATTTTATGAACAATCTGCCGGTGAAAAGCTACGAAGCTTAGAATATTTAAGGCTTGCTAGCTAATCCTGTTGGGGTTGACGATATGTAATGCCTAATGTATGCTAATTTTTGCTTTCGTTTTTATTAAAAACGATGCTAGTAAAGGAGCCAAAAATGGCAAATAAGTTTAGTTTTGAAAAAATAACGAACCATTTGATCTTGACGGGATTCGTTTTTCCTGGATCTCAAATCTATGGTGGTTTGTCCAATACCTGGGATTATGGTCCTCTAGGCGCAGAGTTAAAAAGAAACATTCGGGATTCTTGGTGGAAAAAATTCGTTCAAGAAGATCCGAATAACGTTGGTCTGGATGCGGCAATTTTGATGAACCCTCGTGTTTGGGAGGCAACCGGCCACGTCTCTACTTTTAACGATCCGATGGTGGATTGCAAGGCTTGCAAATCTCGTTATCGTGCCGATGAGCTCATTAAGAAAGAATTCCCTGAAGTGGATGTTGACGGAATGTCTTTCGAAGAAATGGATAAATTCATCCAAGACCACGATATCGTCTGCCCAACATGCGGGAAGAAAGATTTCACCAGCATCCGGAAATTTAACATGATGTTCAAAACGCACATCGGCGTAACGGAAGATGCCTCCTCCGTCGTCTATTTAAGGCCTGAAACCGCGCAAGGCGTCTTTATGAATTTCAAGAACGTCGCACGTGCATGCAGAAAGAAACTCCCATTTGGCATCTGCAATGCCGGTAAGAGCTTCCGCAATGAAATCACCCCAGGGAACTTTACCTTCAGAACAAGAGAGTTCGAACAAATGGAAATGGAATTCTTCTGTCAACCAGGGACCGATTTAGAATGGTTTGCTTATTGGAAGAAAAACTGTTTAGATTTCGTTGAATCTTTGGGCATCAAGGCAGAAAATCTTCATTTCCGCGATCATGAACCGGCGGAATTGGCTTTCTATTCAAGAGCGACAACCGACGTAGAATACGATTTTCCAACTTTAGGATGGAGTGAGATTCTTGGGGTTGCCGATAGGACAGACTACGATTTAAAACGTCATCAGGAATATTCAAAAGAAGATTTGACCTACACGGAAACCTACATCGACGAAACCGGAGCGACAAAAACGAAATCTTACCTCCCTTACGTCATCGAACCATCCATGGGTCTAGATCGCCTCATGCTAATGGTCATGGTGGATTCGTATGACGAAGAAACCTTGGCGAACGGAGAAGTGAGAACCGTGATGCACATCAAAGCATCTCTTGCGCCATATAAAGTGGCCATTTTACCTTTGCAAAAGAAGCTTGTTGACAAATCCAATGAGGTTTTTCAGGAACTTAGTAAACACTTTATGTGCACAACGGACACGACTGGATCAATTGGCAAACGCTACCGTCGTCAAGACGAAATCGGCACTCCATACTGCGTTACGATTGATTTTGGCACATTGGAAGATAACAGCGTCACCATTCGCGACCGCGATAGCATGGAACAGGTTCGTCTTCCAATCAAAGAATTAGTTTCCTATATCGAAGGAAAAATCAATTCCTAATCCGAAAAAGAAAGGAGAAAAGCGGAGATGTATTCGAGAGATTTGATTGAAACTCTTTTAAAAGAAGCGGATATCGTCACGGTCATCTCCGCTTTCATTCCAGTCATCAAGAAAGGCAGAAGTTATGTTGCCCTCTGCCCTTTTCATGACGATAAGAACCCTTCTTTAAATATTTCTCCTGATAAGCAGATATTTAAATGCTTTGTATGTGGAACAGGTGGGAACGCCATCACTTTCGTGCAAAAGCATCTAAATATCTCCTACCAAGAAGCCGTTCAAAAAGTCGCGGAAATCGTTGGCTTCCACGATGACAGATTAATCAGCGAAGCCAATAAGCCTCAAATAAACAAAGAAAAACAACCTCTTTTTGACGCCATTAATGACTTGCAGTCTCTATATACATATTGTTTAAACATACCAGAAGGCAAAATCGCAAGAGATTATCTTGACCAAAGGCATCTAGATAAAGCCGAAATCAAAAAGTATGGCATTGGCTACGCCCTTTCGGATGGTGCAAAAACAGTAGAATTTTTGGAGAAAAAAGGCCATGCATTAGACAAAATCAAAGGAATTGGCATCATTAGTTCAAGAGGGAACGTGGATGCAAATGCTGGCCGATTAATCTTTCCTTTGAAGGACCCTAATGGGCAAGTCATTGGCTTCAGCGCAAGAAGAATCAACCCTAATGATCATGATTCTCCGAAATATGTCAATTCTCCTGACACTCAAATTTTTAAGAAAAGTTTGAATTTATATAATTATGACACAGCAAAGAATTCCGCCAGAAGGGACGGATATATCTATGTTTTAGAAGGATTTATGGATGTCATGGCCCTCGATAAAGCGGGAATGCCTAGCGCAGTGGCTTTAATGGGAACCTCTTTAAGCACTGAGCAAATCGAATTGCTTCGACGCTTAAACTGCGAGATAAGATTATGCCTCGACGGGGACAATCCAGGTCAAAGAGGAATGATGAAAATCATCTTGCAGCTCAACAAAGCAGGCATTCCTTTTCGCTTGGTATGCAACCCTAACGATTTAAGGGACCCCGACGATATTTTGCAAGAATCAGGCCCTGAAGCCCTTAAAAAAGCCATGAATCAGCTTGTGGACCCTTTCCAGTTCCAAATGAATTATTATCAAAACGTCGAAAAGCTCACAAAAGCAGAAGACCGAAAAAAAGTTCTTATGTATTCCATACCCTTTCTTCGTTCGATGAGACCAGGCGTAGATCAAGAGAATAACATTGTTAAACTTGGAAAAGTGACTGGATATGAGCCAGAGATAATCCGCTCGCAAATGCTAAAAGCAAATTCCTCGGAAGATGTTCTTGAAGAAATCACTTATCAAGAACAGCAGGGCTTTGAGATTGCTCATCCAGAAACGAAATTCATTCGCCGCTTGGCTTTCGCCGAAAGAAAAACTCTTTACTATATGCTGCAAAACATCGATGCCGTGAAATATTTCGAGAAGAATATCGATAATTTTTATTATCCCCAATATGAAAAAATAGCAAGCTATATCGTTGATTATGTCGATAGAAAAAACGAGAGAGTGAGCATACCTGTCTTATTAAACGAAATCGAATTGTCCGAAGACGAAGACAAGGACGCTTTAAACAAAACAATAACGGAGCTGATAGACGCTGATTTGCCTTATGAGCCTTATTCCGAGAACAACATCGAGGATTGCGCACGAGCTATCAAACAAGAGAAAGACAACCTGAGTTTTCAAAGAAAGGCAATCGATTCTCTTACGAATACGCCTGATTCAGAAAAAGGCGAAAAACTTAAAAGCATTCGTGATTTAATCAATAAGAAAAATGCGGAAAAAATCAAATACAAATAATATATGCAGCAGAAGAAAAGACTAGATGTCATCGTCTCTTTTATTGATGAAGGGGCTTCAATAGCAGATATAGGGAGCGATCATTGTTACGTTCCGATTAACGCGTTTAACCACCGAAAAATAAAATTTGCCCAAGCCATTGAGAATAAAAAAGGGCCATATGAAAGAATGCTCAGAGAAATTCAAAAAGCGAATTTAGGAGAGGAAATTATTCCTTCTCTTTCCAACGGCTTAGATGAATTGTCAAAAAAAGTTGACACGCTAATCATTGCCGGAATGGGAGGGAGATTAATCAAAGAGATTCTCCATAAAAACGAAAATAAGCTCCGTAACATCGAAACAATAATAGTGGATGCGCATAACGACAGGCCGATATTAATCTCCTATTTGGAATCGATTGGCTACCATTTAACGGATAATGATTTTTTCTATGAAGGAAAAATAGCCTACGATGTAATGAAATGGGGGAGGGGGAAGCCACAAAAGCATTATTCGGAAGAAGAAATATTTTTCGGGCCGTTGAATCTAAAAAAGAAAGAAGATTCTTGGGTTGAGTATTGGAGAAAAGAGAGAGAAAGAATCAAGAATTTGTTAGATCTACAAGATTTGCCGATAGATGATAAAATCAAGTATCAAAAGATTTTGGATAAGATAAATTCAGTGCTTTAGATAACTATTTTTTAACTATATAAATACTAATTATTAACTAGTAAATTCATTATTTATTAGATTTTATCGAAAGTTTAGTTAAATATACATAAACTTTAAAAATATCTTCCTTAGGAGTAGAAGTTCCCGAAACCAAAACGACTTTAGAGGCATGAATAATTTCTTTTTCAAATGCTAAAAGGTCTTCTAAAGACGAAACTTGAATACATATTTTATCTGGGAAATGAGTTTTTATTTCTTGGTAAAGTTTTGTCGTATTATTGCTTTTTGCTCCGCCCAAAACGATAAAAGCGTCTGCATCTTCTCCCCCCGAAACAGCCTTTTTTTGCCTTTCTTCCGTCGCGTAGCATTGTTTAGCTAAAAATTTAGCATTAGGGATTCTCTCTTTTATTATTTTCTCGCAAGAGAGAATATCATCACTTGTAACCGTTGTTTGAGAAACGATAAGCGGGCATGAGGAATGAACATCAGAAAAAGAGAAAGTTTCTCCCGGGACCATTAAATGAACTTTTTTGGAATCAATGCCCAAAGCTGCATTGGTTTCCGCATGATTACGGATTCCGATATAAATAATCTCGTTCCCTTTTTTCGCCTCTTTCATCATTCTCTCTTCGTTTTTTTTGACAAAAATGCAGGTCGCATCATATATTTTCAACTTTTTATTTCGAGCGATTTCATCCAACTTTGGCGAATGCCCATGCGCAGAAAAAACCAAAACGGCTCCATCAGGGACAGCGATGAGTTGTTTTTCTAAAGCCCCTTTCTTTTCACTAAGTAAAAAGAAACCTTCTTTTTCAAGTTTCTTCGTCACATTTTCATTATGAACGAGATCCCCAAGAATATAAATTTGCGAGTCGGGATTACCTTTTTTCGCCTGATGGGCTATTTCTAGCGCTTTTTCCACTCCAAAGCAGAATCCATACGGCTCAATAATCTTTGCAATCATATTCATTAATATAGTGCATTTCTTTATCTTAATCCCACTTTTCTTTATAATATCTATATGAGTTTCAGTGGTTTTTCATTATCTAAAAAAATGGTATCGGTTCTAAATGCGTTGGGTTATAAAGAGCCATCAAAAGTGCAAAGCACCGTAATACCTAAGGCATTGCGCGGCGTTTCTTTATTGGCGCAGAGTGAGACAGGATCCGGCAAAACACACGCTTATCTAATTCCAATTATCGAGAAAACGGACACAAACTTAAATCGCCTTCAAACAATTATTGTCGCCCCGACAAGAGAATTAGCTCGCCAAACCTATGAGTTTGCTAGGCAATTCCAGCGTTTTTACCAGACTCTTAGAGTTCGCCTTTATACATCGGAAGCGGACGTGACCCAAAATGAAGAAGGGCTTAGCGTTCCACCTCAAATTGTGATCGGCACTCCAGGAAGATTGAAGGATTTGCTTGTCGACAAGCACATTTTGACTCTTCAAAATGTGAAAACCGTCGTTCTTGATGAAGCAGATATGCTGCTCGATATGGGTTTTTTCGCAGACATCGAAAGCATTTTCGCTTTACTAAAAGAGCCTCAAACAATGGTTTTTTCGGCAACGCTTAAACAAAATCTTCGCGATGAATTGGCAAAATTCGTTCGTTCGGATTTCGAATACGAAAGCGAAAAAACCGAGACTTCATCAACCGTAAGACATCATTTGATTGACATTAAGCATCAAGGGACGGTTAACGCTCTCGTTTCTTTCTTGAACATCCGCAAACCTTATTTATGCATTGTTTTTGCTTCCACCGTAAAGATGGTGAATGAAGTGGCAAAGGGGCTAAAGAACAACGGCATCGATGTCATTTATTTTAGCGGTTCCTTGGATGACCGATCTCGAAAGAAGGCGATTCGCGAAATTCGCTCAAATAAATATTCCGTCATCGTTGCCAGCGATTTATTGTCTCGCGGCATTGACATCCCCGATGTGACCGACGTCGTTTCTGTGGATTTGCCTTCTGATTTGGACTTTTATCACCACCGTGCAGGAAGAAGCGGCCGCTTCGGAAAAGAAGGGGATTCATGGGTTTTCTATAACGCCGATAGCGTTAAAGAAGCCAAGCGCATTATGGATGAGGGTGTTAATTTTGATTTCTTCATTCTCCGTAAGGATGAATTGAAGCCTGATCCCGTTGGATTGTTGCCAAAAACAAAATTGTCCAAGAAAAAGGAATTCCCTGAAGAAGAAAGAAAAGAAATCTCCATTGCCAAAGCTTTGGCCCGCCCGAAACATATTGAGCCAATGTATAAGAAAAAGAAACAATTCGCAATTGAAAAGGTAAAGCGCAAATACCGTAAGAAAGCGATTCAAAAATCCATCCGCAAAGAGCTCGAAAAACAATATAAAGCTCAAGCGAAAGCGCTGAATAACAAAGACTAAAGCTTGTTTATTTCTTCAATCAAGCAATCATAAACAGTGGATTCGTCCACTGTTTTTATTACCATTCCTTTTTTGAAGATGACCCAAACGCCATTCCCGCCAGCAGCGCCTAAATCAGCGTGTTTTGCTTCTCCTGGGCCATTTACAATGCAGCCCATGACAGCAACCGTTTTGCTGATTTTGTTTTCCTCAAGATAAGCGCGGATCCTCTTGGCTAAAGGAAGAAGGTTCACTTCCGTCCTGCCGCAGGTAGGACAAGAAATAAAAGTGGGCCAGTCTTCTTTTAAACGCAAATCATGTAAAAGCCTAGATGCCGCCAATACTTCTTCAAGCGGATCATCCGTTAAAGAAATGCGGATGGTGTTGCCTATTCCTTCTAAAAGCAAAGGGGACAAAGTAGCAGCGGAACGAATCAAAGAAGTTTCCATGGGCCCTGCTTCGGTTACCCCCAAATGCAGGGGATAAGGCAAAGAAGAAGCTGCCAAGCGATACGCTTCAATCGTCTCGATAGCATCGCTGCCTTTTAAAGACACGACAATATCGTGGAAATCATATTTTTCCAAAAGGCGAACATGTTTTAAAGCGGATAGATAGAGGAATTTCCCCTTTACCGTTTCTTCGCCGTTATAAATGGTTTTATCGAGAGAGCCGCCATTGACGCCTATGCGAATAGGAACGCCTCTCTGTTTGCATGCCATTACGACTTTCTGCACATTTTCTTCCGAACCAATGTTCCCAGGATTCAGGCGAATTGCATCTACGCCCGAGGCAAGAGCCGCTAACGCCAAGCGATAATCGAAATGAATATCAGCGACAAGAGGGATGGAAACTTTCTTTTTAATCTCTTTAAAAGCGAGCGCATCTTCCATATCCAAGCAAGAGCAGCGCATAATCTCGCATCCCATTTTTGCGCAGAGTTTGATTTGCTCAGCGACCTCTAAAACCTTTGAAGTCTTGATGGATGCCATGGATTGAATAAAAACGTGGTCGTTCCCCCCAAGAAGAAGAGAACCGATTTTAACTTGTTTTGTTTTTTCTCTTGTAAACATAAACAAATTTTAGTCTTTTTACCTCTTTTCTTGTAGAAGTTTTCTTTTGTCTATGATACGATAAGCAACGCTTAAAGAAAGAAGAGTGAATAAATATGGCAAAAAGTAAACGTGATCAAGTAATTCTTGCTTGCAGTGAATGCGGTGAGCATAACTACATTACAACGAGAAACAAAAAGACCCATCCAAATAAAATGGAGATCAAAAAGTTCTGCAGCCGTTGCAAGAAAGAAACCCTTCACATCGAAACAAAGAAATAAAAATAAGGCTCCGGCCTTATTTTTTTAATCATGAAAATCGAAAAAATACAATTTCCGCCAGAAGAGAGCTGCAATACATATTTTCTTTCCAACGAAAAAGGGGAATATATCGTTATCGACCCTGGTTCCAACCTCAATGGCTGCCTCGATTCCTTTCTTGTCAGGAGGAACGCGACTGTGATAGCTTATTTACTCACTCATGGTCATTATGACCATCTTTCCGGTTTAAAAGAAAACAAACATCCTGCACCGGTTTATCTTTCTTTTGAAGAAAATGATTTTTTAACCGACCCCGATTTAAATTTAACTTCTTATCTAAATGAAAATCCCCTTATTATCGATGAATTAGAAAAACGTTTCGTATCAGACAATCAAGAGATAAATATCCCTCATTTTCCCACATTTAAGGTTTTGCACACCCCCTTTCATACCATTGGCAGCGTTTGTTATTACTTCCCAACGGAAAAAACACTATTCAGTGGAGACACATTGTTTCATTTAGGGATCGGAAGAACGGATTTGCCAACCGGAAGCGGAAAAACAATTACTTCCTCGTTAAGGAAACTCGTTTCTCTTCCCAGCGGGACAAAAGTGTGCCCAGGACATGGCCCAAATACCACATTAGAAAACGAATTCCGCTATAATCCGTATTTTAAAGGCCTTTTTAAGTAGATACTTAAAAGAAATTGGTTTAAAATTTCAAAGGTTATATAAGGAGAGCTTTAAAAATGAACGTTACAGAATTACGCCCAGGCAATTACTTCGAAGACGAAAACACACTTTATCAAGTCATCGATATTTTGCTTAACAAAACCGCTATGAGAAAGATGGTTGCAAAGGTCAAGGTCAAAAACGTCCGTACCGGTGCCATCACCGAAATCGCTCGTAACAGCGGCTATGATGTTGAATTGGTCAGCATCAACAAAAAGAACATGCAATATCTTTATGATGGGGGAACGACTTTGGTCTTCATGGATCCAGAAACCTATGAGCAAGTGGAACTTCCAAAAGACACTCTTAAAAACGAAATCCCATATCTCGCTCCAAATGGTGAAGTCGTCATGGTTTCCTATGATGATGAGATTCTTGGCGTCGAATTACCAGCAAAAGTCGCTCTTGAAGTCGTTGAAACCGAACCAGGCGTTCGTGGCGACACGATTTCTAATGGCGGAAGCAAGGATGCCAAATTAGAGACCGGTTTAACAATCCGCGTTCCTCTTTTCATCAACGAAGGCGAGAAAGTCATGGTCGATACCGCGACTGGCAAGTACGACAAGAGAGCTTAATCAAAATGCCACTTAATATCGAACTTTGGCAATTTATTCTTTATATCGTCTTAGCTTTAATCATCGGTGCTGCCGCTGGTTTCTTTGGGGCCAGAGCTCTCATTAAGCGCGAGATGAAAAAGAACCCGCCGATCAACGAAAAGATGATACGCGCAATGTTTGCACAAATGGGAAGGAAACCTTCCGAAGCTCAAATCCGTTCTGTCATGAATTCCATGAATAAGAACCAGTGAAAAGGAAAAATGAAATATATGGCCTTAGTAAAAACTAGGGCCATTTTTCTTATTTAGAAACACGGCCGCTTTCTTTAGTGTCTTTCGTTCGTTCCGTAAAAAGAAAGAAGATTATAAAATGAATATAGCAAATTAGCTCGCAAAGTTTTTTGGTTTGAGGCTGGGAAAACGGGGAATCTAACCAAAGATTGTTTTTGCGTGTTGCGAGCGCCCAAAAGAAAAGGAAAGGCTTATATCCGCAATTCCCGGATCATTTCAAATGTTTGCGTCTCTTTTCTCGAAGAACAAATGCAGGAACGTATTATTTCCATATGTCTCAAAGACAAAAGTAGTGGCGAAGGAATTAAATCTCTCTCAATAATCCACAAGAAAAAATCAAGCGTTGTCGCTAACAAAAAACATAGAAAACATTGTGAAAAAATGAATAATTGCATTCAAATAATGACTAAATTATTCAATTGAGTAAAAGCAACAAAACAAGAAAGGCAGCCCAATAGAAATTCTCCCAAAAATAAATATTTTTCCAAAAATGATAAAAGTAGTTTTTTCTGATTCTTTTTATGAGATTAATTGGAAGAGCAATAGTAGTAGAAGAATGATTTTTTTCTATTTTTAAATTTTATCATAAAAACATTGTTTATTTTTAGTATTTTCAAAATCTAGTCAATTAAAAATAATGATTATTACGTGCATTTTTTAATAATAAAAAAGGTGTGAATGATTTATCCACACTTTTTTAAATATACTAATTATTTACTAATTAAAAACTATTTCCACTCAACGGGTTTTTCTGTTCCCTCTTTCAATCTTTTGATATTTGAAGAATGCCTGAGAATCAAAACGACCATAATAAAACTGCTAATCAAAGCGCATTCCCATCCATAGAAAGCGCCACCCCCATAACCTAAGTTGAACATGAAATAATCCATTATTCGTTGACCGCCATTTGAAAGGAAATTCCTTATCAAAAACAACACCCATTGCAAGGCGGAAATGATTATGCTGCTAAAGATGGTAGCGACAGACATGACACGTTTCTTTTTAAAAAGCAAAGTAAAGCAAGCCACGCACAAAGCGAAATTTAAAAATCCCTGGCCTCCAGTAGAGCCCATAAAGCAAGCGACCGCCTTTCCGCCTTTGAAATGAATCCAAGGAGAAAAACAGTGCCCCAAAGAAACAAAAAACAAGGTCAGATAATTATAGAAGACGCCATCATCCCAAAGAGAAACACTTTGACGTATTCCCGAGAAACGAAGGAACGCCCAAACGCTCCAAAAGGCAAAAACGGCTTTAAGAATGTCAAGAACGATGACGACTACGCCAGCTTTTTTCCCAAAAGCACGCCCTGAATTTGTTCCACCCGAATTATGCGAGCCATAGTTTCTCGGATCGTCTCCAAAAAATAATTTTCCGATAATCACGCCATTTGGGATACTCCCAAGCAAAAAGCCATAAAAACAAACGCAAACGGCAATAACGATATTCCAATTCAAATCATTCATGTCCGTCCCTCCTTTGCGAAGCGGCAATATTATCTACTAGATAACATTACTTTTTCAATGTTAGTTTGATATAATGCTTGTTAGGTAAAAGAATACTTATGGACGATATCGAAAAAGCAGAACGTGATTACACCGCTAGAAACATTGAGGTTCTAAGCGAATTAGAGGGCGTGAGAAAACGTCCAGGCATGTATATTGGCAGCACTAATTTAAGCGGACTCCATCACTTGGTTTGGGAAATTGTCGATAATGCGGTTGATGAAGCGGTCAATGGCTATGGCAAAAAAATCACGGTCACCATGATGAAAGACGGTTCGATTTCTGTTGAAGACGAAGGACGTGGAATTCCTGTCGATATTCATCCGGAGGCCAAAATCCCTGCCGTTCAGCTTATCTACACGACGTTACATTCTGGAGGCAAATTCAATAGCAAAGTCTACCAGGTCTCCGGTGGTTTGCACGGCGTTGGCGCCACGGTAACGAACGCTCTTTCGGAATTTTGCGAAGTTACAATTTACCGCGATGGGAAGATTTATCACATTTCTTTCCATAATGGCGGGGAGCTTTATCAGCCTCTAGAAGTAATCGGAGTTTCCTCCAAACATGGAACTTGTGTGCATTTTAAGCCAGATCCTGCCATTTTCCCCAACACAAAATTTTCCTGGGATACCATCTATAACCGTTTGGAAGAAAAAAGCTACCTTTTAACGGGTGTTCATTTCATTCTTAAAGATCAAAAGACTGGAAATTCCCATGATTTCTACACTGAGCACGGGCTCAGAGAATACGTACAATCCTTAACTCAGAATAAAACGCCAATTGGCGAAACCATCGATTTCGTCGACAAAACAAACCCGATTATCGTTGAAATCGCCATGCAATGGTGCTCTCAAGACTATAACGAAAACATTTTATCCTATGCAAACGATGTCAAGACGGGAGATGGGGGAACCCACGAGACAGGATTTAAAGCCTCTCTCACAAAAACCTTAAACGATTGGGCTCAGCAAAATGAGCTCATCCGTCCAAATCAAACGATTGATGGCAGTGATATTCGCGAGGGTTTGACTGCCGTTGTTTCCGTCAAGATCCCAGAAGAAAAATTGGAATATGAAGGGCAGACCAAAGGGAAATTAGGCACCCCCGAAGCAACATCCGTCGTTTCAAATGCGGTGCAAAACTTTTTCACCTACTATCTAAACGAGCATAAAGATTTTGCTTTGGAGCTCATTAAGAAATGCCAAGCTTCCAAAGAAGCCAGAGATGCCGCGAGAAAAGCGAAAGAAGCAGCGCGTGGAACAAAGAAAAAAGCCGTTGATTATGTCATTTCCGATAAGTTGGCAAGCGCTCAATCAAAAGATTATAAGAACAATGAGCTTTTTATCGTCGAAGGCGACTCTGCAGGCGGCTCGGCCAAAACGGGAAGAGATCGTCTTCATCAAGCGGTTTTGCCTTTACGTGGCAAGCCATTAAACACCGATAGCGTCACGATGGAAAGAATCGTGAGCAACACCGAATTCTCCACCTTAATCCAAACCATTGGCGCAGGAGTGGGACAAGATTTTGATGTCAATGAATCCCGATATGGCAAAATCATCATCATGACCGATGCCGATACAGATGGGGCTCACATCCAAACTCTTCTTTTGACCTTTTTCTACAATTTCATGAAACCTCTTATCGATGCGGGCATGGTTTATATAGCCCAACCTCCTCTTTATCGCGTTTATAAGAAAAGCAATCCCGCGAACCACATTTATTGCTGGGATGACAAAGAATTAGAAAAAGCCAAAGTGAAAATTGGCGCTGGATACGGCATTAACCGTTACAAAGGCCTTGGCGAAATGAACGCTGAGCAGCTTGCTGAAACCACGATGGACAAAAGGAAACGTGTTTTGATGCAAGTCAAGATAGAGGATCCCCTTGTCGTGGAGAAAAGAATCAGCATTCTTATGGGCAAAGATTCTCAATCCCGATGGAATTGGATTCAAGAAAACGTAACCTTCAACGAAGAAGACACCTTCCTTTCTGAAGTTGAGAAAGAGAAATAAATATGGCAAAACGAGCGAAAGAAGAAACGATCATTCCTGAAAACATTATCTCTGATACCTTAGATGAATTAATGGGCGCTAAATATTCCATTTACGCCAAGGATGTCATCCAGGATAGAGCTATTCCGGATGCGCGAGATGGCTTGAAACCAGTTCAGCGCCGCATCATTTTCGATATGGCGAAAACAGGAAATACCATCGATAAACCAACTAAAAAATGCGCCCACATCGTTGGAGACGTAATGGGGAAATACCATCCTCATGGCGATTCATCCATCTACGAAGCTTTGGTCCATATGTCTCAAAAGTGGGCATATCGATATCCGTTGATTGATTTCCAAGGCAATAACGGCTCCATCGACGGAGATGGGCCGGCCGCTTATCGTTATACCGAAGCAAGATTAAGCGCCCTATCCAATGAATTGGTCGCGGATTTAGATCGTGATACAGTGGATATGGAGCTTACTTTCGATGACACGGAATTAGAGCCGACTGTTTTGCCATGCCGTTACCCCAACCTCCTCGCTAACGGCGCAGAAGGCATTGCCGTTGGCATTGCCACAAGCATTCCTCCGCATAACCTTGTAGAGCTCTCCAAAGCAATCGCCCATCGCATCAAACATCCAAATTGTGATTTGAATTCTCTTTTGGCCATTTTGCCAGGTCCAGATTTTCCAACTGGTGGCATCATTTACAATAACGACTCCTTGAAGGACATTTATCTTAAAGGCAGGGGGAAAGTCACGATTTCGAGCCGTTATGAAATCGTTGACGAGCCTGGAAAGCAAAAACAGATCATCATTACCGAAATACCATATAGAACGAATAAGTCCGAACTCGTGAAATCCATCGATCAAATCCGCCACGACAAAACGATTCCCGGAATCGATGAAGTTCGTGACGAGACGGATAAAACCGGAATTCGTATTGCTGTCGATTTGAAAGAGGAAGCGAAGCCAGAGGCCATTATCGCTTATTTATTAAGCAAAACCGAATTAAAAGTCTCTTATAGCGCACATATGGTCGCGATTGTCGATAATCGTCCAAAGACGATGAATTTATTGGATTATTGCGATTGCTATATAGCTCATGAACTCGAAGTCATTTCCAGAAGAACCCGTTTCAACCTCGAAAAAGACAAAGCAAGGGCGAATATCGTTGAGGGTCTCATCAAAGCGATTTCCATTCTTGATGAAGTGGTCGATGTGATTCGCCATTCTAACGACAAAGCAGATTCGAAAATAAACATTCAAAAGAAATTCGGTTTTGACGAGCCACAATCTGAGGCGATTGTCACGATGCCGCTTTATAAATTATCTCATACCGATATTACGGTATTAGAGGATGAGGCGAAACGTCTTCACGAAGATATGGCCTATCTAAACGAGCTTTTGTCCAACCAAGGAAAAAGAGAAGATTTGATTATTTCAGAATTAAATCGCATATCCAAAACCTATGGAGACAAAAGAAAAACGGAAATCCGCCCAGCCGAAGAAGAAAACGTCGTCGTCAATAAGCGCGATCTCATCGCGAAAGAAGATGTTTTTGTCGTTGCCACAAGAGACGGCTACATCAAGCGTTCTTCTTTAAAATCCTGGAAGGGGAGCGGCGGACACAATGGAGCGCGCCCTGGAATCAAAGCAGGTGATATCTTCGTCTTTGAGGCTCAATGCGTCACAACGGACTTTTTGATACTCTTCACCAGTAAGGGAAATTACGTTTATATTCCAGTGAACGAAATCAAGGAAGCGAAATGGAATGACGAAGGATTCCACGTTTCTTCGTTGGTGAATGTTTCTCCGGAAGAAAAATTCGTCGGAGGATTTGCCATCCGGAAATTCCGCGATGACCTCTTTATCGTCATGCTGACGAAAAACGGATATGTAAAACGCGTAAGGCTCTCTTCTTTCGAAGTCGTTCGTAAATCCAAAGCCATCGGAGCCATCCACCTTTCGAAAGGTGATGAATTAATCGATGTTTGCTACACTTCCGGAAATTCGAGTCTCTTTATCGCTTCTAAAGAAGGAAAAGCAATCTTTTATAACGAGAATGAAATTTTCATTTCGAATCCACGTACCTCTGGTCTTAAGGCGGGTTCTTTCCGTGGCAAAGAAATGGCAGGAATGCTTTCTTTCGCTCCAGATGAAAAGCTGGGAAAAATTCTTCTTGTCACCGACAGAGACCACACAAGGGTCTTCGATATGAACAAGATTCCTCTTTCTCATCGTCTGGATAAAGTCTTCACTTTATACGATATGTTTAAGAAAGAACCTCACGTTCTTGTTTATATTGGAAAGGTTGGAGACAAAGAAGCGCCTTATTCTCTAGATGCCGTTTTAAGCGATTCCACTCGTTTTGATGTGACCTTCGAAGACTTTTATCTGACCCCGATGGAAAAATACGCCAAGCGCCCTGATGACTTCCCTAGCAAAAACAAAATCGTGAGAATTTCTCGTGAAGTGTCTCCTTTGCTAGACGAGAGCGTTCCTTCCTTCCAAATTCCTGAAGAGGAGGAGAAAGAGGAAGAGAGCGAAAAGAAAGAAGATTCTTCAGATGACTTTGAGCAAATCTCTCTCTTTGATGATCTAAACGATATCAACAATGAATAAAAAAGCCATCCCTTTTGCCATCGCTTCCTCCGTATACGAAATTCCCTTTTCCTTTTATAAAGAGAATGGGGTCAAACATATCTTGTTGGATTTGGATAACACTTTGGCTTGTTATAAAGACAAGTTCCCATCGGAAAAAACAAAAAAATTCATCCAATCTCTGAAAGAAAACGGTTTTGAGGTGGCCATCGCTTCAAATAACACCAGCAAGCGCGTTCTGGACTTTGCCGCGGAATTAAAAATTCCTGCTTATTGTGCCTTAAGGAAGCCTTTCTCCGGTCCTTTGAAATCTCTTATGAAAAGGGAAGGCTTTTCTAAAGAGGACACCATCTTAATTGGCGATCAAATTTTAACGGACGTTTATGCGGCTAATGGTGCTCACATCAGAGCCATACTTTGCAAGCCTTTAACCAAACTTGATCCTCCTTGGACAAGAGTTAATCGTTTTCTTTCGAAAAGAAAAATGAAACAATTATATCAGGAGCCATACAAAAAATTATGGAGGGAGATTCCATGAATCAATTTGAAAGTTTAAAACGTTGCTGCCATTGCGGAGCTGTAATTCAAAGCGATGACCCTAAAAAAGAAGGGTATCTTTCTTTGGAGACGCTAAAAGAAGTTTCCGATAGAGAGGTTCTTTTGTGTGAGAGTTGTTACCAAAAGCAACGCTATAATCGTTCTCCAGCGCCTATGAAAACATCGAAAGGCGTTTTAACGATGATTAAGGACGCGAAAGCGAGCGACGCCTTAATCGTTCAGGTTATCGACCTAACTTCCTTTGAGTGTTCTTTTGACCAAAATGCAGCTGAAATCGCAAAAGGCTTGAAATACATCGTTATCGGAAATAAAAAGGACCTGATGCCAAGGGAATACTCGGACGAAGTTTTAAAAGAATACATTCGCAACATCTTTGAGGAATATGGCATCAAGATAAGCAAAGATGACATTTTTCTGACTTCATTGCTTTTCTCAAATGACGTTTCCGATATCGCTGAAGCCATCGAAAAGAAACGAAACGGGCACGATGTTTATATTCTTGGAGACATCTCAAGCGGGAAATCCCTTTTTTTCTCAGCTTTTTTGAAGAATTACAAGAATCGCTCAAACCATTCCGTTGGAGTAAGCCGGTATTTCGGAACGGATTTAGACGTTTTGAAAATCCCTCTCGATTCCTCCAGTTTTATTTATGACACCCCGGGGAATCTA
This sequence comes from Caryophanales bacterium UBA743, assembly GCA_002297365.1. GTDB lineage: Bacteria > Bacillota_I > Bacilli_A > RFN20 > CAG-826 > UBA4951. The sequence continues at coordinate 75,748 of DBKT01000009.1, forward strand.
CTTTCCAATTCCTTTACTCGATACAAAGACGATCCTCTGTTGATGAAATACATCTTAACGGATAAGCCATATATCAGTAAAAAAATATCAATTATTCTAAATGGTTCTATCTTCATTTCCAATTTAGCTAGAATCGATTATCTTGAAGGCAATAAACGGATGGCTTTCTTCTTGCATGTTTCGCCTAAAATTCAATGCAAAGGAATCACTCCAAAACACAATATGGACGAGCTCTTCCTCAAATATAGCGAAAAGCGTTACCTCAAGCCATGCGCAAATTTCTTGAAAAGCATGAGCGACTATGACGTATTTGACATCAAATTGAAAGGAGAAGGATATCAGGAATTGGCCATTTCCGGCTTAGGATGGATCTCTTTTCAAAGCAAAGAAGGAAGTAAGCTTAGAATTTACGTTCCAAAAGGAATAGGATTATATGCCGGAAGAGCGAAAGGACATCGTTATGTTAACAGCAAAAAATAGAGCTTTATTAAAAGGTTTGGCAAATCATCTAAAACCGCAAATAAATTTAGGAAAGGGGGAGATTGATCAAAACGTCATTTCCTCCATTGATCAATCCTTAGAGGCTCATGAGCTTATCAAAGTGAAGGTTTTGCAGAATTCCAATGAGCTTTGCAAGGATCTGGCAAAACAAATCACTGAAAAAACATCTTCGGAGTTAGTGGACATCATCGGGCATACGATCATTCTATATCGTCCGAGCAAAAAGAATCCGAGAATCGTTCTTTAATCTATGGAAAGACTGATTATTTTCGGCGGGACCTTTGATCCCGTCCATTGCGGGCATTTGCGCATCGCTAGGCAAGCGTCTTTGTCATTAAATGCGGACGTTGTTTTTGTGCCAGCTAAATCTCCACGTTGGAAAGAGCCATCCGCCTCCAAAGAAGATCGCTTGAATATGCTGCGCCTAGCGCTCCAAGAAGAAGGCTCTCCCTCTTTTTTCATCAGCGATTGCGAATTAAAACGCGAGGGCGAAACGACTTATTCCATCGATACGGTCCGTTATTTTCAAAAAAAATATCCGAAATACGAATTATTCCTTCTAATTGGCGCCGATGAGGTCAACCAATTCCCGAAATGGCATGAGGCAAAAGAAATCGTCGAAATCGCTAAAGTGATATTTGCCAATCGTCCTGACATTGATATCGATAAAAATATACTGAAAGAATACAAAATGGTTTCGCTTAATTTCTTTGAATCCGGAAACGTTTCTTCCAGTGCCATTCGTTCTCTTCAGTCCGTTGATCTTCCTTCGAACGTTTTAAGCTATATCGAAGAACACAACCTTTATTTCATGAAGAGGCTTCATTCCTATTTAAGCGATCATCGCTTGAACCATTCTCTGTCTGTAGCCCATTTAGCTTACTCTATAGCGATCTCCAATCATATCCCTTCCCCAGAAAGAGCCTATATCGCTGGGGCATTGCACGACATCGGGAAGGAGTTAAGCAAAGAAGAGTCGTTGAGAATCATGGAGGAGAGGTTCCCGGAATATAAGGATTATCCCGCTTTTTCTTTTCATCAGTTCACCGGCGCTTATCTTGCAAAGAAAGAATTCGGAATCGAAGATAAATCCATTTTGGACGCCATCGAATATCATTGCACAGGAAAAGCGCACATGTCTCCGTTAGCGAAGATTATTTTCTCCTCTGATAAAATCGATCCAACAAGAGGCTATGATTCCTCAGAAATGATAAAAGATTGCAAAAAGAATTACTATGTTGGTTTTCTTCGGGTGATTCAAGAAAACGCCAAATTCTTGTCCTCTAAGGGAGGAACTTCCTCAACAGAGCTTAGTAAACAATGCTATGAAGAATATTTGAGCAAGGAGAAGGAACAATGAGCGTCTTAGAGAATATATTAAATACCTTAGAAGACAAAAAATGCGAAGACACAGTGACAATTGAAACAAAAGAAAGGAATCCTTTCACGGATTACGTAATCATCGGGAGCGTGAATAACGAAAGACAGTTAGAGGCGGTTGCACAGGCTTTGGAGGATCTTTTTCTTCGAAAGGAAAACATGGAAATCAAAAGAGAAGGAAAACCAGAGAGCGGATGGATTGTTGTTGATGCGGAAAATTTTCTTGTCCACATTCTGACAAAAGAAAAGCGAGAAGAATTCAAACTTGAAGAAATAGCCTAAAAAAATTATTTAAAAGCCGTCAAAATATTGGCTGCTTTTTTTGTTTTTGATTGAAATACAAATAAATACACCAAAAATAAGACAGCAGAAGATATTGCTTTTACGTATAAAAAATATGAGGGATATAGAATAATAAATAGACTAGTTTTGTAAATTAACGATTAGAAAATACATGCTTAAAGAAACGAGAGATATCTAGTAGTTAAGCAAAAGAAGAGTGGTACCACGATTTCAAAAAATAAACACCTTTATCGTTTGATTGTTTTATGCAAGTTTTTTCATAAAACAACAAGACTTCGCATAATGTCCGTTATGTTAACAAAAATATATATTTTTTTGCGTTATTACGATTTTTATAACATAATAAAATAATAATTTTTATAATTTTCCACATGAATTAATCGACTTTTCAACACATTTTTAAAAGTACTAATAAAATACTAATCATTATCTTTTTATATTTATCATGTTTTTTCTGTTTAAAAATTTTTTTATTGAAAGACATCTTTTTGTCATAAATGATATAAAACCCTTATTTTTGGAATATATCGACTAACTATTATTTTATATTTATGACCTTTCGGAATCGCCTTTGAGTAGCTTAATTCTTCTTTATTCGCGCTTAATAAACAGATTAATAAATAAATAAGTAAATTTTTCCTAATTTATTAATTATAGTCATTTTAATTTTGCGTATATTACTTTCTGTATGAAAAAAAGGCCATTGAGATTTTCTCTTATGACCTTTCTTTATTTCTTTCTTTGTTACGCTAGTATTTCATCGATTGGCGTTCCAATTAGGTCTTCGCTTCTCTTCAATCCGAAGTTCTTAAGAATGGTCGCGCCAATATCTGAAAAGGTTGGTCTCTCTTCTAGATAGCGACCGTCAACTATGCTTGGAGAATAAACCAATAACGGAATCTTTTCCCTTGTGTGGTCGGTGCCTTTAAAGGTCGGATCATTTCCATGGTCGGCCGTAATCATTAAAAGATCGTCTTTTCTCATGACTTTAATCATTTCGCCGATTCTCTTGTCTAAATCTTCCAAGGCTCTTGCATAACCTGGAGCGTTTCTTCTATGTCCGTATTCGGAATCAAATTCGACTAGGTTTACGAAGCAAAGGCCCTTCCAGTCATCGTTTTTGACTTGTTCTATCGTTTTGTCCATCCCATCCATATTGGAAATGGTATGAACGGTCTTTGTAACGCCTGCCATATCGAAAATATCCGCAATTTTACCGACGCAACTAGTCATAAAGCCGTTCTCTTGTAAAATTTCCATATCCGTTTTAAAAGGTGGCTTTAAAGCGTAGTCATGGCGATTTGGCGTGCGTTTGAAATTGTCTTTATTCGTTCCTACGAATGGACGAGCGATGATTCTTCCAACTCGATATTCCGGTCTAAGGCATATTTCACGAGCGATTTCGCAACAACGGTATAGTTCTTGAACTCCAGTCGTTCCCTCATGAGCGGCAATTTGAAGCACAGAATCCGAGGAAGTGTAAACGATTAAAGAGTTATCTCTCATTTGTTCTTCTCCCAGAACCTTTAAGATCTCAGTCCCACTCGAAGCGTAATTGCCTATGATTTTATGCCCCGTTTTCTTTTCCAATTCATCAATAAGCTCTTTAGGGAATCCTGTGTCGGTAAACGTTTTGAAAGGCTCTTTGGTTAAAATCCCCATCATTTCCCAATGACCCGTTAAAGTGTCTTTGCCATTTGACGCTTCACGGCAACGCAAAGCAAAACTATTTGGATGGCAATCAACTTTCTTGACGCCCTCAACATCGTCCAATTGGCCAACTCCGAAGCCTTCCATAAAAGGGACGTGAATTCCCCCAACGGATGCAGCCGCATGAGCCCACGTATTAGAGCCCACGTCGCCAAATTTGGCGGCATCGGGTTCTTCGCCCACGCCAGCGCTGTCAGCAACAATCAAGAAGATTCTTTTAAATTTCATTTCTGATCCTCCTTAAGTTAGAAATACCTAACAACAAAATGATATTTCATTTTCTAGATGCATACAAATCATAGGCGCTCATAATACGTTTTGTCGATACTTCGGTATAAATTTGGGTCGTTGCGATATTCGAATGCCCGAGCATTTCTTGGACCGCTCTTAAGGAAGCACCATTCTCCAAAAGATGAGTCGCAAAACAATGCCTTAAAGTATGGGGAGAGACCGAAGAATCAATCCCTTTTTCTTCGGCGTATCGTTTAATTTGCATAAAGAAATAAGTTCTTGATATGGCCTTTCCATCACGATTCAGGAAAATAATATCGGTATCTTTGGAACCTTTTACCCTTTTTCTTGGGCCGTCCATGTATTTGCGAAGAAATTCCAAGGCGAAGGAGGAAATGGGGACGCTACGCTGTTTATTTCCCTTTCCATAGACGGTAATCAGAGCGTTTTGCATATTCAGGTTGCGAAATTTTAAGGACAAAAGTTCGGAAACGCGGAGTCCTGTCGCATACATAAGCTCTAACATGGCTCTATCTCTCATTCCATTGTCTTTGGAGATGTCCGGCGCTTCTAATAATTCATCTACTTCTTCGTTGCTCATCACGAAAGGCAAACGTTTGGAGGATTTTGGCTTATCGACTTCCGGTATTTCTTCATGAAGGATGCCTTCCTCATTCAAAAAAGAGAAATAATTTCTTAAAAGGCTGTAACGTCTAAGTATTGTTGAGGAGGAACGAGCTAATTCATCTTGCTGGCGAATAAATTCCGGCAACATGTCTACATTTAAATCATCGGTTGTTGCGATACTTGGGAAGGAAAGAAGAAAAATCTTAAAGTCTTCTCGGTAATTTTTTACTGTTATTTCGCTGACGCCACGCTCAACTCTTAAATATTGGACAAAAGCATCAAAGGATTCATCGATTTCCATTCTTTTTATTTACCTCGCTGGCTATTTTTAAAGCAGGTTTTTTCATTTTGCGATTTAATTCGTTCACCAAAAGCTTTGTTTTATCCATTTTTTCGTATTCTTCGAAATTCCAAATATTCATCTGAACGGTTTCTTCCGACGGATTATATAAGTTTTGCAAAGTTACGCCTACCAGACGAAGCATAATCCCAAGATAATTGGAATCGTATAGTTTGGAAACCGTTTCGAAAATGATTTCGCCATCATCCGTTCCTTCTTGAAGGCTTACGGACTTATTATGATTCGTAAAATCACTGTCTTTGATGACCAAAACGACCGTTTTGCCTTTCTTGCGTTCGCGTTTAACGCCTTCAGCAACTTCCATCGAAAGGTCTCTTAGTTTATTTTTAATGACATATTCTTCGTTTGTGTCATATGGAAAGGTCTCGCTATGTCCGAGAGATTTTGGGTCATAAGGAGTCGGATCGACGAAGTCGTCCCCATAACCATTGATTTCTTCTTTGATAATAAGGAAATATTTCCCGAAAAGCGTTTTTATCTCAGCATCGTCTTGATCAACTTTCTTCTTTAAGTCGCCAATGGTCACAATGCCAGCATCCATTAATTTAGCCGAGGTTTTCTTTCCGATGCCAAAAAAAGATTCGATAGGCAAGGGATACAGCGTTTCGTTAAGACTGCGACGGTATAGGAAGGTGAGCCCCAGAGGTTTTTTCATATCACTGGCCATTTTGGCAAGGAATTTGGTCGGCGCTACTCCTATCGAGCATTTCAGACCGATTTCTTTTAATAAATCATCCATGATTTTTTGGAAATATGCTTTGGGGCTCGCGACACGCATGCAAGCTTCGGTCATATCGACATATCCTTCATCGATGGAGGCCTCTTCGATCAAAAGGGAGTAACGTTTTAAAAAAGAGAAAAAGGAGCGAGACATCATCTCATAATAAGCGAAATCAGGTTTAACGAAGATTCCTTCTGGGCAAAGACGCTTTGCTTCGAAATAAGGCATTGCGGAATGCACGCCGAATTCTCTCGCTTTATAAGAAGCCGTTGAAACGACTCCGCGGCCTGATTCGTTACAGACTATAACCGGCTTACCGATTAATTCCGGATTTTTAATTTCCTCACAAGTCGCAAAAAACGCATTGAGGTCTATATGCATAATCACCTTGCTCATCAAGGATATTGTAAGCAAAAAAACCAGCGAAAGAAAATGTTAATAAAATTAAGATTTTTTCAAGATGTAATCGTAAATTTGATTTACCGATATACCATAACGTTTCTCTTGATTTTGAACCGAATCATGAGCTATGAAATCGTTCGGAAGGCTGAAGAAAGTTGCTTTTCCATGGAAATGATTCTCAAATAAGTATTTTTTTACTGATTCACTAAACCCATTCTCTGTCCCATATGCGTCATAAATGACAAGTTCCTTGTAGCGCAGCAATTCCTGAAAGACCGTCTCATCAAAAGGATTAAGGAATAACGGATTCACTAAAGTTCCATCGTATCCAGCTTGAAGCAATTTATCGAACAATTCTTTTCCGTGCGGTCCCAAAGCGATAACGGCTTGTTTCTTTTGATTGCCTTTTTGAACGATTTTCCATTTCAAAAACTCGAGTTTTTCTCTTTTTTCCGTTTCTTTAAGGTTTTCAAAGATGCCCAAATAGCGTATGGCGAAAACTCCATGTCCTTTTTCCATGGACAAATCCATCAATGCTCTTGCTTCAGACAATGTCGATGGCATCGAAATAATAATGCCAGGGATGCTTCGCAAGAAACCCACATCGTAAATGCCCATGTGGGTTTCGCCGTTTTTCCCGATTAGCCCAACGCGGTCCACCAAAAGTGTCATATCCGCGTGAATTCTTGCGCAATCATGAAGAATCTCATCGTACGCTCTTTGCAAAAAAGTCGAATACACACAGAGAATTGGATGAATCCCTCGAAGCGTTATCGCTCCGGTGAAAACAGCCGCATGCTCTTCTGAAATTCCCATATCAAAGCAACGTTCAGGATAAGTGTCGAATGCCGATTCCAACAAACTTCCCTTAATCATGGCTGGACAAATCAAAACTGATTCGGGGTTATTTCTTAAAGCTTCGCAGCAAAGATCGCCCATGAACTTAGAAAAGGAAATCTGATTTGCATGCTTATTTTTCGGTAAACCGGTATCTATGTCAAAAGGCGCGGTGTAATGCCAATCTCCACTTTCGTCATTCTCGGCAAAAGAATATCCTTTTCCTTTCTTTGTGAAAGTGTGCACAATAACTGATTTTTTAGAGCGCTTCGCTTTCTGAAAAGCTTCGTCTAGAGCACTGATATCATGGCCATTCACAGGGCCAATATATTCAAGCCCAAGTTCCTCAAAAATCGTTTTGTTGTTTAATTTGATATGTGGGTGCTTTGCCTTTTCTTCGTCATCATAGGTCGGAGAGATGCTGCGTAAGACATTTTCTAGCCCTCCAACAGGCTTAGAAATCGACATATCGTTGTCGTTTAGTACGATAATCACCTTGTTTTTACGGCAAGCGATGTTGTTTAAAGCCTCAAAAGAAACCCCATTTGCTAAAGAAGCATCCCCAATGAGCACCACGACATTAAAATCTTCGCCTTTCATATCACGGGCGATCGCGAAAGCTTCCCCTCCGGAAAGAGCCGTGGAGCTATGCCCCGCTTCAAAACAATCATAAGGTGATTCCGCGCGTTTGATGAAACCGGATGGCCCATCAAATTCATTCAGTTTGCTTAAATCTCTGCCCGTCAGGATCTTATGAACATAACATTGGTGGCCAACATCAAAAAGAAGCTTGTCTTTTGGGAAATCGAAAGAACGGTAAAGGGCAACCGTAAGCTCGACGATCCCTAAATTGCTGGATAAATGCCCACCGCAAAGCGAGACGTCTTCAAGTATTTCCTGACGGATTTGAGCACAAAGATCTCTGAGGGCGCTTTCGTCCATTTCTTTCACTATATTCGGATTTTTAAGTTGTTTTAAATCTACTATTTTATTCATAAATATCTACTAATATCATACTAATAAAAAAATTATTTATCAGTATTTGTCGTAACTTCCTTAATTTTCTTTTCAGCGTCATCCAAAGTTGTCTGAAGCTCTTTAATCAAAGCAGTTCCTTCCTGATAAAGCTTTAAGGATTCTTCTAACGGAAGGACAGAATTTTCCACTTTTTCAACAATTTCGTCTAAACGTTTCATCTTTTCTTCAAAAGACATCTTCTTCTCCATTTTCATTGCTCTCCTAAAACTTTCGATTCGATTATACCATCTTTTAGTTTTGTTTTAATTTTTTGACCTTTGGAGACATTTTTAGCTGACGTGATTGGCGCACCGTCTTCCCCAAACGTGATAGAATATCCTCTTTTAACAATGTTGTCTGGATTTATGGATTTCAGCCTGGATTCATAAGATTTTGTCTTATCTAAAAGAGAGGAAATATAGAATGTTATCGCTCTGGAAAGGCGATCTTGCTTATCTTTCAGCTCTTCTTTGTTTCTTTCGTAAATCGAGGCTGGATTAAGGAAAAATTGCCTTTTTGCAAGGGATGCGAGTTTTTCCTTGTCGTTGCGAACTTTGTTCAGAAGGCTCTCTTGCAATTCTTCTTCTTTGCTTAACAAATCGTTACGAACATCAATTTGATTAGGCGTTGCCGCTTCCGCTGCTGCCGTTGGCGTTGAAACACGCAAATCCGCGACGTAATCTAGCAAAGTGAAATCGATTTCGTGTCCCACGGCCGAAATGAAAGGGAATGGGCATTTAGCGAAGTCTCTTACAAGGGCTTCGTCATTGAAGGCAGATAAATCCTCGCTAGAGCCCCCGCCACGGGCGACGATTAAAGTATCAATCTCACACTCTTCCGCTTTATTTAAGGCCATTATTATGCTTTTAGGAGCATCCAAGCCTTGCACTTGGGCGTAGAAAAAGAGAATTTTCGTCAAAGGCCAGCGTCGAAGGATGTTTCTTCTTAAATCCGATTCGGCTGCGCTGTTTCTCCCAACAATGATTCCGATTGTGCTTGGCATAGAAGGGATTTTTCTTTTTCTCGCTTGGTCAAAAAGCCCATCTTTGGCCAGTTTTTTCTTTAGATTCTCTAAGGCCAAAAGGGAAGCGCCAAGGCCAAATAGCTCTAAAGTGAACACTTGAAGGCTGTAACGTCCTCTCGCTGCATAAACGGTTATGTTCCCAAAGGCAATCACTTCATCGCCATCCTTTGGGAGAAAGGAAAGACGGGAAGCATAATTTCCCCATAAAAGACAAGAGATAACGCTGCCGTTTTCGTCTTTCAGATCGAAAAAAACACCGCTACGGTATGTTTTCCAGTTACTAATCTCCCCTTTGACATATAGCCCCCGTAAATCGGCCTCTCCCTCTAATTTATATTTAATGAGCGTGTTGAGGCTGGTAACGGAGATGTAAGGTAAATCGTTTCTTTCAGACATTCTTGACTAAAACCTTATCCAATATGGCATTGATAAAGCCTTTTGCTTTCGGGTCGAGATATTTTTTGGCGTATTCCACGCCGACATTGATGACAATCTTTTTGCTTACTTCTTCGGTATCGTAGAAGAAATGGCAATAGCAATACAAAAGAAGAGCCTGTTCTAGATGGTCTAAACGGTTCCAAGTCCAGCCCCTCATATGCTCTTCATAGACGGGGATGATTTCTTTCATGTGCTTAATGGCGGCAATGACCATTCTTTTGACGAATGTATCCGCATTTTCATAAGGCGTTTCGCAAAGGGAAGAAATCAATTCTTCCAAATCAATGGTTTTTCCCATTTCCGTATAGAGAAGAACGTCATAGATTGCGGCGATTGTTTTTTCTTCTGCTTGTTTACGGTGCATGGCTATTACCTCTAAAGATCAATGTTCGTTTTCGAACTTCAAAAGTTTACACCAAAGACAAGATATTTTGTAGAGGAAAACGCTTCGAAAGGAAAAAGAAAACGCTCTTTCAGAGCGCTTCCTATTTTTCTTATTTAGAAAGAGAAGAAACTTTGATATGAACCCTAAAAGGAACGGTTTCGCACATCATAAGCAAAGCGTCTGCAACACTATTTTGGATATTGGTGCAAACCTCACCGACAGATTCCCCTTTTTTGATGGAAACGTCTAAATTAATGTCGATTCTCCCGTCTTTTCTAAAAAAGACTTTCACAGGGTTCGTCATCTTGAAAATAGCATTCTTGCGACTTTTGAAAACCGAAGCCCCAGAAACATGGTTCGTTGCCGTCTCGACGATCGTTATGAAAGCGCGGTGGGAAATCCCCATGGTTCCATATGGGCTAAAATTGTTTAAGAAATAATAATCACGGCTCATGCTCTCATTTTACTCATCTTTGATGATGGCTTCAACTTTCTTCGTAATTTCCTCAGGGGTGAAACCAAAGAATTTCAAGACTTCGTTTGCGGGGGCACTGCGTCCGAATTCGTCTAAAGATATAACGTGGTCGGCATATTTGTACCATGTGGCACCCGAAGCCATTTCTAAAGCGATGCGTTTGTTTCTAGGAAGAGCGAGAATCTTAGCCTGTCCTTCTTTCGAGAGCATATCAAAGCGGTTTGTTGATGGCATCGAGATAACATCGATATAAATTCCTTTTTCGGCCAAGGATTTTTGAACGGAGATGGCTAAAGAAACCTCACTTCCTGAGGCGATGATTTCATACTGGGCGTTTTTATCGGCCTTAGAAATCAAATAGGCTCCTTGCGCCACTTTTTCTTCGCTTGAGTTTTTTTCTAATGGAAGATTTTGTCTAGTGAGGATTAAAGCGGTCGGATGATCTTTGCTTGCCAAAGCCAATTTCCATGCTCCGAACATCTCGCGGTCATCGCAAGGACGAATCGTGTCTAACCCAGGGATGGTTCTTAAAGCCGCCAATTGTTCGATCGGCTCATGAGTTGGCCCATCTTCTCCAACGGCAATAGAATCGTGAGAAAGAAGGAAAATAGCAGGGACTCTCTCCAAAGAAGCCATGCGAATGGCGTTTTTGAAGTAGTCACTAAAGACCATGAAGCTTCCCACATAACTAACAAGACCGCCATGAAGAAGAATGCCGTTTTGGGCGGCTGCCATAAAGAATTCACGAATGCCAAAGTTGATGTTTTTAGCATTTCTATGTTCAGGAGAAAAGCCTGGGTCGCCAGGAATGTTTGTTTTAACGGACGAAGCAACGTCTGCGCTTCCCCCAAAGCTGAAAGGCAGTTTATTAACCATCTCAAGCAAGAAACGTTCAGAAGCATTTCTGGTTGATTCGTTTTCTTTCAGCTCCGGAGAGACGATGGAATAATCTTCAATATTCCTTTGGAAACCGTTTTCGAAATCGCGATATGACGCAGGATGTTCCAAAGCATACGCTTTCCTTTCCCTTTCGTAAGCCTGATAGGCCTCTTCCCCACGTTTTGCAAAACTATCCTTCAAATCTTGATAAACGTCCTCGTCCACACGGAAGGGAATATAGCCTTTCACAAATTTTTCTTCCGAAGCCTCATAGTCTTCTTTCTTTAGCGGGGCGCCATGAGTCTTGCTAGAACCCTGATTAGAGGTTCCAAAGCCAATAAAGGTATGAATAAGAATCATCGTTGGTTTCGAAGATTTTTTCGCCTCAGACAAGGCTTCGTTAATCTTAGAAACGTCATTCCCGTCGAAAACCTCTAATGTATTCCACTCCGCCGCTTCAAAACGTTTTCTCACATCTTCGCTCATAGAATTGGAGGTTGGCCCATCCAAGGTAGATGTGTTTTGATCGTAAATAAGGATCAGCTTATTCAATTTCTGATGGCCCGCAAAAGAAATCGCTTCTTGAGAGATGCCCTCTTCCAAACACCCATCGCCACATAAACAATATGTGCGATGGTTCATGATTCTTTCGCCTTCCGGGTATGTGGCGCGAAGCTTTTCCTCAGCCATGGCCATGCCAACAGCTTGAGCGATGCCTTGCCCTAATGGGCCTGCGGTCGCATCGACTCCGCATGTCACGCCATATTCTGGATGTCCAGGAGTGCGACTATTCAGCTGTCGGAATTCTTTAAGATCGTCCATCGTTAAGTCATATCCGGCTATATGAAGCATGGCGTAAAGAAGGGCGCTGTTATGGCCGCTAGAAAGCACAAAGCGATCGCGATTGATCCAAGATGGATGCTTGGGGTCGGTAATCAAATGATATTTGAAAAGAACGTACATGGCGGGCGCGATATCCAAAGCCATTCCTGGATGCCCACTATTCGCTTTTTGAATTTCGTCTAGAAGAAGACAGCGAATGCTGTTGATGGATTTTTCGTCTTGGTGTTTTGGGGATTGATTCTCGGCCATATATTTCCTTTCTAGTAGTTATTTAGTTGTTTTTTAGTTACTTATATTATCTAAAGATAATATTTACTCTTTTTTAATCTCAATGCCTACTGCATCTAACGCTTCTTGAGAAACGCTTGATGGGGCTTTAGACATCGGATCCGTGGCCTGAAGGTTCTTAGGGAAGGCTTCGACATCGCGAATATTGTCCGTTCCGCAAAGAATCATGGAAAGTCTATCTAAGCCCAAAGCGAAGCCGGCATGAGGGGGAACGCCATAACGGAAAGCCCTTAAAAACCATCCGAACTTTCTTTCGACGTCTTCCTCGGATAAGCCAAGCAAACGGAAAATCTTCCATTGGGTGTCATGATCGTAGATTCTTAAGGTTCCTCCACCCGCCTCATAGCCATTGATGACGATATCATAAGCATACGCTAAAACCTTTTCTGGGTCTGTATCCAATAAAGGCAAATCTTCATCTCTCGGTCTGGTGAATGGATGATGCTCTGCGGTGTATTGATCCGTTCCTTCGATTTTATCAAACATTGGGAAATTGACGATCCAAAGCAAATCGTATGTTCCAGCTTTAATAAGGCCCATTTCTTTCGCAAAGAGCGTTCTAATTGCGCCTAAGCCAAAATCAATGTCCCTCCTATCCTTCGAAGAGGCGAAAACGAACAAATCGTCTTCTTTCAAAGAAAGGAAGGAACGGAGTTCTTCCTCGATTTCCGGCGTCAAGAATTTTGCAAATGAGCCTTCCAGTTTCCCCTCTTCCACTTTCAAAGCTAGAATGCCTTTAAGGTTGAATTTTCTGGCTTCCAAAGAAAGAACGTCGATTTTTTTGCGGCTTGTCTCTTTCCCTTTTCCTGGAATAAGTATTCCTTTGATGTATTTTGCGTCTTTAAAAGAGGCGAAATCCGCTTTTTTAAATATTTCCGTTACGTCCTGAAGATGAAGACGGTATCTCGTATCCGGCTTATCGGAACCATAAGTGTCCATAGCATCCCAGTAATTCAAGCGACGCAAAGGAAGCTTGATATCGACATTGACGATTTCTTTGAAGTAACGCTTAAGCATCCCTTCAGCGAGATCAAGAACCTGCTCTTGATCCATGAAAGAGGTCTCGACATCGATTTGGGTGAATTCAGGTTGCCTATCCGCACGAAGATCTTCATCACGAAAGCATTTTGCAATTTGGTAATATCTTTCGATGCCGCCAATCATCAACAATTGTTTGAAAAGCTGAGGTGATTGAGGCAAAGCATAGAAGCACCCATGATGCAAACGAGACGGAACAAGGTAGTCTCTTGCGCCTTCAGGAGTAGCCAAATCCAAAATTGGCGTCTCCACTTCCAAAAAACGATTAGAATCAAGATACTCATGGGTTATTTTCACGATTTTCGCACGAGTGCGAAGATTGTTCAGCATACACGGGCGGCGTAAATCGAGGTAACGGTATTCTAGCCTCGTGTCTTCTAGAGCATCTGTTTTATCAGCGATGATGAAAGGAGGGTTCTCTGCTTTGTTAATGACTTTCATGTCTTTAACAAGAACTTCGATATCGCCGGAAGGGAGTTTTGGGTTTGGGACATCTTTTTTGCGAACGACGCCCGTAACTTGCACCACATATTCATTGCGCACATCGGGGACTTTGTTTGGATCTTCCACGCAAAGTTGGACGATTCCCGTATTGTCTCTTAAATCGATAAAAAGGATGGAGCCGAGATTTCTTCTAGTCGAAACCCAGCCTACTAACGTCACTTCTTCACCGACGTTAGCTAAGCGCAATTCTCCGTTATAGTTTGTTCTTTTCATTTTTCTTTCTCCTCGTGATGATGGCAATGCTCATGATTTTCGATGGAATCAAAGGCTGCGTCCAATTCATTCTCAAGCTTATTCAAGTCAATTTGTTTTTGTTCTTTCGTAGCTAGGTTCTTCAATTGGGCAACGCCTTTCTCCAATTCTTCGGAACCAATAATGAGGGCGAATTTCGCTTTTCTCTTTTCCGCTTTTTTGAAAGCGCTGCTTAATTTTGCGGAAGCAAGAGGGTTATCCGTTTTGAAACCAAGAGAGCGTATTTCTTCCGTGATATTAAAGGTATCATCTAAAACTTCTTCTCCGATCGGGATGACGTAAATATCGATTCCATCGTCGATATCTTTCAACAAACCGTTGTCTTTTGCCAAATTATAGACGCGTTCAATGCCCATCGCATAGCCAACTCCAGCCAAATCTGGGCCTCCGAGTTCTTTAACAAGGCCACCATAATGTCCTCCACCGCAAAGAGCGCCATAATCCACGCCAGTATCGCTTAATGCGTGAATTTCAAAGACGACTTCCGAATAATAATCAAGGCCTCGGACCAAAGAATCGTCGATTTCATATTCGATGCCTAAATCATTAATGATGGACAGGGTTGTATAGAAACGTTTTTCAGATTCTTCGGAAAGATAATCTTTGATTTTTGGGGCGCCTTTGGCGATTTCTTGGTCTTTTTCGACTTTGCAGTCTAAGATTCGAAGGGGATTTAATTCCAATCTTTCATGGCAATCCTCACACATTTCATCGATCCTTCCTTGGAAGAATTCTTTCAAAGCCTTACGGTAATTCGCTCGCGTTGCATCATCGCCAATTGTGTTGATTTTTAAGCTGAGATTTTTGAAACCGAGCATATAAAGGGATTGCATTGCCATGATAATGCATTCAGCATCGGCACGAGGACTATCCTGGCCGATCTCTTCGACACCGAATTGATTGAATTGGCGGTATCTTCCAAGTTGAGGCCTTTCGTAACGGAAAGCAGGCCCGTGATAATAAAGCTTTAAAGGAAGGTTTCCACCATCTGCATACATTTTATTAGAGACGACGCTGCGAACGATCCCAGCCGTAAATTCCGGCCTCATCGTGACAGAGCGATCCCCTTTGTCCATGAAGGTGTACATCTCTTTACGCACAACGTCGCTGCTTCCTCCCGTTCCACGCGAGAAAACATCCGTATATTCAAGAACCGGCGGAACGATTTCTTTATAAGCATATAGTTCGACACAGGTGGATAAAACGTCGGTAATGTATTGGATTCCGGTCATTTCCTCTCCAAAAATGTCATGAGTTCCTTTTACTGGTTGATAATTGCTCATATTCTCCTCCTTTAATGGATTATTCTTTTGCATTCATAAATGCCTTTTACGCCTTTTAAGGCCGCAAAAACATCTTCTAACGTCTTTGAATCGGAAACATAAACGGTCGCTGCGATGATAACGTTCATCGTTTCATGGATAAGGTGAACCTTTAAGTCGGTGACTTCCACCCCTTTTGAAGACATGGATGCAAGCATATCCGCAAGAAGGTTCTGCCGATCGTTGGCATAAATTTGAATGTCGACAGGATAGGTCGATATCCCTAGATTAGGGTTCCAACGAACGTTGATGGTTCTTTTGCCCGCATCTGCGATATTAGGGCAATTCAAGCGGTGAACGACGATACCCTTTCCCTTCGTTACATATCCCGTGATATCGTCCCCTGGAATTGGGGTGCAGCATTTCGCCAAGGCAACGGCGACATTATCGATTCCATCAACAATAATCGGATTCTTGCTGTCCTTAGAGAAATTATGCTTATTGAGAGTTGTTTTTTTGTCTTCTTTACGAACTCCAAGATAGTCGATTAAAACAAAAGGGGTGATGTTACGGTTTGCCACCGCTTCATAAAGAGCGTCCAAATTAGCAAAATTAAATTTGCTTAAAGCTTTGTTTTCGAGAAGCTTTTCCATTTCGCCGACGCCAATGTCCTGAGCTTTAAAAGCATCGACGCAGGCTTCATATCCTTTGCGGATTGTTTCCTCGCGAAGATATTGGCTGTTTTTAGCAATGCTTTTTTTAATATGGGATTTCGCGCTGGCTGTTTTAGCGATTTCCAACCACCCCTGATTTGGGCCAGGGGAATTTTTGGAAGTTTTGATTTCGCAAACGTCCCCTGTTTTTAAAACCGTATTAAGCGGGACCATTTGGCCGTTAACAACGGCTCCTACAGCCGAATCCCCGACTTTTGTATGAATTTTGTAGGCAAAATCCAGGGTCGTTGCTCCAGTAGGAAGATCAATGACCTTTCCTAGAGGCGTAAACACATAAACGTTTGCGTTGAATATATCATTAGAAAGAGCGGCCATATACTCTTTGGCATTGCCGCTTTCCTCTCCGGAAATAGAAACGAAATCGCGGAACCAGTGAAGTTTGTTTTCAATGTCTTTTTGCTCTTCGCGGGCATTATAATTGCTGCCTTCTTTATATTTCCAATGGGCGGCAACGCCTTCTTCCGCGATTTGGTCCATTTCCTCGGTTCGAATCTGAACCTCATAAATATTGCCGTCGCCAGAAACGATGCTCGTGTGCAAGGACTGATACATGTTCGGCTTCGGCATGGCAATATAATCCTTGAAACGTCCAGGAATGGGTTTGAATGTCGCATGAACGATTCCTAAAATCTCGTAACATTGCATAATCGTTTTTGTGATCACGCGAATCGCCAAAACATCGTATATTTCATCGAAATTGTAATTTTTGAGATACATTTTTCGATAAATGGAATAAATGGATTTGATGCGCGATTCCATGCGGAAAGGAATTTTTTGCTCAAAAATCAAATCTGCAATACGTTTTTTTAAGCTGTTCAGAGATTCTTGACGGTTGCTCTCTCTTTCATTCAGCATCTTCAAAATAGCATTGTATTTCTCAGGTTCAAGGTATTTCAAAGAGAGATCTTCCATTTCGCTTTGCATTTTATAGATGCCTAAACGATGGGCGATTGGCGTGAAAACATCCAGCGTTTCCTTTGCCAAAGCCTTTTGGCGTTCTGGGCGCAAAGAGGAAAGAGTCCTTAAATTATGAAGGCGATCGGCCAATTTAACGATGATAACGCGGACATCTTTCGCCATGCCTAAGAAAATCTTGCGATGATCTTCGGCTTCAAAATCCTGTTCCGTGCGATGCGAAAGCTTCATCCTCTGGATTTTCGTCAAGGAATCGACGATTAAGGCGACATCCTTCCCAAAACGTTTCTCGATTTCCTCAATCGTTAAATCGGTGTCTTCAACCGTATCATGCAAAAGCCCAGAGATAATCGTTTCGGGCCCCGCTTGAAGCTGAGCCAAAATGTAAGCCACTTCAATAGGATGCTGAATATAAGGCTCTCCCGAGCGACGAAACACGCCAGCATGTTTCTCTTTTGCCAATAGATAGGCCTGTTGAATCAATTCACGATCTTTTGGGTCTTTGATATAAACGCAAAAAAGCTCACGAAGATCTTCGTAAGTGTGCATGGGGTAGCCCCCATTCGGAATCAATGCAGCCTGTTCTGTTTTCTTTTCTTCCGCCATAATGACATTATTATATTACGCACGCACGAGAAAATGGAATTTTAGAAAGCCCTTTCCGCCATTAAATTAAGGGAAAGTCTTCCTTTGAATTCATTCAACCGGAAATTCAGAAGAAGATTCACCTTTTCACCCGCTTCGAAAGAATTCTCTCCTAGCGAAAAGGAAAATATTTTCGTATCTTCGGAAAGCTTTATGGAAAGGTATTTGCCGCCTTTGAGATAAGTGAAAGTTGTTGGATTCAATCCTTTTATAAGGAATTTCGGCGCTTCCCAACCCAAGCCAAAAGGCGAGAAAGTTTCAATCAAACGATAGGATTTCATGTTGCATTCATTTAACAATATGTCGATTCCATCGTTATTTTTTTCCATGATTTTATGTTTTAACGCAAAGAAAACATATTCCTTGCGGAAGGATTCGAAATCCTCTTTGCGAATGGAGCAGCCTCCAGCAAAAGGATGTCCGCCCTTGCTAAGAAGAGGAATATTGATTTCTTTAAAAACATCAAGGATGTTGACCCCTTCGAGGGAGCGCAAGGATCCAACAAGAAGGGAAGGATCTTTTTCCATAGGAGAGAAAACGGCTACTGGTTTTTGATAGGTTGCCAAAAGTCTCGAAGCGAGAAGACCGTTTAACCCCTCAGGCAAAGAAGTTTGAACGACGATTGCTAAATCACTTGGGGAAACAGAAAGCTCATCCAAGGCATTTTTGGTCAGCTCTTTTCTTTTTTCGTTTTCTTCGTTAATCCATGAGGAAATCGCCGCATTCATTTTCGGATCTCTGTCCACAAAATAGCGAAGAAGACGATTGATCATATTCCCTTTTTCGATTCTTCCGATAGAGTTTATCTTCGGGATGATTTCCATTTGGAAAACGGATTCGTCAATGTATCTTCTTTCCGTCAACATCGAAAACTCAGCAATAGGCTTTTTCTTCATATATTCAAGCATCAAACGAACGATTTCCCGGTTATAAGAAAGGAAAGGCATCATATCCGAAATGGTAGAAACCGCTCCTAAAGAAAGGAGATAAGGGTCCATTTTCCGAAGCAAGGCATGAGAAAAGACAAATGACAGGTAGCCGGCGGAAATCGCCGTATCCCCGTATTTAGTCGTTTCCGGATGAATCACGATATCTGTCTCGGGCGGAATATCATCGAATTCATGATGGTCAAGAATGATGACTTCAATGCCCAATTTCTTCGCTTCTTTTAAAGCCTCATGCGCAGTCACGCCATTATCGCAAGTGAAAATGAGAGAATAGCCTTTTCGAAAGATTTTATCGACATTGCTTGCTGTTAAACCATAACCATCCTGATAGCGTGAAGGAAGATATCCTTCCGTTTGAATGCCGAATTCGCGAAAGGCCCGCACCAAAATGGAAGCAGACATGACCCCGTCCGTATCATAGTCCCCATAAACAAGGATTTTTCCTTTGTTTTCCCTAACATTCTCTAAACGTTTAATCGCCTTTAAAACGATGGGATTATCATCTAAAAGAGGCAAATTAGAAAAAGAAGGAGGAAGAGAAATTCTCTCATATTCCTCCTTCGTGATTCTAAAATGTTGGCAAATTCTATCCAGCAAGCTATCCATTATTAGTCATTAATTCCAATGAAAGTGGCTTCCTCAGGCTCAGAAGACTTTTTCTTTTGCTTGCCATTCTTATCTTGATTGCGTGGGCGATTTTCCCAAGTTTCCTTAACGGATCTTTTAAGTGAGGAAATCCCTTCGGAAAGAAGTCTCGCAGTTGGAACGGTGATGGTGAGAACCAAGACGAGCGCAATCAAAACCGCAATGCAAATCCCCAAGAAAACCGTTCTATAAAGACTTGGCGCAACGCCGATAAACGGTAAGAACGCACCAAGAAGCAATAAAGAATAGATGATGGTTTCCCCTGCACTTTGGGAATTAGCCAAAGTGAGCATGGAATTTCGGAAAGACAGAGTATTCTTATCTTTTTCACGGCTATCTTTGATGAGCTCCTTTTCTTTGTTGAACAAGATTGAAACGAGCATTTCGAAAACAAAGAAAGCGGTTAGGACGCTAATGGTAACAACAGGCGTGACAGCAAGTCTCGTCAAAGCGAAGAAACCAGCGATTGCAACGCTATTCCCTAAGGCGAAAATGGTAGCCGGCAAGGAACGAGAAAGGCCGAAACGAAGCCAATAATAAACAAGCATGGAAGCGGAAGCAACGCTAAGGGCAACATAAATCAGACCTAAATCTGGGCTTCCGGATTGATAAACAACGCGGTTGCCACTAACAGTGATGGCATCCATATCAGCGTTATAGGAAATCGCTTTTTCCAAAGCCTCGTTTAAATAATCATGCATGGCTTCGCCCTTGACGGTGAAATCATATTGAACCTCGGCATCGAAATAAACGCTAAGCGGGACATCAAAATGATAGACATCATACTTCTTGATTTCGCTATCATCATCAATAGAAACCGTAGTTTGTTCCAAAATCACGTCACCACTGACATAATCCGATAACGTCTTGTCTTTATAGGAAACGACATCCAGGAGATAGTCATGGACATCATCTAAGGAAGCCATCGTCTTGGTGGCTTGAGAATTAGAGTCGACGCGATATTCCACAGAAATAGACGTTGTATTTTCAAAAGCACCGGAATAATTGAAGGCTTCGCCTTTCAAGGAGGAGAAAACGCTCACGCCAACAATAGAGGCAAGAGCCAAGACGCCCGCTAAAATCTCCCAAATACGTTTATGTTTGGTGAAATCTTTGTCTGCATAAGCACCGAAATAGGTTTGTTTTTCCTCTTTAAGAAGATCAGGAATCTTGCTTTCGTCAACAAAATAAGTCTTATTTAAAGCTTTTTCGGAAGAGGAATCGTTTGCAAGCATCCAACCTTGGAAACGTCCTAAAACCAAATTCAAGATGGTTCCAGCAGCAGCCGTCCAAAGGAGAGACAAACCCATTTTACCGACCGTTGCTGGAATAAACCCATAAATGCAAAGGCCAATGACAATGGCGATTATTCCAGCATCAAGCGTAGGCCAAAGGGCTTTTTTGGCACCTTCGGATTCCGCTTTTTTCAAAGAACGCCCTTTGTAAAGCTCGTCTTTTATTTTGGAATAATAATAAGCGCCGCTGAAGATGGTAACCAAACCGCCAAGAACGAAACCAACCAAAGCGCCAATGCCAAATTGAGCGGAGAAATAAGAGAAAATGAGAACGCCTAACTCAATGGAGAGAAGAGTGTTGCTCATGATTCCTAGAGCGCCTAGATGATAGAAAAGAGCAAGAACAACGGCTAGGATGCATAAAGAAACGATCATCGCAATCATCGTAGGACCCATATTGACATTTAAATGCCAATCGTTTGGAGTGATGATGCTATCTACAGACGCGGCAACATCGGTAGAATAATCGAAAGTAATATCATAGTTATAAGAGGAAGCGTTCAAAATAGAGCAGTAATATAAGGCCGCTTTATACGCAGCTCCTGCTTTGGAAGAATCAAAATTCCCGTTTTGAATCGAATCGCTATTTGGAATCAATTGGAATTTCGTGTAATTATTATTCTCGTTACTTGAATCGACATACCAAGCATTGGATGCGCCTTCTCCGAAAATGAGGCGTTTAGCCATGTTTGGATCATAATCCTCCGCGGAAGTGTTCGTGGCTGCAAGATAATTGTCGCCTTCTTGGAAATGGCTCCAAAGAACAACGTAACAATATTGAGCTTCCGTAGAAGATTCGCTGTTCGCTTCTTTGGAATTGTCAGAACAGAATTTTATAAGTTCGTTTAATTCTCCGTTTTCACCAGGCTGATTGACTTTGATAGTGACAACAGGGATATTGTTGACATATTCAATCGCGGCCGTGTTGCCTTCAAACATCTTATTGTTGAGATAGGAAGTTCTTGAAGGAGCGTCTTTTTGAATTTCTTGGGTAGGTGCCCCAACACCGATGGTGATATCTTGTCCAGAGAAAGAAAGATAGTCTTCCAGATAACGGTATTCGGTATCGTCATTAGAAGCGGTTCTCACAGTGACTTTGATGGTATCGTAGCCAACTTTGTCAACTTCTGCATTCACGTCCCAATTCTCAAGGCGATCTTCCATTTCTTCCGCCACTTCATCAACAGCGTCATAGCCTTCTGTTTGTTTGATGTAGTTAGCAGGATCCACGCCTTTGTAGGTGGAATCTTTTTTGGAAATCTTAAAATAAAGCGCCTTGCTATTGCCATAGCTAACATCCGTATCCATCATGGAAATGGCATTGCCCATAGTGGCAAGAGAACCGATGATGAGTAACGAGCTTGTTAGGATATAACCGAGTTTACGTAACATATCTCTCCTCCAAGTATCTAGCAGGTCTAGCATAAAAGAATGCAGACAATTGCGATAATTATTTTACGCACGCACGTATGCGATGGCAAGAAATAACGCTGGAAAACGTGCAATCAAGAAAGAATGCATTTCAAAAAAGGTATTCCTGGCTTACAAAGCCCAAGTGTTTACGGGATTTTGAAGTGGCCTCACGCCCTCTTGGAGTGCGATTAATCATGCCAGTCATTACCAGATAAGGCTCATAAACGTCTTCTAAATTAGTGATCTCCTCGCCAATGGCTGAAGCAATCGACTCAATGCCAACAGGTCCACCATGAAAACGCTCAATGATTGTTCTTAAATATTTGATGTCGACATCGTCCAATCCGAGTTCATCGATTTTCAAAGCATTCATTGCTTTCAAAGCGATTTTAGAATCGATGCTCTCTAACCCTTCATAAGAGGCAAAATCGCGAACTCTTCGATAAATTCTGTTCGCTATACGCGGGGTTCCCCTTGAACGTTTAGCCAAAAGGGAAGCGGCCTCTTCATCAATCGGCATTTTTAAAACACGGGAAGTTCTCTTGATTATGGCTTCGATTTCGGCGTTCGTGTAAAAATCCATTTTCGCCGAAATGCCAAAACGGGCGCGTAAAGGTGCGCTTAAGTCTCCGGCCCTTGTTGTCGCGCCAACAAGGGTAAAGGGCGGCAAAGCCATATTCAGGGGTTTGGAGTTTCCATCGTGATTCACCATGATGGTGAGCTGAAAATCTTCCATTGCGCCATAAAGGATTTCTTCGACTTGTCTAGGAAGACGATGAATCTCATCGATGAAAAGAACGTCACCTGGCTCTAATTCACATAATATTGCGGCTAAATCGCCCGTTTTTTCAATCGAAGGCCCGTTAACGACCTTAATATTTCCGCCCATTTCATTGGCAATGACATAAGCAAGGGTCGTTTTCCCTAAACCCGGTGGGCCATATAGCAAAACGTGGTCCAAAGGCTCTTCTCTTTTTTTGGCCGCGCCAATAAAAACCCGGAGATTGTCCTTCAATTCAACTTGTCCAATGTATTCCGAAAGAGTATGAGGCCTTAAAGTTAAATCATTCGAAAGATCCCCTTCTTCTTTGTTGGCATCTAAGATTCTTTCTTTTTTCATTTACGACTTCCTTTTAGTTTTAATAAAGCGGCGCGAAGAATGGCTTCGGTGGAGAGATTCGGTTCATTAATGCTAGAAAGAGCGGCATCGATATCTTTCGCCTTAAAGCCCATGCTCTTTAATGCAGCACGAACGTCTTCATATCTTTCGTCATGAGTGTTCTTATTGCTTGTGGTAGCAAGTTTCCCTTTCAAATCCAAAATAATCTGGGAAGCCGCTTTTGGGCCAATTCCAGGAAGTTTTTTCAAATAAGAGGTGTTGCTGGCGGAAATAGCTCGGAAAAGCTCATCCGGAGTCGTTGCGCTTAAAGCGTTGATGGCTGTTTTTGGGCCTATGCCCTTCACTTGAATCAAGGATTTGAAAGCGTCTTTTTCCATCTTCGTCGAAAAGCCGACCAAATAATGGTCGTTCTCATTATAAACTTCATAAGAATAAACAATGCTTTCTTCGCCAACATGCCATTCTAACGGCCTTGCAACAAAAAGCTCGAAAGCAATTCCATTGACATCGACGGCAATGGAATCATCCGACACGCAAATGATTTTTCCAGTAAACGAGTAATACATAAATCAATTCAAACAAGCAAAGAAAGCGCAAAATAGAAGGATGAAGAAAGCAGATAGGAGAGAAACAGCACCGGCAAAAAACATCTCTTTTTTCATATGAAAATTATAGCTATTCCGTATAGGTGAAATCAAATTCTCCAATTGAAACCGTATCGCCATCGACAGCACCCGCTTCTTTCAGCTTATCATCGATGTTCACGGAATTGAGCAATTTGATAAGCTGTTCAACGCCTTCGTCTGTGGAAAGATTGATCAAAGCGGCTCTGGCTTCCAATTTCTCGCCTTTAATGACCCAGGCGTGTTTGCCAGCGGAAACCACTTGATAATTCTCCGTAGAATCTTCATGAGCGTCATAGATTTTCATTTCCGTCTCGCTATTGACGCCTTTAATTGGGAAAATCGGCGTAGAATCAACTAAATCAGCGATTTTATAAAGAAGTTTTTCGATGCCTTTATGCGTAATGGAAGAAAGAGGAATGGACTCAAAACCCAATTTTCTGTCGAATTCGGCTTTTCTTTCTTCAGCGCCTTCGGAATCCATTTTAGAGGCAACGACAATCTGAGGCCTTTTTTCTAAATCCGCCCCATAATCTTTCAATTCATCGTTGATGATTTGGTAATCCGAATAAGGGTCTCTCTCCCCGCTCATGGAAACCATGTGAACAAGAACGCGGCAACGTTCTATATGACGCAAGAACGTGATTCCTAAGCCCTTTCCTTCATGAGCCCCTTCGATTAAACCTGGCAAATCCGCCAAAATGAAGCTTCTTCCATCCGGCAAATAAGCGACACCAAGATTTGGAATCAGGGTTGTGAACGGATAATCGGCTGTTGGAACGTTTGCTTTGGTAACGACATTTAAGAAGGTCGATTTGCCAACGGAAGGGAAGCCCACAAGTCCGGCATCGGCGAGCATTTTTAATTCAAGAATCAAACGTTTTCTTTCGCCTGGATGGCCATTTTCCGCAATACGCGGTATACGATGGCGAGAAGATTTAAAACATGTATTCCCTCTTCCACCTCTTCCGCCCTTCGCTACGCAAACCGTCTGTCCTTCTTCATGCAAGTCCGCTAAAACACGCCCGGTTTTTTCTTCGCTGATGATTGTTCCGCAAGGAACTTCAACATATACATCGGAGGCAGCGCGCCCATACATATTTTTACGTTGGCCTTTTTCACCGTCCATGGCAATGATAACGCGAGAATGGCGAAAATTATAAAGAGTGTTCAGATTCTTTTTCGCAACGAAAAAAATCGATCCTCCCCTTCCACCGTTTCCTCCATCTGGCCCACCTTTTGTGGTATGTTTGTCTTGTAAAAAGGAAATGGCTCCGTCTCCGCCTTTTCCGCTTCTTACTTCTATCACACAGCGATCGATTAGCATGCTTGCGTCTCCTTAATTGCTCTTTTGGGATATTTTTTCTTTTTCTTCGGGTTTCAAAAAGTAGTTCTTTTTGTTTTTCTTGATTTTAAGCAAATCCTTATAAAAACGAAGAGATGTCTTCAAAGGGGAAGAAACGGTTGAGGAAGGATCGTCCGTCCAAATTGCGGGAATCTCCTTAATGGAAAAACCATTTAATTGCAAAAAATAAAGATATTCCACGTCAAAGGCAAAGCCATTGATAATTTGTCTCTTAGCCATTTCTTTGGCAACATTCGAGCGAAACAATTTGAAACCGCATTGCGTATCATGGATTCCCTGAAGGTGAAATTTATGGCGCACGATGAAACGTGCCCCCCAAGAAGTTAAACGACGAACAAGGGATTGCTTCGTTAGGATTTTTGATCCCTTGCTGTGTCTTGAGGCGATGAAACAATCATAATGGCTAATTTGAGGAAGAATTGAATCTAAGATATGAATGTCTGTCGCAAAATCGGCATCCATAAAAAGAATATAATCCCCTGTTGCCGCCAAAATGCCTTTTTGCACTCCATGCCCCTTCCCAGGTATGTCTTCATACGGCAAAAGTTTTACTTGAAGAGGCATCTTTTTCATGCCCTCTTCGAGCGCTTTTTGCGAAGGTTCGTCAGAATGATCGGATACAATCAAAACGTCGTAGGCAATGCCTAAAGAATCAAAATAAGGTATGCCTATATTTTTTAAATGATCCAACAATTTGGCCGTCTGATTTTTAACGGCAATCACGATGTCTAGTTTCATATGGATTAATTATAAAGTATCCCATTAAGGGATTCCATTTCACTTTAAGTAAAAACGGCTCCACAAAGGAGCCGTTACTTGAAGAATTGCTTATTTCGCTTCCATTGGATAAACAGAAACTCTCTTTCCGCTCTTTCCAACGCGCTCAAATTTCACGATGCCTTCGATGACAGCGTAAATGGTGTCATCTCCACCGATCTTCGTGCCTGCTCCTGGACGAATTTTTGTTCCTCTTTGGCGATAAATGATATTGCCAGCAAGAACGTGTTGTCCATCACCGACTTTTGCGCCTAATCTACGACCTGCAGAATCACGGCCGTTTTTCGTGCTAGATACACCTTTTTTGGAGGCGAATAATTGCAAATCAATGACGAAATTCATTTGTGCTTCCTTTCTAGCCTCACATTCTTCGGATAAGAAGAAGCGACGCTTTCAATCTGTTTCTCGATGGTTTCGAGAACAATGTAATCGTGTTCAGAAACTTCCTTAAGAGCTTCTAGATACACATGGCCTTCTTTTACTTCGCTTTTGTAGTTTTGGTCTCCGTCTTGAAGATTGTTCAAACCTCCAAGAAGAATTCCGCTCACGGCTGCACACACTAAGTCATGTCCATAGGGACCGCTTCCTGCATGTCCGTTCACCTCCAAAGAGATGAATTTTCCGTTTTTTTCAACAAAAGTAGCAGAAATCATTAGGCGTTGATGGATTCGATAACCAAGCAAGTATAAGGTTGACGATGCCCTTGTTTTTTACGGACATTGGCTTTGCTCTTGTACTTGTAGATGGTTAATTTCTCGTTCAATCCTTGTTTTTCAACTTTGGCAAGAACGCTAGCACCCTCAACATAAGGCTTGCCAACGACCGTTTTCTCACCACCGAGTAAAAGGACTTTTTCGAGTTTCACTTCTTTTCCGGCTTCAGCATTAAGTTTCTCGACATAAATTTTGTCGCCAACAGAAACTTTGATTTGCTTGCCACCAGTCTCGACGATTGCGTACATGCTATTTCCTCCTTTTTGTCTAGTACTCGCTTTAATGGTCCGAAATAAATCGTGTTAGTTACCACTTCAAAGCGGTTGAGGCGCTAAGGAGCGTCACAACGCTAATAACTATACCACTTCATTTTAAGAAAACAACGATGATTTGTAAGGCTTTCTATTTTTTTCTTTCTTTTTTCCGAATATCCCACCAAATGGAGAAAAAGAAGAGCAAAAAGAATGCGTTAATCAATCATCAGATCGTTTTCATGAAACGAGAAGTAAGTATCGTTTGAAACGATGATGTGATCCAATAAGCGTACCCCAAGCAAAGCGGAATTTTTCGCTAATGCGTTGGTGAATTCGATTTCGCCTTTAGAAGGCAAAGGAAGGCCAGAGGGATGGTTGTGAAGCAAGACAAAATAAGAGAAAAAAGATCCAGTAATTTCCATCAAGATGGCTTTGGAGGAAGCACAAATTCCATTTTCATCACCAATGAAAACGACTTTTTCTTTACGAATCCTCTTTCGTTTGTCATAGCAAAGCAAGAAGAGCGTTTCTCTTTTCTCCTGCCCTAGAAAAAGTCGATAGTGCTCGAAAATTTCTTTGGCTGACAGCAAAGAGAGATAAGGCGCTTGCGCAGAAGATCTTCTGGCGATTTCGAAAGCGGCCGCTAAAGTTAACGCTTTGGCATCGGAAACTCCCTTTATGGAATAAAAGGATTCCACAGGTGTGCTCGCTAAGGTTGGAAAATCCTTATACGTAGACAAGATTTCAGAAGCCAGTTCTAAAGCGTTTTTCCCCACGCATCCACTTCGAAGCAATATCGCCAAAAGCTCTGGGTCGTTGCACGATGAGATTCCTTGCCTTAGGGCCTTTTCCCTAGGCAAATTCTCTTTTTTAAGCTCTTTGATAATCATTTCCAGGTGAATTGCCAGCCACCGGGTATTTTTGCACTCCCCGAGGAAGTGCGGAAAATCCGATAAACCACAACTGCCGTTATCGCAACAGCCAAAACCGCCATGACAGCCGTTAAGGTAATTGCTTCGCCAGGAACAATCGTCTCAAGCTCTTCCGGATTTAATGCTCGCATATTTGAAAAACCTCCCTTCACCTATAAGAAGGGGGGTATTTCGAAAAACGGACAAATTTTTTTCGTTTATTTTTGAATTTCCGCTATTTTGGATTCAACATTTGTTAAAAGCTTCCTGTTGTTGGAAAGTTTTTCTTCCTCAATGCGCACTTTTTCTTTCGGGGCTTTCGCCATGAAACCGGGGTTGGAGAGAATCTTATTGGAACGGGCAATCTCTCCTTCCAAATATTCCTTTTGTTTCAATAGACGCTCAAGCAGCGCGGATGGATCCACGTCTTCTTCCACAATCATGGAGAAGCCAGGGTACATGAAAGGATTCCCTCCCAAAGCTTCTTTTTTCACGGCATAAGAACTGGCGAAAGCGAAACGGGAAAGATATTCCCCAAAGCCCTCAAACGGCTCTTTTGGCGAAACAATCAGCCTCACTTTCGCATTAGGGACAATGGAATTCTTGGATTTATAATTACGGATGTCACGAATCATATCCTGAAGGATAACGACCTTATCGCTTGCTTTTTTATTCAGCAATTCCTTCTGATAAACCGGATATGGCTCACACATAATGGAATCTTTATGGGCAGGCAAAGAAAGGTACATTTCTTCGCACACGAATGGACAATATGGGTAAATCATGAGGATGATTTCACGCATCACCTTATATAAGACATCTTTTGTGACTTCCGCTTCTTCCTCGCCATGGGATAGGGAAATCTTAGAGAATTCCAAATAAGAGGAGCAGAAATCATCATAGACAAAGTCATACAATGCCGAAGAGGCTTGGCCAAATTCATACGAATCCATTTTGCTTCCGACTTTTTTCACGGTCTTCTCAAGACGGTCTAAAATAAAGGCGTCTAGCGTTCCTAGTTTCTTCTTATCGATTTCGCGGGGGATGTAAGAATCGCCCAAAACCCCTTCAACATAGCGGCAAGCGTTCCAAATCTTATTCAAATAGGCCTCGCTGGAAGCGACCTTTTCTTCGATATAACGCATATCCATCCCCGGAGTGCAATTGGTGGTGATGAAATAACGAAGAGCATCCACGCCGTAGCGATCGATTACATCCATCGGATCGATGCCGTTTCCTAAGGATTTGGACATTTTTCTTCCTAAAGAGTCACGAACAAGGCCATGAATAACCACATCTTTGAAAGGCACTTCGTCGGTGAAATGAAGAGATTGGAAAATCATTCTCGAAACCCAGAAGAAGATGATGTCATATCCCGTAACCAAACAAGAAGTCGGGAAATAACGCTTGAAATCAGCGCTATCCGTATTTGGCCACCCCAAAGTGGCGAAAGGCCATAAAGCACTAGAGAACCAGGTATCCAAAACATCTTCGTCTTGGCGATAGACGTTTAAATCAGGGGCTTCTTCGCTAACGAGAAGCTCTCCTGTTTCCTTATTGTAATAAGCAGGAATGCGATGCCCCCACCAAAGCTGCCTGGAAATGCACCAATCTTCGATATTGCTCATCCAACTTAACAAAACCTTCTCAAAGCGTTTTGGAACAAAATTCACTTTTCCGGAAGTCTTTTGCCTTTCAAGAACTTTATCGGCAAGAGGCTTCATTTTCACGAACCATTGCTTAGAAAGCATAGGTTCCACAACAGCATCGCTTCTTTCGGAGTGCCCGACAGAGTGAACGATTTTCTCTATTTTCACCAAATGCCCCTCTTCTTTGATTTTTTCCACCAAAGCTTTGCGGCATTCGTAACGGTCCATACCTTGATAGATACCGCATTTATCGTTCATATGGGCGGTTTCATCAAGAACTTTGATCATTGGAAAGCCATATTTCTTAGCCAAAGCAAAATCATTCGGATCATGAGCCGGGGTGCATTTCATCGCGCCTGTCCCAAAAGAAAGGTCGACATAGGAATCCGCCATCAGAGGGAGTTCTTCGCCATTGGCGGGATTGATCACTTTTTTACCGACTAGATTCTTATAGCGGGGATCCTTTGGATTTACAAAAACGGCTGTATCGCCAAACATCGTTTCCGGACGTGTCGTGGCGACAATGATGCTTTGGTTCGTTCCCACCACATCATATTTGAAATAGAAAAACTCGCCTTCATCGTCTTTGTGAACGATCTCGATGTTACTTAAAGCGGTCTTCAATTCAGGGTCCCAGTTGATGATTCTTTCGCCTTGATAGATAAGCCCCTCATTATAAAGGGTCACAAAAACGTGGCGAACGGCTTTCGAAAGTCCTTCATCTAAGGTGAATCTTTCACGGGAATAATCGATGGAAAGCCCCATTTTCTTCCATTGTTCATGAATGGTTTTGGCGTATTCATCCTTCCATTCCCAAGCTTTCTTTAAAAAGCCTTCTCTCCCTAAATCATAGCGGGATATGCCTTCTTCTCTTAGCTTCGCCTCAACTTTCGCTTGCGTGGCAATGCCAGCGTGATCCATTCCTGGAAGCCAAAGGACGTCATATCCTTTCATCCTCTTATATCGCGTGATGATATCTTCCAAAGTCGTATCCATCGCATGTCCAAGATGCAATTTCCCCGTAACGTTTGGCGGTGGAATGACAAGAGAGAATGGGGGCTTCGATTTATCTAAACCAGCTTTGAAATAATCGCCGCTGACCCACTTTTCATATTTGCCCTCTTCGACTTTTTTTGGGTCATAATGCTTATCGAGCATTTTGTCTCCTCCTTAAAATAAAAATGCGCCGAACCCTCATAGGGACGCGGCGCGCGGTACCACCCTAATTCCAAAGAAGACTGTCTTTGGCTCTTTGGCTTTAACGCAGCAAACGGAATTTCTTCTATTCTCCGAAGCGACTCACCTTTTCTTAATGACCAGTTTTCAGCTTCCCTGGCTCTCTTTCCATCAAGAGATAAGGATCCCTCTTCTTCAACGAACGGGAAAATTATAAGGCCACATAAGGTATTTAACAACCTTCAAAGATTATAAAAAGACAGAGCGATTTCCCTTTCTTCTTTGCTTTCTCCAGCATGATGCGCTTTAAGAAAAGCTTTCTTCTTTGCGGCCTGTTTGGAGTTCCAAAGGACGTTTTTTCCGATAGCAATAGCAATGAAGTCACCGATAAATTCTTGGAAATGGGGGTTTTCTTCACCAAGACCAAAGACGTTCTCTTCCAAAACTTCTTCTTTTGATAGAAGAACGAAATCCGGATAGTACCTCATGAAAAGAGAGGAGAATTCTTCTTTTTTGCTCTTTTTCACAAAGAAAGCCGCGTTCCTTCCTTCTAAAGAAATGGGCAAAGAGAGGCAATCGAGCAAGTCCGGGTGAAGAGCGATGTCCTGGTAGCGCACATCGATAAGGCCGTGATCAGCCATGGTGATGAGAAGAACATCCGGGTTCTCTCTCACGAATTGCCGGACCATTTTATTGATTTTGCGAAATTCATTCCAAACGAAGAGGGATTTCACGCCATATTGATGCATTTCTTTGTCTGGATGGGGGGTATAGGAATAAAGGAACTCTCCGCCGTTTTTGAAAAAAGAAGTCGCGTGCTGAGCCATTTCCTTATAATCCTTCGGGGCTTTTTCTCCACCGAGGGGATAAAGATATTCCAATTTGGCATTCACGCCTTTTTCTTTCATTAGGACGTCGATTTTCCTAAGCGGGCAATAATGGTCGAAGAAATGACTCCCATCATGGTAAAAATCCACTTTTTCGCCCGTTAAATCATTCGTGTCAAGAAAAACGCAAAGAGGGAAATGAAGGCTAGGGACATACTGACTCCAGCCAATCCAGCCATTTTCCTTAGGCCATTTTCCCGTTAAAAAGGCGTTTGTAGCCGCAACGGTCGTAGGAGGATTCGTCGAAGAAATGACGCATTTTTGATGAGATAGAAGATATTTGTTCGTCCAAGGGAAAAGGGAAATGTTGTATTTTCCCGCGCCATCGAAAAGAAAAACGCAAACTTTCCTATGCCCTTCCAAAAGAGAATCGATTTCCGGATCGCTTTGATGAAAAGGCTCGACATGGAAGTGTTTCAAAAGAGAGGAAGAGAAACCCACAAGGCTCTTTTCTCTGTCAAAGATTTCTGAAGGCAAGTTTTTCATAACGCTCAATGATAGTTGAAACGAGCCGTTTTGCAAGAAAAAAGAAAGCTCTATTTCAAAAAAGAGGCGATTTTAGCGCGCAAAAGGTCGGGTTTGTTTTTCTTCGAAGAAAGCAGCACATCCATCCCGGCATATCTTTTTTTCGCCAAAGCGATATCGGATTGCTTCGCTAAATCGGATTTCGTCAAAACCAAAAGAGTTGGCACTCCTTCTTCTTTTAAATGCTCAAGCAGCATCGCATCCTCTTCGGAAGCCTCTCTTCGAGAATCGATAAGAAAGACGCAGCCTTTCAAAAAAGGGTTATGGAAATAATCTTCCATCATCCTGGCAAAAGAAACGTCTTCCTTATTTCCATAAGACGTAAAACCATATCCAGGAGAATCAACAAGGTAAAAAGAATTATCAATCAAAAAATAATTCAAATAACGGGTTTTCCCTGCGTTTTTGGAAGAGAAGGCGATCTTTTGCCCCGTTAAAGTGTTGATCAAAGAAGATTTCCCGACGTTCGATTTCCCGACAAAGACGATTTCTTTGAGATTGTCTTTCGGGCGGAAGCTCTTATTTGGAGCCGAGAGAATATATTTCGCGTTTTGAAATTTAATGATGGCCATGCTCAAATTATAGCAAAAAGAAAAGAGAAACCCCTATGTGGAATTTCTCTTTTTCCTTTAGGCTTTATTGTTCTCTGTTTCGAAGACAAACGGCAAGGCGTCATCGACACATTTCATAAAATGAATCGTGAGGCCTTTCTTGACTTCTTCTGGGAGCTCATCCACATCTTTTTTATTCTCCTCGGGAACCAAAATCGTTTTGATTCCGCTACGGAGAGCAGCTAAGGATTTCTCTCTTAAACCGCCAATCGGAAGGGCTTTGCCGCGTAAGGTGACTTCGCCTGTCATGGCCACGTTGTTATTCACGGGTTTCCCAGAAAGGGAAGAAATAATGGCGCAGGTGATGGCGACGCCGGCACTCGGTCCGTCTTTTGGCACAGCTCCTTCAGGGAAATGGAGGTGAATGTCGTTCTTTTCGAACATTTCTTCGGGTATGCCGTATTTGTCGGCATTCGCCCGAACATAATCAAGAGCGATCATGCAGCTTTCCTTCATGATGTCCTTAAGGTTGCCTGTCAAGACAAGTTGACCCTTGCCATGGAAATGGGTCGCTTCAATCGGCAAGATATCTCCGCCAAATTCTGTATAAGCCAAGCCAGTGACCACTCCTACTTGAGGTTCTTTCTCTTTCTTCGTGTCTTCAAAAATCTCTACGCCGAGGTATTTTTTCACTTGCTCAGCATCAACTTGGATAGGACGAGGAAGAGATGGGTTCTTAATGAGCTCGACAATGGCTTTTCTGCAGCATGATGCCACAAGTCTTTCGAGTTCACGGACGCCTGCCTCACGAGTGTAGAATTCAATCATCTCGCGGATTCCTTCTTCTTTGAAAAGGATATCCCCTTCTTTCAGACCGTTGGCTTTCATTTGCTTTGGAATTAAGAAATCCGCGGCAATTTTTAGCTTTTCAATCTCCGTATAAGAAGGAACTTCAATTAATTCCAGACGGTCTCTTAATGGAGCCGGAACGTTCTCAAGGTAGTTGGCAGTTGCGATAAAAAGAACGTTTGAAAGGTCATAAGGTTCTTCAAGGAAGTTATCATTGAAGGCGAAATTCTGTTCCGGGTCAAGCACTTCAAGAAGAGCGCTAGAGGGATCGCCGCGATAATTCGCCCCGCCGACTTTATCGATTTCATCGAGCAAGAAGACTGGGTTTACCGTTCCAGCGCGGGTCATTCCTTGAATGATTCTTCCAGGAAGGGCGCCAACATAGGTTCTTCTATGGCCTCGGATTTCCGCTTCATCGGAAACGCCACCGAGAGAACATTTGTAGAATTTTCTCCCCAAAGCTTGGGCAATTGATTTCGCTAAGGAAGTTTTACCGCATCCTGGCGGGCCATAAAAGCAAAGAATTGGGGCCTTTAAAGTGCCTGTCGCTTGCTTGACTGCAAGATATTCGATGATTCTCTTTTTGACTTTCTCGAGGCCGAAATGGTTCTCATCTAAGATTTTCTGGACATTGGCCAAATCGTCATTGTCATCCGTTCTTTGATACCACGGAACGTTAATCAAAGTCTGAATGTAATTCAAAATCAAGGAGCTTTCAAGAGAGCCGTCTGGCATCATTTCCATGCGATGAAGCTCGTTCTTAATCTTTGCTTTGACGTTATCGGGATAGGGATTCTTTTCAAGTTTGGCCTTGATGGCATCCACATCGTTTACGCCAGCCCCTTCCCCTAGCTCATCCTTGATGGCTTTCATCTTTTCGCGAAGGAAATATTCCTTTTGGGATTTTTCGGCTCTTTCGCGAACGGTCTCATCTAGTTTTTGCTCGATTTGGGTGATTTGTTTTTGCTCGTCCAAAAGGCGGAGCAAAATCTTTAAGCGCTCATTGGTGTTTCTTTCGGCTAGAAGCGCGATTTTATCCGCGACGCGAAAATCCAAATATTGGGCAATCGTATCCACGACATTTCCGACAGAATCACCGTTTTGCAAAGATGTTAACGTGTTTTTGACCACGTTGGGATTCATAAAGTTCGATGTAGACAAAGACTGAGAAAGCTTTGCGATAAGCTGAAGCTCCTCATTCGCATCCCCTTCTTCATCCTCGAGAATGTCTCCATCAGCGACATAGCTCCCGTTTTCAAAACGAATATTGGAAAGAAGAACGCGTCTTGACCCGATCAAACGGGCCTTGATGCTATCATCTTTCTCACTGCTATAGACAATGCGGCATAGTGTCGCGGTCTCAAATACATCATCGGGAATTTTGATGTCGTCTTTATCCGCATCTTTTTGGCAACCGACAAAGAGAAGGCTGTTAGAATTTGCCTTTGCTTGGCGGATTGCTTCTTTTGAATACGGACGGCCCGCATCCACGGCCTCATTCATATTCGGATAAACGACCAAACCTTTGGTAATCAGGAAAGGGAGAGTTAACGGTTGTTTTTCATTGGGAGTTTTATCTTCCATGTTTCATACCTCCTTTTTTGCAATGATAATTATAGGATTCCTTTTAGCACTGTCAAATGTTAAGTGCTAATTTAACAAAAATAAGGCAGAATTTCTTCCGCCTTATCGATTTTTATTTAAAAGAGACTATTTCTCTTCCGCTTTTTTAGCAGGGGCTTTCTTGGCAGCGGTTTTCTTTCCTGCGGCAGAGGCTTTCTTCACAGGAGTTTTTTCAGGAGAAGCTTCTTTTTCTTCGGTTTTTTCCGCTTTTGGAGCTTCTTCTTTTAATTCGGTTGCCCCTTCTTTCTTCTGAGCGTTACTCATGATGAACTCACGGACTTTACGATCGGTGATTTGGCCACGGAAATCTTCTAAGTTCTTATTGATGATGCTTCTCACCTCTTCTTCTTTCATCTTATACTGCTCAGCCATCTTCTTGATTTCCTCGTCGATATCTTTATCGGTGGCGGTCAAATTCTCTTTGACTCCGATTTCATGAAGGACCAAGAAATTCTTGATGTTATTTTCAGCGTTAAGGTGATAGGTCTTATGAAGGTCTTCCGCTTTGGCACCGGTGATTTCTAAGTATTGTTCGTAGGTTAAGCCATTGGATTCAATCTGTTTCTTTAGATTTTCCTCCATTTGGTGAGCCTCGTTTTCGATAACGGCTGGATCGATCACAAAGGTAGAATTCTTGACGATTTCGCCAACAAGCTCGTTATAGAAAGCGTTTTCGGATTCTTGAACCTTTTTGGCAAGAAGGTTTTTCTTCTCGTAATCTTTTAAGCCATCAACGGTGGCAACATCTTTAATGGCGAGATCCTTAACGGCTTCATCATTGAGTTCAGGGATTTGCTTTTCCTTAACTTCATGCATGGTGATTTTGAAAGTCGCTTCTTTGCCGGCAAGCTCTTTGACATAGTTTTCTGGGAAGGTGACTTTGATTTCTTTCTTATCGCCATCTTTCATGCCAACGAGTTGCTCTTCAAAACCTGGGATGAATTGATGGGAACCGAGTTCAAGGCTGTAATTATTGGCTTGTCCGCCATCAAATGGAGCGAGTTTGCCATTTTCGTCAGCAAGATATCCATCGAAATCAATGAGGGTCGTATCGCCCATTTGAGCAGGACGTTCAGTAACGACTAATTCAGCATTGTCTTTCAAAAGGTCGTCAATTGCTTTGTTGACTTCATCGTCCGTGACTTTTGGAGCGGCTTTGCTGGCTTTTAAGCCTTTATATTCGCCAAGAGTGACCTCCGGAAGAAGAACGACGGTGTAAACCAATTCCAATTCGTCCTTGGAAAGCTTGGTGACATTCACTTGCGGACGATACATCGGTTGGATCTTTTCTTCGGTGATTACGTTGGCGAAGACAGGCGTCAAGACATCGTCGATGGCTTCGTTCCAAACGGCTTCTTGGTTGATTCTTTCTTCAATGAGCTTGCGTGGGGCTTTGCCTGGGCGGAAGCCTGGGACATTCACTTTGCTCGCGGTCTTTTTGAATGCTTTTTCTTGAGCATTTGCCCAAAGTTCTTTGTCGACGTCAACGACTAATTTGACGCGGCTTGGGCTGATTTTTTCAACTGTGTGTTTCATATAATTGAATACCTCAATCTATTTTGCTAATCGCAACGTGCTCTAGTTTACCCTATCTTTAGATACTTTCCAAACGAAAAACGTTAAAAAGGCGAAAAAAGAGCGTCCTAGACCTTCATTTGTTCTGCCTTTTTCAAAATGAGGGAGACCTCTTTTTTTAGGGTTTCCACCTCTTCTTTAGGAAGAGAACGCTCTTTCAAAAACGCGTCTTCATCAAACGATGATTGAAGATATTCGTGTGATAAAATGACGAAACATGCAAAGATGTTTTCCAAAGAAGACGCATCGAATATGGAGAGGGGGTATAATTCAAACATATAGTTATTTAGCAAGGTGGTCGCAATATGGAACATAGAAGGGTCTTTCATTTCTTTTTGCAGCATAGCCACTAATGTTTTTGCCTTTTCCTCCTCAAATGGCAAAAGGAATTTGCAAGGAATTATATGAAAATCATCCCCATTTTTTCGAAAAGACACTTCCGATGGGTATTTTGCTTTCACGAGCAACATAAATCCGTATGTTTTGACGATATTTGACGAAGATGTTTTCAACATCTCTAACAAGCTAGGCGCATAATAAATCGTCTTCGCGTCGTTAAAAGAAGATAGCAAAGACATCACTTCGTAAGTATCTTTTGGGTGAAGGAGACTCTCCCGCACCTCTTCTTCGGAATAATTTTTCTTTAAAGAGGATTGCCTTTCGTTATAGCGGATTCTTTGGGGGAGGGAACGTAGATATTCCTCCACTTCTTGGGAAACGTATGGCAAGGAAGAATAATATTTCTCATCCTCGTAAGCTTCATCGAACTCCTCTAAAAGAAAACGCAATTCAAAATTTGCTTTCAAACATTTTAAAGGGGAATCCTTCCAAAGAATATCTTTGTGTTTTTCGACAATTTCCATGGCCTCTTTCGCTTTCCCTAAGCCCAAATAAGCGGAAATCCTGCAAAAAAGAGCGGAAGGCTCTTTGCTTCCTTGACTTAAATCCAGAACCAACTGATATTCTTTTCTATCAAGCAACGTGACTAAATTATCCATAATCGGTATTTTAGCCTTTCCGAAGAAAGGGAAAAAGACAAATGGAAACAAAACGTTTAAAATATTTTGGATGAAAAAAAGGCTTTTTCTATTAATCCCTTCGCTTCTCGCACTCTCCTCTTGCCAAAAAGAAGAGAAAGAAACGACCTACAAAGAAGCGTTAAGC
Source organism: Caryophanales bacterium UBA743 (assembly GCA_002297365.1). GTDB lineage: Bacteria > Bacillota_I > Bacilli_A > RFN20 > CAG-826 > UBA4951. The sequence goes on from DBKT01000009.1 coordinate 113,583, forward strand.
ATGCTTAAAAAAATCGACCGCGAGATCAATTACACCCCCCTTACGAACATTCCAAAGAGCTACACTCTAAAAGAAACCGTTTCGTCTTATCAAGATGAAGACAAGGTGATCCAAGACGTGACAATCGACCGCGAAATCGATCAAAACAGTCATTATTCTTTCGTTCGAATCAAAGGGAAATACGGCAATAAGCTCTATTTCCATGAGAATTGGACCTACGTTAACAAAGATAAGAATGTGACTTGCAATTATTTGAATTACGAGGAAGATGGCAAGCTTGTCAACAAACGTTATCGCGAAGAAAGCAAACGAAATCTAAAAAGCTGGGAGACTTTCGCTTCAAAAGACATCAAAGAGATGCAACGTCTTTACGCTCAGATGGCAAAAGAGTTCTACGTTTCGATCTCATCGATGGACGGGGAGATTGTTTCCGGAGAGTATTATTCCGATTCGGTCGGCTCTTTGAAAATTTCCGTGAGCAATGAAAAAGAAAGCTATTCTTGCGAATTTCAAAATTATTGGTTTACAAGCGGATATAGCGAAAACAAAGAAAAAGGGACGTTTTATGGCGCAAGCGTCTCTTGGAATCATTGCGATATCTCCTTGCCAAATTTGGATTTCTATCCCCTTTCGGAGAAGATTTCCTGAACGAGGTCAGGCAAAGAGGAGAAATCTTTCATTTCTTTGTCTGGATTTTTCGCTTTTCCAAAGCCATATCCCGCATGAATGAAATGGAAGGAGGCCTTTCTCGAGGACAATTCATCCCCTTGTGTGTCTCCCACATAAATGCACTCCTCAAGATGGTTTCTTTCCTGAAGGGCTTTCATCGTGATTTCTTTCGGAGCAAGCGTATCACCCCAGCAAAGATAATCGTCGAAGCAAGAAGAAAGGGCGGTTCCTTCAAGAAAGGCTTCGATATAGCCTTTTTGGGCATTGCTAACAATATATAAAGGATAAAGGCGATGGAGTTTCTCCAGCGTTTCTTTCACATGAGGGTATAGTTTACCAGGATGGGAAAGAAGATAGAGGTTTTCTTTTTCCATGCATTCGTTGAGCAAAGGGAGAACTTCTTCCTCTTTCAAAGATGGCCAAAGTTTCTTTCCAAGTTCGAGCATAGGAAGTCCCATCGCTCCTTTCATTTGCTCTAAAGTGATGAGATAACGGCCGTTTTGGTAGTTTTTTAAAACCTCGTTCCATGAGGAAACCACTTCTTCCGAAGAATCCCACAAGGTCCCATCTAAGTCAAAGACGACTCCTCGTTTCATTTTAGCGCCTTCCATTGCGGTTAGAAGAAGGACTGCTTATCCTAACGCGGGTTCTCGTGGTGTAAAGATAGGCATCTCTCCTTTTATATATATCCATGCTTCCTTGGCGATAATAATTTTTCGCGCCTTTTTGAAGCTTGACGGGTTTTAAAGCTCTGCGATGATGCTCGCAGAAAACGATCCCTGGTATCCATCCAAGGAAAAGAGAAACCAAAATGATGAGCATCCAATTATCGACCTCACCTCCTGAAGAGGCGAAAACATACATCAAAAGTCCGATAAAAAAGGCTGTAAGAACATAGAAAAGGGCGAAAAACGCGGCGTATTTTCCTGCTGAGCAAGGCAAATTTCCAACAATCTTTCCCGTTTGAGCGTTCATGCTAAAGGTAAACTTCTTATCTTTCCATTTGGAATTCAAAATCCAAACGGGCAGCAAAGCGTAATGCGCGCAAGGATTTTCAAGATTCAAAGAAGTAGAATCAAGGCGAACACACGAATATGTGTTGATGGTCTCACGGAATTTATCTACGACGCCTTCGCGTAATCTTTGGGAAGCTCTGATTGCGCAATCATCTTTGGAAACATCGTATTTATCGGATAAATAACCAGCTAAATAAACGGGGGAGAATTCTTTCATTCCTTCATAGTCGAAAGGCTCGATCGATTCCATCAGCTCGTCCGGCATCGATTTGGAAGCATCAACCGGAATATGATCGAATCCGGCCTTTCCATCGATCATGATTCGATAATGCGAGACTTCCGTGATTTCATAATCTCCGGCGATATAGCAACGGGAGCGTTCGGCACGGAAAAAGACTTTTCCGACGACATCGGCGTCATAAATCCAAAACGGTTCGTAGATGCCCTTCACGTTTTCGATCTCGTTTTCGCTAGTAAAAATCTTGGGCAAGAACAATTTGGTTTTCAAAAACCGATTCATGGTCTCCTTCGTCGAAGCCTTATCGTATTTAAAAGGTATGATGAGGTCTGGCTTCAATGCTCCAGAGAGCCTTCCTTTCAAAATGACAGGAGATTCGCAAAACGGGCAAGTTGTGGCTGAGACGTTTTCGTCCCCGACGATTTCCGCTCCGCAAGAATCGCAATGATAGACGTTCATCGAAGAGGCTTCTTCAGAAGAAAATTCGCTCGTTACGGTTTTCCAGTTCAGTTCATCCCCCTTTGCATTCTCCAACTCTTCCTTAAAAGAATCGATTGCTTCGGCATCGAATTCCGTTTGACATTGAGGGCAAACGACTTTTTGGCTCGAAGAATCAAATCTTAAAGGGCCTCCGCAATTGGGACATTTATACTCTATAACGTTAGACATAATTAATGCTTGTCGCTATCATCGAATGGATCGCCGCAATTGGGGCAGAATTTTGGTGGGTTCTTTGGATCTTTTGGCTCCCACCCGCATTTATCGCAACGATAAAGAGGGGCGCCTGCCGGTTTCTTTTCGCCGCATTCAGTACAGAATTTGCCTTTATTCACCGCTCCGCATTTTGGACATTTCCAGCCTTCCAAAGGCTTCTTTTCCCCACATTCCGGGCAGAAATTGCCGGTGGCTTTCGTACCGCATTTTGGGCAAGTCCAGGTTTCATTTTCTTGGGATTTTTGATTTTCTTTCTTTGCTTCTTCTTGGGCAGCTTTTTCATAGAAAGCGGCAGCGTTGGCGTTATTTCCTGCCCCCATGGCCATATTCATGCCAAAGAAACCCATGGCAGCCCCATTAGGATTATTGGCCGCATTCTTCATGGCTTCGGCTTGCGCTTCGACTAAGGTTGCGCCAGCCATGCCGGCATTCTTGTAAACGGCTTGGCGTTGAAGGTTCTTGATCAAATCCTCATCTTCTTTTGGCAAGGTTAAGCTCGATAAGGCAATCGAGACCACCTCTAAGCCACGCGTTTCTTTCCACTTCTCAGAAAGGGCTTCATTCATGGCGTTTTCCAAATCAGTGACATGAGTCATGATTTCGTTTGGCCTCATTTCCTTAGCGGAAAGCTTTCCGAAGGCAGGTTGCAAAGCGGAAATGAACTCATTCTTTAGCTGGCCATCGATTTCTTCGGTGGTGTATGTATCCGTCACATTGCCGCATACGTTTTGATAGAAGAGGATTGGGTTCGTGATTTTGTAAGAGAAAGTGCCGAAACAACGAAGGGAAACATCGATGTCAAGGCCGATTTTGCTATCAACGACACGAAATGGAATAGGGTTCGCAGTTCCGAATTTGTTATCCAGGATTTCCTTGAGATTGAAATAATAGACTCTCTGATCTTTTCCGGAATCACCGCCATAGCCGATTCTTTCCCACATCGTGCGGAACATGCCGGCAACTCCTTTCCAAAGGTTTCCGGTGAAAACGCTTGGCTCAGACCCTTTATCGTAGGTGTATTCGCCTGGTTCGGAGCAAATGTCCATGATTTTCCCTTGTTCGACAATAATCATACATTGCCCATCCGCAACCGCGATTCCAGAGCCATTCGAAATGATATTGTCATTCCCTCTGTGATTAGAGCCGAATCTTTTGGTTACTCTTTTTTCTCCCTTGGTCATCAAGACGGTTTTATCTAAGGATTCGCAATAGAAAAACTCTTTCCATTGATCCCCCAAAGTTCCGCGAATGGAACCGCCTACAGCACGAATTAATCCCATAGTATGCCCTCCTGTTAAATCGTTTACAAAATTATATCAATAATTTTCTCTGTCGAGAAAGAGAAACCGATAAATTGTTACGGGTAATGTTTTTTTCGTCGATGGATGAAAGATATCCGAGGAAAAAGGGAATCAATCTCATCGATAAGTTCTTTTGCTTTTAGCCTTTTTAACGAATGGGCGAGAAGAGAAGAAAACATCCGCTATCGACATTGTTTCATGTCGATTGAGATGGCGTATATAAAGCGTCTCCTCGTCTAGCATTTTTCTTTTCATAGGGGAGTATCGCAAACAAAAAATTCGCCTAAAAAGAAAAAATTCGACACATGCCGCATCGAACGTTTTTTCTTTTTGGCGCGCCCGAACCGACTCGAACGGTTGACCCACAGCTTAGAAGGCTGTTGCTCTATCCAACTGAGCTACCGGACCATTCGCCGAAACTTATTTGCATACGATTTTACCCGTTTAGCGTATTTGAACAAGTCTAATTAGGCAAAAAGCGCGCAAAGGTACAACTTTTTTTTGATATTTCCAAATGGAAATTGCGGTTTTCAGCGCAATCGCATCAAACATTAACACATTTGTGTATTGTAGAAACGCATTATTAGGATTTTTACCATTGTCTTGTCCTAAATAAGAGTGACTATTTTATCTGTTAGTATTTTGCTACTATGCGTTCCATTTCCTCCCGCATTTTTTCCTGCTCTTCCACCAGGCGCAGTTGGGCGCGGGTGCGGACAAGGTTATGCTCGGGATATTGTATCTTGTAGTAGGTGTCGCCATTGAGGTAGTCGGTATAGAAACGGACGGTTTGCATATAACTGAGCAGGCGGCAGCCGAATGGCAGCAGTTGCTTCTCAATGGGGGTCAGAAACTTTGCCTCACGCAGGTAGCCGCGGGTGTATGCCTCGAAGATGTTCATATCCACGTGTATATTGTCAAGACACACATCGTCCTCGGCGCCCGTGTTGGCGGCAGTACGCATAAAATCACCAAAATCGCTCAGTACATAACCGGGCATCACGGTATCCAAATCCACAATACAGAGCGGTTTGCCCTGCTCGTCGAAGAGCATATTGTTCACCTTGGTGTCGCAGTGGTTGATATGCTTGGGCAGTTTGCCCTCGCGGAACAGGCGTTCCGCCATACACATCTCCTCGCGGCGGCTGTTGAGCACACGGAGTATATCCAGCGTGTCGTGCAGGCGGTGCGCACGGTCGGCTTGTACGGCTTCGTCCAACTGCTGCAGACGGAACTCCATATTGTGGAAATTCGGAATGGACTCGCATAGTTCCGAGAAAGGCAGGTCGGACAATTGGTTCTGAAACCGCCCGAAAGCCTCGCCTGCCAGTTCAGCCGACCGGGGCGTAACACGTTCTTGCGATGAGGCGTTTTCTATCAACACATAGACACGCCAGTATTCACCCTCGGGAGTGCGGTAGTAGAGTTGTCCGTCCTTGGTGGGGATCAGACGCAGCACCTTGCGGTCGATGTCGGTTTCGCCTGCGGCTTGCAGTTTGGCGCGGATATGGTCGGTTACGCGCTGTATGTTCTGTTGCAACCCCTCCACGTTCTCGAATATGTGGTGGTTGATATGCTGCAGGAAATAGGATGTCTCGCCCGGGTGTTTGGCACGGACGATGTAACTGTCGTTGATAAAACCGATCTTGAGCGGCTGCGGTTGCTCCACCTCGTTCGGGATGGCAAATTGCGAAATGATGTCTTTCATAATAGTTTAGAAGTTGAGGAGTTGATAAGTTTATGAGTAGTTGAAAGAGTTTAGAAAGTTTATAAGTTGAGAGTATTTATACCTGCTTTGTATGTTAATTATTAATTGTTAATTCTTAATTGAGTTTATATTGTACAAACGCCTCTATGGCTTCGTAGTTGGCAAGTCCGAGTTGGGCGTATAGTTCGGCGGTGGCGTGGTTGCGGTCTTCGGCACGCTGCCAGAAGAGCCGTTCGTCGTTGCCCATAAACGGCGCAGACTCCATCTGCGACTGGTGCTTGAGTATCGTATTCCGCTTGAACCGCAGTTCCTCGGGCGACATCGGCACCGCCATCTCTATCAGATCCACTTCCCATTCCATCCATGCACCGCGGTACATCCATATACGGCAGTCGCGCAACCAAGGCTCGCTGTCTTTCAGTTCGTCCAACGCTGCCAATACGGCATCAAGACACACCTTGTGCGTGCCGTGCGGGTCGGCAAGGTCGCCTGCCACGAACATCTCGTTGGGGTGTACGTCCAGAATGATCTGTTTCACAATATCTACATCCTTTTGGCTCAGGTTGCCTTTCTTGATGGTTCCTGTCTCATAGAAAGGCAGGTTGAGGAAATGGATATGGTCGGTGGGCAACCCCATATGGCGGCAGGCGGCAGTGGCTTCTCCGCGGCGGATCAGTGCTTTGAGGTCAAGTATCTCGCGCGTGTCTTGGTCACCGGTTTTCTCTTGTGATAGGAAATGTGTATATTCCCGATACTTGCTTTCGATAAGGTCGCCTCCCGTCGGGTGCAGACGGTCGAATCCGCGTATGAAATCCATAAAACGGATGACCTCGTCGTCGCATACGGCGATGCAACCGCTGGTCTCGTAGGCGATATGTACGTTATGTCCCTGTTTGATCAGGCGGGCAAACGTGCCGCCCATCGAGATGACATCGTCGTCGGGGTGCGGGGAGAAGATAAGCACATCCTTGGGGTAGGGGTTGGCTCTCTCGGGGCGGTCGGTATCATCGGCATTGGGCTTACCGCCGGGCCAACCCGTAATGGTATGCTGCAGGTCGTTGAATATACGTATGTTGCAGTTGTATGCCGACCCGTGCAGGGTGATCAGTTCGCTCAGCCCGTAGTCGTTGTAGTCGCGGTTGGTCAGTTTCAGTATAGGCTTGCCCGTCTGCTGGCAGAGCCAGACGATAGCGCGGCGGGTCAGTTGGTTGTCCCAGTCGCAGGATGTAACGAGCCACGGGTGGTGGATACGTGTCAGTTGGGTGGCGGCGCTCAGGTCGCAGACGATATGTGCGTTACTGTGCAGTTGCAGTGCCGAGGCGGGGCAGGCGGTGTCGGGTTGTCCCTCCACGGCTGCTAGCAGGCGGTCGGCTTTGTGCTCGCCCCATGCTACCAGTACTATCTCTTTGGCACGCAGTATCGTACCGATACCCATCGTGATAGCCGAAGCGGGTACCTGCTCGATAGTACCGAACATATTCTTTGCCTCGTCGCGGGAGATATTATCCAAAACCACCAGACGTGTGTTGCTTGACATTGATGAACCCGGTTCGTTGAAACCGATGTTCCCGCTGCGCCCGATGCCGAGGAGTTGCAGATCCACTCCTCCGTACTCCTGTATCTTGCGTTCGCAGCGCGACATCATAGGTATCAGGTCGCGCTGATCCATTGTGCCGTCGAAAGTGTAGATATTTTCTTTGCGAATATCCACATGGTCAATCAGTTGCTCTTTGATTTGCCCGAAGCAGGCTTGCGTAGGCGATTGCAACGGATAGTACTCAAAGAGATTGAACAGCACCACATTGCGGAAACTCAGTTTCTCCTCGTCGTGCATACGTACCAATTCGGCAAAGATGTCGGTCATACTGCGCCCGCAAACCAGTGAGAATACAAATTTCTCGCCTTCTGTCTGCCGTTGCCGGATACGGTCGGCAATCAGTCGGGCAACCGCTTGCGAACCCTCTTTGGCGGTTTCGTAGATAGTGGTGGGTATTTTCTCCATACGGCTGATGCGGCTCATTTCGAGTACATCGTCCGTGCGGTACAACTTCGGCGATACGCGCGATAGCGAGATTTGGGAAGACAGATTGTTTTTCATAATTGAAGCAGGTAAAAAAACTTTGCCTGCAAAGTTACGTCTATTCCCTAAAATAGACAAAGAATGAAGCGGTTTTTATTTCATTGCGTTTCGTACAGACATCACTGAAATGTGAAAATGCTTGTGTTTCAATAAAAAAGAAAGGTTACGAAGTCCGTAAAAAGCCGTTCGCAACCTTTCGAAATAATAATTTTCCAATTTACAAATTTACAAATTTATTGATTAGTTGTTCCACCAACTGCGGTACACCTACCGATGCTTTTTCGCGGATATGGGTTACTCTGTCGCGGTAGATACCGAAGTCGGGCAGCCCTGGATCGATTACATATATCTTGGCGGTGCGTGGAACGTATTCCAACAGCGATGCTGCGGGATAGACATTCAGGCTCGTTCCTACCACGATCATCAGGTCGGCTTGCGAAGCAATCTGACACGCTACGGGAAAATACGGTACGTTCTCGCCGAAGAACACGATGTACGGGCGCAGCAGACTGCCGTCAGGGTGCCGGTCGCCGTAGTGCTGCTCCCAGCCTTGCAGCGGCACGGTAGCGGTCTCGTTGATGTCCGAACGCAGTTTGGTTATCTCGCCGTGTAGGTGCGTGATGTGGGTCGAACCGGCACGCTCGTGCAGGTCGTCGATGTTCTGCGTGATGATCTCCGTGTCGGGAAACGCTTTCTGCAAACGGGTAATCGCCAAGTGGGCGGCATTGGGCTGTGCGGCAAGCGTATCACGTCGGCGTGCGTTGTAGAAATCCACACATAGTTGCGGGTTGCGCAGCCATGCCTCGTGGGTGCATACGTCTTCTATGCGGTATTTCTCCCACAATCCGTCTGCATCGCGGAAAGTTCCTAGTCCGCTCTCTGCGCTCACTCCCGCACCGGTAAATACAACAATCTTCATAGCAAACATATTTTTCCCGAAAGCGCACAACAACTATGCCACGATGATACCCAAAACGGTCAGTTTGCATCCGTTTTGCAATACCTGTTTGCATAATTCACAGAAAAGCAGTATCTTTGCGCCTGTAATTGAAATTACTCATTCCGTTGAGTAAAAATTGCAACCTGCAAAACACTACATAATAAATCAACTAAACTAATTTGCTTATGTAAACCGGTGCCGTGAAGGCGGCACATGACATATTTTTAACAGCATTGGCTATTATTTCGCGTTTACCGAAAAGCGTAGGAAACTTTTTATTAGGAATAAAACAAGAAATAATAAGAGGCTCATTGTAGTGTAATATGAACTCTCTCAGAAATAAGTTAATGCCACGTCCTTTGGATGTGGGTTTCTTATTGGAGAGAAGGCTTCTATTTCCTACGCTGCCTTGGTAAACGCATAAGAGACTCACGTCTTTTTTGCGTTTACGTGGATTGATAGCATTGCATAAATCTATCAATCTATGGCACGGAAAGACTTGGCGCAAGCCAAAGATGCAAAGAAGGACGAGTTCTACACCCAATTGGACGACATAGCCAAAGAACTCAAATACTACAAACCTTATTTCAAAGATAAAGTCGTGTTCTGCAACTGCGACGACCCGTACGAAAGCAACTTCTTCAAGTATTTTGCCCTTAATTTCAACGCATTGGGACTGCGCAAACTGATTGCCACCTGCTACAACGGTTCGCCCGTATCGGGCAACGAACTGCTGTTGGACTTCGGTACCACCGTGGACGACCCGAAGAAAGTCGCCTACAAAGTGGAGATAACCGAGGTAACGGACACCAACGGCGACGGGGCAATCAACTTGGCAGATATTCAGTACCTGATGCAAAATGACAAGAACGTGATTTCCATATTGCAAGGCAACGGCGATTTCCGTAGCCCCGAGTGCGAGGAACTATTGAAAGAGGCAGATATAGTGGTAACCAACCCACCGTTCTCGCTGTTTCGGGAGTATCTTGCACAACTCGACCACTACAACAAGCAGTTTGTGATTGTGGGCAATACGAATGCGCTCACCTACAAAGAGGTGTTCCGTATGTTCCAAGCCGACAAGATACGCACGGGCTACACCAATTTCAATGTGGGTATGTACTTCGCCGTCCCCGATACGTACGAGAAATTTCACCATATAGAAAACGGCAAAAAGATGGCGCGTGTCTCCACCTCGTGCTGGTTCACCAATTTACCCGTGAAGAGACATACCGATTTCTTGGATTTGTACAAGCATTACACGCCCGAAGCCTATCCGAAGTATGATAACTACGATGCTATCAACGTAAATACCTATACCGACATACCGTGTGATTATGAGGGCGTTATGGGTGTGCCGATTACGTTTCTGGATAAGTATAATCCTGAGCAGTTTGAGATAATTGACATAAATCCTCATTTCTTTTCGATTGTTGAACAAGGACTGCCCAAACCAAAGCAACTCACTTTGCACAATGTCGGACAGAAAGACCCTTATGCCCGTATTCTCATTCGGAGGAAGAAATGAAAGAGTTGCCAATCTTAAAAATTGATACTTTTTATGGGTTGCGTAAGGGTAGCCTATCCCTTGCGTATCCCTTGCTGTTTGGAGCGACTTTTACGGAGAGATGAAAGGGAGAAGAATCTTAACAAAAAGCACTTTTTGAAGGCGGGCGATAGTATCGCCCTGCTAAGAAACAATATAGAATAGGACTAATAAGACGAATAGGGTGTATAAGGGGCATTAACGACAAATTAACGGCAATTAACGGAGAACTTTTTAATGGACCTTTAATGGGCATTAATGGAGACATAACCGCGGGCGGGGTGCCCGCGTCCCCGGAGAGGGTATTAACGGAGAATAGAAACAAATAACTTAACGGAATATGATGAAGATTGATTTGGTGCCGATTACGGTGCGGGAACTGTGTGCCAGTTACGAGGACTTGTCGGTGAACGAAGAGGGTATCACCGGTTATGGCGGGCGGCTGAATATCCGTCCGAAGTACCAGCGGGAGTTCGTTTATGACGACAAGAAACGCAATGCCGTGATGGACACCCTCTGGCACGGCTTCCCGCTCAACGTGATGTACTGG
>DBKT01000008.1 GCA_002297365.1 Caryophanales bacterium UBA743
TGTTTGAAAAAGAGCATAAGACAAAGTAGAATCATTAAGTCGTCTGTAAGATGATGGAAGCAAAAGGAGTATACCTCTTCCTAATGCCTATTATGGTTTAAAGCCCTTATAAATCATGGCCGCAAAACCAAAATAAAAGCATTACGCATCACCGTATGACATAAAAAGCGACGGAGAAAAACGATCCCCATTACCAATCATCAAATTGTCAAACTGATATATAACCACATTTAAAAGAAAGGCTGCATGTATGAAGAAAAGTCCTTTGATTTACATTTTTATTTTGCTTATTTGGGCTATCGTGTCCTCTGTTCTGGTTTGGCAAACCGTAAATATTTCCCTTGTTTTGTTCAACGATCGAAACATTCTCTTGTGGAAGAAAATCGTGGGGGGGGTCGCTATTTACGGAAATTGCCTCTGCTTTTTGTATTTTTGGCTAAATTCGGTAAAAGATTTCCTTTTTACGGCGTTTTATATTTTCCTTCGCAAAAAGATAAGCAAACGTTATCAGCTATATGATGAGGTTTGCCATGAGAAGACCAAGAAAGTCATTCTTCTTTATTGCACATGCAACGATCTTAATGAAGAGGCCTTATTAGAGTCCAGCAAACAAGATTATCCAAACGCAAAAATCGTGATTTTGGACGACAGCACAAAGAAGGAGTATATAGAGAGAATCGATTCGTTAGCCAAAGAAAACGCCTTTGAGCTCGTAAGAAGAAAGGAACATACCGGCTTCAAGGCGGGCAATATGAACAACTATCTAAAGAACATCAATCCGGATGGATATGACTATATTGCCGTATTGGATAGTGACGAAAGGCTTCCGCGCGATTTCGTTTCCAAGCTTCTAACGTATTTTGAAAAAGACAGAGAAATAGGCGCCGTTCAAGCGACCCACATCGCCGTCAAAGGAAGCAATGTTTTTCAAGACGTTTTGGGGATGTGCGTGAAATCAAACGGGAAAATCTGCCAAATAATGAAAAACTTCTATGGGTCTAGTTCTCTTTTTGGGCACGGGATGATGATAAGCAAGGAGTGCTACAAGAAAGTGGGTGGTTTCCCTGAGGTTGTCGCGGAAGACATATCCATTTCCGTAAAAATCCGGGATGCAGGCTTAAAAATTGTTTTTGCTCCTAACGTGACTTGCAAAGAAGAATTTCCAACCAACTACCTTTCCTTAAAGAAAAGGCAATGCAAATGGACGCAAGGAAACGTTCAATACATGAAAAAATACAACAAGGAAATCAACCATTCGAAAATCAGCTGGTATGAGAAGCTTGATTTAAAACTCTCGCACTATTCTTTGCCAATCATCCCTATTTTGAGTTTATTATTGGTTTTAAACACTTTAACATTAGGTTTCTTGCAGTGCTTATCCGTTTCTTATGGCCTTTGGTTCTTTATTATCCTGATGATTTTCTTGCTCTCGCCTCTTATTCCCGATATCGTCACCTATGGGAAGAGCAAAAGAATATGGCTGATCATCCCATATTTCGTATTGAATATGATTACCTATGCTTCCATGGAACCAATGATGGTCTCTACGGTCATTCTCGAATTATTCGGAAAGAAGGCAAAATTTATCATCACTCCGAAAGAAGAAAGGAAAATGACTTTTCTTGATATTTTGAAGGCTTCTTGGTCTCCCATTATCTTTGGCGCTTTGATAGCTGTTTTGACATATTTCGCTTTCCATAGCCTGATACCAACATTGTTCTTAACAGCCTGCTGTGTTTTATGCCCTGTAGTCGTTATTCTTTCGAATTTTTCAACGAAGAAGAAATAGGCAATCAGGAAATTGTCACTCTTGCTTTTTTTCTTGTCGTCAAAGATAGAGCGTTTATGAGAAACGAATAAAACCCCTGATTGCCAAAGAGTCCTCTTGGAGCGGGTCTATCCAATATCATCGTGAAGAACAAGAAGGGGACGATTGAATGCCATCGAATTGGCTCAAAGAAGAGGAGATGACGATGCATTGAACAAACGGACTTGGCAGTGTTAGAAAACACAAGCAAGGTTTTAACTACGTGCATGACTGTTGGCCTCAAAGACCATCTTTCTTAAAAAGAAGAACTGCCGGATTTTCTGATGAGCCTCTTTTTATCTAGAACATCTAGAAATTCAAAACATCGGCAATGGCAAAACCCTTTATTTCCCGAATGCTTATGGTGGTTTTCTCTTTCGAGTTTCGCTTTCCTTCTTTTTTGGGTTTTTGCGGTATTCTCTTTCGCGAATTAAGGAAATAAGGTCGTCAATTCTCTCCCATCTTAGCCGAGATTCGAACGATGGATATGCCTGATTCTTCCTCGAGTTTCTTAAAATCGGTATAGATGCCTTTCTTTTCCAAAATGTCTGCCATATTCATTGCCAGAGTGACAAAGGCGTCCAATTCCATCAGCTGAGTGTTTAAATAAAAAGATGGTTCTATGGCCGTAACGTCTACGATATTGGCGATCAAATCAGGACTTCCATCTAAGCAAAAGGAATGCGTCACTTGTCTTCGCTGTTAAGGGTGTTATAATCCTTCCTCTTTCCAACTTTTTTCACGCTTGCTCCAATATGCGCACGGGCCTTCGCCTTCGTTAAGAATCTGGGAAAAGGATTTCCCCATAAGATAGGGTTTCGAGAACCATTAAAGGATAAAACTGACTCAAAAGGATGTTTTTCGTTTTTGATTTTCCTTTCGTCAAAAGCCCATCTAGGTACAAAAAGCGGTTGGCTTGGATTCTCCTTTTGGCAAGCCTGGTTGGAGAGAATCTTCGCGTTTATGCAAGTAATTCACACAAGAAAGATTAGTTGTATAATCATTTTATATACACAAAGTGAAGGGAATTGCTTTATGGTTCATTTGAATATAGCGATTGTGGAAGACGAAAAAGAAATGTTCGAGAAACTTCGGGATTTGTTAACCGCTTATTTTGGTGAGAAGGGTATTTCTTTCTTTGTTGATTATTATTCTTGTGGAGAGAGTTTCCTTCATAAATATAAGGCGGATTACGATCTTGTCTTTATGGATATCAATCTTCCGGGAGCCAATGGCATGGAAACGATCAAAAAGCTGAGGGAGAGAGACCCGAATGTGCTTGTTATCTTTATCACCTATCTCGCCCAATTCGCCATTGACGGATATTCGGTTGGGGCTTTCGACTACATTCTAAAGCCTTTTAACGACAAGAACCTCTTTGTCGCTTTGGATAGAGCGCTTTGCAATTTGAATAGATTTTCGGTAAAGATTCAAATCGGCAACAGCAACAGAGCCTTCGGCAAAATGATTCCGATTGATTCGATTAAATACGTCGAATCGGTGAACCATCGATTGAATTTTCACCTTTCGAATGGGGAGATGAGGGTGAATGGCTCTTTAAAGAAATATGCGGAGCAATTGAAGCAATATTGTTTTGAACCGTGCTCCGTCTCTTTTTTGGTGAATCTTAAATACATCACTTCCATTGAAGGGAATGTGGTCAGAATGGGAAATAACGGTAACGATGTTGCTTTTATTTCACGAGGGAAAAGAGCCGAATTCCTTGAGGCGGTCAACAAATATTTCGGAAATGGCGGAGGCAGATAAAGCGGATGTGGGCTTCAGAACTCTTTTTCACCAAGATAGCCTTTGGAATTGAATTGCTGATAATGATGCATCTCCTCGGCATTGAGATGCAAAAAAAGAGGCACTTCTTCCTAAGGGTTTCTCTTTCTTCCTTGTTGGCTTTGATTTTGGTTGCCTTTTACCCCATATTCGACTCCGTCTCTTACACATGGTGGTATTCCTCCATCATGTATTTCGTTTGTTTCCTTTTTTGCGCCGCTTCCCTCTTTTTCGTTTATGACGTGCAATGGAAAAAGATTTTCTTGATCTCCGTTTACTCGTATACCGCGCAACATCTTGCTTATCAAATATTTTTCTTGCTCACAAAGGCCTTCAATATAAAGGAAGCCCTCTTTTTTAATTCTTACGGAAGCGCCTTGGTCACTGTCACTGATTTACAGATGACGATGCTTCTTTCTGCTTTGCTAGTCGCCATTTATGATGTCGTATATACCCTTGTGGCGGTATTTTTTGCAGAGAAATTGGCTACGTCGCAAAACGTCATCTCCAATTTCTATGTGATCTTGGTGTCCTTTTTCGTCTTGCTTGTTGTCGTGGTGATGAATTCGACCATCGTTTATAGAACTGAGGATATCGGCTCTTCAACGCTTGCGACGTTATGCGTCTATGACATCATCGCTTGTTTGATGATCTTTTTCGTCATCTATTTGGTTACCAACAAAAAGCTTTTGGAGACGAATCTAAGCACTTCGAATCAGCTGTTGGCCATGGCAGAGAAGCAGTATCAGCAAAACAAAGCCAATGCCGATCTCATTAACATCAAAGTGCACGACTTGAAACAGCAAATAAGAACCTTGGGCAAGAAAGAAATGATCGATGCGAATGTGGCAAAGGATTTGGAGAACGTCGCGAATATCTATGACAGCAAAGCCAAGACCAATAACGCGGCATTGGATCTCATATTGAGCGAAAAAAGCCTCATTTGCCAAAAAGAAAACATTTCTTTGAAAGTGTTTGCCGACGCAAGCACGCTTAATTTCATCGAAGAACCCGATTTGTATTCCCTTTTCGGAAACGCTTTGGATAACGCCATCGAAGCCGTCAGCAAGATAAAAGAGCCTTCCAAAAGGCTTATTTGCCTTTACATACGGCGGGTTATGGGCAAGAAAACATCCGTAACTCTTGAAAATTATTATGATGGTCAAATCAAATTCAATGAGAAGGGGCTCCCTATAACGACAAAGAAGAATGACGGATATCATGGTTTCGGGATGAAATCCATGTACGAAACCGTGAAGAAATACGGAGGAGATATCTGCTGCACCCTCGAAAAGGATAGATTTAAATTGTTCTTGCTTTTTTAGTTCAAAACGGAATCGGCTGAACTTTCTTCTTGCCGATGATCTTTTTCCTTGCCTCTCAATCGGCTCATCCTAATCCTGTATCCTGTTGGAAATAAAAAACAGCAAAATAGAAAACGAACTTTGTATACGGAAGCGCTTTCATTAAATTGATTTAAGCTTCTCATTCCTTAGAAGAGAAAGCGGAAAGGAAAAAAACATATGAAAAAGTTCGTTAAGAACATCCTTAATGTTTCGGGGATGGTTTTGCTTGGCGCTGTTGCCATCGTTGGCACCAATTACGCCCTGGCCTACGCTCCCCAAATCGATTCCCTTTTGACAAAAGGGAATATCCAAGACCAAGAGGCTCTGGATAGCGCATTAGCGAAAGGGCAAGAATTGTCAGCGAAAATCGTGGAGGAAGGCTCAGTTCTTCTTAAAAATGATAAGGTCGATGACAAACCTTGTTTGCCTCTCGACAAAGAAAACAACAAAGAGAAAAAGATCAACGTCTTTGGCTATCACGCCTACAAAGACTATCTATATGGTGGAGAAGGCTCGGGAAAAATCCAGCCGGAAAACAGCAATAACGAAGAAGACAACACCACATTTAACGAGGCTTTGGCCAATTTTGGAGAAGGCTTTAACTACAACAGGGACATCGCCAAACTTTACGATGGCGCCAAAAACGAAGAAGAAATTGATATCAAATCGGTCATGAATAACGAGCTCATCGAAAGCTCCAAAGAATATTCCGATGTCGCTTTGGTTATTATTGGGCATCAATACTCTGAAAGCGAATATGACCAAAACGAATCATCCGTAACGGTGAGCGAAGAAGAAAAGGCAATCCTAGAATTTTGCGCCGCAAATTACAAAAAGACGATTCTCGTCGTGATGAATGGCGGAGCGATGCAACTTGGCGTTTTAAAAGACATCCCTGGCATTAACGCTTGCTTGAATGTCGGCTATACGGGGACGCATGGCGTCTCTGGCTTATTGAAGGTTATATACGGCGATGTCTCTCCTAGCGGAAAGACGGCCGACACCTTCCCTTACGACATCAAATCGAGCCCCGCTTATAACTATGTGGGCGGGAATAATCTTGGCCGTTATACCAATTGCCTTAATAACGGCAAATCCGATATCGACACATCCGATAGCTACGCCGATTACGTCGAGGGCAT
>DBKT01000001.1 GCA_002297365.1 Caryophanales bacterium UBA743
CTACAAAACGTTGACTACTGCACTTTGTATTTTTATTGTCGCGTTATATGTAGTGTTAAGGTTGTTATGAGGCATTTCTTAAAAAATCCACCCCATCAAAGAATGGCTTATGCCTTCGAATCTATCACTCGCGCTGCATCCCGGTAAAGGCACCCGCAAAAAATCCTACAAAGCGATTGGCTATGTTAGCGATTTCGCCTTGCTTTAAGGCTTCTTCGTAAGCGATTGTCAAAGAGTCGAAACCCTTCCTCAAAAAATCTCGGAAATATGAATTTCCTTCTCTTTGCCAATCGGGAATGCAAAGCCTGTTTCAAAGTATCCCAAGCATTTGGCAGACTTTCTTGCTATCCATCACCTTATCGTAATCTCTTGGCCCGACATTATGGCCATAAACGAGACGTTTTTGGTTGGTCACTGCGAAATTATAGCCCGTGAAGGCCTGGTCAGGGTGCGAAACCCCTTCTAAATACATATCCGCGCCGATATCCGCCGTCAGAAGGTTGGAATATTGCTTTTCTTTGACCCAGATTTCATAGCTAGAGGCAATCCCAAGGACTTTCACGCCGTCTTCGAATTCATATCCGCTATCTTTTCCGCCCCAAAAATGCAACACCCCTCCTTTGACATCGGGATATTCTTTTCGCCTTTGGCTTTGGAGAAAGTCTTCCACGCTTACTTTCACCTCTATATGATCATCCATCTTTTTGATTGAATCGCTCGGAAGATAATAATTCATTTTCCCGTCGTTGTATTTATCGTAATCGAGCGTCCAAGGCAAATAATAGATAGCCCCTGGGTGGCTCGGACCAACTTGGTCGGTTATAAGCTCCCATCCATTTTTATCGGTGCATACCGCCAATTTCATTTTCCCAAAGCAAACGGTTATCTCGGTATTCGAAGGATAAAGGTCTTTCATTTCCGGATTAATAAAGACGGCCCCGATGGTCATTAGCGTCTTATAGTCTTTTGTCGGCGGATAAAAATTTGAGGAATTGACTCTTCCGTTCGGATTGTATGTGCCATCATCGTTTGTATCCATGAAGCTATGCTGCTCATTGGGTTTGCACATCATCACATATAGCGGATCATTTATCCTTGAGATAGGCAAAACCCCATCAAAAGGATCGGGATTATTCATATAGTTTTCCACTTTGTAGCCAATCCATTTGATAGCGCCATCCCCGATAAGATCGCTTTTAAGCAAGCGATTGAAAGTATACTCGTCTACTTCGAAAGTACCGCTTGAAATGTAATATCCTGAAACCGATTCCGGAAAAAGAATGGAGGCATCCTCTCCAATTGGCGTAACCGTGGAAGCTTTATAGACGTCAAAATACTCTTTCCCGTCTATTATGCGGGTAAAATCCTTCGCGTTTGGTTTCCAATCGCCGCTCTTTGGATAAAGGAATCTCTTCGCTTTAGCAAGATTCGAATAAGTGCATTCCCCTTCTATCCCTAATTTCACGCTTCCTTCGCTTTTAAGATATGGCAAATAACAGATTGCCTCGTCGAAATCATCCAAAGAAAGGCCACTAAGAAAGCCAGAAAAAGAAACCCTTTGGCTATTTTCGCTATCGACTTTGGCAACGAAAGACAAAACCCCATTAGAATGACCGCCTTTTATCATCTCCGTAAGCGTTTGATAGCCATTTTCGATTAAGTCTTTCTTGAAAGCTGCCTTTACGCCTAATTCTTTTTGATAAGAGAAACGAGCGCCCTCTTTTTCCAATTCGCCTTTAAAGAGGATGCCCGCACGCTCTTCTTCTGTCCCTAAACTTATGAAAGCCCCTTTGTTTAGAAGGCCGTTTGAGGAAGAGGTTCCGGTTAAAAACACCTCCTGAAGGCAAAGATGCTCGAATTTCCTGAATATGATGCGGACATACATCGCTAAATCATTTCCCCCGAGGAAATCGCTAACCCTTATGCCATAGGTTTGGTTGATCAAGGGCTCAAAGCGATAGGCTTTGGCGTTTCCTTCATATTCATAGGCTTTCTGATAATTTATCCCGTCCTGAGAAAATTCCATTTCGAAACAAGACAAGGAGATAACGCGCTCATATTCGTCGTATTCCGGATCCCAGATATAAGGAGCAAGCAGAATATAGACGCCTTCAATAGAGGTCAATTGGGATAAAGTCAGCGTCAAGGTGACATCCTGATTGCTCGCCCCGCCTAGCGATCCCTTTTCCCAGATATTCGCCCGCCAAGTGGAGTCGGTTTCATTTAGGAGATTAGAGGCTTCGTGATTTTCCGTTTCTTGCGAAGCGAAGGCGTTCGTGGCAAATATCTTTTCTTGAGAAACGGCACTAGGATATCCATATAAAGCCACTTCCGAGAGGGACAGGTAGTTTCCCGATGATTCATAAACGCAAATGCGCAAATGCGTGATGGCATCTTTGGAAAATATCTCAAACGCATCTTTTCTGTAAGATAGCCCCTGAAGATCTTTCTTTTCTTCTAACGGAGCATAGAAAATTCCATCAGAGGAGCCGAATACAGAGTAAGTCGTGGCAACAGAAAGGTCGTTTATCTCAGAATCCGGCACTCCCCATTCCAAAAGCATAGCGGTAGGCAAGTAAGATCCATTTAGTTGAAAATCAATCATCCCCGGTTTTTCTTTCCCTATCCAAGCCCTCACAAATGTCGTGTTGCTATCGCCGTCTATCACGGATTCAATGGGTTTGGACTCACCATAAGGCCATTCTCCTTTGTTATCCGTCATCGTGGTTTCAACGGAGGAAAAAGAGATCTTCTCGATCCTCGGAAAAGAATCTGAGGATGAGGAAGACTCATGAAACGAAGAAGATATCTCTCCATCGCTAAAATCGGAAGAAAAATGGGAACCATTGTCCGAGCAACTGGGCAAGCAACATCCTAGAAGCATCAAAAACGAAAAGAAACTTTTTCTTAGCATATGAGGTCCTCTGGCGCATTGCCCTTTATTGCGAAACAGATCCGCAAATATCTCCGAACAAGAATTCTTGTTACGTTCACGTAATCCAAAATCGGCTGAATCGCCGAGAATTGAAACATTCAAGAAAACTTCGGGCGTCTGCCTGTTGGTATCTTGCAACAAATCCCCAATCTTTTCAAGCTATGCTTGGCCCCCTACTTCTTTTTATTTTTTCCCTATCCGGATAATCGGCGCCTACTCTTCTTAGAATTGCGGCTTTGCCAAATCCTAGAAAAAAGATTCTCCCGGCAGGAGAGGTTGCCTTTTCCTGATTTTCAGCAATGGCATTGGCGAAAAAGAAAAAAGCGCCCCCGCTTAAGGAGGCGCCTTTCAAAAAAGCTTAGCCGATGAGTTTTTGGTAATTCTCTTTCGATATATCAAATTGCTGATTTAGATTTGCATTCAAATTCGTTTGGTAATTCAAAGTGTAGCTACCATCCTCGTTCTTTACGATTTCGTTCGAGG
This sequence comes from Caryophanales bacterium UBA743, assembly GCA_002297365.1. Classification (GTDB taxonomy): domain Bacteria; phylum Bacillota_I; class Bacilli_A; order RFN20; family CAG-826; genus UBA4951. The sequence continues at coordinate 3,419 of DBKT01000001.1, forward strand.
TATCCTTGCAAGATAAGCTGACTTTCTCGGTTGTGGCATCATAAGAATAAACGCCTTTCTCCGCGATAAGCTTTTGAGAATTCTCCCAATAGAAACAATACGTTCCGTTGCTATAGAAGAAAAACTGAATCGATTCATTCTTCTTGCCTTTCAAAGCTAGCTTCTTAGTAGGGAAAGCTTTCTGGAATTCGGAAACAGACACCTCATAGCTTTGAGTCAATTGGGAGCTTGCGTTGGAAACATAGCTCATCGTGTATTTATCGCCATCTTTTTTAAGAACGTTCGTGGTCTTATTAAGGCGGAATGTCACTTGATCGTTGCTTTCGTCATATAGCCAGCTGCCTTCTTCGGCAAACTTATACCCATTGGCATCAAAGCTGAATTTATAGGTATTGTTGCTATAAACGTAGACGTCGATGGCCTTGCCTGAAGCGCCTCCCATCTTTAAAACTTCAATCGGGAAGGCCTTCCTCATATCGGATTCATAGACGGTGAAAGTCTGATTCATTTGCGCACTGCGCTTGGAAATGTATTCCAAAGTATAGGTGCCATCCTCATTCTTTTGGAGGGTGTTCACTTTATCTTGGCAAGTCAAAGTCAATGTTCCATCTGTATAAGCGTAGCTTCCAGATTCATTGACTTTATAGCCATTGGCAGAGAAAGCGAACGTATACGTCCCATCGCCATAGAAATGCATCTTCGTTTCGGCGGATTTATTTCCAGAAAGGGTGAGAATCTCCTTCTTGAAAGCCTTGTTAAAAGAATGGACGTCCATCACGAAAGTCTGAGTCAGACTATCGTTTTTCGAAGAGACGTAATCCATTTGGTAGAAAGCGCCATCGCTAGAAAGGGAAAGCTTGTTGGTTTTATTCCCGGTAAGGAAGCTGACGGAATCGGAAGAGGCATCATAGCTATATTGGCCTTTTTCTTCTCCGCTATAGGTTTTTCCTTGCGCTTGCACCGTATAAGCAAACGAATAGGAGCCGTTTGAGAAAACATAGAGAAGGAAGGAGTCGCTCTTTTCGCCTTTAAGAGTCGCTAACGTAGTAGGGAAGGTTTCTTTCCAAGCGCTCGAGGAGATAACAAAGCTTTGAGTTAAGGAAGCATTGGCAGCCGAGACGTAATTCACTTTGTAGTTCATATCTTCCCCTAAAGCGATTTTGTTGACCTTCTCTCCGCTCGTGAGGCTTACGGAATCGGTCTTGGAATCATATTCCCAAGAGCCTTTTTCGCTAAAGTCGATTTTCTTGTCATCGTCTTTGTAAGAGAAAACATAGCTTCCGTTATCGAAGATCTCCAAAGAGATGTTCTGATTCTTTTCCCCGAGGAATTTGCCTAGAAGCTTACTTCCAAAGGCGCTTTCCCAATCGGCGGCAAGAATCTCGAATTCTTGGGACATTTGCTCACTCTTGGCAGAGACGTAATTCACTTTGTAATTGTTTGTTTCGCTATCCAAAGAGAACGTATTCGTCTTTACCGTATCATTGTTTTTGGCGGTTAAGATAAGAGTGTCGGTGCTCTTATCGTAACTCCATGTGCCCTCTTCCTCCACTTTATACGTGGTGAAAGAGAACTTATATGTGCCATCTTTGTATATTTCAAGGGTGAAGGCTTCGTTTTTCAAACCAGTCAAAGAGAAATAGGCTTCTTTTTTAACCGGCTCTTCCGGATCTTTGTCAACATCGGTCTTGAGGACCTCGAAAGAATATGGATCAACGGTCACGTCGTATTTCTCTATTCCGTTTTCAACGCTATAGGAATAACCTTCCTTCGTCACGCGGATAGAACGCGTGGTGCCAAAGCTCATGCCATACCATTGGGTGATCCCGGCATCGCCATTCAAATCGAATTTTATAGGGCTGGCGCCATTCATGGCAAACATATAGCCATATCCTTTGTCAATACGGATCGTCTCATATTGCCCATGAATGGAGGAATCCTCGATGTCATATTTCTTATATTCCCCTAATCCAAGCAAAGCGGATACAGGCTTTTCGTTGTCGGTGGAATCTTTGGCGAAGGAGGAAAGGAAATAATTTTTCTCGTCAATCAAAGTCACGATGTTATAGGTCGGACGTTGAGAGGAATTTTCACTATAATACGTACTTGCGTTAGAGTTTCCGGTGAAGAGGGTTGAAGCATCCTCTTGTGTTCCAAAAGCAAAGCTGCCGTCCTTGTTCAAAGCGATGGTGTTCTTTTCGGAATCAAAAACTTTTTGGATATTCTCCTTACGGACCTCTTCGTTATTCCCGATAAAATACTCCGTCCCGTTTTTCTCTGAAGTGTAAACGCTGGCTTCATAAGATAAAGTCACAGTATTCCCGTTTCTCGTATATTCGCCAACGGTCGAAAACATATCGTAAGTTGATTTCTTAGAGCCGTCGATCAGACGAGAATAGTGCGTCAAAACATATCGGCTCTTGCTAACTAAGGCAAATTGGTCATAGGTCTCGATGGACTTGGATTCAACGCTTTCCGTTTTCTTCACAAAATAGGTTTGGGTAGCGAAGTTCTTCTCTTCAACGGAAGAGTTTTCGCTGCTATTTTCCTGGCTGGAAGAGGAATTTCCTTTATAGCCATTCTCGATATCCTCTTGATGTTTCTTGTAAAAGAAGCCAAAAAGCGAGAAATCAGAATAATCGCAGGAAGTGAGGGCAAAAGCCATCAAAGCGGCAAAAGAGCCATAAATCAGATGTTTTCTTTTCGCATTCATCTTATTTTTCCTCCTTAGAAGAAATCTTTTCCCCATTCTTTAGCTTTCTCTTCTCCAAAAGATAGCGGGTCTGACGATAAACAGAGAAAGCAAGAAGGGCCGTCAAAGCGATGCTGGAATAAATGATTCCATCGATCAAAGACATCTGCCACCACCCCATCTCAGGAATGACAATCGTTCCCTTTCCTAAGCCATTCATGGCAGAGGAATTCCCAACGACGTATAAAATCCTGTGGCAGGCTTCGCGCATATTCCAAACGAGTTCAGGATCTTTGGCGGGGTTCAAACGATAGAGATAAGTGTATTGCGAGTCTTCGCTGGAGCTATCAAACGTATCCGTTCCGGCGTTAACCGCGAAATAAGGATCGTAGGTCGTGCGAGGGTGGGAGGTTGTGGCCGCTCCGGTTGTCGTATAATCGGAAACCGCAAAGCCATCCATCCCCCATTCGCCGCGTAGCACATCGGTCATTAAGCCTTTATGGGCACTAGACCAAACAACGCCAACACGGGCAAAAGCCGTCATCACGTTATGGGCACCGCCATCCTTTATGGCGTGTTCGAATGGCTTAAGGTAAATCTCACGGATCGATTGCTCATTGGCAAAGACGGAAATCGTGCGGCAATTCGTCTCTTGATCGTTCAAAGCATAGTGCTTGATAAAGACATAGACGCCTTTGCTTTGTATGCCCTTGACTTCGCTTGCGGCAATCTTTCCGGAAAGGAAAGGATCCTCCGAATAATATTCGAAATTTCTTCCGCCATAGGGGGTACGGTGGGTATTCATTGCCGGCCCATAAAGTCCCGAATAGCCTAAAGCCAGGCCGTCCTCGCCAATATGTTTCCCGACCTCTTCCATAAAGGAAGTGTTCCATGTGGCGCCCATGATATTCTCATCGGTATAGGCCATCATGGTTTTGGAGATTCCGAAAATATCGGTCAGATTTCCTGAGAAGCCTTGTGGCCCGTTCTCATCTTTTGCCGCAGGCTTATTGACGCTGGTGATGACTTTCGTGCCATGATAGCCAAGTCCCACAAGCTCGCACATATCCTTATAGCTAAGTTGGTCAAGAAGAAGCTCCCAATCCGCATCCGAATAGCTCTTGCCCATCAAATCGATGAGTTTTTTGTTATTCTTAGCATTCATCGTCGGAAGTTCTTTTGTGCTTTCCGTAGGCACGTATTGCTTAATGCCAGTCATCTCATCGTGCATCTTTTGGTTAAGAGACAAAGAAACGGCGGTTGGCCAGCTTCCTTCCCAATTGTTCCTAGTCAGGTACTTCATATCCTCTTGGCCATAATAGCTAAGAGAAGCCTCATCGAAACGGTTGGTGATTTTCTCGCCATTCTTCCCGATGGAATAAGTTTGGGCATCATCTGCGGATAAGGTGAAATGATAGACGTTTGAAGCGTCTCCTCCCGCATTATCGCCACCGAAAGAGACGATGCGGCTAGAATCGCCGTTCCCTTTTTTGGCGATGATGTTATTCAAAGCATCGTGGGAATTCTTCCCGATAGTAAGGTAATAATCGCCTTTCTCAAGAAGATACGTCTGATTTACCTTCGAATCATAGCTAGCAAACTCCTCACGTGGAACGGAGATCTTCACTTCTTCGCTCTCATTCGGAGAAAGCTCTTTCGTCTTGGCGAAACCGCATAATTCGACGGCGGATTTCTCAATGCCATTCGCGATATCGAAATCGGTATATGGGCTTTGGAAATAAACTTCCACGACGTCCTTCGCTTTCTTTTCGCCGACGTTTTTGACAGTAAGAGTCACTTCAACGGTGTCTTGCGTTTTGTTTTCGACGAACTTCAAGCCGTTGTACTCGAACTTCGAGTAGGTCAAGCCATATCCGAAAGGATAGGCAACGACTTCTTTGTAGTCATAGTCCCCAACGCCGTTTCTAGCATAGACATAGTCCTCATATCTGGTTTCATAGTAACGGTAGCCAACATAGATTCCTTCTTGATAGGCGTTAAAGTATTTGTTTCCATCCAATCCATTGGAAACCATGTCTTTCCCCCATTCGGAGGAATTGCTCCACTCGGCGGAATACATATTTTCCATCGCTGGGCTGGCAGTGTTGTCATTGCAATAAGTGTCCACAAGCCTTCCCGATGGGGAAACATTCCCCACCAAAAGGTCGGCCACCCCTTCAAGGCCCATCTTTCCGGTATATCCGACCCATAAGCAGGCATCGACTTTAGAGGAGCCTGAGGTAAGGAAGTCGCACTCAAGAGGGTTCGCCGAATTCAAAAGGACGATCACTTTCCCGAAATTCTCTTTGGCTTTGTCGATAAGCTCGATTTCGTTCTTGGTTAATTCCAAAGAGTTGCCAGAGCCATTGACGGTTTCATCTGGGTCTCCTTGATGCTTAACGTTGTTAGGGATGTCATACATTTCTCCGCCAATGCGGGAAATGACCACGATGGCGGCATCGTTATATTCGCTAAAAGAGGAAGTGACACCATCCGATTCGAGCTTCTCGTAAGGAATCTCATTGACAAGGTAGGTATCTAGCCCTGATTCGGAATTGCGGATGGAATTGGAGTCTTTATCAGGATTGCTCTTATAAGCGTTTTTGTTTTTCTCATAGAAATCCCAGGCTGTTTTATTTACCTTGACGCCGCGTTTCTGCAAAGCTTCATACAACGTTGGAGCCCCTGTCGCGTCGATTTTAGCGCTTCCTGTTCCGCAAACGATAAAATTGTTAGAGGAATGGCCAAGCAAAGTGACCTTGGAAGTCGAAGAAAGAGGCAAAGCGGAATTTTCATTCTTCAAAAGAACGGATCCTTCTTCCGTCAAACGTTCTGCAATATCGGCATCTGCCTCATACAATTCATCTTGATCCTTATATTCACTCTTGAAATATTTGGTATCTTCCTTTGATGGATCCCCCACTTCGATGGTCTTCCATCCATCGATGCCAAAGGCTTTGTTGATGACGTCAACGTATTTCCCCGTAATCAAATAGCCGGTCGTGAAAGTGGCTACCAAAAGAGCACTAACACCGGTTAGCACCCATAAAATTATCGGTTTCTTGAATTTTTTGTTTTTTGTGGATTTTTTCATTTCCAAATCCTCCAAGGGAATTATTTTGAGCCAAAAATGTAAGCGGTTCAAGGAACGAGAACCGCATTTTTTGTTCTAAAAACATGAAGTTAAAAGTTGCAATGTTTCACTTAAAGTTTTGCAATATTTTGATTGTTGTGAAAACGCTTTTATATTGCATTTCAATCTTTTTAAATAGGCAAAAAACATTATTGCAATTATTTTCTAATCTTCTTAGAATTTTAAAAAAGGGGATTAAAATGAAAAAAGCAAAATTATTACTCATCTCAAGCATTCCAGCTTTCTTATTCTCTTGTTCAAAAGACGGAAAGAAAACTTTTCCGACTGGGGAGAAAATCGAAGAGAAGGACGCCGTGGCCGTTTTAAACAAAGCCGGTGACGCCTTAAAAGACGAAGATGCGATTGGCTTCGAGCTAGACGCTTCTTTGACAGCTTCAACTAAAGTAGAAACTTCTTATAATGGTCAAAAATATACGACAACGAGCGACTATTCCGCTGAATTGAACGCCAAGGCCGCCCTGAAAGGCCTTCAAGAAGAAAAGGCGAAAGACCTAAGCGCCTCGTTGATCATTACAGGAAAAGCAAGCGGGAAAGCCAACGCTTCAGGGCTCTCTTCTGAAATGGTTGCCGATGGTTCTCTCGATACGAAAGCCTATATCCAAGAAAATTATGCCTATTTGGATCTCAGCAATAATTATTTTTATGACTTATGGATTGCTGGCACCTCTGGCGCTTCCCAAACCAAATCAAAGAAAATCAAAACGCCTTTATTCTCCGAAGGGGATTCCAATCCTGTGAAAGGCATCTTTGAGGAAGCCGATTGGAATGAGGCGGTAGAAGATATCAAGGAATCCTCCAAAGAATTTGAAGCCTTGAAAACAAGCGATGGTAATTACGCTTACGTCTTTACGATCGACCCAACGAAAGTCGATGCCTCCATGGAAGGCGAAATGAAAGCCTCCCTCACTTTTGACGAGAATGGCTTCAAATACATTTATACGGAATTCGATTTGACGGAAGTAATGCAAACAAGCACTACGGATGGATCCTATTCCTCTTCTGTGTCATACGCTTACAAGGGCAATATAAGCCTCTCTTTCCTTTTTGGAAAGGAAGTAACGGTTGAAAACGTCGAAGACGTCTCTTCTTTCACCACGCAAGAAGCCGTTGGCTTCTAAAGCCTAAGATAAGAAAAGGAGCGAGTTTCATCGCTCCTTTTTTCGTTTTTAGAACAAGGATTAGCAAATGCCTCTCATCCTCAAAAACGTTTATCTCAAAGCAAGCAAGACGAATAGAAAGAAAACCCCTTTTCGATTGATGATCGGCATCTGCTGATATGTGGTTTGCCCTGATTGTTAGAAAGAAAAAGCTAAGCTTTCCTTAAATCTTTTTGAGCCACGGTAATGACCCCTTGATAATGTTCATCGATAAACTTTGCCACGCTTGCGTCTAAGGAGGCATCCGCAAGAACATCGATTTTCTTTTTGTATGTTTCGTCGTTTTGGTATTTATTCACATTGGCGGCAATGACATTGGCCCTTAAATCTTTCACTTCCTCTCCTTCGCTAGGAAGAGTGCTCGAAGCGCTAAGCTTTCCAGTTAGGGCGGTGTTGGTAGGCAAAACGGCATAATCGTAATCTTGCAAAGAAGAGATGAGCAAGCTCTCTGAAATCGGCTTGATATTCTCTGGCAGATTGATGGGGTTGCCTTTGCTATCTAGCGTATAGGAATCAATCACCCCACTTTCTTTAAGAAGATCCAAGGCCCTTATCTCATTGGAGACGTCGTTGCATATTTCATAGGTGGACTCTTTCTTGCTTTTTTCGAACTCCGAGGCGTCTTTCTTCCCGGGATAGATTCTAAGTGGCTCGAAATGGAGGCTCACCACCGGGAAAACCTTTTTATAGGAATAATTCGGGTCATATTGGTTGTTTCCGGAGTCAAATTGTTCCAAATAAGGACGGTGCTGGAAATAATTCGCATCATAATCTCCGTTTAACACTCCATCGTTTTGAAGCGTCCAATCGAGAACCTTAATCTCCAGTTCATATCCTTTATCCTCCAAAAGAGGCTTGATGGCATTCTCCAATATCTCCGCATGCGGAATCTCGCTTGCGGCAACCGAGATGAGGTTATCCTTTTCTTCCGTGCAGCTTGGAAGAGGAAGGAAAGCCAAAGCAAGCAATAAAACAAAACATTTTTTCATAATTCAATTCTCCTTTATCATTTCAATGTTTTTCTTTTATCCAATTTCTTGGCCAATAGAAGGCCAAATTCCTGAATGACCTCTACGAAAACGACGACAAGAACGATCATGAGCCAAAACACATAGCTAGAGAGGAAATCGGTCGTGTTCTTGCTGTAATAGGACCATATTTCGCTTATGATCCCTCCCGCTCCGATGTTATAGGCAAAAGAGGTATAGCCCAAAACATTCACGAGGGTGATGGCCACGCCAAGCAGCAAAGAGCTCCTCGCTTCCGGAAGAAGGACGTTTTTCACTATCTGCATATCGGAAGCGCCTAAGGATTTAGCCGCTTCCATAACGCCGCAATCGACGCTTTGCAAAGATTGTTCCACGTTTCTTGCGACATAAGCGAAGCTTGAGAAGAACAAAGGGATAATCATCGTATACCACACACCCGTCCCTCTTCCCAAAAGGAAACGGTTCAAAGGCAAGAGAATAACGGTGAGAATCAAGCAAGGAACGCTCCGCAAAAAGTTGATTATAATCCCAAGCACGAGGTTCAATGGCTTATTCGGGTTTAGGCCTTTTTTGCTGGTGATATGAAGCAAAACCCCAAGTGGCAAACCAACCATATAGGCAAGAATGGTTGAGAGGAAGGTCATAAGCAAGGTTTCCATGCTTATTTTCCAAAAATCAATTTGCATCGCTGACCTCCTCGAATCCAATCTTTTTTATGTTCAGGTATCTTTTCAGCTTTTCCAGGTCTTTTTCTTCTTTAGGGGCACGAAGAATCGTCTGCCCATAGATTTTTCCATCCACCGTCTTCGTAGAAGCGTATTCAATAGAGACAAGCATCTTGCAATCGAGGGCGATGGAGGAAATAATCGGCTCGTCCGCATTCCCATCAAAAACGATGCGAAGGAACCGATTCTTTTGGAAGGAGGAATGCACCTCATTGGAATAGATGAGTTTCTTGGCGATTTCGGTCTTCGGATTCAAGAAAACTTCGGAAACGGTTCCCTGTTCCACGATTTTAGAATGGTCAAGAATCGCGACTTTGTTGCATATTTGCTCAATCACGTTCATCTGATGGGAAATCATGATGATGCTAAGGCCATATTTCTTGTTAAGGCTTTCTAGTAAAGACAAAACGGAAGAGGTCGTCTCGGGATCGAGGGCGCTTGTCCCTTCATCGGAAAGAAGGATGGAGGGTTTTAAGGCTAAAGACCTGGCGATGGAAACTCTTTGGCATTGGCCACCTGACAATTGAGAGGGATATTTGTCTTTCTCCTCTTCCAAACCTACCTTTTTTAAAGCGTCGATGGCTATTTCATATCTATCTTTCCGTTTGACGTGATGGAAGATAAGACCGAGTTCCACATTTTCCAGAACCGTTCTTTGCTCAAGAAGGTTGAAGGACTGGAATATCATTCCGATCTCCTTTCTTTTTTCGCGTTCAATCTTATGCTTGGGATCGCAAAGCAGTTTCCCTCCAAAATAAATCTCTCCCTCTGAGAAGTCCTCTAAAGAATTGACGCAGCGGACAAGCGTTGATTTTCCTGCTCCTGATAAGCCTAAGATTCCATATATGTCTCCTTTTTCCACATTCAAGGAAACATCATCGAGAATCGCTTTTTCTCCGAATTTCTTTGAAAGGTGCCTGATTTCAAGCAAAGACATCTTTTTTCTCCTTTCTGGACGAAAAAACCGTCCTTAGAATATATTTCCTAAGGACGGGATGAAATTGCCCGTGGTACCACCTTATTTCATGAGACAATCACTTGCCTCACCTTAGAGAGTTCTAACAAACCCTTCAGCAATTACGGGCTTACCCGGAGAAGGTTACTAAGAGTTCGCCTTTCAGCTCAGAGGCCATGTTCATTCACCTTCCTCTGCTCATTTCCACCAGCTAGAGCTCTCTGATAGATTAGGGTGAATTACTCTTCCTCTTCCACGCTTTTCGACAATTACATTATTTCAGTTGAGGAAAAATTCAAGAAATATTTTTTCTTTTCTTTCCGAAATGGAAGCCTTCGGATAGGAAAGAATGGGGAAACCGCTTTCCAAGCGGTCGCATTCTATTCCTTAACGGAGATGCTCCCGATGCTAAGCGCCCCCTCTTTGACGCCGTCTTGGAAACGGTAAACCGGGCGTTCGCCATTTTTCACGTAGGAGATATCGGCAATCGCGAATCCCTCGAAGTTTCCATTCGTATCCAATCCGCTTGGAGGAAGAAGATGGGTTATCTCCGGATTATCGGTTCCGTTTAATTTGATTTTCGCGGAACGGTTGCCATAGCCATTATCCGCAGCCACCCACAATGTTTTTTCGCTTGTGTCGAAATCCAAAGCCATCGCCCCGCCGAGTTTAGAGTCGATGTCCGAGAGGAGGATCGCCGAGCCATCCTTATTCAAAACAAAGGCATACACGTGTCCGTTATCTTCCAAAGCGACGAAGAAAACGCCATTGGCCACGCTTTGAGGGTAATTGTCCATCGAGAAAAGGGAGTTGGTGTTCTTATCAAGAAAAGAAACATCCCCTGCTTCCACGAATTCGACGGACTCGACCCCCATATTAGCCGAGACGCTTGGAAGAAGAGAGGTCAAGTCCCACTCTTTTTGGGCTATAAGCTCAGTTCCTTCTTTTGAAGAATCGACCATAAGGATGGTATTGTAATTCACCCCTTTGCTGGAATTGTCTCTTTCGGAGGCAAGATAAACCATTCCGTTTGAATCTACCGTGATGCCTTCTGCGTCTGGGCCTTTGGCATTAGGATTGTCTTTATCCTTCTGGAAACGGACTTTTTTGCCTTTTTCAAAGCCATCGGCGAAGCGGATGTTGCCATCTTTATTGACGTCTAATTCCCAGAAAGTCGCTGTGCCATTATCCACGGCATAAAGCTTGCCATTGGCGAAATCCAATCCGGAAGAATCCTCAAGGAAAGTCGGTTGCTTATCGAATGTGGAAACCTCTCCTTCCCCTGGCCAATCAATGAGATCGGGAATCCCCTCAAAGCGGTTTCTTTTCCCTGGAGTCATTTCCAAAGTATTTCGGAATTCTTTTCCGTTCGCGTCTGGATATCTTCCCCAGCTTGGTGAGGTATGCCCGCTATAAGTCGTCGAATCGATGAGCAAATCCCCATCAAAGAGTCTTACGGAATCGTCCTTTCCTAAGCCGAAGGTCAAGTCATTTATAAGAAGAAAGCCATTGGCTTCGATGAATGTCCCTTCCTTAATCGTATAAGGTTTGTCGTCTTTCGAGTCTTTTAAGATAAGCCCTGAAACATCTATCTTTTCGTTTGTCGGATTGGCAAGCTCCACCCAATCAGGCCCATTATCGGGAGCGTTTGATTCGACTTCGTTTATCACGGCAGGATTCCTCACGAGGTTGCTCCTCCCCTTGCTTTGCTCCGCGACATCTTGGAAATCCCCGGTTCCGTCCGGCATTCTTGCATACACCCCCGAAGCTTCCGTGCTCCATTCATAGGAGGCTACCTCGATGCCGCTTGAAGAATATACGCTCGCCTTGTCGGCTTTCCCTAAACCAAACGTGAAATCTTTGTCTCCTTCGAAAACAAAGAAAGACCCGGCTTTGATGATGCTGCCACTCTTTAATGGGGTGGTTTCCGCTTTATGCCCTATTGGATCGTCATCAAGCAAATACCAGCCAGAGATATCCACATCCGTCGCCCCTAAATTCATGATTTCCACATAATCTCCGCCACCATTTGGATCTTTCGATTCCACTTCATTGATGACGATGTTTGGCTTATACCACTCGTTGGCAAAGCCTTTGCTTTCTTTCGTGAGCGTGAAATTCCCGTCTCCATCCGGGTATCTCCCATAGCTGGCTTTGGAAGCGTCCCCCTCATAGGATGCGTGGCTATTCCAAGAGTAGGAATCGATGAGCTTCCCCTCTTTGTCGAATAAACGGCAAGAATCTCCGCCTCCTAAACCTAAAGCGTCTTTGAAAAGACCGGTGACGTATTTTTTATTGACGTCATCGTAGATTTCTCCTTCTAGGTTTTCTTCGAGCACAAAAAAGGATTTCGCGCCTATTTTCGTTCCGTTTTTGATTTTGAAACGATGGTCGTCGGAATTATCGCGGATCTCATAGCCGGAAAGATCCATTTCCTTTTCGGAGGGGTTATAAAGCTCTACCCAATCATCTGGGGAGGAGTTGATTTCGTTTATTTTTACGCTCTTTTCTTCCGTTATGGGTTCCTCTTCCTTGGCGTCTTTGTTAAGAATGCCCTTTGAAGGAGTGCAATCGGCGAACTCGCCCGTTCCATCCGGAAGGCGGGAATAATCCCCCGTGGCTTCGGAAGTATAGGAATAGGAATCGACAATTTCTTTGTTCGAATCGTATAAAGTGGCGGTGTCTTGCTTCCCTAAGCCGAAATCGAAATTGATCGTATCTTCCAGAACCATTACCTTCCCAGCGCCTAACTTCGTCCCTTCAGCCAAAGGGGTCGTTTTCTTTTCGTCGAATCTTTCCAAGCCCTTATCATCGGTAAGGAAATAGCCGGAAAGGTCGGCTTCCGTATCTCCGATATTGATGATTTCAACCCAATCATTGCCCCCATTGGCGTCTTTTGATTCAACTTCGTTGATTTTGATGAGAGCTTTCTTCGTTTCCGAAGAGCTTTCGCTTGCTTGTTGGCTATTCTCGTTAGAGGAATCGCCTATTTGGCTCTGAGAATTCTCTTCTTTGTTGCTTGAAGAGCGGTTTTCTTCTTGACATCCCGCAAGAAGAAAGATGCTGGAGAGAACCAGCAAAATGTTTTTCGTGTTCGTTTTTCTTGTTTTTTCCATACGGTGGAATTTTATAGGGCAGGAATGAAGGGCCACCACCAAGCAAAAGCAAAAAACATGTAAATGGATTGTCAAATCCAAAAAAAGGCCAGGAGTTCATCCTGGCCCCAATATCCTCGCCTTTTGTTAAGCGAAATAGTTAGGCTTTCGCGAAGATAGTCTGATCGTAGCTGGCTTCGTAAGTGAAGTTTCCTTTTCCATCGTGGGCAAACACATCAAGATATAGTTTGCCATTCAAGAAGAAGATGTTTTTGACGTTAAACTTCTTGAACTCCCCCGTTCCGTCTACCGTTCCATTTAATGGAACCGTCGCCATACCTACTTCCTGGCCATCCCAATCATAGATCTTGATCTTTGCGTTGTATGAGCCATCTTGGGTATAAAGCATATAGATGTAGTTGCCGTCGGTGGTCAGCTGCATATTCAAGACGTTGCTGTCAAGCCCTTCATCCTTATCCGGCTGCTTATTGCCGAAACCTTCTTCCGTTAGGCTTCCGTTTTCGTCGGCAAAATAGAATTTATCGCCATCGAAGAAAACGTATTTTTTATAAATGTCACTATAGGTGCCGTATATTGCCGTCCTATTCGTGCCCGTAACGGTTAAATCCGAATCAGGTATCTTTTTAAGGGTTGTTGGATCATAGAAGCTCATCGTCGCATTTCTATTGTTGAACACGCCAAGCTTCCCGTCTTTTGTGAAGATTGTCGTGGCTTTTGTCCATTCGGCTTCCTGATTCTCTTCTGTAACTAACTCAAAGACATCGGATTGCCTCTTGATGGACACTCCCTCGGAAGTGACCTCAAGCTCAGCGAGAATTGCCGCTTGGGAGCCACCATTCACGGAAATGCTGGCATAGGCTTTCCCGTTCAAAGCGACAACGGAATCAATGATGCCTTCCTTGTTTTCTCCATTATATGGGATTGAAATCTTATATCCTTCCGCATTCAGGAGCTCGTTATCGAATTTCGCGACTTTTTCTTCGTTAGCGGCTTTTCCTATATATCCTCCTAAAGTGGTAGGGTCAAAGTGCTTGGCGAAATTCGGCACGAAACTCGGGGAAGAAATGAAGAATCCATCATTGGCGATTTTAGTGCACATCAAATATGTGTCATCGCCATCCATGATCAATTGATAGGCACGGCTCTCCCAACCCGGTCCAAAATTCCAGTATTTCCAGGGTTCAGCCACTGGCATCTTTGTATAGTCGAATCTATATTTCTGGCCATCCGGGGTGTGATAGACTTCATTGCCCTCCCAATCAAAGACAAGGGTCCTGAAGTCATAGTTTTGCTTATTGCCAGGTTCTTCGCTTTCGCCATATTGGGCAATAACGACGATGTAATCGTCATTACCGCTTAGATCGGTGATGTTTTCGTGTTTTGTTAAATCTCCCCAGCTCGTGAATTTGCTGATGAAATCCTGCTTAAGCACGTTCCCTTCTTCATCTAAGAGCCAAGTTCTTTCGCCATCGTATGCGGCGAATCTTCTTAACGTCTTATTGAATGTCAATCCCCTAACGACTACGTTCCAAGGGAAATGGAAGGTTATCTTCTTGCCAATCTCTGCCAAGGTGTTTTTGTTATAGATCGTGACATCGTGCGTCTGAGAGCCGCCTTGATCCATTCTCACCAGGCCTAATTCGTCGCCCCCTAAATCAACGATGCCTCCTAACATCCCCCATTCAGCGGCATGTTCAGGAATGATCATGTTGGATAAAATCTGGCTCATCGTGTCGAAATCATATTTGACAAGCGCGGCTTTTCTCCCTTCATAAGCGCCTAAGAAGGTGTAAAGGTACCCATTGTCTATGAAAGAAGAATAAGGAATCTTGAGATCGCCTGTGGAATCCTTAAAGAAACTGTAATTTTTGATGGAAGAGAAATCAGCCTCAGCCATCTTGTCTTTTTTGGCCAATTCATGACCCTCGAGATAGGATGGGAAGGAATATTCAGGGACATCCCCAAGACTTGTTAAGCAAACGTTTCGAAGCGCTAAGTCTTCTTTTTTATAATCGCCAAGAACCGTGATTTCGATCGTATTCTCCCCTTCAATCACATCGACGTTTCTCAAGGATAGCTTTTGGAAAGCGCTCTTGATTTTGCTTTCATCGGAGTTGGTGACTTTTTTGCTCATGGCATCGTTCGAAACGGTTTTGCTGATGCCGTTGACTTTAAGGGAAAGGGCTTGATTTAAAGCAAATGTTTTTGAAGCATAGTCATCGCCTTCTTTCTCATAAGGAAGAGATAAATCGATGTCGACGTCCGCTGTGGTAAAAGAAGCGGAATTGAATTTGAAAGTGACTTTCTGGGATTCGGCGTCTTTGAGAGAGCTTAACACGGTTTCGTTTGTCGAGGTTTCCGCAAAGGAACCATCCTCCTTTATTTCATAGACGTTACCAGTCTTCTTCTCGAATCCTTCCATCGTTAAGGAAGATTCGGCGTCTAATGTTTTCTCCGTCATGATTTTGACGACCAATTCATCAGAAAAATCACCGTCGTGAATTTTGATTTTTGTTTTTAGATCGGCGCCAAAGGAAATGATTTTATCGCCTTCTTCGATCGCGATTTTATCTTTCCCCAAGAGTTTCTTATTGCCGCAAGAATATTTGGCAAGAACTTCCAAGGAAGACAAGTCCGCCTCCGAAAGCTTATCGCCGTCTTTGACTAAAAGATTGCTGCCATCTGTCTCATAAGAAACAAGCGTTCCTTCGTCATAGTCTTTTTCCTCAACGACCGTTATAGGGAAGCTTCCTTTAACGTTTTCATTGCCTTTAAGCAATACGACCCCTTCGCTCATACCGGCCGTCAGTTCCCCTGAATTTGCAATGATATCGGAAACATTCACTTTGCATGGGCTTCCGTCATTGTTGACACCTTCGACTTTGATACCGTTGATATCAAGTCTTTCCCCTTCCTTGTAATAAACAACGAAAGGGTTCTCGACGATTTTTATTTTGCTTATCGCCACTTTTTCCAACGTAACGGGGAAGTCAAACGTGTGATCCTTATAAGTGAACTGGATGGTGCCGCCATTCTCCACGAAGCCCTCTGGGACCACCATTTTCACTTGGTCATCGTATAGACGTTCTTCGCTTTCCTCGCCGCCTTTTTTATAATGGGCATAGACCTCGAAATCATCAAATTTAGGGACGGCTCTGCCATTATCGTAATATCCCACGCCTTCTTTTAATTTAGCCGTGATTCCTTCTAATATGAGCTCTTGGTTCGTTTGTTGGCTACTATTATTGCCGATACTTGAAGAGTTCCCTTCTTTGATGCCGTTAAGATAGCTCAAATGGTTAAGTTTAGCGACTAAAGGGATGGAACCAGCGGCGATAACTCCCACGGAAGCTATGGCTATTAAAGATATCAGTTTTATTTTTTTCATAAGTGTATCTTCTCCTTTTCAATATTTCCAATTTCTAGGCATCGGCTAATCGATGTTCTCATTTTTGTCACCGGAAGTTCCTTTTTTGCCTTTCAGCAAATCGGCAACTTGATCCCAAAACACAGCCACTCCCCAGAAAAGGATGCCGAATCCGATTAATGTATCGAGAGCGTACAAGGTTGGTTTCCACCAGTTGAACGGCTCTATTTTCTTTCCGACGATGATCTGAGATTCTTTATCCGCGCTTGCGTTGTAGTTTGAGTTGGTATAAAGCACTCTGAGCCAGGCGTAAATAGAGTGATGCATAGCCTCTCTCATCGCGTATTGAAGTCTCTTAGGACCATTTTCGGAATAGTCGAATCCGTAGCTTTGATTGAAGCTAACGGCCATGCCTAAATCCTGGCCTGCCCTTAAAGCTTGGTCGAGAACCATGAAATCTGCGCTGACATTTCCGGAATAGTCCGAGATGATGCGGCCTTTATATCCCCACTCTCTTCTTGCAACGGCCGTATTCAAGGCGATGCTTCCGCCACTATAAATCGCTCCAACCCTGTTATACGTATTCATAAGCCCAACGGCATCGGCTCTTTGCACGGCCCATTGGAAAGGCTTCATATAAACTTCTCTTAAGGCTTGTTCGGTAAGCCAGTTAAATAGTCTATGCCTATGTTCTTCGGTATCATTGCAAACAAAGTGCTTGATGCTTGGATAAACGCCGGCATTTTGCATTCCTTGAACCGTTCTCACTAACATATAGGAAGTAAGGACAGGGCATTCGGAATAATATTCGAAATTTCTGCTTCCAAGAGGGGTTCTATGGATATTTGCGCCAGGTGCCCAACCACCTCCGATATTTAGCTTGTTGGCCTCGTTCCCATAAGCCAAACCGAATTGATAGGCTAGCGACTTCGACCAGGTTTGGGCGATAACGGTTTCGTTAGGGTAACCGGTTCCTCTAGGGAATCCTTCATTAAAGCCGGCAATTTGCGCTGGGCCATCGTATTCTTTGTTAGATGGCATGCCGATGCTATCAATCTTAGGCGTTCCGTAAGAATTTTGAATAAAGGCCTTTGCCTCATCGGTGGTAAGCTGATTTAAAACCTCTTGCCACAATGGGTCATCATAATCGGCGCCTAATTTCTTCCCGACCTCGGTAAGGCCCTCGTTCACGTCGTAGATCTTGTGGCTCGTCTCAGTGCTCCCCCACTTGAAATCGGGGATGTCGATAGGATTTCCATCATAATCCACGGTGGCATTATCCCATTCAGTTCCTTTGTTTTTGTCCCAAAAGACGTATTTCTTCAATTCGTCGGACATATTCCTGTTTTCAGGTCTGACCGCTTCAAGAGGGTTAGGGAAGTTCTTCCTTG
>DBKT01000012.1 GCA_002297365.1 Caryophanales bacterium UBA743
CGGCGCCTTTTGGCAAGGGGGGGAACGCATTTTTTTCTTAATTTTCTTCAAAATTGCCTATTTATCGAGCATTTTTTCAAAATAATTTTAAAAAATATTTTCTCGCACCTTTATGCGTCGCTTGCGCACGTGCAGGCGCGTGCTAATTTAACTAAAAGTTTATACAGCAAAAAGAAAAACGGGTTCGTGAGAAACCCGCTTATTACTTAGAATTTCGTTTTATAAATCCGCTTTCCAAATTCCGTGAAGATTGCAATGCGCGTAAACCGCAATCACAATTTCGTCTTCGCTCAGTTGAAAGACGGCCTCTGGAGCCATATTCGGATGGAGATTTCTTCTTTGAGTTCCTTTATCGGTAACCAAGAAAATCCAATCGATAAAATGGTTCTCCAACATTGGATGAGGTATCTCCCCTACTTTGACGTAGACCTTCCCATTTTCTTCATGAACGATCGGCACGTGTTTTTCTGAGCCTGTTTGTTCAGAAGATGTATGGATTGTGGCTTCTTTCATCTCTTCGCCACAACAAGATGGGGTGCAGCCTCCCTTTTCTAAAAGGTAGACAAGTGTCTTGCAAGATTTGCATTCAAAAAAATTCATTTTATTTTCTCCTTAACGTTTTCTAGATGCCGCAGTCAATAAATATAATATCCTCAAAAAGACCATCAAAAAGTCGGAATACATATTAAAGGCACAAAAGAGGGCGAGATTGGTATTGTTGTTGCCATTCTCCGCTAGTTTTTTTATGTTATAGGAATCCACCGCAACAAAAATCATTAACACCACCAAAACCCCAACTGAGATAATCCAGTCCAATAGAATTCCGGCAGCCGGGGAAAATAAATAGAAGATTCCCCAAAACAAAGACGTAATCATTAAGCCAATTCCTAAACCGCTAGCGACAAGCGTCAACCAATTTAAGTTTGCTTTGGAAAAATATCCCACCAAGAACATCGAGCCAAAAGCCAAAGCGGTTATAAAAAATGCTTCAGCGACCACCGAAAGGCTAATGCCACCAAGCAAAATCAAAGAGAAGACACCACCCATAAAGACGGCATATAAAATAAAGCCTACCCATGGTGCCTTGCCAGTTTTAACAGAGTAAAGACTATTCACGACAGAAGTAATCAAAGAACCGAAAAGACAAACGATTCCGCTTATCAAAGCGATGAGGTATCCTTGGCCAGTTAAATATCCATCCGTGTCTAAGCAAAAATAAGCTAAGCCAAACGACCAGCCAAAAGCAACCACGGCGCTAATCAGCAAGCCAATGAACATATACCCAAAGACTTTCGCTAAAAACTTAGAGCCAGAAACGTCTTGAGAATAGGTGATGGTGTTTTCCATTTCCATAAGAAAAGCCTCCTTTCGCTTATTATAGCAAAGGGAGGCAAGAAATAAGAATGAAACGCTCACTATTTTGCGAGCATGCCTTCGATAAGGCCGTGGAAAGAGGATGGTTCCAAGGAAGCTCCGCCAACGAGAGCGCCATCAATGTCTTTTTCAGACATGTATTCAGCGACATTGTTCGGTTTCACAGAGCCACCATAAAGAATTCTCATATCTTTCGCGACAGCGCCGAACATTTCATTTAAAACGGAACGGATGTATCCGATGGTTTCTTCTGCGGTTTCCTTCGTTGCGCTCTTACCAGTGCCGATCGCCCAAATGGGTTCGTAGGCAATCACGACTTTTTTTGCTTCTTCAGGAGTCAAAGAAGCTAAACCAGTGCGAATTTGTTCCGCCACAAACGCCTTGGTTTCACCTTTCTCAAAAGTCTCCAAAGATTCACCGCAGCAATAAACAGGGGTCATATCGTTAGCAAGAAGAGCTTTGATTTTCTCATTGCATTTTTCCGAAGTTTCGCCATTATAGGCTCTTCTCTCGGAATGTCCAAGAATCACCCAGCCTATGCCTATTTCCTTTAGCATCGGAATAGAAACTTCGCCAGTATATGCGCCATGGTCGTGCTCGTTCACATTTTGAGCGGCCACAATGCACTTAGGATTGATGTTTTCTTTTACCGTTTGAAGGCAAACGAAAGTTGGGGCGACACCCACATCGATATTGTGAGCAACTGCGTAGTCGACCATCTCTGAAGCGGCAAGCGCAAAAGCCTTGGCTTCAGATGGGGTTTTATTCATTTTCCAGTTGCCGAGTAACAATTTCTTTCTCATTAGGAAGCCTTCCATTAGCGAAGAACGTCGACACCAGGAAGGTGTCCATCATTTTCGATCATCTCTAAAGATGCGCCGCCGCCAGTAGAAACATGGGAGAAATCATCTTTATAGCCGAATTGTTTCACAGCAGAGGCAGAATCGCCACCGCCGCAAACGGTAAAAGCCTTTCCCTTAATAGCGGAAATGGCTTCACAAATAGCTTTGGTTCCAGCTTGGAATTCTTTTTGTTCAAAAACGCCTAAAGGGCCATTCCAGAAAACCATTTTCGCCTTGGAAATGATTTCTTGATAGAAGGCAGCCGTATTTGGGCCAATATCGCATCCTTCATATCCATCCGGAATGCATCCGCCTCTTTCAATCACGGTATCAACGATTTTGATTTTACGATCGGTGACGCTTGGATCAAAAGCGGTTGTAACGACAGCATCGGTCGGCAAAAGCAAACGTCCCTTTGCCTCCAAGATGCACTTACGAGCGTAATCCAATTGGTCTTCCTCAACAGGAGAATTGCCAACGTTCATACCCATTGCTTTCTTAAAGGTGTAAGTCATAGCTCCGCCGATTAAGACGTAATCGCATTTCTTCAGCAAAGAATCGATGACCTTAATCTTATCGGAAACTTTAAATCCACCAAGAATCGCAACATATGGGCGATCGCTATCCTTAACTTCAACGCAACGCGTGAGGTTATCCACTTCTTTAATCATCAAATAGCCTTCGGCAACTGGTTTGCCCTCTGCTTTTAAGATAGAAGGAACGCCAACGGTAGAAGCATGAGCACGGTGTGCGCTTCCAAAAGCGTCCATAACAAATACATCGGCTAAAGAAGCCCATTCTTTGGCTAATTCAGGATCGTTCTTCTCCTCGCCTTTTTCATAACGAGTGTTTTGAACAAGAAGAATATCCCCGTCTTTTAGAGCGGCAACAGCCTTTTGCAATTCCTCACCACGTGTTGCAGGGCAGAAAAAGACTTTCTTTCCTGGAACAAGCTCTTGAAGAGCTTTGGCAACAGGAGCCATATCATTGGCTTTTTTCATCTCTTCGATCTTGGCTGGGTCTGGTTCTTTCCACTTAATCTTGCCAAGGTGGGACATCAAAATTAAACGAGCGCCCTTATCGGATAAATAATTAATGGTTGGAAGAGCGGCTTTAATACGGTTATTATCGCGAATAACGCCATTTTTCTGCGGGACGTTAAAGTCAACACGGACATAAACTTTCTTCCCAGCTAAGTCTTTTAAATCTTCTACTGTGAGCATAATATACATTTTCTCCTTATGCGGTTAAATGATAACACTTTTTTAAAGTGTTCTTCATCTATAAATAAAGAAATACCGATTTACTCAAAGAAAAAAGAGACTGTTGAAACAGTCTCTTTTGTTTTCCTTCAGGAATTAGTCATCAAAGCTGGAGCCAAAGGAAGCAAACACAGCCAATCCCTTGACAGCCAAAGACGCATCTAAAGTCCAGGTATTCAAATCAATTTGAACTGAGGATTTTTCGGCTTTTGCCCAATCCATCGTTTCTTCATAATCCTGATAGTTGTTATAAAGTCTGGTTAATTGGTAGTTTTCCCACTCATAGATGCAGTTTTCGCCGCCCATTTTAACTTGCGCATCGTTTTGTGGATAAACAGCTGTGATATCAGCCTTCATAGAGCCATCGGCGTATTTGGTATAAGATTCGCTCTTGATATAGCCTTTGACAGATCCGCCAGCATGGCCTTCGCCGTATCCGAAAGCGGAATCATTATACGTTTCTTTATCGGTTTTGTCTTTGCTGTTAGAGCTCATCCAGCCTTCAGCTTTATCGAAACCAGCCAACCATTTGGCAACGCTAGCAGCTTGGCCGTTGGCATAGTTAGTAAAAGCTGCAACGCCAGCCGCTAAAGCTGTTTTGACAGCAGCTTCAGTCACTTCGCAATATTTCTTGTCGCTACCGACTTCAGCGCCAAAAAGGAATTTGCCACTGTCGCTCTTATAGACATAATAGGTGCTTCCTGCTTCATAGAGATCACCGAAAGCTTCGTCAAAATGACGATAGCCATAAAGGTTTTCGGTATCTACAACCGCAGAGTTGATGGGATTCTTTTTGGCAACCGTCTTCTTTGCGTAGGTGAATTTGGTTGGGGTCGAGGCCTTCCCGTTATAGGAATTTAATTCGGTTTCGGCTTGAGCACGGGTTAAATCCTGTCCTTTTGCGCCACAGCTGGCTAACATACTGACTCCAGCTAAGGCTAATAAGCTTAATTTGATTTTTGCGTTCATTATGAATCGCTCCTTTTCTTTGCGATAGAATTCTAACTTCTGAAATCGCAATTTACAATATCTTATCATAGCCTTTTATTCATCTTGCTGCATCTCTTTTAAAGGCCGGCTTCGCAAAATTTTTTCTGCCACGAAAGACATCAAGAAGCCGCTTATCAAAGAGAGGAATGAAATAAAAGGGAAGTAGAAGAAAGTCGCAAAGCCGTGTTCTACAAAAATGGCGGCGACCCCCACTTGTGCCAACGAATGCATAAAGGCCCCTAAAAGAGATACCCCATATATTGTCAAAAAATGAAGTTTTTCTTCAAAAAGAAAATGCGCCAAGCACATAAAAGCAAAGGAAAGGACGGCGCCAGCCAAAGACATATAAAAAGGCATCTGAAAAATATTGCCACGGAGCAAAGCGACGATAAATACACGGAGAGCGGAAACCAGAAAGGCCTCATAAAAGGGGCAAGAGTATAGCAAAATAAGAACAACAAGATTCGCCAAACCAAGCTTTACTCCCGGCACCCAAGAAGGAATGAAAGACTCGGCATATCCCAAAACAATCGCCAAAGCGAGCATGATGGAAAGAAACGCGATTTTATGAACGGAATAACGCCTCTTCATATTTCAATCTCCGAATCATGGCTTGGAGTCAATGAGTAAATGCAGACACGCACTTCATTTGGTGCGCAAATGAGCGTTTGCATCGTCGAATCTATAAAACCCTGATGAACGCAGTATTGGTTCGAGCAATTACTATAAGTGATGCCGATCTTGTGATTTTTTAATTCCACCACCATGTGGATGTGTTCTTTATCGTTTTCAATATCAATAGGAAATTTCTCGTCTTCTCCTTTTAATGAGATTTTTTCATACAAGATATCGTTTCGATGATAGACGTTCGCGTATTTGTCCCCCGAATCATTTCTGGGTAGAAGGTAATAAGCCAGCAAAGACGCTGACAAAGCGACGAGAGCAAGCGCAAGAATCCCATCTCCAAGGTGTTTTTTGAAAAATTCTTTGAATTTCATCATTTCTCCAAGACGAAATGCATGCCTTCAGAAGAAAGGACATCGCTTCCATCGTATATCATGTATTCGAAGGAGAATTTCTCTTGAAGGGCTTTCGCCGCTTCTACCCCTCCTACGAATATGGCCGTGCTTAAAACATCCGCATAAGCGGGATTATTGCAAAGAATAGATACCGTATCGTTCTTAGCAAGAGCGCTTCCCGTTCTTGGATCGACGATATGGCAATATTCTTTTCCTAAGTATTCTTTCGCCTGCTCGGAAATGCCAGAAGTTCCAACCCCCGTGTCCGAACAAAGGAAATACGCTTCAGAATATCCGGCCGAGCGAAGGCTTTTGATGGATATTTTGTAGGGTTTCGTATCGTTATAAAAGCCAATCGCCATCGAAGAGGATCCCCCATTGATGAAATAATCCTTCACACCTTGCTCCCTTAGATAATCTTGAGCGATCTTCACGGCGTAGCCTTTAGCAAATGCCCCGACATCAATTTTTGCTTTCCCTGTCCTTTTTACGATGTTCCCATGCACTTCGTAGGAAGATTCCTTTCTTTCTTCAAGAAGCTCTTGAATGATGGAATCCTCGGGAAGAGGAGCGTCTTTTGTCTCAAGAAAATTTTTCCAGAGAGTCGCAAGATTCCCAATAAGAGGATCAAAATAATATTCATATTCTTCTTTTCCATCTAAGATGTAAGACGTTTTCTCTTGCATTACCAGGCCGAATTCCAGCATGTCTGCAAGACGCTCATCCACCACAATCTCTTTTCCTTCATTGGAATCTAGATTGATGTAGAAAAGATTGACAATCGGTTTTAAATTCTCATCAACCCGAGAATTGTAGGCATCACTTAGATTGCTATAATCTTCGAAAATTTGAAAAACGTGTTCAAGCACCTTTTTGTTGGATCCAGTTAAAGTCAAGCTCATTCCGGTGCCAAAATACCACCGCGTATCTATAAGGGTTTCTTTGCTCGAAGTGTTTCCCGAAGCGTTTATACAAGAACAGAGCAAGAATGGCAACAATATAAGGAAATGCTTCTTCATAATCTAAGATTATAGAGTTAAAAAGGGAAGAAAAAAAGACTCCGAGATTTTCTCGGAGTCCAAAGGGGATCAGTATCGCTTATTTTGCGCCAAGGATGTGGCCATATAAGCCAGCAAGACGGACGTATTGAGAAGTGAAGCTGTATTCGTTATCGTACCAAGCGACGACTTTGACGAATTTCTTTCCTTCTGGAGTCTCAACAATCATCGTGAGGGTTGCATCGAAGATGGAACCATAGGTGTTGCCAAGGATATCGCTGGAAACGATTTCGTCTTCGTTATATCCAAGGATGCCTTTGAGTTCGCCTTCGGAAGCGGCCTTCATGGCGGCGTTGATTTCTTCGACGGTGACATTTTGGTCCTTTAATTCAACAGTGCAATCGCAAAGGGATCCATCAGTGACTGGAACACGGATGGCGTTGCCATTTAAACGGCCGTTGAGCTCAGGAATGACTTTTCCGATTGCTTTTGCGGCACCGGTTGTGGTTGGAACGATATTAGCGGCCGCAGCACGTCCTCTACGGAGATTATTGCCTGCAAGGTCAAGAATTCTTTGATCGTTGGTGTAAGCATGGACGGTGGTCATGGTTCCGCCAATAACGCCGAATTTGTCGTTAAGGACTTTCATGACTGGAGCTAAGCAGTTAGTCGTGCAAGAAGCGCCGGAAATGATGGTTTGATCGGCGGTTAATTTGTCGGTATTGACGCCATAGACATAAGTAGGGATGTCTTTGGAGGAAGATGGAGCAGAGATGATGACACCTTTGGCACCATTGTGAAGATGGACGTCGCCATCTTCATGGCTCTTAAGACGGCCAGTGCACTCTAAGACGATATCGACGCCATATTTGCCCCATTCGAGTTCTTTTGGATCTTTCTTGCCGAGAACTGGAATCTTGTGTCCTTGGAAGATGATGTTGTTCTCGTCAGCAGAGATTTCGTCTTTGTGCCAAGAACGATGTGTGGAATCGTACTTTAAAAGATAAGCGAGAGTTTTGGCATCAACCAAATCGTTGATGGCGACCACTTCAAATTCGCCACTTTCATAAGCGCGGCGGAACGCGAGACGGCCGATTCTGCCGAATCCGTTAATAGCTAGTTTAATTGACATGTTACTTGATGTCCTCCTTTTTAAACTGCGGCTGTATTATAGCAAAGCTAAAAGGGAAAATAAAAGGGATATTGGTATTGATAAATCGATATTGCCTATTTCTAGTTTAGGAGCGCGCTTCTTACTCCTTTTTGTTTTCTTTTTGAGCAAACTTATATTGCTCGGCCAAATATCGAAATAAATGGTTGATATTGCTCCGGGAAACCATTGTGTTCAATTCTTCAGAAAGAAGATGAGAAAGTTCATTTAAAGAAGCGTCCGGATGCTCTAGGCGAAGTTTCATTAAGGCTTTTAGTTTCTCGTTTCCGATTCCTTCCCAGCCGAGTTTATTCACGAAATAATGAATTTGCTCGACTTGAGCCTCCGATGATTTCAGAGTTTTGGCGTAATTGGCCGTATCCAAATTGCTCAAACGGTTTGTGACGTTGGCAAAATCTCTTTCCACTCGAACGTTTTCAAATTCTAAGCAACAGGATTTCGCATTCAAGAGAATCAAGAAATCCGAAATTTCATCGCTTCTTTTCAAATAAACGACATAATGATTTCTTCTTAGAATCATTTTGGCGTTAAAAGAGTGAAAGGGATAACGCGTCAAAAGTTTTTGTATCCATTTGGCAAAAGAAGGATCCGTAAAGGAAAACTCTAAATGATAAGAGGAGGATTTCGGACTATTGATCGAGCCTTTGGCAAGAAAGGCGCCAGTTAGATAAGCGGCGATTTGTTTTTGATTAACAACCAGGTTTTTTGGATTTTCAATGGAAAAGAAGTCGATCCCTAAATCATTTAGAATATCTTCTGGTTCTTTTTCTAGCAGCACGTGGTAGACGATGCGTTTTAAAAAACCAGCGGAACGCGTATAAGCAAAACGCGCATTCACGCCATAAAGATCATGGAGATATTGGTAAATCGCCTTAGCGATGGAAGAAGACTCTGAAGAAATATCCAAACGTTCATCGCCCTCCCTTAAAGAAAGATATCCATTTAGACGGATAAAGGAAGAGAGCAGGGAACGTTTTTCTTCTTCGTCTCTTTCCGAACGAGCGCTTTCTTCTTTCACTTTTTCGGCAAAAGACATTCCCTCTCTTTTTTTCATTTGGCGTCTCTCTTGAGGGAATGAAGATAAGAAAGAATACCCGTAGAAGCGATAGCGCCATCACTTGCCGCCGTCACAACCTGTCTTAAGCGTTTTTTAACGATGTCCCCAGCCGCAAAAAGACCCGGGATGCTGCTCATATTCTTATCATCTACGACGATATACCCTTTTTCCATAACGACGGGCAAAGCGGAAAGGAATTGAATGGCGCTTCTCTCCCCAGCAAAAGGGAACACCATGTTGGTTTCTAAGGCATGTTCCTTATCCTTTGAAGAATAGCGAATCGAAGTTACGCGAAAGTCGCCTTGAATGGAAAGGATTCTTGAAGATGGAAAATACGTTACGTTTTCTTTTTCTTTTAGCGTTTTCAAAAGCGTTTCATCTCCCTGATACGTTTCACTCGGGCATAAAAGATAAAGGCGTTTCACGATATTTGCCAAATAGAGTCCCTCTTCGAGAACGCGTTCCCCATTTCCATAAACGACAGCTATCTTATTTTTCAAAAGAGGGCCATCGCATGTTGCGCAATAAGAAACTCCCCTGCCAAAAAATTCTTTTTCGCCGGGAATCGTAGGAAGGTTCGCTAAGCCGGTTGCGACCAACACCGTTTTGCAACGTATGCTTTCTTTATTCGTCGAAACGATATACGTATCCCCTTCTTTTTGAATTCGCTCGACTTCCAGCGTTTCGATTTTTGCGCCGGCATCGTAAGCGGATTTTAAAAGATTCGTCGCCAAAGAAAAGCCGTCTTGATGAGGAAGGCCTGGGTAATTGTCCACTTCCGATATATTCAGAAGCTTCCCCCCTGGAGCGCCCTTTTCCAGCCAAAGGAAGTTGGCGTTCGCTCTTTTTAAATACAAAGCGGCAGTAATCCCCGCGGGACCTGCGCCAACAATCACCGTATTTGTCTCACGCATGGGCTTTCTCCTCCTCTTTCCCTAAAGATTTCGTATCTTTCAAATAAATTAAGGCAATCGAAAGAGCCATAAAAGCGAAAGCGGCGGAAAGAACGAACCCATAGGAGAGATTGACATATAGCTTTTCGTCAAAATGATTTACGTTTTTTCCGAAAATATAAAGCATGGTGCCAATAAAAGAAAGAGCGGCACCCGCCAAAAGGCAATAATATCCCGCTTTCTTGCTTTTCTTCAAAACAAAATAGGAAGCGACGAAAACAAGCGTTGCGACAAGCAAAAGGATGAATGCAGCCAAGAAAAGAGGGGTCTCCCCTTTCGAAATAAGCTGATAGCCACCATAAGAATGGATCTCTCCTTCGCCATCTCGCATCGAAGAGGTGGTTAAGGATGGCAAGAGGGGGAAAAGGAAGGTAGGCAAAAGCAAACCGGCCGAAACAAGAGGGAAGAAATCCCCTTTTTTGTTTTTCACATAGTAATCATGCAGATGGGCCGCAGCGATAATCGCCACTCCTAGCAAAACATAGATAAGGGAGTTACATATGCTCCAAGCATTATCCGTCCCCATATTGAAATTGCTATCACGGAAAGGCTCTAGGATAAAACGAACGAGGCCATACCATAAGAAATAGCAGCCAACCCTGTCACCTTTAGAAGTCCATTTTTTCAAAAGGAGGCCAACCACGTATTGAATGAGGAAATACCCAATGATAGATAGAACGCTTTCGATCAAAAAGAGGGGGACATATATCATTCCAGGCCCCGCAGTCAAAGAAGAAGAGCCAGAGGTTGAGATATGCATTTGCTCAACCAGCCACGTAGGAAGAAAACGGAAATAATCCACCGATACAGCACGGCCATAGACTTCATTGTTAAAGAAATTCCCCCAACGCCCTATAGCTTGCCCAATCAAAACGGTCGGAACCACTTCATCAACCGTCCACCTAGCATCCAAGCCTTTTTTGGAATATTTTGCCATCAATGCGCCAACGAGGATGCCAAAGAAAGCGCCACCTAGAATGGTTAAGCCTCCGTTCCAAATCTCAAAAACATGATAGAAATCACGATGGGCGAATTCCCTAGACCAGTTGCCAACAACATACCAGACACGGGCTCCGATGATGCCGGCGGGGAAAGCGACAACGAAAATCATTTCAAGGAGGCCATGCTTATGGTAACGGCGATACATTCTTTGATCGGAAAGGAAAAGGCACATCAAGGCGCCAAGAAGAATGACAACGCCATAAAAGGCGATATGAAAGCCCTCCGCTCTATTTGCCGAGGTTGTAATCATGAAACCATCATTGTTAATCGCAAAGCCATTTGGAAGAGGGTAATAAAGATAATTCGCAAGCCCCTCAGACCACATCCAGAACGAGAAAAAGAGAAAAGGAATGGAGACATAGTAGAGAATGCGAACCCATTTCTTTTGAACGTCGTTTAATTTTTCCTTAGCAAGATGAATCCAAAAGGAAGGAACGAAAATAGCAAGGGAGGCGCCAAAGAAGAAAGAGCCAAACAACGTCAAAGCATAATTTCCCACATAGTTGATGCTTTCGCCTTCATAAACGCCGGTTGTGTGTTTCGTTATATTCGCCCATTCAGGGTGAAGAAGGAAGGCAGAAAGGAAAAGAAGCGTGAAGCCGATGGCGCTTCCGATCGCATAAATCGCGTAACGTATGGCCTCCTTTTTCTCCAAACGAACAAGAATGGCGTTTTTGCAAAAAGAATAGGTATCTTTAATCAAAAAGGAAAAGCTTGCCAGAATGAGCAAAATTCCGAGGATGAGAGCAAAAATTCCGAAAGCGTTCATGAATGGTTCTCCTTATTCGTATTGGTTGTTCTTTTTTGCTTTTTCAAGCAATGGCTTAAGGTATTTCCCAGTGTAGCTGTTGGGATTCTCAGCGACTTCTTCGGGAGTTCCTCTTGCAACGACATTCCCGCCACGATATCCGCCTTCTGGACCGATATCGATGATGTAATCAGCCACTTTAATCATATCGAGGTTATGCTCAATTACAATAACCGTATCACCATGATCGACAAGATTCTCCAAAACATGGATCAAGCGTTTGACATCGTCTGTATGAAGTCCCGTGGTCGGCTCATCAAGAATATAAACGGTTTTCCCGGTCGGACGTTTTTGAAGTTCGTTAGCTAATTTGACACGTTGAGCTTCCCCTCCTGATAAGGTTGTAGCGGGCTGTCCAAGCTTAATATAGCCAAGACCCACATCATTTAACGCTTTAATCCTTCGATAAATAATCGGACGGTTTTCGAAGAAATGCATGGCTTCTTCCACGCGCATTTCCAAAACATCATAGATATTTTTGCCTTTGTAGTAGCAAGAAAGAGTTTCTTGGTTATAGCGCTTGCCATCGCATTCATCGCATTTCACATAAACATCGGGCAAGAAATTCATTGAAACGCAAGTGACCCCTGCTCCTTGGCATTTCTCACATCGCCCTCCAGGAACATTGAAAGAGAATCTCCCTTTATCAAATCCTCTCTCTTTAGCTTCATTCGTTTCGGCAAAAAGAGCGCGAATATCATCGAATAATTTGATATAGGTCGCTGGGTTGGAACGAGGGGTTCGGCCAATAGGCTGCTGGTCAACGTTGACGACTTTATCCACATATTGCAAACCGGAAATGCTCTTATATGGGCCTGGGGTGCAATCCTCTTTGTTGATTTTTTTAGCCAAAATCCTTTCCAAGGTCTCATTGATAAGCGAGGATTTTCCTGAACCGGAGACGCCGGTAACAAGAATGAGCTTGCCTAAAGGGAAATCCACGTCGATGTTCTTTAAGTTATGACAAGAGCATCCTTTCAAGGAAATCTTTTTTCCATTGCCTTTTCTTCTGTTTTTTGGAATCGGGATGAATTTCCTTCCCGCGAGATAGTCTCCTGTTATGGAAGATGGATTCTCCATGACCTCTTTTGGGGTTCCGGCAGCAACCACTTCTCCGCCATGCACCCCTGCTCCTGGGCCAATATCCACAAGATAGTCGGCTTGACGCATCGTATCTTCATCATGTTCCACAACAATAAGGGTATTTCCCAAATCCCTCATTTCTTTCATCGTGCGTATGAGTTTGTCATTGTCCCTCTGGTGAAGTCCAATAGAAGGCTCATCTAAAACGTAGAGAACGCCGGATAGCTTTGAACCAATTTGGGTAGCCAGACGAATGCGTTGAGCCTCTCCGCCGGAAAGAGTCATCGCCAAACGGTCCAATGTCAAATAATCAATTCCGACATCCGCTAAAAACTGAGCGCGGTTCTCGATCTCTTGCAAAACGAGGCGCGCAATAGCCAGCTCATTCGCGTTGAGCTTATCGCGCGTATCTTTGATCCAAAGAATCAATTTATCAATCGTCAATTGCGTAACCTGATAGATATTTAACCCATTCACCAAAACAGAAAGGGCCTCTTTGCTTAAACGAGCTCCATGGCAAGTCTCGCAAACAGTGTCTTTCATAAAAGATTCGTAAAAAGGCAACATCCATTTTGATGTGGATTCGCGATATCTTCTTTCGATAAAGGTTTTAATCCCTTCGACAAATCCTCGCTTGTGAGTGACGTTTCCACTAGCGCTGGTTAACGTATGGTCTAATGGTTTATCGGACCCATACAGCAATATTTGTTTCTGTTTCGCCGTCAAATTTTTATATGGGACATCCAAAGGTATCTTGTAGGCATCTAAGAGATATTTGAATTCTTGCCATTCCAAATTGGTCGTGTTGACTGTGTTTTTAAAATAGCGGATAGCGCCTTGAGAGATGCTCTTATTCGGATCGGGAACCAACAAATCCTCGCTTACAGAACGGGATATGCCTAACCCATGGCAAGTCGGGCAAGATCCCTGTGGAGCGTTGAAAGAAAACAAACGCGGTTCAAGTTTAGGGACGGAAAAGCCGCATATTGGGCAAGTATGATTGCTAGAGATGAGTTTTTCGCCATTCTCGGTATAGAGAATTACATAGCCATGTCCATAATTCAGAGCAAGATCGATATCTTCCGCGACACGCGAGCGAATATCGTCGCGAACAACCAAACGGTCGATAACGATATCAATGTCGTGCCTTTTGTTTTTGTCCAGCTCTTTGACTTCTTCGACAAGAAGAAAGCTTCCATCAACACGAACGCGGGCGAATCCTGCTTTCTTAATGTTTTCAATAACGTCTTTATGCCATCCTTTTTCATGCTTGACTACCGGCGCAAGGATTTGAAGTTTGCTTCCTTCAGGATAAGCAAGCGCCATATCCGTCATTTTAGCAGGCGAAAAAGCAATAATCGGAATATGATGCTCCGGGCAATAAGGAATGCCGATTCGGCCGTATAAAAGACGAAGATAATCGTAAATCTCCGTAACGGTTCCAACCGTGGAACGAGGATTGTGGGAAGTTGTCTTTTGATCGATGGAAATGGCCGGAGAAAGGCCATCGATAGAATCCACGTCTGGTTTATCGATTCCGCCAAGGAATTGACGAGCATATGGGGAAAGAGATTCGACGTATCTTCTTTGCCCTTCCGCATAAATCGTGTCGAAAGCCAATGTGGATTTTCCTGAACCGCTTAAGCCAGTGAAGACCGTCAGCGTTTCTTTTGGGATGGTGACATCGATGTTTTTAAGGTTATTTTCTCTTGCGCCTTTAACGATAATGTATTTTCTGCTGTCCATAACGTTAGAATTATATTCTAAATGTTTTTTCAATTCATTAAGTACGCTTTTTATAAACCGAGAAAACGAAAAGCTTCGCCGACATTTTCCATCTTCGCGCTTTTTTTCAATGCCAAAAAGGCAACAAATGGATATAATAGAAAACGCTCGGGACGTAGCACAGCTTGGTAGTGCACTTGGTTAGGGACCAAGGGGTCATGGGTTCAAATCCCATCGTTCCGACCAAAAGAACGAAAAACCTCCGATTAATCGGAGGTTTTTATTTTTTGTCGTCTAAGCCCGCTCCAATTTGAAGCAAGAAATCATTGGCTTTCTTAACCCAAGTGCCAACTTCATTCGATAATTCGCCATAGGCGTTCTTGGAAGTTTGGGTGTTGATGTCGCATGTAGAAAGGCCGTGATTCCCTTTGGGATACAAAACGAATTGGTTGGGAATATGGTACGAATCCAGTTTCTTTTTAAGGGCCTCCGCATTGGTGTGCGGGTTTACGCAATCATCTTCTTCGGTCGCCCATATAAAGGATGGCAAGAAGTCTTCTTTCGCTCTGTTGATGATGGAGAAAGAGGCTTTGTTTGGATAATCATTCCCAAGAAGATTTTTGAGAGTCCCCGCGTTCTTCTCTTCCGTCAAAGCGGGATAAGAGAAAATTGCGGCTTTCGCATGGGCGCCACACTTATCGAGCGGATAAAAAAGCTCCCTTTCTTCTTTCTGCAAGGAACATAGCATGCCGGCTAAATGCCCACCTGCTGAAAAACCGCATAGGGTAATCTTGTTTGGGTCGGAATGAAAATCCTTCGCTTTTTTATAAAGATAGGTTAAAGCCATCATAGCTTCAATAAGCATGGTTGGATAACGATTCTTTGGCGCGGTTGAATATTCTAAATAGAAACAATTGAATCCGTATTTCAAAAAGGAAACACATACAGGGGTCGCCTCTCTTTGAGAAACAAACGCATAACAACCGCCTGGGAAGATAAGCATCATTGGGCGGATCCGTTTCTTGTTGATTTCGGAATCTCCATCGGTTTCTTTGTCAAAGAAAATCCCATGGAGGATCCCTTTTGCGGCTTTATTCGGCTTAGGCCAGTTGAAGTACTTGTAAAGGTCAATATTGGTTATTTTCATATATGTCCCCCTTATTTTTCACTTATAAGTAAAATTAAAGACATTTTTTCTTCTGAAGTCAAAGAGGCTTTATTCTCTTTGATGCAGTCCGCGATCTTTTCGTATGGCTCGCTTTTCTTTTCAATCCCCAGAAGATAATCGGAGGTAACCCCTAAAACTTCAGCAATCTTTCCGATGATTTCAATATGGGGAGTCCTTGCTCCTGAAACGTATTTGCATATAGCCGCTTCGGAAATTCCTGTTTTCAAAGAAAGCTGTCGCTGAGAAAGACCTCTTTCTTTCATTTTTGCCTTCAATCTTGCATGCAAGCTTTCTTCCATGGCAACATTATAAAAGAAAAAGCCTCTCATTGAAGAGAGGCAAATCTTGAAAACACTTATTTAACCGTCCAAACACTCACCGTCAAAGGAGAGACGGAAGCATACACGGTGAAGCTTTTGTTTTCGTCTGATTTAGAGGTTACTTTGTATTCTTTTAAATCTCCGATTAGAGCAGGCACTACCACCGTTCCCGTTATTTTATCGGTCACAAGTTCGTAACTTGGCCCTGGCGCGGAGTCTTCATGACGATTATAAGAAAGTAAGTTAGAGCCGGAACATCTCGTGTAATCATCATACAAATCAAGCGAATACCCGTATTTTTTGGCAAATAAAGCAGTTTCTTCCTTACTAAAGGCATTCCAATCATTAAAGAAGAGTGCACCATCTTCATAATGCCAGCTAGGCATCGTAAAACGAGGCTTCAATACGTCTATATTCGTTGGAGTATCAAGATAGGTTACCAACTGAGCCGTTTTTGTTTCACCCTCTTTAATCTCATAATCGTCTAAATTTGCAACCTCTCCTTGTGAGCATGACCCTAAAAATGTCGCGCTTAGCAAAGCCAACAAACTGTTTCTAATGATTTTATTGTTCATTTTAGTAACCCTCCATCAGCAAACATGACTGTAATTGTCAGGAGCTTTTGAAGAACCACCTGTCCCTAAAGACAAAATATCATTGTCCTTAGGATTTTCACCAGTCATTTTTGGATTTGTTTGATTTAGTAACGAAAATGAAAGAAACGCTACAGCTAGAACATTTAACATTGTGCTCCTCTTTTTAAATCATATTACATATTTTCGGGTGCATTTCAATGAATATTTTTCAGTTTTTTTCTTTATGTTTTTAATGTAGTCTTCTTGATAGCATTTATAATTATGGAATGAAAAAACAGGTTCCTTTCACCATTATTTATGAGGACGATAAGATCATTGTTGCCTATAAAGAAAGAAATGTTTTCAGCATCCGCACCAATGATAAGCGTACTTATTCCCATAACTTATACCACTACATCCATGAATATTTATCGAAAAAAGGCGAAAGGCCTTTTATCGTTCATAGATTGGATTATGAGACATCGGGAATTATGCTTTTTGCTAAGAGAGAAGATTTGAAAAGAATGCTTCAAAAAGAATTTGAGATGCATCGTGTCAAACGCCTTTATGAAGCCGTAATCGAAGAGAGGATCGCCCCTAATCTTCATTTTGACGTTAAGCAAAAGCTAGGGAGCAATGGTAAAGGCGGCAAGGTGTTTCTTGACCCTATAAACGGGAAGGAAGCAATCACTCATCTAAAGAGCGGAAATCAAATTCAAATCGGCACCGTTCTCGATGTTTCCATCGAAACCGGAAGAAGAGCTCAAATTAGAATGGCTATTGCTTCACTCGGTTTTCATCTGCTCGGTGATTTGAAATACTCTCATACCCCAGCAAAAAGGATGTATCTAAATGCCTATGAATTGGATTTCGACGAATCTTTGCCTATCCAAAAACATCATTTCAAGGTAAAGCCCCTCTGGCTCTTAGAAGAGTGAAGCCTTTATAAGAAAAGCCCTCTCCAAGAACGGAGAGGGCTATTTTGTTTGGAAGAGATTATAATCCGAACTTCTTGATGGCTTCCCAACGATCTTTTGCGTATTTCTCGCACTTCGTCAGGAGTTCTTCCGAATGTTCTGGGTTAATAACCGGAAGTTGAGAGAATCTCGTTTCGAGCATTAAGAAATCTCTGAACTTGCTCCAGTCAGGTTCCTTGCAATCGATCGTAAGTCCCGCTTTGCCTTCGGCAACGAGTCTTGGGTCATAGCGGAAGCAAGTGAAGTAACCGCATTCGACGGCTTTCTTCTCTTCCTGGATGGAATTGACAAGACCGCCTTTGATATGTTGCTCCAAGCATGGGCAATAGCAAATCACAAGAGATGGGCCATTATAGGATTCCGCATCCTTTAAGGCTTGAATGGCTTTCATTGGGTTAGCACCTAAAGCGATTTGAGCGACATAGACATGCCCATAAGACATAGCCATTAAGGCAAGGTTCTTCTTGGCTTCTTTCTTGCCAGAAGCGGTGAATTTGTTAATAGAACCAGTCTGAGAGGATTTAGAAGCTTGTCCACCAGTGTTGGAATAAACTTCGGTATCGAGAACAAGAACGTTCACGTCTGCTTCATTCGCAAGAACATGGTCCAATCCTCCGTAACCGATATCATAAGACCAGCCATCGCCACCGATAATCCAAACGGATTTCTCGACGAGATCGCGATAATAGTTCTTAAGCTCTTTGACGTCTTCGTTCTTAGAAGCATCCACTTCTTTTTCAAGAGTTGGGACGATAGCGCGTTCTGCTTCTCTATCTTTGTTAGCAAGAGCGGCAAGATACTTATTGGCAGCGTCTTTAAGAGCATCTTCCACGGTTTCATCCGCTAAAGCAGCGCTTAAGATGCGCGTGATTTGCGACATCTTGTAGTCAGTCGCGATTCTCATGCCAAATCCATATTCCGCATTATCTTCGAATAAGGAATTAGCCCAGGCAACGCCTTCGCCATTCTTATCTTTGATAAATGGGGTAAGTGGGGTAGATCCGCAATAGATGGAAGAGCATCCCGTCGCGTTAGCAATCAATAAGTCATGTCCGAATAATTGAGAGAGCAAACGATAGTAAGGAGCTTCTCCGCATCCGGCGCAAGCACCGGAAACTTCCATATATGGGCGTAAGAATCCAACGCCTTTCACTGTGGTAAGAGGGAAGATGTCCGTTTTGCTAGAAACGTTATAGTAGCAGTAATCAGCCGCGATTTGCTCGCCGAATTCCGCTTTGGCGTCTTTCATGAGAAGAGCCATATGGTCATTGCCAAGTTTCTTAGCGGTTTGGTTAGCCATACATTCGGAAACGCAAAGTCCGCATCCAACGCAGTTTTCAGTCGCAATGGTAATGCGGTATTTAAGGTTGGCCGCTTTAGGGGAACCTGTGACTGGCTTCACGGAGTTCTTAATCATCTCTGGGGCTTTAGCAAGTTCTTCTTCATTTAAGAGATATGGGCGGATGGTTGCGTGAGGGCAAACAAAGGCGCATTGGTTACATTCGATACAGTATTGCGGATTCCAAACCGGAACGCGATCGGCGATGGCTCTCTTTTGACGGAAGACGATGTTTTCTTCCATGGTGCCATCGGCAAGTTCGTATTTAAGGAATTCGGAAGTTGGAAGCTCATCGCCATCAAGACGGTCAATGGTTCCAACATATTCGTCGTAATAGGTATCGCCAGTGTCTTCTAAGACTTTGGTGGTAGGAAG
This sequence comes from Caryophanales bacterium UBA743, assembly GCA_002297365.1. Classification (GTDB taxonomy): domain Bacteria; phylum Bacillota_I; class Bacilli_A; order RFN20; family CAG-826; genus UBA4951. Next base: position 19,039 of record DBKT01000012.1, read on the forward strand.
CTTGATCCATTCTGGGTCAACTTTCACTTCACGAAGCCCCGCTGGGCCAGCATCAATGGCATCGTAGTTATTCTGAACGATGTCCATGCCTTTTCTTTCATAGGTCTTCTTAACGAATTTCTTCATCCATTCCTCGGCTTGCTCATAAGGCATGATTTGTGGATTAAGCTTAAAGAAGGCCGCTTGCAAGGTGGTGTTGGTATGACGTCCCATATGGCACTCTTCAGCAAGTTTGTTTGCGTCAATAGCGTAGAACTTAGCATGCTTTTCCGCCAAAAGGTGTTTCATACGATTTGGCATGGCTTTTGCAAGCTCTTCATCACTCATATTGGTATTGAGCAAGAAGGTTCCGCCATCTTTGAGGTTCGCAATGATGTCATATTTCAAGATATAGGTATCAAGGGAACAAGAGATGAAATCAGCATTCTTGACATAATATTCAGAACGGATCGGAGTCTTGCCAAAACGTAAGTGAGAACGTGTGGTTCCGCCGGATTTGCGGGAATCATATTGGAAATAAGCCTGAGCATATTGTCCAGTCGCATCGCCGATGATCTTAACGGAGGATTTATTAGCAGAGACCGTGCCATCGCTTCCTAAACCATAGAACAAGCAGGAAGTGTAGTAGGCAGGAATCTTGAAATCTTGATCAACCGGGATAGAAAGATGGGTCACATCATCGGTGATTCCGACGGTGAATCCGGTCCAGTTCTTCTTAGCGTTAAGGAAGTCATAGACAGACTTAACGTCTTTTGGTTGGGTATCTTTGCTAGAAAGCCCATAACGTCCGCCGATGATCTGATCAAAGTGGCGACCGAGTTTGAACATTGCGGATACAACATCCAAATAGAGAGGCTCTCCTTCAGATCCGTTTTCTTTGGTTCTATCCAAAACAGCGATCTTCTTAACGGAAGCAGGAATGACTTTGGATAAGGACTCCGCGGAGAATGGGCGGTAAAGATGAACCTTAACAAGACCGACGTGTTCGCCTTGTGCGTTCAATGCGTCAACAACTTCGGATGCCGTTTCAGTAACGGAACCCATGGCGATGATGATACGGTCCGCATTCGGATCGCCATAATAGACAAATGGCGCATAGGTTCTGCCAGTTAAACGGGTGGCTTCGGCAAAATATTTCTCGACGACTGGAAGAATATTGTCCCAATGAGCATTTTGTGCTTCACGTGCTTGGAAATAGATATCATCGTTTTCAGCACCGCCGCGTGTGACTGGATGAGTGTGTGGGTTTAAAGCACGGGCACGGAAAGCCTCGACTTTATCCATAGGAAGAAGCTTCTTCCATTCCTCTTTATCAACGAACTCAACGTGTTGAACTTCGTGAGAGGTGCGGAAGCCATCAAAGAAGTGCATCACTGGAGTAGAGGCATCAATCGCCACCAAGTGAGCAACCGGAGTGAGATCGGCGATTTCTTGGACGGAGCCAGAGCAAATCATGGTAACGCCAGTTTGACGGCAAGCATAGATATCGGCTTGATCGCCAAAGATGGAGAGAGCACGGGTCGCTAAAGAACGGGCAGAGACATGAAGAACGGCTGGTAAGAGCTCACCACACCACTTATAAAGGTTTGGAATCATCAAAAGCAAACCTTGGGAAGCGGTATAGGTGGTTGCCAAAGCGCCACCCTGCAAAGCACCATGCACGGCGCCAGAAGCGCCTGCTTCGGATTGCATTTCCACCACTTTAACTGTGGAGCCAAAGAAGTTCTTTTCGCCCTTAGAAGCCATGACATCCACATTTTCAGCCATTGGCGAGGATGGGGTGATTGGGTAAATAGCTGCTACTTCGGTGAAGTAATAGCTTTCGATTGACGCAGCGGTATTTCCGTCAACCGATTTAAAGGTTTTCTTTATTTCAGACATTTCTAAAAAACATCTCCTTATACGATTTAAGTATAGGATTTTTCTTTCCTCTAGACAAAGGGATTTCCTCAAGAAACCCCCTAAAGGGGGTTCTATTCGATTTGCTGTTAGTTTCCCCTAACTTTTCGCACTTACCAATATTTTCTCTGTAACTACAACTTCATAGCCGAAAAGAATGGATTAATGCTTATATTTTTTCTTGTGTTTAAAAACAAAAATCGGCATAGCGTTATACCGATTATCTTAGAGTTAGACACATTAGATTTGATTTATTTTTTCCTTTTTTTCCTTTTGGAGATTTCTTGTTTCACCAAAAGTTCCAAAACATGAAGATCATGATCGTTTAAATTGGAAGAGGGTGCGATAAGCCCTCCAGGACCCGCCATTTTCTGATAAACGAAATCTCCGATGGAAGAATATTTAAGGAGTTCTTTTTTACGTACTGCTTGGCGTCTAGGTTTCTTTTCCCGTTTTTCTTTGTTTTCTTCGTCTATCTTCCCTAAATATTCTTGAACCAAAGGAAGGATATCCATCATATTCATAGAGGTGTCCATCTTCACCATCGGTTCAAAATAAACAAGCTCGTTGGCAACGACATCCGAATAAAGCCCAACATATCTCGAAAGCATATCCAAAGTAACGTACTTCTTCTGCTTTTTCTCTAATGCTGACTTAATTCTCCTTAAACGGGAGATCGACGGTTTATTTTCCATGTTGATTTAGTTATACCAAGAGAGAAGAAAAATGCAAGGGAATGCGTTAATAAGCAAAAAGAAAAACCCAGATTCTTTCAAACCCAGGTTTTTCGAATTAATAGGCAAATTTATTTTGCGGAGTCGTAAACGATAGCAATTTCAACAACTTGTCCATTTCTTTTAGCACCCATGGAAAGTTGGAAATACTTCGCATTTTCTACTTCACAGGTAAACTCATGTCTTTCATTAGCACCAAGGTTAACTGCATCCTCTTTATTGATAGTAGAAAGTGCTTCGGCACCAAAATGAACTGCATATGTTGCATCTTTAGAAACATTACCACCATTAATCGTAATTGAAACGGAAACTAAAGAACCAGGCAATGCCTCTTTGGAATAGAGATAGGAATTCCCTTTTTTCCCATAAAGCATAAGATAGTCTGAACTTTGTTGAACATAAGTGCCCCCAAATTTTTTCTTTCCAAGGTTTCCAACAGTAGCCTCAAATTCAGTGTCCGTTGTCGCCATTATAGATGGAGCAGAGTCCTTCGTTGTATCCCAAATAACCGTAACCGTTGTATCATTGGCATCCTTTAAAGTGATTGTTACGTTGTTAACGCAAGTGGCATTGAAGGTATACTTATTATCTTCCACTTTCGTAACGTCATTCGCAGTTTGCTGGGCGTTTTTAACTTGAATGGTTTTAACGACATATCCAGTATCTGGAGCAACAGTTAAAGTGACTGTATCGCCATAGGCATATTCCGTTTTATCTACAGATGCCTTTCCGTGTTCGAAAGAAGCAATGTCAACACCATATTTGGAATTATAAGGTTCGGCCTTCTCCAAAACTCCAAAAATTTCGGTCGCATTCCCAAATTTGCACCATCCAACTCTAACAGTAATCAATTGACCATTTTGAACATTTTTCAAAGTTTCTATTGCAGTTTTTGGATTATTAAAGAATTTATTATCTTCTTCGGCTTCGTAGTTAAAAAATTTATCATCATTTGTTCCAGTCATTCCCCAAATTTGGACGGTCTTTTTGGAAACTGGATCTGTAAGATAGGCATTCCCGTATTTATTTGAATGATCAAGACCTTCGATGACACCTGTCGCTCTATAAAGTTTTTTCCCTTGGAGACCACCATTTACATCAGCCATTTTATCGACGGTTGTTTCTTCGACTGGATTGGTTTTTTCCGTGACAGTAACAGCAATTTCCGCTTTCACGGTTGGATCGGAATCCAAAGAAACGGTAATGGTTGCAGTTCCTATTGCAACACCGGTAATGGTTCCAGCCGTAACCGTTGCCACACCTTCATTGCTTGACTTCCAGGTTTTATTGCCATTTTCGGCATGGGTTACCGTGGCGGTGACTAAGACTTTTTCGCCGATTGCAACTTCAACGGCCTTCTTATCAACGCTGATGGAAGCCTTCGCCACTTCAGAGCTCTCCTCAGCAGAAGATGACGAGTTGTTGCCATTCGAGCATCCAGCTAAGCCAAGAATTGCGGCCATAGCCAATGGAAATAAGACGATCTTACGATTCATGTTAATTAATTTCTCCTTTATTAACACCACTATTTTAGAGCGCTTTTATGGGCGAAACAAGCCCCACACATCTACTAAAATAGCTAGCCAAGAATGTAAATTTTTTATGTAGAAAAGTAAAGAAAAAGCCTTCTTTTTGAAGGCTATATTTCTATGTGGTGATCCCTGAGGGACTTGAACCCGCGACCCGCTGATTAAGAGTCAGCTGCTCTACCAACTGAGCTAAGGGACCAGCGCAACGATTATGTTATAACATTAAGAAATCATCCGCAAGGAAAAAATACCTCAAGGCAAGAAAAGGCCCCGCTAAACGGAGCCTTGCACTTTTTCTTTCGCTATTTACGGCTTAGCGTGCCTAAATAAGCGATGTCCCTTTTGGCGTCCTTCCTTTTTTTCAACGCCTTAATGAGCCAGATGGTGCCAATGCTCAAAGAGACGATTCCGCCAATCAGGCAAACCACGCAAATGACAAACTGCAAGGAGGCGAAGTCCACTCCCACAATTTGGTTCCTGCTTTTTTTAAGAGAGAGGAAGATAAAAAGAATTCCGATTGCCAAGACGATTCCGCCAATAACCTCAAAACACATCGCATTTTGAGAAAGGTCATATCCTTCGGTATCGCGGCGATGCGCAGCCTGGGAGAAAGAAGAAACTTCACTCGGCTTGATTTTCTCAACCCAATCGGCATCATTCGTTTCATCCGTTTTTTCCCATATCAAAACGAGGTTTGTTTTATCGTATAGGGGTTTTTCCAATTTCTGTTTCGTCATCCTTTTCCTCCTTTCTTTCAAAAGCAAATCAAGATTAAGCGTTATAAGTTCCCGTGATCTGAATGTCACTAGGATTCACCAAGGCAATCTGGTCGCGATGGTTTTTACCAGAGGCAGAAACATAATTCTGCCAAATGCCCGTGATCTTACAAATCTTTGGTTGATAGTTAGTGACAATAAGAGAGTCGGCAATCTTTTTTTCTTCATCGGTTTTCGCGTTTTCCTTCGTAAGCACGGTTGGATAAACATATTCCGCGCCAAGAGGGTTATATTCGTTCTTGCCACCCGTGTAGAACTTATAGGTATAAGAAGATTCGGCCCCATAGGTTTTCAAAACGCCGTCGAATTGAACCAAACGAACTTCCGTAGAGCCTGCTTGCGCGCTTTGCAAGTTGCCGAAGAAAATGATCTTATTATTGTCGTTATAATATGGGTAAGCAGTATTGTAACGATTCACCTCTTGAAGACCGCCATCGGTGAACGTCGTATCCTGATTGCAATAGACATCATCTTCCAAAGAAATCAAAACATGATTGAGATTGCTCTTATTTTGTGAAGCTTCATCATATTGTTCCTTGCTTAAAACAATTGGCTTTATTTGATCTTTCTTAACGGATTTCTCAGAGATGATCTCAACGTCTCTATAAGGATCGACGTCGAATTCACGATAGGAAATGCCCATCATCTGCAAGGTTCCTGAATAGGAAGAAAGAACGCCAATCACTTTCACATAATCGCCAACGTCAATCGGAGTTTGAGCATAAGTAAAGACGTACATGCCATACGCTTCTGGGAGAGAGCCATCCTCTGGCATTTCATAAGAAGGCTTATCTTGGAAATAGAAAGCCCCGTTTAACTTACGTGTGACATATCCTTCCAATTGATAAAGGGTTTTTGAACAATCGTTATGCTCTTCATTGATATCAAATAAATCGCAAGTAAGCGTTCCATCACTCACGTGAGTTGCCTCATACACTTCTTTTAAGGTCTTCTTAACAGGCGGGTTGTCTTTGCTGTAGTAGAAATAGTTCTTATCTTTTTCGCCGCTATATTCATTTCTCTTGTTCGCTTGAGCGGATAAGTTGGCCGCGTCAAACGTCCAATAGAATCCTTCCCCCATATCATCGGGAGAGCCAATGCCTTGCGAAAGGCCTTGATAGACCATCTCTAAATTCAAGCAACGGAAATCCTCCATCTCGGGATTCTCTTTTTCGGAATACCAAACGTAGGCCAAAGAACGCTGATTTCCATCCGCCGTCGCAGCTTTGTTTTCCAATCCTGCGGCCCATCCTTGAGACTCCAATATGATACGTTTTGCTTTAGAAAGAACGCTTTTGTTATAAATGGAGGCCGTCTTTCCCCACTCTTCTAATTCGGAAGTGGATTCCGGGGTATCGATTCCTAAATAACGAATTTTGACGGTATAGCCTTTATTTAAAGTAGCAACATGTGTGGTATCGCCATCGACATAATTCATGAACGAATCAGCGCCAATTTTCAAGGTATCCGTATAAGAAGTCGCCACTTGTTCCAAACCGTTCGTACGAAAATCCATCACTTTTGGATTATTCATGACGTTATAGAAGGCATCCTTGTCGACGTTGAGTTTAAATTGGCTGACCCAATCCACATCTTTGTCTACGACGTAATAGGCAGCGACTTTGTTTTCGCCTTTTTTCAAGACGTAAGAATATTTGCCATCTTTCTTCGTCAAGGTTTCATCATTTACGGTCACGTGGTCAACGTAAAAGTTTTGAGTGGGATTCACGCTGAAAGTAATGACATCCCCTTCTTTTAGATTTTCGTTCTTTTGATCGAAAACGATTTTGCCATAATGGCTTTCCGAAGTAATATCGACGTAACTGGCGCTGCCTTCAAGGGATTTGCAAGAAGGAAGAAGCGCTAAGCTTGAGAGAACTAAAATAACAGTATTCTTTTTCATATATCAATTCGTGCCCTATTTTGTGTTTTTGATGGTTTGGTTATAAGCGGTTTGCAAAGCGGCATCCACGCTCATTTTAGAACCGACGACGTATTTCAACGTATTGCCAATTTCCGTACGGGCTTTTTCGGAGCCAAGGAAAACGGAAGAGGTCATATAGTTTTGACGGAGCTTTCCAGTCAATGCCGGTATGGCGTAATTCAATCCTTTGTCCTTTTGCGCAACCCAGTTTTTATAGGCATCGGTTTCGAAAGAAGACAAACGAACAGGGTCATAGGAATTCTGCAAAGCCAATTTTGCGTTGTTGAGTGGATCGGCCATATATTTGTAGAATAGCCAAGCCCCCTTATGAATATAGGAATTGCCGTTGTTAAAGAAAGCGATGGAAGGCCCTTGTTGGATGTATTTTGCTTCCTTTCCTTCAGGATGAGGGACGGGCGCTAAACGCACAGCGAAATTGGAGGAGACTTGGTAAGAAGAGCCGCCTGTGGATCCAATAGACATAGCGGATTTAACGGCAGTGAAATATTTGTTCGTGTAATTCCCTTGAAGAACGCCTTTAGTAATCAATATTCTGTCGTTAATCAAACCGGACAGTTCTTCAATGAGAGCTTTTGTCTGATCGTTTTTGAAAACGATGTGATCACTTGGCTTATTGATGTTCTCGTTCGTCGTATAAGGGATTCCCCTCATTGCCATCTGTGAAATCATCAAATTAGAATCTGAATCGTAGCCGACAGGATAGAATTCATCGCTGACGCCTTCCGTTTTCATATCGGCTAGCATTTTGCGAGAGGTGGCAACCATTTCTTCCCAGGTTTCAGGAACCTCATAGGTGTATCCGCCATTTTCCTTGACCCACGTTTTGAAGGAGGCCAATTCTTCATCGGTTACTTTTTCGCTATTAGCGGTTTCCAATTTTTCAGCATAAGTCGTTTTCTTTTCGGCGTTTGCTTCAAATTTCTTTGCTGTTTGCTTATTCGCGCCAGCAAAATAGGATGCGTTATAATACATTGCCTCGGTTGATTTATACATAGGCATGGACCATGTTCCTTCGAATTGGAAATCATTTCCTTCTTCAAGGAAGGCAGGAACGAAATCAGCAAGCTCTTCTTTGGTGTAGCCAAATTTCGTATCATTAATGAAATTGTCTAAACGAAGTAAGGCCGAATTGGAAAGGGTTTTGCCAATATATGTGGAGAAATTATCTGGATAACCCATAATCAAAGCAGGCATTTCGCCACTGGCGAGTTTAGTCCTTGTTTGATCGGCTAGGGCGTCGTAATCGCCAGCGAGCTTTACGTTCTCTAGCTTATATTTACCCTCGTACTCTTTGTTGAAACCATCAATGATCGTATCCAAAACAGTCGATTTTGCATGTCCTAAGCAATTCCAGAACGGAATCGTGACAGCACTCGTTGGATCGTCTTCTGGCAAAGTGGTATCGACGTCTCCGGCTCCTGTTGTTCCGCCACGATTGCAAGAAGCCAATGCGGCCGAAGCCAACAAGCCAAAGACCAATGCTTTCCCCATCTTTTTGATTTGTTTCATTTTTTTCTCCTTTTTCTAGCCTTTAATGCCAGCACGTGAAACACCACGCATAATATATTTTCTAAAGAAAATAAACACCAATAGTAACGGAACGGTAACAATTACAGTAGCCGCCATTTGCGCTCCATAGTCATCATAATTTTCCGTGGAATTGAAGGTTTCACGAAGACCATTGGTGATTAAATAGAATTGCGAATTGCCCGAAGCAATCAAGTTTGGCCACACATAAGCGTTCCAAGACCCCATTAATTTCAGGATAAAAATCGTCGTCAAGGTAGGCATCGCCAAAGGGACCATTACTTTCCAAAGATATTCCCAATCGCTTTTTCCGTCCACTTTCGCCGCCAAATAAAGCTCATTAGGAATTTGCTTGAAATTCTGGCGCAGCAAGTAAATATAGAAAACGGAAATCATGAAAGGGATGATCATAGCCGTATAAGCCCCGACGATATTGTTGCCGCCAGTCATTCCAAACAAAGAAACGGAAATATAGTTAGAAACAACCATCATTTCTCCCGGAATCATCATCGTGCTTAGAAGAATAGAGAACAAAAGGTCCTTGCCTTTAAATTCCAAACGGGCGAAAGCAAATGCCGCGAATATCGTCGTAACCAATGTACCTAATGTAGAAATCACGCCAACAACAAGCGTGTTTCTTAAAAGAACGCCGAAATTCAAACGGCTGAAAGCACTGGCGTAATTATCCCAGCGCATCACTTCTGGCCAAAGAGTCGGAACAAGGCGCTGGATTTCTTCTCCGCCTTTTAAGGATGTGATGATCATCCAATAAAAAGGGAAAATCATAACCAAAGCGAAAAGAGCCAAAAAAGCATACACGACAACCAAAGAAACGATCTTAAGAATCTTAGATGCCACTTCTTTTTGATGGACGCTTTTCCCTTCATCAGCCAACACAAGGATAAGTTCTTCGTTTGTATTTTCCATAATTAATAATGAACCCTCCTTTTCGAGACTTTGAATTGAATGCCCGTAAATATTAAGATGAGGATAAATAGAAGGACGGCTGCGGCGGAAGCGTATTGAACTTGATTCTCCGCAATCTGATCATAGATGAAATAAACAATCGTCTGCATGTTTTTCTGACCGGTTGTGACATCGAAGGTCCCCCCGTCTTTCCCAAACAAGCCAATAACAGAGTTATATTCTTTAAACGCGCCAATGAAGGAAGTGATCATGATATACAAAATCTGCGGGGAGAGAAGAGGGATGGTGACTTTCATAATCGTTTTAAAACGGGAAGCCCCATCAATCTTAGCCGCATCGTAATATTGGTTGTCAACATTTTGAAGGCCGCCTAAGAAAATAAGGATCTTATATGGCAAGGAATGCCAAACGATATAGAAACAAATGGCAAAGAAAGCAGACCAATAATTGACCGCCTCGCCAGTTTGAAGGTTCATCGTGATCCAAGGATGCCCTTGAATGCCAAAGAGGGCGTTGAATAAACCGTATTGCGTATCGAAAATAACGCTGAAGACCATACCGATGGCAATCGCATTCGTAACATATGGCATAAAGAAAATCGTTTGAAAGATTTTCTTCAAGGCCTTGATTGAATTCAAGCCAATGGCAATCGCCAAAGAAAGTATGATGGAAACCGGAACGGTAACAAAAGTCAGCAACAAAGTGTTCGGCAAAGCCGTTTTAATGACATCGTCAAAGAAAATGCCGTTAGGTGAAAGGACCTCAATATAATTCTGGAAAGTAAAGCCGCCCTTATACCCTAAAACATAATCATAGTCAGCCGTAAAGGATACGACGAACGTGTTAATAATGGGGTAAAAAGTGAAAACGCTAAGAAGGATAATCGTCGGCGCTAGATATAGCCAGGCCTTCCAATTGTTTTTGCTTTCCATTATTTCGAAACCTCAAAACGAATTCTTTCTTCGCTTTCATGATCGAAAACATAGATTTTCGTAGGGCGAATCCCAAACTTCATCATCCCGACCTTCGCTTGGATATCCGAATCAACGATGATCTTGATGTTTTGGCCAATAAAGTCTTTATGAGAGCAGATTAAAGATATGTCCCTGCCCATTGTTTGAATAGCATCCACTTTCAAAGAAAGAACTTTCTGTTTCTCCGTGGTGTGCTCATCGCAAAGGAAGCCTTCCGGGCGAATGCCGACGTAAACCGGTTTATCTTCTTTAAAGTCTTTGGAAGACAGTATTTTTTCTTCCCCGATGTATAGAGCGCCTTTTTCAATTCTTCCTTCGAAGACATTGATTGGAGGCGTTCCTAAGAATTTGGCGACAAAGAGATTCTTCGGGTTGCGATAAACTTCCTGTGGCTCTCCTTCTTGCATTTTAACGCCGAGCTTCATAACAACGATGCGGTCAGAAATAGACATGGCTTCTTCCTGGTCGTGGGTGACAAAAATGGTTGTAATTCCAGTCTCTCGTTGAATACGACGAATCTCTTCTCTCGTTTGAAGACGCAAACGCGCATCCAAATTGGAAAGCGGCTCATCCAAAAGAAGGACTTTTGGCTTTTTCACCAATGCGCGGGCAATGGCAACGCGCTGTTGTTGACCACCCGATAATTCAGAAGGTTTTCTTTCAAGGTACTCATCAATTTGAACAAGCCTCGCCGTTTCTTGAACAAGGGAATCAATCTCATCGTTGTTTAGCCTTCTGGTTACGATCGTGGTCGTTCCATCTTTGTTCAAAATTTCGAATTTATCGTTCAAAGAGCAGCCTTTTCTCTCGATTTTTGCTTTTTCTTTTTGATTTTCTTCTTCTAAAGAGGAAATGATTTCTTTTAGTTTGGAAGATAGCTCTTCCCCTTTCAAGCCTTGAAGGCCAAAACGATAAACGCGATACGCTAAAGAAGTAACGATATGAAAACGGAAAACCATTCTCTTAGCAAAATTTTCCTTGGAGATTTTGCCATTATAAACGGATTCATTCAATAAAGTTTCGATTTCTTCGATATGATTCGAAAGCAAATCAATGATCGTGTTGTTGTCAATTATCTTTTTTGCTTTCAAGGAAGTCTTAACGCGGAGATTCGTCAAAGGGAATTTGACGTTATCGTAAATAGACATATGAGGATAAAGAGCGTAGTTTTGAAAAACCAAGCCGATCCCACGTTTTTCCGGCGATAAATTGGTCACATCGGAATCCCCAAACCAAATCTCACCAGAAGTTGGAGTTTTTAAACCGGAAATCATATACAAGGTAGTAGATTTTCCGCATCCGGATGGCCCTAAAAGACCTAAGAGTTCCCCATCCTTTATGTCCAAATCAAAATCATTTACGGCAATTGTGTCTTCAGGATTTTTCCTAGGGTTTCGAGAAGGGAAGGCTTTCGTTAGGTGTTTGATTCTAATTTCCATGAAATCATCCTCATTGCTATTGGTGCCCTAAGGCAGCCAATTATTATAACTTATATTATCAATCGACGCATCAAAGAACAAGCCGGCAGGCTTATAAAAGGGAGGCAAGCATAAGTTGCCTCCCAAAAAATCATTTTGTATAAGAATACGTGTTATAAACGGTTTCTTTTCCATCAGTTACAGAAAGAATCGCCGCTTTATAGAAGCTTTTCTTGTTCCAGTTGCATAAAGCCATATCGACCGAAACTGTTTTGCCAACATAAGGGGTGAGCCAATCGTAATGGCTTACATCAGATGTGTATAATTCCAAATCCGCATCGTCCATTTGGATGTGCCAAGTGCTTCTGTTATCGGTGCTTTCAACTTTCTTGAAGGTAGCGGAAACAGTGTAACCTTGGGAAGATAGATCTTTGGTTGAATCTTGAGATAGAGCATCCAAATCAGCTAAGGTTTTGTCTTTAATGAAGGAATTTCTAGAATAATCGCTTTTGCCATTCAGGTTGAAAGTCAAGGAAGCGTTGCTAATGTAATTTTCGCCAGCGACATCAATTACTTTGCCCGTATCTTTGAAAGTATATTGACCTCCGCCTTTCACATCGCGTTTGCCTGTAATAACAATTTCGTTGCCCATTTCAATTCGGTTCATATCAGCTTGGGGGAGGGTAACTGGAATGATCCCCGATTCATCGATGAGATAGAAAGAGGAGTTTTGGTTAACGACAGAAGGGCCGGCAATGCCTTTGACGGTAACGACTTCTTCCGTAGCTGCATCGATAGCCTCTTTGACCGTTTTCGCGTTTTTAACGGCGGCAGTATCCATCTTGACACTGACTTCTTTTTTATAAACCGGATTATCTTGATAATGAATTTCGATGGTGATCTTTGCTTCGCCATCTTCCTTAGTATGGAAGACAAACTCATCTTCTTTTTCTTCGAAATAGGCGACTTCGGCATTAGAGGAAGTGTAGGTGATGGTTGCGTTCTCAAAGCCTAAAAGAGTAGAAGAAACGTTCTTTGGCATGCTCTTGATTGGATCGCCGGCATAAACAGATTCGAGCAAGCCGTCAATATGATAGTCGTATACATATTCTCCTACATTCGTCGTATCGAATTGATAGTTCTCGTCTTTCACGGAAAGAGGAACAAAACGCCAGAAGCATCCAGAAGCCGTGCTCTTTGCGTTAATGGCGCTTAAATAAACGGTGCAGATTTTCCCGTCGAATTGATCAAGGTAAGAGAAATCGGCGCCATTGCATTGGGTGTAAGCGTAGGACCCTGTTTTCCCATCAATGTCATAGAAATAGTAATTGACGAAGTTTTGGCCTTCTTTTTGTTGCCTCTTAATATAAGAATTCACTTTGAAGACTTCACTAGAGATATTATTCGTGACAGGAATATTCACAAATTCTTTGATAGTCGTCTCTTTGGCAAAAGAGAAATCCAACGCCTCAGTCGTTTTCTTCTTGCTAACAAGAATTCCATTGGTTAATTGACAAGCGCCTTCATATTTATACTTTTTAGCATAGGACTGTTCTTTTTCCAGTATCCAGTAATCTTTTTCGGCAGCCAAACAAATCTCGTCTCCTTCTTCTACTTGAGAAACAAGGGCAGAATCAAAAACATAGATAGAGGAAGCGGAATCGATAAGGAAAAAGCCGTTCTTCTTTAATCCACTGGCATACGTGAAACGAGCGACCCTGCCCGTCACTTTCACCTTGTCGCCTTTTTTGGCTTTTCTAGCTTGGGCAATATCCATAGTGAGGTAATCATCTAAGGAGACCTCCTGATCAATGTGTTCCATTTCTACAATCCAACCGGATTTAATTTCCAAGGTTCCTTTGTAGTTCACCAAAGTTCCATAAAGAATTACTTTATCCCCTGCAATCGGCTTCTTTTCCAACTCGTTGTAGCGTTTCACTCCGTCAGCGCCATAGGTACCGTAGACAAAAATGCTTCCAGTCGCATCCTCAATGGTCATCGACCCATAGTTGTAGTCGGTAATTTCCTTGATTGTCCCAAGGATGTAATAACGTTCTTTCGTGGCTTCCGTATTTTCTTTGGCAATTTCCAAAGCCTTGGCAATGCTGGTCAATGCATAACCATCACCAAATTGGCTGCTTGAAACATCGCTTGAATTCGAAGATTCTTGGCTTTCTTGAGAGGATTCAAACTCCTGAGATGAAGATGAGACCTCTTCGCTTTTGCAAGAAGCAAGACCCATCAAAGCAACGGCACTTAACAAATAGAAAATTTTTTGTTTCATATTTCCCTTCCTTAAAAGAGAAAACCCCCACAGCTAATGCAAAAAAACGAAAAACTGGTTTTAATTTTTCATTTCTTTCAAAAGAAACGGGGGTATCAGTTTGCAATATGCAGGGAAGTTTCCTTCCACCTGTATTCTAGCCCATGGCGGCAAAGAAAAATCATGAAAGTGGTTTCTAAAAGAAATTTCCTTTCTTTGAATTCGTGAGATCAAGCTCTTTATTTTCCAAAGTCGCCTTGCTTTTCTCTTGCATATGAAGATAATAATCAGCCAAATCCAAATAGACTTCTTGGTTGGAAGAATCCACTTGGTAATGGTTAAAAACATAGTCAGCCAAATCTTGATGGCGAGAAGAGAATAGCAACATCCCCAAAGAAACGAATTCCGGCAAAAGAAAAGAGAAAAAGCCAAGGATTATATAAACAAACACGAGAAAGAAATATCTTCCTACATAGGAAGCCCTTGTCACATTAAGCGCTTTTACGGAAAGAAGAGAGATCTTAAAAGATTTCATGCCGAGGGTTTGTCTGCCTCTTTTGCAAATCCAAAGAGGAATCACAAGGAAAAAAAGAAAAGAAGAGAGCAACGCGCATGAAGCGAATTCCGCAATCATGGTCGACAAAGAAACGACTGTTGTTTCCGCATATTCTTTGTTTGTATAAAGATAACTGAGGCAATGGTCCGTAACTTCTTCTTTGTAAAAAGTGACAAAATATTCGGGATTAAGGGGCTTTTCTTCCACCTTACCGTCTCCTCCCTCTTGAAAAAGGCGCTCATTCCCATAGGAATATTCAAGGCAACGGGAATGATATTCCTTTTCCGCATCGTCATTGGAAAAGAAAGAAGAACGATAAAAAACATCGATCTTCTCCTTCAGGAAATCTTTCTTCTCTCGGGCGGCAGATAAACCAGATTCATCCATATCCACATAGGTGGAAATGAGATTGCCCTCTACATAGAGCCCCGATTCATTTTGAATCGTTAAACGCTTATTGCTGTTCTCTTTTAAGAATGGCGTTTCTTGCAAAGCCATATTGGCAAAAGAGAAAAGAGTAACGGCGGTAAATAAGAAAATAACCGCATCCAGAAAAAACGAAGCGATTCTCTTCCAAGTCTTCGCGGGATGATAAATGAGTTCTTTACTGATTGCTTTTTCCGATGTTTTCATCTTTTTCGTTAACCTTCATTTCGAATTCCAATGGGTTTTTGATAAGGATATCGCTGCAAATTTCAGCTACCCCTTGATGGCGCTTTGAAAAAGCGGACAGGATAAGGGAGAGGAAATCCAGCAAAAAAGAGAGAAGCAAGACATAGAAGAAAGTAAAAAAAGAACCGTACTTGACAAAATAGATCGCTTGCGAGGAAAAAAAGAAAGACGCAAAGAAAATACCGGAAAATTGAAGAAAAAAGCGGAAAAGGCCCTTCAAAAAGATATTTTTCCCACGAAGTTCTAAATCATCGGATGTAGAGTAACCCAGTTTAAAAAAGTAAATTCCCGTTGTTCGGTGCTTTTTGAATAACAGGGGCAGAAGAAATTCAGCGACCGCAAAAGCAAAGCAGAAACTCAGAAAATAAGAAAGAATATACCCAAGATTCAATTTCTTATAGCTCTCCAAAAAAATGGCATTCTCCTTAACGTAAGAAGACAGGGAGTTCTCCACTTCCGAGATAAAAAGGCCTTGAGCGTGCTGAAAGGAAGAGGACAAAGCCCGATAAACGTTTTTTGCGGACTCCCCTTTTTCACCATAGACCAAATAGTCGGCCAAAAGAGTTGCCTTAGATAAGGAAAGCTGACGATAGAGAGGAAGGTCGTTTGTTTTGATTTCGAAATAATCATCAAAAACATTTTTCTCAAAAAGAGAGGCCTTAAGATAGAAATATTCGTCTTTTTCGGAAGAATAATCTTTTCCGTCATACACATAAGAGGACAATTCGGGCTCACCTTCTTTGTAAACAAAAAAATAATAGCCAAGAGGGTCCTTCCAATATCCCTTCGCTAAAAAAGTATCTTCCTCGCTGACTTTTTTATTAACGTACCCTTCATGCGTGGAATAAGGAAATTCCCTTTCGTTTAAGTAGAAAGAAGTCTTCGCGTAAGTAAGCAAGAAAGAATCCGTCATTTCAGAGACGCTATAAAGCTCTTCCCCACCGCTTTTAAAGGTCTGAAGGTGAGTTTTGGCAACAATTTCCTTTAATGAAGTTTGAGAAGAAAAAATAGAGCTTTTGAGATTTTTCGTTTGAGGGACGGCAGAAAAGATTTGAGAGAAAATGAGCATGTATGCAAAAAGAGTCAGCAACATCGTCACAAGATAATCGGCAATATTGGATAAAATGATTTTTCCTTTTGAGGCAATCGCATTGTCTTTATAAGATGAGAGTTCCTTTTGTTTCATGCTTAATAACTATAGTGAATTATCATCAAAAACGCATTCTTTTGTTACGTTTTGCATTAGAAAACAATAAAATCATGGAAATGAAAAATTCTCCTTTTAAGAAAAACGTTTCAATCCTCTACATCTACGACAAACTTCTTAATAACCGATTCCTTAGCAAAAAAGAGGTTCAAGCCGAATTATTGATCAACGATTTGACCTTTAAGCGCTACATCAAAGATATTCGCGATTATTTTTCCTTCATGAGAAAGGACGAAGAAATTTACTACGACAGGGACAGCAAGCTCTATTGGATAAAGAAAAAGACCTTAGATTTGCATTTCTAAGGCCGTTTTTTTATTCTTCTTTGTTGAGATTTACTTTGTTCGTTGGATTCGTTGCTTCCTTTTTGGCGTACTCCTCATCTTTCGCTTTTTCAAAATCATCAAAGGAAGTCATATTCCTTGCCTCATCTCTTCGGGCGTTGATAGTCGAAAGATCCAAAATGGTGTCCTCTTTTAGCATCCTTCCGTCATCGAAAGATTCTTGAGGCTGATGCTTGGCAAGATACATCTCTTTATCTTCGTAATTAGCAAAGATTTCCGAGCCTTTAAGAGATACTTCCGTCGTCTTAAAGAGGCGATCATGAATAGTCCCCTTCCCGGTTTTAGAGAAAGCGCAGAAAGCGAAATCAATCAAGCAAGCCGCGCCAAAAGCCATCATGCTCACTCCCGAATTCGGAATAAGGGTTAAAGAGGCAAGGATGAGCATGAATAATGGTCTAAGGCACCTTTGCAAGGGATTCATATAGACAGCATCTTCCCTTACCACCGCTAAACGGAAAACGAATTTCCCTAAGGTTCTCCCCTTCTTATCGCATACAGGGATGAGATAAAGGAAAATGAAATAAATAGGCAATACAGCCGTTAAGGAACATTCCCAGGAAATCATTTGAACCTTATAGTAATGATCGGTGAAATAGGTCTGATTGGAACCTTTTTGGCCTTCCATATGAAGAGCGGCGTCATAATATATTCCGGATAATTTTCCGCTTGTCTCGTCGACGGACAGGAAATAATTTCTGAGATTCTTTAAAGTGTCGGCATCCTTCGCATCCACCTTATCCTGTATCTCTTTTCTTAAAATCGGTTTCTTGGCAAAATCCGGAGTGCCCTCCTCATTCACGGCATATTGGAAATAAAGCTGAGAATCATCATTTGAATATAAAACCGCGTCTTTCTTTCCTTCTACCTTTTCAATCTCCGGCAAAAGGAAAATCTTCGTGTAGGTAAATTCCTTATAAGAGTCTAATGCATCAGGGGAATAAGTGTAATTTTCTGGCTGAATCATTCTTGAATCCGTCGGATAAAAGACGGTGTAGTAATTCCATACTTTATCCAAATAGGCTTCATAGCCTAGCTCTCCGTTCGGAGTGGCGATATACCCTAAAGAGGAATTTTCTTTTCCGTCTTCCGCATAGCCGAATAAAGAGATGGTTTGAATCTCCCCGGAATCATCTGCTGTCGTCTGGAAAAGACCCGAATCTTTCGCGAAAGAATAATACTCTTGTCGAAGCGTATTGCCGTTTAAGGCGTCAAACATATAAGTGCCCGTCAAAAAAGAATTGAGCAAAGTTCCGATAAGAAAAGCCAAAACAAAATCCACGATAAAAGCAAAGGCCCTTTTGCTAATCGGTGCAGGTGTTAATAAATCTTCGTTTTCCATAGAAATTAATATAGGTTATATCAAAGAAATAAGAAAGCATTAAAACAAAAAGCCCCTACGGAATGCAGGGGCTTGATGTGACTAATCAGAAATTAGTGAATGATTTCGACAACCTGTCCGGAACCAACGGTTTTGCCGCCTTCACGGATAGAGAACTTGGTGCCAGCTTCCAAAGCAACTGGGTGAATCAAGGTAACGGTGAAGGTAACGTGGTCACCTGGCATAACCATTTCGACATCGGCTGGGAGGTCGATGGTGCCGGTGATATCGGTGGTACGGAAGAAGAATTGTGGACGATAGCCTTTTAAGAAGCCAGTATGACGTCCGCCTTCTTCTTTAGTAAGGACGTAGACGGTAGCAGTGAACTTATCGTGTGGAACGATAGATCCTGGTTTGGCAAGAACTTGGCCACGTTCGACTTGGTCGTGGGTGATGCCACGGAGAAGAGCGCCGATGTTATCGCCAGCTTCCGCGTAATCAAGGGTCTTACGGAACATTTCGAGACCGGTGATGACGGATTTTTGGGTAGGTTTGATGCCAACGATCTCAACTTCATCGTTGATGTGAGCAACACCACGCTCAACACGGCCAGTAACGACAGTGCCACGGCCAGAGATGGTCATGACATCTTCGATAGGCATTAAGAATGGCTTGTCATCAGAACGAACTGGATCTGGGATATAGGTGTCAAGAGTATGCAATAACTCAAGAATTGGTTTGGCATCTGGGTCTTTGCTGGAGGTAACTTGAAGGGCCTTCAAAGCAGAGCCACGGATGACTGGTAATGTATCACCTGGGAATCCGTAAGAAGTAAGAAGGTCACGAACGTCCATTTCGACTAAGTCGATTAATTCTGGATCGTCGACCATATCGCACTTATTAAGGAAGACGATGATGGATGGAACGCCGACTTGACGAGCAAGTAAGACGTGTTCACGGGTTTGTGGCATAACACCATCGGTAGCGGCGACAACAAGGATAGCGGCATCCATTTGTGCGGCGCCGGTAATCATGTTCTTGATATAGTCAGCGTGCCCTGGGCAGTCAACGTGAGCATAGTGACGGGTTTTGGTTTCGTATTCTTCGTGAGCGGAGTTAATGGTGATACCACGAGCTCTCTCTTCTGGTGTAGAGTCAATGCCAGCATAGCCGACGTCTTTCGCATTGCCATCGACGCCGTTGGTTTCTTTGCCAACTAAGCTAAGAACGTGCATGATAGCAGCCGATAAGGTTGTCTTACCATGGTCGATGTGGCCGATTGTACCAACGTTAACGTGGACACGGTCACGGTTGAATTTCTCTTTTGCCATTGTTTTTATTCCTCCAATAATGGTTTTCAACAAATTGCTAATGTATTGTAAATCTCACTACGTGAATAATCAATAAAATTAGCGGTTAGACATATTGCTATTCGCAATAATTTGATCTTGGACATAGCGTGGGCATTCTCCATAGTGGTCAAAGGCCATCATGAAGTTTCCACGACCTTGCGTCAAGGAGCGCAAATCAGTGACATAGCCGAACATTTCAGCAAGTGGGACGAAGCAGTCGATTTCCTTAGCGTTGCCGCGTTGGATTTCTCCTGTGATCTCACCACGTCTACGGCTGACATCGCCAATGACATCGCCATAGTACTTTTCTGGAACGGTGATTTCGACTTTCATGATAGGCTCGAGAATGACAGGATCGCACTTGCTAGCGGCGGCTTTCAAAGCCATGGAAGCGGCGATCTTGTAAGCGGCTTCGGAAGAGTCGACATCGTGATAGGAACCGTCAAATAAGGTTGCTTTGATATCGATAACCGGATAGCCGGCGATCAAACCACGGCCAAGGGCATCTTCAAGACCTTGTTGCGTAGGCTTGATGAATTCCTTTGGAACGGCTCCGCCGACGATAGCGTCAACGAATTCGAAGCCTTTTCCTGGGTTTGGTTCGAAACGGATCCAAACATCACCGTATTGACCATGACCACCGCTTTGTTTGACATAACGGCCTTGCGCTTCGCCAGTCTTACGGATGGTTTCACGATAGTTGACTTGCGGTCTTCCGACGTTGACTTCGACACCGAATTCACGTCTCATACGGTCAACGATGATATCGAGCTGAAGCTCGCCGACGCCGCCGATGATGGTTTGGCCGGTTTCCGTATTCGTATGCGCTTTGAAGGTCGGATCTTCTTCCGCCAATTTTTGGATGGCGATATTCATCTTCTCCAAATCGCCCTTGGTCTTAGGCTCGACAGCCTCTTCCAAGACTGGTTCAGGGAATTCGAGGGATTCAAGAACGACCGGTTCAGATGGATCGCAAAGGGTGTCGCCAGTCGTGGTGTTCTTTAAGCCGACAACGGCGCCGATTTCGCCAGCGTGAAGAACGCTGACTTCCTGACGGTGGTTGGCGTGCATCAAGACCAAACGAGCGATACGCTCTTGTTTGCCATTCGAAGAGTTAAGAATATAGGTTCCGCTCTTTAATTCTCCTTGATAGACACGGACATAGGCCAAACGGCCAACGAATGGGTCGGTGGCAATCTTGAAGGCTAAGCCAATGAATGGGGCATTATCCGTAACTTTGCAGACATAATCCTCACCATTGAGTTTGCCCTTTTCACCATGAATATCAAGAGGGGATGGCAAATAGTCAATAACAGCGTCCAATAATAATTGGATGCCTTTGTTTTTGAAGGCGGTGCCACAGAAAACTGGGAAGAATTTCGCGGTTAATACAGCCTTACGAGCAGCGGCCTTAATCATATCAACGCTTGGCTCTTGTCCATCAAGAACCATCATCATAAGGTCTTCATCATAATCGGCCAAGGCCTCAATGAGCTTTTGATGGTATTCTTTCGCTTGCTCTTTTAAATCATCAGGGATTTCGACTTGTTTTGGGGCTTCTTCTTTCTTATCGCTAAAGACCCAGGCAATCATCTTGACAAGGTCTACTTCCCCGATAAATCCACTCTCTTTGCCGATAGGAAGTTGGAAGGCTGCGTATTTCACGCCAAGTCTTTCTTTGAGAGTGTCTAAGCACATAAAGAAGTCCGCGCCGATAGCGTCCATCTTGTTGCAGAAGACGATTCTTGGAACTTCATATTTATCGGCTTGTCTCCAAACGGTTTCGGTTTGTGGCTCAACGCCGTTTTTGGAATCAAGAACGGTAACCGCACCATCGAGAACACGGAGAGAACGCTCAACTTCGACAGTGAAGTCAACGTGCCCTGGGGTATCGATGATATTTAAACGATAGCCTTTCCAGAAAGCGGTTGTAGCAGATGCGGTGATTGTGACACCACGCTCTTGCTCTTGGACCATCCAGTCCATGACGGCGGTTCCTTCGTGAACTTCGCCGATTTTGTGGGTACGTCCTGTGTAATAAAGGATACGCTCAGTCGTTGTGGTTTTACCAGCATCGATGTGAGCCATAATACCAATGTTGCGGGTGTGTGGGAGGTCGTAAGTGGCGCTCTCAACAATATCATTTTCATCAACAGCCATGGGTATTCTCCTTATTACCAGCGGTAGTGAGCATAAGCCTTATTGGCTTCTGCCATCTTATGAACGTCTTCCTTCTTCTTAACAGAGGCACCCGTTCCATTAGCGGCATCGATGATTTCGCCTGCTAATTTTTGTTCCATGGTCTTCTCATTGCGAAGACGGGAATAGGTGACGAGCCAGCGAAGGCCGAGAGTTTGTTTTCTTTCTGGGCTGACTTCGACTGGAACTTGGTAGTTGGCCGCACCAATACGGCGAACTTTGAGTTCCACTTCTGGCATGATGTTGTTGATTGCGGTCGCAAACACATCGATGGCAGGTTTCTGAGTTTTTTCTTCGATGATCTTGAAGGAGTTATAGATGATGGTTTGAGCAGTTCCTCTCTTGCCGTCATACATAACGCGGTTGATCAAACGGGTAACGAGCTTGCTGTTATAGATCGGATCTGGCAAGACATCGCGTTTTTCGATTTTTCCTTTACGTGACATAAATCTCTAATCCTTTCTATTACTTAGCTGGGGCTGGTTTCTTCGTACCATAAAGGCTACGGCCCTGACGACGCGCTTCGATACCGGCGCAATCAAGCGTACCACGGATAATGTGGTAACGAACACCTGGAAGGTCCTTCACACGGCCGCCACGAATCATGACGGTGCTGTGCTCTTGAAGGTTATGTCCTTCACCACCGATATAAGCGGTGACTTCATACCCATTCGATAAACGGACACGGGCGTATTTTCTAAGAGCAGAGTTTGGCTTCTTAGGAGTCATTGTGCCAACACGGGTGCAAACACCGCGCTTTTGGGCACTAGGTTGATTGGTTGTCGTTTTGGTTAAGGAGTTATAACGTTTGCCTAAAGCTGGTGACTTAGACTTTTTGACGTTGCTCTTTCTGCCAGAACGGACAAGCTGATTAATTGTAGGCATTTTGTCCAATTCTCCTTTTCGAGTAATCCGCATTCGTGAAAAAAGGGGCAAAACCCTTTTCACATGCATTGAAGATTTTACCTTCCCTTAAAACGTTGTCAACATCGAATTTATATGGATTTTGACACACAAGGTTAAGTGTGCTTTGATTTATCTTTATTTTCTTTCCCAATAAGAATAATAAAAATCCGTTCTCATCCGTTGATAATGCGTATGCAAATAAGTATAGACGTCATTTTCTTCGCTTTCTTTAGAAGGCGCGATAATCCAATATGGTTCTTTCTCTTCAAAATAAGAAAGCAGTTGCGTATTAATATCAGGGTTGTCATGAGACCACCAACTAGATAAAGAAACATATTTGCAAGAAGACAATCTTCCTAAATAGAGTAATGGGGCAGGATTGCCATCAAGCACATAAACCTCTTTTTCATGGTTAGGATCTTTTTCTTCAATCAATTCCGTGAGATTCTTTTCGCATGTTTTGTTGGATTTGCAAGAAGAGCGAAGTTCCGAAGCATCCACCACAAGAGGTTCGCTAAGCAAGAAGGAGGTCAAGCTAAAGAAAAGAGAGAACGCGATATAAGCCGCCATAACAGAGGAAAACGAAATCGTTCGTGCTTTTTTACTAAATTCTTTAGGAATAAAGCAAAGAGAAAGAGCAATTAGAATAGGAGGCAAAAAGCTTATCCAATAATTAATGTAACGAGAGATGAAGACCTGCATAATGCCATCCGTTAGAATGACAGTAAAGAAGAAAAGGAATAGGTTTTTTTCTAGCTTTTTGCGGCGAAGAAGGAGCAAAACAATTGAAATGGCGAGAAGAGAAGCGGTTTCTAAAGATGCAAGGATTCTCGAAAGATCCCAATGCTTTGTCACATAACTTGAATTTTGGAAAATCATCGAATCCAGCATTTCTTTTAAGAAACCGCGAACAAATGCCTCAATGAAAGAAATGGCAATAGGAAGAAGGAAAAAAACGATGGCAAGAAGAGCATTCCAAAGAAGAGAACGATCTTTCTTTTCTTTCCTTAGCCAATAAACAAGAAAGAAAATAACCACACCTAAAGGCAAAGCCGCTTCTGAAGGACGAGACATAAAAGAGAGCCCAGCAGATAATCCCGCAAAAGAAGATCCAATCAAGAAATCTTTTTTAGTAGAGCGAGCAATTCCTCGAATATAAAAGAGAATCGTCAAAGAAAAGAAAGGGTTCAAAAGCTCCCCTGTATGGTGTCCACCACAAGCGGTGAAACAAGAAAGAATAAGTCCGATCACGGAAGAAAGAAAAAACGAAACGGACTTTTTGTAGCCTAATTCCCTAAAAATAAGGTTATAGCAAAAATAATTCACGGCCATATAAAGAGACATAATGACAAACATCCCGTTCTTGCCGCCCATTAAAGCGCCTAATCCTTCAACCCAAAAAATATACATCCCCTTATGATCGAATAAATCAACATATGGTTTTAAGCCATGTATGTATCCATATCCCAAATAAAGAAAGAAATTCCCGTCTAAATCGTTATGTCCAAAATCCAACCCTTGATAAATCGGAGATAAGGAAGATGGTGCAAAAAGCAAAGCCAAGAAACCAAAGGCAAGAGAAACAATCGTTAGGAGAACAATGTTATATCCTTGTTTCCGCCACATCCCATTCATAACGAACTAATTATAATTCGAAGTCTTTCTTATCAAAAGGCAAAGAAAAGAGAATGAAATGGTTAACTACCTTCCAATACATTCTAAATAATCGTTTCCTTTTCTCGGAAAAGCGCTGCCTTAAAATTAATTTAAAAGGAGGAAACCTTTGAGAGGGAAAGATTTCTTCTATTGATCCTGTCGCTGTCCATACCATTCGCCATCGGGGGCAAGGAAGAACCCAAGTGCCGTCTTCGCCGTCGTGGCGGTAAGCGGCATCTTCTCCATACTGGTGGGTACCGGGCTGAAGGACGCAGCAATCACCGCATCTACCGCATGCGTCTCCGCGATGACAGCCGGACTCTCCATGAGCTGGATCCGCATCGTCGGCTGAGCCTTGGCGGTCGGTTTGGTGTTTGGCTCCCGAATCAGCTTGGCCGTTGTTATTGTCGAGAATTGGTTGACAATCAAATCGGCAATGGGCGGCATAAAGGCCTGGTTCCGGAAGACTCCAGGTTCAAAGGGATGGGGAAATGTCGCAATTGCACGAACGATGAATGGTTCTGCGAAACGTGCTACTCGCTATATTACTATCACGATGATAGGGAAGCTTCCTTGAGGGAAGCGTGGGATGCCTATGAAAAGCTTCGAAAATTACGCAAAATAAAAAGAGAACGGGAGAAACGAAAACAGAAAGAAAAAAGCAAAAAGCAGGAAGAAAAAGATGCCAACTTTAGAATCTGCACTTTTTATGAAAACATCAAACTTTGTGAAATCGAAACGTTTTTACAAAATAAACATGTGACAATAGTAGAAAACGTTTTTCTAGGGACGTTCGACATTAGACCAGGCAATCGTTTGATTCATTCTTTGCTACATGCCAAGACGGAATCGCGAAGAAACATTGCTAAGTGGTTCCTTAAAGCTTGTTTTTCTTGAGAAAAAGCCTAGGCACTAAAAAAGAGACCGCCAGAGCGGTCTCTTTATTGTTTATGGACTAGTCGTTCAAATTGTCTTTGCGGTCATGCGCTTCGACATATTGAGCCTTGACTTCCTTCATCTTGGTTAAGACATCGAAGTGAGAAAGACGTTCTTTCTCTTCTTCTTCGGTGTATAAGCCAGATCCAGTAGGAATGAGTTTGCCAGTGATGACATTCTCTTTCAAACCATGGAGGTTATCGCGTTTTGCCTTAATGGCAGCGTCGGTAAGAACACGGGTCGTTTCCTGGAAGGATGCGGCAGAGAGGAAGGATTCGGTTTCCAAAGCAGCCTTGGTGATGCCTAGGATCAATGGACGGCCAATTGCTGGACGTAAGCCATTGACAAGGGCGGTTTGGTTGGCTTCGGTGTAACGATCAATATCCACTCTGGTGCCCGGTAAGAGGTTGGTATCGCCAGAATCGGTGATAAACATCTTACGCAGCATTTGACGGATGATGATTTCAAGGTGTTTGTCGGAGAGTTCGATACCCTGTGCGGCATAAACCATCTTGATTTCTCTTAACAAATAGCTCTCGACTGTAGAGACATCGGTGTAGTCAAGCAAGTCTTGAAGCTTCTTAGAACCCTTGGTGATGAATCCACCCGCTTCGACAAAGCCGCCGACTTTGATGTCATCGGCAAGTTTGGCGTTACGTGGCACATCATAGGTTTCCACTTCAGCGGTATTGCTTTCCACCGTGCTCTTAGCAGAAGAGGTGACAGTGACAATGGCGGCACCATCGTCCTTATGCTCGACATTGGTAACAGTACCGGCAAATTTAGAGATGATGGCTTGGCCTTTTGGATTACGGGCTTCGACAAGTTCTTGGACACGTGGAAGACCGGAAGTAATATCTTCTCCAGCCATGCCGCCGGTGTGGAAGACACGCATCGTAAGCTGAGTGCCTGGTTCACCAATGGATTGAGCGGCCATAATGCCAACGGCTTCACCAAGTTCAACAAGGTGACCGGTAGCCATGTTAAGGCCATAGCAATGACGGCAAACGCCTTCTTTGGTTTGGCAAGTGAAGATGGAACGGATTTCCACTTCTTCGATGCCCGCTTTCTCCACTTCCAGCGCTTGGGCTTCATTGATTAAGGTATTGCCTGGGACGATGACTTCGCCCGTCTTTGGATTAACGATATCATGCATGGCATAACGGCCGTTGATACGGGAGGAGATGGAAGCGATGACTTCCATGTTTCCAGCCGCCGTCTTCTTCTCGATCTTTCTGACTTTGTAGCCATGATCGCAATGGCAATCATCCTCACGGACGATGACATCTTGAGAAACGTCGACAAGACGTCTTGTTAAGTAACCAGAGTCAGCGGTCTTCAAAGCGGTATCCGCTCCACCCTTACGAGCGCCATGGGTATTGATGAAGAATTCGTTGACTTTAACGCCAGTACGATAGGAAGAAATGATTGGAAGCTCGATGGCTTCGTTCTTAGGGTTAGAAACCAAGCCTTTCATACCAATCAACTGCTTGAAGTTCGCTAAGGAGCCACGAGCGCCAGAGTCAGCCATGATGATCAATGGGTTACGGTTATCTTTCTTCATGTAGGAAGCAACCTCGCCTGCGACTTGATCGGTAACGGAAGTCCAAATGCTGATGACTTGCTTATAACGTTCTTCGTTGGTGATATAGCCTTCGTTATAGGCTTCATTGATCTTCTCAACCTTTTCTTGACCGGCTTTGACGAATCCGTCTTTGTTCTTGATATCCTTAATATCAGATAAGGCGATCGTAACGGAAGAAATGGTGGAATATTTGAAGCCTTGATCTTTGATCTTGTCTAAGATCGCAGAAGTCTTGGAAGGTTTGGATTCGACTTGTCTTTCGTCTTTCATATCGTATTTATGGAAGACCATATCGATGATGGAGCCAATATCTTTCTTGGCAATAGCCTTGCGGAGATTGGTTAAACAGATATATTCGCCAAGGTTGTCTTCTTCTTTGTGCAAGGAGAGAGCGATCTTAGCAAGTTCCACGAAGTCAGAATCTTTATAGTGTTCATCCAGATAGGCGCCATCCTTCTTGAAGTAGGTATCGACGAGGTAATTGACCGCGTCTTCCTCAGAGAGTTTGCCAATTTTTTCCTCTAAAGCGTCATGTTTTTCTTGAAGCTCTTTCGGAGAAACAAACCAAGACTCAATCACATCGTGGTTGATGCTGGCTGGTTTATTGGAGTTGATAAAGACGAAATCATCTGGGAAGAGTTCGTTGAAGATGATCTTGCCAACGGTGGTGATAAGGTATTTATTTTCCACATCGCTTGGCAATGCGTAAACAGTCAAATCATCGCCGAATGTCTTATGGAGGGCTTTGGCTGGAACAACGATACGAGTGTGAATCTGGATGGACCCAGTTTCATAGGCTTCCATAACCGCTTGGACGGAGCCAAAGATCCTGCCTTCTTGTTTGGAATACTCTTCTTGTTGTAGAGCGGCTTTTTCGTTAGCGGCTTTTTCCGCTTCGTCATAAACGGTAACCTTGCGGATATCTCTTGCGCGGTTAAGCATGTCGACGCGGGATTCTTCTTCGGTTAGGTAATAGTTTCCTAAGACCATATCCTGAGAAGGAATAACGATAGCTTTGCCATCTTTTGGACCAAGGATGTTATTCGAAGCGAGCATCAAATCGAGCGCTTCTTCTTGAGCTGCTTTCCCAAGAGGAACGTGGACAGCCATCTGGTCGCCATCGAAATCGGCGTTAAAGCCAGGGCAAACGAGCGGATGCAAACGGATGGCATGGCCATCAACCAAGACAGGTTGGAAGGCTTGGATGGAAAGTCTATGAAGGGTAGGAGCGCGGTTAAGGAGAACCGGGTGTTGGCCGATAATTTCCTCAACAATGTCATACACCTTCGGATCATAGGCATCGATAAGCTTATCGGCTTGTCTATGAGCGGTAACAACGCCTCTCTTTAAGAGAATGGCTGCGATAAACGGACGTAAAAGCTGAACGGCCATCTCGCGTGGAAGACCGCACTGATACATCTTTAAAGATGGTCCGACAGCAATAACGGAACGCCCAGAATAGTCAACACGCTTACCAAGTAAGTTCTGTCTGAAACGGCCTTGTTTGCCTTTTAAGCCACTAGAAAGGGACTTCAAAGGACGGCCATTCTTTCCTGGGGTAGGTTTGCCACGGCGACCATTATCGATCAAAGCGTCAACCGCTTCCTGAAGCATACGTTTCTCGTTCATGAGAATGACGCTTGGGGAGTTGTTTTCGATTAATTTCTTCAAACGATTGTTACGGATGATGACGCGGCGATAAAGATCGTTGATATCAGAATCCGTGAAACGACCGCCATCAAGTTGAAGCATAGGGCGAAGCTCTGGTGGAATCACAGGGATAACATCAAGAACCATCCATTCTGGTTTTTGGTTGGAATTGCGGAAAGCTTCGATAACTTCGAGTCTCTTTGCTAATTTCAAACGAGCTTGGCCAGTTGCATCATGGATTTTGGCAGTTAAGGTTTTATATTCCTCTTCCAAATCGACCTCTTGAAGAAGACGCTTGATGGAAGCGGCGCCCTCGCCGAATTCAGCGCCGGTGTATTTGCCGACAAAAGCGGTTGTAGAAAGGAAATCGAATGTTTCGTTACGATTTTGCAAACGAGCAATGATTTCTTCCGCCTTTAAAGAATCAGCGCTGCCTTCAGGAATTTGATCCTTGAAAGCAAGGATGGCATTGACGAAGGTGTTTCTGGAATCTTCAGAGTCATTGAAGAATTCTTTCTTCTTTAAAACGGTGGATGTGCCTGGGTTCAAACAGATGTGTCCAGCGAAATAAACGATTTCCTCAAGCTCTTTTGGTGACATATCGAGCACTAAGCCGATACGGGAAGGAATTCCTTTTAAATACCAGATGTGGGTGCAAGGAGAGACAAGCTCAATATGACCGAATCTTTCTCTTCTCCACTCCTTGGAAATGACTTCAACGTGGCACTTCTCGCAAGTAGTGCCTTGGAAACGCATCTTCTTGTATTTGCCACAGGAGCATTCATAATCCTTCACAGGACCGAAGATTTGTTCGCAGAATAAGCCACCGAATTCTGGTTTATGGGAACGATAGTTAATGGTTTCGGAGTTGATGACCTCGCCATGGGACCAGCTACGAATGGTTTCAGGGGAAGCAAGTCCAACTTGCATTGCGGCTAAATTATTGATATCAAACATAATTCTTTCTTCCTCCTATTATTCGTTATGAGAGAGGTCACTTGTTGTGGTAAGCCCCTCTTCAGCAGCAGATTGCAACGTATCGTCGAGAGAGTTTTCCTCTTCTTCTGGAGTCTCATCTTCGCTCACGTTTCCATGATTGCTAGAGAGGTTACGGATAGCGGAATTAATCTTTCTTTCTTCGATTAAAGCGTCTTTCACGAGGTTATCCATGTTGATGGTTTCGCCACTCTTATCATAAAGGGTGACATCCATGCAAAGGCCTTTGAGTTCTTTCGTGAAAACTTTGAAGGCTTCTGGCATGCCGGCTTTTGGAAGAGGGTTGCCTTTGATGATTGCCTCATAAGTCTTTCTTCTTCCGACGCGATCATCGGATTTGATGGTCATCATTTCTTGGAGGGTATGGGCTGCGCCATAAGCTTCCAAAGCCCAGACTTCCATTTCGCCGAAACGCTGACCGCCGTTTTGTGCCTTACCGCCAAGAGGCTGCAAGGTGATTAAGCTATATGGACCGACGCTACGGGCGTGCAATTTATCATCGACCATGTGGTTGAGTTTAATCATGTACTGGACGCCAACGGCGATACGTTCAGGATAACGCTCACCGGTTTGCCCATCATAGAGAATGGTTTTGCCATCGCTAGATAATCCGGCTTGGACCATGAGTTTGGAGATTTCTTCGCTGGTTAAGCCATCGAAGACTGGCGTAGCCACTCTCATATTGAGTTTGCGGCACGCTAAGCCAAGCTGCACTTCGAAGACCTGACCGATATTCATACGGGAAGGAACGCCCATTGGGGAAAGCATCATATCAATTGGGGTGCCATCTGGCAAGAAGGGCATATCTTCCACCGGAAGAATCTTCGAGATGACGCCTTTATTACCGTGACGTCCGGACATCTTGTCACCTTCGGAGATTTTTCTCTTTTGGATGATGTAGACGCGAATCTTTTCAATAACGCCTGGAGCAAGTGGGTCTTTATGGCGACGTGAGAAGCACTTGACTTTCAAAACAATGCCTTGCCCACCATGAGGAACACGGAGGGAAGTATCTTTGGCTTCGTTCACTTTTTCAGCGAAGATGGACATTAAGAGCTTCTCTTCTGGAGTTGGATCGACTCTGCCTTTTGGTGTGGTCTTACCAACAAGGATATCTCCTTCTTTGACTTCAGCACCAGGAATGATGATGCCTCTTTCATCGAGGTATTTCTTAGCGTCTTCGCCAACGTTTGGAATATCGCGAGTGATTTCTTCGGAGTCTCCTCCTTTGATTTCACGGCATTCGACATCATAGACTTCGATATGGATAGAAGTATAGGTGTCGTCTTTGATCATTTTTTCAGACATGATAACGGCGTCTTCATAGTTGTAGCCGTTCCAAGTCATATAAGCGATAAGGAGGTTATGTCCTAAAGCCAATTCGCCATTCTTCATGGATGGGCCATCGGCAATGACATCGCCTTTCTTAATTTGATCGCCTTCATGGACGATTGGAGTCTGGTTGATGCACGTGCCTTGGTTCGAACGCTCGAATTTGCGTAAGAAATAGGTATGCTCTCCTTCTTCCTCTTTGACGGTGATTTCTGTGCTATCGACATAGGTGACAAGGCCATCTTCTCTAGCGACCACCGCTAATCCCGAGTCATGGGCAACAGAACGTTCCATGCCGGTTGCGACATAGGGGAGTTCTGGTTGAAGCAATGGAAGAGCCTGACGCTGCATGTTCGCGCCCATCAAAGCACGGGTGGAGTCATCATGTTCGAGGAATGGAATGCAAGCGGCTGCGACAGAAACGATTTGCTTTGGGGAAACGTCAACGTAAGAGATAAGCTGTTTGCTCACGATGATGTTGTCATCGTCGTGTCTTGAAACCACTTCATCATCCAGGATTTCTTTGACGATTTCTTTCTTTCCGTCGATGGTCAATTCCATCGGTTCGGAAGTATTCATATTCGCTTCAGCGATATAAAGTCCTTTTTCATCATCGGCAGAAAGATATTCGGCCTCATCCGAAACATAGACATGGGTGATGCCGTCTTTATCGGTGATTTTGAAGACTTTGCGGTATGGAGTCTCAATAAAACCTAATTTATTGATTTTCGCATAGGTTGATAAGTTGTTGATCAAGCCAACGTTCTGACCTTCTGGAGTTTCAATAGGGCAAATACGGCCATAGTGGGTGTAGTGAACATCACGCACGGCCATGGTTGTTCTTTCACGGGTAAGGCCACCAGGTCCCAAAGCGGAAAGACGGCGCTTATTGGCAAGTTCCGAAAGAGGGTTGACTTGGTCCATAAGCTGCGAAAGCTGAGAAGTATTGAAGAATTCATGAATAGAGGAAGTCAGAGGGCGAATAGAAACAAAGGCTTGTGGCTTTGCTTCGGAGAAATCCACGGTCGTGTTCATTCTTTGAATGATTGTCTTGCTCATCTTGGTAAGGCCCATGCGGAATTGATTCTGCAAGAGCTCGCCAACGCAGCGCACACGACGATTCCCTAGATTATCGATATCATCTAAGCTCCCAATGCCTTCACGCACGTTCTCGAAATAGGAGAAGCAAGCGAGAATATCAGGCACCGCAAGGCAAAGAAGAGGCTTTGTTCCTTCGATGATGCCGGAAAGTTCCAAAGAGGTGCCGATGATATTGACGACTTTTTCGCTTTTTTTGTCTTTGGCATGCACTTTAACGATATTGATTTTGGTAGATCCGATCGCAAAATCCGGATTGATTTTGTCAGCCAGATCTTTTTCCATGGCGCCTTGCTCGAAGAATTCTTCGTCACGAAGCATTTCCACGTCTTCTTTGGTTAAAGTATAGCCTGCAACCATGGCTTCGCCATTTTTATTCATGGCGATTTCGCCATTGGCAGAAATAAGAGGCTCGGCAAGAACGCGTCCCGCTAAACGGCCATAAATTCCAAGTTTTTGAGTAAGTTTAAAACGACCTGCCCGGCCTAAGTCATAACGTTTTTCATCAAAGAAACGTTGAACTAAGAAATTAATCGTTCCTTCTTTGGTGACAGGTTCGCCCGGTTTTAATTTCTTAAAGATTTCGATCAAGGCTTTATTTGCATTGTCTCTCGCCTTGTCTTTATTGATGGTATTGACCAAAGCTTCGGAATCACCAAATAAATCGGTGATATCTTCTTCAGAAAAGCCTAAGGCTTTGAAGATGATCGTCGCAGGCAATTTGTGCGAAGCGTTCTGCGAATGGTCAATATCGACGAAAATGAGTCCTTTGTTTGTGTTCTCGAATTCGATCCAGGTTCCTCTGGTAGGAATTAACTCGGCATGATACTCAACGCCTTTTTCATTTGGATTCTCAAAATAGGCGCCAGCGGAACGAATGATCTGAGAAACGACGACTTTTTCGGTGCCGTTGATAATGAAGGTACCACTGCTTGTCATCATTGGGACATCGCCCATGTAGACTTCAGATTTTTTAATTTGGCCATCTTCTTTGTTTCTTAATAAGAGAGTGGCCTTCAGTTTGCTGCAATAGGTTAAATCTTCTTCTTTGCATTCAAGAGGCTTATATTCAGGCTCTTCAAAATGGCAGCTTTCGTATTCCAAAGAAATTGTTTCGTTATTGTTGACAATCGGGAATACTTCTCTAAAAACTTCGTCAATTCCGGTTTCTTTGAACCAATTGAAAGATTTGGTTTGGACAGCGACCAAGTAAGGAAGTTCCAAAGAGCCGGAAATCTTTCCGAAATTGACACGATGGTTAAGGCCGACAGGATAGTTCTTTCCGTTTGGGCCTGGGAATTCGGTTAGGAATTGTTTTTCATTTGGCATTGATACTGCTCCTTTTAAATGATGATTGAATGACGTAATAACCTTTTTTGCGAGCTAACACATTGACCGAAGGGAAGATCGTTTCTAGATGTTCCTTCACAGAGAGAGCTCCTTGTTCTTTACGAATGACGATGATTAAGGAAGCATTCTCATTCATGTGAGATGGCGCTTCGTCATAAATACGGTAAGTGACTCGTTTTCCCGCTCTTATCGGTGGGTTAGAGATTATCGAATCATAGGTGGAGTGTATGTTGAGGTAAACGTCGCTATGAACGATCTCGGTTTGAGAGGAGACGCCAAGATGTTTGGCGTTTCTTTCGCAAAGCTCGAGGGCCCGGTCATTAATATCCGCAAGCGTAACTTGTTTCTCCGGGTCGAGGTGAGCGAGGATGAGTCCTATCGGTCCCGCTCCACACCCAAGGTCAAGTGTTCTTTTTCCAAGAGGAATTCGGTTTTCGAGAATTGTTTTTAGCAATAATTCCGTTCCGAAATCCAGTTTGTTTTTAGAAAACACTCCTTTGTCGCTAAAGAAGGAGTAATGCTCATTAAGAAGATCAAACTCAATAGTGATGCTTTGATGTTCCATTCCTTCCACGTTATCGAAGTATTGGGGCATTTTTTCTTTCTCCTTTAAAGCGTCAAAACCCTACCCACAGGCGACGAGTAGTCCATGGGCAGGGTAAAAATCAAAATTGGGAAACGAAACTATTTGATTTCCGCTTCGGCACCAGCATCGGTGAGAGTCTTCTTGTAAGCTTCTGCTTCGACAGGAGAGATCTTCTCTTTGATGGCGACTGGAGCAGCATCGACGAGTTTCTTCGCATCCATTAAGCCTAAACCAGTGATGGTTTGGACAACTTTGATAACAGCGACTTTGCCAGCGGTTCCAAGTCCCTTTAAGAATAAGGAGACTTCGGTTGGTCCTTTGGCGACTGGGCCTTCTTCTTCAGCTGGAGCGGCAGCGGCAGTTGGAGCAGCGGCGGTAACGCCGAATTCAGCACAAACGGCATCGACAAGAGCCTTGAGCTCAAGGGCGGTCATTTGTTTAAGGGTGTCAATGATTTGTTCATTAGTTAATTTTTCAGCCATTGTTTTTTCCTCCTAGAAATTAGTTGGCTGCTGGGGCTTCCGCTCCAGCCTTTTCGTTAATCGAGTTAACGACTCTGGCAAAGCCAGCGATAGGTTCGTTGAGAACCATGCAGAACATAGAGAGCAATGCTTCCTTGGTAGGGAGTTTTGCGACTTCTTTCATGCCTTTAGCGTCTACGACTTTCCCTTCGACGAGGCCACCGCGTAAAACGAGGTGTTCGTGGTAACGGGCGAATTTGTAGAGGATTTTGGCAGCGCTAGTAACATCTTCAGAGAAGACTAACGCATTCGGTCCTTCAAGAACATCATCTAAGCCGGTGATTCCTTCATCAGAGAGAGCGCGACGGATTAAGGTATTCTTGTAAACACCCATCTTGGCGTTTTTCTCAGCTAGGCTACGACGGAGTTCCATTGTTTCCGCAACAGTTAAGCCTTGATAAGAAACAATAGCGATGGTCTTGCTGGATTTTAAGCCTTCGGAAATTTCCTTGACGGAATTTTTCTTAGCTTGAAGTGCAGTTGCATTCATACTGTGTTCCTCCTTTCTTAATATATATGTGAAGCTTGGTATAACTAGTGAGTTATGTGAATTTGTAACCTCAGCAACGTGGATTATTAAGACATATGTCCGTTGCTATCTTAGGAATAACAAGCAATTCACCGAATTGGTGGCCAGAATTAGTTTCTGGTTGGGAAGGTAATTTTCATACCTGGACCCATGGTGGTGTGAACCACTGCGGTCTTGATATAAATACCTTTGACGGATGCTGGACGGGATTTCACAATAGCGTCGATCATGGCTTGCATATTGTCGACGATGTCAGCTTCAGGGAAGGAGACACGGGCGATGGAAACGTTGAGATTGCCATCCTTGTCGACACGGTAAGAAATCTTACCTTTCTTAATCTCGGTGATGGCTTTGCCAATCTCCATGGAGACGGTGCCAGTCTTTGGGTTTGGCATTAAGCCTTTAGGGCCTAAGAGACGACCCATTTTTCCGAGCTCGCCCATCATATCTGGGGTAGCGACGATGATGTCGAATCCAAACCAGTTTTCGTTTTGGATCTTTTCAAGCATCTCTTTGCCACCGACAAAGTCAGCGCCAGCAGTTTTCGCTTCTTCTTGCTTCACGTTGGTGACGGCGAGAATTTTCTTGGTTTTGCCATTTCCATGAGGAAGAACCAAGGTTCCACGGATTAATTGATCAGCCAAGGTTGGGTTCACGTTTAACGCGAAGGAAATATCAACGGTGGAATCAAATTTCGTGATGCTGGTCTTCTTTAGAAGAGCAGCGGCTTCTTCGAGGGTGTATTCCTTGTTTTCGTCAACAAGTTTCTTAGCAGCAATATATTTCTTTCCTTGTTTCATACTGGTGCTCCCTCATTATTTTGCATCGACTGTGACGCCCATTTGGCGAGCACTGCCGGCAACGATCTTTTTCGCAGCTTCGATGTCATTGGCGTTAAGATCAGGCATCTTGTATTGCGCGATTTCCTCAAGTTGAGCTTGAGAGATATGTCCCACTTTGGTTTTGTTCGGGACGCCAGAACCTTTGCTGATTCCAGCAGCTTTGAGAATCAAATCGGTGACTGGCGTCGTTTTGATGACGAAGTCATAGGATTTGTCTTCATAAGCGGTGATGATGACAGGAACCGTGGTTCCTTTTCTGTCGGCCGTTTTTGCATTGAAGTCAGTGCAGAATTTGGCCATTTGAACGCCTGCGGAAGCAAGCTTTGGTCCTGGATGGGCATCTCCACCTGGGAGTTCCATCTTAAGGACTTTGACGATTTTCTTTGCCATATTGTCCTCCTTAAATGACGATATGCAGTGGCTTAAACGAACCCTCGTCGGAAGGCTCTACCACGCTGCACGCTAAAATACGCGTGCTCAAGTATTATACGTGCGCGGGAAAGGCTTTACAACCGCAATTTTTATAAGTGAATTTTTTTGTGCACAATGCACAATTTTATCAAACAATCGTCAATTCCAAAGAGGTTTCATTTGACCTTATATGCCAGTAAGGAAACGGAGCTTGCAACCATAAGAAGCGTCACGCCAGTATCAGCAAAAACCGCAATCATGAGAGGGAAGGAGGGAATCAAGATGGAACAAACGGCAATGGCCAATTTGATAAAAAGAGAGGCAACGACGTTGAATAGGGCTCTATTTCTTGTGGCTTTGGCGATTTTCTTGGCGGTGACTATCTTTGAGATATCGTCGTTCATGATAACGATATTGGCATTTTCCACGGCGAGATCGCTTCCGACCCCGCCCATTGCGATGCCCACGTCCGCAAGAGCGATGCTTGGCGCGTCATTGATGCCATCACCAACGTAAGCCACCGCCTTTTCTCCAGTCAGTTTTTCCTTCAATGCGGCCGTTTTTTCTTCTGGGAGAAGTTCGGAATGGACTTCGTCGATTTGAAGTTCAGAAGCTACCCTTGATGCGTTTTCTTTTTTATCCCCCGTCAGCATGATCGACTTCACTCCCATTCCATGGAGAGCTTGGATTGTTTTGAAAGAGTTTTCTTTAATTTCGTCGTTCAAAAGGAGATACCCTCTATATTTTCCATCCATTGCAAGATAGACGATGGTCCCCACCGCATCCGCTTTTGCAAAGGAAACGTTGTTTTCTTTAAGAAGCTTTTCGTTCCCCGCTAAGAGCTTATGGCCATCATAAGTGAGAATCTCTCCATATCCCGCTTTTTCGGTATATTCAGAAATTTTCTCGCTATAGGGCGCAAGATTTCTTTCCCCGACGATGGCTTTGGCGATAGGGTGGTTGGAGCGAGATTCCGCAGCAATCATGTATTCTTGAAATTTTTCGAGGGGAATACCTACTGGATGATATTCTTCGACGATGAATTTCCCATACGTTAATGTGCCCGTCTTATCCGTGACAAGCATGCCTAAACGGTTAAGCTCATCAAAATAGGATCCCCCCTTGACAATGATGCCGTATTTTGAAGCGAGACCAATTCCGGCGAAATAAGCAAGAGGGACAGAGACAACCACTGCGCAAGGGCAGGAAATAACCAAGATAGAAACGCCGATGCGAATCCATTCTTTCCATGTTTCGAGATTATCCATTCCGATGCAAAGAGGGGGGATTATGGCCATAAGAAGAGCGATCATTACCACGATTGGGGTGTAAATCTTAGCGAATTTTGTGATGAATTTGTCCGCTTTCGATTTAGCGCCATTGCTTTCTTCCACCAAAGCGATAATCCTGCTAACCGTGAAATCTTCGTAAGATTTATTTACACGTACTTGGAGGGAACCGCTTTTAAGAATGGTTCCTGAATTTACAAAACCCCCTTCTTTTTTCGTCACCAAATTAAATTCTCCGGTCAAGGAAGACATGTCAATGTCTCCGTTTCCTGAAAGAATCACGCCGTCTGCAGGAACGATTTCACCGACTTTTACGAGGATTTCATCGCCAACGGAAAGATTCTTCGGATCGACGGAAATGATTTTCCCATCCTTTAAAAGAGAGGCTCTTTTGGCTCTAAGCCCCACGGCATTCGTGATGGCTTCATGGCTTTTATCCGTTGCCAAGTCTTCGAAAATATCGCCAAGCTGGAAAAGGAAGGCGACCATGAATGCCTCAAAGAATTCATTGCCGAAAATTTCGTTTTCGTCTTTGCCAAAAAGCCGAAGGCAGAAAGCGCCGATAGAGGCGATAAGCATCAACATGTTCTCATCAAAGGGATTCTTTTCTTTGATGAGGGATTGAAAGGCCTTGTATGCAATGTCATAGCCAACGATAAGCCATGCGATGGCCATGACAGCAAAATTCACCCAAACGCCGAAATTTGTTTCGTTTAGATAGAAAAGACCCAACAAAGCGAGAATCAGGGCGATGGCTAAGCGGATGGAATTAATGAGTATTTCCTTCTTTTCTTCAGACATGCTATTCTCCCTTTTTCTCACTGGCGTGCTCATATACGACTTGAATGAGTTCGTTAATATGATGATCGGAAAGAATGTAGAAGGACTTTCTCCCCTCCTTACGAACGCTTACCAAACGATGTTTCCTCAAGACCTCTAACTGATGAGAAACGAGGGATTGCGAAGCTCCGACGAGAGTAACGATTTCACCGACGTTATGTTCCTCCTCTGCAATCGATAACATAATCTTTAAGCGAGTCGAATCGCTTGCGACGCTAAGCAAATCTTCCATCGCGTCAAGAATTTTTTCGCTGGGTAATGAAGACATATATGAACTTCCTTCATATTTACAGCAATGATTATAATGAATGGTTATTCATATATCAATATAAATATGAAAGATTGTTCATATTTAAAAGGAAAGAAAAAGAGCCCCTATTTAAGGGCTCTTTGCCGGCATGAATTAGATTTTCTCGATTTCAGAGAATTCGACATCCACAGGGGTGCTACGCCCAAAGAAGACGGTATTAACGCGGCAGGCGCCAGTGTCTTTATCAATGGACATGATCTTGCCCTCCGTTCCTTCGAGAGGTCCAGAGATAATTTTAACATTGTCGCCAACGTTATAACGATCATACATCGACTCATCAACGAGACCCATTCTCTTTAAGACGGGTTCAATCTCTTCACGGGAAATTGGAGTAGGCATCTTGCCTCCGCCACTGGAACCGGCAATGCCAGTAACCCCAGGGGTGTTACGAACAACGAACCAGGATTGGGTGGTCATAATCATTTCAACGAAGATGTAGCCTGGATAGAGATTTTTGATTTTCACCTTTCCGTTAGGGAGACCAGTTTCCTTATCGATGCATTTTTCTTCGTATTCGGCGACCAAAACACGAAAAATATAGTCTTCCATGTTCATGGTTTTGATACGGTTTTTCAGATTCTCTGCTGTTTTCGCTTCGTGAGCAGAATAGGTATTAACGATATACCAATGTTTTTCGGCTAATTCTGTTGCCATGTTTTATCCTCCAAAAGCGGCTTTCAATTGTTCGATGATTTTGGCTGCGGCTAAATCTTCCAGGGAAAGAAAGATAGCTGCGAAAAGCGCGATCACGACAACAACGGCGATGGTTTGCCAAAGCACGTCACGCTTAGGCCAGCGAACGCGTTTGCCTTCGCGAACGACCTCTTTCATGTATCTAATTGGGTTCATTGCTTCTCCTTCCCGTTACTTGCTCTCTTTATGCAAAGTATATCTGCCACAATGAGGGCAGAATTTTTTCAGTTCCAAACGACGAGGGTCATCATTACGCTTAGTAACCTGATAGTTTCTCGAGAGACAATCGGAACAAACTAAGAATACCTTTTCTCTTGCCATGCCTTCAGAACCTCAAATTCCTAATGAAAGAATTCACTAAGAAAAAAGCGAAGATTGCTTCGCCCCTATAATATAAAGCCAAGGGGCGCATATCGCAAACGATTTCTTTAGAAATCTTAACTTCCGAAGACAATCTTTTTTACGAGTTCTTCGTATTTATCGTAATCCCTGCTGGCTCTTTTAGGGCTGATGGAAAGGATCTTGCCAATCTCGGTAAATTTGCAGCCGTCTATCTTTAGCCTTGCGACTTGGAGCACTTCTTCTTCAAGTCCGTCTTGCACTTTTCCAAAACGCATCGCCTCTTCTAGATAGGTCACATACATTTTCGGGTCGATTTCCCCACTTGCGGGTATAACATCGTGAAGGCTCATTCCATCGCTGCCCATTTCACGATCAAGGGAAAGGGTTTTGACATTCTTAAAAAGGCGCAGTTTCTCGGCTTCACGGATGAGGGCGTTTTTCAAGCTCCTGACAAGATAGGCGTGAAAGTTCCCTTCTCCAAGGGAATAGCTTTTCAAAGAGGAGTTGAAAGCAAGGAAAAACGCATGATTCAAATCCCAAGCATCAAACATAGCGGCCAAAGCGGCTGAGGCTTGATTGCAAAGGGTTTTCCTCCTATCGAAATAACGTTTTGTTAGAGTATAGAAAGCGTCGGCATTTTGGCTCCGAGACATAAGTAAAAGAGTCTCATCGGAGCAGGTTTCATAGTTCATAAAGCATCCTTATTTCTTAGAGCGAGATGCAACAACACCGGAAATAAGAATAGCGGAGGCCACAGAGGCGTTTAAAGAATTCACGTGTCCAGACATTGGAATCTTAACGATGAAATCGGAGTTCTTCAAAACTAATTTAGAGATTCCAAAGCCTTCACTTCCCACCACAAGAGCGATTGGAGAGTCATAATCCACGTCAAGGTAGCTTTGTGTAGCGCTGCCATCAGAGGAGACAATCCAATAGCCATTGCGTTTTAATTTCTCTATGGCTTGATTGAGATTGGCCGTGACAGCAACCTTTACGTAATTGATGGCACCCGTTGAAACTTTGGCAACCGTTCCATTAAGAGGAACTTCGCCATGTTTCTTCATGATGATGCCATCGACGCTAAAAGCATCGCATGTGCGGATTATGGCTCCGAGGTTATGGGGATCTTCTATTCCATCAAGAATAACGATCAAAGGATACTTCTTTTCAGAAGGAATGCTTTGAAGAAGTTCTTCTAAGGAATAGCTCCTTATAGCTTCGCTTATGACGAGAAAACCCTGGTGGGAAGGATTTTTCGCCAAACCCGTTAACTCTTTTTCTTCTACGAATTTAACGGGTATTCCTTTTTTCCGAGCTATCGCCACAAGTTCATCTTTCTCAAGACGCTTTAAAGTAAATAAAGTTTTTCCATTATCGGCCTCGAGGGTCGCTCGGACGGCATTCTTACCGTAAACTTGTATATTCATTATATTTAACACCTTGTCACTTTTCAATATTAAGCTGTAACTTTTAATTCCAAAGGCTTCAAAGTGAAGCGAAGCTCATCCGTAAAGGAAGTCACGCTTTCTTTGGAAGCAAGAGCGCAGCGTAAAGTAATACGTATAGCAGAATTCTCTTGATAAGAGACAAGTTCCGTATACGTGTCGCGAATAGAAATGTTATAGCGGGCAGCAATCATGATGATTTCTTTCAAAGACGGCTTATCCGAAGGCAAGATAATCATCACACAAGGATTTTTGCCGGCAATCCATTTATCCACGCTATGAAGGACGATAAGAGAAACGAAGGCAAGAAGGAAGGATAGGGTGGCGAGAACGAAATTGCCACTTCCGCAAGCAAGACCAAGAGCCATAGAAACCCAGATGGTCGCAGCCGTAGTCAAGCCCTTGACGTCCAATCCGTTGTTCAAAATGGCGCCAGCGCCTAAGAAACCAACACCCGTGACAACTTGGGCGGCCAGACGGGAAGGATCCCTTGAACCGACCCAATTCCCAAAGCCATAAATGGAAACAATCATGATCAAATCGGAGCCGACGCCGACTAAAAGATGGGTTCTTAATCCAGCATCATGCCCTTTGTATTCCCTTTCAAAACCAAT
The DNA here is from genome assembly GCA_002297365.1 of Caryophanales bacterium UBA743. Lineage (GTDB taxonomy): Bacteria > Bacillota_I > Bacilli_A > RFN20 > CAG-826 > UBA4951. The sequence goes on from DBKT01000012.1 coordinate 60,610, forward strand.
AAATCCAGAGAAAAGAGCTCCTAAGCCTAGCGAAAGAATCGTTAAAATCAGATTTCCCCATTCGGCGGGAATGACGCCGTTAAAGCCTGAATTAAAGAAATTGACGATTGTTGTGTCCCAAGTGTTCCAAGTCGGAACGGATGGTGAGGAATCTAGAAACATGAACGCTCCTTTCTTTTAGAAGAGGTTTTTGGATAATAAAGTTTGGCGGATTTCGTCTGATTTGGCGAAGTCTTTATTTTTCTTGGCTTTATCATACTCTTCGTAGAGTTTTTTGTCTTCTGAATTCAGGTGCGGGATATGCAAGCTTATCCCAAGAACATCGCAATAAGAGCGCACCTTCGCAAAGGAGTCGCTTAAAGCCTCATAATTGATTTCTTTAACTCTCCAAAGGCTATTTAAGGTCTTTATTTCTTCATAAAGGACGCTTAAAGCGTTTGGAGTATTCAAATCATCGCACAAGGCTTCAAGGAATTTGCGTTCATCGGATGGCTTTAAGGCATCGACGTCGATGTCTTTTCTTTCAAGAAGAATGGCGACCTTTTTCATCGCCGTCTCTATTTGGTTATATTTCGTTTGCGCTTCTTTTATCGTATCGGCGCTAAAGGAAGCGGGTGCCCGATAGTGCGAAGCAAGCAGCATCAAACGAAAAGGAATACCGCCATATTCTTTCACCACATCTTTCATCAAAATAACGTTTCCTAAAGATTTGGACATCTTTTCGTTATTGATGTTAATGAAACCGTTATGCATCCAAAAATGGGCCAATTTATGGCCATCATGGGCTTTTGCTTGAGCCATTTCATTCTCATGGTGAGGGAATTTTAGGTCAAATCCGCCACCATGGATGTCGATGTATCCTTTTTGCTCGGGGAAAAGAGTATGAATCATAACGCAGCATTCTGTATGCCATCCTGGGCGGCCTTTGCTCCAAGGTGTTTCCCATTGAATCCCCTCATCCGTCTTTTTCCAAAGAGCGAAATCCACAGGATCTTTTTTCTTATCCCCTACCGCGATTCTTGCACCGTTTTCCAAATCTTCGATGGAATTTCCGGAAAGTTCTCCATAGTTGGGGATCTTCTTAACGCTCAAATAAACATCGCCATCGGAAACATAGGCATATCCCGTTTTCACCAAATCTTCCACATAGGAGATAATCTCTGGCATATAAACGGTCGGTGTCGGGGTGTAATCCGGTTGGAGAGCGCCCACTTCTTCGACCAAATGACGATACTCTTTAATGACGGATGTGGTTAATTCTTTTTCCGTGATACCTAGTTCTTTCGCACGTTTGATAATTTTGTCGTCAACATCGGTGTAATTGGAAACAAAGGTCACTTGGTAGCCGATATGCATCAAAAGCCTTCGTAAAACGTCGAAGGTGATGACAGGTCTAAAATTGCCGATATGAGGATCGTTATAAACCGTCGGTCCGCAACAGTAGATGGAGACCTTATTAGGAATTAGAGGAGTGAAAATTTCTTTTTTCATCCCCAATGAATTGAATAATTTGACTTCTTCCATATAAAAAGCCTCCTAAGCTTCGCCTCATTTTATGCCTAGCCTAATAATTGAGCAAGAAAAGAGGCTTCTAGCGTCCTTTCTTGAGCAAATAATTAAGGTAAAAAAGACCTGCCCCAATCAAAACGATGGATGGAGAATAGAAAGCGAAGCAGAAATTTGCCGTGCGGATGTCAATCAAAGCATAGGAATATCCAAACGCCGAAACGACAAGTCCGGCTAACGAAGCGAAGAAATTCATCACCGTCAAATAGAAAAAGATGTTTGATTTGTGAGAGAATCTCAGCTTCTCAAAGGAAAGCCAAAGCAAGCCAACGAGGGCTTCTAAAACGCCAAAAGCCAAAGCGATATCGGCAAAAATGCCAATATAGCTTACAGAAACATTTTCCCCTTGCGTCAAAATGATGGAGAAAGGAAAAGAGTTCAATAAAGCGGTTCCTAACCCTAAGTAGCCAATATAGGCAGCAAGGAGATCGTTCCCTTTTCTTTTTTCCGTTTTCCAAACGTGCGTCCAAATCAGGGCTCGATAAAGAAGGCTCATCAACAAAAGGAGGGACAATAAAGCAGCCGGAAAGATTCTAAAGCGAGGATCTATTCCACTGGGCAATTGTCTGAAATAGGTGAGAATAGCAAAGCCAAAATAGAAAAATTCCGCTAAAGCGATGCAAACAGACAAAAGATGATAGATGAAGTCGTCTTTTTTGTAAAAATATTCCAAGGCGACATCCAAAAACAATAAGAGAATGGCAATCCCAAAAAACCCGCCCGCTTGGAGATATTCAAAACGGCTCGCATATTTGCTATCAAGATAAGCGAAGGAATATCCTAAGGAAGCAAGTCCTAAAAAGATAGAAGGCAATATCCTAAGCGGCAAAAGATGCTTTTTCGGAAAGGAATCATTTTCCATAACTGTCTTCTAGCTCCTTTGGGGAACGGAAAAGGAAATCGGCTTTTTCTAAAAGCTCTGGCGTATAAAAGCCATACCCCCAGAGGCATAATGCGCTTTTTAAGAGGGCGTTTTTCCCAGTTTGAACATCCGTCTTAGAGTCGCCGACAAAGAGGGTTTCCTCTTTTTTAAGATGATATTTCTCTAAGAGATAATTCGGGATTCTTGGATCGGGTTTGACAGGCAATCCTTCGATTTGGCCGCACACTTCTTCGAAAAAGGACGGCCCATAGATTTTTTCCACGATGCGTTTCGCAAAAGCGTCCGGTTTATTCGTGCAGACGAATAGCCTTGCGCCTTTTTGTTTCATTCTTTCCAGGCTCTCTTTTAAGCAAGGGAAAAGAAAAGTGTGATCCTCTTGCTCTAAATGATATAGAGGAAGGTATTCTTTCTTTAAATTAGCGAATCTTTCTGGAGAGTCTTTTTCCTTCAACGCCCGGTGAACAAGCGTGTCCGCCCCTTCTCCAATCAAGTGTTTTGTTTCTTCCTTATCAAAAGAATAATCATAACCCGCTCTCTTTAGGGCAAGGTTAATCGCCAAACGGATCCCTTCTATGGTATCAAGCAAGGTTCCATCTAAATCAAAAATATAGTTTTTCATAATTGACCCCTATAAGGATAAGGCAAAAAGAAAAAGAGACCAAGACAACTTGATCTCTTTGATTAGACTTCTGCTTAGTCAGCCCAGGTCACCATTTCGACTTCGGCATTGTCGCCCTTACGGGCACCAAGCTTATAGACTTTGGTGTAACCGCCTTTGCGGTCTTTGAATTTAGGGCCAATTTCATTGAAGAGTTTGGTTAAGCTATCGACGCCTTTTGCGTCTTTGATGCCTTTGCGAAGGACTTTCTCACACTCTCTACGAGCAGAGAGATCGCCCGCTTTCGCATAGGTAACCATCTTATCGGCAAGCGAAATGAGTTCTGGAGTAACGCCAGAGGTCACGTTAACGTGGCCGCAAACGATTAACTCAGAGACGACATTACGAAGCATCGAATAGTTTTTCGAAGCGGTATAACCGGCTTTAAAGCGAACACCGGCCTTACCGTGAACATTTTTTCTTCCTTGTGCTGGCATAATTATTCTCCTACATAGTCACGGAAGTGCAAACCCATTTGGGCAAGCTTCTCTTTGACTTCTTTAAGCGACTTCTTACCAAGATTACGGACCTTCATCATCTCATCTTCGCTCTTTTGAGTAAGTTCTAAGACGGTGGAAATGCCCGCTCTCTTAAGGCAGTTATTGCTACGGACGCTAAGATCGAGTTCTTCGATAAGCATTCCTTGGTATTTGTTCTCTTCTGGCTTAACTTCTTCTTTTTCAAGCTTGAAGGTTTTGACCTTTTCGTCAAGCTCTGCAAATTTTTGGAAGTGAACCACTAAGAGTTGGGCTGCCATAGCGACAGCTTCATGAGGTCTGACAGAACCATTAGTCGTGACTTCGAGAGTTAATTTGTCGAAGTGGGAATCGTGTTCGACACGAGTCGGCTCAACGCTATAAGCGACTTTCACGACTGGCGAATAGTTCGAATCGGTGGCAATGTAGCCTAATTGGTTGACGTTGCGTTCGACTTTGTTGGCGTCGGCGGTATAATAGCCTCTTCCTTCCCCAGCAAAGATTCTCATCTTGATGTGTCCTTCTTTTTCAACGTGAGCAATCTCAAGATCTTTGTTCACGATTTCAACAAGGGCAGGGCAAACGATATCTCCAGCCTTTAAGACGCCAGGGCCTTGGAAGTCAACATCCAACTCCTTGGTCTCTTTTGGGTTATCCGTATCGATTTTTAAGATTAAGTCTTTGAGGTTAAGGATGATGGCGGTGACGTCCTCTTCCACTCCTGGAAGAGAAGAGAACTCATGGCGGACGCCGTCGATTTGCACAGCATAGACGCTGGCGCCAGGAAGGGCGCTCATCAAAACTCTACGGAGTGCGTTCCCGAGAGTGATTCCAAATCCTCTCTCGAGAGGTTTGATCGCGAAACGGGCATAATGTTCTTTTTCGTCATCAACTTCGACATTGAAATCGAAAGGAATGAACGGCTTTGGAAGAACAAGCTCTTCGTTTGTTTGATCGATATTGTTATTAGCCATTAATAATTTCCTCCTATATTTCCCTATTAGCCGAGAATGCTACAAACTAGCCACGTGGTCTCTTTGGTGGACGGCAGCCGTTGTGTGGAATTGGAGTCGTATCAGAAATGGAGATAACTTGTAAGCCGACATTAGCGAGGGCTCTGACAGCGCTCTCTCTGCCTGGGCCTGGGCCTTTGACTTCGACATTGACTTGTCTTAAGCCTTGGTCGAATGCGGACTTGCCAGCTGCTTCAGCTGCTAATTGAGCAGCGAATGGAGTAGCTTTTTTAGCGCCTTTATAGCCTAATGCGCCAGCGCTAGACCATGCGATGACATTGCCTTGAAGATCGGTGATGTTAACGATGGTGTTATTGAAAGAGGCATGAACGTGGACGGTGCCAACGGTGAAGTTTCTCTTAACTTTCTTCTTACGGGCAGAAGTTTTAACGGTTTTCTTTGCAGTTGCAGCCATTTTATTTCTCCTCCTTCATTATTTCGTAGCCACTTTCTTATTGGCAATGGTCTTTCTCTTACCCTTACGGGTACGAGCATTGGTCTTTGTACGTTGTCCACGGACAGGAAGGCCCTTCTTATGACGGATGCCACGATAGCAGCCAATTTCGGTAAGACGCTTAATATTCATAGCGACTTCACGACGGAGATCGCCTTCCGTCTTATATTTGGCGACTTCTCCTCTTAAAGCGACGAGCTGATCATCGGTTAAGTTCTTAACGCGGATGTCTTCGCTCACGCCTGCATCTTTGCAGATTTTTTTCGCGGTTGTGTCTCCGATTCCATAAATGTAGGTAAGAGAGATAACAACGCGTTTTTCACTTGGGATATCAACCCCATCAATACGTGCCATATTTTGTGTAACTCCTTAAATTAACCTTGTCTCTGCTTGTGCTTTGGGTTAGGGCAGATGCACATAACCACGCCATGGCGGCGAATAATTTTGCACTTATCGCAGATCGGTTTGACGGATGGTCTGACTTTCATAGTATTTAAACTCCTTTTTGGGGAACTGTTGCCCCACGTCAATTTTTGAAACGGAATGTAATGCGCCCACGTGTTAAATCGTAAGGAGAGAATTGGACGGTGACTCTATCACCCGGAAGGATTCGAATGTAATTCATGCGAATTTTTCCAGAAACGCAGGCCTGAACGACCGCCCCATTTTGTAATTGGACTTTGAAGTTCGCGTTAGGGAGGCATTCTAAGACCTTCGCTTCGACTTCAATGCAATCTTCTTTGCTCAATGGATTTTTCCTCCTTGCTCTAAAGTTAAGACCTCGAAACCGTCTTTGGTAACGAGGATGGTGTTCTCATAATGGGCACTGGGTTTCCCGTCTTTAGAAACGGTAGTCCAGCCATCCTTCATGGTTCTAAGCTTGTTAGAACCTTCAAGAACCATTGGTTCAATCGCTAAGGTCATTCCTTCGCGAAGAATTGGCCCTGTCCCTGCTTCGCCATAATCAGGGATATAAGGATCTTCATGCATCTCCCTTCCGATACCATGACCCGTGAATTCAAGCGGGACAGAATATCCGTTTGATTCTGCCGTAACTTGGATTTCGTGCGAGATATCGCCTAAATGGGCGCCTTCTTTGACTTTCTTTACCGCATTCCAGAAGCACTCTTCCGTCACTTTGATAAGACGAAGTTTGCTTTCTGGGCAGATGCCGACGGCATAGGTTCGGCAAGCATCTCCGTTATATCCGTTTAAGAGAGATACGACGTCGAGGGAAATAATGTCTCCATCCCGAAGAACACGTTTCGGGGAAGGAATGCCGTGCACAAGGACTTCGTTTACGCTTGTGCATATTGCGCCTGGGAATCCACAATAGCCTTTTTCAGCACTCACGCCTCCGCCTTCAAGAATGACTTTCTCAGCCATGTCCGCAAGGTATTGGGTGGTAACGCCAGGTTTGACGAGAGGTCCAACCACTTCGAAGACCTTTGCCGTTAGGGCTCCAGCCTTCCTCATGAGCTCAATCTCTCTTGGGGATTTGATGATGATCATCTATTTCAATCTCCCTAAGAAGTCCTGAATGGATTTCTTGGTTGATTCGAGTCCGGTCGAAGAATCGAACTCGTGGAGTAAGCCCTTCTTCTCATAGAAATCAAGAAGAGGAGCGGTGCTCTTATAATAATTAGCGAGGCGAATCTTGAATGATTCCTCGTTATCGTCCTTCCTTTGCACAAGTTGGCTTCCGCAAAGATCGCAGACGCCTTCTTTTTTTGGCTTAAGGCTGACGATGTTGTAACTAGCGCCGCAATTTGGGCAAACGCGTCTTGTGACAATACGGCCGATTAAGAGGTCATCTGGACAAGAGACATTCAAGACAAGATTTGGAGCGCGTCCAATCTCTTTTCCCATTTTGTCGAACGCTTCAGCTTGGGCGATCGTGCGTGGAAAGCCATCAAGAAGATAGCCATTCGCACAATCCGGTTTGGATAAACGCTCTTTCACGAGGGCGCAAGTGAGTTCATCGCTCACAAGGTCCCCGCGATTCACGATGTCTTTGATTTTGTTGCCAAGTTCGCTACCAGAACTCATGGCTTCACGAAACATATCCCCAGTGGAAATGTGAGGGATGCCATAATCCTTCGCAATCCAAGTAGCATGTGTTCCTTTGCCCGCACCGGGCGGGCCCATGAGAATGATATTAAGCATAATTACGCCTCCTTAACTTGGTCATATGATTTTCCTGCAATTAAACCTTCGATCTGGCTATTCAATTCGATAGCAACGCCAACGATGATGATAAGCCCAGTGCCTCCGATTGCCAGGGAAGTATCATTTCCGAAGGCGTTCGCCCAAACAAGGACGACAGGGAGAGCAGCGATGATGGAAAGGGACATAGCGCCAATGAAGGTGACGCGATTAAGAACTTTGCCAACATATCTTTCGGTTTCTTTGCCAGGACGGATGCCCGGGATATAAGAACCTGATTTTTGGAAGTTATCCGCAAGTTTCTCCGGATCGATTTGCATCTCCGCATAGAAGAATGTGAAGGCGATGATCAAAGCGAGATAGATGAACAGTCCCCAGTTCATATTCCATGTCGTGCCATCGAAATTGGTCATGGTCATGGTGGAATTGTAATTGAAGACCTTTAGCCATTGGGCATTCGAAGCATCGCTTGAGATAAAGGATGCGATAATGCTAGGAGCAGTAAGGATGGAGGAAGCGAAGATAACCGGAATGACGCCAGCCGAATTGATTTTAATCGGCAAGAAGGAAGCGCGGGCCATAGAAGGCGAGGAGCCACCTTTTCCAGCATGTTGAACCGGAATGCGTCTTTGGGAAAGCTCTGTGAAGACAACGAAAGCGCAAATCGCCAACATTGCCAAGATATAGAGCGCGAATTGGAAGGCACCTTTGATCATCTGGGTTGAGCCATAGTCAACGTTGCCGGAAATCCATTTGCTCCACGCTGTAGAAATCTGAGTTGGAAGGCTTCTAACACATCCAGCGAAGATGATGACGGAAATACCGTTCCCGAGGCCTTTCTCCGTGATTTGGTCACCAAGCCACATCGTAAGCATTGCGCCAGCCAAGAGGATGGTGACGATATAGGCGTAAGTCCAGAAATTATCAGCAAGCGTCAAGGAGATATATCCTTGGTTAATCATGGTACGAATCATGCCATAGCCTTGGACAGCCCCAAGAAGAAGCGTCAAATAACGGGTCGCCATTTCCATCTTCTTTCTTCCATACTCACCTTGCTTAGAAAGTTCGGTGAGGGCGGGAAGAACGTCTTTCGACAGAAGTTGGATAATGATCTGAGCCGTAATATAAGGCGAAACGCCAAGGGCGAAAACGGAGAAGTTCGCAAGAGCTCCGCCGCCTAGCAAATCCATGAGAGCGAAACTATTTCCGCTATTCATGATGTTGCTAAGTTCGTCCGAGACCTTAACCCCCGGAACAGTAATCACCGCCCCAATCCGGAGGACAAAGAGAATCATAATCGTAAAGAAAATACGATTCACTATATCTTTGTTTTTAAAGATTGAGACGAATTTTTTCATTACTTAATTTCCTCAGCCACGCCGCCTGCAGCTTCGATTGCTTTTTTCGCAGCCGAAGAGAAAGCGTTCGCTTTCACGGTAAGCTTCTTTGATAGTTTACCACTACCAAGGATTTTAATTCCATTGATATCGTCTTTAATAAGGCCTTTTTCTAATAAGACCTTTGCATCGATGACGCTGTTTTCTTCAAAAGATTCGAGAAGACCGACGTTCACAATGGCTTTTTCGACTCGGGCAAGATTCTTGAATCCGAATTTTGGAAGACGTCTTGCAAGAGGCATTTGTCCGCCTTCGAATCCACGTTTCTTTGTATGAGCGTGGGCACCTTGACCTTTTTGACCCTTGCCGGCAGTTTTGCCGTTTCCAGATCCAAGGCCTTGTCCCTTACGGAAGTGTTTCTTTTTAGAACCTTCGGTAACTACGAGAGTATGTAAATTCTCTGCCATAATTACTTATCTCCTTTCGCTCCTTTTGGAGCAAGATGGGAAGCTTTGATTTCTTCTGGGGTCTTTAAACCACGGAGAATCATCACTTTGTCGTATTCTTTGAGTTGTTGCAAAGCAGCATCGGTAGCACGAATGACGTTGATGGAGGTACGAGAACCATAGACTTTAGAGACGATGTTCTTGATGCCTGCGAGTTCGAGAATTGCGCGAACTGCGCCACCAGCGACGATACCAGTGCCAGCTGGAGCTGGTTTTAAGACGACTTTCGTAGCCGTATGGGAGCCAGAGACTTCGTGAGCGATGGTACCTTTTTGGACCTTCACGAAATGAAGGTCTTTCTTAGCGGCAGTAAGAGCCTTTTTCATGGCATCCGGGACTTCACCGGATTTACGCATGGCATAGCCATAATGTCCTTTGCCATCGCCAACGACGACGAGAGCATCGAAACGCATGGTTTTGCCACCTTGCTCAACACGGGTAACGCGGTTGATGGTGACAACTCTATCCTGGAAATCATCTTCCACACGACGGAATCCGCCACGTCCACCACGTCTTTCACCTGGTTTGCCACGATGGTTGCCGAATTTACGGCTTCCTGGGCGTTCAGAGCCACGGGATCCACGAGGTTCGTATTGTGGGTTGCCGGTTGGGTTCTTTTGGGTCGCTGGCTTTTCTTCAGTAGCAGCATTAACAGTAGTTTTATTTTCTTCCATATGAAACTCCTTAGAAGACTAAGCCTCCTTCTCTAGCGGCTTCCGCAAGAGCTTGGACGCGGCCGTGATATTGGTAACCACCGCGATCGAAAACGACTTTGGTGATGCCAGCAGCAAGAGCTTTTTTAGCAATGTCGGCGCCAACTTGGGCAGCAGCCTCACAATTAGAACCGTGAGCGAGCTTCAATTGGACGGAGCCAGAGCTAACAAGGGTTGTTCCTTTCACGTCATCGATGATTTGGGCTTCGATGTTTTTGTTGGAACGGAAAACGACTAAACGTGGGCACTCGGCGGTACCGGAGATCTTTTCACGAACACGAAGATGACGACGTTCGCGAACAGCGGATCTAGATTCTTTTTTGATCATATTCTAATAACCTCCTTATTTCTTAGCGCCGGCAGCAGCACGCTTACCAACTTTCTTAATAAGATGCTGACCTTTGTAGTGAACACCTTTTTGTCCATAGACGTCTGGTCTATGTTTGTCATAGATGAGAGCGGCAGTTTGGCCAACTTCTTGCTTATTGCATCCTTCGACAACAACATGTGTTTCATCAGGGCAAGTGATTTTGGTGTATTTGCCAACAGGCTCAACAGTGACAGTGTGGCTGTAGCCTAAGAACATCGTAACGGCGCCATTTTTAATGGAGGCACGATAACCTGTGCCGTTAATTTCTAATTCTTTCTTCCAGCCTTCATGGACACCTTTGACGGCAGAATGCAATAAAGCTGCTGTCGTTCCATGATTCGCGCTACCTTGCTTTGTATGAGCAGCAAGAGGTATAACGTGAAGATGACCGTCTTTTTCCTCGACGCTGACGTCAGAAGGAATTCTGACGCTTACTTCGCCTTTAGGACCTTTAACGGTAATAACGTTATCTGCGATTTCGTAGCTAACGCCTTCTGGAAGAGCGATGGGTTTAAATCCAATACGTGACATAAATGTGTTTCTCTTCTTTCTGTAATCCTAGATTACCAAACGTAGCAGAGAATTTCTCCGCCAACGCCATTCTTTCTAGCGTCCTTGTCGGTTAAAACGCCTTTGGAGGTAGAAACGATGGCGATACCAAGGCCTTTTAAGACGCTTGGGATCTTATCAGCTTCGACCGTGACACGAAGTCCAGGTTTGCTGATTCTCTTTAATCCGGTGATGACTCTTTCGCCATTGGCACCGTATTTAAGAGTGATGTGAAGGGTTTTGTTTGCTTTTTCACCTTCAGCGACAAAACCGGCAATGAAGCCTTCATCGAGAAGGATCTTTGCGATTTCGCCTTTCATTTTGCTATAAGGCATGGAAACACTTTCGTAGCGAAGAGCATTAGCGTTTCTGATGCGTGTGAGCATGTCTGCAATTGGGTCTGCGTTCATGTTAGTGTTCTCCTTTCCTTACCAAGATGCTTTCTTCATGCCTGGGATTTCGCCTTTGTAGGCCATTTCTCTAAGGCAGATACGGCAGAGTCCGAATTTACGGATGACGCCGTGTGGACGGCCACAACGTTGGCAACGGGTGTATTCACGGGTTGCGAATTTTTGTGGGCGGTTGCACTTATTGATTAAACTTTTCTTTGCCATGTGCTTACCTCGTTATTTTTTGAATGGCATTCCCATTTCGCGAAGAAGCGCAAACGCTTCTTTGTCGGTATTTGCCGTTGTGACGATAACGACGTCCATACCACGAATCTTGGACACCTTATCGTAATCGATTTCAGGGAAGATCAATTGTTCCTTGACACCGAGGGTGTAGTTACCATGGCCATCGAAAGCGTTCTTGGAAACGCCGCGGAAGTCACGGACACGTGGGAGAGCGATGGAAACCAATTTATCATAGAATTCATACATTCTGGTTCCACGGAGAGTAACTTTGCAGCCGATTGCCTGTCCTTGACGAACCTTAAAGGTCGCGATGGACTTCTTGGCTTTCGTGACGACTGGATGTTGTCCAGTGATGGTCGCAAGCTCGGAAACAGCATCATCGAGGGCTTTGCTATTTGTGGTAGCATCGCCAACACCGATGTTGATGACGATTTTCTCGAACTTAGGAGCTTGCATAGGGGTGGTATAGCCAAACTCTTTGACAAGCGTTGGAACCACTTCGTTATTGTATTTCGTGACTAAACGATTGACGTATTTGACTTCGGAAGCTTTTTTAGGGGAAGCTTTCTTAACAGTTTTCTTTTCTTCAGCCATTCTTCATTCCTCCCTTATTTCTTCTCTAAGCTTTCGCCTTTCGCATTGACGCGAATCTTTTTGCCATCCACGACTTTGTGATGGACACGGGTGGCTTTTTTGGTTTTAGGATCAATCAAGGCAACCTTGGAAGCATCGATTGGCACATAGATGTCAAGGATGGATCCTTCAGGAGTTGCTTGGGTTGGTTTCTTGTGTTTCTTGTGGATGTTGACGCCTTCGACAACGACTTTGTTAAGCTTAGGATAAGCCTTTTGGACAACACCGACTTTGCCTTTATCATCCCCTGAGAGAACGATAACTTTATCACCAGTTTTGATGTTCATGTTGTTTTCTCCTTATAAGACTTCTGGGGCCAAAGAGATAATCTTCATATAGCCTTTATCACGAAGCTCACGAGCAACAGGTCCGAAGACACGTGTTCCAAGTGGGTTTCCGTCATTATCAATGAGAACGACAGCATTATCATCGAAGGAGATGGAAGAACCATCTTTACGGATGACAGCGCGTTTGACTCTCACGATGACACCTTTGACGACTTGACCTTTTTTGATCTTGCCGTTTGGGGTAACGTCTTTCACAGCGCAGAGGACGATATCTCCAAGGGAGCTCATTTTGCGATGGGATCCGCCAAATTGACGGAAGACACGGACAGCACGGGCGCCGGAGTTATCAGCGACTACAAGATTAGTTTCATTGTGAATCATGCTTACTTCTCCTCTTCTGCTTTCACGCCTTCGTTAACGATGGCGTCAGAGCCTTCGCTCTTTTCGAGATCGGCCTCAACAGCATTGGCGTTTTCGCCAACTCTGGCCTTCTTATCAATGGAAACCAAGATGAATTTCTTGGTCTTGGAGATAGGACGGCAAGACATGATGGTTACAACGTCGCCAACTTTGGCTTCGTTCTTTTCGTCATGAGCATGGTATTTTTTCGAATAACCGACTCTCTTTTGGTAAAGGGGATCGTTTTGTTTTGTCGAAACCGTGACCGTGATGGTTTTGTCCATTTTGATTGAGGTAACGACACCTTGGAATTTGTTTCTAATATTTCTTTCCATAATCTCGGTCTCCTTTCGTTATTTGCTTTCTGGAACCGCGATTTGGAGTTCACGCTCACGTTTCACGGTTTCGGCTTTGGCAATGTCCTTACGGACGAAATGTAGGTCGTCTGGATGCTCTAATTGTCCGACGGCCGCTTGACGACGGAGCTCAAATTGATGTTGTTTGAGTTCAGCGATCTTTTCATCAAGCTCTTTTGGGGACAGGGCCCTTAATTCTTTAATGGTCATTATTTATTTCCCCCTTCCGTTGCAGCTGGTGCGGCAGTTGTTGTTGCATCAGCAGCAGTTTCATTACCGGTGTCAGAGACAGTTTCGGTTTGAATTTGATCTTCCGCCGCAATCTCTTCCAAGGTAGATTCATGCACAGCTTCCATCTTAAGGAGTTCCGCTTCAGAAAGAGATTTGGTTCTCTTTACGATTTTGGTCTTAAGAGGGAGTTTGAAGCCGGCTTGGTGAAGGGCGTTGATCATGATTTGAGGATTGATGCCGCCAATCTCGAAGATGACTTTGCCTTTCTTGACGACGGCTGCCCAGCTTTCTGGGGAACCTTTGCCGGAGCCCATACGGACTTCCGCTGGTTTCTTGGTTCTTGCTAAATGAGGGAAGACACGGATCCAAACCTTACCGGCTCTATCGGTATATCTTGCGAGAACGATACGAGCAGATTCGATTTGATGGTTATCGAGGTATCCACCTTCGGTAGCGACAAGTCCATATTCTCCGAATTCGACGGTATTGCCTTTAGAAGCTTTGCCTTCGTAAGAGAGTCTATGTGGACGACGATATTTAACGCGCTTTGGTTGCAGCATTGTCATGTCCTCCTTCTTTCTTTTCTTCGGTTTCTACGGTTGCGGCCTTATTGGCGGAACGGCAGATCCAAACTTTGACGCCGATATCGCCATAAGCGGTATTAGCGGTAACGGAAGCGAAATCGATGTCAGCACGAAGGGTTTCGAGTGGCACAACGCCGACTTTGTATCCTTCACGACGGGCGATTTCAGCACCGGCAAGACGGCCTTGGCATTGGGTTCTGCAACCGATTGCGCCAGCCTTCTTCATTCTTTGAATCGCTTTCTTCTGCGTGGAGCGGAAGGATTGACGATTCTCAATTTCGGATGCAATCCACTTAGCAATTAAGGTGGCGTCTAAATCAGGATTTTTCACCTCAACGAGATTGATAGTGGCATTTCCAGATTTAACGACTTTCTTTAAGCCATTGCGGATAGCAGTGATCTTGGTGTTATCTTGCCCAAGAACGACGCCTGGACGAGCGACGAAGGCGTTGATGATAACTTTGGCGCCTTGGTCATTTTTGCTACGAGCGATATCGATATGGCTCACAACCGCTTCTTTAAGAAGAGGTTCTAAGTAATTACGAATGGCGATGTCTTCGCCTAAGAATGTCGCGTAGTCTTTTTTGGAAGCAAACCAATTGGCTTCCCAGCCACGGTTAATTCCGATACGGAGACCGTTAGCGTTAACTTTTTGACCCATTAGTTTACTCTCCTTAGTTTCTTTCTTTCACAATGCAACGGATGTTGGAAGTTCTCTTAACCAATCCGGAAGAGGATCCTTTGCCACGTGGCATGAATCTCTTCATTTTGATGCCATCGGAAGCTTGGATTTCAGCGATGTAAAGTTTGTCTTTATCCATTCCGAAGTTGTTGGTAGCGTTTGCTGCGGCGGATTTCACAATCTTGGCAACAGGAAGGCTAGCAGAACGGTTGACATTCTTGAGAATCGCTAAGGCTTCGTCGACATCTTTTCCACGAACAAGATCAAGCACTAAGCGAATCTTGCGTGGGGTGACGCGAACATCTCTTGCAATGGCGAGAGCTTCTGTGACAGCAGGTTTTTCTTCTTTCACAGGTTCGGCCTTGACAGGCTCTGCTTTCACGACCTTTTTAGCCTTCTTCTCAGTCTTTTCGACTTTGGCTTCTTCGGTTTTCACTTCTTCAGCCTTGACTTCCGCCTTTTTGGCTTTGGTTTCTTTTTTGGCTTTTGGAGCTGCAGCTTTCTTCGCTGGAGCTTTCTTTACGGTTTTCTTTTCTTCTGCCATAATCTACTCCTTATTTCTTAGCTGCGGCGGCTTGATCGCCGAGGTTATTACCATGGTGGCCGCTGAAAGTACGTGTTGGGGCGAATTCACCGAGTTTGTGTCCAACCATATCTTCGGTGACATAAACGGTGATGTGTTCTTTGCCATTGTAAACAGCGAATGTTTGTTCAACGAACGCTGGATAGATAGTAGAACGGCGAGACCAAGTTTTGATGACCTCTTTTTTGCCGGATTTCTTGATGGCTTCAACCTTTTTGAGAAGGTATTCGTCAACAAATGGTCCTTTTTTAGCTGAACGGGACATAATTTGATCTCCTTTCCTTACTTACCATTTCTGCGTCTTACGATGAGACGAGTGGAATTCTTCTTGACGCGACGGGTCTTAACGCCCATTGCTTTCTTACCCCAAGGGGTACGTGGTGCATCACGGCCAACAGGGCACTTACCTTCACCACCACCATGAGGGTGATCGACTGGGTTCATGACAGAGCCACGAACGGTTGGACGAATGCCTTTGTAGCGGGTTTTGCCAGCTTTGCCTTTATTAACGAGGTTGTAATCTTCATTACCGACGATGCCAATGGTGGCACGGCAGTTGCCTAAGACTTTGCGAACTTCGCCAGAGGCCAAACGGAGGATGATGTATTTGCCATCGCTGCCGAGGACCTGAGCGCTTGTTCCAGCGGCACGGCAGAGTTGTCCGCCCTTGCCAGGCATCAATTCGACGTTATGGACGAAGGTACCTTCTGGAATGTTTTTAAGTTCGAGGTTGTTGCCGGTTTTGATATCGGTGGAAGAACCGGAGACGATAACAGCGCCAACATTAAGATCTTTTGGACGGATGATATAGCGCTTTTCGCCATCAGCATAAGCCAGCAAGGCAATGAATGCGGTTCTATTTGGATCGTATTCAATAGCTTTGACGGTTGCTGGGATTCCATCTTTGTTGCGACGGAAATCGATGATTCTATAACGGTTTTTGTTTCCTCCGCCACGATGACGGCAGGTGATGACTCCTTGATTGTTACGGCCACCTGTGTGTTTCTTAGGGGCAAGTAATGATTTTTCAGGAGTTGTCTTCGTAATGTCTGCATACGAGAGGGAGAGCATTTCGCGTCTCGATTTCGTATATGGCCTATATGATTTGATTGCCATTTTTCTTTTCTCCTATAGTGGATGCTTTTTAAATCTTCTATATATTTAAGGATATATAAGACTTAATGGTGTTTCCTTACTCTTTGAAGAGGTCAATCGCTTCACCTTCATGAATGGTGAGGATGGCCTTCTTGTAGCCAGAGATGGTTCCTTGATAACGGCCACCTCTCGTAGTGCTTTTTGCAAGGACATTAACGACTTTGACATCATCAATGGTCACTTGGTATAAGCGTTGGAAGCTGTCTTTGATCTCGACTTTGTTAGCACTAGCGGCAACGCGGACGGTGATCTTGTTCTCTTTTTGAAGGAGAGCCATGCTCTTCTCGGTGATGACTGGTTCGAGAATGACCTCATAGTCATGATGCGTTGGGGCTTTGAAGGTTTTCTTCGCTTCCGCCACGACGGTTTCTTTCTTTTCGCTTGCCATTACTTAAGTCCTCCTTCGAGGGTTTCGATGTCAGCCTTGCCAATGACAATGACATTGGCATTGAGAACATCGTAAACACTGATGTTATTGACGGCACGGAGCTCTAAACGATCGATGTTTCTAGCGCTCTTGATGACATTCTCGTCTTGAGAGACGAGAAGGATCTTGCCAGAAGCTTTCACATTCGCTAAGTCAGCCTTGATGGCTTTCGTAGAGATTTTCTCAGCTTTGAGGTTATCAACGACAATGATGCCGCCTTTAACCTTTTGAGAGAGAACGGTCTTTAACGCGAGTGCGTGAGCTTTCTTATTTTGGGAAATCTTGTAATTTTGATTTCCATCAGGTCCGAAGACCTTTCCGCCGCCAACCCAGATTGGGGAACGGCTAGAACCTGCACGAGCACGGCCGGTTCCTTTTTGTCTCCAAGGCTTCTTGCCACCACCGCTTACTTCGTGACGCTTTTTGGTTTTGGCAGTTGCTTGGCGATAATTGGCTTCTTCTGCAACAGCGGCATCATGAACGACTTGTTCATTCTTCTCGGTGGTGCCGAAGACTTCATTAGCAAGTTCGATTTCACCGACTTTTTCGCCGGCAAGAGAAACGACTGGGAGAGTAATTGCTTTATTTGCCATAATCCTTATTCTCCTTTCTTAGAGCGATCCACTAATTCTTTGACTTCTGGTTTCTTGAATTGGGTTAAGATCGCGCTTCTGATCATAACGATCGATTTCTTTGGTCCAGGAACTCCGCCTTTGACAAGGATGTAGCCTTTTTCGGCGTTAGAAGCAATGACGGTGATGTTCTCGATGGTTGCTTGATGTGGGCCCCAATGTCCAGACATCGTCTTGCCTGGGATAACACGGTTATTATCACGGCCGTTATTGGCAAGAGAGCCAATTTGTCTATGATAGCCAGAACCATGCCCTTTTGGACCGATATGGTTGTGATATCTCTTGATGGTGCCGGTGTAACCATGTCCTTTGGTTGTACCGATGACATCTACCACTTCACCGGCTTGGAATAAATCAGCGGTGATTGTTTCGCCAACGTTCTTGGAATAGATTTCGTCGCCCTTTAATTCAAATAAATGAGCATGGGTTTCGACATTGGCTTTTTTATAAATGCCAAGTTCGCATTTATTGAGATGACGCTCAGCAATTGGCTCATAACCGACTTGCAACGCTTCATAGCCGTCTTTCTCATTCGTCTTTTTCGCGACGACAACGTTTGGAAGAACCTCGATGACAGTGACTGGATACATCGTTCCGTCAGTGGCGAAGACTTCGGTCATTCCAATTTTTCTTCCGATAATGGATTTCATGAATGTTTACCTCCTTACTTCGCAGTGACATCGATATCGACACCATTTGGTAAGTCAAGCTTACGGATGGCTTCGACGGTTTCTTTTGTAGGATTGACGATATCAATCAATCTCTTATGGGTACGGATCTCGAATTGTTCGCGGCTATCCTTATATTTGAAGGTAGCTCTTAAGATCGTGTACACCTGCTTCTCGGTTGGGAGAGGCACTGGGCCAATAACTTTGGCGCCGGTCTTGTTAGCGACTTCAACAATCTTTTCGGCAGCAACGTCGATGATCTTGTGGTCGTAAGCCTGCAATCTGATACGCAGGACTTGTTGTTTCGCCATGATTTTTCCTCCTTATTTCGTCAGGCTTGCTAGCTATGCTCTGCACGAGTTCCCTGACTAAGCCGATACTTGACAACGTCTATCGGTGTGTCAGCAACATCGTACTTCCACGCTTGCGCCAGCGTTTGAAATTATCCCCCTACGTGCGTGTGTAGTCAACAATAATTTGAAGTTAAAATGTCGGTGATATCTTGTCTTTATCATAAAAAGCGCTTTTTATCGAAACTTTTCCGAAAGAAGGCTATTTTATTCCCAAAAAATTTGTGCATGGTGCACAAAAATGAGGATGATTAATCTTCTGATTTTCAATGTTTGTTACCCAAAAAAGCGGTTTATAGATCAATAATCAGGAAGAAGAGGCAGGCATCGAAGCCTGTCCCCTTTACGTATAATGGTCAAAAGATAATGCCTAAAATGGAGGCATCGCAAAACACCATCTATGAAGTGGGCGATTTCCTAAAGAAGGGCCGCAATTATTAATATAAGGAAAAGAGGATTTGGTTTGCCTATCGAATTTATCTTGTTTAGAAAAGGATCGTTTCCATCGAATTCACTTTGCGGCAATCTCCGAGAAATATCGGGCTCCCCATCTTCAATGAAGAGCGCTTGTTTTTTATTCTAAGAAGCCTTTCCTTTGAAATGCAGAAAACTTTGGCTTTTTTGTATCTTGAATTCATCAATCGTTGGTTGGAACAAAAGCGTTCTCGGAACCATCATTTGCGCTGATGGATAGGCCTAAAGGCTCCCCTTCTTTTTCTAAGAACTTGACAATACGGCCGCTTTCGAAGACTTTGAATTCGCCATCGAAATCAGAGAAAGTGAGAACGGCTCCTTCTAGGCTCCACTTGCAAGTATCGTCGCTTGTCGAAGTATTGCCATTATCCGTTTGTTCCATATGCCTTAAGCAAGTGCCATCTTCTTGGAAAGTGAGGGTTTGCACGGTATTGAAAGCGTTCTTGTAATAGAACTTGTTTCCCGTAAGGAAAGATTTGTAATCCATCGTGTCGCTCAAAGTATAAAAACGTTTGACAACAGAAATTTCCGGTGTTCCTACAGAAGTCAAAGTAATGCTGAATTCCCCTTCTTTCTTAGGCTTAATGGTGATTGTGGAGTCGGCATTCACTTGCACTTCCGCTTTTTCGGCATCGCTTATTGACGCAGTTATCGCTTGGGGAGCCTCTTTTGGAGAAACGCTGTATCCCCAAGAATATGTTTTCCCTATCTCCAATCCGTACTGAAGATTGATATCTCCCTTGGCGCGGAAGGAAATAGATTCGGCCTTGGCAGAGATGATTGTGACGTTATTCACGGTAAAGGAGGAAAGGTAATACGCCCCGGTACTAGGCCTCTTGCGGTAGAAGGAAAAAGTTAGATTGGTAACGCCAACCCCTTTGACGACAAAGTTATCATCCTCGATTGCGACCGCCTCTTCATTGGAGCTCTTGGATGCCGTGAGGGCTGTATTCATAGATTTCAAAGGTTTGCGGCTATCCGCATAGCCAAAAATTGTGGAGCAATTGGTCGGAACGGTTAAATCGTCTCCAACCGTGATTGTTTTAAAGCCAGAAACGGCTTCTAGGCGAGCAGAAAGAACATCTGTAAGAAAATAGTTATCGATATTGAGAACATCTTTCCCCATTTCGGTGGCTTTATCGCCATAAACGATTTCGCCAGATTCTTCGTAAAGAGAATAAGCGGGATCGTCCCCTTCCCTTTCGTAAGTGGTTTTGTTTAAGGCGTCGAAGGAAAGCAAACGGGATTTGTCTTGGGAAAGAACGTATTGCAGTTTGGTAAGGTAGGTTGTGACGATACCATCGTCGCTCGAGGAATATTGGAATTGAATGAGATACTCCCACTCCCCTGTTTCTTTTTGAGTTGGCTTTACCTTATTTAAACCTGTTTGTATAGCATAATCGCTGCCCATGATATCCGAAGCAAGGAAATTCGCCACTTTGGATGTCAAATTAGCGGCAGCATTGGCCTCAAAATCTTTGGCAAGGATGTATTCTCCATCGCTTAAATTGCCGACATCATCGCTAGAATTGATGATGAATTTCTTCGTTGCAGAATCTTTATAATCACTCGATATTCCAATGTCTTTGTCAAAATCTTTCACCTCCACGAACATACGATAATTGTCGATTTCGTCACCGTTTTCGTATTTATCCACGGTTGAAGTCGCGATGGTTTTGAAAGTGTCCGTTTCATCTTCTTTCCCTTCGACGGAACGGGTATAGCTTCCTTCTGAGGTGGTTGATCCATCTTCATAGTTCGTATAGGTTTGATCGATGTTGTTTTTCACGGTCGCGGAGGAAGATTCGTTATGATAGACGACGCGTTTCGCATTATTGAGTTCTTCTTTTTGAGCTTTGGCAATCTCATTGTATGCATCTTCTAAAGAAAGGCTTCCATCATTGACTAACGATGAGGATGAAGAGTCTTCACTTTCATCGAAGGAACTTTCTTCGCTGGACAATTCGGCTTGGGAGGAAAACGCCGGCGAAGAATCGGAATCGTTCTTGCAGCCAATTAACATGGCAACGGACAATAACATTGTTGCAAACTGTATTTTTTTCATACCTTTCTTAAAATCTCCTGATCATATTTACGAATTCTAACATAAAATCAAATAATAAGTGCTTTTTTCTTTTTTGCCACTATAATAGGCGCATTATGAAACGTGATTTTATTTTTCTATTGACGTTAATTTCTCTTCTTCCCTCTTGTGGCAGCGGAAGGGAAGAAACAAGCTCAACCTCACAAGAAGGGCTTCTTACAAGCGAAGCTTCCTCAAAAGAAGATTCCACCTCTTCTAAAGAAGAGCTTCACATCCCTGTTGAAATGGTTGGGACATGGTATATTACCTCCTCTCAAATGGGCGTTCTCCCTGTGAATGGCATCTTTGAAATCTCAGGCGATGACACTTTGCTAATCGGAGAAAGGACTCTGTCTCTAAACGGAAATTATGCAGGATATGAAGAGGCCTATGAGTTTGTATATAAGTCCATCCATTTCATTGTTTCTTATGACGCCGAGAAGAACGGCATAGACTGGGGTTACCAAAATGGAGAGAATCAAGACTTTGGCTTCGCCGAAAGTGAACCGTTGAGCAACAGCTACGACTACGAAGGCGAAGAATATCCGATGAATCAGATTAAAGAATACTTGAGCACGACGCTAGATGTTCCGGCAATGGCTGCCTCTTCTTATAAATTAAAGCTCTATGAAAGTTCTTTATATAGCGCCAAATGTGCAGCATTAGAAATATCCACGACAACATTAGAAGATACCATCGGATATGTGGCCGCTCTTGTAAATGAAGGGTATACCTTCTCTAAAAACGGGGAGGAAATCAAAGATGATGTCTTTACGGCTGGATACGATGCAAACAAAGTCTATTCTCTCCGTATCATCTATTTCCCTGATGAAAAAGAAACTAACGTATTCTTCTACAATTACAACGCAAAAATTGTTTCTTAAGGAGGTTTTATGAAAAGAAAGCTCATTTTATTCGTTGCCTTATTGCCTTTTCTCTTTTCTTGCGAAAGGGAAGAAAGGAATGCCTCTAGCGAACTTTCTTCTTCTATAGAAAGCCTGATTTCTTCGGAAGAAACAAATACGGATAAGGCTCTTTTAACAAAACTAGGGAACAAGCTTCTCTCTTTGCAAGGAAATGTTCAAAAAACCAAGACAGAGCAAAAAAGGTTGTTTTCTTATCCTTCAGACGCCACTTTTGACATGTATGTCGAAAACGTCTTTGAAACAACGCGCTATAAACGAAATTCCACTTATCTAGTCGAAACAAAGGGCACCGAACAAATCGAAAACGAATCGGCGATCCCCTATACGACTCAAATCTACGACAACGGCAAAAAGTTCTACCAAATCACCCTTTATGAAGACGAAGACAATACGAAGAAGACCAGCAATTCCAAATTTGATGAAAATTCGGTGGAATCCACTTATTGCATAGGCCCCGCCTATACCGAGATCGCAAATTTTAATTACATGCTAGAGCATGTTGGCGATCTGGTTTCTTATCAGTTCTATAACATAGAAGGAATAGAAGAAGACGATAAGCTGTCTTATTCCTATTCTCTTTCTATCTATACAGAAAGCGAAGGCCAAAAGATTCTTTCGCAGCAAATCTCTTATGAAAATATTTTCACGATAAAGAATGATTTAATCACTCATTTGTCGCAAAAATATGAAAATAAATCTATTATTTCGAACGTTTCAAACGTCTTAACCGTCAATCTGGAAATGGATTACATCCAAGGAGAATATACGGATTTTACTGGTACTTTACTTACAATTATTTAAGTTTTTAGTTAATTTTACATTTTTTTATTGACAATTTTTCGCTTTCCATTAATTTTGTTGCATTAAGAAGGAAAACCAAGGAGAAATTATGAAAAAATCCAAATTAACAATGCTGGGGGTAATGAGCGTATCTGCCTTATTAGTCCTTGCTGGCTGTAAAGCTGATCCTGCGACGAGCGCGGAATCAAGCACGTCAACCAGCGTAATTCATGTCCATACTGCCGATACGGAATGGCACCACGATGAAAATAATCATTGGCATCTATGCACCGTATGCGGAGAAAAAATGGATATTGCAGCTCATTCCTTCGAAGAGACTGTTGTTGCTCCAACTGATGATACACAAGGCTATACGAAACATGTTTGCGCTTGCGGATACACTTACACAGACAATTATACAGATAAGCAATACGCAATCGCTTTTGATGGCGGGGATTTTGGATTTGCTATCGGTCTTCCAACCAAGGCGAAAAAAGGAGAGACCATTTCTTTTAAAGTGACCGTGGAATCTGGTTATGAAGCCTCTTCCGTTGTTGCTAGCGCTGGAGAAGCGACTCTCGAACTCGCCGGTTCCTTAAAAGAAGGCTTCAGCTTCACAATGCCTGCAGACGATGTTGCTATCAAAGTAGAGACCCGTGGCGCTTATTTTGAATTAGCCCCCGTTGATAAAGACGCGGTTGTCGTTAAGCCCGAATGCCAATATGCGACCTCAAAAAAGGTCAGTGATTTCATCGGTGGTTTCGTCGTTGACGGAAAAATTTATACCGGCGCTTCTTTATATGCGAGAGCCGGATCTAAGGTAAATATCCTTTGGAACTACGTCGCTATCGCCGATAACGTTTCATTCACGGCGGATGGCGTCGCTCTTGAAGAGGAGGATCTCAAATACGTTGTGACCACCGGCGAAGGAGAAGAAGCAAAAGCAGAAGAACACATCTATAAAAGCTTTGCTTTCACAATGCCAAATCACGCTGTTGTTTTAGGCGTTACGGCAGAAGAAAGAACCTTCCAAATCGAAGTTGAGGCCCCTG
Organism: Caryophanales bacterium UBA743; assembly: GCA_002297365.1. Taxonomy (GTDB): domain Bacteria; phylum Bacillota_I; class Bacilli_A; order RFN20; family CAG-826; genus UBA4951. The sequence goes on from DBKT01000012.1 coordinate 84,238, forward strand.
ACTATGTTACAACCTTGCTTTACACGAAGGATGAAGATGGGAACAAGACGGAAGTCACCGGCATCCATGGCGGAATGGGCCCAGTTTATCTTGATGTTGCTTTTGATGGCGAGCACCAAAATGGAAATTACCTTATCGACGGGGTTTCTTATGAATATCAAACGGCAACCGGCTACGAAATCAATCCGCAAAAGCTAACCGGATCTGTGTTTAAAAACGGAGGCGAAGCCTATTCCTACGCAATTAACACTTACACTAGCTACTATGGTTCTATTAAACTCGTTGTCAGTGTCTTAGAAGCCAAATACACAAACGCAAGCTGGGTTGGTGTATACGGAGGAAGCGAATTCTTTGGAGGAAGCGGGGGAACAAGCGACTCCACCATCACCGCAAACGCTTTCGGAAAGATTACCAGTACCAATAATAAATATAACGTTGTTTCCGTGAATGAAACGGCCGGAAAGATTGGTGTTAGCACCACTGCTAATGCGACTGAACCAAGTACCTATGCTTTCTATGACGCTGACGTCATGATGGTGAATTATTATGAAAGATTGAACGACTTTACCGATATGTACGTTGGAATCCGAAACAAAGAAAACAGCGATATCACATGGGAAAAGTCGGAAAAGGGCAGCATGTATGATTCAGGAGCAATCTATGTTGTCGCAAAAGACAAAACGAGCGGAAATGAATTAGGCAACTTCTTAAAAGCGGGCAAGGATCTCTATTTGAATGTCACCGTCACCTATGATGAAGGCTACACCGCCGTTAACTCCTCTTCTAATTTCTCTGTCTATAAAGATGGAAAATTATTGAAACATTACGAATACGCAAATGGTTCCTCTTCTTCATCAAGCGATGATGGCGGATGGGGTGACTATTACAATTAATCCTGAAAGCAAAAAAGCAAGCTCCTAGGCTTGCTTTTTTCTTTTACACTAGAATTATTTCCTGAAACTGTATTCGCATCCGCAATAATTCTGACAATAGAGGCCGATTTCCCTTCTTAGCGCAACACCTTGATCGATTCCGCCGTTCTTTTTGAAGTCGGAGAAAAGATATTTCGTGTGATAATGGCTGGATAGCTCTTCCCCAATGCGATTCATGATTTCTGATGATTTTTGACGAGAGATGGTCATTACTGTGGTGATGTAGTCAAAATGATGGGCGTCCGCGTATTGGAAGGTTTCTTCCATTCTTTTGCGGTAACAAAGAAAACAACGGTGCCCTCCTTCAGGAAGGGAAGAAAAAGGACGTAGATCTTTCATATATTCTTCATGGTTATAAGGGCTGATGATAAGTTTTACGTCATACCCCCAGGTATCTTTTAGATATTGGATGAGTTTCTTCACTTCCCCTAAACGCTTATCAAACTCAGTTTCAGGATAGATATTGGAGTTGGTGTAATAGATGGTTACATCAAAATGTTTGCAAAGAAAAAGCAAAGGGAAACAGGCGCAAGGACCGCAGCAATCATGAAGAAGGATGGTTGGCTTTTTATCTCCGTTTATCTTTTTGATTTCTTCTAGGCTTTCAAGATAATAATTATGTTGAACTAAATGAGATTTCATCTAAGTATTATACTAGCGAAGAGAAAGCTCTTGGAAAGTAAATGCGCAATAACGATGATCTCCTTTGATGAAAAGCGATAAGAAGAAACAGACGTTTTCTAAGGCCTTATCTCGAGAATGATCAAGCAAAGTGTTTTCTATAAGAAAAGCGTATGTAAGGCTTTCGCGATATTCTTCAGAAGGAAGCTTGCCGTTCTCCGTAAGAACGATATCCGGTTCACTTGCCGTTAGTTTGGTTTTATCCGAAGCAATTTTTTGATGAAAATCAATGTTCTTTTCATTGGCAAAATCTTCCACTTTTTTTCGAACCATAATTGGAATGATAAGTTTGATCAGAACTAATGTTGGAGAAAGAAAAAACGGAAAGACCAACATTCCCTTTCAAAGATCAATAAAACTCTCATAAAGAACTTCACATATCTTCTAGCAAAGGTTGTGTTCGCCTCAAAAGCGGCTTAAAGGCAGATGTCTCAAAACCTTTTCCTTTTTATCATTTATGCAATCTTTTATAAGCCCTTCAAGCAAAAATTATTCCATGGTTTTGGAATAGTCAAAAGGTTCGCCATATATGAACATGGCATCTCCGAATGAGAAGAAACGGTATTTATCTTTGACAGCCTCTTTGTAGCAAGAAAGAATGAAACTTCTGCCCGCAAAAGCGGATACGAGTTCCACCAATGTGGATTTAGGAAGATGGAAGTTCGTAATGATAGCATCCACTGCTTTATATTGATATCCAGGTTCTATATAAAGCCTAGTAGCTTCTCTTGTGGCTTTGAATTGACCATATTTGCCATAGATTGTTTCTAAAGTACGGATGGACGTTGTACCTATCGCAATGATACGTCTCCCCTCTTTTTTGGCTTGATTCAAATGAGAGGCCACTTCTTCACTCATTTCAATGACTTCCGAGTGCATGATATGGTCTTTGGTGTCTTGAACTTTAACAGGACGGAAAGTGCCTAAGCCAATGTTGAGAGTAATGTCTTCTACTGCGACGCCTTTCTTTTTGATTTCATCGAAGAGCTCATTCGTGAAATGGAAACCGGCGGTTGGAGCTGCAGCCGATCCAGGAATTTTGGCATAGACAGTTTGATAGTCGTCGTTATTCGCACATTGTTTTTTGATATAGGGTGGGAGAGGCATCTGGCCTAATTCATCCAGGACTTCCATGAAAATTCCTTTATAGGAAAATTTCATATCACGGATGCCTTCATCTTTGACGCCAACGCATTCACATGTGAGTTGGCCGTTTCCGAAAACACAATGGGTTCCAACTTTTACGGAACGAGCGTTCCCGACCAAACATTCCCAAACATCATTCTCCAGTTGTTTTAAGAGAAGGACTTCTACTGCACCACCCGTCTCTTTTTTAGAGCCAAGAAGCCTAGCAGGAATAACTTTCGTATTATTTCTAACGAGCACATCGCCAGGTTTTAAATAGTCGATGATGTCATGAAAGATCTTATGCTCAAAAGTCTTATTCGCACGATTGATAACCATGAGCTTGCAAGCATCTCTTTTTTCTTTAGGCGATTGAGCGATAAGCTCTTCGGGCAAATCATAGTCAAATAAATTAATATCCATATCAAAAACCTCTTATATCCCCATATTTATGAAGGATTTCCTCTTCGTATTCTTTAAAATGGTCTTCTTGGATGGCTTTTCTAGCGCCTTCGACCACTTTAATCAAGAAACGAATGTTATGGATGGAATTCAAGCGTTTGCCAAATTCCTCGTTGCACATGAATAAATGATGAAGATAGGCTTTTGTATAATGCTTGCAAGTATAGCAATCGCATTCCGGATCTAATGGGGTGAAATCTTCTTTGTATTGAGCCTTACGGATATTGATTCTTCCCTGAGAGGTCATCAAAGCTCCATGACGGGCAATACGCGTTGGAAGCACGCAATCCATCATGTCCACGCCTCTTTCAATTCCACCAAGAATATAATCAAGCGATCCAACACCCATTAGGTATCTAGGCTTATCTTGAGGAAGAAAACGGATAGCGTCTTCAACCATTTGGAAACAAACATCTTTTGGCTCGCCAATGGAGGTTCCTCCAATGGAATAACCTGGAAAATCCAAAGCGGCCAGCTCTTTTGCACACATTTCGCGAAGATCTTGAAATTCTCCGCCTTGAACAATGCCGAAAAGAGCTTGATCTTCCCTTTTATGGGCAGCTAAGCCACGTTTTGCCCAACGAATCGTTCTTTCCGTAGAACGTTTGGCGTATTCATATGTAACAGGATAAGGGATGCATTCATCGAAAGACATAATGATGTCCGCGCCAATGTCTTCTTCGATTTGAATGACCTTCTCTGGAGTGAACATGTCTTTATCGCCATTATAGATATTACGGAACTCAACCCCCTCTTCCGTAATCTTTCTCGTCTTTTGAAGGGAAAAGACTTGGAAACCGCCAGAATCGGTGAGCATAGGCCCATCATAATTCATAAACCGATGTACGCCCCCGGCTTTTTTAACAACATCTTCACCAGGTCTAAGATGGAGGTGATAGGTATTTGCCAATATGACGCCCGCCCCAACGGATTTGATTTCTTCAGGGGAGAGGCATTTAACGGTAGCGTTTGTGCCAACTGGCATAAACATAGGAACTTCCACATCTCCATGGGGAGTATGAAGAATGCCGTATCGAGCGCCGGTTTCTTTGTCGATGTGTTTGATTTCTAAATGAAAAAGATCAGGATTCATAATAAAGAGATTTTATCTCTAAAAGAGATATTAAGCAAAAAGCTAGAAACGCACGTTTTGGTGACGCGTGGGTTTAAAAACTTTGTCAAATATTTTCAGCCTTCGAATAATCATCCAAAGAAGGTATCCAATAAGCATAACGCCAAATTCACCTAAGGCCACCCATCCTCCCTGAACGGCGAAATCGATACACGTCCCCGTCGGATTCATGAAAATCCAGGTCAACTCAGCCCCAACAGCAAGACCATTGATAACGACAGGATAGATAATTGCCATCCATAGCCATTGGGATGCGTAACTCATTAAAAGACAGGAAACCAAAGTGGCCAAAGTTCCAAAGAGCATATCCCAAGGCGAAAAAGAATAGGCGTTTGAAAGGAAGCACCCTAAAGACATTCCGATCGCGAAATCAGGGCGCCAGAAACACAATAAGCCTAAGGCTTCTGCCAATCTCATTTGGAACATACCGAAAGAAATGGGCTGGGTGAAGCTCGTTAAAACGAAATAAATTGCCGCGACAATCGCATTCTGTGTGATATAAACAATCAACAAATGGGTATCCAGATGTTTTTTGTTTGGTTTCGAATCTGTATCGTTCGAAAAAGATTTGTTTTGATCATTTTTGGCCATGATCGAGACCTCCTTGTTTTTTAGGCGTGGTTCAGAGGATAGAACACGCAAATGAGAGTATAGTACAAAAAACGCTTCCCCTCTACACTATTTTAGAATCTTAGCAAGTCCGCCTTTAGCCGTTTCTTTATAGGCTTCTTCTAAAGCGTCTCCCGTTAGTTTCATCGCCGAAACAACGTTGTCGAAAGAGACTTCGTTTTTTCTTATTGGGGCAACATATTTCGCATAAAGATAAGAATCATAGGAGCGAAGCACCCCCATGCCATTTCTTTCGATGCAAGGGATAATGACGTAACCGTCTACGGGATCACAAGAAAGGCCAAGGAAATGCTCCATGGCACACTCGGCTGCGTATTCTTGAGCAAAAAGCGAAAGTCCTTTGATATAGCAAAGGGCGGCAGCCGCCATGGAAGAGGCGGTGCCGATTTCCGCTTGGCACCCTCCAATAGCACCGGCAATCGACGCATTCTGCTTTACGATATTTCCGATGATTCCAGCGACAAAAAGGGAGTCTAATAAGGTTTCTTTGGAGACTCCCTCATCTTTGTATTCATAATATAGAATCGCTGGCAAAACACCGCTTGATCCGCAAGTAGGAGCCGTCACCACTTCTTCTCCCGAAGCACTTGATTCTCCGACAGCATACGCATAAGAAGTCAGCAGCATTTCTCTTCTAGCTTCATTTTCCGGAATTTGAATGGCTTTCTCATATATTTTTCCAGCCGAGCGTTTCCAGCTAAGACGCGGGTTCTCATTTGCAGGTATATAGGTATAGGTACGCAATCCTTTTTCGATAGAAAAAAACATATGCTCTAAGGTCTTTTTTAAATAAGGAATAATTTCTTTCGTCTCATAAAGCAAAGCGAATTCTTTCAAAGAAGACAATTTTCTCTCTTTCATAAAAGCTTTGATCTCTTCGAAATTTCGGAAAGGATAAATATCTTTTTCAATGACTCTAAGATCATCATCCGAGGTAATTTCCCCACCACCTAAAGATGCATAATGCTTTGAAAGCAGCACTCCCCCATCCTTATCTAAAGCACTAAAGCCCATGCTCAAAGGGTGAGCCACAGGAGTTTTAGTATCTAATCGGATGATGGTTTTAAATGGTTTTAAAGCGTCTTTTATGGCTAAATCCGTATGATGCCCAAAAGCGGTGAATGCTAAAGACCCAAACAAAGTGACGACGATTTCTGTTGCTGGCAAATCAGCAAGAAGCTCCTTAAAAGAGGAAGCGGCATTGGAGGGGGCAATCGTGTGGGAGCTAGAAGGGCCGGGCCCATAACGATAGAGTTTGGATAAAGATTTCATGTGCCTATTTTAAGACATTCCGCCTTCTTTTAGCGACAAGGAGATACGTATATCGTTTTCATTTACAATCAAAAGGAATAGACTATCGAGGTATGCGAACCTTGATTCTCTTGTCGGCAATACCTGGAAGTGGCAAATCCACTTGGGCGAGAAGGTATAAAAAAGAGCATCGTAACACCTATATCGTAGCCAGCGATGAAATCCGAAAAGAGCTTTTCGGATCGGAAGATTGTTTTAAAAACGAAAATTTGGTTTGGGAAACCTTTCGCAAACGACTGAATGAACATGTTGAGGATATGAGCGATTTAACCGTCATTGCCGATGCGACTCATTTAAGCAATCGTCTTAGAAAAATGTATTACGAGCTGACTCCAAAATTTGATAAACACATTCTGGTTCTCTTTGATATCCCCTTTGAAGTTTCTTTGTATCAAAACTCAATGCGCAAAAGAAAAGTCCCATTAGAAGCGATGAAACGTTTGAAAAACGAATACGAGCGCCCTTCAAAGGAAATAGAAGAGCTTTATGACGAAATCATCTATGTGAGTGATTTCATTTCCGCCGAAGCAAAGAAACTAGGCAAATAAAAAGGCCTGCCGCTAAGCAAGCCGAACATATCAGCAAGAATTTGATTAATAATCAAACTTTTTTGCTTTGATGGAATCGTTATTGGCAAAATAGACAACAACAACGGCACCAATCAAGAGAAGAGAGCCAAGCACGATGCCCATGATGCCAAAGCCTAAATCAAAATCGCTTAATTCTTTGCTATATAAGTGAACAGCCAATAAAACGGAAGAAGACCCTGGAGCATATTGATAAACAATATCAAAAATACCATACGTAATTAACCCAGCACCGGTAACGGCAATGGCACCAGCGGAAAAGAAAGAAGAAATCTTTAAACCTTTATCTGTCTTATTTTTGCCAAGAATAAGCCAACCAAAGAAAGCAAGAACAGCAGTTACAAAACTCGCGATGATAATGATATAGAGTAAATTAAAAATCTGCGATTTTTGGTTTGCCCAAGTAACAGCGCCAATTAAAGCAAGCGTTGCTTCAACACCCATAAAGAACGTAACTAAAGAAGCAGAGCCAATAAAATCGCGAAGCAATGGGGTTTGATCGCGTTGATCAAAAATTTTAACCATCGGAATGTTAGTCGCAATCAAGAGAACTATGGCGATCAACAAGGCCATGACGATAACGAAGACAAGGTTGCCATTCGCAGTCAAATCCCATAAAAGAGCCGCTTGAAGAAAGAAGAAAATGGCGGCAATCCAGCCTTCGCAAATCAAAGCGCTGAAGGAACGAACGGCTGGCTCGTCGTTATGGATGTCCTTCAAAGATTTCATGGCTTGAATAAAGCCGAAAAGAGAAATCACCATGAAAGCAAGGCCGATAACGGCAAGTTCAAACCAAAGGAAGAAAGCGCCATTGGTATTGAAAGCAAGGCCAGAAACAGCATAAAAGTAATCAGCATTGGCACCTAAATATTGTGGAACAACAAAAAAGCCAAACCAAATACCCATAAAGCCAAACGCCAAGAAAATGATGGCATGGGCCAAGAGAGACAATGTTCTCGATGTAGACGTATATTTCATAATGCACCTCACACTCGTAAACAAGCTTTGAATGAACGCTCGAATACAACATATAAATTTAAGTCTATCTAGGATAGATAGTCAACGAAGATTTCAGTTTTGCCCTTAAAGATGTTTGCTAATCAGCAAAGCGCTTATAAAAGCCCAAGAAAGGTTATAGCCGCCGCAATTGCCGTCAATATCGAGAACCTCGCCAGCAAAATAGACGCCTTTTTCTTTTTTCGATTCCATAAAAGGGCTAACCTCATTGACATTGATTCCACCGATGCTCACTTGAGAATCTCCAAAATCATAGGAAGAGGAAACGCTGAAAACCATATGTTTTAGGTTTGCCGCCAATGAAGAGACATCTTTGTTTTTGGAAAGAGAAAGAAGGTAGATTTCTAATGGGGCTGGCAGAATCGAAGAAAGAGGATCTTCCGGGTTGTTTCTTTTCGCTCTGCTTAGAATGTCGCACAGTTCATAAAGGCTATATTCCGGAAATAGGTCTAATGAAATTTTAGGGTTTTTCACATAGGGGGAACGGTAAATGGCGCTTTCCGCATTAAAAACAACAATTCCGGAAAGTCCGTCTTTTTTGAAAAGGACCTCCCCTTCCTCCAAAAGGGCTTGTTTGCTGTCGTTGCTCGCTTTCAATAAAGCATGATGTCTAATTCCTTGTAAGACTTTGACATTCTCTTTAACTCTGAGAGGGCAAAGTCCTGGCCTTAAAGGGCGGATGTCGTAGCCATGCTTTTCCAATGTTCTAAAGAAGGAGCCGTCAGAGCCTAAGTTCGGTGAGGATTTTCCGCCGCAGGCAATCACGATTCTATCGAAAAACCCATAGGAATCTATTTCGTACCCACTGCCGCTTCTTTTGTAATCATGAATCTCGCAAGGGTTATGAAAAAGAACGCCAATGGAATGAGCAAGGGTGAGAAGATAACGAACGAAGCTGCCAGCATGGTAGGAAAGAGGATAGACATAGTCGCCCTCTTCTAAAAGAGCCACGCCCATTTCATTCCATTCTTTTTTCAAAACCGGATAGGAAAATTCCTTAAGGATGGGTATCATGAAGTTGGGGTTATTAAATTTATTGGGGAGAAGCTTTTTGTTTAGAAGATTGCAATGCCCATTACCAGTGGCAAAGAGTTTTTTAGCAAGCTTTTCTTCTTTATCAAAAACATGAATTTCATAGGATGGGTTCGCTCTTTTTAAGAGAATGGCTGTGTATAAGCCTGCCGCGCCAGAACCAAAGATTGCCACTTTCATGCCACTATTTTAGCCGAATTCATGATTTTGAAAAGAAAACAGAGGTCATCCCCCTCTGTTTCTTCCGTGTTTTTTTTCGTAGTTTTCGATCTCTTCGCGAATAATCTTCTTCGCATCGATGGCAGCAACTTTCTTTTGCCCTTTGCCAAAGGTGTTTTCAATCTCTTCATGAAGAATCTCATGGAAGGATTCCTTTGTGGTCAGGTTGTTTTTTGCTGTGGGGGCTTCTTGTTCTGTCGTCTTTTTCTTTTGCTCCATCGGAGTCAAGGTAACAACCATGTCCCTAGAAGTATCGGGATTCGCAAAGGCGTTTTCTTCTTTTTTAGGAGCTTTGAAAATAATGTGTTTCCTTGTGAGATAGTTATAAACCAAAGTAATGCAGGTTTTGATGACAAAGATGACGACAAACGCCCAGAAGGCAAGGCCCGCTTCGTTCCAAAGGTCGCCTAAAGAAACTTTGACGAAGTTTATGGAGAGTTTCAATTCAGGCCAGAAAGAATTGCATAAAAGGACCCCTGCTTCCTGGATGCCTAAGCCAAGCAGCCATCCTAAAGCCGCCAAACCAACGTATGTCCAAAAAGCCTTTTGGGTTTTGGTATTCACCTTTTTGTCAACGTTTTGATAAACCCAGAGGCGCGAAAGGAAGAAATTCACAAAGCAAGAGGCAAGGAAAGAAATCGTCGTCGAAATACCCCATGCTAGGTATCCTCCATACCCGTTTTCACCTCCTAAAGAGGCAAGCCCATTAAATACGAACTTCATTAAAATGAAGAAAAGACCCGCATCAATTAACGTGCAAATCCCTCCTGTCACCAGAAAACGCAGAATCTCGAACAAACGGGATTTTTTTCTTTCTTCTCTTTTACGGATTTTCGTGATATCAATTGTTTCTAATTTTTCAGCATCTTTTTTCTTTTTCATAGAACAATATTACCTTTTTCTAAAAAATTTGGATATTAAAGTTCTTTGATCTCATCCAAATAATCATCCACGCAGGCATCTGAAGGCATTCTTAAATCTCCTCTTGGAGAAATGGCGACGCTTCCAACCTTGGCCCCATCCGGAAGGCAAGAACGCTTAAATTGGTTATGGAAGAATCTTTGGAAAAACGCAATCAGCCATTTCTTGATGAATTCTTTATCATATTTGCCTTGATAGGCTTCCAAAGCAATTCTCAAAAGCTTCTTAGGGTGGTATCCGAAGCGGAGAAAATGATAGATAAAGAAATCATTGAGTTCGTATGGACCCACTTTATCTTCCGTCATCTGAATGATGTTCCCGTTTTTGTCTGTGGGGAGAAGCTCAGGGCTGATGGGAGTCGCAATAATGTCTTCCAAAGATCGTTTCGTCTCGGGATGAAGAAGAGCGTATCCCTCACAAAGATAGCGGACAAGGGTCTTAGGAATCGAAGCGTTCACTCCATACATTGACATATGGTCGCCATTATAAGTGCACCACCCTAAACACAATTCCGAAAGATCCCCCGTGCCGACCATAAGGGAATTACGGTCATTGGCGATATCCATTAAAACCTGAGTTCTTTCTCGAGCTTGTGCGTTCTCGTAGGTGACATTGTGATTGTCTAAATCATGATTGATATCGCGGAAATGAGAAACCAGGGTGTTTTTAATGTTGATCTCTTCAAAAGAGACGCCCAATTCTTCGGCTAAAAGCTTTGCGTTATCGTGCGTTCTTTTGCTTGTGCCAAAAGCTGGCAAGGTAATTGCCGTAATGCCTTTTAAATCAAAATGCGCTTTCTTAAAAGCCTCCACCGTGACAAGCAGGGCTAAAGTTGAATCAAGCCCTCCGCTTAAACCAATAAGCGCTTTGTTTTGATGAACGGTATGAAGTCTTTTCACAAGACCCATGGCTTGGATATTCAAGATCGTTTGCACGCGTTCCAAATCCACTTTCTTATCCTCGGGTATAAAAGGGTTTCGGGAATAATGGCGGTAGATTTTAGACGGCGCCTTTAAGGGCATGGAAAAAGGAATATAGCGCATGCCTTCATCGAAATTATGGAACGTGGTTGTTTTTAAACGGCCTGCTTCTAGTTTTTCAATATCGATGGTCGCGGTCGCTTCGCCCATTTCGAAAGGCTTTGTCTCAGTCAGAATCGCTCCGTCTTCAGCGACGATATTATGAGAGGCGAAAACCAAATCCGTCGTGGACTCCCCATCACCTGCGTCAGAATAGAGATATGCCGCTCTCAAACGAGCGGAAGTCATGCGAACGAGATCTCTCCGATAAGAATATTTCCCGACCGTTTCATTGGACGCGGATAGGTTCAAAATCACGTTTGCACCAGCTAATGCAAGGTCTGTAGATGGGGTGTTTGGCGCCCACAAATCCTCACACACCTCAACACCAACACGAAGCTTCGGGTAATTTTCATCCACGAAGATCATCTTTTTCCCAAAAGGATATTCCTTCCCTTGAATTTCAACATAGGAATTCTCTTCTGGGGCAGGGGAAAACCATCTTCCTTCATAGAATTCCGAATAATTAGGAAGGAATGTTTTTGGAACAACGCCAAGAATCTTTCCTTTAAAAAGAAGAGCGACGGAGTTATAGAGTTTGTTATTTTTCCTTAAAGGCAAACCAACCATGAAAAGGACGTTGTCGTCTTCGGTTTCTTTAGCGATTTCCATAAGAGCGGCCTCGCTTTTATCGAGAAGGGTGTCGAAAAGAAAGATGTCATTACAGGTATACCCTGTTAAACAAAGCTCATTCAAAACCAGAATCGAAATGGAGTTTTCATTGGCTTCATGCACTTTTTTAATGATTTCTTCCTTATTGTGTCGCACTCCTCCTACTTCAATAGGAATCGTGGCCGAACGAACGTTAACAAAGCCAAGAGGATCGGATTGTTCCTTGCCTTTTAAAATTGGCTGTTCTCGTTCCTTCTTCTCTGAAAAGAAAGGATGACACGTATTTTTTTGGGATAGTTTTTCATATTCGTCTGGAGAGAGAATCACAAAAGAGGAGTAGCCATTCTTCGTGATGTAAAGAAGGCCGTTATTATCTTCTAGGTCTTTCTCAAGTTTTGCCGTGTCTCTTAGGGCTGTGATAGGTTGGATTTTTTTGTTCATGTCATTATTCTAGCATAATTATGCCTGTCAAAATTCATCACCATAAAGAAACAGATGGGTTAAACTACCTATAAATGAAAAAAGCACTTGCCTTATTAAATGGATACATTCAAAAAGGAGGGCCCCTGCACTTCTATTTAAGAATGAAGGAAGAACTTTTGAAGTTCGGCATTGATCTTGAAATGAAAACGAACCAAGATATTCTTTCTTGGATTAATTCGGAAGGCTTTATCCAAACAAAAGAGCTAACCCCTTATTCGTTTTGCCTCTATCTAGATAAAGACGGCTATATTTCCAAAATGTTAGAGATGACTGGCCTTCGCCTTTTTAATTCTTCCGAATCGATTTATCTTTGTGACGATAAAATGCTAACGCATATCGCTTTGGCGAATCACGGTATAGCCATGCCAAAAACCATCAGCGCTCCACTTAATTATGTGTCTTCGTTCGATGAGCGTTTTCTTTTTGAAATGGAGAAAAAGTTGTCCTTCCCTCTCGTTGGGAAAAGGAATTTCGGGTCCTTGGGAAAGGGCGTTTTTCTTCTAAGGAACCACGATGGTGTCGTTTCTTTTGAAAGAAATTACCAGGCAGAGCCTCATTTATATCAGGAATTCATATCCTCTTCTTTTGGCTTTGACTATCGTTTGATTTTGCTTGGCGGAAAATTCGTTGCTGGCATGAAGCGCCATAATGAAAGCGGAGATTTCCGTAGCAATATCGCCCAAGGTGGCAAAGGCGAGAAGATTGAAATACCCCTCTCCTATATTCATCTGGCGGAAAAAGCTGCTCAAATACTAAAGCTAGACTATTGTGGCGTTGACCTTCTGAAAGGGAAGAATGGGGAGCCTGTTCTTTGCGAGGTGAATTCCAACGCCTTTTTAAGGGGAATTGAAGAGGTGACAGGCATCAATATTGCCTATTTGTACGCTCAATATATCGTTGATTCCCTATAAAAGAAAACGGACCATTTGGCCCGCTTTCTTCAGTTGTCGATTATAGATTTCTTATTTTGCTTCGGGGGTTGATTTCTCTCCGTTGTCTTTCCTTAGCTCAGCAAGAATTTGCGCAAGAAGTTCTGCCTCGGTTGGAGCTGGTTTGCCTGGCTCTACAGGAACCGGTCTTTCTTCAGGATGCTTCTCATAGTACGCTTCGAGAATCTGGGCATCGATTTGTTTTTTCTTAGCGGCAATCGTATTTGCCATTTTCACGATGGTGAATAAAACCAAGGCAATAATGATGAAGGAAATGAAAGCGTTAATTAACGTACCCCAGTCAATAACGGCAGACATATTGTAGGTATATGTGGTGCCATGAAGGGTATATTTGGAAAGAATCGTCGCTTTCACATTCTCGATGAGGGTAGGAGTTTTACTGACGGTTGCTTCGCCATAAGTAGCAACGGCTTCAGCCTTGGCTAATTCTTGAAGAGCGGAAGCGTCAAAAAACTGCCCTAATCCGAGAGAGGCATCCATTCCCTTTTGAGCATCATTTAATGCTGGGAGAACGGTCACAAGACCTTTTAAGCCTCCTGGAACCGCCCAGGTGCAAACACTCAATAAAATATTAACGAAAGAGTTGGTAATCGCGCTGAAGGCGCCGCCGATAACAACACCAACGGCCAGCATGAAGGCATTGCCTTTGTTAATGAAATCTTTGAATTCTTTCCAAAGTTTTCCTTTTTGTTTTTTCTTTTTTTCCATAATTATTCGTCCTCCGACAACATAAAGTTATTTTATTACGATTCAACAAGAATACAAAAATGACTTTTATTTTTGCCCAGTAAGATGGCAAGGAAATAAAAAATGGCGCTGACCCATCGGCAATAAAATCTCCTTCGCTTCGCTTTAAAGATATTGAAGAAATGACTAAAAAAGGAAATAAGCAAGAACTGGTATCTCTATTTTCAAAATATGTTGGTACAATAGTCTTGCTTTATGGAACAAGAATCCTTATTTTACAGCCAAAACATCGATGCTCCTCTTCCCGAAAGGATGAGGCCGCGTTCTCTCGATGAATTCGTAGGCCAGGAGAACCTTCTAGGCCAAGGAAAAGTCTTACGGAAACTGATTGATGAAGATAGGGTGTCTTCAATGATTTTCTGGGGTCCCCCAGGCGTGGGTAAAACCACTTTGGCAGAGATCATCGCCAACAAAACAAAGAGCAAATTCATTATTTTCAGCGCCGTTACCGCCGGAATTAAGGAAATCAAAGCCGTAATGGAAGAAGCGGATAAGAATAAACGTTTCGGTGAAAGGACAATCCTGTTTGTGGATGAAATCCATCGTTTCAATAAAGCGCAGCAGGACGCTTTTTTGCCCTATGTCGAAAAAGGGTCAATCGTTTTAATCGGCGCGACGACCGAAAACCCTTCTTTTGAGGTGAATAACGCGTTGTTGTCCCGTTGCAAGGTTTTTGTTTTAAATGCTTTGAATGCGAATGACATCGTCACCCTTTTAAAAAGGGCGATTGTCTCCCCAAATGGTTTTGGTAACGAAAATATCGCCATTTCCGATGATATTTTGAATGATATTGCCATTTTCTCTAACGGAGATGCAAGAAATGCTTTGTCGACTTTGGAAATGCTTATTTTAAATTCCGATAAACAGGGCAATAAGATTGTCGTCAACCGTGAGACGTTAGAGCAAATCACTTCTAAGAAAACCTTCCTTTATGATAAAAAGGGTGAGGAGCATTACAACATCATTTCCGCTTTGCATAAATCGATGAGGAATTCAGATCCGGATGCCGCCATCTATTGGCTTGCTAGGATGCTAGAGGCGGGAGAAGATCCGCTCTATATTGCAAGACGTTGCATTCGTTTTGCTTCCGAAGATGTGGGAATGACCGATCCGAAAGCGTTAGAGCTTGCCATTGCCGCATATCAAGCCTGCCACTTTATCGGCATGCCTGAATGTTCGGTAAACCTCACTCAAATAGTTACATACCTCTCTTTGGCGCCTAAATCAAACGCGATGGAAGTCTCGTATAATACAGCCGCCGAAGATGCGAAGAAGATGCTGGATGAGCCTGTGCCGATGAATATTCGGAACGCCCCTACTTCCCTTATGGAAGAATTGGGATATGGGAAAGGCTATATCTACGCTCACGACACAAAGGAAAAGGTTGCGGCCATGCAGTGTCTTCCGGACGCATTAAAAGACAAAGAATACTACAAGCCAGGAACGCAAGGGCTTGAGGCAAAATACGGGGAACGTCTAAAAGCCATAAAAGATTGGAAGAAAGCTCATATGAATAAGGAGAAAGGCAAATGAAAATTCTTCTGGTTGAAGATGAAAGGGATCTTTCAAACGCTCTCGTGCGCATTCTATTGGCAAACAAATATAACGTCGACACGGCTTATGATGGCTTGCAAGGCTTGGAATTAACGCATAATGATACCTACGATTTAATCATTACCGATGTGATGATGCCAAAAATGGACGGCTTGGAATTTATTCGCGCCATCCGGAAAGAAAAAAACGCCACGCCTGTGCTCGTGCTTACGGCCAAATCAGAAATAGACGATAAAGTCGAGGGGCTTGATGCAGGCGCGGATGATTACCTAACTAAGCCGTTCTCTTTGAAAGAATTCTTAGCAAGAATCCGTTCTTTGCTTAGAAGAAAGGGCGACTTAATTGAGCCATATTGCGTCGGCAATCTAGTATTAAATCACAACACCTTTGAGATTAAAACGCCCTATGCCTCTCTTCCTTTGACGGATACCGAGTATCGTTTAATGGAATATCTCATTCGGAATAAAAACGTCGTTCTTTCAACAGAAAGAATCATGGATAACATTTGGGGATACGATTCGGAAGTAGAGATTAATGTTGTTTGGGCTTATCTTTCTAACCTTAGAAAAAAACTCAACGAAATCCATTCCGACGTGACAATCAAAGCCATGAGAGGAGTTGGCTATAAACTTATTAAAGTCGAAGAAGAATAAGGAGCTTTCTTCTTTATTATTTCTTTTGCTTGGCTAAATATTCTTCGTAAGCCTTTTGCTTTTCATGTGCCCGCTTGTAGGCTTTTTGTTGCTTATCGATAAGCTTGTGGTTCTCGAAATAGTCGATGCCCATCGCACGTTTTGCACGAAGGCCGATATATTTCGCTTTCTCTTGGGCTTTTTTGGTTCCTTCCAGCAAAATTTCATAAACGTGAGGAATGTCTTTTTCTAATTCATGGCGGCGAGCGCGCATCGGCTCTAGAACGTCATTAAGGCATTTCGCAAGAAATTTCTTCACCGTAACATCACCGATCCCCCCTCTTTCATAAGCCGCTTTTAACTCGGAAAGATTATGGAATTCGGGGTAGTATCTGCCAAACATTTCATCGGTGGCAAACGCCTCGAGATAGATAAAAACCGGATTCTCTTCCGTGTGCCCCGGATCGCTTGGCTTTAAATGTGTTGGATCGGTGAACATCGACATGACTTTTTTGTTTACGGTTGCCTCATCATCCGTTAAATATATGCAATTCCCCAAGGATTTCGACATTTTCGCTTTGCCATCGGTTCCTGGAAGCCTTCTTGCATACCTATTTTCAGGCAACATGATTTTCGGTTCTACGAAAACGGGTTTGTATAAGGAATTGAATTTGTGCGCGATTTCTTGCGCTTGCTCCACCATGGGTTGCTGATCTTCTCCCGCAGGGACGATACTCGTGCCGAAAAGAAGAATATCCGCAGCTTGCGAAATAGGATAGGTCATGAAACCAACAGGGATAGATTCTCCAAATTGGCGCATGGCCAGTTCGGATTTCACGGTTGGATTTCTCTCCAAGCGAGAAAGGGACACCAGGTCCATGAAAAAGCAGGTGAACTCGCTTAATTCCGGAATGCGCGATTGAACGAAGATTGTTACTTTGTTAGGATCAATGCCGGCAGCAAGATAATCAAGAGCAACCTCGATGACGTTATCCTCTACCTTTTGGATATTCCCAGCGTTATCGGTTAGAGCTTGCGTATCCGCAATCATGATATACATTTCATCGAAAGAACCGCTATTTTGCAATTCAACGCGACGTCTTAGGGAACCGACATAATGGCCAATATGAAGACGTCCTGTAGGACGATCCCCTGTTAACATGACTCTAGGCATTTTCTTTTCTTCTTCCATATCATTCACCCATTAAAACCGAAGTTTAGTTTATCACGGCACATCTCATCATTCCACGCTCTTAAGGGATTCCACCATCAAAACCTTACGGATTCTTTTGGTTAAAAGAAGATTAACCGCAAAAGCGACAACGAAGGTCAAAACAAAAGAAAGGAAATAAGAGAGGGCTTTGATGCAATAGAGATATTCCACAAGTTCAACGACGTTTGTTCCTAACACCCCAAGCATGAAGGGATAGCCAAGAGCCAAGCCAAAAAGAACACCTATTGCGGTTAGCGACATCGTTTCAAAAAGCAAAGACGAAGAGATCTCCTTCCGCGAAAACCCTAAAACCTTCAAAGTGGCAATGTCCCTCGTTCTTTCTTTGAAATTCATCAAAGCCAGGTTATAAAGAACAACCACCGCAAGAAGAATGGCAAACACCTTCACGGCGTTTGTCATCACCTTAATCCCCGTCATAACCTCTTGGATCATGGCATTTCTTTCTTTAGCTGTCATAACGTTGCTGATGGAGTCATCTTGGCTACGCATTCTCTTCGCCAATTGCTCAATGTCCACCTTATCTTTGACTTTAACGTAAGCGGTATTGTAGCTCAAAGAAGAAGCGTTTTTTAAAAAGGAGGCATCCGTGTAACAATATATGCCATGATAAGCAAAAGCATCTTGGATATAAGCCACTTCCGCTTCATAAGAGAGGCCATTGCATTGAAAATGAAGAACGTCCCCCGCTTTAGCTCCCGTATTACGGGCAATCTTTTGAGTGATGACGATCTTATCATGATCGAAGTCTAAGTGAATCGTATCTCCGTCCTTTTGCATCAAATACATTTTGCACTCACTTTGAGGGCCCTCTTGCAGGTAGGCCGTGGTATTCAGAGAAATATAGGGTTCCGCTTCTTTTGCCTCAGGATATTTCAAAAGAGCGGATACCATATCCTCTTTTGACATCGTGTTTTTGAAAGTGATGGATAGATCGGTGTCATAAAAAATAGAGAAATCGTGTTCAATTCCATAGTCAACCGTATCTTCAATTCCAAAGCCACAGGAAAGCAAGGCTGTGCAACCCATCACCCCGATAATCACCATAAGCGATTTCATTTTGTTGATGCGGATGTTCCGAAAGGCCATCTTTAAAGAAAGCATGGAAACCTTCTCTTTTTTACTTCGGCGAATATGACGCAGTTTCATTTTAGGTGGTTCTGGGCGCATAGAATCCACCGGTTTCAAAGAAACTTCTTTATGACAAATCAAAAGTGTCACAAGAGATGATATTCCCAAGAAAACAACGGCCGTAAGGATGCCTTCCAAAATAGGGAAGGAATAACGCAAATCAGGCAACGAATATAGAATGGAGTATTTTTGTCCAAGAATCCAAGGAACGATAATAGGACCCAATACCTCTCCTAAGAAAGTGCCTATCCCCACTAACAAACAAGTTAAACGTATATAATGCCAATAAATTTGGGACTTCCTTAAACCAATGGCTTTCAGCGTGCCAATTTGGGAACGTTCTTGAAGAACGCGTTGAGATAAAGTCGTAAGAACGACAAGGATTGCCACAGCAAAAAAGACGAACGGGAAAACAAAGGTGAATTGCCTAGCTTGGGTAACGTCGTTGTTGATAGTCACATAAAAAGGCATCTCTGAACGGGAAGCCGCAAGATAAAGATTGTTATCCTCTTTATTGGCGAAATATTGATCGATTTTGTCTTTCAATATCGCTACACGTCCCGGCTCTTTTACGGAAATGAGGTATTGATTTGGATTCGATAATGTTTCGGATTCAAGGGAGTTGAAGCCAAGAAAGCCTTCTAAGGCGCTAAAAATAATCTTGGTTCCTTCTTCATCGAAGTTTTCTTCAATTATTGCCTTTAGCCCTTTTCTGAACATCGAATCAGACATCAAAACCAGAGAGGTGTTATAACTTGATTTGGTGATGTTTTCCGGGAAATTCATAAACCCCGTAACAGAAGCGTGGAAACAAAGGGCTTCTTCTTTGAAAATATTGGTTTTTCCTTCCTTGAGATAAGAATCGAGGAAAGAGGCATACTCATTTAATCCATAGGAAGCGAGGCTCAAATAGAAGGGAACATCTTGATTCAGGGAAAAGAGAGAGTTCCCGCTTATGTTGTTGTTTTTGCTTTTTAGTTCTTTATCGAAATAAACAAAGTCCACATCCGTGGAAGTGCTCGAAAGTTCTATTTCCCCGTAGGGCTTTGATATTTGCGGAAGAGAAGGGACAACAGCCAAATAGATGGACTTGGTGTTTGCTTTGCAAGGAATATAGAGACGTCCTTCCATTTCTTCGCCTTCTTCTAAAAAAGAAGAAATCTTTTCTTGATCTTCTTTTTCATAACGGGTTGTCGTAACCCAAAGCGAAGCGAGATTCCCTTCCGAATAGACTTCGTTAACACGATTTTCAAAGGATTGGGCGTTTGCTAAAAGGCCAACAAACAAAGTAACCGCGATAGCGCCGATGGCAATCACAGCCAAAAATTGCGCCCACGCTTTCTTAAAAGAGCGAAAGAGCATCTTGCTCAAAAGAGAACGGGTTGATTTCTTTTCCATTACCAGTCAACCTTTTCTGGGCTTATCGGATGCTCGTTAATGACGTTGGAAACTATCTTCCCATCAGAAATGCGAATGACGCGCGTCGCGCATTCGGCAATTTTTTGGTTATGAGTAACGATGATGACGGTTTTCTTATAATTAAGAGAGACGTCATGAAGGAGTTTCAGAATTTGAGCTCCCGTTTTGGAATCTAGCGCGCCTGTCGGTTCGTCGCACAGAAGGAGCCTTGGATTTTTCACGATTGCTCGAGCAATCGCGACACGCTGTTGTTCTCCGCCCGATAGTTGGGAAGGAAAGTTAAAAGCCCGTTTTTCTAAGCCCACTTCTTCAAGGATTTTTTCAGAATCAAAAGGATTTTTCGCGACGGATGCGGCCAATTGCACATTTTCAAGCGCAGTCAGATTCGGCATCAAATTATAGAATTGAAAAACAAAGCCAATATCTTCTCTTCGAAAGCGAGAAAGTTCTTTGAAATCGTACTTAGCCACATCCTTCTCTCCGATGAAATAGCTTCCCTCTGTCGCATTATCCATTCCTCCAAGGATGTTTAAGAGGGTGGATTTCCCCGCGCCAGAAGCGCCTAAGATAACCGCGAAAGAACCTTCTTCCAAAAAGAAAGAGACCTTATTTAAAGCGCGGACTTCGTTTTCTTCGCCAAGATTGTATATTTTAGATAAGTCTTTGACTTCGATTCCGTTCATTTTTCTTTCCTTTTGGAACAAGACAATTATGAAGTTTCCCTAAGGAAAAGAGAAGAACGAGTATTATTTGGATCGCTTTTTAAGGATGAGGCAAAAGCATCCGTAATAGATAGGTATCGCAAGGAAAAGGACCCAGGTTGGGTGCCATAAACCCAAATCCATGCCAATAAAACAATAAATACCCGCTAAAAGCAAAGGGAAACGAAATCTATTTGGACTTTTGTTGATGATAGCGCCAACTAAGCTAGAAACAACAGGCGGAAAAAGGAATAGTGGCCAAAGCAGGGCCCACATATTCTTTTCTTTTATGAAAACCCCAAGAAGGACATAGATGATGCAAACGATGCCCATGCAAATTCCGAAGATTAGATTTTCAACCCAGGCATAAGGGGATTTTTCTTTCTCATCCCCATCCTCATCGTCCTCGTTTTCTTTTTCAGCCGTTTCCTCTTTGACTTCTTGGGCAATTTCTTCCACACTTTGATCGGAATTCAGCAATTCATCCAAAGAAACGTTATATATCTTTGCTAAGCAAATTAAATTATCCGTATCAGGTGAAGCCTCCGCTCTTTCCCATTTGGATACGGCTTGGCGCGATAAGCCGAGCTTCTCCGCCAATTGCTCTTGAGAAAGACCGCTTTTCTTTCTTAATTCAATCAGTCTGTTTGCGATTTCAATGTTCATTTTGTTTGCCTCCGTATAGAACAACACCAATTTACAAAGTTGCGAGAAAAGTTACTAGCAAGTCTACTTTTCAAATGCGCAACCACCGGTTGCAATACGCATAAAGCCCCATATTTTTGCTCTTTTATTCTACACCGCTAAGTTAGAAGGCACCAACCATTAGAAGAAAAACTATAATCCTCATTGCGATGATTGATTGGATTAATACATTATTGACTTCCCTTTCGATGTCAATCGATGCAATGACGGTAAGCGCCACAAACGGCTTAAAAGAAAAAGGCATGCCAATAAGGAAGATGCTGCTTATCTCTTTAAGTTATGGAATCTTTCAGTTCCTAATGCCCTGCATTGGCTATTTTGTGGGTTTCTCTTTTAAGGAGAGATTAGAGAAATATATTCCTTGGATTGCTTTTGCTCTCTTGGGGATATTGGCTTTGAAATCCTTAATGGATTGGATCAAGGGCTTTAAGAAAGCAGAAGAAAAAGAAGAGCCAAGAAAGGTCGGATTCCTTGAGATTCTTCTACAAGATGTCGCAACAGCTATCGACGCTCTATGCATCGGCTTTGTTTATCTCGAGTTATCCATTCAAAATGCCCTGATTGTTTTTGCCATTATCGGCGCCACAACGTTCGTTCTTTCTTTTTTAAGCGTCATTTTAGCAAAGCAAATCGCAAGATATTTAGAAAAATGGGCGGGGCTAATCGCTTCGATTGTCTTTCTAGCCGTTGGATTAAAAATCTTATTGGAAGGTATTTTGTAATTTCATAGAAAAACTTATAATGAGTTCGCTAGGAAACTAGCTACCAGAGGGAAACATTGTTCCCCTACAACTTATATTAAAGGTATCCTGACTGGAGACGCTGGTGTTGAAAGCCTGACCATCATGGAATCAGGAATCCTAAAAGCCGACCATGGAGACCACCTCATTCACACGAGGAAACTTATCCTTCCCTCTGGGGATATGAAAATAAAGGCTACCAAATGAAATGTACCCCTAATCCTGG
>DBKT01000013.1 GCA_002297365.1 Caryophanales bacterium UBA743
AATTTATTTACCAAAGTCAGGTATCATTATACGTTAAATAATGACTTCGTCTTTATAATAACCTGTTTCTATATAATCTACCCACTCAGCAATATTTGAAGCGTGATCGGCAACTCTCTCAAGATATTTGCTCAATAACGTCGAATATAAAATGAAATCGTCATTCAAATGATATTTGTCTTTGGTGTCAGGAATTTCCTTTAAAGATTTTAAATAAAGGCTGTCCACCACATCATCGCGTTTGCAGATTTCCTCCGCGAGTTTCACATCGCCCTTCACGAAAGCGGCATAGGCATTTTTCACCATGCCCATAGCAACCTTTGCTTCTTCAACCAAAGAATCAATCCGAATTCCTTGGGAATATTTCAAGAGATTGCTGATGCACCAGAATAAATCTTCCGCATGGTCCCCTAAGCGTTCAATGTCTTCTACCAACTTGAAAACGCCGGTCACTTTTCTAAGATCTTTGGAGAAGGGTCTTTCTTTTAAAATAAGCGTAAGGCATTCTTCCTCGATAGAACGCTCTAAATGGTCGACTTTGCTGTCATCAATTTTAGGCGTTCTCATCACGCTCGAATTCAAATACACATTGATCGCTTCATCTAAATACTGAATCGTGATGTCAAACATCGACATTGTATTGATGCAAATTGCATTCATTCTTTCATCGATTTCCATTATCCGAACCTCCCTGTGATGTAATCGTTGCTTCTTTTATCTTTTGGATGGGCGAAGAAATCGTCCGTTTTGCTATATTCGACAAGCTCACCAAGCATGAAGAATGCGGTGTAATCGGAAATACGTGCCGCTTGTTGCATATTGTGGGTGACAATCACGATCGTGTATTTCTTTTTTAATTCCTTAATCAATTCTTCGATTTTTGCCGTGGCAATTGGATCCAGAGCGCTTGTAGGCTCATCCATTAAAATAACATCTGGTTTCATCGCCAAAGTACGGGCAATGCAAAGCCTTTGTTGCTGACCGCCAGAAAGGGCTGTCGCGTTTTTGTTGAGCTCGTCTTTCACTTCATCATAAAGGCTAGCCTCCCTAAGCGAATCCTCAACAAGCTTATTCAAATAGTCTTTCCGCCTTTCCCCTTGGCATTTTGGGCCATAGATGACGTTGTTTTTAATCGACATAGGGAAAGGGTTTGGCTGTTGGAAAACCATCCCGACTTTCGTTCTTAGATAGATGGTATTTATGGTATTGATATCTTGGCCTGAAAATTGAATTTCTCCTTCGATCTTACAACCGTCAATCAAATCATTCATTCTATCAAAACAACGCAATAAGGTTGATTTACCACATCCAGATGGTCCAATAAATGCGGTAACTTTGTTTTTATAGATATCGATATTGATATTTTTTAGGGCATGTTTTTTCCCGTCTTCATAATAGAGATTTACGTTTTTGCAGGAAAAAATCGTTTCGTTTTCCATAATTATCGTTTTCCTTTCTTCTTCTCTAATTGGTAAGAGAGCAATTTAATTAGCAAAGAGAGTAACAAGACTACAACCAAAATAATAATGGAAATGGCACATGCCGATCCATATTGAGGAGATTCGCCTTGCAAACAAGTCCAAATATGAACGGCCAAAGAAGCTTGGCCATCCAACAAGGAAACGTTATCTCCAATCACAGCGCCCATAGAGAAAATGAGAGCGGCTGATTCACCGATAATTCTGCCGATAGAAAGAAGGGTGGCGCTTAAAATGCCCGGTAACGAATTAGGGAGAGTTACCTTAAAAATAGTCTGAACTTTGCTCGCACCCAAAGCCAAAGAAGCTTGAGAGAGAGAAGCAGGAACCACTTTGATAGACTCTTCTACGGTTTTGACGATTGTAGGCAATAACATAATCGCCAAAGTAAGGGATCCAGAGAAAATAGAACCGCCCGTATGCCCGGTAATGCCGTTTATAAAAGGAATGAATATCAACGCGCCAGCTAAACCAAAAATGATAGAAGGTATGCCGCTTGTGACATCAATAAGCGTTCGTATCCCTCTTGTAATCTTGTTGTCTTTTGCGTAAATGGCTAAATAGATTGCTCCGCCAATGCCTAAAGGCAAGGCAAATAACAAAGAGAAGCCAATCAAACAAAGGGTGGTCAATAAGGATCCGCGAATCCCCTTGCCCTGGCTCGTTAAAGTCCCATCGTAAATGGAAAAAGCTTTTTCCAAGCCTTCGGATAAAGCTTTCGCTCCTTCTTTTGCGCCATATACGCTCATATCCCCATCATCATCATAAGTCATTAATGAAGAGAGAAAATATTCCGTATTAATCGACATTTTCGCACCGGTTGAATCGACTAAATCATTAAATGGCGAATCTTCATGAATCGAAACGATATAAATAACGCTTTCTTCTCCGTTTTTGCCATCTTCGAAGCCGATTCCCCAACGATGGGAATACGCATCCACATTATCCGTATTCTCAAAATAAGAAGTGACAGGCACATTGTTTCCGTCTTTGCTTCGAATCGTATAAGAATGCTGATTGTAATCGCCGGTTATAAAATCCCAGGTTAAATATTGGGCGCCATTCTGCACAACGTATACGACCATCCAAATCAAAATTGCAAAAGTGAAAAGAGAGAAAAGAACGGTCGTGAAGTAAGAGCCAAAATCTTTGGCTCTCCTCAAATGGATTCTCTTTTTTAGAGAGGGGGCCATCATTTCTTTATTTTCCATCTGAAGTTACCTCCTTCTTTCTAAAAAGAGATTTTATTTTGTAGAAGAAAGAATCTTCTTTTTTGTAATTTGGGTTAATTCTTTCCTTTATGGCTGAAAGCAACGAGGAAACAGCAAGAATCACCAAAATTAAAACAAGCCCAAGAGAGAAACGGGTATCATAACCAATGCCAGCGGCTTCGCCAATACCGGCCAACATGGCGCTTGTTAAGGTGTTTCCTGGAGCAAAGACATTATAGAAAGAAGTCCCTAAGGAGTTGTTTCCGATAACCATTTGGACAGCGGTCGCTTCGCCAAGAGCCCTGCCAATGCCCAAAATAATTCCGGCAAAGATGCCAGACGTAGCTGTCCCAATGACGATTTTGAAATTGGTTTGGGCGTTGCTTGCTCCTAAAGCGATAGAAGACTGTATGAGTTTTTGATCCACCGCTTCCATCGCATTCATAGAAAGCGTCGTCATCGTCGGAATCGACATCATCGCCAAGACAATCACGCCCGAAAGAATGGATCTGCCTCCATAGGTATCTACTCCTAGAGAAGCGACAATTGGGCAAATTACGCCCGTTCCAAACAAACCATAAATAACAGAAGGGATGGAAGCCAACAAATCCACAGCGCTTTGAAGAATGCTTTTTAAAAACTTAGGAACGATTCTTACCAAAAGCAAAGCGGTAAAAATGGACGTAGGGACGGAGATAACCAAGCTCAATAAAGTCGTATAAAGCGTGGTAAGCAGTAAGAAAAACATGCCGCCCGTCCCATCGTATAACCACCTCGTATTGGTGAAAAATTTCCCAATGTCTTGGTGAATATAATTCCCTTCAACCAACGAATAGTTGTGAAAAAATGGATAGATTCCTTTGTAAGTAATAAAGACCGCGATAAAAATTACAAAGGAAGCGCATACCAAAGCCAAAAAAAAGAAAAAGTACTTCACGACTTGGTCGAGAAGCCTTTTTCTTTCGTAGATGTTTTTCTTTTTCTCTAACGAGTCCATTCTTATTTCGCTAAAGCAGGATACTTTGCTTGTTGAATTTCAGACCAGCTTTTAGCGGTGGCTAAACCAGAGATGATGCCACCAGCAGATTTAATGGTTGCAAGGCCTTCTTTGGTGGTCATGAAATCAACGAAAGCGTTGACAGCGATCTTTGTATTAGAGTCTTCTGGATAGTCTCCACGAATGACATAGTTAAAGTTACGGCTTAATTTATAAGTTCCATCGTTAACTGTATCTTCAGAAGCGGCGACGCCCTCGAAAGTAAGCCCTTTGACATTTTCTGCATTAGAAAGCGAATCTAACGAGCAATAGCCGATGCCTTTAGGATCTGCTCCAATGGCATTCATCATATCGCCGTTGGTAGCTTGGCTAGATACCGTCAAGCCAGAAACCCACTTATCTTCGGCTTTAACATCGCTATAGCCAATGCCCTCAAAGAAACATTCTCTGGTTCCAGATCCTGCTTCTCTTGAATAGAGTTTGACTGCTTCGCTAGCTAAGTTAGCATCAACATCTTTCCAAGTCTTCTTTTCGCCTTTATACAAAGCAACCAAGGTCGCTTTGTCGGTAGCAGAATAGGCGTTTGCAGAATTCACGATTGGGACAACGGCGTCTTTGCAAATTCTTCCAGTCTTATTTGCTTCCGTAAGAGCGGTTTTTTCAGAGTCTTTAATTTCTCTAGATAAGAAACCAATATCATATTTGGTATTATTTTTTCCGGTGGTAACACCAGTAGTAGCGTCTCCACTACCATGTTGATCTTTCTTTAATGTAACTTTGTTGCCAGTTAAATCCGCAAATTTAGACCCAAGATAGGTAATGACTTTGTCAACGGATGTAGAACCGCAAGATTTTAATTCGACAGCGGTAAATTCATTGTTTACGCTTTCATTGCTTTTTGAGGAGGATTCGTTTTGTTCTTGGCTTTTTGAGGAGGATTCGTTTTGTTCTTGTCCGCAGCTGAATAAGGTTAAGCTAGCAAGGGCAAGAATCATTGTTTTTAATGTTTTTTTCATACTTTTTGCCTTTCAAACACCAACATTCTAAAAAGACGCGGCGAAACGTTATACCATATACTTGTAAAAGAATGTAAAGGAATTGTAAGGCTTTTCAAAAAGGGGGCAAAAAGCCTAAAAGAGCAAAAATAAAGGGATATAATGCAGTCGTTGTGATTTTGTTTGAACTATGAACCAACCATTGATTTATTGCATAGATGATGAAGAAAACATCCGTTCCTTATATGAAGACGCTCTAAGCGTTGGAGGCTTCCAGTGCGTTACTTTTCAAGATGGAGCCTCTTTCCTTGCAGAATTAAATAAGAAGCAGCCGGATTTGATTGTTTTGGATGTGATGCTGCCAGGAATGAGTGGCTTAGAAATCCTTGAGAATCTAACCCATGGTCCCTATTCCACCATCCCCGTCATTATGGTTTCTGCAAAGGGCGGAGAAAGCGATGTGGTCAAAGGACTGAATCTCGGTGCATCCGATTATATCGCTAAGCCTTTTGGCGTAATGGAATTGTTGGCTCGAATCAAAGCCAATCTTCGAAAGAACGGCTTTAGCAATACCATCACTTATAAAGAGCTGACGCTAAACAAACCGATGCACACCTTTTATTTAAATGGCGAACCTCTTTCTTTATCTTTAAAGGAATATGATCTTTTGGAATATCTTCTTAAGAACGCCGAAAAAATGGTTACCAAGGAAGAGCTTTTATCTAAAATATGGGGAATAAATTGCGAGATTGAAACACGAACCATTGATATGTTTATCTCTCGCGTAAGAAAGAAAATATCCTCCTCAAATATTCGAATTGAAACCCTTAGAGGGGTTGGTTACATCCTCCGTTAATTATTTCAGATATATATCTAGCACGTGCTCCCCTGAGGCTTTTTCATCGAAATTGAAAATCAGGGTTTCTTTTCCATCTATTTTGAATTTATGGATATGGGTCGCATACTTTCCGATTTCTTTATGCAAATGAACGGAATATTTCGCCTGATATGTTGAATAGACATAGGATAATTCTCCTACGCTTTTTTCAAGCAAAGGCAATATTTTCTTCTTATCGCTAAAAAAGGGGATCCCCACACTTTCTTTGATAGCCAATAAAAGCCATGTTGCCGTTCCGGAAAGAATTGGCCCTATGTCCTCTTTCGTAAACGGATTCGCATATTGGCAACAGAAACGCGGATTCCCTTTTTTGATATACGGGTCAAGTATGTCGCCATATGGATAGGTTTTCCTCATCATGAAAAAAGCATCATCTAGCATTTTTTCTCTTAAAGAATCCGAAGAAACGCGTTTCGCTCCAACAAGAAGAGATTCCACGAACATCATGCCAGCATGTTTAAAAACGCCGCCATTTTCTCTATCGCCAGGGAAATAATGGCTTGTTGCGGAGTCTTTGCTTCCTAAAATGGTAAGATCCCCTTCTGTCGTTAAACGATACCCTACATCCGTTTTTAAATAGCGGTCTACGAGAGGCAGCATTTTAGCGATTTCTTCCTCATTGGCGATTCCAGAAAGAACGCTCCAAGAAAAGGAATTCAAATACAGGGTTCCGTTATTTAGTTCAGGATTTTCTGACAAACCATCTCCGAGGGACCCCACATAAGAAGACTTCCCTCTATTTGAATTCAGCAGCACTCTTGCATAAAACCCATTAATCCATGCGTGCTTACGGATATTTCTTTCTAATCTCGTTTTTATTTCTTGATAAAAAAGCACCTCATTTTCCATAAGCGCATTTGTCTCCAAAAGAGAACGTATGCCAGCCAAAAGCAGAAAAGCATTCATAACCGATTCCGAATAGTCGCTAATGAAAGGGTCTCCATAATGAATAAAGCCCTTTTCGATCTGCTTTTTGTATTCCCTTTCTTTTTCGGGACCCGTTAAAGGAGACGAGTCAATCTTTAGACAATCGTTCCAATCTGCTCTATCAAGCAAAGGCAAGCCATGTTTCCCAATCGAGATGCACCCGGAATACATAACAATCGCTTTTAATGTATCTCTCAGCTTTCTTTTTGAATTTCCCTCGGCCACAGGAAATTCTTCCTCTAAGATATCAATATCGCTGCTCTCATGCATATATTCGCTTACCGCTAATAAAAGCCACAGAGAGTCGTCGCTGCATTGCCCCGCTTCTTTCCCTTCATAGTAGAAATTATGGTTAGCGTAACCAAAGGAATAGACGTTTCTTATCCAATTGGCCAAAAGATTCTTTGCCAAATCCTTTTGCCCATTGGCAAGAAAATAAGGGATAGACGCATATAGATCTTGAATTTCTCTGAATCCAATCTCACGATAGCCTTTTTGAGTTTGAGCGAAACTCCTGCTAACGAAGCTTTGATAAAGATTTTGGAATGGAAGGTTTCTGGAAGCTAAAGAATTGAATTCTTTGTCTTTCGAGGTGATGGCGAAAGAAGATGCGTATCTTTGAAAAGATCTTTCTCTTTCCAACAAAGCGTCCTTCATGGCGCCAATGTCTTTTTTGTCTTCCAGAAATCTCTTTAATTTGGATAAGAAATCCTTCTCATTTTCCAAATCCGCGAACCCCGTGTAACTATATAGATGTTTTTCTTTGTTTTTCTTCAAAGACACGTTTTTCTTTAAAGCAAAAAACGAAGCTCCTTTTTTCTTTAACGCGCTATCTAAATGATATATGCCTTGAGGATTTTCGATATTTCCATTGCCTAAGAAAGAGGCGGCATCGTTGCTGAAGGCGGTTGGAAATGAATCTCCATCTCGAAAGCCGAAAAATCTTCTTTTGCTTGAAAAATAATGCGGATAATAATGTGGCGAATAGGCTACTATTTCTTCTTTTTCATTTCTAATGATGGAACTTTCTTGTATGACTGTTTGATAAATCACGTCATTTTCCATACAAGAAGGATTTGAGAAACCAAACATGCCTGTGAAACATATCTCTAGATTCCTATCTGTTGGAGAAAAGAGATTGACTATTTGTATTTCTAGCGCTTCAGGCTCTCCTTTTTTATAGGAGGGCAAGAAAAAGATTCTTTCAATTTGAAGGCCGTCTTTCAAAAGATAACGAATGGTTGTTTTATTGACGGAATGGACGCATTCGGCTTTTTCGACGTTTTGAGATATGCTGGCGCTATAGAAAATTATCTTCCCATCTTCAACCAGATAAAATTGCCTGTTGAACGGGTTGCCATTTTCCTCAGGAAGAATATCCCATCTCGTGGCCAATATCTGATAACCGGCTGGGCCGCGAAAAGAGCCTCTTGCAAAGGAGTCGAGCACGCTTTTGGGGGTGCTTAACAAGCAATCGGAAACGTTTGTCCTGTCTCCTAAAAGAAGGTTCACGCCATAATGAGGCCCAACTTCGCCACTTTTTAAATCCAAATGAAGAGAGCCATCGTTGTCCAAATATCCACCATATGATTCTAATTTCTTCAAAGCCGAAAAAATAACGTCTTCTATTTCCTTGGAAATTCTTTTGCCTTGCAAGGAAACAACGCCATTTTCAATTTGAAATAAATATGTGTCTCCATCCAAATTTGAAACATAGTTAGCAAAAATCGGCTCGTTTCTTAAAAAAGATAACAAGGGGACGGAGCGGAAAGAACCTGCGAAACCAACATATTTATGGGAGGAGGTAAGATATCCTTCATCTTTTAAAGAAGGAACGTCTTGAAAGGGCGATTGAAAATCCCTGGCATTGGTAAGCTTTAAAAACATGCCATCTATCCCTTCACGCTGCCTTCAGTCGTTCCGGCAACAATAAATTTAGAGAGGAAAAGATAAACGATAACAAGAGGTATGATGGCAAAGCCAATCAAAGCATATACCTTGCCCATATCAAAGGAAGAAGGATCCGAGGCCTTAACGGCAGCAATGATAAGCGGCAGCGTTTTCTTTTGGTTATCGCTGATTAAAAGAGCGGGGATAAAGAAGTTATTCCAGTTGCTGACAAAAGCAAAAATAAGTTGAACAGCTAAAGCCGGTTTGATGATAGGCAAGGCCATTTGATTAAAGATGCGGAATTCCCCCGCCCCATCGATGCGGGCCGCTTCAATCATTTCTAACGGAAGAACGGATTCCATGTATTGTTTCATATAGAAAAAAGTGACGGGTGAAGCAATGGAAGGGATGATAAGTGGCCAAAGCATATCAGATTGGCCCATATTCGTAAGCATCCTCGCAAGGCCGACGCCGGATATGGTCGTTGGGATCATCATGATAACCAAAATGAACTTGAAGATGATTTCACGCCCTTTGAATTGATAAACCTCAATCGCATAAGCGGTCAAGGCGGAGAAATAAACGCAAAGCAACGACCCGAATACGGAGACAACAACGCTGTTACCTAAAGCGGAAAGAACGGGCAAGTGATCATCAGAGAAAACATTTTTCATGTTCTCGAAGAAATTGTTGCCGAACCAAAAAGAGAAACTTGTGGCAATTTGGCCATTGTTCCGAGTCATGTTGACAAGCAATGTCCAAATGGGGAACAGACAAAGGAAGGTTAATATGATTAAAATGATATAAACGCAAATTCTACGCGTTCTTAAGATAGCCGACATGCCCAAGAGGCTCTTTTTCTTACTCATGTTTTTGTTTTCTCTCATAAGCTTTCTCCCCTTTGACGCGCAATTTCTTTTTCTGTTTCTTTGCAACCAGCATAAGTTCTAAAACGCTTGTTGCGGCAATGGCGAATTTCTTTTTCCATGTTCTTTGTGTGGTAATTGGAAAAATAGACGCCGCAAGACAAAATCAAAGTAATGATGAAGAGAACGATGCTAAGCGCGCCCGCTTGCCCGTAGTTATGTTTTACGGTCACAAGATTATAGAGGTACATCATGACCGTTTCCGAACTCTTTAAATATCCGCCTGTCGTCTGAGTGAAAATTTGAGCGATGTCGAAAAGCTGGACGCCGCCAATCATCGATGTGATAAAAACATACAAGAAGATTGGTTTCAACAGAGGCATTGTGATGCTCCAGAAGGTTTTTTGAGCACCCGCCCCATCGATGCGGGCCGACTCAAAGATCGATTCATCGATGCCCATGATGCCAGACATAAGCAATAACGTCGTGTTTCCAAACCACATTAAGCAATTTAAACCGGCGATAATGATATGCGTCCACATCTCGTTATTAGCAACGTTAATCAAATTATTCTCATCAACCCATCCCCAAGATATCAAAAGCTGGAAAATAGGGCCGTTCGTTGCAAAAATCATTAAGAAGAGCATGCCGAAAGCCGAAGCCATAATAAGGTTAGGCATATACATAACCGTCTTCCAGAAACGCTGGCCGCGGATCTTCAAACGAGCATCGGTAAACCAAACCGCCAAAGCTAAAGAGATGATAATTTGGGGAATGAAACCGATAATCCAAATCACCATCGTGTTCATCAAATAATAAAGGAAGGTTGGAATGTGGGCGTTTGCGGTGAATGTATGATTAAAGAAGGTGATCGATGTTGCATCCTCCACGCCCGATTGGAAGATATATTTAAAATTATCGAATCCGCACCAATTAGGACCGACGGTGTCTAGCAAATCATCATAGTATTCTTGAAAAGCATAAAGAAACGTTTTCCCTAAAGGAACTAATTGGAACAGAACGAAAGCGACAAAAAAAGGAACAAGGAACAAATAGCCCCATTTATCATAACGAACGCTCTTTCTCTTTCGTTTTTGGTTATTCATTTTTTTCTCCCTTTCTGATGAAGGGGCAGCGCCTAAGCGCCACCCCTCAATTTTTTGATAATCAGGAATTAAAGCGTTTTGCCATCCCATGCATCCCATTCAGAGGAGAACTTGAGATTGTTGGCTTTTTCTTCAACGGTCCTCTTGAAAGCGGCAAGAGCATTAGCATAAGTCGTCGTTTCATTGAAGAAATAGGCCTCGAAGGAATTTTGAATGCCTTCATTCAACGTCTGGTCATATGGACCAGCATTGCTCATGTCAATCTTTTCTGCGCTTTCTTTGAATAGAGCGATGTGATTCTGCCCACCAAGGAACTCAGAGCCATAGCTTGCATCGTTAGCGAGTTTGTTCATGGCTGTCTTGTTGTTGGTATAGTCTTGGGTTTCACGAGTGATGTTTTCGGCAATCGTTGCGTCGCAGGTCAGCTTCTTCATAATGTCTTTGATTTCTTCTTTGTTGTCCGTGCCTTTGGCTGCGCAAAGCCAGCTGCCGCCCCAATACCAGGATGCCGGTCCTTTGCAAACCGCATAGTCACCATAAAGAGTCTTGGTTGTGTCAATGGAACCATCTGGATTCTTTGCTTCATTCATCTTTTTGGCATATCCGTCTGGATCGGCATTCCCAGCGAGGGTGAAGTTAATTCCCCAAGTGCTATAGAAGAAGCCGAAGGTCTTCTTGCCGGTTGCGGTAACATTGCCTTTTTCATCTTTCAAAGCATGTCCGTCTGGTCCTTGGTCGGCTTGCCATTGAGCGCTCCAAAGAGGAGCGTCATCAATATATTTTTTATCAGCGTAATCTTTGGTGTTGACAATCCATTTTTTGATTTCTGGATCAAGGCGGATGGTATTGTCGTTTGTTACCCATTTATCCGTCATGTTATTGGAGTATGGGCGGTAATTGTCAGCAAAACCAGAAAGCATTTTGACGTTAGCGGTCTTCATTTGAGCCGCGACTTCATTGAATTTTGTCCAATCGGAAATCTTTTCCTGAACTCGGGCTGGATCATCTGTCCCCAAAACAGATTTCGCAATATCGCGACGATAAGCAAAAAGCCCAGGGGTGGCTTGCCAGCTTGTCGCCTTTAAATGGCCATCATAAGTAACAATATCTTGAGTGTATTTGTATTGGTCGGCAAGATCTTCTGCGGTTAAACCGATGTCTGTCTTTAAGTCCAGAGTATAAGATGTCTTGGTGTATTTTGTCGCATAGTCTGCTTCGATAAGGAACATATCAACCTTATCATCGGCAGCGGCCTTATCTTGGCCTTTTAATTTTTCGTCTAATTTGTTTTGATAATTGTTGTTGTCGTTTGGCTCAATAACGAATTTAACCTCAACGCCATTCTTTAAGGTGTAGGTCTTTTTGGTCCCTTCTCCCTTAATGGTTACATCAGGGTAGAAGCCTTCAAAACGTTCTTGGAATTCCGTATTCCAGCACATAATGTTAAGGACCTTACCGTTTTCCTCTGTTTTTGTTTCGGAACAACCAGCTAACGCTAAGAGCCCGGTTGTAGAGATGGCGAGTGCCGCAAGCATTGATTTTTTCATGAAATTAATTCCTCCTTTCAATGTCGCAATTTATTTTTCCGATGTTGTTTCACCGGTTGAAACCTGAATGGTTCCTCCTTTTTGAAGAAAGCCTTTTACTTTGATTGTTTTCGGAACAAAGAGCTTTGGTTCCTCGATGCGTGAGACAAGCTCTTCCACGGCAAAGCGGC
The DNA here is from genome assembly GCA_002297365.1 of Caryophanales bacterium UBA743. GTDB lineage: Bacteria > Bacillota_I > Bacilli_A > RFN20 > CAG-826 > UBA4951. The sequence continues at coordinate 12,086 of DBKT01000013.1, forward strand.
CGATTTTATCACTGTCTTGGCAATAAGTGGTTAGAGATGGTTCAATCATTCTAGAAAGAGAGATGCCGTCATACCCCGCTATAGAAACGCCTCTTACGTAGGTGGCGTTCTTCGAGCTAAGCAAAGCAAGCGCGCTGATATCATCCGGACAAAGAACGCAGGTTGGTTTCTCTCTAAGGGAGACAAGCTCTTTGAAAGCAAGACGCACAGAATCAGGGTCGTGGTAACGAGCTGGAAGAAGATATTTGTCGTTTATCTCCAGGCCTAATTCGCGAAGGGCTCTAAGATAACCGGCAATTCTTTTATGGGTAACGCCCGTATCCTCGCCATGAATGAAAGCGATTCTCCTATGGCCTTGTTGATAAGCGTATTTTACAAGCTCATAGCTCCCATCCTCGTTGTCCGACATAATAGAAGAGCATCCTTCAAACATATGATCGATGCTGACAACAGGAATGCCACTATAAGCGAGCTCAGAAACATCTGGATCAAAGAAATCCACGGATGTGATAACCACGCCATCAATTCCTCTTGATTTCACATGTTGGAGATAAGAAGGCGTCAATCCAGAATAATTTCCGTTATTAATAAAGGTCAAATCATAGCCTTTTGCTTCTGCAGCAACTTTTAGCGAGTTAAGGATAGAAGAGAAATATTCATGCCTAAGACCACTACCTGTTTCGTCAACGAAAAGAACACCTATGGTGAAAGATCTATGCATTTTAAGCGTTCTAGCGAAACTGGATGGAACATAGCCCATCTCTCGCGCCGCGTCTTTGACAAGCTTTTGAGTAGTTTGAGAAATCTCTTTGCTGCCATTTAAAGCTTTGGACACGGTCGCATTGCTAAGATTTAGTCTTTTTGCAATATCAGAAATCTTTGCCATTGCCTTTTTCCTAACTACGAAATCGTTTTCGTTATCTCAATGCTAATTTTCTAAAATTTGCTTGTCAAGCCAAAATTTGTAAGCGTTTACATTTCGATTTTTCCTATACTTTAGATAGGGTGTAATCTTTTCGTTGTTTTTTCGTAACAGAAAATTTTTTTCGGCTTGTAATCGATACTTTTTGCTTTAGAATGAAAATATAACGAAAACGTTTAAGCGTCGATATTGCCTATATTATCGTCCTTGTGAATACGTATGCGTTATTATTAATAACTTTTAATCAGTAAAAATGAGGAAAAATTTATGAAATATGGATATTTTGACGACAAAAACAAAGAGTATGTCATTGAAACGCCACGAACTCCTTCCCCTTGGATAAACTACTTAGGCCAAGATCATTTCTTTTCTCTCATTTCCAATACTGCTGGAGGATACAGCTTTGATACAGATGCCAAATTAAGACGCATTACGCGTTATAGATACAATGACGTTCCAAGAGATTTCGATGGACGCCATTTTTACGTCAATGAAAAAGGCGTTATTTGGTCTCCAACATATCTTCCTAGTAAGACGCAGCTCGATTTCTATGAATGTAGACATGGGTTGGGGTATAGCGTCATTACGGGAAAGAAAAACGGCCTTGCAATTCGTTGCACCTTCTTTGTTCCGAATGATGCTCATTGTGAAATTCAATACATTCAGTTAAGAAACGAAACCAACGAGAAGAAAACCTTCTCCTTCTTCGCTCAAGAGGAATGGTGTTTATGGAATGCGAGCGACGATGGAGAAAACTTTCAAAGAAACCTCTCCACCGGTGAAGTCGAATGCTATAACGGCATCATCTACCATAAAACGGAGTTCAGAGAAAGAAGAAACCACTACGCCTTCTATTATGTGAATCATGAGACCAGCCATTTCGAATCTGATCGCGATTCTTTTTTGGGTATGCATAATGGGTACGATCATCCAGAAGAAGTCTTTAAAAATAAATTAGGGGACCATGTGGCATCAGGCTGGCATCCGATTGCCGCTCATCAAATCGATTTGGAGCTCCAAGCGAATGAAGAAAAGAGCTTAATTTTCATTCTCGGCTATTGCGAAATCAAGGAAGGAGAAAAGAAATTTATTGCCCCTGACGTCATCAATAAAAAACCGGCTGAAGATATCATCGAGCAATTCAATTCCGATGAAAAAGTAATACACGCCCTCGCTCTTTTGAAGAAAAAGATGAATTCCTTCCTAGAGATTTACCATGCTGAAACCGGAAACGAGAAACTTGACCGCATGGCAAACATTTGGAATCCATACCAAAGCATCATCACTTATTGCATGTCGAGAAGCGCATCTTATTACGAATCCGGGATCGGAAGAGGGATGGGTTTCCGGGATTCTTGCCAAGATTTGCTCGGCTTTGTTCATATGATTCCTTTAAAAGCAAGACAAAGAATCCTTGATATTGCAGCCATTCAAAAAGAAGATGGCTCCACTTACCATCAATACCAGCCGTTAACCAAAAAGGGAAATTCCGCTATCGGCGGAGGCTTTAACGACGATCCTTTGTGGTTGGTTGCCGCAACAAGCGCATATATAAAAGAAACGGGTGATTATTCCATCTTAAAAGAAGAAGTTTCTTTCGATAATAAAGCGGGAAGTGAGAAGCCGTTATTGGAACATCTTAGACGCTCCATCCATTTTACGATGAATAATTTGGGCCCACATAAGCTCCCGCTCATTGGAAGGGCGGATTGGAACGATTGCTTGAATTTAAACTGTTTTAGCACAACTCCAGGAGAATCTTTCCAAACCACAGAGAATAAAGGCTCAGGAAAAGTCGCAGAATCCGTCTTTATTGCAGGCATGTTTGTCTTATATTCGAATGAATACGCAAGGATTCTTTCTCATTTGGGTTTGAAAGAAGAAGAAAAAGAAATCCTCGAAGCAAAAAAGAAAATGGAAGAGGCAACCATCAAATACGGCTTTGATGGTGAGTATTTCCTTCGTGCCTATGACGCTTCGGGAAAGAAAGTTGGTTCCCACGAAAACGAAGAAGGGAAAATTTTTATAGAACCGCAGGGTTTCTGCGTCATGGCTGGAATCGGCCACAACTTAGGATACGGCAAGAAGGCGTTGGCGAGCGCTAAGAAGTATCTAGGGTGTAAATATGGCTTAGAGCTTCTTTCCCCCGCATACCACACCTACCACGTGGAATTGGGGGAAATCTCCTCTTACCCGCCAGGATATAAAGAAAACGGGGCAGTTTTTAACCATAACAACCCATGGGTGACGATCGCTCATTGCATAGAAAAAGAAGCGGAAGAAGCATATGCTCTTTATATCAAAAACTGCCCTGCTTTCATTGAAGAGGAAAGCGATATCCATTACACAGAACCCTATGTCTATTCTCAAATGATCGCAGGTCATGAAGCAATCCATTATGGGCAGGCTAAGAATAGCTGGTTGACAGGTTCTGCTTCTTGGTCTTTGGTGGCCTTGCAAGAATACCTTCTTGGGATTCGTGCGGATTATGACGGCTTGATTGTGGACCCGTGCTTACCCAATAAGAAATTTCCGTACCTACACATCCAAAGAAAGTTCCGTGGAAACACCTATGATATTGAAATCCATAACGTAAAAAACGCTTCTTTGTACGTGGATGGGGAAAAGATAGAAGGGAACCTTATCCCCTTTAAACCGCAAAAGGAGATAATACGTGTAATAATGAAATGATAGTGCGTGACTTATTCGTAGAAATAGCGCTGAAAAACATTGCTTTGGCTGCAGATTTCTATGAATGCATGCTATTTATTATTTATTTTTCCATGAAAGAAAACGATTAATCTCTATTGGCGTTAGCAACATGAAAAGAACGTCTTCTCAAAAGCCGATTTCGACGTTCAAAAATGCGCGATCTCCTTATTGCTCAAAGCTTTTAAGCGCAAGAAAACTCAAAAACTTATTCTACAAATTTAAGTGATGTTCCAAGCTTAGATTATTCAACAAAGAAAGTGTGTTTCGTAACCCACTTCTTCATTTTGATTGTAACCCAAAGGCCATAAATGCCAAACGTAATAACGGTAAGCAAAAGCCATTTAATCCAATTTCCAAATAATTGTAAGGCATTCCCGTCAAAACGAAGTCTTTTTCCTTCAATCACCGTATGTTTTACTTCCCAGTTAACCAACATACATTTTGCCCAAGGAAAGCAAATTCCTAAGGTGCAAACGGTGATAATCGTTCCAAGAATGCACCAACCGATTTGTTGCAAAAGGCCACCATCAAAATAAGATTCTTTTTCCATAATTTCCCCCTCACTTTTTATTAACGGCATCTTCATTATATAAAAAGCGTTCCTATTCGCAATAACTAAAAAACAACAGCACCTATCGTTCCATAGGAATATACAAAAAATCTGGCACATTTTGTATCAAACCTATGCTTTTATTATGCGTCCGGTTGCCTATTTTAAAACGATTTGCGTACATCTCTTGCAAAGTGCATACGGTTGAAAAGAAAAAACCTGGCTCCGTAACTTTTAATGGGGATGGCAAAATCGCCATCCCCATCCATCCCCATAAATCCAACCCCATAAAAAGTTAGAAAGCCCAGAATTTTGGGGGACGTTTCATACACATTGATGGAGTCGAGGGGAATTGAACCCCTGTCCGAAGAATCTCCCGCAAGGACCTCTACAGTTTAGGTCCTATCATGATTTGACCAATTGGCACGATAAAACGAAAGCGTTACCAAACATTAACACAATTTTTCGTATTCCCAGCTTTTATAAAGGACAAGGGCAAAAGGCATGCTGTTCGGCGTTTCAATCAAGATCGAACCGTCTTCATATATTTCACACACCAGTCCAATGGTTTCTTTTGGGACATGTATCGACTCATTGCCATAAAACGTGTCCTTATCAATCAAGGTTTTGATGCTGCTTCCCATCTTTATTCCCATTTTTTGTCTCCTCATGGTATTAAAGTTAGTAGTCTAACTCGTCCATCTTTCTGTATTTGCCAAGCCGTGGTAACAACGCAATTGTTAAGGGTTGTTTTTGCTTCCGCATTAAATGTGTATTGATTTATGGATTTGAAAGAAAGGGTGCAAAAATCGGTATTAAATTTTATATCATTGATCAATTTTTGCTCATTGCTTTCGGAATAACCTAATTTTTTTAGAAAAACACTTTTATCTCTCCCAATTTGTTTTGTCAAAAGATACGTAATTTTGGAAGGTTCAATTAGCGCATCTTCGCTTTTAAGAAATTTTCTAAAATATTTTACAAACATTTCGCAATATTCTGCTTCATGAATTCTATAGTCGGGAAAATGTATCTTTAAATCAAGATCATCCATTCCAAACACATATATTAGAACGAGATTCCGCATGTCCCTTTCTTTCAAATCCAACAAAGAAGCTTTTCTGTATCGGCCGTCATTTGGATCGTAAGTTTGTAAATGGTCGCCTCCACCAATTTTTAAATTCATGCTTTTCTCCTTTGTTATTGGACTATTTAATTGTCATTGAAATTACTCTTTTCTTCAATTATATTTTATTCGTTAAACTTTTATTTAGTTTTATGATTAAAAATTGGAATCTCCGTTTGAAAGAAAAAAGGTTACAAGCGAGTCTAACGCTAAGCCAAGTAAGCGAAATGAACAGCAAACATCTATCTCAGCAATCCCTTATCAAATACGAAAAAGGGCAAATCTGCCCACAAATTGATACTCTAGAAGAGCTATGCCAAATCTATAAAACAGACATTAATTATATTATGTATGGTTCGGAGAATCTAAATATCGCAATCAACAAAAGCGATATGTTAATTACCATTTGGTATCTGATGGTCTCAAATCAAATTGAGCTCATTGGCGATACTTTGGCTATCAAAAACGAAAGCCTAAAAAAACAGATTTTTTGCTTAAATGTATTTGTTGAAGAAAAAGGTATTTCATCCATGAAAGACCTATACAGCTTAATAGCGGGGATCAAAAACATGAAGCAGGATGTGTAATAAAGCATCGTGAATTTACATCCCGATACGAAAAGCCCTGTTGAAGTAATTAAAATACACATTGGTGGAGTCGAGGGGAATTGAACCCCTGTCCGAAGAATCTCCCACAAGGACCTCTACAGTTTAGGTCCTATCATGATTTAACTAACTGGTACGATAAGGCCAAGTCCAATTAGCGAGGCTAAGAGGGTTTTCGTCGCCTTTCCCTAGCCAAGGATTGGCGCTTATCACCTTATTTAGCGCCCTGACCGTTAGTAAGGTGCGAAACTAACGGAGGACGTGCTCCTCCTAGACGATGCTAGGAAACCCGTAGGTTACTGATTAAGCGGCAGCATACGAAACGCGTTGAGCGCGGTTCGCATAGATATAACTGTTGTCAGTTATTGTTTTTCGATGTTAAAGCTCATCACGCTACTGCAGTCCAGGCAAGATCGGTTCCCCGTCAAAACCAGAACGACCCCATAAGCTCAAATCATTTTGAGCCTTTGTAGTATATGTCAAAAATCAGCAGAAATACATTCCTTTCTTGTCTCTTAGAGACAATAGGAGCGGTTTCCTTTGTATAATCGTCTCATTTGTTGTAAAGTTTCAATGCTTAAACAAAGGATAAACTATGGCAAAGGCAAAACCAATTAAACAAAAAAAGCAAAATAAATTTCTTCAACAATTGAAGTTTTTACTGAAATCCCTCTTTTCTAATGACGCTTGCGTTACAGGAAGAGAACACAAATGGTATGGACCGGTTATCGTGGCAATCGTTGCCGCTCTTATCGCAACCATTCCGACCATGGTTGGATATTTCACAACAAAGGCATCGGATTTCTTCACGAGCGGATATACCTATGATTACGAAAATGCTCTTGTGGCTTTTCAAAAGGAAACGTCCGATGTGAGCATGAAAATCGAAAATGGGGCTTTGACATTAGATGAAGCGGCTTGGAAAAAGAAATGCGTAAATCCAAACGGAGAAGACGTTTCCTATTGGGGCTATTATTACAAAGTTCCGGTTTCCATTACGGAAGAGAAGCCAGCCGATGAAAATAATTCTTCCACTTCCTCCCAAGCGGCTGGCATGATCACCGCCAAAGATCAATGGCATTGTGGCTTAGCCGTTTATTATTGCGGCGATGAAAATCCTTATAAGTTCGCCACAAATAAATTCTCTAATCTTCAAAACGATCCAAACGCTCAATTAGGGCAAACTCTGGAAAGTTATAGCACCAATACCATCGTTATAGGAAAAGATGCCATTTACCTTGCCAAAGGGGTCAAAGGTAGTCAAGTCACCAAAAACGTACAAGTAAAATATGATTATAAAGGCTTTGACGGAAAGGATTTGCACACCATCCTCGCCCCAGAAGAAAATCAAACAATCATCGACACTTGGTGCAATTTCTTAGAGAATGGCTATGTCTCAACCCGTAACACCCTTGCTTGGGAATATAGCGGAATCATGCTTGCCATCTCAGTCGGTATCATCTTCTTAATGGGCCTTCTTGTCTTTATCATGACAAGAGGAAGAAACAATCCATTTAGAATCTATACCTTCTGGCAATGCCAAAAGATTGGCTATTACGCATCCTTGTGCCCTGCCCTGCTTGGCCTACTCGCTTTCGTTCCATCCTTCTCGGGAATGACGATGTTCCTCTTCCCAATGATGTACATCCTTAGAATTACTTGGATGTCGATGAGAAACCTTCGTCCGCAGGCTTAATTGCCTAGATATGAAAAATCCTCGTTTCCGATTAAAACGAGGATTTTCTTTTACTTCTTGTTAATCTCCGTAATCACTGCCGCGGCTCTTATCTTCGACATATATTTTCAAAGGATCGGAAATGTCAGAAATCTCACGGTAAATGAAACCGTCTTTTTCCATAAACGGAGAATCATAAGACCAAGTGAAGATTACCTTCTCATTCTTTTGAATAACATCAAAGATGCCATTTAAAAGATCTTGGTAACGTTCTTCTCTTTTTTCCTTAAAACCTTGCATGCCCGCATAAAAACCCGGTTCAACATAGAATATATGGCCTTCTTTGGTTTTGTAGGCATTGCAATAAGGGTTTGCTGGATCAACGAAGGACTCAAATTGTTCAAATTCAGGATAAATCATAATAACTATATATTACTCCTATTACTTATGATAAGGCTCATTCCTAAGAATCTTGAAGGAGCGGTATATTTGCTCAAGAAGAATGATTCTTGTCATTTGATGGGTGAAAGTTAAGGAAGATAACGTCAAAGTCGCATTAGCCCTATTTCTTATTTCCTGGGATAAGCCAAGAGAGCCGCCAATAACGAAAGTCAAATTGCTGCCGGACAGTTCCATCCATTTGGAGAGCTTCTTGGCTAATTCCGGGGAGGTCATTTCTTCTTTCCCTAAATCCAAAAGCACCAGGAAGTCGCTTGGCTTTAATTTCATGAGAACCTCTCTTCCTTCTTTGAGTTTTATTTCCTCTTCTTCTTTCAAAGACGCGCCCTCTCTCGAAGGAAGGTCATTACACTCGATGACCTCTATTTTGCTATATGGGTTAAGTCTTTTTAAATATTCTTGCTCAGCAGCTCTCCAGTAGCTTTCCTTGAGCTTGCCAATGGCAATGATTCGTATTTTCATTTATCTCCTCCTAACAAAGGCTCACTTGCGGGGGCTGCTCTTAAATTGTATTTGGAAACGGATAAGCCTCTTTCTTGAAATACTTTGTCCCAAGTTTCGAGGGCTTTTTGCGGGGTGTTGCATTCTAAGGAAAGATGGGCGAGAGTGATTTCTTTCGTTTTTTCTCCGACAAGATCAGCAAAATAACGAGCGGATTCCTCATTGGAGAGATGCCCATGCTTGGAATGGATTCTCTTTTTTAGAATCAGGGGTCGATTCGATTCTCGAAGCATCTCCAAATCATGATTGGATTCCACGATATAGAAATTCGCATTCTCCATATAAGGAAGACTTTCCTCGGGAATATAACCCGTATCTGTCATATAGACGAGCTTTTCTTTCCCTTGGATGAAAACAAAACCGAGCGGATGTTTTGCATCATGTGAAGTGCGAATGGGAATAACCGTAAAATCGCCGATATCGAAAGAAGACTCTTCTTCCACGATGTGGGTCGGCTCTTTTAAGGTTCCTTCTCCCGCATAGGTGTCTATCTTAAGACGTTTGTAACAAGATAAAGACAATCCCTTTATGTGATCGGAATGTTCATGGGTGATTAAAAGAGCTTGGATGTCTTCCAATCGATAAGGAGTCAAAGATATGGCTTTCTTAAGCGCATTTAAAGTAACTCCCATATCAACCTGAATGAGAGTTCTCTCGGAATAAATGAAAGCGGCGTTCCCCTTGGAAGAGGAAGAAACCATTACGTAACGTATCATTCTTCGTCTGAAGGATATCCTTCTTCGCCGTTTAGCCTTCGCTCTTCGTCTTCCGCTTCTAAGGAGAAGTTGTCAAAATGCTGAATGGCTTTAGAAAACATTAAAGAAACCTTGCCTGTTTGACCATTACGGTTTTTCGTGACGCTAATTGTGGTCACCGAGCCAGAGTCTTTATTTGGACCGGCTTGTTTTGCTTTTTCCACTTGAGCATCCATCTTTTGTTCATAAGCGGATTGTCCTTTAACAATACGTTTGCCCTGGTTATCATAATAATCTTTGCGGTACATGAGCATAATGATGTCGGCATCTTGCTCAATAGAGCCAGAGTCTTTTAAATTGGCCATGCTAGGGACGCCGTTTTCGTTTTTATCCGCATCACGGTTAACCTGAGCAAGAGCGATTACCGGTATTTTTAAAGTACGTGCCAATTCTTTTAGGGAAGAGGTGATTTCTGCGACTTCCAATGAACGAGATTCAAATGTTTTTTCCGTATGAATAATATTGATGTAGTCAATAAAAATGGCGCAAAGATTCGGCTCGCTGTTTTTTAATTTGATGGATTTGGCGATAATATCGCCTAATTTTGGGTTGGGTTTATCGTCGATATAAAGATTCATGCGTTCGACTTCGCTAACAGCAAGGGCGATCTTCCCTAAATCTCGATCCGTCAATGTTTCGTTTCCTGAAAGGGAAACGCGGGAGATGGAAGAAAGGATACGTTTCATAACCAATGTAGAATCCATTTCTCCAGAGAAGAAAGCAACAGGTTCTCCCTTATAAGAGGCAGCATTGACCGCTAAATTTAAAGCGAATGCGGTTTTGCCAACGGAAGGACGGGCAGCCAAAACAATAAGGTCGCCCGCTTGCCAACCATGAGTAAGCTTATTAAGACCGCGAAATCCCGTATCCACGCCTGTCAAAGAGCGATTGGAACGTTTCGCTTCAGCGATGATTTTGAGCTTTACCTCTTTCGCGATCTCCCCTCCCTTACGGAAACCGCCAACCGATCTTCGATTGGTGATAGCCGTTAAGGTTTGCTGAGAATTCGCCAAAAAATCTCCGATATCGGAGATTTTCCCTTCCGCATAGTCTTTTTGAATATCTTGAAGCTCTAAAAGAAACTCCCTCAAAACTTGTTGGTCTTTGACAATTCCAACATAATGTTCGACATTCTCTGGGTTAATGACGCTATTCATCAATTCCAAAAGATAGGAAGAATCCCCTGCCGCGCTTAAAAGGTTGGTGTTGATAAGTTCGTTCGTTACCGTTTGGGGATCTATGATTTGTTCGTGCTGACTAAGATTTTCCATCGCATGGAAGATGATCTTATTTCTAGGGTCGACATCGGAAAAAGAATCTTCCGTCAAAGAAGCAATGGCAATGTTGCAAGCATTGGCAGACAAAAGCATGGCGCCCAAAACAGAGCGCTCCGCCTCAACATTAGAAGGAAGAGATACTTTCGGCATTATTTTTCCTCAGAGATATGAACGTTAACAGTGCCGACAACCTCGCCAGCGCTGCCTTTATAAAGTTCGATTTTCAAACGGGTGTATCCCAAAGCGTTGGCAGGATATTTATCGATGAACTTACGCTTATCGATAGTGATATTCCATTGAGCTTTTAAGCCTTCTTCGATTTGCTTTGGGGAAATAGCGCCGAACATCCTCCCATCGCTTCCGACTTTGGCCTTAAATTCAACGTTAATGTGTTCAAGACGCTCTGCTAATTCTTCCGCTTCTTTTTTTAAAGTTTGTTGTCTTGCATCCTCTTCGGCATTGTTCTTTGCTAAAATCTTTTGATTGCTATCCGTGGAAATAACAGCTAAACCACGTGGAATAAGGAAATTCTTAGCAAAACCGTCTTTAGCATCAACGGTCATTCCTTTTTTGCCTACGCCTTTAACATCGGCTAATAAAATGATTTTCATACATTGTTTCCTCCCGCAGTGACGTTTACTTTTGAAGCGTCTAAGTAATCATTCAAACATTCTAAGAGCTTCTTTTCCGCTTCATCGACATGAGTGACATTCGGAACCTTTGGATTTGGGAATAAGGTTGCAGCCATCGTTAAGTGGCCTCCACCCCCTAATTGTTCCATAAGAAGCTGGACAGACACTGTTCCATCGCTTCTTGCGGATATGCTTATTTGCTTATCGGCCGTTCTTCCAATAACGAAGGAAGCGTGCACATCTCTAAGAGAAAGAAGGGAATTGGCCACCTTGGCAAGAGCGCTTCTTTCGACAATATCATTATCCTCTGAAACGCAATAGAGAACTCCATAAGATGGGGTCTTCATTGTTCCAAGTATTTTATTCGTCAAAGCGAATTCCTCGTAATCGTCTTTGAGATATTCGTCCGCAAGGGTGTTTTCAGCGCCGTATTCTTTCAAGATTTCGGCTGCTTCGAAAGTTCTCATGCCTACAGATTTGCTTTTGAAATATTGTGAATCCATGAAGATGCCAGACAGCATAATCGTGGCATAAGACGGTTTTAAATCAATACGAGGGTTTGCAGCCGCATAACGAATCATCTCCGTAATCAATTCGCAAGCGCTAGAAGCGGAAGGCTCGATATAAGATAAAGATGGTCTTTCAATAAAGGAATCGCCGCGACGATGGTGATCGATAACAACGACCTTTCTAGCTAAATCAAGAATCTTAGGAGCCATGACATTCCTTGGAACAGAAACATCCACGACAACAACGAGCGATGTTTCTTTAATTTGAGACGCAGCCTGTTCTGGAGTTACGGTCAGTTGGTCCAAAGCATCTTTCGAGAAAGCGCTCGTGAAAGCAAGCCTGGCCTTCTTTTCCGTTCGCTTAGGGGAATAGATAATCTTCGCTGGTTTTTTGCACCAATCGCAAATTGCCTTAACGCCCAAACAGCTTCCTAAAGCGTCCATATCCATTTCGGTATGTCCCATAATAAAGACAGCGCTGGAATCCTTGATTAATTTAGCAAGCCCCCCAACCATAGAACGGACCTTAACTTTAGAGGTGTTTTCAATGGCAGCGGATTTCCCGCCAAAGAAACGAAGTTCCTTGCCATATTGCGAAACAACAGCCTGGTCACCGCCACGTGCCAAAGCGGTATCAATCGCCTCTTCTGTCATTTCATATAGTTTTCCCACATCGGGGAAATCATGGGCAAAGCCAATGGATAAAGTCAGCGGAGTGTCTTCTTTGTCTTGTTTTTCACGCACTTTATCCATCACAGAGAAACCGTCTTTCTCCATTTGATCAAGAGCATTGAAATTGCAGACCGCGAAATAACGGTCTTGCTTTACTTGAGTGAGAAGAACTTTATATTGGCGGAAATAATCACGGAGAATAGCGCGAACATTCATGACCGCGTCCGCCACTTCATCCGTATCTGAAGCAACATCGTTAAAGTTATCGATCATGACAACGCCTAAAGCGATGGCTTGTTCCTTAGAATAATTGACAACGTTATCATATTCAGTCACATCTTTGAAAACAAACAACCTTGGCTCGCTTAAGAAACGAACTTCATATGATTTTCCCTTCATATCAAGATGGACAGCCTTATCGCTTTTGAGCTTGACTAGTTCTTTCAAAGCAGGAAAGGTTTGGAAAATATCCGTGTCAACCAAATCCAATTGCCTTTCGTTAAATAAACTGTTGCTCCAAAGCACAAGGCCGCTTTCATCGATAGCCAATAAGCCGATTTGATTGAAGTTATAGGCCATTTGAATATCATTGCCAATAAGAGAGGCCACTTCTATATCATTGCTTTGCCTTTTCCTAGAAAGAAAAGCCAAGGCAAGCCAGGTAAAAAGGATATCGGCTAGGCAAAGAACGACAAAACCCAGAAATATATATTCCTCTATATCTTTAATATCACGGATGCCAAAAGTGTTATAAACCCAGAAAAAGGTAAGGGTTCCAATAAGGATTAGCTCTATTAGAGCAAAGACGAAGGTGATGTTGCGAAACTTCTTAATGGATGCGTTCATATTTAAATTATAATTTAACCCCTTATGGGTTAAAAGGGGAAAGAAACGAAACGTATATAAGAAAAGCCTCACAGTTAAGTGAGGCTAAAGACGTAATAATTTCGCTTAATTGGCGCCAACTTCTGGGAGCAATCCCATATAACGGGCGTTTTTGATTGCTTTCGCTAATTGACGTTGATATTTAGCACAGGTACCAGTGCTGCTTCTTGGCATGATTTTTCCATCCGGTGTGATGAATCTTTGAAGAAGCTCAACGTTCTTATAATCGATATGTTTAATATGATTCTTAGTGAAATAGCAAACTTTACGTCTGGATCTCATTTTTCTGAAAGCCATAATAAATTTCCTTTCTATTAGAATGGTAGATCGTCGTCTACAACATCAATGGCATCTAAATTACCGCTATCTGGTTGTGGGGCTGGGGCTGGGGCGGCTTCTGGTTGAGAAGCATATCCGTTTGCCTCCGCTGAAGCTGAGCCTTTCGTATCCAAGAAATCAAAGTTATCAACGATTGTTTCGACAACCGTGACTTGAACACCGGCTTTGTTCGTGTATTTTCTTTGTTGAAGTCTGCCTTCAATAGAAACCATCGAACCTTTGTGGGTGTATTTGGCGAATGTATCAGCACGCACACCGAATAATGTGCAGTTCATGAACAAAGTGTTTTTTGTTCCATCCGGATTTTTGCGGGAATCATCTACTGCAAGCGAGAAGGACACGACAGAGAGATTAGAGGCGGTCTTGCGTAACTCAGGGTCACGGGTAAGACGGCCGATTAGAATGACACGATTTAACATATTTTACGATCCTCCAATGTTTTTCGTATAAAACGATGATTAGTCTTGGTCAATCGTAATCAAGAAACGAAGAACGTTTTGATCAAGTTTCGCTTGACGGCTCCACTCATTAAGGCCAGCAATCTCGCCATTCACTTTAAGAACGACATAGTAGCCTTTGAGTTGCTTTTTAATTGGCGTAGCGAAATCTTTCATGCCTAATTCTTGGGTATTGGCGACTTTAACTTTGTTAGCTTCCAAAATCCCTTGAAGTTTGGCGATTTCATCTTTCCTAGCTTGTTCTTCAAGAACGCTATTCAAGATGTACATGATCTCATACTTTTTCATGTTAGCACCTCCTAAATTTGGTCTAATGGATCGTATCGAGTACGACCATAAGAGAATGTTGCTTCTTCCTTCTAAAGAAGCCTAAGAATTATACACGAGAAAAAAGCAGTCTTCAAATGATGATTACGACAAGATTCGGGACATCGTAAAACCCAACGGAAAGGAAATGGTTTTCAGAGACGAAAACAGATACACGTCCCCTTATTTTCCGTTAAAAACAAAGGGATTAGGAATTTAGACTATTTTGATTATCTTTTGCCTCCCACTTATAGAAAGACGGGGAAAAAGAAAAAATGCCAAAAAAATCGAAAAAGATTAATCAGGAAACCACGATCAATCAAAAAGAAAAAGATGTTTTTTCTTTTGTTTCTTTGTTATGGAAAATGACGGCTTTCTTAAATTGATTCTTTTTAATGAGGGTTTCGGCTTCTAAATGGGTTTGATGAACGTTTATTCTTTGGAAAAATGTATTCTTCCTCGTTCCTAAGAGATAGCTTGAAACGCTTCCTTCATCAACCGTGCCGGTGAATATCAAAGAGAAGGATGGATGTTTAGCGACAATATCCTGACTTTCCTTCTTTTTTAATTGAGGGTCAGCGACAAGCAATATGTTTGAATTATCAGAAGGCCTTATATCCACTTTCTTTTTTAAATAATCGTTTTCTTCTTCGTGAAAAAAAGGTTCCCCCACGATGCTATAAGGAATTCCATGGTCATTGAAAATAGAAATGACCTCTATACCTCTACCGTTTTTTGGAAGAGGGAGAATAATATTCTTCCCCAAGGAGGTAATCAATTTCAAAAACGCGGATTTATTATCTTCCATGCATTTCTCATCCGCAGGATATGCTCCATCGACAATAGCCACGTCTCTTTCTAAATTTCTAATTTCATCGCAGGAAAAAATGCTATCTTCGAGATAATCGCCAGTATAAATGATCGTTTTCTCTTCCATACGGATATCATATCCAAATGCGCCAAAACAATGCCCACTGCGAAAAGCTTTCACGCTTAGCCAGTCAAAAACATCTCTCTTTTCTTGATAGTGAAGAAAGAAAGGCTTGAAATTGGTTAAACCGATGCAATCATATGTGGGTTTTGATAAAAACACCTGCCCATGAAAACCTCTTTTAAATAATTCGCCGACCGCTCCGGTGTGGTCCAAATGAGAATGCGATAAAAAAAGCGCATTGAGAGTGGAAACGTCAATTTTAGAAAAATCAGGCAGTTCCCCTTTTTCTCCCAAACCGCAATCTAACAAAATCTTATGATGAGGGCTTTCTATTAAAAAAGCGTTTCGCCCATGTTCATTGATTCCGCCTAGCGAAAGAAATTTCATTAGCGAACCTCTCTTATGTCTTCTTCGCTAAAATAGATTGTCAAGGTTTTACCAATTTCTAGCGCTTTTTCATCAAAGAAACAGAAAACACGCCCGTTTGTATCCTTTGCTTCAATGAAATAGTTGCCGCCTTTACATTGAACGTGCTCCACAGTCACGGATATTTTTTCTTTCTTTTTGCTAAAGCTCAACGATATATCCTCTGGACGCAAAAAATGGTTAGGGTCCAGGAAAGAAGCCTTGCCGATGAATTCACTGACAAATTTGCTTTTCGGATGCCAATAAATTTCTTCCGGAGTTCCTTGTTCTACGATCTTTCCTTTGTTCATAACGATTATCGAATCGGAAATAGACATTGCCTCCTCTTGATCGTGCGTCACAAATATGGCCGTCATTTTCAGTGTCTTAACAAGGTTCCTTATCTCCATTCGCATTTCTTCACGAAGAAGAGCATCCAGCGCACTTAAAGGTTCATCAAAAAGAATCAAAGATGGGTCAATCGCAATTGCCCTTGCAATAGCTACTCTTTGTTTTTGCCCACCGCTAAGTTCACTTGGCAAACGATTCGCATAGGCGTCCATTCGAACCATTTTTAGGCATTCCATGGCCTTGGTTTTGATTTTTTCTTTTCTTTCTTTATGTTTTTTCCAAAATGAAGTTACGGTCTCTTTGAGAGAAAGAGGAGGCATTTTGCTGTCTAAACCAAATTCTACGTTCTGGAGAACGCTCATATTTGGCCAAAGAGCAAAATCCTGAAATACGAATCCGACATTCCTTTTTATCGGGGTTTCGTTTATCTTCTTTTCTGCATCAAAAACCACTTTGTCGCCTAAAGAAATAGAGCCCGTATCGCTTGTTTCTAAGCCAGCAATGATTCTTAATAGAGTCGTTTTCCCACAACCGGATAAGCCAAGAAGGGTCGTTAAGCTGCCACTAGGAATCACAATGGATAAATCTTCGAGAACGTGTGTTTTATGGTCGAAGGATTTTGAAATATTATTGACTTTAACATCCATTTTAAGCTCTCCCTTTCTTTTTTGTGGAAATATATTCAAGCGGCAATAACAACGCCAAGGTGATGCCGACGGAAACTACAGCCAAAGCCATGGCGGCTTGCTGATTCCCTTGTTCAAATTGAGAATCGATGAACAAAGAAATTGTATAAAATGCTGGTGGTTGAAGTAATTTTGCCGTCACTAATTCTCTTAAAGCCACAATCAAAGTCATCGCAAAGCCGTAGAAAGCTCCGCCAAGAGCCTGAGGCAAGAGGATTTTCAAATCTACTTTCATTTCATTTTTTGAATAGACCCTTCCCGCTTCAAGGAGGGATGAAGGCATCTGAACCAAGGAATTCTTGATATAAGAAACCATCCCTGGCAAAAAGACAACGCTATAGCCGATAATCAACATCCAAACCGTTCTATATGCAGGGAAAAACTTATAGATGGTGTTAAAGAACATAATCATGCCTATGCCCGTGACAATATTCGGAATCATTTGCGGCAACATATCCAAAAATTCAACGCTTTTTGCCAAGACTCTTTTTTTGTTCTTGTGGCTATAGAAAGCAAAGAACAACCCCAAAAGAAGAACGATAAAAGAAGAAGCGATGCCAACGAGAAACGAATTTCCAATCGCTTCGAATCCCGTCCCGAATCCCGTATCATCTCCAAAAGCGATTTGATAGTTCTCCCAAGTAAAATTCCCGGGCTCAAAAACGTTTTTGTATAAAATCTTTTTGAAGGAAGATACCACAATTGTAAACAAAGGTATAAAAGCAGAGAAAAAGAACAAAACGAGTAAGAAAACAGACCCTATCGTTGTCAAAAAAATGCTTTTTGAATAGCGCCCTTCTCCCTCATTTTTTAAATTAACCGCTTTCTTATCTATGATGATCATTTGCAACATCCAAAGAAGCATGCAAATAAAAACAAGAAGGGACGCTAACGAAGCGGCCGAACCAAAATCAATCGGAGCGATTTGCATCCTATCCGTTATCATCGTCGTGAATGTGAAAACCCCGATCGCCGGTCCAAAAGTAGCAGGAGTCCCATATTCGCTTAAAGCTTTGACGAATACTAAGAATGCGCCAATGAAAAAATTCGGCAGCAAAATTGGCATATAAACCTTAAAAAACCTTTTAATGCGGCTTTTCTGGTAAACATCATTTGCATCATCAAGGCTCTTCGGAAAGGAAAGAAAAGCGCTTTTTAGCATTGTCATTAAAAATGGAGAGGTATGCATAGACATAATCCAAACCATGCCAAAAAACGAATAAAAAGAAGAAGCCAGCGGTCTTAAAAAAGGCAAATTCCTCCACAAAATCCCATTCCTTTGCATAAATAACATCCAGCCCATGGAATTGATGTAGGGTGGGACCATGAAGGGAATTATGAGAATAAGATCAAGCCACCAAAGTTTTCTTAAGCGCGTCTTTGCTAATAAGTAGGCTTCGGGTACCGCAATTAAAGTAGATAACCCCGTAACAGAGATAGCCAACAATAAGGAATCCCATATTGCCTTCCCCGTATCTTCGTTAGAAAAAGCATTCACGTAATTTTGAAAAGTGAATGCGCCGTTTTCGTTCATAAGCGATTGGCTAAAAACAAAAACGATTGGACAAACGATAAAAAAGATTAAAAAAACGCAAATAAGGATACCCTTGGTTAGGTATCCTAATTTTTGTCGGTTTTTGATGAAAGATAAAAACTGCGTACTCATTATTTGAGCAAATCAACGAAATTTTTGGCAATTTCTGTCCCGTTAGCAGCCATATTATCCCAATTAAGGTTCTCAAATTGTTTGATTTGGCTATAGCCCAAGCGGGAAGAATCAGCACTCACATCTTCTCTTCCAGGAAGAAGGAAAGCATCGGCCACAAGTTTTTGAGCGCCATCTGAGCACAGATAATCCATAACCTTTTTTGCTGCGTTTTTATGGGTTGCGGTATTCATAATCATTGCAGGACGCGCATTAACAACCGTTCCGCCTTTTGGATAATAGATATCGATTGGCTTGTCTTTTTTCTTATCTGCATAGGCATTATAGTCAACACCAGCAACAAGAATATCAACACTGCCACTTTCTACTGCAGCAAGAGCTGGTTTGTTTCCGCCGCCATTCTTTAATCCGGCACTGGCCCATCCATTGAAGTCGGTCCAAGCACTCTCTCCTTTGCTTGAAACATATCCAGCCAAGAAATCCTTGCAAGCACCGGATTTCGTTGGATCAGGAATGGAAATGGCTGCTTCTCCCGTTTCTTTTAAAGTCCCATTAACTTTGTCTTTATTGGCAAAATCCGTCCAATCGAGTTTTTCAATTTCTTCTTTCTTCACCTTATCGGTATTGTATAAAACACCGACCGCGGAAGCGCTAGTTCCCCAAATCTTGTTGCTCGAATGTTTGAATGGGGTAGCTAATTTGTCTCCATTAACTGGAGTGTATTCCATTAAATCAAGTTTGGATAAAGAATTAATTCCATCGCTCCAGGAAGCAAGAATTAACACATCGCAAATAGGATTTGTTTTTTCCGCTTCAATTTTGGCAAGCAATTCTCCGGTTGTCCCAGAGGTAACTTTCATATCAACTCCCGGATATGCCGCTTCAAACCCTTTTTCTAAAGCTGTTTGCAAACCAGCAGGTGAAGGCATATAAACATTCACAGTCTTTTCAATAGTTTCACCACTATTAGATTGGTTTTCATTTGAGGAAGCATCATTGTTTCCACATGCAGATAAGGCCGCCATAAGCATAAAGGCGAAGCCAAGTTTTAGATTTTCTTTCTTCATTTTTTTAACTCCGCTATTTATTGTATTTTTAAAAATGTCGCACAAATGTAAAGGATTGTAAATGTTCATGAAGGAACTCTATTGTTTTCCTTTACGTTCAGAGAATTTCTTTTTAAATACGGAGAAAATGGAAAATAATTAAAAACGGACGTTTTCTTTTTGTCGAAACAAGCCATTAAACAATTTACGATGAATAGACACATATTCATTGGGAGCCAAAGAGAAAAGCGACTCCATTTTAGAGTCGCTCTTTTGATAAATGATTTATCGCTTATTTTTCATCCTTCATGGTTGGGAAGAGAAGAACTTCACGGATGGTTGGTTGTTCAGTAAGCAACATACAAAGACGATCGATACCAACGCCAATGCCACCCGCTGGTTGCATGCCATATTCCATGGCTTCAAGGAAACTATAGTCAATGACGTTTGCTTCATCGTCTCCTCTATCTCTTGCAGCCATCTGAGCTTCAAAACGCTCTTTTTGGTCAAATGGGTTGTTAAGTTCGGAATAAGCGTTTCCGAATTCGAAACCGCCAATGAAAAGCTCGAAACGATCAACGAAACGAGGGTCGCTTGTTTTCTTGGTTAATGGAGAGACTTCAATCGGATAGGTCGTGATGAAAGTTGGCTGAATTAAAGTTGGTTCAACAAATTCATCAAAGAAGGCTTGCATGATATATCCGGTGGAATTCCAGGCTTTTTCAAGCGGGACTTTATGTTCTTTAGCAAGCTCTACCGCTTTTTCGAATGGAATGTCGTCTGTGAAATCAATGCCTGTCTTCTCTTTGATGGCTTCTGCCATAGTAATGACTTTAAACGGCTTAGCAAGATTGATCTTGTTGCCATTCCAGTCGTATTCCTCTTTGCCTACGACTTTATCAGCAACATAATGCATCATGCCTTCAACCCATGCCATCATGTCTCTTAAATCGCCATAGGCTTGATAAAGCTCAATGGTCGTGAATTCTGGGTTATGGCGATTGTCCATTCCTTCATTACGGAAGATACGGCCAATTTCATAAACGCGGTCAATTCCGCCGATCATACATTTCTTAAGATTTAATTCCGTAGCAATACGTAAATAGAAATCCTTATCTAACGCATTATGATGGGTGATAAATGGACGAGCATTTGCTCCGCCTGCAATCGGGGAAAGAACGGGAGTTTCCACCTCAGTGAAACCAAGGGAATCGCAATAATCGCGGATGCCTTTGACAATGGCTGGACGAAGAATAGCGGTTCTTCTGCTTGTCTCATTCATGATTAAATCAAGATAACGACGACGGCAACGATCTTCCAAATCGGTTAAGCCGTGGTATTTCTCAGCAAGTGGCTTTAGGCATTTAGAAAGGTGGGTGAATTTGCTGCAACGGATCGTCAATTCACCCGTGCGGGATTTCATCAACGTTCCTTGCACGCCACAAATATCGCCAACATCTTCCAATTTGAAAATCTTGTAGTTATCTTCTCCGACGACGTTCTTGCCAATCCAGACTTGAATGGTGCCGAATTCATCTTTCACGTTAAAGAATGCAGCCTTCCCCATATCACGGATAGCCATGATACGTCCGGCAATATCAACGTGGACTTCTTTGGTGGAAAGTTCTTCCGCATCCACTTCTCCATATTCTTTACGGATATCACGGATTTGATTTTTCCAATCATATTTTTGACCGAATGGGTCAACACCTAGTTCTTTATACTTTGGAAGCTTGGCGCGTCTGGCTAATTCTTGGTCTGTTAATTTCTCTTCCATATTATCGTTTCCTTCCACTAATAAAACATGGATAGTTTAACGCGAATAAAGCGTTATTGCACCTTTTATAGAAGAGAGAATGTTACCTAATATAAAAGGATAATCGTATGTAGACGGATAAAAGCCGCACGAAACAAAAGTCAAACAGTTCATGCGATCCTTTGTGTTTCAAAACCTTTGATTCTGAATTATGAAGTCTATCTCCAAATCACCAAATTCGTTTTAAATACGTTTCTCTTTCGTATAAATGTTTCATGAATCAAATTCCTATCTGAAAGCAACCGTGAAAATCCATAGTTAATAGATATTTTTTAAGTTTTCTTGTTTTTTCTCTATTAACTTACACTTTTAGGAAACATTCTCTTCACCATCTAGAGATAAGATAAACTTGACCGTATGATGTGTGATAAACCTTTTACGCCGTTGAAAATCAACGATTCGATTGATGAAGTTTACGAGTAATAAGCGCTTTGCATTTTATTCCCGTTAAAGAACTTAATGAGATAATTTTCTTCGCCTTTCAATCATCATTAAGTAAAACATTGCATATAGGCCTCTTCTCAACATAGAAATGGCTTTTAAACCATCATTAAATCTAAATGTTCTGCCGTTTGACACTCTCCAAGACGCATCAAATCGGCATGTAAAAAAAGAAATACCCTACTAATTTAAAGTTAAAGTGGATTTAGAAAAGTTTCAAAACGTCGGATTTAAATCCTTCATTTCGTCGGTTTGTTTTGTTTCAAAACGTCGGTTTCATTGTTTACTTCTTTGGTTTTTGCTGATTAAATAGAATCAAGCGAAGGAGCGAAGCATGCCTTTTGAATACAGAAAACGTTTAGCAGAGAACATATTGAATGAAAAATTAAATTCTTCCGGATGTGTTTTAGTCACCGGTCCGAAATTCTGTGGAAAGACTACACTTTGTCAAAGATTTGCCAAATCAAGCATTTCTTTAAAAAACGGAAATACGATTGCTTTAGCAAATTCCGATCCAAAAGGAATTTTACAAGGAGAATATCCTCGTCTTATCGACGAATGGCAGAAAGCCCCGGAACTATGGAATGAAATAAAAGCCGACTTAGATGAAGAGTATCAGTTTGGCAAATACATCATTACCGGAAGCACTACTCCCATTGATCCGTCTAAAATTCAACACTCTGGGGCTGGACGCATTTCTACAATGAACTTGAAGCCGTTCTCTCTTTATGAATCTGGAGAATCGTCCGGATTGATCTCTTTATCTGAATTGTTTCAAGCAAAAGATGCAAGGGAAGACCTTAACTACGTATTAGACAACTCAATTGGCTTAAAAGATATCGCTTATATGCTTTGTAGAGGAGGCTGGCCAATCTCTCTTATGGCAAAGAGGGAATATGCCATAGCCACCACGGAAAACTACTATGAAGGACTTTTTAGAATAGAAAAAGAAAGTGATGATTTTGCTCTTTTTCTTAAGAACAAGGACGTTTCGCTTCTTGTTCTCATTTTGAAGTCTTTTGCAAGAAACGTCTCCACTCAAGCAAAAAGATCCAGCATGAGAAAAGATATATTAGAGTCCAGCATCCGCGAAACGTTGGATGACGAGACCTTCTCTTCCTATGAAAGGACTCTAAAAGATTTGTTCATTATCTATGATATGCCGGCTTGGGATTTGAATCTTAGATCGACCATCGCCATAAGAAGCACACCAACACATCACTTTGTCGACACTTCGATGGCTACATGTGCTTTAGGGATTGAGCCGTCTGATTTAATCAATGATCTCCACTCCTTTGGCTTTTTCTTTGAAGATTTGGCAGTCAGGGATCTTTCTATATATGCGGATTCTCTTCAAGCAAAATTAAAACATTATCGCGATAGCGCAGGTCGAGAAGTAGACGCCATTGTAGAACTAAGAAACGGGAACTATGCCGCGATTGAAATCAAAATCTATAGCGATAAAAACATAAAAGACGCATTCGCTTCTTTAAATAAATTTGAGAAAGCCTTAAAACAAGATGGGTTAAAGCTCCCTCAATTCAAGATGGTTCTCACTAGCCATGGCCCTTGTTACCGTAAAGATGGAATATATGTCGTACCGATCACAATGCTAAAAGATTAGTAACGTTTCACCATCTATAAACAAAACAACGCATAAAGTGGAATAGACTTAATGCCATTTTCGTAACCAAAATTTTTAGAAGACAACCGAATAGAATATTTTGGTGAGTATTTTTCAACGTAAACTCTTAAACTTTTAGCGCGAACATTGTCCGCAGATTTAACTTCAAGAGGAATGGCAGAGTCATCTTTTCTTAGAACAAAATCCACCTCTGCCTTGCCATTAGATTCCCGATAGTTTAAGCGATAGCCACATGATACAAGTTGTTCTGCAACATAGTTTCCTGCCAAAAGGCCTCTTGCCTTATCGGATATTGCACTTTCGACAAGAATATCTTGAGGCATAATTCCAGATTTGAAGCAAAGAAGTCCAACGTCAGAATAATAAATCTTGAATGCATCTAGCTGTTCATACAAAGAAAGCGGCAATTTCCCTTCACTCACTTTAACGTTTTCCAAGACCGCATTTGCGGCCTTAAGCCATTGAAGGGACAGTTCATAGTCTTTCGCACGAGCGTTGCTTTTAATTGAGGCGTAAATGAACTTCGTGTTCTCTTTTGCCAATTGAGATGAAAGAGTATTGAAAATGGCTATGCTTTTGATGGTTTCATTTGGCGAAGCATACTTGGCCATATCAGCAATATAAGAATCGGAAATATTGGCCTGCATCGAACGTACGGAATCAAAATCATTTGTGTCAAGAAAGTTTTCAATGACCGCTGGATAACCACCAATAACCAAATATTTTCCATAAAGATCCAATGCGAGTTGATGATAAACCTCGGGGAGAGGAGAAAAAGCAGCGTAGGATTCGCGTATTTTTTCTATTAATGCATCATTATTGTTCGCCAATAAGAACTCTTCAAAAGAAAGAGGAAACATCGTTAACATATTTACCTTTCCGACAGGGAAAGAGAAGTTTCCTCTGTCAATACTGAGACCTAAAAGGTTCCCAGCAGCGACGATATGATATTCATTCGCTTCTTCGGCAAAATATTTCAAAGATGTCAAAGCTCTTTCGGATGCTTGTATCTCGTCAAAAATAATCAAAGTCTTGCCCGGCAATATCGTTTGTTTTGTATAGGCTGAAATCTCTTGGATGATACGCCTAGGATTTAAATCGGGAGAAAAGATTTTAGTAAGTGTTCCTGCGTCCCCTTCAAAATGTAAATAAACAACGTTTTCATAATACGTCTTGCCAAAATCTAATAACGTATATGTTTTACCGACTTGCCTTGCGCCCTTTAATAAAAGCGGTTTACGCTGTTGCGATTTTTTCCATTCTAGAAGCGAATTCATTATTAAACGTCTTATTGGACTGCTAATCTTTAAGTAGACAGTGCATTACAATTTTGCATGCAGATTGCAATGCTCTGTAGACAAGGAGGTTACAAAAATGAAACTAACGAAAGAAGAAAGGCTCCCGGTCGGCAAGATGCTGCACGAAGGGAGCCTTTCCTACAAGGACTGCATGGAAAAATACGGCGTTTCCAGATCCGCATGCTCCAACTGGGTGAGGGAATACAGGCAAATCAACGGAATCCCCCCAAAAGCCCCCATGGGGGCTCGCGCCGGCATGGGCCAAAGCGATTACGGATCGATGACAAAGAGCCAGCTCCTCGTTGAGCTGATGCGCAAGGACATCGAGGTCGCGAGACTAAAAAAAGGTATGCGGTGAAAGGGGGTGGTCGAAAAAAGGAATTCGTTTCTATAAGCGGCTCGAGTACCAAGTGATAATGGAGCTTTCCGGAAAATGGCCGGTCGTAGCCCTCTGCAGGGTGGACATAGCAAAAGTATACAAATCAATCAAACATTTCTTATCCGCCATGGTCATCTTATAAATCGGCATTGAAACTCCGCGGTCTAAGTAATATCCACCACCTTTGCCGTGTTTCGTTTCAATGTTAAAAGAATAACGTTCGTCTGTTGAAACTTTATCCAATTCCCTTTTATATTCAAGAATATTCCTTTCTTTAGTGCCCAATTCTTCAGCTAACTCTTTTATGGAATGAACCCTTCCGTCATTCAAACACCGTAGCATTTCAATGCATTTTGCTGCTTTTCCTTTTTCTTTTTCCATAATAACACACTCCAAAATATACAAAATCAATAGGCTTTGGGTTAACTTGCTGTTAAATTTTCCTTAATCCTTTTTTCCAAAAAAAGCACGAGGATGGATGGGCGCTTGCAACAAGTCGAAGCCCCCTTCTAATCAAACACTCCGTAACCTTTCCGTTCAGATCATTTGGATTTTTCACATTTTGAAAACCGCCAGTGCACGAATTTATAATTAGTGAAGGCTTATATTTTACAATACGTTTCAAAAATTCCTTTTTCCCACCGCAAGCCCACACATCCGAAAAAACTATATCTCTCGCTTTTTTATTGCCATTCAGCTTCAAATTGCTTGCATTGCTACATTGATACGATACGGCATTAACAAGAAGCAATCGATAAATTCCGTCTCTCAAATGAATTATTTTACTCGCGATAGCCATATTAAGAACGGGCAATAAGTATTGCTCCAAGTTTCTTCCTGTAGTGGACAAGGCTGGCCCAAGAGGGGTTGATCCATGATATTCATATTTATGAGGCGATTCCAAAACGATGCAAATCACAGGGCACATCATTCTCTTAAATGTGTCAGTTATTTCTTTTGGCCTTTTCTTTCCACCAAAATAAATGCACTCGTTTTTGCCAAAAACACAGATACCATTTCTTATCCGAATAATTGCAACGTATTCATCATTAACGGGTCTTGGAGGAAGACCAGTTCTCATGGTTTTGCAGTTTCCATAATTCCTTATACAGCTTTTTTGAAAGACTAGGCCGAGGTACATATACTTTCTCCTTTTTTATTATTTTCTCACAAGAATCGTTTTGTTTAAAAGCCAGTAAGAAACAGGATTATTTATTTTGATTTGTTAGTTATCAATTGATATGAAGCATTTGAGAAGCCCGGGGCATCCAATCTCGAACTTATTTTGTATCGGCCTTCTCATCCCTTCAACTTGATTCGGGGACTGAGGATCAACGTAATTCTCAGTGCATCATAATGTTCTTTGTTTCATCTCACGTCGCAGAGTAAGAGTCGAAATGAGCAAAAACTCAGCCTCCTTTAGATTTTTTCCTGATTGACCCTGTGCAATCTCTCGGTCTTCCGCTGTATGCGGAGTGATAAAAGCAACTTATTTTCACTTTTTGACAATGTGGTTTTTACAAATTTTGCATCGACCCTTGAAGAATTTCTCCTCTTCTTTCATTTTGTATGATGGGATTATCATTTTGAATATTTGCAAGTAGTACAGCAAGCGGTCAAACATCACGATCATAATGATGGAATTTAAAAGGGTGGCTACATACCTTTCATTTCTAAGATTTTTTGTAAAAATGGCTTATGCTAAATGCATGCTATTTTAAAATCTAAAAATCCTTCTTTTGTAGTTTAAAGGCTGTAGTCCTTACCCCTTATGCGGTGGTTAGCCGCAAAGATGAAATTGCTCTAAACAATCCGTATTTTTGTAATACTTCTAAAAAATTCAAAGCGACACAGTCAATGTCATTAGTTCCCTTTTCTTATTCCTTTTTCTATTTGATGCGAGTTTCCGAGAATTTCTAATGCGTTTTCTTTAATTGCTTCCTTCAGCCAATAAGGTTCAAGTACTTTGCAATCTCTTCCAAAGCCAAGAATAAAAGAAACGATATTTTCTCTAAAATGCATGGTCACTTCAAATACTGTGCTTCCATCTGGCAAATCTTCAACAATTTGTTCCTTCCCATAGCAATAGTCCTTAGCGCGAACAGCGGAACGACCATAAAGCTGAAATTTGATTCTATACCATTCATCAGTTTTAATTTTAGTCAAACCGTATTTATTAAAGAAATCTCTAGGGTTAAAGAACGTATCGTAAACAAACTTTCTACCCGTTGAGGCATAATTTGAAATTCTACACAATTTAAAATAGCGATAATCTTTTGCAAGCTCGCAATAACCAATTAAATACCAAGATCCGCCCCAGGAAAAAAGATACATGGGTTGAACGTTTCTTTCTCTTATGACATTATCATTGGATAGAAAAGACATTCTGATTACCTCACGTTTTGAAATCGCTTCTTGAAAAAACAAATAACGTTTATTGATTTCTTCCTTGGATAAAGCTGAAGGAAAATGGTCAATAAAAACGAATTCTTCTGAATCGTTTGAATGAATTATCGAGGATAATATTTTTCCCATCGCAAGTTCATATTCTTTTTGATGTGGGAATATATTCTGGGGGCGATTCATCTGATAGGCTTCCATTAAAGCATCTTTTTCCTTTTCCGTTAGAAGAATGCTTGGAAAAATGCTGGTATTTTCTAATTTATATCCGCCATATCTACCCGGAATGGAGACAATGCTATATCCTGAATCTTCGATTTCCTTTTTGTATTCCAAAATATTTCTAGGATTTGTCTCGAGAAGATTCGCTAATTCTGAAATTTTATAGATGTTTCCTGTATTTAATATTTGAAGCATTTTGATGCAAGACGAAGTTTTACTCATATCCGTTTTCTCTATAGTTTTTCATTCCATCGTGCCTGTCCATTGGATTGATAAAACGTTATAAATAAATGTTCTATAGTTTCTTTATAATACCATGGCGTTACTTCAATTACCTTGTAATAGATCTTTTTCTTGTTTTGTCGCTTTCCCAAATAATCATAAACATTCTTTATTTGCGAATTGGTGCTTGAGGGTTTCCCATATTTCTCCCCCTCAAAATTGTCGTTTTTGACTAAGTGCTGCGTTAATCTTAAATGGACATTATTAGCCGTACCAACATATAAAACGTTATTTTGTTCGTCTCCTATAAGATAAAGATAAGCGGTTGTGAGGTTTCCGGCATCTTCGTCTTTTTCAAAAGACAAAATTTCATCAAGGCAGTCCAAGGAATAGATGCCCGTTTTAGGATCAAAGGATGGATTACCATATCTAAGTTCTATCCAAGGGGCCTTTCTAATTTTATTCTCATAATGTAGTCTTAGCAAAAATGAGATTAATTTCATGATTGTCATCTTTTTTGAATAATTATTATTGCAATATAGCAATCAAAGACAATAATACGCATATTAAGAAACGGGTGAAAGCGTTGAGTAAGATTTTTCTTATTTTCCATTATTTCAGCAAAACTACATTGCTTTTAATGAACTAGCTCAATAAGGTAAGGCATCCGAAAACAATCAATGTAGTTCCAAGCATAAAACTAAGCGCCATGAAGATGGCCCAACGAATAGAAGCGGCCTTCGAAAAATTCCATCCCTTTGGATTTCTAGCGATTCTAATAATTCCAAGGCTCAATGCCGCTACACAGCCGACAGTTCCAATGATAATTTCAATAATTCCTAACATATTTATATCCTTTCTTTTTCTTCAGAATGCTGCAGCAATCAGTATGACCCCACCGACAAATCCAATGATGGAACAAACAGCAAACATGATTCCGTAGAAACCTCTGAGGTTGTCTGGGGTTCTAATAATGCAAACGACAGTTGCTGCAACTGCAAGCACGCAAAGAACAATACCGATAATTAACATAATTAAGTTCATAAATTTTCTCCTTTTTAGCTTTTATAAGCCTTTTGAATATTTGGCAAATGTTATTTGAGAAGGCAACATTTTCGCCAGTATTTGTTGTCCTTTCGATTTCCTCTAAAGCGAGAAGACAATCAAAGCGACCCCTGCGGCAAGTCCTACTACTGCACAAATTCCAAACATGATTCCATAGAAACCTCTGAGGTTGTCTGGCGTCTTGATGACACAGCCAATTGGCAACCCAATGGCAAATAAGCAAAGAATAATTCCAACGACTAATGTGACTAAATTCATAATTTTCTCCTTTAATTTTTATTTTCAAATACGTCATGTATTTCCTTAGATGAGAGAGATGTTTTCTCAAGCAATCTTGCGGCTAATTTCTCGATTTTTTCTTTTCCTTCTTCAAGAATTTCTACAGCTCTCTTTGACAACCCTTCTATAATTTCTGTTCCTTTAGCCTGTCTTTCATCCATTATTGTCATACTAAACGGTCCACTGTATTCGGGATTCTCAAGAACGATATAATCAAAACCATAGAAGCCTTCATTGAGCATCGCTGAGATCGTTTTTTTCGCTTTTTCAAAGTCGTCTTGATTGCCCCCAAAGCATTTTCCCGTCATGACCTTTACGGATAAGAAACCAGCTAAGGCTATCATGCAGGTTTCTTCTCCACTTTTAAGTGTGAAAGATTCTTGTCCTGTAGATACTGTTTCAGTGGAACCACTTGATTCCCCTTGTTGAAGAAGAGAAACGCTTCCAAGCTTTTCTGGGATAAGGCGGTAAATCATATAAGCATGCCCCGCTTCATGATAAGCGGTTAGCTTTTGTTCTTCTTTTGAGCAAGCGGATTCTCTTGGCAAATCCTTAAAGGCAACACGCCGAATCGCATATGTGAAGTCTTGAATAGAAAGAGA
This sequence comes from Caryophanales bacterium UBA743, assembly GCA_002297365.1. Classification (GTDB taxonomy): domain Bacteria; phylum Bacillota_I; class Bacilli_A; order RFN20; family CAG-826; genus UBA4951. Next base: position 41,926 of record DBKT01000013.1, read on the forward strand.
TTGTTCTCGTTTGGAAACAGCTTGAATGATGACTTCGTTAACAACGCATTCTATATCCGCCCCAGAGAATCCGCTTGTCATTTTTGCGATTTCATCAACGCTTACTCCCAAAGGCAGGTCCGTTTTTTCCAAGAAGTGTTCAATGATCAATTTTCTTTCTAAATCATTGGGAAGGGGAAACACAATCTGCCTATCAAACCTTCCGGAACGGCTTAACGCATCTCCTAAATATTTTCTTTCATTGCAAGTTGCAATCACGATGACGCCTTCTTTAGAGCTGATTTTGTCCAACTCATGTAGAAGAATCTTCTGGTTTTTAAGATTTTCCGTTATTTCGTAAGCATACTTACGGTAGCCTGCAATTTTCTCAATCTCATCAATAAATAAAATGGCGCGATCGTTTTCATGTGCCCTTTTGAAGCCGTGATAGATGTCTTCTTCTACGCTCAATTTCCTTTCGATGGCATCTGAAACGCTAATTTCAATAAGAGGAATATCCAAATACTCCGCAATATCCATCACCAGGCGAGATTTGCCAGTGCCTGGCTGCCCATAAAAGAGCCAGCCTTTTGGATAATGGGCTCCTCTTTCGAGATAAAGTTTCTCATTTTGGAATAAATCCACGATTTGAGCCGCTTCTTCCCTTATTTCCCTATATCCAGCGATATGAGGAAACATTTTTTGTAATGTAGTTTCGTTAATTTTTTCAGTCATATCTCCTCCTTTCGGAACAAGATTATCTTAAAAGCCATTCCTACATTATTTATGTATGAATTCATTTTTATTAAAAATAATTTAGAAACTTAAAAACGTTATATTACTTTTTGATGGTCAAAGTTCGACGAAGCATATGAGCCTTGATTTTGAGTTTCTCTTTTTGCTTTGTATAGAAACGCCCGTATTCGTCCACATATAGACCAGTGACAACGCTCGTATTAAGAAAATCCCAGACAATTAAGTGAACGTTCTTGCCGAACTTAACTTTCCCATCGAAAATAATCTTTGTTGGAACGAGGCCGTTGTCTGAGTATTCAGGAACGGGGCAAAACTTTCTTAATTTTTCTACAGCATATTCTAAAGTTCCAGTTACTTGGTTTCCAGAAAAGGTAATGCGTTGAAAATCAGAATCGTAGAAATTTCCTTGATTGTCCTTATATGCGCCTTCAAGAACAATAGAAGAACCGTCTTTTTTAACATGTTCAAACCTGCAATAAGACAAAGATGGTCTTATTTGATTTACGCCTGTAAAAGGGAGGCTTATCGTTGTATATGTTAATTCGACAAAATTATTTTTTTCATTTAAATGTAGTTTCATACTAAATATCGTTATCATCGAATCCGGCTAGTTTTGTACTAGAATCTAGATTTTGGGAATCTATATATTTAGCGTTTTTGAAACGAAAGATCGTTTTTAAAATAACGTTCGGAAATTCATTGATGTATTGATTGTAATCATTCACCAACTTATTAAGTTCTAATTGAGAATTTTGGTAAGCATCTGCTAAAGAGAGAACGAGATTTCCTGCTAAGGTAAAATGCGAAGATATCTTTCCTGTCGCCCCTCCAATCAACCTTCCTCCTTGATAAGAAGAATTAGCCACCTTATAAGCGTTCCCTTGCGAAGAATCCGCATCTATGGTTGCAGTTCCTGTCTTTCTCAAAACTTGAAGGTATTTTGCTTTTGCAATACGCACATTGCTTTGGGCATCACGAATATTTTCTCTTTTGCGGATCACCATATTTCGAAAGCCAATAATCCATCCGATTAACCAGCAAAAAGCTATAAAACCTAATGCCAATAACATCCATCCCCACCATCTCATAAATTTGATTCCTTGTATTTCAATACATTTATTGCATTTTTTACCTTTTCTAGATTCACTTTGTGCTTAAACTCGTTCTTCTCTCTATCTGTAAAAACGCATCCATCCTCAATGAGCTTGTTCATGTATTCCCCCGCTTTAGGGAAGCCAATAGAACAATGTCTTTGAATGTCGCTTATACCAACTGTTGGCATATTCTCACAATAGAGTAATACTGTAAGATAAGTCACGTCATTTGAATTAGAAACAGGAGCATTGCCACTTTTTACTTCACCATTTGGAACGAAAGTGTCTGTTTTCGGAGACTCTTTTTTCTTAGCCTTTAATTCAGTGAAGGCGCCCTCCGGCTTCTTAGAACAGCGCTCGGGATTGATATAGCCTTCTTCGCAAAGACGGTTGAATAAACGACCAGCAACCGGAAAGCCGATGGAATATTTCCTTTGAATAGTACTGATGCTAATGAATTCATCGTTTTCACAATCTTGGATCAATTCCTGATAAATGATATCCGTTGATTTTTGCTGAGTTTGATTTGAGTTTGTAAGCCCTTCGGCGTTTTTATTCGTCTGCTCTGGTTTAAGCTCTTTATTCGCCATCTCTGGTTTAAACTTTCTGTTGGATTTCAGAATCTTTCTTCCAATCGTCATTAATTTATCCCGGAGGATTTGAGGAGAAAGCACTTCGCATTCTCCCTGAAAGTCGAGAATAGCCCTAAGTGTTCCTTCTAAATCCTCTGTATCAAATTTCAAAATGACAGAACCATCATCTAAAACCCTTTCCGATTGATTTGCCCCAAGCTCTCTTTTCCCAATGTAAGGGCATAAAGAGGACAAATGAAGTTCTACGTGATATACCTTTTCTTTAAGAAAGTTGAAATCCGTGTTATCAACGTAATCTTCATTGAAAAAATAATCTTTTGAAAAACCGATACCAGAAGTTTTGTATTCTTGAATGTTATTTAATTTGATGCATTGATATTTCTTTTGGATTCGTGAATAGCAAAGAAGAAAAAGACTACCATCATCCATAATGAGTTTGTACGGTTCAACATCGTTTTCGATTGCTTTATGAATCGTGACCACGTAGACAATATGTGCTACAAGCCTCTTTTCAATGCATTTAACAAAGAAATCGTATCGTTCCTTTAACTCTTTGGTGGATAAAGCAAAACGACTACGGTCCGTTATTTTAACTTTGGGGGTTTCCTTTCCATCCCAACGGATAGCAGAGAAAATTTTGTTCATCGCCTTTTCAAAATCATCCCGGCAATAGATGGTTCCTTCATTGCTCACATACGAAGAAGCAAAAGCGAGAGAATCTCTTTCTTCCTTTGTAAAGCAAAGGGAGGGGAGCAAAACGGACTTCTTTAAACAAATCCCGCCATACCTTCCCGATGTAGATTCAAATTCATATCCACATTCTTGAAGTTCTTTCCTATATTCTGAGATGTTTCTTTCTTTAAAGCCCAAGGTGTTTGCCAATTCGGAGTTTTTATATTTCTTTCCCCCAGCGAGGGCTTGTAGCATCTTGATGCAATTTGCTGTTTTTCCCATATAAATCCCCTTTCTTTTTTTAATAAATGACTGTACTCATGCAGACAACGGATGCTCTGTTTTTAACATTTCCAGACGTTAAGACAGAAGCGTTCGTGTAGTTTCCTTCCAAAACAACCTCGCCTGCCGCTTCAATTTGCAGAGTATCTAATGTGCAATTCGCTTTTACGGCTCCGTTCGTTTTTACGGATAAAACTTGAATAGAATTCAAGGCAATCTCAAAGAGGAAACTCCGTTTTTTAACTTTTTTTAGAGCATCCGCTTGAAAACTAAGATATAGTTCACCATTAGAATCTTTTTGAAAAATCAACGCATCATTTGGCAAATCATTGCCATTTCCATATATGGTGAAACAGCTCTTGTTTCTCGAAGCTGGATCCGCTCCACTATTTACGATCGTGATGTCTCCTGAAGGAATATCCAGGGACATGATTCTTGCATCCCCCAAAAAAATCTCCCTTCTCCTATTTAAGAGAATAACATCGGAGGAGAAATGAATGGGGGCCTCTTTTGGCATACGGGCAGCAATGCTAGAGTTCTTTTTCACAAAAGGGGACAAGGCCTGAAATACGTCTTCTTTCGGATAAAACATGTTCTTGTTTGCTATACGGGTCAGCTCTTTTTCATCCAGAAGGGATGCGGGGTCCTCATCTTTTATCAAAGACGTAAGAACGTCAAGAAAGTGCTTTTGAGAGAGGTTGCCCCCTATAAAATCCGCCAAGAAGGAACACAGGTAGAGAGGTTGCTTGAATATCTGTTCTTTGTCTTCCCTATTAAGAATGATTTTAACTGCTTCAGCGTAAGTCATATTTTGATTCTCCGATTGAATTTAGCAAAAAAAGAAAAAAGATGGTTATTCCAAAAATTATAATGGGAAGAAAGTAGGCTATAAGACTATATGTGATAGATCCTTTTTCAGAAGGGAACGAAGATGCAGACACTGCAAAAGAAACGGATAATGCAGCTGCAACGCCAGTTGAATAAGGACGTAGATGAATATTGTGTCGGTCACCCTTGTTTACTAAATGTTGATTCACAAAATAAAGAACAATTAAGATGGTTCCTGTAATTAAAGAGAACCAAAAGATATAAGAATCTTTTTTAAGAGCCCATCCAATCACGCCTCCCATAGTATTCATCAAAAACAAGATTCCATTGACGATGGCTGCGTGCTTTTTCCTGTGTTTCAAATGATTGAAATTACTATATTTGTTCCATTTGTTTTCGATAACGGAGCTGAGGCACTGCACAAAGAAGGCGGCAACCCCTATAGCCAACATCATCCAGCAAGAGAAGAAAGAAGAAATGAAAAGCGCAATGAAAAACAAACAGACAAAAATAGTTAGAAAATAGGCATCATAGAAAATACTGGACTTGTTTTCATCATATTGAATATAGGATGACTTATAACCCTCGACACCATGATTTTGATGAGGAACGTATCGATTAGAACGATTGAAGTTATGGGCGCCTCTAGCATTTTGCTTAGGACATTCCCCTCTCTTCTTTTTAGAAGTCTGAGCAATTCGTTGATTCGGAGGATTATTATCGCTAGAGGGAAAATGAACTATAAAAGGTGGTAGAGCGCCCTTCCTCCTGCTTCTTCTATTATTCATTTCGAAAGAATACTTATCTCGATTCACGATATAACCTCCGCTCTAGTTTTCTCTAAGTGAAAGCATTCTTTGATAAAGGTATTGTAGATATTGTCGCATGTATTCAAGGTAATGGTAGATTTCCTCAGGGCAGTAAGATGGGTCCGATAAAATGGATTGTTTTTTCGATAAGTGAACATTGTTACGAAGATCGTGAAATTTCTTTCTCATTTGGCCTTCCTTGCTTGAAGAGGGAACGTTAATAATCTTGTTTAGTTCAGCAATGCATTGACGATCCAAGGTCGGATCATGCTTCGCTGGGCGTTGAATTCCTAATAACATCGCTCCAATTTCAATTTCAATGGCTTCAATAACGCTATATGCTTGGGTAAAGATTTCACGATAAATGGCTTTTTCAAGACTTGGATCTAATGCAGGATTAGCCGTGTTAACAAGATCCTTGTAAAAATACATTTCTCTAATGACGATTGCGATGTTATACATCGATTCTTTACTTGTGGTTAGATAACGTAAGTTAAAGGCCTCGCAAATCTCATCTAACGTGAAATCGACAGCATTAAAGGAAAATCTAGTATATGGGTCCGTCATTTTAGGTTTTTGTTTGACAATATCGGAGGAGTTATTAACCATTGGCTGGATAGGCAATTCATTTGATAATCCAGGATTTTTCATGGCCGCCATTAAAATAGAAGTGGCGCATACTTGTTTTCTAATTCCGTCAAATTCAATTCTTTTCTGATGGGACAGACTTTCTTTTAAATCGTTTGAAAGACTGGCATTGTGGAAAGAAAATATGAAACCATAGAAAGAAACGTAAAGAACGTCTCCTTGATACTCATAGTAAAAATCAACGTCTTCCCTTTGCGCGCGGGTTTCGTACACGCATCGTTCTATTTTCCTTTTGAAGGAATAACCAATAGAACGATCTTTTTTTACAGCAAAATTCAAATAATTGAAAGAAGCCCAAACAAGGAAGGCATCCCCCAAGCTCTTTATTCTTAAATTTTCAATCGTAGAAAAACTACGTTTCACCAAACTATTGTCTACAGAGTTGTTATCAAATTGATGTTCTGCAGCATTTTTAAGAAGGGCGCTAAATATCGTTTGATAGTTATACATATTAAAACTCCGTCCAGCGAAAGCTGTTATTGTTTTCAGAATCATCTGGATTATTATTTTGTGCACTAGAATAATCCCTTTCCGAAATCAGTTTTGTTTTGAGTTCAACTTTACTCGGTTCAAAAGAACGAACAACCGTCTTTGTCTTTCTTCCTAAGAAACCATATTGAATGCAATGTATGTCACCAAGAACAAACTTTACAACAATTTGAATTTCTCCATCTTGGTTTAAATGTTGAGGCTGAAGAATGATTTCTTTTGTGAAATATCTTTTGTTTTCGAGCGGAATAACAGGTTCCCCTCCTAAATCAATTTGTTCATACTTATCATTGTCAAAATTTAAAGCGTATACTTTGATACTCAATTGAGGCGTTTGAATTTCTTCTAAAAATGCATAAGTATTTTCGGAAGAAACCAATATGCCGTTTCCTTCATTAAACACGTCATAATCAATGTGGTCGAAGAAAACCCCCAAACGTACACCAATGGTCTTGTCATAGTGGTAAAGTCGGCATTGGTCCGAAATGTTGAAGTTGAATCTTTGATTGTGTTCGCTCACATACGCTTTAGATTCATTTTCGTCAAAAATATCAGAAACATTCATATAATTCTCCTTTCTGAATGGATGACTTATTTTGTCATGGCTATTACTATAAAAATTATTCCTACATCATTTATGTATGGATTAAATAAAAGATGAATTTATTAAGAATCATCTTTCCAAAGAAGGCCCAAAGAAACATCGTCTCCGATTCCGATTTCTGTGCCCAATTTGAATACGAAGTCGACTATTTTTTCTTTTTTGCCCTTTTTTAGACTCTCTAAAATAGGTCTTACGCAAGAGGTGCAAAAATTATCAAAAGTTCTATACGGGTTTATGAAACCATCCGTAAAAACCATGGCTCCATCCACTTCCGAAATAGAAAGGATTTTAAGCCTTATATGTTGATAAGCGTCCGCTTGGCACATCGAGTACGTGATGTTTGCCACATTATCTTCCTCCTCCTGGAAGATTCTTTCGGCCGTGCCGTTCTTTAAAAGGAAGCAACCACCATCTCCTAAAGAAACACAAATCAACCTTTTTCCCAAGATCATTGCCCCATTTAAGGTAGTTCCGTATGCGATTTGAGGATCTTGAAGAATTAAAGTTCTTTCATCTTCATCTAGAATGGAGAGTTCTTTATCGGTGAAGGGGCGCTTAGAAATGTCTTCTTCGACAAGTCCATTCCATTTGCAGAGAATCGCAAGACGGATACGATTTTCCGCTCGGCTTTCGTTGAGTAAACGTTCCTCGTTTGTTTTCTTAAATACATATAGGATTGCATCGGAGGCAAATTTTGAGCCCCTGTCACTGCGAATATAGAGCTTTCCTCCATGGCCATCGCAAGAAGTAACAATGGTTCTTGTTTCATCATGATAAGAATCAGAATAGTCCTGACATATAATTCCGTTTTTTATATGAGAGTAACCAATAGATGTTGTTGTTAAATATTGAACCATAAGTTACCACTCCCAATCGTCTACTTCAGCAATCGCTTGTTGCACTAAACCCTTTATCTCTTCCGTTTGAGATGGTTTCTTTCCTTTTACTGATGAAGAACTCGATTTCACCTTGGAGGCTGTTATCACTATGATTTTGATGATTCGATTGAGCAAACGTGCGTCATAACATTCAATTACATCTCCGTTTCCCGAAACAAAATCGTTCAAGCAACGAATGGTTTTCTCATCATTTGATCCAACCGATATACCATATTTCAAAGCAATTTTGAACCATGGAAGTTTTTGCAAAGAAGACAATTCTGTTTTGATAGCTCCGTTACTAGGATGGCCATCGCTCATCAAGAGAATGATGGGAGCCAATCCGCCAAAATCTGGCATGATTCCGCCTTGAGATTCTTTTTTTAAGATTTCGGAAAGAAACTTATAGGCAAGATGGATATTGCTTCGCCCTGCAGCCTTAATGCCTTGAAAGCCAAATTTTTTCACTGGCAAGCATTTCTCGTCTTTATAAAACGAAGCTTGGGTGGAATATGTAATCAAGGTAATATAGAAATCAACATTGGTGTTTTCATCTTCCATCTTCGAAAGATAATCTTTAATTTCAAAAATGGCATCATTTACTTGTTCAATACGGGTACCCCGCATGCTTGAAGAAGTGTCCACAAGCAAAATGATATTAAGTCTTTGCTTGGCGATGTTTCCTACAAAGACGTTACCAGTCTGTGTCGACATCGTTCACTTCCTCTAAGTTATTGGCAATCTCTTTCTGAGCAACATCGTTATTATTAACAAGTCCGTTGCCATTTGAAGAGTTATCTCCGCTATTTGCATCGTTATAAGTTTTACTAGAGGAATTTGATTTAACTTTAGAGGCCGTTACCGCAATAACTTTGATTACTTTTCTTAAGGCTTCCGCTGTGTAAACCTTTAAAACGGTTTCACGGTTTCCCGTGAATTTAACCAAGACGTCCATAGCTTCGTCGGTGTCAACGCCGATAGCAAGAGCGTATTTCAAGGCAACCTTGAACCAACCTTTTTTCTTTAATTCAGCAAGGCAATCTTCCCAATCAAAAGAAGTTGGATTTCCATCAGTCATTAAGATGATAATTGGGGCAACTCCGCCAATATCAGGCATTTGTCCACCATTACTCTTTTTCCTAAGCCATTTAGCTAATTCGTCATATGCAGCAGAAAGATTGGTTGCACCATCTATCGAAAGATCGTTCCATTTAAAATCCTCCACATTCTTTGGCTCAGAATAAATCCATTTAGCAGTATCGCTAAAAGCTAATGCAGAAATTTTAATCGTAGCATCGCTAGTATCCTCTTGAATCTCAGGCATGATACTCACAACGTCTCTGATTGCATTATTGACTGCGCCAATCCTCTCCCCCTCCATGGAAGCGGAATTGTCAATCACAAACAGCAAGTTCAATTCTTGCCTTGCAACTCCATCACCTAAAACTACTTCAGACATAATATTTCTCCCTTAACATTGTCATCAAATTCGATTTGTAGATTTTGAATCAATGGGATGACGCCATTTTTATCAATTTCTTTCGCAATTCCATTTTTATCCGTAATCTTGACATTCTTATCTAAAAAAAGACGTATCCCTAATAGCCCAGGGTTCTTCTTATTACGGATTACCCTTCCTTTTATGGTTTGATAGTCCGAAGAATATTTGTCTAAATGACAAGCATAGATTTCTTTTCCTACATCTAAGACAATCTTGTTCTTTCCGAGTTCTAATACACACACGTTCCCCTTACTTTTATGACAAGCAGGGCATTTTTCATAGGACTGTTTCTCTTCAAATCCGTAAATATATTGATAACCGCATTGTGGGCAAGTGATTAATTCATCACGGTATTTTGTTAAAAGCCTTAACCACTCTAACTCAGTTGTTCTTTCGTTTTCCCTGTCTAACAATCCATTCACAAAAGTTCTATGGAAAGCCTCTTTGATATAAAGTGGCAAATACGCCCAACGCTTTAATACAGAAGTGTGATATCCACGGATCGGCCTGTTTGATTTATCCGTCTTGTGATAAATGAAAATCGGATTGCTTCCATACATCTCATATTCGGCTTTTTCATCAATAAAGTCATAATCCTTCAACCTTTCCCCCTCAAAAGGATTCCCAAGGCAAAGGGCCATGAATAAGATAATCCCTAACGAGAAACGATCGGAATGAATGTCTGGCAAGCATTTCCCAGTCACAATTTCTGGGGCCATATATCTCATTTTTCCTAAGACGCCAAGATTTTTCTTATCTGCGGTCACGTTATCATTGTCACAAATGAGCAAGTCACCTGTCTTTGGATTCAAAAAGAAACTTCCATCATTTAGATCTTGATAAGAAAAACCTCTTTCGTGTAGAGCTTTGAAATCGGTGCATAAAGAGATACACCACTTCAGCAATAACGTTTGAGTATCAAAAGGATTCTTGCCATTTAAATAGGAGATAAAGGAAACATATTCTTTTGGACGCAAATCCATAATGTATCCACTCGTTCCCTTATCATCTTGATAGATTTCTAATGGCCAAAGGAAATCGTCTGTAGGCCTTCCTTTTTCAATGTTGTGTTTGAGGTTAAAGAGGAAATCAGTGCTCATCTGGCTCTTATAAATTTTTAAAGCGAATTTATTTTTGCCATCGGATATCAAATAGACTTCACCCTGTCCCCCTTCTCCAAGTAAATCGACGACTTGATAAGTGTGGCCATCTTTAACGCTTATTTCATCGCCTTTTTTAAAACGCATTTGTTAGCACCTCCTTTTAATGTGTTTTCAAGTATATGAAGGATCCCTACATCATTTATGTGACGATAGGATTTTTTTAAAAAATAATTGCGACGTCCTTGAATATTGCTTTGTCCGTATAGCAAAAGGGTTGAAGAAAAGCAAAAATAGTCTTTTAGTTATGTCTCCTTATTTCTTAAAATTAATCGTTTTTCTTGCGCCTCCATTTAAATAAATGCACATATATTGCCAGAACAACCTTTTTTCCTTAAAAACAAACCCATTTTATCCCCCCCCGGAAAAGTCAATCTTTTTGATATGAAGCATATCAATTTATTTGTCCCAAAATCACGTTATTCAAATGAAACACCCCCAAAACGCCAACGAAACTAATTAGGGGATTTTTTTGAAGAGCCCTTCCGTTCATCTAAAGCTTTTCTGGTGAATTCAACGTTTTGGCTAAATATTATGTTGAAAAAAGTATGAACGAGTATGAAAATATTATAAAAGTATGAACGAGTATGAAAGGGTTTTAAAAGTATGAACGAGTATGAAAATAAAAAGAGCAATCCATTTACGCTATCTTTTGGGAAAAAGCCTTTTGAATATATCGGTAGGGAAGACAGCAAGAAAGAGCTGATTGGTCAAATTAGTTCCGATCCCGCCACTTCAAATTGTTATGTTATTACTGGCGTGAGAGGCTCAGGAAAAACGGTAATGCTTACGGCCGTCTCCAAATATTTTGAAACTGATAAAGACTGGATTGTAATCGATCTTAACCCAGAAGATGATTTACGTGAAGGCTTAGCCGCAAAGCTTTATACCGAAGCAAAAATTAAGCATCTCTTCATGGAAAAAAGTTTTAGCGTCTCCTTTCATGGTGTTTCCTTCAGCCTTTCTGGAAAAAATCCAATATACAACATTGATGATTTGCTAGAAAAAATGTTGGAAGAAATCAAAAGACAAGGGAAGAAGGTGTTGGTCACAATCGATGAAGCAACAAATAACGCCCACATGAAGCAATTCGCCTTATCATTTCAATCTTTGATTCGAAAGGAGATTCCGATCGTCTTACTTGTAACGAGTTTGTACGAAAACATTTCCTCATTGGAAAACGAGAAAAATATGACATTTCTTATTCGATCTCCAAAAATTTTTCTTTCTCCTCTTAGCATTCAAGCCATCACAAATTCTTATGAATCTAAGCTTGGATTGAAGTATGAAGAAGCATTAAAATGCGCAAAATTAACAAAAGGTTATGCGTTTGCTTTCCAGTTACTAGGATATCTTATGTTCAATAAAAATAAGAAAGAGGCGGATAAAGAAGTCTTATCCTCTTACGATCAATATTTAGAAGAATTTGCCTATGCAAAAATATGGTCCACCTTATCTGAGGTCGAAAGAAAGATTGTTATCTCCCTCCAGACAAATACATCAATTGGTGTATCCACAATATTGGAAAGAACGAACATGAAGAAAGAATATTTCTCCCGTTATAGGGATCGCCTCATCAAAAAAGGCATATTCCTTTCTCCAGCGAGAGGAAAGCTAATGTTCGCTCTTCCACGTTTTAAGGAATTCATCGATGTTGAGACGGCTTACGATTTCTAACTTTTGAAAATTTAAAAAGAGCGGTTCTCCATCCCTAAACGCTTCAAACAGAGAAAGAAAATAAGAATTGAGACATAACGTTTTTATTGAAGGGCAATATAAGGCTTCCTTTAATCTATAAAAACATTCGATGTGGAGCCTATTTTTGACTGCCAACCCTTAAGTAGACGCGCATTACAATCTGCACGCAAAATTGTAATGCTTTGTGGACAGGGAGGCTACAAAGATGGAACTCACGAAAGAAGAAAGGCTCCCGGTCGGCAGGATGCTGCACGTTGAGAACCTTTCCTTGTTCTGGCATTAATATATGATAAAAGCATCTATAGAATGCTTATTTTGTCTTTTTTAGGCATTTTTTGATGCCATACTTTACACAAAACGGAACGTCAACAGGACACATTCTTTTTTCCTAAAGCAAAAACAAGGTAATATGGCAATGTCAATATTTCATTTTCATACCCAATGTTATAATCACCGAATTTAATCAGCCGAGTAATACCATAATGTTCAGGATGCGCCATGACAGTTTTGCTTGATTTGGTATTTCCTGTTTTTGCTTTAGCTTCAATCAACGTAGATACACCATGATATGCAATCACGAAGTCGATTTGAAGGCCACTTTCTTTTGCGAAATAAAACGTTTGAATGCCCGCCTTATATAAAGAGTCTGCAACCGCCGCTTCAAAAACGTCGCCTTTATTCATCCCCATTTTTTCCTGCATTAATGAATTCAATGTATCAAAGCCACATAAAGTAATCATCGTCCCGATATCCGAATAATAAAGTTTGAAATCAGAATTGATTTTTCTTATCGCTAGAGGCAAAGATGGGTTTTCCACATTGTTCACCTTAAAAACAACGTTTGCGTTCAAAAGATAATCAACCGCATCATTTCTCTGATAGCTGTTCCCGTTTATTCTTGAAAGCACAAACCTCTTATTGTCCGTCAAAGAAAAAGCTAGTGTCAGATCGAAAGCTTTCTGAATTCTAGATATTTCAGTGACTGTATATAGGGGGTTTCCACCATAATCAACACGTTTAACCGGGTCTCCTTTGACATCAAAAATAAGACTTTCGTTTTTCTTATAAACAACTCCGAAGTTATTCGAAGTCAAATATAGACTTACAGTTTCTGGATAGCCTCCAACACACATATATTCTTTGAAAAGAGTTTTCATTTTTTCATGAATCGCGGAAGGAATCGGCTTTTTTTCTTTGAGATAATTCAATAATTCACTCACTTGTTCTTCTGAATAGCCAGATGCCCAAAGGAATTCTTCAAAATCCATTGTTTTCATGCAAAAAACATCTTCAGCACCATTTGGTAAGGGTGTATTTGCGTTTCTTTGCTGCTTTAAATTCAAACCGATATAAGAGCCACTGGCAATAACTTCAAATCTGCCATCTTCTTTAAAACTTTTTAACGCTAGGCGAGAGCGCGGGCAATCTTGAATTTCATCCAAAAGGAAAATGGTCTTTCCCGGCTCATAATGGAAATCTTGAAATTGAAAGGAAAGTTTTTTGATAATTTCATTTACGTCTAAAGAGCCATCAAAAGCATTCATAGCTTCTGGATTCGTCCAAAAATTAATCGAATTAACATATTGAAAATGAGCATTAGCGAACTCTTGAATGCTCCTGGATTTTCCACATTGTCTTATCCCGTAAACCAGGGCAGGCGAATGTCCTTGTGTCTGGTACCAATCAAGAAGAACTGTGTCAATTTTCCTTTTTAAATACTTACTCATATTTGTATTTTTATTTTATTTATGCTCTTATATTAAGTCAATCAAAATCTATCCGCACCAAAAAAGGGGGCGAGTTTTATATTGTTCCGCACCAAAAAAGGGGTGAGTTTTGCTAAAACTTGCACCAATTTTAATTACTCTAAAATTTAAAATAGGCTTTCTATCGATGTTTTATATTTCCTTACTACGATGAATTTAATTTTTTATTGGAACAGTCAATTAAAAATTGAAAGGTCTATTTAACTGGTCAATATTCATTCTTCTGTATTTAAAGAAGATTTTTTAAGTAAAGAAAAACGCAAGGTTTCCCAAGAAGGTTGGCCTTGCGTTTTAAAATTAATCTTGTTGTTGGATGGCATTGCCAGTATAGAGTTGGTAATACTTCCCTTTTTGCGCAAGAAGGTCATCATGCGAACCACGTTCAATAATATGCCCGTGATCAAGAACCATAATGACATCTGAATTCTTAATCGTGGATAGACGATGAGCGATAACGAATACCGTTCTGCCTTCCATAATGGCATCCATGCCTTTGGTGACCATTGCTTCCGTACGAGAGTCGATGGAAGAGGTTGCTTCATCAAGAATGAGGACAGGAGGGTTTGCTATGGCCGCGCGGGCAATGGCAAGAAGCTGTCTTTGTCCTTGAGAAAGGGATGTCCCGCCATTCTTTAAAACAGTGTTATATCCATCCGGTAATTGATTAATAAAGGTGTCTGCATTGGCTAATTTAGCAGCTGCATACACTTCTTCATCCGTTGCATCAAGTTTGCCATAACGGATATTCTCCATAACGGTCCCTGTAAATAATTTTGTATCTTGGAAGACCATTCCTAATGAACGACGCAAGTCCGCTTTCTTAATCTTATTGATGTTGATGTCATCATAACGAATCTTGCCATCCGCGATATCATAGAAACGATTCAAAAGATTGGTAATCGTTGTCTTGCCTGCGCCCGTAGGTCCAACGAAGGCAACCTTCTGTCCTGGCTCGGCATAGACGGTGATATCGTGAAGAACGATCTTATCGGGAGTATAGCCAAAATCAACATGGTTCACGTTAATTTTGCCTTTTAGCCAGGTATAGGTTGTTTCTGATCCATCCGTATGAGGATGTTTCCAAGCCCATTTGCCCGTTCTTTCCTTTACTTCAATTGGATTGCCGTTTGCGTCTTCTTTTGCATTGACGAGTTCGACATACCCTTCATCAACTTCCGCAGGTTCATCAATGATGGCAAAGATACGAGAGGCACCAGCTAACGCCATAGTAACGGTGTTGAGTTGTTGGGCCATTTGTCCGATAGGTTGAACAAAGCTCTTCGAATAAAGAAGGAAGGAAATAATGATACCAATGGAATAAGTGTGAGCAAAAGGAGGGAGCAAGGTGTAACCTTGAACGCTATTGATGACAAAAAGCCCACCGAGCAATGCAATAATGGCGTATTGAAGGTTTCCTAATTGATTCACAGTTGGCATCAGTGTGTTTGCATAACGGTTAGCTTTCACGGATTCTTCATATAAGGCATCATTTACCTTCGTGAATCCTTCGATGTTCCTTTCTTCGTAGTTAAAGACCTTGACTACTTTTTGCCCTGAGACCATTTCTTCAACGTAACCGTTGGTTCTGCCCAGCTGGATTTGTTGCTGAACGAAGTGCCTTCCGGAATGGGAGGCAAAGAATTTCGTCAACATGAACATCACCAAGGCGAAAAGAACGACAACGAACATCAAATAAAGGTCGGTCATGATCATGATAACAAGACAGGCGACCATAGCCATAAGGCTAGATAGCATCATTGGGATAGAACGGGCAAGCATCTCACGGAGAGAATCAACGTCGTTCGTGTATACCGACATAATGTCGCCATGAGTATGCTTATCAAAATAAGAGACAGGCAAATCCTGCATATGGGCAAACATCTCATCACGGATTTTCTTTTGCAATCCTTGAGCGATGTATGCCATAAAAAAGTTGTATGAATATGACGCCAAAACACCCAAGGCAAAAACACCAACCATCACCCCAACCATCTCAAAGAAATGAAGATTGAAAACCGTGATTTCTTTGGTCATGATTTCATAGGCGCTGCCGACGCTTCCAAGAGGGTTTTTCAACGCAAATTGGTCCAAAGCAGGTTGGATGAATTGGTCAACAAGGATATTGCCGACGAAATAAGAGTTGGCAACGGACGCAAAAGAAACGATAAGCGTGGATAATATCACCAAAATGAAATACCCTGGGTAATATTTCCAGATCATTTTGAAAAGACGGGCAAACGCCCCAGCTGTCTCTTCCTTGGTTGGTCTTTTATTCATGGACATCGAAATCACCTCCTCCTAATTGAGATTCATATAATTCTTTGTAAACAGAGCAACGCTTCATTAACTCATCGTTATTGCCTTTGTCGACAATCTTGCCTCCGCTTTCTAAGACAAGGATGGTGTCGCAATCCTTAATGGAAAGAACGCGTTGGGCGATGATGAATTTCGTAACGTTTGGCTTTGTTTGAGCCAATCCTTTGCGAATTAAGGAATCCGTATGGGTGTCGCAAGCGCTTGTAGAGTCGTCCAAAATCAAAATCTTAGGATTCTTTAGAAGGGCTCTGGCGATGCAAAGACGTTGTTTTTGCCCACCTGAAACGTTCGTTCCTCCTTCGGTGATTTGGGTGTCCAATCCTTTAGGAAAGGTATGAAGGAATTCGCTAGCTTGGGCAAGATCGCATGCTTCCCATATCTCTTCATCACTCGCATTCTCATTGCCCCATTTGAGGTTATCGCGAATTGTCCCAGTGAAAAGAACGTTCTTTTGAAGAACAACGGATACGGCATCACGCAAGGTTTTGATGTCGTAATCACGAACGTCAATTCCTCCGATTTGCACATTTCCTTCATTTACATCATATAGACGCGCCATAAGGGAAACCAAGCTGGTCTTGCTAGAGCCCGTCGGGCCAATGATGCCTACGGTTTCTCCTTGTTTAAAATGAAGATCGACATCATTTAAGACATATTTCCCTGGAACATATCCAAAAGACACATGGTTGAAATCCACATTGCCATTAGGGACTTCCATAATCGGGTGGTCATTATTACGAATATCTGGCACCTCATCAAGGATTTCCACAATACGCTCAGCGCTATTCCTTGCGATAGTAATCATGACATAAACCATAGAAACCATCATGAGGGCCATAAAAATCATCATAACGTAGGTAAATAAAGAGGAAAGGGATTCCACTGTGAGATTGATTGGAGAAGCAACCAAACCATTAAGCCCCTCTACGACTTCAACGTTCGAAGTAATGATTTTTGCGCCTAAAATCGAGATCAGGATCATAGCCGCAAAAATAGCGAGATTCATGAATGGGTTATTGAAAGAGAGAAGTTTTTCGTTCGCAACATAGTTCTTGTAAATGAAGTCAGAAACCTTATTGAAACGAGAAACATGGTAGTTCTTTCTATCAAAAGACTTCACGACACGGATGCCATCCACATCTTCTTCCACCGATTCGTTCAAAGCGTCATAGGTGTTAAAGATAAGAACGAATCTTCGATGGGCTTTAGAAGCAATAAAAAGCAAAACAAAAAGAATCAGCGGAATGATGATGAGGAAAATCCAAGCCAGTCCCGGAGCCATGATGAAGCACATAATCAAAGCAAAGAGCATCATCAATGGAGCCCTAAGAACCATGCGGATCGTCATCATGAAAGAGAATTGAACATTGGTCACATCCGTCGTTGTTCTTGTAACGATGGAAGAAGGAGAAAATTTATCGATGTTCTTAAAAGAGTAATCCTGTATCTTCTCAAACATGGATTGGCGTAAGTTACGCCCAAATCCAGCTGAAGCGCTAGAAGCCCAATAACCAGCTAAGATACCGAGAACTGCCGCTAAAACAGCCATCCCCGCAATAATGCAAGCCCAAAGAATGATTCCGTTGATATCATTAGCACGCACTTGCTCTAATAAAAATTGAATAAAGAAAGCGATCAATATCTCCAAGGCGGTTTCAAAAATGACGCAGGTCCAAGTCAAAATGGAATCTTTCCAAAATCCTTTGATATGTTTGCTTAAAATCTTTAAGGTGTGCGAAGGCGAATATTTACGTGTTTCGCCGCTCAACGTCTTTCGTATTTTCTTTTCTTTTGTTTTTTCCATATACATATCTCTCCTTTCGCTATTTCACTTCTGCTTTTTGATTGTTTTGAATATGCTCTCTAAGCTTCTTCATTAAGAAATGAAGCTCTTCCAGCTCCTTTTGGCTAAAAGCCTCTTTAAAGAAACGATCGGCGTCGTTTAAAGCCTTATCGATGTCCTCTTCCAGGCTCTGTGCTTTCTTTGTAAGGAGGATTCTTTTAACGCGCCCATCTTCAGGCCATTCTTCAAATTCAATCAATCCTTTGCGGATCAAAGAGGCAAGGGTTTGAGACATCGTCGCTTTTGAGACGCCGATAACTTCCATCAAATCTTTTGAAGAAACGATTTTGTCTCTATGGTTATAAACATGATGAAGAATGATTCCTTCGGTCGTGGAAATTTTTACTTGATGCTCATTTAAATTGTCGCAAATGAGTTTCCCTATATGCGCTTTGATAACTTTTGCCGTCTGTCTAAATTCAATCCCTAAGCTCTCGTCCATAAAAATCTCCTAAATAGTTAGGATACGAACATTCTAAACATTTTTAAAAAATGTGTAAGCCTAACTTCATTGAAAGCGTTTCCCACTTTTATAATTTGTTTCTCATCTTGATTCCGTTAAGGATTCTCTCGACGTCAGAATAACTCTTTATGTTCATCGAGATTTCCGCACGGATCTTTTTATAGCCTGGAAAACCCGTGAAGAATTTAGGAAGAAGCCCTCTTAACATCATGGCTCCATCTCTTTCTCCAAGATAATCACAAAGTTTACGTGCAAATTGCAAGGCATAATCCGCATCCTGATAAATGCTTGGCGGGGGCAACTGCTCTTCGCCGTTTATCAAGCGGTTGATATTTGTAACCAGCTCTGGATTGCCTACTCCCCCGCGGGCAACCATAACCAGTTTAGCCCCTGTTATTTTCATTGCATTCAATGCGGCTTCCGGGGTAAAAATGTCCCCAGAAACACATAATGGGATGCTTAATTCATTTCCTAATCCGCGAATCTTTTCATAATCGGGCACACCCGTGTAGCCTTGAACGGAGGTTCTTGCATGGATGGTTATCATCCTCACGCCAATCTCTTCCATGCGTTTGGCTAATTCCACGCAGTTAATATGCTCTGAATCCCAGCCAAGTCTCATCTTGATGGTCACTGGTTTAGAAGATTTCTCGATGACCTTTTTGGTATATTCCACCATTTCATCCGGACGTTTCATCCAAGCGGATCCAGCGCCTGTTTTGCAAACCTTGGGCACTGGGCAGCCAAAATTCAAATCCAGGATATCGTAATCTGCATATTTTTCTAAAACTTCAATCGCTTTCTCCGTGTTTTTAAAATCAAAGCCAAAGAGCTGAAGGCCGACAGGTCTATCATCTTTTGCCGTGCGGAAATACGTGAGAGTCTTGTTGTTCGAATAATAAAGCCCGCAGTCAGAAATCATCTCGGAATAGGAAAGGGCTACGCCAAAAGGCTTCATAAACTCACGGTAAGCAAGCGTTGTCACTCCTGCCATTGGGCCAAGAACGACTCGACCATTTAATTCAATATCACCAATTTTTATCTTTTCCATAAAATAGAGAAAGAGGGTCTCTTAAACATGAGACCCTCTTCATTAGAACGAAACTATTTGTCTTCTTTCTTATCTTCCGTTTTCGTTTCCGAAGGTTTTTCTGAAGAAGAATCAGAAGCTGAAGTAGAAGGCTGTTCGATGTCACGTTTTGTCGGAGAAGAGACGATTTTATTCAATTTCTCTTTTGTTTCCTCCGAGATAGCATCGGTTTCTTGCACTTCGGCAACGACCTTCGTCGGAAGCTTGCCAGTCTTCACCAAAGATTCAATTTCTTCAGCCGTGATGGTTTCCTTTTCGAGCAAGGTTTCCGCGATTAAGGTCACATCGGCTTTATGCTCCTCAATGATCTTACGTGCTTCTTCGTGACAGGAATCAATGATTTCGCGAACGGCTTTATCAATCTCATAGGCGATTTGCGTAGAGAAGTTCTTGTTCGTATTCGTGTAATCTCTTCCTAAGAAGACAGAGCCACCCGCTTGTTCGTATTGGATTGGCCCTAAATCGGACATGCCATATTCAGTAACCATGCTACGAGCTAAGCGTGTTGCTTGTTGAATATCGTTGCTTGCACCGCTAGAAACATCGTCAAAGAAAATCTCTTCAGAGCTTCTTCCGCCAAGAAGGCCCGTAATCATGGCGAGCATTTCTTTCTTAGTCATTAAGAAACGGTCGTCATCCGGAGTCATCAAGACGTGACCACCCGTATTCCCACGAGGGATGATGGTAATCTTTTGGACCTTTTCGGCATGAGGGAGAACAAGGCCAATGATGGCGTGTCCGGCTTCATGGAAGGCAACCTGTTTCCTTTCCGTAGGAGACATGCCTTTACTGGATTTTGCGGGTCCGGCGATCCTTCTATCGATAGCTTCATCAATTTCAGGCATGCCGACGCTTTCTTTATGGAAGCGGACGGCGAGGATAGCGGCTTCATTTAAGATGTTATCGATATCTGCACCAGAGAACCCGACAGTGCGTTTTGCCAAGGCATGGAAATCAACAGATGGGTCAATCTTCTTGTTTCTTGCATGGACTTTGAAGATGGCTTCTCTTCCTTCCGTGTTTGGAAGTCCGACGGTAATGACACGGTCAAAACGCCCTGGACGCAACAACGCTGGATCAAGAACGTCGTCACGGTTTGTAGCGGCGATAACCAAAATACCGGAGTTATATTCAAAGCCGTCCATCTCAACGAGAAGTTGGTTTAAGGTTTGTTCCCTTTCATCGTTTCCACCGCCTAAGCCAGCTCCTCTTTGACGGCCGACGGCATCGATTTCATCAATGAAAACGATGCATGGTGCGGTTTGTTTCGCTTTTTTGAACAAATCCCTAACACGTCCTGCGCCAACACCGACAAACATCTCAACGAAATCAGAGCCGGAAATGCTATAGAAAGGAACCCCTGCTTCTCCTGCAACAGCTTTTGCAAGCAAGGTCTTACCCGTTCCTGGCGGGCCGATTAAAAGGGCACCCTTTGGTAAACGTGCACCATATTTGGAATATTTCTTTGGATCTTTGAGGTAGTCAACCATTTCGACCATTTCGGCTTTCTCTTCATCGCATCCAGCGACATCGGAGAAACGAACCTTTGAAGATTCAACACGAGCGGGAGAGCGATTGAAATCCATCGCTTGGCGATTTGCGCCACCCACAGAGGCGTTCAACCTCCAAAGAAGGAATCCGACAAAGAGAAGAATCAAAGCGGATTGGATAATGGTTGGTCCCCATGTGTCCCAGAAAGAAACAGCATAGGGGTCAACGGCAACAATATAGGCAAAATCGCCATATGTCTTGTCATTTCCGGAAGCAGACCATAAATCCGTCGCCGTTTTGAAAATGCTGTAATACGATGCGTGAACTGGGAAAGTTCCGTCTGTTGAGGCATTCGCATCATAGCTAAATTCTTCATTCCAGTGGTCGTATTGAATAACAACCGTGAAATCACGACGATCGGTCTTGGGTTTTTCCTTGTTGTAACGACGACCATTCACCACTACAACCGAATTGTTCTTATTGGTAAAAGAGACGTGAGAAACATAATATTGAGACTCTTCAACCGTGGTTTGCTTTGTGTTCACATTGTAACCAACATACGTATCAATATCGCTTTCATTCCACGTTTCAACGGGATTGGAAAATTGTCCAACAATAAGCCAAACGATTAAAACGATTAAAACGGTAGTCAGCAAATAAGGCAAAATATACGAGATCTTGCTTTTCTTTGGTTTTTGTTCGTTCATGTTTTCCTCCTTTTCATTCAAATAAAAAATTAACGTCTATTAAAAACGCTATCAACAACATACACCCTTTAAGGGTGAAAAGGAAAGGATTTTGCATTAATTTGTTTTGATGCGAACTATCATCTAGTAATTATGCGCATCTTCCAACATATACAGAGACCTCATAATTGTCGGAACACTCATATGAGCGAACCTTGATTAAATTGTGAAGCAGAATATTGAAGAATTCGATTTTAAAAAGAAATGCACATCAAGACAAAAAGATAAATTGAAAAGACCGTTAAGATAAGATTTCCCTAACCTCATCGGAAAGAATCTCATACATCTCTTTGGCTTCATCTTTCTTCGCATAAGGCTTAGCCGCAAGGATTTTGGCTGTTATTTTATGTCTTCCCATGGTGAGAGTGAGGATGTCTCCAACACAAACTTCTGAAGACGCTTTAGCAACTTTGTTATTAAGTAATACGTCTCCATCATCACAGAGTTCTTTCGCCACTTCTCTTCTTTTCGTTAGACGTGACACCTTTAACCATTTATCAATTCTCATAAGATATTATCCCCTTCATTTTTTCTTTTTGTATATAGCTCATCGATTGTTTGAAGAATACGATATAGCTCATCGATCCAGTCATCTTTCTTGTTGCGTTTTAGACGAACGTGGACTTTCTTGTCCACGAAATTCACTTTGATTTCATTCATAAATGGCAAAAGAGCGTTAAATAAGTCCACGGCTATATGTGAGACGCTCGTAAAAGAATCGCTCAAAAGAATGTCAACATAGGCATCCATTTGCTCTATCTTGAAGAATTCTTCTTTCTCCATCAAGAAATTGATGCGCTTTTGCAAGATAAGCAGTTCCACCTGATGAGGCATTTTTCCATACACGTCTCGCATATGTGAGGCAACTTTCTTAAGCTCTTCTTCATTTTTGGCATTCTCTAAATCTTGATAGAGCTCAATCTTATCGGAAGCAATCGCATAGCTTTTTGGAATATAGGCGTCGATATCGAAAAGAGTTCGAGATTTGGGTGGGGCTTTCTTAATGCCCGTCTTTTTCTCTTCAATGGCTTCGTTAAGCAGCTGCATATATAAGTCCAAACCCACCGAATCGATAAATCCGGCTTGTTCGGGACCGAGGATATCCCCTGCCCCGCGGATCATCAAATCACGTTGGGCAATCTTATATCCAGAGCCTAATTCAGTGAAGTCCTGTATGGCTTTTAGACGTTTAACGGCATCCTGGTTCATCTTCTTATGGGGTTTATACATTAAATAAGCGTAGGCAACCCTGTCCCCTCTTCCAACGCGGCCCTTAATTTGATAAAGCTGAGATAAGCCAAAATGATCGGCATCCTCTACGATAATCATGTTGGCATTCGGAACATCAATGCCGTTTTCAACAATGGATGTCGCGACTAAAACGTTAAGCTCGCCATCATAGAATTTTTGCATCACGTCCTCGATATCTTCTTTTTCCATTTGGCCATGGACCACACCTACTTTAGCATCCGGGAGGTGGCGAGAGATTTTGCTTCCGATTTCATAGATTGTCGAAATCGTATTGTGGATAAAGAAAACCTGCCCAGAACGAGCAAGCTCTCGCTTAATTAATTCATATACGACATTATCTTCGTAAGGCGTAACGTAGGTTTGAATGGGGGTCCTCGCCTCAGGAGGAGTATTGATCGTAGACACGGGCCTTATGCCAATTAAGGACATTTGCAAGGTTCTAGGTATTGGCGTAGCGGAAAGAGTCAAAACATCCACGTCCTTTTTCATTTCTTTGATTTTTTCTTTTTGGGCAACGCCAAAACGTTGCTCTTCATCGACGATAAGAAGGCCAAGATTCTTAAAACGAACCTCTTTGGATAAGAGTTTATGAGTGCCAATTACAAAATCGATGGTTCCTTTTCCCAACCCCTCCAAAATCAATTTGACTTCATGAGCAGAAACCATGCGGGAAAGCAAAGCGATATGCACCCCAAAAGTTTGAAAACGCTCTGTTGCCACCTCATAATGCTGCCTCGCAAGCAAGGTGGTTGGCGCAAGCATGGCGACCTGTTTGCCATTATCGATAGCCTTAAAGGCTGCGCGAAAGGCAATCTCCGTCTTTCCAAAGCCCACATCCCCGCAAAGAAGACGATCCATCGGATATGGCTTTTCCATATCCTTTTTGATTTCCTCTAAAGACCTTGCTTGGTCGGTTGTCAAAGAATAAGGAAATTCATCTTCGAAGCGTTTCTGAAGTTCATCATCTTCGCTAAAAGCGTACCCTTTCACCTTCGCTCTTTCGCCATAGAGGGCAATCAAACGATCGGCTAAATCATTGACGCGGGATTTGATTTTTGCTTTTTTCTTTTCCCAATCCCCGGAATAAAGATGGGAGAGTTTTGGTGCGTATCCTTCTCTTCCTGAATATTTTCGAACCAGCCGGAACTGATCCAAAGGAACATATAATTCATCCCCTCCAGCATAGGCGATTTCCAAATAGTCCCTATGAACCCCGTCTGTTTCCATGGTCTTCACTTGGATGAATTGGCCAATGCCGTTATACTCGTGAACAACGTAATCCCCTGGTTTTAAGTCTTGATAGCTTTTTAAAATCGTCGCATTCTTAAATCTTCCCGAAAAACGGGTTGCAACAAGTTTCTTGCCGAATAATTCGCTTGTGGAAATATAGGTAACCGAATAGGAAGGGAGTTCAAATCCCACATTCAAAGAGAAATCGGATACTCCCAATTGCCCTTTAGGAAGCTCCAATCCTTGGATGTCCTCATAAGAGACTTTAAACTCCTTCAGAAGGTTTTTAACCGTGTTTCTTTGGTGTTGGTCAGCCAAAGTCAAAACGATCTTTTTTGAGGAACGGTAAGAATCGATAAGCGTAACAAGAGAGGAAATACCCGCCCCCGTAGAAACTAAAGGCCTTGTTTGGAATATCTCATCATCTGGAGTATGGGAAAATTTAGACCCATAGGAAACATTCTTATTTAAAAAGGCTTCCTCAAGGGTCATATATTCCTCTAAATGAGAGGGGGCTTGGCCGTTTTTTTGAAGTTCAAGAAGGTAATCGCGCGCTTCTTGGAAGAGGAGATTGCTTGATTCTACAAATCCTTCTTTGTCAGGAATAAAAACAACCTTCGGATCAAAATAGGAAAGGATGGAGTTTGCTTGATTTAAGGCAAAGCCATAGTAACGATAAAGGCGGTTCTTATAGTTTCTAGCAAGGACATCTTCCATATCCCCGTTTATGGTTTGTTGATACAGGTCCTTGGTATTTTCGTTTTTCATGAGAGAAAGATCCTTCTCCATGACTTCCTTCATGCGAGTAGAGAAATCATCTAACTCCTCATCGGTTAGAAGAGTGTCGCTTGCAGGCAAAACCTCCATGGATTCCAATTTTTCCAACGAGGACTGGCTGGCGATATCAAAATACTTAATGCTTTCTATCTCGTCATCAAAAAACTCAACACGAATCGGCTTAAGATAGTTCACGGAAAAAATATCCAGTATGTCGCCACGCAAAGCAAACTGCAAAGATTGGTCTACCTTGTTCACACGGGTGTAGCCCGCATTCGTTAAAATGGTTTTTAGTCTCTCCAAAGAAAAACGGGAACCCACTTTCAGCTTAAGGGTTAATTCTTCAAAAGTTTCTTTTTTTGGCAAGAAACGGCATAAAGCAGAAGGGTGGGTGATAAGCACCTTGTCTTTTCCAAAGGCAAGTTGCCCCATTGCATAGATTCTTTGGGCCATCAGTTCTTTAGAAGAAGATAGAGCTTCCGCCCGTAAAAGCTCGTCTGAAGGGAAAAGCACGAGATCGCTCTCCGGAATGAAATTCAATAAGAACTCATAGACTTTTTGAGCCGTATAGAAATTATTGGAGACAATCGCATACGAATCTTTCTTCTTATGATATAAGGCAGCGAAAAGAAGACCCACCCCTATCGTATCATCCAAAACGAAAGAACCTCTTTTTCTCTTTAAAAGAGAGGTGTAATTCAAATTGTCGAATAAAGAATAAAAATCAGTCATTTCCCTTTCGCTTAATAGAGTTGTATTTGCTCATGATTTTAGAAAAATTAGAATCGTCCATCGCAATATCGCGCAAGGCCTTAGCCGCA
This sequence comes from Caryophanales bacterium UBA743, assembly GCA_002297365.1. GTDB lineage: Bacteria > Bacillota_I > Bacilli_A > RFN20 > CAG-826 > UBA4951. The sequence continues at coordinate 67,711 of DBKT01000013.1, forward strand.
TTGTCGGTCGCAAAATTCAAGGCGTCATAAGAATCGCCTTTTGGCTTCCCTAAAACAAAATTAACGGAATCTTTGCTAGGAGGTTCCCCAATTCCAACACGGATGCGGCGGAATTGATCGTTAGAAAACATATCGATGATGTTCTGCATCCCTTTATGCCCTCCGGAAGAGCCATTCAAACGAAGGCGGATTGCGCCTTCCTCAATAGCCATATCATCGTAAACGACAACGATATCTGAAGGAGTCAATTTATAGAAATCGGCAAGGGGGCGGACGCTCGTCCCGGAAAGATTCATGAACGTTTGAGGCTTTAATATGAGAATCGGCTCAGGAAAAAGAGGGTTTTTAATTATTCCGTATAGCCCCTTAAAATCAGAATGGTCAAAAGAGCCGTTCGCCAATTCCGCAAACTTATCCAAAGCTATAAAACCCATGTTATGGCGGGTCCATTCATATTCTTTTCCAGGATTTCCTAAGCCAACAAAGAGTTTCATTATTTACTTGCCTCACCAAGCTTGATCTCTTGGATCACATTGACAACGCGATCCACTTTCTCATTATCGTATACTTCAATCGGATTGTCTTTTACCCAGCTTATATCTTGGGGATTTCCTCCCGCAAGTTCAGGATGGGCTTCCATGAATTTCAAAGATTGGGTAAACATAAGGCGATCCATGAAATTCAGCTTAGAGAAATCAAAACTCCCGCGGAATTGATAGAAACGAAGATGATAATCCCCTAAAACATTCGTTTGAATAAGATTTTCTCTGCTTTCTTTATTCGCCATGCCCATGCCGGTGGCAAAAAGCAAGACGGCTTTGTCTTTCATCTCTTCCCAATGTTGGAGAAAATCGTCAATCTTTTGAATTTTCCCTCCGCGAATATAAGACCCGAAGACGATGATGTCATAGTCATGGATGTTCTTCCATTTCACTTTTTTAAAAGGGCAAAGATCCCCGTCTACACGTTTCGCAATATCGGTCGCATATTTCTCTGTCGAGCCGTATTTGGATTCAAAAATTACTAGAGTTTTCATACTTTAGAAGTTTAGCACGAGTGCAAAGAAGAAAAAATAACGCCTTTCTTAGCAGGAAAGAATTCCCAGAAAAAGCGTTTTACATATTCTTTACATTCATATAAAAAATACCGATATAACGCTTTTCAAAAGTCTAACGGATTTATAATTCACCGATTTAATCTATCCTATTGATATTATAATTGACTATGCATTTGTTTCTTGTATTATTGTAGAAGTCTTTTTTGCAAAGGAGGGGTTGTATATGCCAAGAACAGCAGCTCAAAATGAAGCGATTCGCGACAAAAGAAAAGACAAGATAATGAACAAAACATTGAAGCTCTTTTCTATCAAAGGGTTTGATTCAATTACGATCGATGACATTTCTAAAGCCTCCAATTGTGCCCATGGGCTCTTCTACCACTATTTTGACGTAAAGGAAGACCTCTATAATGCCATCGTTACTTTATATGAAACAAAATATTCCAATAAACTGCTCAATTATGATGAAATTGAAAAAATGCCTCCTTATGACGCTTTGAAAACAATCATTGAGTTCTATCATAACGTTTTATCGGAAAGTGATTTGCTTGTCCATTACGCTAGATTGAACCTAAATCGTTTCTTTCAAACAAGAACTGCCACGAAAGCACTAAGCGGTACCGATTTGTTCGTTCTCCTTCCGAAATTAATCGCAAAAGGTCAAGAAGAAGGCAGCATTCATAATGGAAATCCAAACGACATCGCTAAAATCATAATGAGCGTTTTCCTTACAGAGACGGAATTGAGGCTAATCATGAAAGATGATTTTAAGCCAATGGACCCCTCCTTTTTGATTTCTCAATTGCACGCTTAATCTCTAAGAGGAGCATTACGCACCAAGTTGGTGCGTTTTTTATTTAGAAATCAGGAAACTATTTTTTATGGTTCCTTTCTTGAAAACGATTGAACGCTTTGATGTTTTTATAAATCCCCTTGAGATTAGGATACATCTCTTCATATGCATTCTCGAAAAGATAATCGTAAAGCGCATGCGTCTTAACATCAGGCTCAAAGGTTCTGGTGATATGAACCATGTTTTTGACCGCTTCTTCCGGAGAAGAGAACTCCTTCAAAGCAAGAAAACAAGATATGGCTGCCCCCAAGGAAGAGGTTTCAAATGTTTGAACACGGGTGACGCTTTTCCCCATGATGTCTGCCGTGATTTGGCAAATCTCATCGGACTGACTTCCGCCACCGCTGATACGGATGCCTTTGATAGAGTGATGGATTTTCTTCTCAAAATGCTCCAATCCCTCTCTTAAAGCGTAGGCGATCCCCTCAATTATGGCACGGTAAAAATGCTCTTGCGTAATCGCATCGGAGAAACCGATGATTGCGCCTTTTGCTAAAGGCCTAGCCAAACCCGGTCCCCAATAAGGCTGAAGGACAAGGCCATCGCTTCCAGGAGGCACATCTTTCAGTTTTTTATTGAAATCGTCCGCCGAAACATCAGAAATAACAATGTCGTCGACTTGTTTGCCGCCGAATTCTTTTAAAAACCAATTGATCATCCAATACCCACGATAAATTTGAATATCCATGTTGTAATAATCAGGGATGCAAGATGGGTAGCCGGGCAAGAAAGTCTCTGATTCGGTGTAACGTTTTCTTGTTGTTTCCACCGTTGAGGCCGTGCCATAGGAGATGGCTGCCATTGTGTCATCCAAAACGCCAAGCCCTAACGTTTCGCAGGATTTATCAGAACCGCAAGCATAAAGCGTTAGACCAACAGGAAGCCCCGTTTCCTCATGGGCTTTTTCGGTGATTTTCCCTAATGGGGCTCCTTCTGGAACAATTTCGGCCAACATTCTTTTTTCGATGGAGAAAATCTGTCCTTTGAGATGTTTCGTCGGATTTTTATACCATTGCCTTTTTTTAAAATCGATTGGATAGTGACCCGCGAAATCGGAGGCGGAATCTTTCAATTCACCTGTAAGGCGATAGATGAAGTAAGTGGATATGTTGATGTATTTATCTACTTTCGCCCAATTCTCTGGCTCATTTTCGATAAGCCAGTTCGAGACGGATCTCCGGCGATTGAAGGCGATCGTATCGCTCATTCCGACCAAACGAAAAGCGGCACGAGAAAGAAAAGGCAAAGGCTTTTTGCATTCGGCATTTCTTTGATCTAGCCAAAGAATCATTGGGCGGATGACTTCTCTGTTTTTATCCAACAGCACCGCAGAGTCGCGGAAAGCTGTCAAGGTTGCGCCCGCTACGGTATTTAGTAATTCAGGGTAATTTTGGGCTAAACGCTTTGAACAATGGCAAAAAGCCTCAAAATAAACAGCCGGATCTTGCTCTGCGTAGTTCGGCTTCTTGGAAAAATAAGGTGGATTGTATTTTTCTTTTTCCATTGCCAATTCTTTTCCGGTCTTGTCAAAAATGGCAACACGAACGCTTTGCGTGCCGAAGTCTATTGTCAGAACGTTTTTATTCATATTGATTCCTTGATGATAATTTTATCACATTAAATAAATCTAACACGTGTTAAAATACCGATGTAGTTATTCGAGGTTTCAACATGATTATATCCCGTGCGCCATTCCGAGTCAGTTTTTGTGGAGGGGGAAGCGACATTCCTTCCTTTTATAAAAAATATGGAGGATGCGTCCTGAGCACTTCCATACGCAAATACGTCTATCTTTCCATGAATAAGGCGTTTAATAAGGACACAATCACACTGAAATATTCCCAAACCGAAGAAGTTACGGATCCAAAAAACATCCAACATAAAATCTTTAGGCAAGTCTTGAGTGACTTTGGGACCAAAGGCATTGAGATTTCATCCATCGCCGATGTCCCAGCGGGAACGGGGTTGGGTTCTTCCAGCACCTTTACGGTCGCTCTTCTCCGTTTGTTATATACCTGGAACGGGCAACACGCTTCGGCATATAAGATCGCCAAAGAGGCTTGCGAGGTGGAAATAGAGAAATTAGGGAACCCCATTGGAAAACAAGACCAATTTGCCGCTTCTTTTGGTGGGCTTCGTTATTATGAATTTGAGCCGGATGGATTCGTAAAAGTAGAACCCGTTATCATGAAAAGCGATGCCAGAGAGAAGTTAGAAAACAGTCTTTTGATGTTCTATACAGGCGATACTCGCTCCGCTAATAACATCCTTGCTAAAGAAACGCGCAATCTAGCAGACGATCAGGAAAAAATCAAAACCACATTAAAACTTTGCGAGATGACTCGATTCCTTAGAGAAAAATTAGAGAATGGCGAGGTGGATGCCTTAGGGCCCGTTTTAAAGGAAAGTTGGGAAATGAAAAAATCCCTAGCCCAAGGAATTTCGAATCCACTTATCGATGACGCTTATGAGAAAGCGCTCAAAGCAGGAGCGACGGGTGGCAAACTTCTTGGCGCGGGAGGAGGCGGTTTCCTTCTTTTCTATTGTGAGAACGAAACGGTTAAAGAGAGGGTTCGCAATGCCCTCACTTTGATGGAAATGCCTTTTGAGTTTGACCGAGCTGGTTGCTCTATCATATTCATGGAGTAAATATGCTGGCGATTATTCAAGCGGGCGGAGCCGGAACACGCCTAAAATCCATAACCGGAGATCTTCCAAAGCCAATGGTTGCCCTCAATGGAAAACCCATCCTAGAATGGCAAATAGAGTCTCTTAAACGCGCAGGGGTCCACTCCTTTATCATTGTTATAGGAAAAAATGGCGAAACCATATCCCGGTATTTCGGAAATGGAAAAGACTTCGATGCAAAAATAGAATACGTTGAAGAGAAAGAGCCCTTAGGAACAGGGGGTGTCTTGGCTTTATTGCACGAAAAAATCGACGATGATTTTATTTTTTGCTTCGGAGATTTGATGCTAGACATCGACTGGCAAAGATTTCGATCATTTCATAAAGAAAAGAAAGCATCCATCAGCGCTTTCGCCCATCCAAATTCTCATCCCTACGATTCAGACATTTTAAAGACAAACAAAGAGGATCAGATTCTTGCCATCGATTCTAAAAACAACATTCGGAACTATTATTATGAAAATCTCACCAACGCCGGTATCTATATCTGCTCAAAAGAGGTAGCCCTTTTTGTGAAAGAGCCAGAGAAAATTGATTTCGAAAAAGTCGTTTTATCCCATTTTGTAGAAGAAAGGAAAGCTTATGCTTACCGTTCGAGCGAATACGTCAAAGATTGCGGCACGCCTGAGCGTTATTTCGAAGTTGAAAACGATCTAAAAAATGGAATTATCGCTAATAAATCCCTCCTAAATCCACAAAAGTGCATCTTTTTAGACAGAGATGGGACCATTAATGTTTTCAATGATTTTGTCACCCATCCAGATGCCTTAAAACTCACATCCACCGCTTCTGAGGCAATCCGCCTTATTAATCATTCCGACTACCTTGCAATCTGCATTACAAACCAGCCGGTTTTAGCCAGAGGAGAGGTCTCTTTTGAAGGGCTTAATGACATCCACTACAAAATGGAGGATTTGCTTGGTGAAGAGGGGGCCTTTCTCAACGATTTATATTTCTGTCCCCATCATCCGGACAAAGGATATCCCGGTGAGGTAAAGGAATTAAAAATCGATTGCGATTGCCGCAAACCAAAAATCGGTTTGCTATTAAAGGCCAAAGAGAAATACAACATCGATTTGTCTAAGAGTTGGTTTGTCGGAGACACCAAACAAGACATACAAACAGCAATCAACGCAGGTTGCCGGAGCGTTCTGTTAACTTCAGGCGATCCTAATCCCAATAGAAAATACAAGGACGCATTGCCAACATACGTTTGCGAAACTCTTCTTGAAGCGGTCCAATACATCCTTAAAATAGAAAAGACGGAGGAGTGAATGATGGATTTTCTAAAAGAAATTAATGCCTATTACGAAAAGGAAAGAGAAATAATCGCTTCTTTAGGCAAAGAAGAAATCAACAAAGCTTTGAACTGTCTTTTAAAACATTATGAAAACGAAGACACCATATACATTTTAGGGAATGGCGGTTCTTCCGCTACCGCGAATCATATGGTTTGCGATTATAACAAAGGGATATCCATGGATCTAAAGAAGCCGTTCCATGTAATCTCTCTTTCGGATAACGTTCCGATTCTTATGGCCATCGGAAACGATGTGGGTTTCGAAGACGTCTTTTACCTTCAATTGAAAAACAAACTTAAACCAACCGACTGCGTCATCGCCATCTCGGGCTCAGGCAACTCCCACAACATCATCAAAGCCGTTCAATACGCTAAAGAAATAGGATCCGATATCATCGGACTAACCGGATATGCCGGAGGGAAATTAAAAGACTACGCCGACATTCATATCCATGTCCCGGTAGATGACATGCAAATAACAGAAGACATCCATATGTCGTTCGTTCATGTATCCATGCAGATCTTATGGCGTTTTCTCATGGCGAAGGAAGGCAAAGACGCCGTCTACAAAATCAACCAATAACACATACACGTCTAAGACGTTTCGGCTTGGAAACGTCTTTTTTAATACCGGTATCTCTTCCTTTCACGAATAAAGAAGAAAAGAGTGAGGCTTATCGATCCAATTTCGGCAATGGGCCCTGCTGCCCAAACGCCATCACTTTCCAAAAGAAGAGGCAAAAGCCATACAGTGACAAGCTCAAACACAAAAGACCTCACCATGGAAATGACGGCTGAAATCAAACCATTGTTCAATGCCGTAAAGAAAGAAGACCCAAAGATGGAAAAACCGGCTGTCAAATAGATGAAAGAAAAAATAGAAAGAGCTTTGGAAGACAGAGTTTGGAGAGTCGCATCTCCATTCGAAAAAGCAGAGCCAAAAATCGGTCCAAGCAATTCCCCTAAAGCAAACATAATCAAACCCGTGATACCTACAATAAGAATGGATTTCTTAAAGACGTTGTGAAGCTCTTCATGATTTTTGGCCCCGTAGTTATAGCCAACAACAGGCGCCATCCCTACAGAATAGCCAATAAAAATCGCCATAAACAAATAATTGATATACATGCACACTCCATAAGCCGACACTCCAGCTGGGCCGATGTAGCGAAGAAGTTGCATATTATAGCAAGTGGAAACAACAGAGGAGGCGATATTGGAAGCAAATTCCGATGAGCCATTCGCAAACACCTTAAGAAGGGGTTTTATTTCAAATTTGCATTTACCTAGATGAATAGGAAGTTTTTTATTCAGAACAAAATAAAAAATAGGAAGAACCCCGCCAATTATTTGCCCGCAAATAGAAGCGATAGCGGCCCCTTCGACCTTCCAATTCAATACGGCGATAAAGAGCCAATCCAAAATGATGTTCGTAACCCCAGCTCCAGCAATAAATAAGAACCCCGTGAAAGGCTTTTCGGCCCCTGAGAAGAAAGATTGAAAAACATTTTGAAGCATAAAAAACATAATTCCTAGCATCATCGTTCTACCATAACGAAGAGCGGAATCGATCATTGTTTCGGTATTCATTGAGCTTAAGGAGGCCATCATTTTCACAAATGGTTCTACGGTGAAATACCCAAAGACGATAAAAAGGGCGCCAATAACGATGGTGGCATAAACAACAAGCGAAAAATAGCTAGACGCTTCCTCTTTTTTCTTTTCGCCAAGAGTCTTGCTCACAAGAGCCGTTCCTCCTGTGCCCAGCATGAAACCAACTCCCCCAAGAATCATGATATAAGGGAAGATAAGATTTACTCCGCTAAAGGCGCCATCCCCTGCATAATTCGATAAAAAGATGCCATCCACTACCGAATAAAATGACGAAAAAATCATCATCAACACCGGGCCGATCACGATGTGGAATATCTTCCCATATGTAAAATGATCGGATAAAGAAACATGTTTCATGGCTTTCCCTCCTCATTAAAAAAGATTCCTAGGCGGACCTAGCGTCTTATCTAACAATTACGGTTCCGACCGTATGTCCTCCGACGACTATTTCTATTCTACTATAGCAATCTTTTTAAACAAGGTTTGCAAAAAGACTTTCCTTTCTTTTCCTCTAGCAAAAAAGCGGATTCCTTTCTTTGGAAATCCATCAACAAAATTATGCAATTATCGAATTATCTATAGCAAAGCTTAGTTATTTTTGTTTTTAAGGATATCTTCGATTGCTTGATAATCACAATGTTGGAAGGTGATTGCATCTGCGTATGGCGCGACTTTTTTTGCCAATTCGATAGATTCAATTGTCCAAACATTTACATAGTGTTTCTTATAATATTTTTGAACTGTTTTTCTTTCCAATAGGTCCCAACCCAAATCAACGGATTCAAAAAGATGCCTGAAACACCAAACCCAGAAATGTTCCTTGCCAACAAGAAGGCTTCTGGCAAAACCTTTAGCACGGATTAAAGCTCTTGGATCAAAGGAAATGATGACAATGGATTTCTTATTTTTAATTTGCTTAAGGCATTCATTGGTTGCTTTTGCAAGTTCCTTATGGTTTTTGTGATAGGTTTTGAGCTCAACAACAATAAGGCAACGCTCTTGATTTAAATCCAAAACTTCCTGGAAGGATGGAACCACTTCACCATCAAGCAAACGGTAATTGTTTCTAATCTCATCAAAAGTAAGGTTTTCTATTATCCCTTCTTTGCCGGTTGTTCTTTTCAAATCGGAATCGTGGCAAACGACTAATTTCTTATCTTTCGTGAGATGAATATCTAATTCAAAAGCGATGTTATGATGAATTGCGTTTTCAAATGCTTTTAAACCGTTTTCGGTAAATTCTTCGTTGTGCAAACCCCTATGCGCAATCGCTCCAAAATATTGCTCACCAAATAATTCGTAATGTTTCTTTTTCATGGAAGAAACTCCTTTTGACGACAAAATCATACTACCAATTAGAAAATGATGTCTATTCTTCTTCTAAGAAGAAGCGTTAAGTGATATATTTTCCTATGTCAAGGACTTAGGTAACTAAGCCTTAAAGATTGTCATAGGAGGACAACATGGCACAAAAGAAATACGTTTACTCCTTCAAAGAAGCTCACCAAGCCAAACTTGGTAAGCCAATTCTTGGAGGAAAGGGTTTCGGTCTTGCTGAGATGACTGCCGCGGGAATCAATATTCCTCAAGGCTTTACTGTCACAACCGAAGCTTGCACTCTCTACTATGAGTCCGGAAAGAAAATTCCTGACTTTGTGTGGGATGATGTCGTGAAACACATCCACGATATCGAAAAAAGCTCTGGCAAATCGTTTGGCGGAGGAAAGGATGTTATGCCTTTGCTCGTCTCCGTCCGTTCTGGCGCTCGTGAATCCATGCCAGGTATGATGGACACCATCCTCAACCTTGGTTTGAATGACGAAGTCGTTGTCGAACTTGCCAAACAAGCAAACAACGAACGCTTTGCCTGGGACAGCTATCGTCGTTTCATCTTGATGTACACCAACATCGCAAAGGGACATCCAAGAACCGAAATGGACAAGATGCTCGACAAGCTCAAGGAAGAGAATGGTTACAAACTCGATACGGAAGTCACAACCGAACAACTTAAAGCTCTCGTCGCCAAGTATAAAGAGTATTACAAAGGCGTCTTTGGTGAGGAATTCCCAACCGATCCATATGAGCAATTGAAAGAAGCTATCGCAGCCGTCTTCCGTAGCTGGGATAACCCACGTGCTAACGTTTATCGTCAAATGCATGGTATCCCATATGAATGGGGAACTGCCGTTAACGTCCAAACAATGGTCTTCGGCAATATGGGCAACGATTCCGGAACGGGTGTCGCCTTCTCCCGTAACCCATCCACTGGCGAAAAGAAAGTCTATGCTGAATTCTTGCTTAACGCTCAAGGCGAAGACGTCGTTGCTGGCGTCCGTACCCCAGAAAAGATTGAATGGCTTGAAAAGAACATGCCGGAAGTCTATAAGCAATTTGAAGAGACCATCACCAAGATGGAAGCCTACTTCAAAGATATGCAAGATATGGAGTACACCGTTGAAAAGGGTACCCTCTACTTCTTGCAAACCCGTAACGGCAAGAGAACGGCTGCTGCCGCTTTAAAGATTGCCTGTGATTTGGTCGATGAAGGATTGATCGATGAGAAGACAGCCGTTTTACGTGTTGATCCAATGCAGCTTAACGACCTCCTCCACCCAACCTTCAATCCAGCGGATTTGAAGAAACACACTCCTATTTTCCATGGTCTTCCAGCTTCTCCAGGTGCTGGAACCGGTCACCTCGTTTTCACAGCTGATGAAGCAAAGGCTGAAAAAGAAGCGGGACGTCCAGTCGTTATGGTCCGTGCCGAAACTTCCCCAGAAGATATCATCGGCATGGTTAACGCCGAAGCTATCGTCACTGCCCGTGGCGGTATGACCTCCCACGCCGCCGTCGTTGCCCGTTCAATGGGTAAATGCTGCGTTGCCGGCTGCTCAGATATCATCGTAAACGAAGAAGAAAAGACCTTAACCGTCCATGGTAAGACCTACACCGAGAAGGACGTCTTCTCTGTTAATGGCACCACCGGTGAAGTTTTCGAAGGCGCTATCGAAATGCAACCAGCCGACCTTGGCGGAAACTTTGGTCGTATGATGGCATGGGCCGATAAATATAGAAGATTAAAGGTCCGTGTTAATGCCAACACTCCAGAAGATGCAGCCAACGGTCGCAAATTCGGTGCTGAAGGCATCGGTCTTTGCCGTACTGAACGTATGTTCTTCGCTCCAGAAAGAATTCTCAATATGAGAGCTATGATTCTTTCCGATACCACCGAACAACGTGAAACCGCGCTTGAAAAGATCAGACCATTCTTAATGGGCGATTTCTATCAAATGTATATGGCAAACCCAGATTCGAATGTTAACATTCGTTTACTCGATCCGCCACTCCATGAATTCTTACCTGAAATCCATGACGAAGAGAACATCAAAGCTTTAGCCGCTGCTCTTAACGTCAGTGAACAAAAGGTGAAAGACAGAATCAACCAACTTCACCAAGCTAACCCAATGATGGGCTTCCGTGGTGTTAGACTTTGCGTCGCTTATCCAGAAATCTATGCTGTGCTCGCCAAAGCCATTATCCAAGCCGCTGTTAAAGCAAGCAAGGAACTTGGCCATGATGTCGAGCCAGAAATCATGATCCCTCTCTGCGGCGAGCTCAAAGAATACAACTGGGCAAAGAAAGTTGTCGTTGAAGCCGTCGAAAAGGAAATGGCAGCCGAAGGAAAGACTCTCAAGTACAAAGTTGGTACGATGATTGAAATTCCTAGAGGCGCTCTCCGTGCCGGTGATTTAGCCAAAGAGGCGGAGTTCTTCTCCTTTGGCACAAACGACTTAACTCAATTAACCATGGGCTTCAGCCGTGACGATTCCGGGCAATTCTTACCATATTATTATGACCGTAAGATTTATGAATTCGACCCATTCCAAACCATCGATGTGGAAGGTGTTGGCGAACTTGTTAAGATTGCTGTCGAACGTGGTCGTGCCACCAATCCAAATCTCTTAATTGGTGTTTGCGGCGAAACGGGCGGCGATCCAAGATCCATCGAATTCTATGATGCAGCTGGACTCGATTACGTCTCTTGCTCTCCATTCCGTATTCCTCTTGCTAGATTAGCTGCTGCGCAAGCTGCTCTCAAGCATGCGAAATAAGGCTCGTTAACAAAGCGAAATAGACGTTTCCATACGGAGACGTCTTTTTTGTCTTTAAGGGGGTTTTGCCAGGGATTTTTAATATTTTACGGAAATTTACATTATTTTTAAGAATTTCAAAATAAAGAAAGGTTTGTCTATTAAAGCAGTATCAAAAAACTTCCCTTTAAAAGCATTTTCAATTTCTAATAAAGAGGCCTCATTCAAGTAAACAAATTATATAAGTTATATAAGCGGGCAAGCAGTTATTAAGTGGACCATTTACCTATATCTATAACTAAGCGTTACCTAAATGTGCGGCTAAGTGTTAACAAACGCATTTGGATAGACTTAATCTTTTTAAAATTTCTAAGAAAAGAGGCAACTTGATGCAAAGAAACACTATTCAAAAAGCAAGCCGGAATAGAGTTTCTCATCAATATCCGTAAATACATCAAAGATAACGGCTGGTGCGTCCGAATGTTCCAAAAGGTATTCCTTAACGGTCTCGGTAGCAATCTGAGCCCCCACATTCTTAGGGAAGCCCTGCTCACCTGTTGAAATACAAGGAAAGGCTAACGTCCTTAAATGGAGCTTTCGAGCTAGTTCAAGACAATGAGAATAACAATTCTTTAAAACGTTTTGATCAGAAAAAGTAATCCTGCCCCTCGTAGAAGGCCCTAGAACATGAAAAACATACTTCGAAGGAAGATTGTAACCATTGGTATAGAAAACGTCTCCTAGGCCTATTTTAAAGCCTCGTTTAGCCATCTCCAAATAACAGGCGTAGCGAAGCTCGACACCAGCAAAAGAATGAATGCAATTATCAAGGCAATTATGATGAGGTACAAAGCAACCTAGCATATCCGCGTTGCCAGCATTCACAATCGCATCGGCATTTAGTCTTACGATGTCCCCACGCCAAAGGGCTATTTTTTCATAGTCAGTTAAAGGTAATAAAAAACAGTCAATCAAACCCATATTACGAAGCAGAAATTGAAGGTAGATTTTCTCTGCTTCTTTAAAATCATTGGTCACTGTTTTTGGCTTACGTAAATTCATTAAAGATCGTATTAAAGAAATTTGCCCACGCAAGTCTTTGCTGAATTTTAAGGAATACTCTTTGTACTCTGGCATTTCATCCAAAAGATATTTTTTGAGATAAGCAACCGCTTCATTGAAATCCATAATATATTGACTATTTATAATTTACCAATCGCTTTACGTATAGACTCTGAATCATCAAAGTCCAATGAGTCTAATTCATCATCAAACTCATCTTCAGAAATAGGCTGAGTTTTCTTTTTTGCGTCATTTTTAACAAGTTTCAGATCAAAAGGAATACCTTTGGTTCTCACAATCATTTTCAAATAAAGGTTAATTGCAGCAGACATAGAAAGGCCAAGCTCGTCAATCACCTTTTCCGCATTATCTTTTAATGTCTTATCAACCCTTAAATTTAAAGTAGTCTTCGGCATATTTTTTAATTCCTTAACTTGTATCTTGTAACGCTATTGTAACGCTTTTTGCGTTACGTTCAAGTTTTATTCAAAAAATTGAATTTATGGCACTCTTAAAATTAGAGTGCTAACATCGATAAAATCTATTAAAACAAGTATTTTTCAACTTTTTTTGTACCTAGTGATTAGGTCAATAATCATTTAAACATTGTCAAAACAGACACTGGGATCGAATGTAATCTTACAAAAACGGTTTTCAAATCCTTTTCACGACACAATGCTTTTTCTCCTTCGCCAAAAAAGAAATTTAAAGTCTTACTTTCCCGCTTTCGCGCTCTTTGGTTTTTCCTTTTTCCATTTTTTCTTTTACCTTAAGTAATTGACAAATTTATAGTTATTTTTCTTTACATTTTTCCTTTGGCTTTTATATTAGATGCTTAAATTTGGCCATTTTGGTTCTTTGGCTCTCTTTTGGCTCTCATCCCCTCTCCTAGGGTTGATTTAATCTATTAGTGATAGTATCCATTCCTTTTATTTTGACTGATTACCGAGGTCTATCTTTTTTCCCTTTCTTTCATTTCCTTATTTATTTCCATGCAGATGGATAGGATGGAAGTTTCTCCCATCTTTTTTAAACTGTTTTTCTTTTGCTTTCTTCCATCCGTTTCTATATTCATTCTCGTGGCGGTAATTTGTTTTTTTCTTTTTGAAATATCAACATCGCTTTACGAGTTTGGAAGATTTTATTTTTTCTAGTCAATTTTTTATTTATTTCCCTAAACGGCAATTAACAATGGGTGTTTAAAAACGCCTTTTTCTCTGTCCTCGAACCCTGCCAGTTATGATGTTCTCTACGTCATCTTTGCCACAAAAGCGGGGGTTTCAATAATTTTAAGAGCCCTTATCATCGTCTCCTTGATGAGTGCCCCGATATTATCTTTGAGTCATGTTTCAAAAAGCGGTTTTTAATTTTTAAATTTGCGCATTTCTTCATAAAGAAGAATCGCCATTGAAACATAGGGTATTGATAAGTAAAATATTTTAGTAAAAGCAAAGTTAGAGAAATCTAATGACGCAAAGCTAAAGGGTCCTTTGTATGGACAGCCAGTTGCCAAACAACTACACCATGAGGCCCTTTTTAACCGAAAAAACAATCAGAAAAATGATAGCTGGAACCCTGGTTGGGGTTATTTTGGCTGCGGGTATTTCAACAACAGCCTTTTCTTTTGCCTGGTTCTCTAACCATAATAGGGTGGAAAAGAACATCCAAGGTCAAACTGCAGGCGCCTATTTCGCAAGGGGAAAAGGCACGCAAGAGGATCCCTTCGTCATCAATCGGCCTATCCACCTTTACAACCTTGCTTGGTTACAAAATGTTGGGCATTTCGATGATGAAAAAACCTATTTCATCATCGAAAAAGACCTTGATATGACCGGTTGGACATTACCCCCAATAGGAAACGAATTTCATCCGTTTATTGGTGAATTAGACGGCCTTGATACCATTCATGGGACAAACAAAACAGCCGCTAAAATATCCAATCTAACAATAAGCAATAATTTTAGCGACTACCTACGTCATCCTTCTTCCATCACATCCATCTCCGGATGCAATGCAATGGGGTTTTTTGGGACGTTTGGCGAAGAAAAGAAAAACTATGCAGATGATGCGCCTGTAGCAAAGAATTTCTATCTCGATAACCTAACCGTAAAAAGTAAAGAGCAAGAAAACCTTATTGGTGCACTCGCCGGATACGTAAACGGCAAGATAAGCGGTATAGGTATTTCTAATTCCAAAATCAGCCTTCCTGCAAATAATAGCGCATATAAAGATTACACAAGCAACGTTTCAGACTATACAAGCGTTGGATATTGCGAAGACAAATACAAAAATACCGCTTATGAAAAAGAAGTAACCCTTCAATCCTCTGATCCCAACACCTCCCAAGGAACAGAAGGGGATGGTGGCACAGAAGCAGGCAATGGTGGTTCCATTGATATGAACTCCATGTATAGCGATCTTCTTTCAATTTGGAAAGGCAATGATATGTCACGGACGCAAGTTCCCACCAAACGAACCGTTACTTACAATCTTGATGGAACTATCAACGAAGAGGAGACAAAGGTAACCGAGTGGAAAGAGGATGGCGACCGTCAAAGTACCACTGGGAGCACCTATTACTACACCTATTATGATCAAAAAAATGGCGATGAAATCTCTTCTTCCTATGTTTTTGCCTATGATCCTAGCGAATTCGGAAGACTATATATGACCTTATACGGCCGTAAAGAAATAACCTCAACCCTTACAACAGAGGTTACGACCATCACGCCAAAAATCCTTCCATACAAATTCATCGCCGATAGCACAGGCGGCAATTATCTTTCCATGGATTCCAAAGGTGTTGTGAATCAAACCTCCGAGGCCCTAGCGACATCATGGTTTATCAACGATCAAAATCAAATTTTCACTAGAGACGATAATAATACGCAACATTTTCTAGGAAACATTTCGGGAACATTAGAAATCGTCACCTCATCATCTCAAGCAACATCTTGGACATATGATCAGGAGAAAAATCAAATATCCGATGGAAGTCTGTTTATAAACTATTCTTCGAAAGATGGCTGGAATCTATCTCCCTTGGCTTATTACAAAATTACAGATATGGATTCAAAATATTGGATTTGTAACAATGGAACTAGCTTAAGCATGCCAAATAGCTCCGATGCAGAATCAAATGCCACCCTTTGGTTCATTGATGAGGGGAAATATGCAACATACGTAAACGGAACGAAATATTATTTAGGGATATCCGATAACAATAGCAGCGTTGTTTTAACGACAAGCCAGAGCAACGCTTTCGAATTTAGCAACGGATATTTCTCAGTCACGAAAAATTCCGGTTGGGGGGCAACCTACTATTTGACCACCAAGAATAACTCTCTTAGTATAACAAGTACAAAAAATTGGCAATATCAAGCCAAAACAGTTCAAACAGCAGACGCTTCTTTAACCATCACTAGCGATGGCGATAAAAGCGAATTGTCAAATATAACCGCAAAAACCACGGAAACCCCAACTTATTGGACAAAGCCCACCTATTTCCCTATCAGCGGAACAAACGGCGTTCCAGATGAAAAAAACACCGGATACGTCGTTTCAGGCGCTTATAGTGCGAATGACTCCGATCCTTGGGGAGACATCCGTGTATCGATTTACGACAAAAATCAGAGAGAAGGACTTTCTAACTCAGGTGTTTATGGAAACAAAAACACCTTAACGACAGTTTACACAGTCGATGATGAGGGAGAGCATACCGTTTCCAGTGATGATTTTAATCACTACACGGATTCAAAATCCAAATTCGAAGCCGTTTTGGCGAAAGACGAGGAATATATTTCTGGTTTGCATTTTATGGATGCAAACATCTCAAAAGATCATCTAATACAAGCGGAATACATTCGCATCAAAAACCAAGAATACCACAAAGAAGACGGATATGAGTTGCCAGAGGATTCCATTGATTTTCATCTTCAAAGAAAAGGATATGTTAATTTCTTTGCCGGTACCTACTACACGAGCAACACGGCATTCTTTTCCTTTCACGAAATCGAAAGAAACGGGCCCAAAATATCCAACATCCGTGAAATAGTGGAAATATACGAAAATCCTACAGCAAAACAAGCTCAATCTTATGTTTATAAATACAAAGATGGAACGTATTCCGTCCCTTTCTTACATGGCTCAAAGCAAGGCGTCAAATACGATTTAAACGGTAATCCTCTAACAAAGAAAACACCAACAACAACCAAGCCTGAAGGTTATACAAAAACCGTATTTAAGACAAGTTGGATCGGGAAAACGAGCTCTTCCCTAAAAGATTATTCTGCTTACTACTTTGAAATCCCGACAAATGAGGGGGAATACGCTCTCGGTTCTGTTTCTGGCGCAGCGGGTGCCTATCTTTGCTATCTTGATATTGGTGCAAACGCCCAAAGAACGGACATCACTCAAATCCACGAAATAAAAACCATCAGCGTATACGCTTACGCCTATCCAAAGGGAGTTTCCTTTTCTTTCATCGAAGGAAACGATCTCGCCTTGCCAACCATCGATGACAGAAAGAGTGCTTCCTTCTCTTTAAAAGAATCCTTCAATGGCGATATGAGTGTTAGCAAATCCAACGATTCAACCATTCAATACGAAAGCACCGATGGAAACCAAAACGTTATTACCGAATATATGTTCCACGGTTATACAGTAAAAGGAAATGGGGAGAACATTGAAAGGGCAACAGGAATTCTCTCAAGCAAGATTGTAGAGGACTCCATAACCAAAATCACATACTCCCTTTTCAACGCAGCTTCCTCAACGACGATATATAAGAAAACGACTGTAACGGAAAATGGTTCAACAACGACAACAAACACCACCTATGTGAATGGGCAAGAAAGCTCCATTGAATGGCCTGTGGACTTGCCATGGAACACCTTAGCCGTTAAAGATGTGGCAACCATGTATGTCTTTTACGTGAATGCGACAGCCGTTAGTCTCGCAATCGAAAGCACCTTTGAAGAAAACTACAGCGAAACGGAAGGAACGCATTATTACAAACTCACCGGATACAAGGTATCCATCACAAACGAGGTGGATGTAGAAGTGGTTATGACAAAATTAAACGACAACACGCTTACCGTGAAATTAAAAACAGGAACCGGTGAAACAGAAGAAGACTATACGACCTTAGAAATAAATGTGGTGACAACAGTGGCTAAGAATTCTTAAAACACATCTTAAAGAAATTTTTGAAAGGAAAAATTATTCTTTTACAAAGGGAAAAACAGCTCCGAATACGCACGCACGTACGCGCTTACGTGTTGAAGGTTAGGGAAAAAATAAGTATTATACTAACGCGTAAATAGCAAAACCGAAGCAATTCGGCGACGCAAAACTATAGGATCCATCTTGGATAGCCAGTTGCCCCGTAAAGAAAGGACAATGGCATGATTGACTGTCGTTCAAAAAGGTTGAAACGTATTAAAATCGAGGCCTTTTTGACATGTTTTGTGGCTCTAAGCACGCTTATAGCAGCATCAACAGCAACCTTTGCTTGGTTTTCAACAAACAAAAGCGCCACAGCCAAATACATGAATATCGTATCCAACGACTCTGCCATCGTCAAAAACGTCAATTATTACCGCATTGAGGAAATAGATGGAAACACTTACAAATTCTCGACAGAGAACACGAATGTGTACGATCTTTTGCCTTACGATCGTGAGCTAGGCGATGGGAAATATCAGATACTTATTGAAGTCTCTTTCAAAAAAACAGACGTGGCATTCACCGTAAACGCATTTACAGCCAAAGACATTCTAGGCGGTGAAAAAAGCTGGAAAAACATCGATTGGTCCGTTTCGCCCTTTCCTCTCTCCAGCATCATTCAATTTACCTATTTTGGAAGCGTGGCAGACACGAGCACAAGCGGATATATCTCCGTTACAAAAGAGAAGACAACAGACACAGGTTTTATAACAATGGATGGAGACGCCCCATCCTTTCAAAGCAATCTACAACTAGGCGATGAAGCCAATGGGTTAAAACCAATTTATATCATGCTTGACTACAACGAGAAGGCAATAACATCCATATATTCATATAATATTGGAAACCCTAAATTTGAAGGGGATTACGAAGCAAGCGACGCTTCATCATCAAGTGGGGGAGTTATTTTCAAAAGTGATTTCACCATCGTCGTTTACCCTAAAAGCTAGAGCGTGTTATGCCTAATTAGGGGGAATGTTTTTAGCATTTCTAAACAAGAGCGAGATGAACTTTCGACAATACACCGGTTTTCAAACTTTGATTCACCAAATTCCATACGGGCCTGGCCTATTTGATGAAAATAAGGCAATCCATTACACAAAGATAGAAAAGCTAACATATTCCGAGAAACGAACATCTTTTTCGTTCAATTCAGAATTAAAACATTCCGTATCAAACGCATTTGCTATCTTCCTTACGCAAATTAAATGCGATAAGCGAACAAGCGCTAAAACCATCCAAACGGATACAGGTATCGCCTGTTTTTACTTTTTGAAGTTAAGATAAGTAATGAATTCTTCTTCGGTAAGCAAAGACCCTTTGGCTCCATCGATATAATAGGGCATAGCCAAATCCAGGCAGAATTGAGCTTGTTCTTTATTCGTAACGTGATTCACGATGGAAACAAGGCCTTTCTCATCAAAATCAGAAGCCATACGGATAAAGGAAGCATTTGCCGATTGTGATGCCATAGCGGATTCCAAGACGCGTCTAGCTATCCTCACGTAGGTGAAGCCCAATCCTTTTAATTTTTCAGAAGAATCGATATTAGGGTCGAAAGAATGAGCGCTGAAGCGGAAATCCAAGCTCTTAGCCGCTTCAATGACGCTCTTTAATTCTTCTTCATAACCAATAATCTCCTTCGAATTGACGGCAATCACCAAAAAGCCTTTAGGCATCATTTCGGAATCAGATATCTTTTGAAGAGCCTCCAAGAAAACGGGATTTAAAACGCTTGTGACCGACATTGTAAGACATAGATGTTTGATTCCGTTTACTTTTAAGGTGCTATCCATATAATTCTTAAAGAACTCACACACCTTCCATAAAGCCTTCAAATCTAAATCCGTAAGAATGTTGTTCTTAATTGCCACAGGCAAAAACTCTTTCTTGCTGATTGTTTCATTACTGATACCCCTTAAACCTAGGGTGAATTCAATTCCTATGGTTTTACGAGTCACCGTATCCACGATGGAACTAAGACGGGTTTCAACTTGATTATGCGACAAGTTATCTTCAAGCAGTTGAAGAATGTATTCTTTATGATCGGCTTTGCGAAGATGATTTCGGCCTACCTCGCAAAGATATCCAGGGCCAAACTTGCAAGAACGCTCCAATTCGCTTTCTATGAGCGAAATCATCTCAAAGTTTGTGGAAGCCTCATTCGGATAGGCAATAGAGGAATAGCATACCCTTAAATAAGTAGAGTCCCCATTAATTTGAATCGGCGAGGAAAACAAGGAAGCAATTTCTTCAGCAAAAGCAATAAGACCCGTCTTATTCACCGATTTAAGAAGGAAAGAGAAAGAATTGCTGTTATAACGATATAACAAATTCCCATATCCTTCTTCCTGAATCATCATAACGACATTTTGAAGAATGCTGTCGGTCTCATCCTTATAACGCGTTTTCAATTCGGCAAGATTCTCTATGCGGAAAGAAAGGACGATTCCATGGCCCCTGGAACGAATTTCGTGGTTAATTTCATTGGATAATGCTTTAACATTCAAAACATTGAGCGTCTTATCCATCAAATTGCTCGAATAAGATGCAAATCGTTGCTCGCTTTCGATAAGGATCGTGGCCGAATTCCCAGTCTTTGCCTTTTTAGAGAACAAAAGGACCATCGTTTGCTCATTGGGGCCAATAGCGGAGATGGAACGTTTCAAAGTGCCTTTTCTTAGCGGGCAATCGATACACGGGGCATCCAAGCCCATTAAAGATTTGTAGCAAAGGTCGCCCCGCTTTGCGTCTGGGAAACACTTTAAAGCCGTATTGGAGAAATCCAAAAGGCGGTAAGAATCCGAATCAATCGCATAAAGAATATTATTGTCGCGGTCCATAAGGGAGTTTAAAATCGTTTCCTTGCGGGCCGTTTCTCTTTCTTTATCGATGGAGACAACCATAGACGTGACCAGACAAAAGAAAGAGTCCACGCATTCTCTTTCCATAATGTCCTGCCCAGATTTCTTAGAAGAAGAGACAAGGTAGGCAAGCGCTTTTTTCTTTCCGGAGAAAACCATGGGATAAAAGACAACGGTTTTGGCGCCAATGGATTGCATTCTTTCGGATATTTGATAAGGGAGGAGAGAAGAATCGTTCACAAAAAAGAAACCATTCTCGCCTACAAAATCGAAAATCGGGTTAATGAAATCGCCTCTGATCTTTTGGCTTTCGTTAAAAAGAGACATCCCGCGGTTGTCGTTTGGATTGGTGAATTTTTCAACCAATAGGGCATAAAAATCGCTGCATGAATTATAAAGGAGGACGCCCCCCGTAGAGAACTCCATGGCAGAGCAATAATAAGAAATCGCTTGTGCAAGCACGTCCAACTTGCTTCTTTCGTCTTCCGAAGAGAAAAATCGTTTGAAGAAAGTTTCATTCGCGTTTAGAAGAACCGCTCTCTTTGGATTGTCAGACATGCTGGCAGAAGGGATGGGGAGACTCGTATCTCCTTTATTAATGATAATGGGTTCCGCTTTTTTAAGGCCTTTTTCCGTTAATGCCAACAACTTCGCTTCCGAGACGCCTGGAAAAATAGATGCGGACAAGGTGGCGGAATAGAAGAGAACAACGCCGCTTCCTTTCACGATTTGCGTGACATTAAAGGAACGAACGAATTGCTCACATAAAATGGAGAACACTTTTTCAGTCCCGATATTTTCAACATAGGCTAAATAAGAACCATTGGCTTTCTTACAAATCAAAATGGGAGAGAAAATCAAACGAATCTGGCGAAGAAGAGCTTCGTCGACATCATCCGGGGCAGAATCACCTCCCTCCGCTTGAATTGCTACTAAAGCGCTCATAAAAGAGGAGGAAGAAGATATGCAATCATGCAACTCTTTAGGAAAATCCTCATAGTCACAAAATTTTTCTTCGGTAAATTTTTTTTCTATTTCTTTCCTGCGAAGCTCATTCGATTTCGCAATCATCGAATTGACAAAACGCTGGAGATCGCTCAAGGCTTCGTTATTGAATTCTTTGTTGCGTAAACGAATACGCCCATCATTAAGTGCGTCAAATTGTTCGCGAAAAGAAACGGCCGCTTCATCAATTTCTTGATTTATCCTTTTGCCGGCGAAAATCAAACATCCGACAAAAGCCGCCGAAAGGATGATAAAAAGAATGGCGCAAGAGAAAAAGAAAATTGCCAGATTCAAATGAAGGCGTGCATAAACGAAGGTGAGAACGCTAAAAAGCAGAGCACTAAAAAAAGAGATGCTACCAATAATGATGAGAAGCTTGACGTTCTTCGAAAACTTAAAAGAAAGAAAATCCTTTATTTTCCCGTTATTGCTCGTTTTCATCTTTTCTCTCCTCTATGAAATTAAGGTCGGAACGATAATTCAAAATTAATTTGATAAGCACGCGCCCGATGATGGGAGTAACCTCCAAGGCTTTTCTTTTGCAATTTAATAGCTGATCGTTTTTATCCAATTCCATTGCGACCGCGCGAATCGTAAGCAAAGATCTTTTGCGTTTATAGCAAACAAGAGCAATGCCCCCGCTTGATGTATCATAAGCGCGAATCATGTTTTTCACGTACGCATAATGGTTCTCTTTAATCTCATCAAAAGTCTTTGAATCTGTATGGACCGCTTCGCCAGAAAGAAGATATCCTCTTTCTGCAAAAAGGCCTCCTCCAACCTCAAAAGAAGCGGATTCCGCTTGAATATTCAAAGAATTTTCGAAAATAAAGAACTCTGGCATCCCAGGGATTTGACCATAGGCCGTATTCGTCATGGGATTATAACGAACACCGTCAATATAGTAGCGATCTGCTATAAAAATATCCCCTTGATGGAGTTGCTTATCCAAAGAAATAACCGAACCCGTATTGATTATGAGATAAGGATCATACTTATCAACCAGCATATTCGTGACTAAAGCGCTAAGGATATTCCCATATCCTGTCGCAGCAATCACAATTTCATCCATGCCGAAATTTCCTTTATGGACTTTCACGCCATAAGGAAGCTCTTCAATCGTTTCGCCATTTGTAAAACGAGAGGTGAAGTAGAGGATATCGTCTTCAGTTTGGCCTAATATGGCAATCATTTTTCATCCCCTCCTTTTTTGGTGCGTCTGTTTGCTTTTTTTGTTTCTTTTGTTTTGGTCTCTTCAAATTTATTGTGATCCAGCAACGCTTCGAATTCACTCACTTCCAAAGGCTTTGCAAAATAATAGCCTTGAATGGCATCCAAATCATGTTTCTTTAAGATACTAACTTGGCTTGGGTTTTCAACGCCTTCCGCGATGACAAACATCTTCAATCCATGAACCAATGAAATGATAGAAGACACAAGGGATTCGGACGTCTTATCGACTTCAACATCATCAATAAAAGATTTATCTAGTTTCAAGACATCGAAATCAATGTTCTTAATCGCAGACAAAGAGGAATAGCCAATACCGAAATCGTCGATTGAAGTGCTAAAGCCAAGGGATTTGATCTTCCGAATCACGAAGCTTATAAAAGAAGTGTCTTGCGCAGCCAAAGATTCCGTTAACTCAATCTCGATGGATTTTGGATCCACGTCGTATTTTTGGATTGTTTCCGCAAAGAATTTAATTAATCCAGGATCATAGATTGTGCGGCGGGAGAGGTTCACAGAAACAACAAGGGGTCTCCTCTTTTCTTTTTTCCAACGAGCTAAATCGGCACATACAGCTTCAAAAACATAATGGTCTATGTGAACGATTTTTCCAGAGGCTTCCGCATAAGGGATGAATGAAGACGGTGGCAAATATCCTCTTCTTGGATGTCTCCAACGGATTAAAGCTTCCGCGCCATAAAAACGGTTCTCATGCAAGCTCCATTTTGCCTGATAATAGACAAGGAACTGCTTCTTTTCCAAAGCTTGATCGATTTCCAAAGATTTCTCTTTTTCGAAATCTTTCGTATCTAACATATGCGGATTAAACAATTTGATATCGCCCGAAAGACGCATGCCTGCATCAAAGCTTGCAGCCAAATTAGCAAAATCAATTGCCTGGTACACGCTTTGGTCGTTTTTGATAATGTTCACGCCAATCATAGCGAAAATCATTGGCAAGGACGGCCTTCTAGCAATCTCGGCATTCACGTTTTCGATAATACTTTGAAGAGTTTCGTAAAAAACCTCTTCGCTTTCCACTTGGGCATAGAAAAGGAAACGATTCTCACGATTAATGCCATATCGCCAATTCTCTTTCCCTTTTATCACTTTTTCGATAGAAGAAAGAACAATCGCATTCAATGCATAGATGTCCGTCTGACGAAAGGCGGTAATTGGCTGATTATTAAAACCGTGTATGTATATGGTGGCATTCATTTCTAATCTGCCATCATCCGCCTTATTCATAAGAGCGGACATTTTTCTTTCAAAGGTTTCGTTGTCCCATATTCTTACGTCGTCATCAAAAATACTTTTAATCCAGATTTGGCGGCGGAAGAGAGATTCTCTTTCGGCGAATAAACGGAATACGGCTATTAAATCAGCAATCGTGAAAAAATAGCAAATCAGAATAATGACAATATACCCCGTATCCGTCAGCACGTCTCTATTTGAAATAATTCCTGCAGAGCAAAGAATAATGCCAGAGGCAAAAAAGGCCAGCAAAACGAAACAAACAAAAATCCAATTGCGTAAAAGGCTGATCCTTTTGTTCATTTTTGTTCCCTCCTTGCCTTCTTTTCTTCCTTTTTCATTTTCTTGCGGAGTTTTTTCTTTTCGATTTCTTTAGCCCTTTCCATCTCCTCGCGAAGTTCTTTCTTTAGATTATATTTCTCTTCGAATAGAAGCGTTGCTTTTTCATCGTTACGATCAATTCCCTCTTCTTCCATTGCCTTAGAGAGCTCTTTTTCGTAAATCTTTTTCTCCTTCTTGTATTTTAGGATACTTTCGCCGACACTGATAGCCACGATAGCAAACAAAGGGACAATTATCAGAACAGGAACAAGCCAAGCAGATTTGCCAGCAGCTCCGGCAGCTTGAGGGGAAACATAGGTCAAAAAAGAGCCAAATGCATCAGAATGAGAAACAACCGTGCCAATATAGAAGGCTTGTGGAACGCTTTCCCATGGAGTAGAAGGGCAGCCTTCACTAGGGCAAGACCATGCATGAAGATTGTCTCCACGAGTATAGAAAACAAGTCCGTCTTTATCCGTTCCAACCTCAACAACTCTATGCGTATCCGGAGCGTTTAATTTAGGATAATAGAAAGTAATCACATCGCCCACTTTGACATTTTTTGGATCGTCTTTCTTAATAATCACACCCGTTCCTTGATTCAAAGAGTCAGGATTGTCTCCTTCCATAGAATCCGTAACGACATAAAGAAAAGAGGTCCCAAAAACCGATGGAACTCCATGATTCTCGGGTCTAGATTGACTAACAAGCATAGAGATTTGAACAAATATCATGAAGGCAAGCAAAACGCCAAGAACAACATCTATAGTTCTTGAAACAATCTTTCTCATTATTTAAGCTTTCCTTTCAAGACGACTTTCTTGGCTTTTGGGCTCTTTCTGGTCTTAATGAAGACATAGTTCTTTTCTGCTTTGAAAGCGGGGACGTTCTTCATGAATTTCTCTTTTTCATTCGTAGGGGCTCTTCCTTGGCTTGTTTCAGAAAAAGAAACAACAGGGGTCGGCTCTTTTTCTTCTTCGAGAGAAGAGAAGTAAACAGGTTTGGACTCATCCAAGAGTGGAAGAGTGACCGCTTCAGAAGAAGAGACTTTTTTCTTCTTGGGCTTTTTAGCGGGTTTCCTTTCTTTAGTGGAAGGTTTTATTTCTTTTTCCTCTTTAGTTGCTGGAATATTTTCTTCTTTTTGATTAGACGATTCAAATACTTGGTTATTGGAGCCGTCTTTTTGATGCTTAGCAGGTGTTTCAATAACCATATGGGTCCCCTCTTTTTCAAGAAGATGGTCAGCGATGGCGCCTTCATTAGTCTTTGTTTTTTCTACAGGATCATTTTGCTGGACGCTCTCTTTGTCAGAAAGCAAAGCAGGCGTTTCCTTAATTTTCCCTTCTTTGGGTCCTATGTTTTCAATAGGCTTATTTTCCTCAAAAGGCAAAACTTCCTCCATCGGTTTCTCCGCTAGAGACACTGGTCTGGCCTTTTTATCGCTTTTAGCCTGCCGAGTAACTAAACGACGGGCTTTTTCTAGTTCTTTTTGTTCTTTTAAGAGGGCTTTCTTTTCTTTGGTTTTGCGTTTTCTTTCTTCAAGGACTTTCTGTTTGGCAAGTTCTTTGTTTTTGGCCTTTTCAACTTTAATGCGGGCTTTTTCTTCCGTTTCTAGCTTCTTTTGACGTTCAACGGCTTCTTTAGCGATGTCTTTGCTCTTTTGTTTTTCTATTTCTTCATCAATTAAAGTTTTCTTATACCTTTCTTCACGGAGGTTTTCTTCCAAAGCAAGACGCTCTTCTTTTGCTTCTTGGGGCGTTAAGGCCATAGGAGAATAGCGTTTCTTTTTATAGGCGGGGAATTGATCATAAAGGAATTTTCCGTCGTAATAGGTTTCATCTTCTAAAGTGAAAAGAACTTTCGGATTAATAACACGCTCTTTGCTCTTTTTGGGATTTATGGTTTTATTTTTCACGCGATTGCTATGAAGAGTAAGGATGTCTGCCATAACCAAGGCAAGTATTTCTTCAAAATAGGGTTGGGAGAAATCCTGCTCTCTTTCTTGCACGTTATAAGTGACGCCCAATTCTGTATACGCATCCAAGAATCTCCATAATTCATAGGCAGCGTGATAGTGGGGATTTTTCACAATCAGGTTGGTCATATGAATTGGGTTCGCAACATCTTTTGCGCCTTGCATATCCGCCATAAAAGGAGAGCGCATATAGTAAGCGCAGCGTTCTCTTAAAGAGGCGAGACGTTGCAATACGTCCTCGTTCTTTTCTTTATTTCCGCCATCTTTAGATGGGGTGGAGACTTTGATTCTTGAATCGATTTCGTATTTTGCCCCATCAATATCAGAAATGCTTTTAATGAGCAAAAGATCGGAATCTAATGTTTCGCCGTGGTCTTTGATATAAAGAAAACGTTTCTCGATGAAGAGCGAACATTTCTTAATCAAGGTCATGATAAATCTGTTTTCATAGATTTGCACATCGACTTCTGCGTGAATGGTGAGAATCTTTTCTGGGGTGACGTTTCCTTTTTCATCCACAGAATGGACGAATTGGGTGTGGCTGGCAAGATGGGTGATGGATTGCGCGTTGATTTTCTTCGCTAAGCCCGCTTCCACAAGTTCTGGCGATTCTTTAATGAAGGTGCGGGGGTTGATAATGATTTGGTCGATAGCGTTAAAGCCTTTTTCTAACTCATCGACGAATTTCCCATCGAATTTTTTGCTTTCAAGGCGTTCTGTTTGACGTACATAGTTCTTCCCTTGTTCCCTCACTTGCAAAAGCAAAGATTGAAAAGAAGACGAAGAAGAAACAAGATTCTTGATTCGTGAAAGGTATGCTTTCTGAGCATGATTCAGTTTTTGTTTGGGAGAAGATTTTTTTGCCATGGACGGTTATTTTAGGAATTCATTTTGATTAATAATTTGATTTTATTCTTGGACAACTTGAATTCGCCTTTGCCGAATAGCTTGGTCAATTGGGAATCAAGCTTGATTAGCTCATCGCGAAGGAAAGCGACATTAAGAACCTCGAATTTCTTTAAAACCTTCGATTCGAAAACATAATCGACCGCGCCCAATTCCGTTCCGCCACATGCGACAAAACAAGGAACGAAATCGGTTAGTTGCTTCATGATACGGTTGCCGAAGGCAAGACGGAAATGCTCAATAACATAGGCATCGAGCTCTTGGAATTTCTCAAGCGTTTTAGAAGACAATGGGTAGTCTTGTTTTGCGTTATCGAAAAGATTCTTCAAATAAGAATATGGGAGAGGAAGGGCTTCGGTGAAAGGCGCTTTAAATTCAATGCCTTTGTTATCAAAGAAAAGAGACATAGCGCGGTCGTAAACCTTATCGGTAATCGTAAAGGTGGAGTCGTCATTATTCGCCGTGCCGACGAACCAGATGTTTTGCGGAATCAAAAGCCTTCCATCATTGAGGTGCTTTGGATCGTCGCTACGTGGCGCTGCGACTAAGGAAATATTCCACTCAGCCACGTTTGGCATTTCCATGATGGAAAGGAATTCAGCGAAATAATATTCAATACGGGCTAAGTTCATCTCGTCAAGGACAACTAGATTGATATCGTCACGATAAGTCGCCTCATAAATGGCGCGCAAGAACTCCGTCTCGGTGAATTTATGAGTGAAATCGTTATAGTAACCGAGCAATTCAGAACGGTCCCTCCAAGACGGCTGAACCGAGCAAATCGCCGCATTATGCTGGAAAAATCTTCCTAAAGCGTATGGCAAGGAAGTCTTACCTGTGCCTGAGATGCCTTCGAGAATGATGATTTTCCCCGTGCCCATCGCAGCGAAGAAAACACGAATGGTGTCAAGGGTGTAATAAAGTCCCATTTGGGAACAAGCGAAATCTCTAAACCGTGCGCATATGCCCGCTAAATCAATGTTCTGGGCATCTTCTGGCAAAGTTGTCTTGAATTCTTTTCCTGCGTATTTTTGATCCACTAAGGTAAGGCGTGGGAAACGGATATCGTTTTCGTTCATCTCTTCCTCTTTGCTTCCGTCTTTCTTTGCGTTGGTTTCTTCAAGAGTCTGATTGCCTTCCCCAATATCAGGAGAATTCACGCCGAGGGAACGCACTTGCAATCCCAAAACGCGGTCTTTTTCTTTAATGGCTTGGTAGAGTTCCAAATTCAAACGCTCAACTTCCTGTTTTAGACGCTCCTCGGAAATGCCGCTCTTACGGAACCTGACATATTTGCGGATAAGCCAAAAAATAAGGAAACAAATTCCTCCAATAAGCGCTAGCAAGAGAATGGCAAAAAGAACGAAGAATATCCATCCGCCAACACCAAAGCTAGGCGAGTAGTTGGCAAAAAGAGAGTTGTATTGGGCAAACTCATTTGGCACTGCCCCCCAAGGATCGGCCCATCTCATGCGAAACCAAGTCCCTAAATTTTGGAAGAAGGCAACAATCATTTCCTTCAAATATTCAAAATATGCAGCCATATATTCTCTCCTTTTTGTTCATTACTCCATAGGAGCCGCAAGACCACGGAAGGAAAGTCCTAATGTGAAACTTCCATTGCCGATAGCCTCAGTAACGTCATAGTCCCATCCCTCAAGATATATCGTGACAACGACTCTCGTTGGCTCTTCTCTCTTTAAAAGAGCGATTGGTCTCATGCTTCTCTCATCAAATTGCCCATCTTCCTTGGAAATGGACATTTCTTCAAGAGTGTATGTTTTCTCTTCTTTGAAAAAGAGACCGTTTTGTTCGCTTTTTTCTAAATTGAAACGCTCTATTCCCGCTTTATGGATAGCATTGAAACAAGTAGCTTCCCCCATTAAAGAAGAATCGGCTTCTTTTGGAGAATCATATGCAGGGGTCATGTTCATGTCGTATTCGCCGTAAACGATTTCTCTCCCGCTCTCGTCAAAGTCATAGTAACCGTCTTTGTTTGTCACATCCAATATTCCGCCAAATTTCGTGTGGGAAGAAGACAAAGCGTTTGGCTCATAAATGCTAAAACCATCTTTGGAAAAGAAAGAAACACGCGTCGCATTAACGACATTGTCCAAATCTTTTACATCGATTTTCTTGCTCTCTTCTGCCATTTTATTATGAGCATCCGCATATTCTTGGTTTATTTCATGGAGGGCTTTGGCATAAGTTTCATCTCGGTCAAGAAAGAGATACATATCCGTATCCCCTTTGAAATAGAACTCGAATTGATAGAAGCCTTGTTGCGCAGGATAAGAAGCGTGATAGTCCCCGCCTTCCACATAGGCTTGGCGAAGAATAGGGAAATCCGTCTCGTAGTTGGTATTGTCGTTCAGCCATAAATCTTGATACATGCTAGACAAATCATTGAGGGGCGATCCCGCTTTATAAGCAGGAAAATATTCCTCAAGAACGGCATCGTTCAATGTATCGCAGTAATGAATTTCTCCATTTTGGTCTTTTAATCCAATCTGCAAAGAATGACTTTCCTTAATGGCAAAATCCATGAAAGAAACCTTTCCTGCTTGAGAAAGAGCAAACCATGCATATGTGCTCGTGACAGACGCGCCCAGCGTAAAAGAAAATGCCAAAATTCCAACCAAAAGAAGCTTTCGGTTGGAGATCGCATAACTTTTTCGATAATGTGATTTAAAAGGTTTCATTCAGAGATGCTAATGAGACGTAAAGCTCATAGAGAAAGTAAAAGAACAGTCTTCTGGCGCCTCGCCCCGACATTCAGGATCGTTCCCCTCTAGCCAAGCCACAACCGTGAATCTCATCATCTTGCGAGGTTCTAAAATGATGCCTTGACGGTTAAAAATCGTATAAGGATCTTCAAAAGGCTCGCAATAGCCATTATTTTGATAGCTATAAGCGGGGGTGCGAAGGGAATCGATGCTACGAGACGTACTTAAACACTCACGGTAATCCTGACTGGCGTTTAGCTCCGTGCTTTCTAAAGCGTAGATGCTGACATCATGCTTTCCATTCCCTTCTGCCACATAAGGATTCTCAAATAGGGCCACCCTAAGATAGGTATAGGGCTGATATGCGGCATTGGTAGGGGAAGCATAATCATCGATTGTCATTTGATAATCGAAAATAGCGTCTTCGTTTTCGGAAATATTTTCGGCGTAGAAGGTATAAATGAAAGCGAATTCGAGAGTTTTTTCTTCCTTGTTGGTCGTAATTGTTTTTGACATGTTGTGGGAACCATTTAGGTTGTTATCTTCTTTAAGGGTGTCAACATATTCAAAAACGCGGTTGGCTGTTGTAACTTGCGCGTTAGTAAGTCCTTCTGCGGTCAATATTTCTTTGTAAGTGCCATCTACCGGTTTATCCAACAGCTTCATCGTGGAAGGAGCGACTCTCGGATCCATCTTGATGGTGAATTGACCCGAAACTTTGCCTAAAAAGGAGATGATGCCAAGCATCAAAACTCCAACGAGACCAACTCCAGTCACAATAAGCGCAATGTTTCTCTCTTTCCTTCTTTTAGCGTACTGAACGCTAGTGGGATAAAGAGGGGTGCTCGCGTTATTTTTCTTTTTCTCTTCTTTCTTGTTACTAAAAGAAGGGGGTGCCGGTTTAGGCTCTTCTTGTGGTTTTTCGGGTTTCTTTTCCTCAGCCAAGATGTTGCCTCCAATACGAAAAAACGTAGAGCAATATGAAATCGCTCAATAGACAAACATCCTTTCAATCTCGAAGAGAAGCTTTTGCTTGCCGATGAGTCACTTTTTCCAAGATATCCCCGGGTGTCTGCTATTACATAGGAACAAAAAATGATGCCAACCTCGCTGCCACAAAGTTCATTTCATTTAACTTTGTTCCGTGGTAGCTGGCTGCCATCTATAGAAGGCCCTTTAGCTTTGCGCCGCCAGATTTCTCTGACTTTGCGTTTCTCATCAAAAATTATCATCAAGGCGAAGTTTCTTGTCAATATCTACTCGTATGCACAAACAAAATTTCGCCAAAAAAGCCCTATAAGGGCTTAACAAACAGCATTATTTCCTGTCTTCTTTTTCTTGCCGAAGTTCCTTAAGAAGCTCCTCTCTTGCTTCCTTCTTCGCTTGCTCAGCAATCGCGGCTTGTTCTTCGTCAGAGAGATTTGTTCCTCTCTTTGTGGCAACCAGCACCAAATAAATGATGTCCAGCGCAAGAATTACAAATATTGGAATAAGGATAATAAACAAGAAATACGTAGGATTGTTTTGCAACCATCCAATAAATGGACCGTTTTTCTCTAAATTCAATTGTTGATAATTGGCATAAACATCAGGATCGTTAAATGTAACAGTGACTAAGATAGAAACGGTAATAACAAAAATAACGATCGCTAACTCAATAGCTCCTGAAGTAATTAGGCAAATTTTCTTCTTTTTGTCCATCGTATATAAACCTTTTAGCGATTGTTATTCTAACACGTTGGCAAACAAGAAAAACAGCCTTTTTATCCCTTATTCATTGAAAAAGATTGATTTGGTCAAATTTATTTATATAATTTCGGTAGCGTTGAAGGGTGTAAATTCCCTCCTCCGCGCTGCCATCTAATGCCGATGAGCCCGCATAAGCGGGTATTTAAGAGCATTCATAAACAGCCCGCGGAAAGAGAAAATACATCATGAACAATAAAACAAAGATAATGCTAGGGCTCTCCATCCTTACGGCAGGCACCCTTGCGGCCGGAGCCACAGGAACTTTCGCATGGTTCACCACCAATAAGACTGCTACGGCAACCTATCAAAAAGTGACGGTTGTCGGAACCCAAGGCAATTTGAATGTCGCTATCGAAGGCGTAACGACTGGAACTGGATCAACCAAGGAAAGCGGCACAAACGTTTTTGCGGAGGGCGGAACGATTTCAGACGTTTCTTCCAAAGATGGATTAACGTTCTATCAACCAGATTGGAAAAACCAAGCCGGAAACGATCAAGAAGTGAACACGGTAAAAAACGTCTCTGATAAACAAGGATATTTTGTCCAATACCTCATTAACGTTTCTAATGCTTCGACTGAAGGATCGGCTATTACGGCCAAGCTCACGGGTTTAACGATCACCGCCACCAAAGACGGGGAATCCGCAGACTTAGCGAAATGGGTAAGAGTGGCGGTATTGCCTGGGGCAACCAAAAAAACAGATAAAAACTTCTTAGAAAAAGGCGCCGCAGAAGCCACGCTCTATCAAACGGACACGAGTTTAAATAGTTATGTGGATGGGACAACTACTACTGCGGATAAAAAAATGAATATCAACACAACCACAATCTTCGAAGCAAAATCGGTTTTGGATAAAGAGTTGTCAATCGATACGGAATTAAAAGCCAACAAAGAGAACTCAGCCAACATCGGCGTTGCTGTTTGGGTAGAAGGCACAAGCGCGACTTCCCAAGATGCCATCAAGCAGGCTCAAATTTCTGTTGCGTTAACCTTCTCTGCCGAAGATGTTGCATAAAAATTGAAACGATTTTCAAAATGAAATTGGTCGCCATTAGGCGGCCTTTTTCAGTTATTGTTTTCGCTGGGCGAGAAACATTTTTAAATCATCGAGGACGATTTTGTTGAAAAATCGTCAACTTTTCCAAGACCCGTCTTTGAATGAGACAATCGAAGCGGCAGCAAAAAATAGATAAGCGCCTTTAATATTTATTGAAAGAAATGGAACCATGTTTATAATCTCCGGTTATAGAAGAGGATTTTTTATGAAAAAACCTATTGCTGCATTGTTGCCGATCTTGTTTCTTATCACCTCATGCGGGACCGATAATTCTTTACCAGAGGGTTCCTTAACGAGCTCAAAAGAGGAAACCTCATCTATTGAGGAGTTTCCTTCTTCCGTTAACTCTTCCGAAACGGTAGAAAAGAAAACCGCTTCCGATCTTTTGAAACTTCTAAAAAAGCTCGCTGAAGGAAACTATACGTTTAACACGACTTATAAAGGGGAGAACTACAACGTCTTCTACAACAAAGAATATGCCTATAACGAATCCGCAAAAGTGGGATATGCATTGCTGCCATCCTATTATGAAGATTTGGCCGTTGGGGATATCCTTTATTCCTTCCAAAAAGAAGAAAACAATACGATTACTTTGGGTAATGTGGTAGTAAGTGGTTACAGCAATGATGTTGTGACAAATCTTGACGACCTCAATTACCTCTCTGTTTTCGATAGCCCTACCTTTAGCGCCAAAAATTTAAAAGAAGTGAGCGTGAACACCTTCCAAACCGACTCTTATTGGGCATTGATTAGTTTCTTTGGGTTATTCGGATACGACACGAGCTATGTGGATACTTATCTCGATTCCATCACGTTGCAATACCTAGCAAACGAAGAATTGTCCATCACTCTCAATATAAAAGAGGAATATAAAGATTCCTTTGCCGAAGAAGAAACGGTTTCAACCATCAAAAATATTGGAACGACTTCCCTTGATTTTGTCGAAGCATATAAAAAATCTTTTGATGTGAAGAAATTAAATCCTTTGACCGCAAGCCAAGCCAGCCTTCTCTCCAGAACATCAGGAAGAGTCACTAGCAAAATCTATAAAGTTGCCGAAACCCTTGAAGAAACGGGTCATTCCTATATCGTCGACTTCAATGAGCAGTTTTATAATCTTCAAGAAGATGGCTCCAGCGTCCTTTATCGTAAAGCGTTGGAAGAAGATGAAGAAAACGGCTTGCAAGCAGGGGATGCCTATACCCTTTCTTTAAATCCAAAGAACGAAGTTGTTTATGGCACGATGCATTACTCTTTCGATTCCTTGTTTAATTCCGGAAGAGACATTCTCCCGGAAATCCTAGCCGGCTCTTTCAAAAACGAAGACGGAACATACAAGTATCACGGTCCAAATGGGGCTACCTATCTAAACTATCTCACGGGGGCGCAGCTAGATGATATCCTTTCTATGTATTTTTATTTGAATGACGGCCAAATCAGTAAGATCGTCACTCTCTATGAAGAAAAAGACTATGGAGAGGAAGGATATGTTGACGTCACCTATCAGATGGAAACCACATTCAGCGATTATGTTGCTCCGAATTCCGAAGTAAAGAAAGCGGTAGCGGATTCCAATACTCCAACCATTAAGTCCGCCTTCGATTCCTTAAATGGCGGAACATCATTCAAAATGGTTATCTTCGATGATGAATATGCGGCAAAAACCACATACGTCTTCGATGATCTTGTGATCAATGACGATAGCTATATGGGAAGCATCACTGGCTCGAAGAAAAATCAAGATGGCAGCATCAGCACTTTTGCGGTTACGAAAACCGAAGAAAACGAATATGTTGCCAAAGCAACCCAGGCCCCAAGCACAAGTATTACTTTGCAAGATGCCTATCAAGCCATTACTGCCGCCCCGGAAGTCTTCGACCTATCTAGCGACAAGAAAACCATAACCGCCAAAAATGCCGTTGGTGGATTTGCGGGGTACATCCCAGGATTGAACGTAGCCCAAATGCTCGATGGCAGTTTAAAGATGACCCTCGAGAATGGCCGTATCTCTACCTTATCTTTTAATTATGTCTCCTTCGGAAATAAAGCAACGGAAAAAATCGACTTCACCTATGGCATCGGCAAAGAAGCGGTGGACAATAAGCTTCTTTCTGCCATTAACGAGATGAGCGCGTACGTTCCGCCAACTTCTTGGAAAGAAGCCAATGCAGACGTATATCAATATCTTGTCGATGTGCTTGATGCGCACGCGGATGAAGTGCCTTTCTTTGATATAGAAGGGGTGGATGAAAGCAAACTTGCCTCAACGGCTACCGATAGCTGGTCGACCGTAGAAATATTCTCCGATTCGACACACACCGCCTTCGTTGATGGTTACAAGGAAGCATTAAAGAAAGATACGTCCTTCGCTCTTTCTTCTTCTGGTTACGATGAAAACAAACAAGATAACTACGAAATTTATAAATCTTCTACCATTCAGATCAAAATTTATAGTCAAGATTATCTCGGTATATTCATCTCTTTGATTGCTTAGAAAATAAGCTGCTGAAATCCCAAAAGATTATCAGCAGTTTTTTAATGTTTTTGGAAAAGAAGGACTGTGCAAAGAACCCGATTCTTATTTTTCAAGCGTAGAAGAGTGAATGATATAGTCCGCTGTCGATATGTTTGTCGCAATCGGGATGTCAGCTAAAGCGGCAATTCTTAATAAAGCCTTCACGTCGGGATCGTGTGGCTGAGCTTGTAAAGGATCCCAGATGAAAATCACAATATCGATTTCATTTTCGGCGACTTTCGCACCGATTTCAAGATCGCCGCCAAGAGGGCCAGACAAATATCCTTTTACTTTTAAGCCTGTCGCTTCGGAAATAAGCCTTGCTGTGGTGCCTGTCCCACACAAAGAGAAACGAGAAAGAATTTCTTTATTCTCCTTGGCCCAGCGAATAATGTCTGGTTTCTTATTATCGTGCGCAATTAAAGCAATCGTTTTCATATACCGTTCCTTATTTATACCTAGCTATCCATAGCCATAGGAATAGTAACATAAATCATTACTTTTGAAGCCATTCAAAACTTTTTTCTTTGTTCACCCTTAACAAAGACGCCATCACATCGCTTCACTTTTTCGCACTGAATAGCCGTTTTGTTTTGATGAAAGCCTATCCAAAAAGAAGAACGTTTTGATGGTGCTACGTAATAGTTCTTCGGAATATCCTTTCTCCTTGATTTGAGATACAGCAGAGAGGGCGGATTGGTTTAATCTTTCTTTGTTTGTTCTCGTCTTCAAGCATTTAATCTCAATGACAAAAGCAATATTAGTTCTTTTATCGTGAGTTCCAGTTTTATGAAAACTAGGCCTATTAAGCCTTAAACGTCTTTTAGCCTCTTTCGAATAATGCATAATTTCAACCATCATCCCGAACTTTTGCAGCCCTTTGAAAATAAAACACAACGAATCCATTCCTCGCCAAACCGCATATGAGTAAGTTTTTCCTTAGGTAGCTTTCGTAAGGAAAAAGAATGGGCTTGATTTCGAAATGATATTAAAGAAGCGAAGTGATGAGCCTCCTAAAGCAATGGAACTTCGCATTAAAAGAAATATAAAACGAAGTAATTTATTTAAAAGCGAAATTTTTTTCGTTTTTTTTACTTTTCCTTCGTTTATAATTCTATTGGATTGGAGAATTGTATGAAATTAAACGAGTTAATAAACGCTGACATATTTGAAGACAGAACGCATGAATTTAAATCTAGATTAGATGAGAAGGAACCCATCGGTTGGCTAAAAGCAGTGTCTGCTTTTGCAAATACGCTTGGTGGAGAAATCTACTTAGGCGTGGATAACGACGAAAATTTAAATGGCTTCTTAAAAGAAGAGGTCGATCATGAAATTCAATTCTTTAATACGCAACTAACTCAGCACCTATCGCCAAAACCATCCTGTTTCTATGAGTATCTTCCTTATACTTCAGAGGGGGGAAAGAGATACATCATAAAGATTGTTATTTCGTCTTCATCTAACAAACCCGTTTATTTAACTTATAAAGGAACTCAAAGTGTTTTTCTTCGCGATCAAGGATACGTAAGGCTTGCATCAAGAGAAGAAATAGGGAACATGTATCGTCAAAGCGAAAATTTTCCTTTCGATATGCAATTAACAAGCATTAAATACGACCGCAAAAACTTCACAAAATTATTCGCTAAATATGCGGAGAACACAGGAAAAGAGCTTAACGAGAAAGCTCTTTCTGCAATTGGTTTCTTTAATGAAGAAGGTTTTCTAAGAATGGGTGGTTTGTTCTTTCAAGATGATTTTCAAAGTGATGCCCTCCTTATAAAAGCATGCCAATGGCCATCGATTGATAGAGCGACCAATATTTTCCTTCATCCAGAAACGTGCAATAAATCATTGCTGGATGAAGTGGATTTTTCTTTGAGGTTCATTCAAGAACACTCTATTAACGGATATCAAAAATTGGCCTCCTCCAGAAAAAATATATTTTCCTATCCTGCTCGCTCGGTATTTGAGGCCGTAATAAATGCGGTAGTTCATAGAAACTATTTTCTTCCAGGAACCTTTATTCAAATCGATATTTTCAAAGATAGACTCGAAATTTCTTCTCCCGGCAGCTTGCCAAACAAGGCTGAAAGCACGGAAAAAATTTATGACATATCTTCCATTAGGCCGCAAAGCAGGAATCCATTGATATCCAAAACATTTGAATTGTTAAAAATGATGGAAGCTTTGGGAACTGGCTTCGATAAAATCACTGAGGATTATTCGGGATATGGTGAAACCCATAGGCCGTTTATAGTAAACAACGGCGGCTCCTTTATCATCACTTTACCTGACGTCACTTTTGCAGATGGAGTGCTCTCAAAAGAATCCGTTCCTCAAATTACTCATTCCATTATTAACGAAGCAACGGAATATGACGATAAGATTCTATCATATTGCTTTATGCAGCCACGCGAAGCTAGCGAAATAGCCAAATACCTAGGCTTAACTCTTTCAACATATCTTAGAAATAACATATTGGGAAATCTCGTTAAACAAGACTTTTTGTTAATAGTAAAAGCGAAAAAGAGAAAACAATATAAATCCAATAAAGACAAAGTTTTCATTGTGTAGCACAAAAAACCTTTAACTTCGCATCAAAGCGAAGTATAAAGCGAAGTATTTTATTTAAAAGCGAAGTATGTTTCTCTAAAAACGAAGTTGCTTCGTTTCAAATATTGCCATTTATTCTATTTCAAGCAACACCCTCTCTTTGCTTTGAAGTTTTAATAATGCTTTAGCAAAGCTGTTTTTCGTTAAACGAAGTTGGCCGTTTTGTTGGGTGAAGGTGTAATGGATAATGTAACAGTATTCATCCCTTATATCCTTTGAAGTGAAGACGCCAAGACATTATCAAAACGATCAAATTTTCTTCAAACAAGCAGAATCAAACGCATCTAACCCGTTTTTTGATTCTCCGCCATTTATCCAAAACTTCTTTCCGCGAGTCTTTTTCCCGTTATTTGCGACAATACCAGAACTGACAAGTCCTTTAAGCGAAATACTAATCGTAGCGTTGTTAACGGATAGTCCTTTAGCAATTTCAGAAACGCTAGAAGGGCCATTTTCCGTTAAATGGTGAAGGACCTTAGAATCCAAAGTAGAGTCATCGCTGTGAAGCGAGGAAGAAACAAACAAGGTTAAAGATGTTCTAAATGGAGCGCTTGTCTGCTTGAGAATAGGTTCAGGCAAACCAAGCAAACGCATTCTACGGAAAACATTAGGAACCCCCTCTCCCGCTTTATCGCCAATCTTTGCCAGATGAAGCAAGTTCATAACACCTTCGTTTCTAGGATCGCTGTCTCCACCAATAAGAACCTGACTTAAAGGTAAACGCAATTTCCCAGCATTTTGAAAGAAAACACTATAACCATCATAAATGACGCGAACGCCACCCGGCAAAAGGTAATCACAATTGGCAATGGCGTTAGTGAGGCCTTCGCGAACACACTCCATAATGCCTTCTCCGCCATCCTCATAAACACCACTCAAAGGAAAACGATTAGGTAGTTTTGGTTGAACATGAGAAATTAGGTTACGATAAAAATCGAAGGCGTTCCCACTCCACGTCAAGCTGGAAGCATCAAGACGATAATCCCAGCGAGAAGAGCCGCTTACTTGTTCACGGTACTCTAAGTTATATTCTGGAAATGATTCTTTGATAATCAAATAATTCCCAAATAAAAGGGGTGCGGCGTTGGTTGCTACCAAATTTCCATTTTCGTTTTTCCGCAAAGCGCCTATACGAGTGAAAAACTCTTCATCAGTATCCGAAATTAGTAAATTGTCAGGATTTCTTGCGTTAAAAATCGCTCTGTAAGCATTCAGAGTCTCAACATTCAGATCATTAAGACCATACCCACCGCTATTAGGACGCATATCGAATTTTTGCGGAAACGCGTCTAATTCCATAGCACGCCGTTCAAAAGTGGATGCCAAGTAGTCTCCGTCAGCGCTTCTAAGATAAGCAAAAGCGGGATTGCCATTCAAATAAACGGGTTTGAGAGAAATCGAAGCTTCGTTTATTTGTATTTCAACTACCGTTTTCCCATCGATTTTTATTTCTCGTCACATCTCATCTCCGCCCATAACAACGGAAACCTTTGTTTTGTTATGAATAGCATCAAAAAAGGTCTTTTTAAGCATTGGCAGATTTTTCACACCCACAATGATATTGCGAGGAGCTTTTTCTCTAACGCCTAAATAAATCACCCCGCTACACGTATTAGCAAAACTAGAATAGGTTTCGAATAGATTGGGGGCAAGCGATCAAATGCTTCTTTTAGTTCTATCGTTTGGCTTTCCTTAAGAATATATAAATCCATAACAATCACCTTTTAAAAAGCATACAAATTTTATTCATTAATTCATTATTTTTATCTCAATTCATCAGATAACAAATAATGAATTGCTATAAAGAAAAAAGCCCATCAATCGATGGGACATATGTATGTAATTAGATTTCTTAGTGCCCATCGTTTTACACTGGAGCACCTTATCTAACGATTTAATTAAGCAGGTTGCTGAAGGGTCATAGAGTGTAATCTCTCGCTTTTCTTGATATGTGCGTCTTAGAGGGAGATGGAGTCGATGTGGAATTCTTTTAATCCCTAGCCTAGAAATGCAAATATGGCGTTTAAATCAGTTTGCGTAATTGCCCTGTTTTGACAAAATGCATCCCATCATAAAAACATTGCCATGTAATGTTGGATGGTCACTTTAATATCGGACGTTCCTATATTGCCATCAATGATTTTATATGCAACAGACGGTTTATACGTTTCGATGAATCTATTTAATGATTTTGTTGCAGTATTCCCGGATTTCACCTCTAAAGGAATGACTTCTCCATTCTTTTCAATAAGGAATTCTAATTCGTTAGAATCATCAGGCTTATAGTAATAAAGTGCATATCCTTTTTTCGCTAAAGTTTCCGCAATGATATTTTCGTAAATTCCTCCTTTAGCGTTTCCTTTGATTGTGTTTTCTAGAATCGCTTTTTTAGTTTCGAATCCATACATGGCGCATAATAAGCCAGTATCATTGATGTATAGCTTAAATTGATTTTCATTGGAATTCGCCATCAATGGCAAATAAGGTTCGTGAACGTTATAACATGGATTAACAATATTAGAATCTTTTAGCCATTGAACACTTCCGGCATATTTTTTACTCGTTTGGCCTTTTTCGACTGTAGAATATTGGAATTTTTTAATTTCTTTGGCAAGCTGTTTTGGGATAGCATCATAACACTGACGTACTTTAATTTTTTCTGATCCTTTTGCCCGTTTCGAAATATCAAAACGATAATTTTCTAAGATTCTATCCTGCAAAACACTAACTTTCGTAAAGTCGTGATTAACAACATAGTTAGCAACAACCTCAGGCATTCCGCCAACAACCATAAATTCACGAAATAGCGTTTCATATTTTTCATTGATCGAGAAAGGAACTTTCTCTTTTTTGTCAAAAAGTTCTCTCAAATATGGAATTGCATTTTCATATCCTTCAGCCCATAGAAACTCTTCAAAATCAAGCGAATACATTGTAAGAAATGTTTCATATCCGGTGGGGACGGATTCCGGTTCCTCGGTGTTTTCATCCGCATCTTCACCATATGTCAGTCCCAAAAGGCTACCAGAAGTAATAACATCAAACCTGCCATCTTCAGCAAGAAATTTCAAAGCGGTACGGGCATTTCCACATGCTTGAATTTCATCTAAGAATATCAAGGTATTCCCTTCAATTAAATTAGCTCCATTTATCATAGCAGTCATTCTTTTATAGATTGATTCTGCGTCCAATGTCCCAGCAAAAACCTGTTTCAATTCTTGATTTTTGATGAAATTAATTTCAATGAAACTTTTATATTCTCTTTTCCCAAATTCGCGGACAAGGAAAGTTTTTCCAACTTGCCTTGCTCCTTTGACCATGAGGCAGTCATTCTTATGCGTGTTTTTCCATTCGACAAGTTCTTGATACGCTTTTCTTTTTAACATAAGAATCCTCCGATATTGTTTACCTTACTAAAATTATAATTCATTTACCACACTTATAAATAAGAAAAGGAATAAAATCGGATATTGATTTGTTCAAAAAAGGAATAAAATCGGATATTGATTTGTTCAAAAAAGGAATAAAATCGGCATTTTTATGATTGAGATTATTCTGTTTTTTCTTTTTGATGAGCATTAAATACGAACCATCATTTGTCTTCAATTCATAAGGATTTCATTATGGTTCTTTTATATCTTTTTAGATACGAACCGGAAATTGAAAACGCACGTTTATTGCAAACCCAGAATAACGAATGAAGGAATCCTAAATAAGCACAATCAAAAAAACGTGCATCCGTTGCCCATAATGCAATTCTAAGGAGTCTTTTTTAATGAAACGTTCAATCGAAGGAAAAATTATGAAATGCCTGCCATCTGATTGATATTACGAAAATAAGATTCATTTCCGTCTTTTAAAGCGCGTAGCAAGGAAAGAATATTGCTGCCAGGCAAAAGATAATAATCCTCACTTAGTTCTTCTAAGTTCGTCAACAAATCATCATAATGGTAGATTCCATAAATAAAAGAATTCTTCATCATTTCAAGTTGCCACTCTTTCGCAGAATAAGTTTTTCGCATCTCCGGCCAATATTTTCTCAATAATTGAGAATTGTTCGCCTTAACGGTGTCTTTAAGAGAAACGTTTGGCAAGCAATCACAGCCAAGCAAAAATATTTGAAGGATATTCGGATTTGCGCAAATGCTGACAGCCTTCGCTTGTTCTTCCTCTCCAAGAATTGAAATAAGACCTTTGAGCACCTCGTTGTATGCTGAATTTGAATCATCCATTTTGTTATCAACATCATAGACGGTTAATACGCAATCAATATCTTCATGCGAGATATAATTTTGATAATAAGGGCCAACATTGCCATAACCAAATGCGTTTTTATCGTTAGCTCAAAACAATCATTCAGACCAAGTCGTTTTACGATTTGAAAGAAACATTTTTCTTCATTGCCCTCAACAATAAGGCATATTTCAAACTTGCTTTGCCCCGTTTTTGTTCCCCTCACTTTTAAGTCGAATTAAATCACCCATAAAATCTGGAGTCGGCAGTTTTTCAAACTCTCCAGATTTGTATCTTTTAAGAAGGTCATTGCCGGATCGTGGTCCGCCTTTGGAAACGGTTGCATCCTTAAGACAATAAATAGATGCTTCATCGATGTTCCTGCGAATAAAGCAGATTTGGTCCTTTCTAAGAAGCATCTTACAACCAATAAGCATCAAATCATGAGCGGTAAAAATGAGCTGGGCCCCATCGTTTAAAAGGTTATTGAAAGTAGAAACAATGGATTTGGTAATTAAATAATGAAGACCATTATCCATTTCATCCACAATTAAAGCCTTCCTTTCTTTAATGGCCTCATAAATATAAGCGGCAGCAGCTTCCAACTTTTTTGTTCCAGTGGAGTCGAAAAGAATGGACGGGACTTCCACATTCCCATATCTAGTAAATAAATGAAACATGTCAACATCCTTAGAATCTCTTAAACTTTTTTCTGAAATTTTAGGAGCGTTCTCTTCTAAGATGGTTGCGTCTTTGCTGTAACCAAACCCCTGAATAGATAGGTCCGCATTTTGAACGAAAGAAGATATGAAACGCTTCTTGTTCTCATCATCACCTTTTAAAGATTCAATCGTTCTTTCAATCGGAATGTTGAACATATTCACAACAACAAGAGAAGAAGAGAAATTTTCCAATACTTTTTTGTATTTAGAAAGTTTCGCAAAAACAGGTGAATCTAGTTCCACAGCAAAAAGAAAGGGATATTTGGAAGAAATAAAAGAAATCAATTCAGCCTTGTCATCACCTAAAATGTAGAGGATTTTTCTTTTATAGTCTTTTTCAAAAATGATTTTTTCTTGAACATTATTGCTTTCATAGAAACGGAGAGATACTAATTTTTCATAAGCAAAACGAGAAGTAAAAGAGTCATAGCGAAATTCATAAGAAAACCATCCCATACCATCTTCATTGTTAAAAACAACTTTGACATCTGTGATGGCATCGTCATGGAAAAACGAGCGGTTCATTTGAAAAGAAACGCCTCCAGCAGTTACTTCCTTAATTATTTTAAGAAGAGAGCAAATATTAGACTTGCCAGAATTATTAGGTCCATAAATCGCCATTGTCTTTAAAACATTACGATTATCAAGAACGTAGGAATTCGACATCAAAGCTTTGGTACGTTTGTCAGCCAA
Organism: Caryophanales bacterium UBA743; assembly: GCA_002297365.1. Taxonomy (GTDB): domain Bacteria; phylum Bacillota_I; class Bacilli_A; order RFN20; family CAG-826; genus UBA4951. The sequence goes on from DBKT01000013.1 coordinate 111,469, forward strand.
AAAAGAAAGCTTATTCTTCCCCTTAAACAATCGAAAATTGTTGAAAGCAAGCTCTAGCAACATATACATATTCCTCCTATAGCAAAGATAGTTTAGTTATTTTTATGTTATTATGCAACTTTTTTGCTTATTCACATAAAGAAGAACATATTGATTCTATTTTAAATAACAGCCATAATAAATTTGCATTGTAAGACAACACTGCTACGTTCAAATAAGCATATTGCTACAAGGTTCTCCATTGGAGAATGACCATTAGGTCGCTTAGATAGCCAGTTCTTCTGGCTATTTTTGTTATTAAGGCCTTTTGATATAATTTTTTCATATAAAAGAGGGACATAATATGGCTGATAAATTGTTTATTGGGCTTGACGTTGGATCGGAATCCGTTGGTTGGGCCGCAACTGATGAGAATTTTCACTTATACAGATTGAAGGGTAAAACCGCATGGGGAGCGCGCATTTTCTCCGAAGCAAATGACGCAAAAACTAGAAGAGGTTTCCGCGTTGCTGGAAGACGCCTAGCACGAAGAAAAGAAAGAATTCGTTTATTAAACACGCTTTTCGATCCGTTGTTGAAAAAAGACCCAGCTTTCTTGCTTAGATTAGAAAACTCGGCCATTCAAAACGACGATCCCAATAAACCCATTCAAGCTATTGCTGATTGTCCTTTGTTAGTGAATAAACAAGAAGAAAAAGACTACTATAAAAGATATCCGACCATTTGGCATTTAAGAAAGGCTTTAATGGAAAACGATGATCACGCTTTTTCCGATATTCGTTTCTTATATTTAGCAATTCATCACATCATTAAATATCGCGGTAACTTTTTAAGAGAAGGCGACATTAAAATCGGACAATTTGACTATTCCATTTTCGATAAACTAAATGAAACGTTAGCGGTTTTGTTTGATTTGCAAAACGAAGATGGTGAGAACGAAGAAGGCCGTTTCATTGGATTGCCCAAATCTCAATACGAAGCGTTCATTACATGCGCGAATGATAGAAATTTGCCAAAACAACCGAAAAAAGCGAAGCTTCTAAGCATGTTCGAAAAAACCGAAGAATCTAAAGCTTTCCTTGAAATGTTCTGTACTCTTTGTTCAGGCGGCGAATTCTCCACAAAGAAGTTAAATGCAAAAGGGGAGGAAACGTATCAAGATGCAAAGATTTCCTTTAATTCCTCTTATGATGAAAATGAAGGTGCATATCAAGAAATACTCGGAGATTTCTTTGATTTAGTTGATATCGCAAAAGCGGTTTTTGATTATTGTGATCTTTCCGATATTTTGAACGGAAATGATAATTTATCTAGCGCTTTTGTAGAACTATATGATTCCCATAAATCTCAACTTTCCGCTTTAAAATCAATTTGTAAAAGGATTGATAATCAGAACGGATTCATTGGCGAAAAATCAATTTACGTTAAGCTTTTTAATGACCCTAACGACAAATCCAACTATCCCGCTTTCACGAACAATAAAACTTTGGTTGATAAGCGTTGTGATATTCACACATTCGACAAATATGTAAAGGAAACGATTTTGCCATACGAATCATCGTTGACGGGTAGAGACGCAGTTAATTGGCAGATGTTAAAGTCTCTCGCTGAACAAGACAGGCTCTTACAGACTATCGCCTTGCGTTCTACAAGCGTCATTCCAATGCAACTTCACCAAAAAGAGCTAAAAATCATCTTAAAGAACGCCGTCTCTAGAAACATTAAAGGCGTAGCCGAAATTGAAGAAAAAATACTCAAGTTGTTCCAATACAAAATCCCTTATTATTGTGGCCCTTTAACTACCAAAAGTGATTATTCCAACGTTGTTTTTAAAAACAATGAGTACCGTCCGTTGAAACCGTGGGATTATGAAGAAGCAATCGATTGGGATGGAACGAAGCAAAAGTTCATGGAGGGTTTGACCAACAAGTGTACTTATCTAAAGGATAAAAATGTTCTGCCTAAGCAATCCGTTCTTTATCAAGATTTTGATACATGGAACAAACTGAACAACTTAAAAGTAAACGGAAATAAACCATCCCTCGAGGATTTAAACGATCTCTTTTCTTTCGTTTCCCAACGTTCAAAAACAACAATGAGGGATATACAAAGATATTTAAAATCAAAGACAAACTCAAAAGAAAACGACGTTGTCGTCTCTGGTTGGAATTCAGAAGACTATATTTGTTGTTCTTCAAGAGCATCTTTTAACAAAAACGGCATCTTTAACTTAAATAATTCTGAAGTTTTAAAAGAGTGTGAAAGAATCATTTTCCTGAAAACAATCTATACGGACTCACCAAAGGATGCGGATGCCGCTGTTCTTAAAGAGTTTCCGGATTTAACCAATAATCAAAAAACTTTACTCAAAACCATTAAATGCAAAGAATGGTCACCTTTATCTAAAGAGTTTTTAGAACTTAGATATTCAGACAAATATGGTGAAATTAGGCAATCCATTATCGATTTGTTGAGAAATGGTGAAGGCAATTTAATGCAGATTCTTGCCAAATATGACTATCAAGAAGTGATTGACGCCTGTAACGCAGCCTCATTTCAAACAAAAAGCAAATCACAAATTGTTTCGGATTTAATTGAAGAAATGCCACCAAAAATGAGACGCCCCGTTATTCAAGCTGTACGCATTGTCCAAGAAGTGGCGAAAGTAGCCAAAAAAGAACCCGATGAAATTTCCATTGAAGTCACAAGGGAAAATAATGATAAAGAAAAGAAACAACAACTTACCAAAAAGGCAAAATCCCGTTCTACCCAAATTCAAAATTTCTTAAAGAATCTAGTCAAAATAGACGCCTCAGAGAAAAAACAAGCAAATGAAGTCCTAGAAGAACTTAAGAAATATTCTGATCAGAGCATCAACGGAAAACACTTATATTTGTATTTCTTACAAAATGGTAAGGATGCATATACGGGTAAGCCTATCAACATTGATGACGTCCTTAGCGGGAATAAATACGATACAGATCACATCATCCCTCAAAGTAAGATGAAAGATGATTCTATCGACAATCTCGTTTTAGTTGAAAGAGAGATTAACCAACATCGTTCTAACGAATATCCATTGCCTGAATCCATTCGCAAAAATCCAGCCAATGTTGCTTTCTGGAGAAAGCTTAAAAAAGCGGGAATGATGTCAGAAAAGAAATTCAATAATCTCACAAGATCAAACCCTCTTACCGAAGAAGAACTTGGCGCATTCGTTGCAGCTCAAATAAACGTGGTGAACCGTTCAAACGTCGTTATTCGCGATGTTTTGAAAATCTTATATCCGAATGCCAAATTAATCTTCTCAAAAGCACAATACCCATCTCAAATTAGAAAAGAGCTCAATATTCCAAAACTGAGAGATTTAAATGATACTCATCACGCGGTAGACGCATATCTGAACATCGTCTCGGGCGTTACTTTAACTGACCGCTATGGCAACATGCGTTTTATTAAAGCTTCTCAAGATGAAGAAAAACATTCCTTAAACATGGAACGTTATATTTCTTCCTTAATTCAAACAAAAGAAGGGCAAAGAACCGAATTAGGAGAGCTTATTGATCAAACATCTAGAAGACATGATTTCTTGTTGACGTATCGTTTCTCATATCAGGATAGTGCCTTTTACAAACAAACCATTTATAAAAAGAACGCCGGTTTGATTCCTGCTCATGATAATTTGCCACCAGAAAGATATGGTGGATACGATTCTATGAGCACAGAGGTCAATTGTGTTGCAACCATAATCGGAAAGAAAACAACACGTTATTTAGTAGGGGTACCACATCTTTTAATTAAAAAAGCTAAAGATGGTATTGATGTGAATGATGAGCTTATTAAATTGGTTCCGCACAAAGAAAATGAAGTAGTAAAAGTAGATTTAAATACGACCTTGCAATTAGATTGTACTGTTAAAAAAGATGGGTTTATGTATTTGTGCACCAGCAATAACATTGCTCTCGTAAAACTGAAACCATTCAGCCCAATTTTCTTATCAAGAGAATCAGAAATTTATCTTTCGAATTTAATGAAGTATGTCGAAAAATATCCAAATATATCAGACGAAAACAGTGAATATGAATTTAAAATAAACCGCGAAAACGTCGATCCAATCAAATTCACCGAAAAGCAATCTATAGAAGTAGTGCAAGATTTAATCATAAAAGCAAAACAGGATCGCTTCTCCTATTGCTCAATGATTTCCAAACTTAGAGACATTAATGCGGAGGAAATGATTCATTCAAAATCTTTAACGGAACAATTAAAAATCATTAAATCATTGATTGGCGTCTTCACCAGAAAATCAGAAATTCTTTCTGACAAAAACAATTTTAGAAAATCCCGCGGAGCAATCTTACAAGAAGATCTTTTTCTTTGCTCCGATTCCATCACAGGTCTCTATCACACCGAAAGGAAACTTTAATGGCTTTCAGAACAGTAGTGGTCGATACTCATTCAAAATTAGAATACTCATTATCTTATCTTGTGTTTCGTACACCCGATATTACGAAAAAGGTCCTTTTGGATGAAATTCACACAATCATTATTGCTTCAACAGCCGTTTCTTTAACGACCAGTCTCATTAATGAACTTTCAAAGCGAAAGATTAAAGTTATCTTTTGTGATGAAAAACATAATCCATCATGTGAATTGGTTTCTTGCCGCGGAAATAGCAATTCCTCACGTAGAATCAGAGAACAAATCTCATGGGATGAGGATATACGGAACCTTGTTTGGCAAGCCATCACAAGAAGAAAGATATTAAATCAGTCTTATTTCTTGTTACAACGAGATATAAAAGAATATGCCGAGTTCCTACATGACTTTGCCGAAAATGTAGAAATAGGAGACAACACAAATCGCGAAGGCCATGCAGCAAAGATTTATTTTAATCATGGTTTTTTTGATGGTTTTACAAGAGATAAAGTTTGTTTTTTAAACGCATGTCTTGATTATGGTTATACGGTTCTTTTATCTGAATTTAACAGAACCGTCGTTGCTTCGGGATATATTACGCAAATAGGAATTCACCACAAGAATGACTTTAATGATTTTAATTTTTCGTGTGATTTGATTGAGCCTTTTCGTTTCATTGTTGACAAAAAGGCGATTTCCTTAAAAGAAACGGATGATTTTAAGGCTGAAATGATCGCTTTGTTAGGCAAGGAAGTGTCTCAAAACGGAAAAACACAAACCCTGTCAAACGCAATAGGCATCTATTGCAATTCGGTATTTTCCGCTCTAAACACAGGAGATGTTTCAAAAATAGCATTTTTAGATTATGGAACTAGGGGGTAGATTTATGCGGACCATACTCTTTTTTGACTTACCGGCCGTAACGAAAAGAGATCACAGGGAATACGCGAAGTTCGTTAAAACCATAAAAAGCAAAGGCTTCGCAATGTTGCAAGAAAGCGTTTATACCAAACTTTCGATTAACGAAACGACGGTAGACGCAACAATCCGCGATCTAAAACGCGCTTTACCGCCTGATGGCTCCATTTCTTGCCTAACCGTAACAGAAAAACAATTCTCAGCAATTGAAGTCTTACTTGGTGAAATGGAAACAGACGTTGTAATGAATGAGGACAAAACCATTGTTTTATGAAAACATTATCGATTAACCCAAATGTCTTCCAAATTGACATCACCGATCCCAAATTTATTACTTTGGTAATTGAGAACAAGCCATTCTATTGGAAATTCTCAAAATATCTTTATGATACATTCCCTGAACACTTAAGTTACTGTACCTTAATCAAAAATGGAGAACCACAAAAAATTGAAGACGTATCAGCTTATATTTACAATCCATTAGATTTGAACCTAAACACCAAACAAAATTTGAACGCGCTTTATAAAATTCTGAAAAAATCATATTTCTCAGAATTAAGCGCAAGTGTACAACAAATCCAAGATTTATTAACTCAAGTTTGCAAAGAGATTCGATTAGATTTTGAGGCCGAATTAACTATGGAATCTTCTATACGGATTGATGATATTTTTAAAATCGGAGGTCTTCAGTTCTCGGAAACCGATTCATCATTGTTGGAAAAGTTTGTTCGCTATATTTCAATAGTTAAAGAACTTCAAAATGTATCTATAATTTTCATCAATCATCTACACGATTATTTTGAAAACGTCGAAATAGAACAATTTCTAAAAGAAATGGAATATAGAGGGATAACTTTAGTAAACATCGAGACATTTGTTCCACAAAATAAACTAGAAAATGAAACACTTTGTGTCATAGACAAAGATTTATGTTCGATTAATTAGTGTATAATTCTTTCATAAGGAACGCTGTTTTAGGACTAAATTTTGAGGTTTGAGAGCAGTGTTGTCTTATATAGCTCGAAAACCTCCCGTTTTTCATAATCCAAGCTCCTTCAGGTTTGAGAGCAGTGTTGTCTTATATAGCTCGAAAACCTATTAAAAATCGAAGATGACATACTCTACGTTTGAGAGCAGTGTTGTCTTATATAGCTCGAAAACATCGGCAAAAGTGAAAGTCGGCAAACCGTTAGTTTGAGAGCAGTGTTGTCTTATATAGCTCGAAAACTCATGAGCGGCACGCATTCCGCCATCGCCTGTTTGAGAGCAGTGTTGTCTTATATAGCTCGAAAACTCGGCAAAAGTGAAAGTCGGCAAACCATTCGTTTGAGAGCAGTGTTGTCTTATATAGCTCGAAAACTCTTTCGAGCATTTGCACTAAGTCTTTTACGTTTGAGAGCAGTGTTGTCTTATATAGCTCGAAAACTATTCTCTCTCTCATGTTGTGCACCTCCTTGTTTGAGAGCAGTGTTGTCTTATATAGCTCGAAAACCTCTTTCGGAGTTTATGGATTATGGAAAAGGTTTGAGAGCAGTGTTGTCTTATATAGCTCGAAAACACGCCATCGACCGATGAAACCACGGCATCGGTTTGAGAGCAGTGTTGTCTTATATAGCTCGAAAACACTCGTTATAAATACGGGCATAGCCGCGCAGTTTGAGAGCAGTGTTGTCTTATATAGCTCGAAAACAATCCAAATCCACCGGATTGTAATCATCATGTTTGAGAGCAGTGTTGTCTTATATAGCTCGAAAACCGTTCCAAAAAAACTCCTCGCTGTCCGAAGGTTTGAGAGCAGTGTTGTCTTATATAGCTCGAAAACTTACGTCTTCAAGCTGATGGACAGCCCGTTGTTTGAGAGCAGTGTTGTCTTATATAGCTCGAAAACAATGAAGCGCGTCTGTAATAATCGCCTAGCCGTTTGAGAGCAGTGTTGTCTTATATAGCTCGAAAACTACGATGAAATTTTCGAAAAATGGAAAGAAGTTTCACTTATAAGTTTGGCAAAAAAATGAAATGTAGCTAAATTTTGGCGAATAGACGTGTACCAGCTCAACAGAATTTTATTGGTTCTCCAAAATCTAATGGGTATGGTTTTCTTGTCATCCCCATCGATTTTTGGAGTTTTCCTCGGTTTTGGATGTAGAAAAAGGCCTCCTCCATTAATCTATATTTGGTCAAAGAATGAATGAAAGGAGACCATACGGATTCTAACTCATTTTTACTGTCTTTTGGCTTGCGGCCAGAGGACTTCGGGCGCACCGATGGGCCCATAGAGTCGGACGAGGGCTTCATCTATGAGGCATGGAAGGCCAAGAAAAGCGCGGTTTGCCCCAAATGTGAGGGAATCATGCGTGATAAAGGCGCGATGCACATCAGAAATGGGGAGAGCGAGATAGCAAGGGCGATGCCAAAACGGCATGAGGGCGACGTTCATCAACGCGAAGATGGGGCGGGGGCGACATTGCCCATCCCCGTTGAATTTGGAGCTCTATGGGGTTTGTTTTTCGCTATCCCCATTCATCCCCATTGATTTGGAGAACCATTTTATCTTCTAATCAAAAGTAAAGCTAGAGCCGTTGAGCCCTAGCCTTTCTAGTTTTGTTATTCGTTATTTCTTCTTTACGAGGTAATCGTATTCACCCGCACCAACATGATACGTCCCGTTAGGCAAAGTAATTTTTGCTTTGGTGTTAGAAGGGATGCTGAAATGGTATTTGACCATATTCCTAACGACTTCCCACTTGCTCCTAACAAGGCCATAGATGCTTTGGTATGAACACTCCGCATAAGTGAAATGCCCGCCAATCTCAGGGGAGATTTCAAATTCGTTCTCTCCGCTAATTTGAATCCCGCACATTCTTGAAAACACCCACTCGATAAGAGCGCCTTTAGAGTAGTGGTCAAGCGATGCAATGCCACCTTGCGCTTCGGTTCCTTCCCAGCTTTCCCAAATGGTGTTTGCACCCATTTTTGGCATAAAAAGCCAGCCCGGCATTTTTTCGTTCTCCAATAAGCGATAGGCATATTCGATATCCATCTTTTCCAAAACATAGAGAATAAAAGGGGTGGATAAGAATCCCGTTCCTAATTTCCAACCGAAGAAATCCAGGGCTTCAAGAAGTCTTTTTTCCGCATATTTTTCTTTTTCCTCATTGAGGAGATGCATATATAGCGGTCTGACGAGCTTGGCTTGCCTATTTGTATCTAATGAAAATTTAGGACATTCAATAAGGTGCTGATAGCCGAATTTGGCTTTATTGGCATACGTTTCAAATCTTTTTGCGTCTTCTTCTTTGTTCAAGACCCTAGCGATTTCTGTCATTTCGGTAAGCATGAAATAAACATATGCGGTGCTTTCTTCAGGATGTGGGCAGGCGAAGTCTTTGAAAGAGGTGATATACACTTCGGTTGGTTCTGCCCATTCGCCATAGGACTGGCCATAATTATGGATGCATTTCTTATATTTATGTTTTAAGCCGGTGCTGCGAGCGGTAGGATACCATTTCCCTAAAGTATGGATTTTATATTCGGCGTATTTCTTCATCGAATCATAGTGTTCAAGAAGAATCTTCTTATCCCCGTATTGCTTATAGATATCATAAGGAATGAAAACTCCCGCATCCGACCAACCAGCCGATCCATCCATTGGGGACATATAGAAATCTATGCCTCCTTTTGGGGTAATTTGCCTAAAACATCCGTTTTTATGTTGGCCATCGATCATGTCATTAAGATATTTCCTGGCAAAAGGAACATAGTTAAACAAATAAGAGGCGCTCTTGCAGAATATCTGAGCATCCCCCGTCCAGCCATGACGTTCCCTTGTTGGGCAGTCCGTCGGAACATCCAAGTGGTTGTTTTTTGCCGACCAACGGGTGGAGTCCACGAATTTGTTAAGAAGAGGGTTGCTTGATTTAAAACAAAGGGTTTCCTCCATAGAAGAATAAACGGCGATTGAGGTGAAATCTTCCTTCTTCCAATCGACATCTCCTTCAACAAGGACATATTGAAAACCAAAGACGGCGAACTTGGTTTTATATTCATTAAGGCCGCCTTTGCATGTATAAAGAATTTGTTGAAGAGGACTTATCTTCGTTCTTTTTTTGTTTCGGCATTGGAAATTTACTTGGGTAAATTCCCCGTCTTTGTCAAACATTTCGCCAAAACGAAGTCTGATTTGTTCCCCTTTTTTGGCGTTTATTCTAAAAGAAATGTATCCGGCGATATTCTGATTAAAATCCAAAACCTTCTTCCCGCTAGGAGTGGTGATGATTCTTTTAACGGAAAAAGTCTCATGTTCCTCGACAGGAACGTTGTTTGATGCGCTAGGTATCACCTTGCAGGTTGTTTCTTTTGCTTTTGAAGAATAGGTAGGGGTAAGGTTGCTATCAATAATCTCTCCGTCTTTATTATCGGCGAAGCGAATGTCCCCGTCATTGGACCACGACCAGCTCTTGTCCGTGCCAAAGATAATTTTCTTGCCTGTCTCATCAAGAATCTCCAATTGAGCGAAAAGCTTGGTTTCTCTCCCATATTGGTTTCTTCTTCCCCAAGCACCGCAAGAGCCTCTATACCAGCCATCCGCTAGTTCAGCGGCGATGACGTTCTTTCCTTCTTTTAAAAGAGAAGAGACATCGTAAGTTTGTAGCTGAATCCTTTTTGTATAATCCGTATGTCCTGGAGCAAGAACGAAACTCCCCACTCTTTCTCCGTTGATTTTAATCTCATACAACCCGCACGCAGTCGCATAAAGCCTTGCTTGTTTCACCTTTGGAACAACTATTTCCTTGCAGAAACAATCCACGGGGTATCTTCTTTTTTTGTTTACGTGATAATTTCCGGAAATCCATTTTGCCTTGAAATCATCAGGAGAAAGCAAAGACATCTCAAAAAAAGCATCTTCTGATTTCTCGCCTTTTACATCATTCTCGTTCCATAAAACAACATTCCACGTGATACGCTCCCCGGAATGAAGTTCCTTAGGAAAGGAGATGCGCATAGAAGAGGAATTCACTTTTGAGGAATCCCAAATCACCTTTCCCTTCTCATATGCGACCACTTGATAGGCTGTTTGTTCTTTATCTCCTGACGCATTCCAAGAAAGAATTGGATTTTTTACTCCGATCCCTAATGGATTTATTAAATATTCGGTTCTTAAATCAATCGCTTTCATCTTATTTCTCCCAAAGTTTTATTGCTTTTTCTACCCATCCTTCAATAGCTGTTCCTTTTCCCAAACCCAAACCATGAGCGTCTCCATCAATTTGTATATATTCATACATGCATTCGTTCTTTTTTAATGAATTTGCCAAAGCCAAGGAATTTTTAATAGATACGACCTTGTCGTTTTTGCATTGCCAAAGGAAAGTTTTAGGAAAGGCCTTGTCAATGTGTTTTTCGACCGAAAATTTTTCCCTTAAAAAACGATCCTTCCACTTCCTTCCTAAGAAATTCCTGACGGTTCTACTCTTTTTCTCGTAGAGGAAACTGGTGTGCCCGTAGGCTATCATTAGAGTATTTGCTCTTTCTAACGAATATCGGTTATATCCAATATCTTTAACACAAAAGGAGGCTGCTAAATGCCCGCCGGCAGAAAAGCCGCATAATGCATAATTATCTATAGATACATGCAGCCTCTCATGATTCTTGAAAATGTATTCCAACATTTTCGCGACATCCTCAAGAGGAGAAGGGTATAGAGCATTTTTCTTCACACTATATAAGCCAATAAAAGCGTTATACCCTAGGCGATTGAACTCTCTTGCCGTCGAATATCCCTCTATAAGAGCGCAAACATCTTCATATCCACCTCCTGGAAGAATTAGCACGAAAGGTTTATCTTCTCCAATAAGAAATTGATAGATGCCCGTGTCTTTTTTCTCAAAAGGAACGAAAAGCGTTTCTTTTTTCCTTATTCTTTCCCTCATTTCGTTGAAGGTAATGGCGGCATCTTCGGAATCAAAAGGATAAAAGCAGGCGATGTCTTTCAAACGATAAACTTGCATGGCGATTTGAAAATCTCTTGGGCAAAGAATATATTTCCGAAAGCTCTTGAACTCCTTCGCGTGCCGAATAGCCCACAACCTTGTATTGGGAGAAAATAGTTTTTCTTTCACGATTACGCCACCTTTTCTAACTCCGCTTTGATTTTGCTGCGATAAGAAACACCATATGCGCTTTCTTTCTTCCAAGCTTCGTCTTCTTTTTCTTTACGGGTTTTTTCTTTAAGAAGGAACTTATTTCTCTTTTCTTCGCTCATCTTGGCGAGTTTGTCCGCTTCTTTTTGGTTGGCTTTCACGAGTTTTGCTTTTTCTTTTTGCTCTATTTTAAGTTTCTTTTCTTCTTGCTCGGCTTTCTTAGCTTCAACCCTTTCTTTATGTGTAGAGAGTTCTTGTTCGTAATTTAAGCCTTTCTTTTCGCATTTTGCTTTTAAGGATAAGGCAAAGGCTTCTTCATTCTCCAACATGAAACGTTCTTCATCTTGAGCAGCTTTGATTTCTGGAGCAATCCACGTTTCTCCGCTTGCTTCGCATTCCTCTTTCTGGAATTGACGAATCTCTAATTGCTTCTTGCCAATGGTCTTTTCAACGCCAAGGAAGGCAAGCAAGAGAGCGAGGATGCAGCCTGAAATGGTTTCGAAGCCAACGAAAGAGAAGGTAATCAAATTCTTGCAAAGGTCGCTTTGTTCATACACCTTGAGTACGCCATCAATGGTTTCTGGTGCTTGATAGCCGGAAGAAGATAGGAAGGCATTAAAGACGGCCGTGCCGATACCGACAGTGGTGACAGAAAGAATGTTAAATATGGACATAGCCGTACCATCGCAACGGATTCCAGATTTCCATTCAATATGATCAAGACCATCTGCAAAAAGAGCCATAAAGACGTAAGCAGAAGGAAGAGAGCCCATGTTTTTAATGAATTGCCCAACAAGAACGATAGGCAAATTCGTTGGGAACATCCAGCAAATCGCTGAACCTAAAGCCATAATAAGGAAGCCGATAAGGGTTACATTACGTTTGCCAAATCTCTTAGCCAATGGCCAAACAGCAAAGATACCAATACCCATTGGAATGCCGCCTAAAACAGAAACCATGGTTTGGGTCACACCATCGTTATATGTTCCTAAAACAAAATTACAATAATAAACCAATCCTAAATTCTTTAGGGAAGATCCAAAAGTTGAAATAAAGAAATAAATAAACATGATAAGCATGTATTTATCGCTTAAGACAATTTTTAATTGGACAAGGAAAGGGATTTTCTTCTCTTCCTTGGACATGTTTTCTTCCGTAACTCTTTCTTTGGTGAAGTAATATTCCAACAAAGTTAAAGGCAAAGCGAGGATAGAAAGGATGGACATGCAAAGAATCCATTTGCTTCTATCAACTTCTAAGATAGGCATTATTACCATCGGAAAGACAAGGGCAACGAGAATGCCACTCATCATAATGGTGGAAATTTGGTTAAAAACGGATAAGCCTCCACGTTGAATGGTATTTCTTGTGGATAATGGGCACATGAGGTTATGGCTCATGTTGAACATCGTATAGGCAAAGGAATAGAAAAGGTTATAAGACAAAATAATCCAGATTACTTCAATGGTTTCATTACCGGTTGGAACAATAAACAAAAGAACGCCAGTGATGACAAGAAGTGGAGCAGAAAGAAGAATCCAAGGGCGCGCTTTACCTTGCTTAGTTCTTGTTCTATCGATGATATAGCCCATCAAAATATTTGTAATGGCGTCGATAATTTTCGATACAAGCGGGAAGATAATTAAAAACAAGCCGCCCCATATCGTCGTTAACTTCAAAACGTCGGTATAGAAAACATTCAAGTAGGTTCCTAAAACCGCATTCAAAAGAAGGGCGCCAGCTGGTCCAAGAAGATATCCGATCCATTTTTCTTTCCCTGTGACATTTCTGCCACGAACCCTACTATTGAATATCTTACGATCGATTATTTTCGTCTTTGCCATAAATGTTATCTCCTTGTGTCTTAATTTTTGCTTCTCGCTCATCTTTTGGAAGAGGTGGCACTTTAATTGGTGAACAGATATCCTTCACTCCTCGAATGATGTGTCCGTTTGCTAGATCCATCATGCCTTTTGCGAAGTTATAAGGACAAGAGGTTCCTGCAGACATGGTCATGGTTATTAAGGAGTTGCTTTCTAGGATTCGTTTAAGGAAGAACGCTCCTTTTAATTGATTGTCTCTTTCTGGACCATCTGGTAATTTCTTAGCTTTCTTTTCTTGTTTTTTTGCAACCGACAAGACGGCATTGAACAAGATTTTCCCGATGAATGTTCCTTTTAGATCTGTGAATCTACTTTCTAAGGTTATTGGTTTTCTTTTTCTTGGTTTCGGAATAAGAAGGCCGCTCATTTCCTCGAAGATTTTATCGGAGATTAATTCCGGTGAATTCCTATACATGTCTTCAACGTTTTTACTATTAGGGAAGGGAATGTTCTCTCCTTGAATGTTGAGCGAGGAAGATAATTCCACCTTCATAGAATTAGAACAAGCTTGAATTTCATATTCGCCATCTTCTAAAACGTAACGTTTTTCGGCGATATTCCAGTAACGTAAATCATCTTTGCGGATTTGAATTTCCACTTTCTTCTTTTCGTTTGGCTTTAGATATACTTTAGCAAAGCCTTTTAATTCCTTTTGAGCTCTAAAGACTTTGTTAGGCGCTTTAACATAAATTTGAACGATTTCTGCGCCATATACAAAACCTGTATTTTTTACATTTACTGATACACGTATCGCGTCTTTTTCTTCTTTGATAACTAAATCATCATATTCAAAGCAGCTATAAGATAAGCCAAAACCAAATGGGAAAAGAATTTTTTCAGGATGATTCAAATAGTAACGGTATCCAACGAATATGCTCTCTTTATAGATTTCATCTGCTTTCTTAGAGAAATAGTTACCATATGGAACTTCTTTATAACTTTTCACCCATGTTTCAGCTAATTTTCCAGATGGATTCTTTTCACCAAACAAAAGAGAATAGGTCGCTTCACCACCAACTTCACCAGGTAAATACATATTGAGAATCGCTTTAACGCCATTCACAAATGGAAGTTCGACGGGGGAGCCTAAATATAAGACGACAATGACTTCTTTGCCTTTTTTAAGAAGGGCGTTGATTAAATTGAGTTGATTTTCCGGAAGAGACATATCATTTCTATCACACCCCTCGGATTCAACGTAGTCCGTTAAGCCAGCAAAGACTAAAGCTTTATCGAAACGATCCGCTGCTTGAAGCGCTTCGAAAAGCAATTTATTATCGCTTTTCACGGCATTTTCTTTATAGCCTTTTGCGTAAACGTATTTCACTTGATGATTATCGAAAGCCGTTTTTGGAGTAATGTATTCAGCCGGATTAATCATTGAGCTTCCAGCCCCTTGATAACGCATCTTCTCAAAAAGTTCGCCAGTAATGAAAACCTCTCCCTCTTTCTTCAGGGGTAATATACCATCGTCGTTTTTGAGAAGAACCGCGCAATCAGAAGCGATCTCGTAGGAAAGATGAGCGTGTTTATGAAAATCAATCGTTTTCTTTTTTTGGGCCGGATGCTTTTCCACGAGGTTTAAAACGTTGCGCACAGCTTTGTCTAAAACATCCATGCTAAGTCTCTTCTCACGGATACCGTCAATAATCCATTTTCGGCAAATGTTTGTATCACCTGGCATTTCTAAATCGAGGCCTGCTTCAAGCATCTTTATACGATTATGGGTCGCACCCCAATCCGTCATCACTAAGCCATTAAATCCCCATTCCTTACGTAACACATCCGTAAGAAGGAAATGGTTTTCCGAACAATATGTGCCGTTAATTTGGTTATAGGCGCACATAACGGTTTGTGGCTTCGCTTCTTTGACTACGATTTCGAAAGGCTTCAAATAGATTTCTCTCATCGCTCTCTCATCGCAAATAGAATTGCCTAAAAAACGATAATTCTCTGCATTATTTAAAGCAAAATGCTTACAAGAAACGCCAATATTTTCTTCTTGGATTCCTTTGACTTCTGCTGCACCAAGTTTGCCAGTAAGAAAAGGGTCTTCGGAGAAATATTCAAAATTTCTTCCTCCAAGAGGGTTTCTTTTAATATTTACTCCAGGTCCAAGAATAACATCAATTCCATAATATTTTGCTTCATGGGCCATCGCTTGACCCATCTTATATAAATTCTCTTCGTTCCAGCCACAGGCTGTTAATGCGGCCGTTGGAAAAGCGGTGGATGGTTCACTTTGGCTAACGCCATTATCTCCGCCCTCTTTTTGAACACGAAGCCCATGAGGGCCATCCGACATCCTAATGGATCGAATTCCGAGCCTTGGAACGGGGTTGGTGTACATAAAATTCGTGCCAGCGACAAGGGCCGCTTTTTCTTCTAAGTTTAAAATGTTTAAAAGGGTGCTGATATTCTTTTCCATAATCAATTTTTCTTACGGCTAATTTATAACATACAAAGAAAGCGCTTTCTTGCATTTTTGTATTATTTTTATTAAATTTGTATTGTATTTATGAACATTGCTGATTTGGAATACGTTTGTGCTCTAACAGGTGATCTTGCAGGGATGCCAATCCGCATCTACCGTGGTAAAGAAAAAACCTTTTATCACTCCCTTGTTTCTTTGCCAAAGGATCCGATTCTTCCTTATGAAGAGAAGATATTGGAAATATCTAATCATTTAAGTTATTTCATCACACCTTATTTTCATTATTATGGAGTTGTTAATTCAAACGAATACAGAATTGTCTTAGGTCCTTCAGGACAAAAAGAACTTTCGGAAAGCGAATTGAAGGAACTCGCTTTCGAATGTGACGTAAACAAAAATGAAACGGATGCCTTTGTAAGCGGAATGGGGCGAATCGTTAAGATGCCTTTGACAAGCATTCTTCAAATACTTTGCTCATTTAATTTCATTTTAAATAATGAACGATTAACTCTTTATGATTTAGCTATTTACGATGAGGAGCAAGCCGCTCTTTCGAAGCAGCTCGAAAAGGAAGAAATCAACAATGATTACGATGATATTTTTCCTAAAAATGAAGATAAGCATAACACACTCGACATCGAGCAAACCTTGATGGGTTATATTCGAAGAGGAGATGTTTCCGCTTTAAAGGAATGGGCGAAAAGAGCGCCAATCATCAAGTCAGGTACGCTTTCACCAGATTCTATCCGTCAAAGCAAAAACACCTTTATCGTCAGCGCAACCTTAGCCTCAAGAGAGGCAATACGTGGCGGCTTAGATGCGGAAGAGGCGTTGTCTCTTTCTGATGCCTACATTCAAAAATGTGAGCTCTTAAATTCCTTGGAAGCGATTGCTAGTTTGCAATTCCACATGGTCGTGGAATATGCGGAGAAAGTGAAAAGGCTCCGTTTAGGAAAGAATCCGTCAAAACTTCTTATCGACGTTTCTAATTATGTGCAAAACCACATTTCGGAGCCGATCGGTATAAAAAAACTATCTCAAGCAATGTATCTAAGCAGAACTTACCTTGCGATGAAATTCAAAAAAGAGACCAATCAAACATTAACGGAATACATCATGCAAGAAAAAATGGATGAGGCGAAGCGTTTGTTACGTTATTCGAATAAACCATTATCGACAATCTCTGCTTACTTGGGATTTTCTTCTCAATCACATTTCTCAAACGTTTTTAAAAAATACGTCAAACAGACTCCCAACGAATATAAAGCGAAGCATAATGGCTAATCATTTATGCGTAATCCTGATTGTTTTTGTTTATAATCGTTTTGAAGAGAGGTTTTCCTTATGAATGAAAATATGTTTACAAGAGAACGGTATAAACTCATTGAGGACTATTTGAAAAAAGAATCCCGCGCGACGGTTGATGAATTGGCAAAGATGCTATACGTATCGCCTGCAACCATTAGGAGGGACCTCACTGAAATGGAAAAGATGGGGCAAATCAAAAGGACCCACGGTGGGGCAATCTACAACGACAACGGAGATGAGTTGAACATCTTTGTTCGCATCGAAAATAACGCGAAAGAAAAAGACGAAACCGCTCAGATCGCCTTGAAACACCTTCCTTCTTTTAATACCGTTTTCGTTGATAATTCTTCTACTTGCTTAGCTTTGTTAAGCAAAATGGATTTAAACCATAAGACCGTTGTTACTAACGGTTTTCAGTTAGCGGTTATGCTTGAAAAGAAAAAAGGCGTGAAGGTTCTTTTCCTTGGTGGGCAGATTTTGTATTCTTCTTTCTCCACGGCAGGGTCTTTTGCCACAAGCATGATGAACGACTTCCATTTTGATTTATTTCTCTCCTCTTGCGCCGGTTTAGAAAAAGATGGCAGCTATGAGCAAACGTTAGAAACAATGGAATTGAAGAAACTCGCTTCCTCCCGAAGTGATAAGAAATTCCTTCTCATCGATAAAACGAAATTTGGTCACGCCTATCTATATCGCACTAATTCTTTAAGCGATTATGATTTTATTATCACCAATGCAGAAGAAGACGTTATAAAAGAATACGCTTCCCAAGAAAACGTTCATTTTGTAAATCGATGATTCAACTTGTTTCAAACATCAACGCCTAACGAATAACCCATGTGAAATAAGAAAAGGTTTTTACTGACTTGGTCTCATGAGATTTTCATTTCGTATCAAAAGCAACCATCTATCTAAGCCTTAGGTTTACGTTATTAAAATGTGCCATTTTTAGGATTTCGCCAAAAAAGGGCGGGACATGTATCAATATAACAAAAAAGCCCAGGGGAACTGGGCTAGGAAGGACAAATAGATCGTTTATCTTTTTACGTCAAGGAAATCCCAACGTACAACCTTTTCTAATTTGAAGATATGGATAAGTTGAACCATGTCTTCATCGGAAATGTTATTTAAGATAGGTCTTGTGCCAATGATGTTATAGATGGTCGCCGCTTTTTCAACAGTTTCGATAAGACCAAAAGCCTCATCAAGGGTCTTGCCAACGCCATAAATGCCATGATTGGTCCATAGGACGATGCGGAAATTATGCATCTTCTTAGCGGTGGCGATGCCGATCTCGTCTGTGCCGCAAAGCATCCACGGAAGAACGCCAACCCCTTCAGGGAAGACAACGATGCATTCCGTAGACATTTGCCAAAGGGTGTGAGAGAAGCTCTTTTCATCGAGAGGGTGAATGTAGGTCATAGCAAGGGTGTTTGTCGGGTGACAATGCATCACGACACGATTTTCCGGATCAACGGCTAATCTTGCCATGTGGGACATTAAATGAGCAGGCAGTTCTGAAGTAAATCTTCCCCCGTCTTTATACCCCCAAAGAAGTTCAACGGATTTCCCGTCTTTTGCAACACGGAAAATGCCGGCATTGTTTTCTGGATCGCCCTCTACGTTCTTTAAATATTTGCCTGTGCCGGTAACTAAGAAATATTTTCCGGCGAGAGGAGAAGCATCAAAAGAAGATTGATGAACACCGGCGAGAGGAATATCGCGAATCACATGATGAATATCGAGATATTCGGCAACTTCCTCTTCTTTTAATAAATACGAAATGTTTCCGCCGTTTCTTTCATCCCACCCCAAACGGTACATATTTGAAGCGGTTTTCTCAAATTCCTTTAAAAAAGGTGCGGTTAATATGTCTTTCATTTTTATTTCCTCTTAGATAAAACGTCTTTCTCATATTTCATAACGTCATCATAATAATCATCATTCATGCCTTGGCGTCTAAGGTATTCATTCCAAATATCGCCAAATGGCAGCATTTTTACTTTTTCCTGCATATACATAAGCTTGGTGAAATTGGCTTCGTTTTGCAAAGATGCCATCTCATCATTCGGAAGGAGAGCAGCGTAAAGCAAAGCCTTCTGCATGCTTCTTTCGCCTGTAACCCAGGCTGCGATACGATTGATGGAAGCGTCGAAATAATCCAAACCAATCATGACTTTATTCTCTGCGTGGTTACGAATGATTTCTTTTGCGACTTCCTTTAATTCATCATCAAAGATAACAACATGGTCAGAATCCCAACGAACAGGACGAGAGACATGGAGAGCCACTTTGTCATAAAAACAAAGAAGGGATGGAATTTTATCCGAGACAACTTCAGTCGGATGATAATGTCCCATATCCATCAAGCAGGTGATTCCTCTTGTCGCGGCATAGTTTTGATAGAATTCGCTAGAGCCAACGGTAAAGGATTCTAAGCCAATGCCGAAAACCTTGCTTTCGACGGTTGGAATAACATACTCCTTGCTCCAGCCTTTATCCGCAAGAATTTGGTCAAGGGAATCTTTTAGGCGCATACGCGGAGACAATCTGTCTGCAGGAACGTCTTTGTATCCGTCCGGAATCCAAATATTCATCATGCATGGCTTACCGAAGGCTTTTCCAAACTCATTGGAGATTTCAAGACACCTTTTGCCGTGCTCAATCCAGAAATGACGCGTTTCCTCATCTGGAGAAGAAAGAGTGAGGTTATCTTTCACTTCAGGAGAGGAGAAATAAGTAGGATTGAAATCAATTCCATCCAAACCGATTTCTTTCCCGAGTTCGGTCCACTCTTTAAAATACTTATACGTGTATCGATCGCGATCAACCTTGCCAGCATCATCACCTAAAATGGCATAAGAAGCGTGCAAGTTTAATCTTTTCTTTCCCGGCATCAAAGAGAAAGCTTTCTTGATGTCCGCAAAGAGTTCTTCTTTGTTGCGAGCTTTTCCGATGTAATTTCCCGTCGTTTGGATTCCGCCATCAAGGGCAGTGCATCCTTCAAGACCTAACACATCATCGCCTTGCCAGCAATGAACGGAAATCGGGATGTTTTTCACTCTTTCTAAAGCAGCTTCGACATCAACGCCAAGTTCTTCATATTCTTTCTTGGCTTTTTCAAAATTTTCTTCGATAGACATATATAATTCCTCCTAAGAATTAACAATTTGGATAATACGTTTTAGAGAGAATCGACGAGGCGATATCCCTTCTTCCTTCAACAACATTCGGAATTTCCCCTAAAGCAATCAACTGAGCCATGGCGTTTCCAAGAATGGTTGCCTCTGAAGCACCCGTCACAACCTTAATTCGGCATTCGTTTGCTAAATATTGATTTAAAATCTCCGCTTGATTGCCCCCGCCAACAATCAATATAGAATCAATTTTATGATTGGTGAGTTTCTCTAGTTGAGAGATCGTCTTTTTATAGTCTTTAGCCATGGAACGATAGATGAGTTTCATATATTCACCAGGAGTGACGGGTTTTTCTTGTTTTGTCATCGCAAGATATTCATCCATCTTGGCGATCATCTTCCCAGGCCTTTCAAAGATAGGGTCATTCACATCAACGGTTGCGTCAATATCTTTGGCCATATTCACCAAAGGGGCGATGTCTTCATTGCTTATCTCAATCCCTTTGCTCTTAAAGTCATTTCTTATTTCATTGATTAGGAACATACCCATCGTATTTTTAAGGAAACGAATGGTATGATTGTAGCCAATCTCGTTAGTGAAATTATAAAGGCGAGATTGCTCACTCATCAAAGGCTCTTGAAGCTCTGTGCCAATAAGCGACCAAGTTCCGCTGGAGATATAAGCAAAATCTCCTTCGCCATTTGCTCCCAAAACCGCAGAGGCCGTATCATGGCTTCCGCAAGCGATGACTTTGATGTCCTTATTGAAACCTTCGGGCAAAAATTCTTTCTTTAAAAGGCCATATGTCTCCCCTGGTTTAATAATAGGAGGAAATAAAGATTCATTGATTCCAATGATATGAAGAAGCTCGTTAGATATTTTTCCTTCGTTTCGAAGATAAAGGGAGGTGGTGGAGGCATTGGTCTCTTCCAATCTTTTGGCTCCGCTTAAAAAATAGGCGATTAGGTCAGGAATCATTAAGAAAGTGTCTCCTTCAAGGAATTCAGTCGGATCGCCCGCCAACTGATAAATCGTATTGAAATGTATGTTTTGGATGCCCGTCAAAGCATATATTTTGGAAAAAGGAATCTTTTCTAAGGTTTTTTCTTGGCTCTCAAAAGAATGGGAATCACGATAACAGCATGGATCGTGCAATAATTTCCCGTTGCGAAGGATACCGTAATCGACACCCCATGTGTCGATGGAAATGGATTCCGCGTCTGGATTTTCCTTCAAAGCAGCAAGAATTCCTTTTTTGATGTTCTCGAGCAAATAAGAGAAATCCCATAGGAGATACCCGTTTTTATCGGTGTAAGTGCGGTTCAAAAACCGAGAGTTCTCTTGATAGGAGAAATGACGATTTTCGTGAGTGATAGTCATCACTCTGCCGCTGGTTGCGCCTAAATCAATGGCAATTACTTTCATAACGATAATATTTTATCATATTATTATTTCTTTATCGTTTTTGTTCATTTTGTTGATAAACGATAACCTCAAGCGCTTCCTTCGTTCATTTTCGCTCAAAAATGAACAATTAAAAACGTCTTCTTTCTTGAAGACGTTTCTTCCTTGTGATGGTGCCTATTTTTGACGAATTTCGTTTGGCTTAACGATTTCGTTATCTTTCACGGTAACCGAATCCAAAACGGCGTTTGGCCCAATTACGCATTCTTCCCCAATGAGAGTATCTCCCATGATGTAGGAACCAGGTTTAATGATGCTGTCTGCGCCAATCCGGACGTTTGGAGCGATATAAGTGTTGTCAGGATCTTCGATGGTGACGCCGTTAATCATGTGTTGATGGTTAATTCTCTTTTGCAAAAGCTTGGCTGCTGTTGCCAATTGGGCGCGATCATTCACGCCAAGAGTTTCGGTGATATCATCCACGCGGAATGTGTCAACCTTTAACCCTTCTTTCACAAAGATTTCAATGGCGTCTGTTATGTAATATTCTCCGGCCGCATTGTCCGTTTTCAAATTCTTGAGCGCTTCAAAAAGAGCTTTGTTATTAAAGATATAGACACCCGCGTTGACCTCTTTCACACAAGCGGTTTCAGGGGTGGTGTCTCTTTGCTCCACGATTCTTATGAAACGACCGTTTTCCTTAATGATTCTCCCATAGCCGAAAGGATTGTCTATAATGAAGGTCATAACGGTTAAATCATTATGATTTTCTTCGTGGTATTGGAACATTTTTTCTAAAGTCTTGCTAGAAAGAAGCGGAGTGTCACCGCAACAAACGATGGTTTCTCCTTCTTTCCCCTCTAACAAAGGAGCTGTCATCATGACAGCGTGTCCAGCGCCTTTTTGTTCGTGTTGCCAAACGACTTCACAATCGTTTTTTACGACTTTTTCGGATGTTTTTCCGCCAAAGCCAACGACGGCGATAAGCTTGTCAAGATGTAGAGGTTTTAATGCCTCAATGACATATTTAACTAATGGTTGGCCTAAAATCGGAAAGGAAACCTTAGAGATATCCTCTCTTTTCGATTTCATTCTGCTGCCTTTTCCTGCAGCCAAAATAATTGCATAACGACTCATAATTTCTCCTTAACGAATCACGTCACAAAGATGAATGGTATAGCCAGAATTCTCTAAACGCTTATACGCTTCCTTGGCTTTTTTCAAATCTTTCGTCAAGCCAAAGCAGCACGATCCAGAGCCGGACATCCCCACTAAAGTAAATCCTAAGTCAGTTAGTCTCTTCAATACAATAGCAATTTCTGGGACAAAGGATATCGCAGGGGCTTGCAAATCGTTGCCCATGTTTTTTTGAATTAACGAATCGTCTCCTTCTTCTAGGCCTTTTAGAATTTCGCTCGTGTTGATGGGGAGACGTTCAAATCGATCGCAAACTTCATAGCATGCCGCAGTGGAAACGCCTTGTGTCGGTTTTACTAACAAGCAATGGTATTTTTCTTGGACGCGAATCTCTTTCATCTTTTCCCCGATTCCGGTAAGCAGAGCGGGTTTATTCAAGAAAAAGAAAGGGACGTCCGCACCAATCTTAAGCGCGATTTCCATAAGCTGCTCATGGCTGGCTTTAAGATTGAGGAGCTCATTGACGGATTCGATTACGACAGCGGCATTAGATGACCCTCCACCCAAACCTGCGGCAAAGGGAATTTCTTTATGGATCTGCACAAGAAAGTTTTCTTTGAAATGAAAAACGTTTCTCATTTCTTCAATGGCCTGATGGCAAAGGTTGCTTTTCATGCCATTCAAGGTTGGGTCGTCCGCTGTGACGTATGTGTCGGTAGCGCCCTCGAGAATATTGATTTCAATCACATCATGCAACGTGAGTGGAAGATTCACCATTTCTAAAAGATGGTAACCATCTTCCCGGTTTCCAACGATTTTCAGGGATAAATTTATTTTGGCGAAGGATTTTTTCGCAAGAGATTGCTTTCTAAATAACATAATTGTTCAAGCATGTAAGATTTTAACATGTACGCAATCTAAAACAATTAAAACCTTATTCACTCCTCTTCCTACTAAAAATAGGAGTTTTCTTATAAAAACAAGTGCGTTATTGATAAAATTGACGCGCATTTTAGAAAGAAAAGAAAACATCAATCAATCTTTCGTCGAGCTCAAAAGGCGAAGATATTCTTCCAAGGAGATTTCCTCCGGTCTTTTCGTTGAGGGAATAGATGACTTCATGAGGAGTTCTTTTGCCTTATTCGCATCTTTTAAATATCCGCAGAGATTATTCAAAATAGTTTTTCTACGATGCAAGAAGACGCCGTTAAGCAAAGAATAAAGGGCGTTCGCTTCCTGGATGTCATTGCCGTTAAAATCCAACGAAAACACCAGAGAATCAACATGGGGAGCAGGAGAGAAAGAAGAGCGGGGAACATTTAATAATCTCGTCATTTTCGCTCTATATTGAATAAGCAAAGGGAGGGGGCCGTAATCTTTATCTCCTATTTTCGCGTTAAGGCGAAGAAAGGCTTCTTTTTGAACCATAAATACACCACGGGTCGCCTCTTTTGCGTTAAGCAAGATTTTTTCCAAAATTCCGGAAGTAATGTAATACGGTAAATTCCCGATGATCTTACTATAGCCACCCAAAGGAAAACGCATCACATTCCCCATTTGGGGGTGGACATTGCTTTTTCCTTCGAAGTCGTGTTGCAGTTTCGTAACCAACGCTTCATCAATGTCGATCATATCTATGGATTCATCATATTGAGCCAGAAAATAGGACAAAGAACCGGCTCCCGATCCAATTTCTAACACATGGTCGCCTTCTTTTATTTCAAGAAAAGACACAATTTTCTTTGCCACCTCTTGATTGATTAAGAAATTTTGGCCGACTTCATGCTTCGCCAAAAGCTTATAGGAGGCCACATTCTCAAAATACTCTTCTTGGTTTATCATAGGAAGTACTCCTTCAATTCTTTCTTGTTGATGCCTAGCGCTTTTAATCTTGCCAATAAGGTCTTCGCATTCGTATGTCCTAGATGCATTTTTTCTTCTAGGATCCTTCTTCTTTCGCTGGCGTTATTTTCTCCAACCAAGCCAAATTCATACAGGTCCGCCATATTTAAATCGCTGGAAGGGGATGGAGAAGAAGGAATGAGATTCCCTAGCGCTTCCAAAATGACGTCTTTAGAAGATTCGGCAACGCCAACTTTATGTCCTTTAATGGCTTTGCTTTTAGGTATGAAAGCATTCAAGCATCCAGGCACATTTTGATTGATGATATCACGGATTCTTTTCCCTGGAGTGTCGGGGTCTGTAAGAATAATAATTTTTCTTTTTTTGGATATTTCTTGAATGTAATCAAGAGTTCCACGTGAAACCTCTGAACCATTCGTTGTTATGATGTCCACATCCATAAAAGATTCGATTAAATCTTTATCCATCTTGCCTTCTACGACAAGAACGGCACTGCATTTTATCTTATTCATTGTTCCACGTGAAACAGGTTATGGAAATTCTCTTTTATCTGTTTCTCCAAATCCTTTCCATCCATTTGTTTTAACAAAGCCATTTGCTGAACTATCTCTTTGATGTGAGCCGGTTCGTTTCTTTGCCCTCTAAAAGGGACGGGAGGCAAATAAGGGGAATCCGTCTCGGATAATAGCCTATCTAATGGACAGTGGATAACACATTCTTTCGGGGCGAGGGAGTTCTTATAGGTAATGGGCCCATCAAATCCGAAATACAAACCAAGTTTCAGGAAACGTTCCATCATTTCTTTTGAGCCGCTATAGCAATGAAGAACGGCGCCATATAGCGGGGCATGCTCTTTTAAGATTTCATACGTATCTTCTGAAGCGTCTCTTGCATGAATGGATAAAGGAAGGTGAAGGAAGTTGGCCAACTCTATTTGTTTGATAAACCAGATTTTTTGGAAATCATGCTCTTTCTTCTCTTTGTACCAGTGATAATCCAAGCCGACTTCCCCGATGGCTTTTACCTTGGGGTCTTTGCTTAGTTTTTCCAATTCCCTCAAAGAAGAATCGGATATACCCTCAAGGTTTTCCGGATGAATTCCTATTGCCGCATAAACGCAAGGGAATTCGTGAGCGATCTGTATGGCTAATTTAGAGGAAGGGATGTCCCAGCCAACAACAAGGAATTCGTTTACGCCCAAAGAGATGGCGTGTTCAATAAACTCCTTGCGATTGGGGAAAAGAGCTTGATCGTTTAAATGGCAATGTGAGTCCAGCATATTATTTACCAACGCAGAAACGAGAGAAAATCTCATCTGTGAGATCGGTCGTTACGCCTTCTCCTAATAATTCTCTTGCGAGGTTGTAAGCTCCTTCCAAAGAAGAGGAAACAAAATCAATCGGAGCGTCGTTTTGCGCATCTTTTTTAGCTAAAGAAAGCAACTCATCAATGCGTTTAAGAAGGCCTAATTGACGCGCGCTATTAAGGGACGGCTTAGAAAAAGCTTCCTCATTGGTAATTCCCAAGCTCTCGAACATTTTATCTAACAAAGGTTGAATTTGTTTGTTTTGGGCCGAAATATACAATATGTCCCCCCTCTTTTCTGAAAGAAGGTCCATTTTGTTATAAACGACAATGAGATTTTGTTTTTTGATAGAGGAGACGATCTTCTTGTCGGCGTCGGAGAATCCTTTTTGAGCATCGACAACCAAAATAACCATATCCGCTTCAGAAATTGATTTTTCGCTTTTTTCAATCCCCTTGGATTCAATGTAATCGGACGATTCATGAATTCCTGCTGTATCAAGCAAATGGAAAATAACCCCTTTAAGGTTGATTTCCCCCTCAACGATGTCTCTTGTTGTTCCGGGAATCGGGGAAACGATCGCTTTATCTTCATCAAGCAAGGCATTTAACAAGGAGGATTTGCCCACGTTTGGCTCTCCAACGATAGCCACCTTAACGCCATCTTTAATGATTTTTCCCTCTTCCCCGGAATGGATTAAATCTTTTAGAAACGCATGGATGTCGTCGATTGATTTGACAATTGTCTCTTTATTCGCTTCCTCGATATCCGTATATTCTGGATAATCTATATTCACTTCAATAAGAGCCAGTAAGTCCGCTATTCTCTTCTTCAAAGGGGCAACAAGCTTAGATGTTTTCCCCTCCAAAGACATAAGGGAAACGTTTTTAGCCTCTTTGCTTCGAGCATTAATCATATCATTCACGGATTCGGCTTCGACGAGGTCCATCTTGCCGTTAAAGAAAGCGCGAGAAGTGAATTCTCCTCTTTCCGCATAACGCGCTCCGCGTTTTAGATAAGCCTCGACGATTTGATTGACAATGACCATGGAACCATGGCAAGTGATCTCAATGACATCCTCACCCGTCATGGTGTGAGGGCCTTTATAGGCATAGACACATACCTGATCAATTTCCTCGCCCTCATCTTTAAGAGTGCCAAAATAAATCGTTCTGTCTTTTGTGCCCGCTGTTTTTCTACTAAAAATTTGATCGGTTATCTCAAAAACGCCCTCTCCGGATAAACGGATCAGAGCAAGTGCGCTTTTTAATGGCGGGGTTGCCAATGCAATAATAACGTTATTGTTCATATTTAAAGTAAATCGATATATTTCTTACGTTTCTCTTCGTATTCTTCTTTGGAAATGATTCCGCCTTCATAGAGCTTATTTAATTTCAAAAGAATCTCCGAAACGTCCATTTCATTCGTGACGTTTTCTGGATTTTTAGGAGAAAGGGCGGTTGTTTTTTCATCTTTCGTTTCAGTTTCTCCTTCCCAACAAAGATAAAGAATTCCGCCTATAAGGCTAACAAAAATAAGGTTGCATACGCCAACCCAGATGAGTTTTTTGTTTTTGTTGATGTAATAGATTGCAAAACTTCCAAAAACACTCGTTAACGCACAGCCAATGAAGCAAAGCATAAAGAAGATCGGATCTCCGACGACTAAAGAATAAATCGCAAAAACAAATCGAAAGGTGATATTCAAAGCCATGCTGATAATCGTAAGAACAAACGCTGCGATTTTCATTTTCTATCTCCTCCAATCCGTTTATTTATTATAAATAAAAACGAGCTTAACTAGTTAGTTAAACCCGTTTTATGATTTCTGAGTTATTCTACGTATTTGATCACAACAGCCCTGTCATTCCCTTCGCCAGTGGATTCGGTTTTGATGTGTTCCCAACCGTTTAAGGTATTATGGACAACTCTTCTTTCATCCGGAGTCATCGGGGAAAGCTGAACATCGACTTTGCTATGGAGAACTTCTTTGGCGTTCTTTTTGGCGATATAGGCAATATGAGAATACTTATCTTCTTTATATCCGCCTACATCAAGAAGGATTCTGTACCTTCTGCGGAATTTATTGGAGACAGCCAAACGATCGAGTTCATTAAGAGCTTGAAGGGTTCTGCCACCCTTGCCAATCAAAACCGGATTTCTCTCGGAATTGATTGTGATGTGGATGATTTCATCTTCCACCTTTGCGGAAGTGGTGATTTCGATCCCCATTCCGCCAATCGCATCCTTCAAATATTGCTGAGCGAATTCAGATGCGTCATCAATCGTGGAAACTTCGATTGTCGCTTGTTTGTGAAAAAGGCCTTTCTTCTCTTCCACAACGTTGTAGGAGAGTTTCTCTGCTTCGATCCCTAAATCTAAGCTTGCGGCTTTCACTGCCTCTTCGATTGTTTTAGCGGTGTATTGTTTCATTTCGTATTACCTCTTTCCCTGTTTCTTTGCGAAACGTTTTTTCATAATGAGCTGAGTGATGAGAGTTTGAACCATGCTCATCAAAGCGCCAATGCCCCAATAAACGCCCATAGCGGCAGGAAGAGCAAAACCCATGACAATGGTAAAGATGAGCATTCCGTATGTCATCCATTTCATCCTCTTGGAATTGGCATCCTGGGTCGGATTTGCCGTTAATTTAGCTTGGTTTTTCGTCTGAGCTTTCGTAATCCATTGCGGCAGTTTCACGGAAAGGAACTGCAAAACAGACATCAAGACAAAGAGAACGCCAGCCGTCCACCAGCCATTTACGTTCGTATACCACGCACCCGAGAAATTGGTCAAGACGGACGAAATGGAGTCAGAGAGTCGCAAATTCAAGATCTCACCGCTAGAAAGAACGGCACTTCCTTGAAGGGCTCCCCAAACGGAAATGAACACAGGGAATTGAACAATCAAGACGATGAATGTGGAAGCCATGCTTACTTTATTACGTTTATATA
Source organism: Caryophanales bacterium UBA743 (assembly GCA_002297365.1). GTDB lineage: Bacteria > Bacillota_I > Bacilli_A > RFN20 > CAG-826 > UBA4951. The sequence goes on from DBKT01000013.1 coordinate 140,372, forward strand.
AGGCCATGGTCTCTTGTTGCATTCTTTGAGCCTGAGCCTGATTTTCTTTGGAATTCGGATATTTGGCTTGAATCTTAGCAAGCTGAGGCTGCAAGGCCTGCATCTTTTGCTGATCCATCGTGCCTTTGAAGGTAAGGGCCATAACGACCAAACGGACAACGATGGTCGTGACGATTAAGGCGAGAATTTGTCCGACGCCAGTCAAAGCTGGATCCATTGCAAAAGTTAAGCTGTCGACCAAGCAAGCGACAGGATAAACAATCAAGCCTTCGAACAAACCTTTGCTCCAAGCGCGTCCCCAGCTGGTTTTTTCAATAGAGACGCTCCAGTTATTGGATGGGCCATAATGCCCATATCCTTCCGCTCTATCACGAGTGGCGATGCATGTGCGCACGGCAGAGAATTTGCTGGAAATGGCATTCTTATAAACGGTAACGAAATCGTTATTCGGAACCAATGCCGCTCCATCATATCCGGCATCGTCAAACTCTTTTTTGATTTCTTCGTTTGTTTTAATCCAATTGCCGAATAGCTGATGGTTTCCGTTCTCATCGAAGCCGTCGAACTTCCAGTAACCATAATTTCTAAGAATGGAATCGTTGTTGATGGTGACTCCCTCTTCGTTTCCGATGCAATCGGGAACGCTGAAAGGATTCACATCCGTCGGCGTAAGTTTTTTTTGAATCTCAACGGCTTTCGCTGAGATATCGCTTTCGCTAGGCAAGGCGTTCTCATTCTCTTTTTTCAGGGTTTCTTCTGCAAAAAGAGAAATAGCTCCATCCAACACTTTTTGGTCTAATTTCTTCCAATAAGCGTAAGTAGGCGTCTTAATCAAATTCTTTTGGGCTGCGCTGATAATGGAATCGGAAAGAAAAACGGCTTTTTTGGCCGTAAACAAGCCAGAGGTATTCACTGGAATGTACGCCCAAAGTTTGTCGTTTCCTTCATACACTTGCCAGCTAAGCGGATAGTCCGCGTCACCGTTATCGGCTTTATATTCTTCGGGAATCTCTTCCTTAGAGCAATAAACGGTGACTCCTTGTTCGTACGGATAAGCTATGTGAGCTTGATCCACCTCAGAACAGAAATTACCGACACAGCCAGAAAGAAGGGCTGCGCCAAAAATAGCAACTAGGCCCCCAAAGATTTTTGCTTTTGTTAGTTTTTTCAAGGTTGTTCTCCAATTTTAGCCAAGTTTTCAATAAGCTCGGATTGATTCAGAGAAAAGTCTTCGGCAACGTAATTAGCGCGAACAATGATGATAAGGTCCAAAGATTTGTTCAAGTCGTAACCCTTTGCGATTATCGCTCGGATTTGACGGCGAATTTTATTTCTAACCACGGCATGTCCATTCTTTTTCGAGACGCTTATTCCAATTCGGGCGTGACCGTAATCGTTTTCTCGGAAATGGATGACGTAGTGTTTAGATTTGATGACTGGCGTCGTGGAGATGATTTCAGAGAATTCCGGACGTTTTAGAACACGATTGATTCTTTTCATCAGTCACCTTATAAACACAAAAAATCCCTTATTTCAGGGATTAGTCAGCAATTTTAGCTCTGCCTTTCGCTCTACGACGTGCAAGAACGTTGCGGCCATTTGGCGTAGCCATTCTGGCGCGGAATCCTGCTTTGTGAGCATGCTTGATTTTAGATGGTTGATATGTCTTTACATCCATAATATTTTCCTCCGAGGTTCACTTGCGTGCGTAGTGATTATAATGATTTCTGCATCTCTTCTCAACAAAAACTACACTCCTTCCCCTTAAAGGGAAAATCAACCGTCAGATTGTCCGTTGTCAATCATCTAGCAAGGTTTTCTCTTAACATTTGAGCGAGCAGACGGTTTTTTTCCACATTTCCATGGTTTTCTTGATGTCAAAAAAGAATCCACAGGAAAGAGAAATCGATAAATAGTTCTTAACATCCATGTGAATTTCGAGCTGTGGATTCGGTGAATAACTCCATTTATAGACGATGACATCTATTGTTTTTAAAAAGACTGACAAGTTGATTCCCTTGAAAACAAAAAGTTTTCCACAAAGATAAATTCGGGATTGGTTTTCCACATTTTGTCCACATTTTAAAAATTGTGGAAAAGTCAAAAAAGTCGTCAAAATCAACCCTTTAAGACCCTTTGATTGTGGAAAAAATAATTTTCAGCGTTTTCTCATCGATATTTATCCACAAAAGGCATAGAATTGAAAACGGTAATTTTTATGAACAACAGCATCTCTGAAATAGCGCAACTGTGGGACAGAATCCTTCCAAGAATAAAAGAAGAAATGAAGGATAATATGGTGTTTGACACCTTTTTGAACGATTCTTACATCGATTGCATTAAAGATAATCAGATATTAGTAATCGTCAACTCCACCGTCGCTGTGCAGGTTTTAAGCTCCAAATACAAGCAGATGATCAACGACGTCGTCGCTGGCGCGACTGAGTCCAATTTTGTCATTCGTTTCATCACTTCCGATCAAAAAGAGACAAGAGATGCCCTCGTCCCCATTGATAACTCTCGGGCCTATTTCGCCGACTCTCTTTTGAATCCTAACTACACATTCAAGAATTTCGTTGTCGGTCCTTCCAATAGGGAGGCGTATCAAGCCGCTTTGATGGCTTCGCAAAATCCGGGAAAATTCTATAATCCATTACTTATATATGGGGATTCCGGATTGGGAAAGACACACTTGTTGCACGCCGTAGGGAACGCCGCGAAAGAAAAATTTCCCAAATTAAGAGTCCTTTACGTTCACGCCCAAGAGTTCCTGGACGAATACATTAAATACGTCAAGGGTGATAGGGAGGGCGTTTCCATTGTCGATTGGTTTAAAACGTCGGTGGATATGTTGTTAGTCGACGATGTCCAATTTCTCTCGAACAAGAAAAATACGGAGGAAACATTCTTCTCGATTTACAACAATTTCTACGCGATGGGCAAGCAAATCGTTTTGACATCGGATTTGCACCCTTCAAAATTGAACGGACTGGATGCACGCTTAAAAACGCGTTTCACGCAAGGTTTGCCTCTTTCCATCAATCAGCCAGAAAAAGAAACCTGCGAAAGCATTCTGCGAATGAGAATCGAAGCAAACGGCTTGAACACGGAGGATTTCGACGAAGAAGCGCTCTCTTTTTTGGCGTCGCGTTTCGGTAAAAACGTTCGTGAGTTGGAGGGCGCTTTTGATCGTTTGCTCTTTTACACGATTAACATTCAGCCGACAAAACACATCGACTTAAAAACGGCAATGAGATCGGTTTCCGGCCTCGTGAATATAAAAGAAGACGAAGAGAAGCTTTCCGAACAAAAAATAATCAATGTCGTTGCCGATTACTACAATTTGGCCCCTTATCAAATCACCGGAAATATCCGAACCAGCCAAATCGCAATGGCGAGGCACATCTCCATGTATCTCATCCGCGCATTGCTAGATACCCCGTTCACCAAAATAGGAAAGGTGTTTGGTGGCAAAGATCACGCGACCGTGATGAATGGTGTAAACAAAGTGGAAAAAACGTTGAAAACCGATGAAGCTTTGCAAAAGGTGATAAACAACCTGAAAGAGAGACTAAAAAGTTAAATCCAATCGAATAAAACGTGTTAGAGAAAGAGATGGATGATACAATAAAGACGCCCGGAAAAAGAGAGTTATCCACATTATCCACAGGACATATATTATTAGTATTAATAATTCTTAATAAAAGAAGGAGAATATAACGCATGCGTTTCACAATAAATAAGAACGAATTTCTCAAAGGTTTGCTAATCGCTTCCAGAGCGATCGGCTCGAAGAGCGTGAATCCAACGTTGCTCGGTTTCAAGCTTGAGATGAATAACGACGGTTTGGAAATTACGGCGAGCAATGACGACATCGCCATTTGGACGTTGGTTCCTCAAGCAAAAGGAGAAAAAGAAATCATCCGTAATTTCTCCTTTGGGACGTCTCTTATCAACGCCCATCTTTTAACGGAAGTCGTTCGTAAGATGGAGGGGGATGAAATCTCTTTGGAAGTCATTGATGACAGAGTCGCTAAAATTGATGATGGCAACACGAACTTCCAGCTCAATTGCCAAACGGCCGACGAGTATCCGGACATCGATTTAGAAAAAGGCGAAAACACCTTTAGCATTCCTTGCCAGGATTTAACAAAACTCGTTGAGACCACTGCCTTTGCGGCATTAGATAAAAACACGAGGCCAATCCTTACCGCCATCAACCTAAAAGGTGAAGGAGGGGAGCTGACCGCTACCGCAACCGATTCTGCAAGACTTTCAAAGAAATCCGTTGAAATCGACGAATCGATTCGCTTTTCTGCCAACGTTCCTGCGAAAACCCTTTTGGAAGTGACGCGTCTTTTCGAAGGAACCCCGACGGTTGAGATAGCCGCCGGCGGGAACAAAATCATCTTCAGCTTCGGCAACACCATCGTCAAAAGCCGTCTGATCGCTGGTGACTATCCTGTTTCCAATTCCATCATCCCCTCCAACTTCAACTACCGTTTGAGCGTAAGGGCGAATGAACTATTAAACGCCATTGACCGCGTTTCCATTTTGGTCACCGACCGCGCGGCCGTTGTCAAACTCGCTATGTCTAACGACGGCGTGGAAGTCACTTCTTCCAGCGATCAGTTTGGTTCCGGAGCGGAAACCATCAGCAATGTTCAATATCAGGGGGAACGTTTGGAAGTCGCCTTTAATGCCTTGTTTGTCACGCAAGCGGTTAAGGCGCTTTGCTCTGACGACGTGGAATTTAAATTTATCGGCGAAATGAAGCCGTTCGTCGTTGTAAATCCTAACGATAACACCACAGTGGAACTCATCACCCCGATGAGAACTCGCTAATTTACAAAACAACAGATAAGCGCCAAAAAAACTTGGCGCTTTTTTCTGCGTTGGCCTTTTTGGGGCCAAAACTCCCTCTAAAAACGATTTTTATAAGTTTTCCGGTAAAATTTACAAGGCCTGCTGTTTTCATTTAAAATTGAGCACTTTTTTGCTTTCTTTTTATTACTACTACGTAGTAAAATATACATAGGGTAAAAACATGTCGAAAGAAGTCAAAAACATCATCATTCACACGGATTACATCACCTTGGGGCAACTCTTGAAGTTTGCGGATGTTGTTATGGAGGGCGGAGAGGCGAAAGCTTACCTCGCTTCAAGCAAGATTTTGGTAAATGGAATCGAGGAAAATCGCCGAGGAAAAAAGATCCGCTCTGGAGATACCGTTGAACTTCCTGAGATGGTGATTCAAATCAGTCATCAATGATTATTACCCGTTTAGAGCTTAGGAATTTTCGTTCCTATCCCTGCCTTAACTTGGATTTTTCGGAAAAGAACAACATTCTTGTCGGAAAAAACGGCGCGGGAAAAACGAATCTTGTCGAAGGAATCTATCTTCTTTCTTTGTGCAAAAGCTGGAGAAGTGGTGATATCAGAACGCTTATTCGTCAAGGAGAGGAATCCGCTTTCATACGCGCGTATGTGCGTGAAGGCGAAATGTCGCGAAAACTCGAAATCCTGATTACACCAAAAGGAAAGAAGATTTCTTTGAATGACAAACCCGTTAAAAGGCTTAGCGAATTATCCAAGCTCGTCAACGTCACTTTATTCTCCCCGGAAGACGTCAATCTGTTCAAAGGTTCTCCTTCCTCGAGAAGAAATTTCTTGGATGTTTCGATTTCGAAAGAACTAACCCTTTATCTCTCTCTTATTGGAAGATATGGAAAAATTCTGCAAGAAAGGAATATGGCCTTGAAATCCCCTAGCCCCGATAAGACTTACCTAGAGGTTCTCACGAATCAATTAATTGATGTTTCTGAGCCTATAACCCATTATAGGCACGAATATCTAACGAGATTGAATAAAATCCTTGATGGGGTGGCGAACGCTCTCTATGAGAACGATAGAAGCCTTCGCTTAATCTACAAACCGTTTATTAAAGAAAACGATTTCAAAGAAATGGCTAGCAAGCTTTATCGCAAGAACTTAGACAACGACCTTCTTCACAAGATGACGATGATTGGCGTTCACCGTGAAGATTTCTCGCTCTTACTGGATGGGAATGACGTCGCTCTATACGGCTCTCAAGGAGAAAACCGCTTAGCGGCCATCGCCTTGAAAATCGCTCCCTATTTCTTAATTGAAGAGAAGGAAAAGAAACCAATCACAATCCTGGATGATGTTTATAGTGAATTAGACGATAAACATTCTCTGCGATTGACTAAATTGTTAAAGAATCTCGGCCAGGTATTCGTGACTACCGCCGATTATTCGATAAAAGGAGATGCCATCATCGACGTCTCCAAAGAAAGTGCCACAAGGAGGAAATGATATGGCAGAAGAGAAAAAAGCTGATTCGGTTCGCTTAGATGGATCTCAGGAAAACGAAGAAGCTCGTCAGGATGAACTCTTGAAAGTCGCAAAAGAAAGCGGCGTCAGCGCGGAATCGTTGAAAGAAGAAGACAAATTCCAATATAAGATAGAAGATGTCACCGACGAAAAGAAAATTGAGAAAGCGGATGCGAAATATACCGCTGAAAACATTCAAGTTCTGGAAGGCCTTGAGGCCGTTAGGAAACGTCCGGGCATGTATATTGCGACTACCGCTAGCGCCGGCCTTCATCACCTTGTTTGGGAAATCGTGGACAATTCCATCGATGAAGCTCTCGCGGGGTATTGTGATCATATCGAAGTGACCATCGAGAAAGACAATTCCATCACCGTTTCGGATAACGGCCGTGGCATTCCTGTCGACATCGTTTCCAAATCTGGCCTATCCGGCGTTGAAACGGCTTATACGATTTTGCATGCCGGCGGCAAATTCGGCGAAGGCGGTGGATATAAGGTATCAGGCGGTTTGCACGGCGTCGGCGCTTCCGTTGTGAACGCCCTTTCCACGCTTTGCGAAGTCACCGTTCATAAAGATGGCGGCATTTATTATGTCAAATTCGTCAATGGCGGCCACATCGTCGAACATTTAAAGAAAATCGGAACTTGCTCTCCAGAAGAACACGGCACGACCGTTCATTTTTCGCCTGATCCGGAGATTTTCACCGAGACGACGATCTATAATTACGACACCATCAAAAACCATTTGAGACAAATGGCTTTCTTAAATGGCGGCGTGAAGATAACTTTGACCGATTTGCGCCCAGAAACCCCGGTGAGCGAAGTTTTCCTTTATAATGGCGGCATTCGTGAATACGTTTCCTTCATTAACGCCGGCAAACTTCCGATCAACAACGAAGTTCTTTATTGCCAAGGCGTCGAAGAAGTCACTTTGCTTGACGGGACAAAAGAAAGGATTTACGCCGAGGTCGCGATGCAATGGACGGATTATTACAACAATGACGGCGTTTATTCTTTCTGTAACAATATCTCCACAAAAGAAGGCGGAACCCACGTTGAGGGCTTTAATCTCGCTTTGAATAGAACCATTAACGATTATGCTCGTAAGAATAAATTCCTGGATGACAAATCATCCAATTTCACCACGGATGATTGCCGTGAAGGTCTAACTTGCGTCATTTCCGTCAAACATCCAAACCCGCAATACGAGGGACAAACGAAAACCAAACTCGGCAATTCCGAGGTGCGCAAGATCGTTTCCACGATCGTTGGCTCTTATTTGCAAGAATACCTTTTGGAGCATCCTGACCAAGCCAAGCTCATCATCGAAAAGGTTAAACTTGCCGCATCCGGGCGTATGGCCGCTCAAAAGGCGCGTGAATCCACGCGTAAGAGTTCTTTGGGGATCACGACCCTTCCGGGAAAATTAGCGGATTGCTCCTCCAAGGATCCGGCTGAATGCGAACTTTATATCGTTGAGGGTAATTCCGCAGGCGGTTCCGCCAAGACGGGGCGCGATAGACGTATCCAAGCCATCCTTCCTTTGAGAGGCAAAATTCTTAACGTCGAGAAAGCAAACGAGGAACGCATTTTCCGCAACGCTGAAATCGGCAATATGATTACCGCCATTGGCGCTGGCATCCGCGAAAATTTTGATGTCAGCAAGATTCGTTATCATAAAATTGTCATCATGACCGATGCTGATGTCGATGGCGATCACATCCGCATTCTATTGCTCACCTTCTTCTATCGCTTCATGAAGCCTCTTATTGATGGCGGTTATGTCTATATCGCTCAACCTCCGCTTTATAAGATCGACTATAAAGGGCAAGCTTACTACGCTTATAACGACGATCAATTGGAGCAACTTAAGAAAGCTCTTCAATTGAAACCGGGATACCCATTCCAACGTTATAAGGGACTTGGCGAAATGGATGCTCAACAACTTTGGGAAACAACCATGGATCCTAGCGTCAGAAAAATGATCCGCATCACAATCGATGACGCTACATTGGCTGACAAAGCCTTCACTGACCTCATGGGAGATGATGTTATGCCACGCAAAGAGTTCATCTCCAAGAACGCTAAATTCGTTCAAAACCTTGATATTTAATAGAAGGAGAAAAATATGGCAGAAGAAAAGAAAAACGAAGAAGCCGTTCAAAACGACGCTTCTAATAATGAAGAAGGCGCGGTTGCCGGCATCGTTCCGGGCTTGATTGATAGAGAAATCACCGATGAGGTTCAAAACGCTTTCTTAAACTACTCGATGTCCGTTATTGAAAGCCGTGCCATTCCGGATGTCCGCGACGGTCTTAAACCAGTTCAAAGACGTATTATCTTCGGCATGAACGAATCCGGCATGCAACCGGGAAAACCATACAAGAAATGCGCTCGTATCGTTGGCGATGTCATGGGCAAGTACCACCCACATGGCGATAGCGCTATTTATGGAACGCTCGTCCGTTTGGCTCAGCCATTCGCCATGAGATATTGCTTGGCTGATGGACATGGTAACTTTGGCGATGTCGATGGCGATGAAGCCGCGGCTATGCGTTATACGGAAGCCCGTATGACCAAACTTGCGGTGGAGATGGTCCGCGATTTGGATAAAGACACCGTTGATTTCATGGATAACTACGACGGCACCGAAAGAGAGCCGTCCGTTTTGCCGAGTCGCTTCCCTAATTTGATCGTGAATGGTTCTGAGGGTATTGCCGTTGGTATGGCTACGAATATGCCAACCCACAATCTCACCGAAGCGATTAATGCGACCGTTGCTGTTGCTAGGAACCCGGAGATCACTCCTTTGGAATTGATGCAGAATTACATCTATGGACCTGATTTCCCTACTGGCGGCGTTATTTTGGGCCGTCAGGGAATTCTCGATTACTTCACCAACGGCACCGGAACGATTAATATTCGTTCGAGATATCACATCGAAGAAAGCGAATCTGGCAAAGCTTCGATTATCGTTACCGAAATTCCTTACCAAGTAAACAAGGCTGCCATGATTGAAAACATGGCTTCTCTGGTCCGCGATAAAGTGATTGACGGCATCACCGATATTCGTGATGAATCTTCAAAAGAAGGCATACGTGTGGTGATTGAAATCCGCCGTGACACCATTCCGGAAGTTGTCGCGAATAATCTTTTGAAACACACGCAACTTCAAATCACTTACGGCGTCATCAATCTTTGCTTGTTAAATGGCGAGCCAAAGGTTTTGGGCATCGTCCCGATGATCCAAGCCTATATCGATCATCAAATGGACGTTTTGACGCGCCGTACGAAATTCTTATTAAAAAGGGATAGCGACCGCGATCACATCGTGACTGGCTTGATACTCGCTCATGATAACATCGACGAAGTCATCCACATCATCCGTGGCAGTAAAACCGATGAGGAATCTGCCGCTAAATTAAACGAAAGATTTGGTCTCTCTAAACCTCAAACCGATGCCATTTTGGCTATGACTCTCCGCCGTTTGGAAGGCCTAGAACAAGAAAAACTCCAAAATGAGCACACAGAACTCACGAAAAACATCGCTCATTATAATTGGCTTCTCTCCGATTCTAAGAACATCCTTGAGATGATGATTCAAGAATTAGAGGAGATCAAAAATAAATTTGGCGATGCCCGTCTTACCGAAATCTCCAATCAAGCCGCGGATATCGATAACGAAGACCTCTTGCCACAAGAGAATATCCTTGTCGTCTTAACGAAGAAAGGCTACGTCAAGAGAATGTCCGACGACACCTTCCGCACGCAAAATAGGGGAGGACGCGGGGTAAAAGGAATCACGACCACCTCTGGTGATATCGTTCAACTTATGCTTCACACGAAGACGCATACCGATATCATGTTCTTCTCTAGTTTGGGATTCGTTTACCGTTTACGCGGATACATGATTCCTGACGGAGAAAGAAACTCCAAAGGCATTCCTGCCGTTAACTTGCTGAATTTGGCGCAGGATGAAAAAGTCGTCGCTATCGTTCCTTGCGATGATTACCCAGAAAGCGATTATCTCTTCTTCGCAACCGTTAATGGCGTTGTTAAGAGAACGAAACTCACTGAATTCGCTTCCATTCACTCCAACGGCAAAAGAGCCATTACCCTTAGAGAAGGCGATGAGCTCCTCAATGTGAAAAAGACCCATGGCAATGATTTGATTTCCCTTGCTTCTAGTAACGGAAAAGTGTGCACCTTCTATGAAGATGATGTGCGTGCGATGGGTAGAAGCGCAGCTGGTGTCACGGGCATGGATTTGAAAGACGGATCCCATCTTGTTGACATCACGGGTTCTATGGATGGAACATTGGCTCTCGCCCTTACTTCTAATGGATTTGGGAAACTCTCCTATTTCAAAGATACCGACATCACCAACGAGGACGGCACAACTACTCACTATGATGGATACCGTTTGACCTCTAGAGGAGCAAAAGGCGTCTTCTCCATCAAAGATAACGGAAAGAATGGTTCCTTAACCGCCTTACGTGCCGTAAACGGCGATGAAGACTTAATTGTCATTACCAACAAAGGCATTGTTATCCGCACCCCTCTTTCTCAAGTTCATATCGCTGGAAGAAACACCGTAGGCGTTAAAGTCATCGCCCTTGAACCAGGGAATAAGGTCGCTTCCTTAGCCATCGTTCCGCATGAGGATGAAACGCTTGAAGATAATGCCCCTATCGAGGAAGACGAAATCAATCCGTCTTTGGTCGCTCAAAACGATGAGAGCGCGAATAATCCAACTCCCGATGACGTTTCCGAAGGAGATAACTCCAACAACCCAACGCCAAATGACGTTGAATAACACGAATGAGAATTCTGATTCATTTCGATCCAGAGCCTTCTAAAGGTGCTTTCTTGGGGACGCGCCTAAGAAAAAACATCAAAGGGGCTCTGGAGCTCCAAAATATCGTGTGGGTTGATTCCATTTATGCGAAAGCGGATATTTGCCATCTACTTTCCCCTCTTGATGAAGCGCTAGCGAAAGAGGCGAAAGAGGAAGGAATTCCGATTGTGACAAACGCTTTCTATACGGAAGAAGACCCATCCGCCTCCTTCCTTTCCAGAAATGTTTTAGGGGATTACGTCCTCACCCAAAAAGGGAAAAAACTTCTGGAGATGTCGGATTGCGTCCTTATTCCCAACCTCCAAGCAAAAGAATTTTTGCAAAAAACCTTTCCCAAAAAGCGTCTTGAGGTTGCGACTCCGGGCGTGAATCCCATTCGTTTTGAAATATTGGATGACGTCGTTAAAAAATCTTTCCTTTATTACGAACGATTCGGCGAAAACGAAAAATATTTCTTAAGCGTAGGCGCTTATCAGGAAAAAAAGACCTTAGCAAAACTAAAAAGGCTGGCGGAAGCCGTTCCGGAATGTCGTTTCTTCTTCATTGGAGGGGATTTTGGAAGCAGGGCGTCTCCTTTAAACTCCTTGAATAAGAAAAACCCAAAAAACCTTCATTTCCTCCCTCTTCTTTCCGATGATTTATATCGTTCGGCTTTGAAAGAGAGCGCTGGCATGCTCTTTTTCGATTCTCTTTTCGGAAAAGAGATGCTCGTTTTGGAGAGTTTTGCCTGCAAAATTCCGGTGTTTTTATTAAATGCAGCGGAAGAAAAGAAACCCATCAAAGGAATAACACTCCTACCCACGATGGAAAAAAGTGCGAATATTCTTCCTTCCTTCTCACAAAAGGATTTGGAAGAGACTATAATGACGGGGTATCAGGTCGCGGAAGAAAACGATCTTATGAGACTTGGTTCATCCCTGAAAACGATATACGAATCGTTGTTATTGAATAAGGAGGGTTCCACAAAATGATTGACCCAAAATTAATTGAAGCAAAGCCAGAATACGTCAAAGAAGCCTTGGCGAAAAAACTATGGGATTTCGATCCTGCTCCATTGCTCGCTCTTTTTCAAAAGAGAAGAGAGCTCACGAAAGAGGTTGAAGAGAACAAAGCTCAGCAAAATCGTCTTTCCAAATCCGTCCCTCAAGTAAAAAAAGAAGGGGGAGACGTCCAAGCGATTTTTAAAGAAGTCAAAGAATTGGCCGCAAAGAATAAAGGCCATGAAGAAGAGCTCAAAACGGTAGAGAATGAAATTCAATCCCAAATCGAAGTTCTTCCGAATCTCCCAGATCCCGATTTGGTTGGCGGGGGTAAAGAGAACAACCATCCCATTTATTCTTGGGGCAAGAAACCCACTTTCGATGGTTTCACCCCAAAAGACCATGTCGAGTTGGCTGAATCTCTAGGCTTAATCGATTATAAGCGTGCCGCAAAGATTTCTGGAACCGGCTCTTGGATTTATACCGGTTTAGGAGCGCAACTTGAATGGGCGTTGCTGAATTATTTTATCGCCACTCATCTTGCGGATGGATATACGATGATTCTCCCGCCTCATTTACTCAATGAAGCGTCTGGCTTCACCGCTGGGCAATTCCCTAAATTTAAGAATGATGTTTTCTGGCTGGAAGGAACAGACCCTAAGAAATTCCTCCTTCCTACAGCGGAAACCGCATTGGTGAATCTTCACCGCGATGAAGTTCTTTCTGAAGACGACCTTCCTAAGAAATATTTCGCTTACACTCCTTGCTACCGTCGGGAAGCGGGCTCCTATCGTACCGAGGAAAGAGGCATGATTCGTGGCTACCAATTTGATAAAGTGGAAATGGTTCAATACACTACGGACACCGGTTCTGATAAAGCCTTCGACGAACTTGTCAAGAAAGCTCAGCATCTTCTTGAAGGTTTGGGACTTTGCTATCAGCTTGATAAGCTTGCCGCTGGCGATTGCTCTCATTCTATGGCGAGAACCTATGATATCGAAGTCTGGATTCCATCCATGGGCATCTTCAAAGAGGTCTCTTCCGTTTCTAATGCCAGGGATTATCAGGCAAGACGCGGCATGATCCGCTATAAAGATAAAGACGGCAAGATGCATTTCTGCCACACCTTAAACGGTTCTGGCTTAGCAACTTCCCGTGTCTTCCCAGCTATTTTGGAACAAAACCAACAAGCCGATGGCTCTGTCATCATCCCTGAGGTTCTTCGTCCATTTATGGGCGGTTTGTCTGTTTTGAAACCGATCAAGAAATAACGCAAAACGTTTCTTTGAGCCGATTCCTGATATAAGGGGTCGGCTTTTTAATTAGCGTGGAAAAACCCTCATATCTATCGACAACATGTTTATTGAATTTACATACACGGGTCCCTTATTTTAAAAAAACCTCAAGATAACTTGAGGCGGCAAACTTCTTTTTTCTATAGAAACGATCGGAAGAATCGTAATCGGATGGATCTATGTAATCGTCTTGCTTTTCGTTGAAACGAACTTCTTGAGAATGGTTTTTAGGCTCATCCTTCATCGCTCCGTAGATGATGGAAATGATACCTGGAATAGAGGAACCGAAAATGAGAGTTGAAACACCCAAGGCGATCCAGGTGGTTTTACTATAATCCATTGTCGAGGAGGATTTGCTCAAAAGGACAATATCAAGGATTAATCCAGGAATTAAGTAAACAAACATCACGATAAAAAAGATGCCATATAGATTGAAGATGAAAGATGCTTGATCGGGAGCGATATCCATATTCAAGAAAATGTCCGGATTGTTTGCACACGATAGAAACAAAATGCCCATTACTAAGTAAAGCAGCATCGAAATGGCCAGGAGGGGGATATAGATGATGCTGAGTATCTTGATGGCGTTTTTCATATGTTTTTCCTCGCGGTTATTTTATTTCACGATATGTGATGTGTATATTCTTTTTTTCGTAGGACACTTTCGCGAAAGCCCCGTTCATCATAGGAAGAGAAGGAGCGTAATGCCCTAAATCCACATCAAACAAAATAGGAGCGTTCAAAGAGGAAAGAACCCCTTTTACGGCATCGAACCGATTTAACGAAAAAGACGTATTGTCCCAGCATAAAGGCCTGCCGATAAGAAAAGCTTTGGCTGAATCAAACCACCCCGCTTCCTTTAGCTGAAAAAGCGCTCTTCTAATGCCTAACGGTGACAAATCGCATGCTTCGAGATACCAAATGATTCCTTCAGGATGAGCTATGATGAAATCTCTCGTCTTATCAAAACGGGTGCCGCAGAGAGTGACCAAGCAATCCAAACATCCGCCTAAAAGAATGCCTTCAATTGGTTCATTCCAATTATACGGGGTGATGATTTTCTTGCTCATATAGCGGTATCTTCTCAAAGGAGATATCTCTTTCTTTTTCGTTGGATCAAGTTTCTTCTTGAAATTAGGCTTATTCCATTTTGGATATCCATAAAAATCCATCTCTCCCTTCAGCATCCTCAAAGCGTCTAACTGATTTAGCCTAATCGGTCTTTCAAAGAAGGATGGAGCGTTAGGACCGTATATCGTCATGACATCGCATAACGTCGTTAATGTGTAGGTGAGATGCGTGTTGTCTGAAAATCCCATAAACCATTTTGGCTTGGAGTTCTTGATTTTAACGAAATCGATATCCGGAAGGATCTCATCCATGAGTTCTCCTCCACCAACAGAAAGGATAAGAGAAGAATCGGAAAGATATGCGTTCATGAATTCCTGGGCTCTTTCTTTCGCGGGAGCAGAGGAGACAACCCCATCCTCTCGATGGACGTTTCTTCCTTCCAGAATTTGGAAACCCTCCTTCTTTAAATTCTTTACCGCGGCATAGTATCTTGTTAGGTAAGGTTCCGTTGTAACCCCAAAAGAAGGGGCGATCATCGCGATTTTGTCGTTTCTCTTTAAAAAATCAGGTCTTTTCATATCCCCTATATTTTATTAAAAATAAAAGGATTTTATACGGATTTTCAGGAAAAAGCGGCTCCTTTAAAAGTCTTCAAGCAAATTAACGTCTAACTTGTTATAATAATTCCGCCATCGCGAGGAACGCCTTACGAACCTGGTCAGGACCGGAAGGTAGCAGCCATAAGTAAGGATTCCTGTGCGGTGGTTTTTCTTTATAATGGTATTATGAGCGACGAAGAATATATGGAAATAGCCTATGAGGAAGCCTTAAAAGGGCTCTCTTTCGATGAGGTTCCCGTTGGTGCCATCATCGTAAAAGACGGGAAAATCATCGGCAAAGGCCATAATAGCAGAGAAAGAAATTGCGATATTTCAGGACATGCGGAAATCATGGCGATAAAAGAAGCGGAGGAAACGTTAGGAAACTGGCGTCTTGATGGGGCGAGCCTTTATGTGACGTTAGAACCATGTCTCATGTGTGCCGGAGCGATTCTTCAAGCGAGGATCCATAAAGTGGTGATTTCCTCTTTGGATTCTAAAGACGGAGCGATTTTGTCTCATTATTACGTCTATGATTCCCCTTCATCTCACGAGAGGCCTTTGGTTTATCAAGGGGTGCTTAAGGAGAAATGCGATCTTCTTTTGAAGAATTTCTTTCTGGGATTAAGAAAATAATCCGATGTTTTCTATACTTTTTGTACCATGTATAAAAAGTTCTATAAAGTTGCGAATGAATGTGGTCTTTTATGCTAAAATTTTTATGTTTAAAAACGATCATGCTGGACCTTATTCATATTAAAAAAGATTACTACGTTGACAAGAAGCCTTTCGCTGCGTTGAAAGACTTAAGCGTTTCTTTTGGCGAAGTGGGATTTGTTGCGATTTTGGGCCCTTCTGGCTGTGGGAAAACAACGACTCTCAACATCATAGGTGGCTTAGATCATTACACCAGCGGAGATTTGCTTATAAATGGCAAAACCACGAAAGATTTCAAAGATTCCGATTGGGACGCCTATCGAAATGAGCAAGTCGGCTTCGTTTTCCAATCCTACAACCTCATCCCTCACCAAAACGTTCTTTCCAATGTCGAAACGACTTTGCTCTTAAATGGCGTTTCCAGGAAAGAAAGAAAAGAAAGAGCCATGAAAGCCCTTGAGAAAGTGGGGCTTTCTGGAAGCGAGAAAAAGAAGCCGAACCAATTATCCGGCGGGCAAATGCAGCGCGTCGCTATCGCAAGAGCCATCGTCAATAACCCAAAAATCATCTTGGCGGATGAACCTACCGGCGCCTTAGATTCCGTCACCTCCATTCAGATCATGGAGATACTAAAAGAAATGAGCAAAACATGTCTTGTGATCATGGTTACTCATAACGCTGAGCTGGCAAGACAATATGCGGAACGCATTATTGAAATGAAAGATGGAGAAATCATAAAAGACAGCAACCCATTGCCAATCAAAGCGAAATCGGATGGCCAATATTTAGAGAAAAAGAAAACCTCCATGAGTCTTTTGACTACTTTCAAAAGCTCATTCATGAACATTTGCACAAAGAAAACGAGAACGATATTGACATCCATCGCCTCTTCTATCGGGATTATCGGCGTCGCTTTGGTTTTGTCTATCACCAACGGCTTTTCCCAATACGTTGACAACCTGGAAACGTCGGTAGCTTCCAGTGTTCCTATCAGCATAAATAAAGTTACCTATTCCTACACCCCCAACGATCAAAACGATGATTATGCGGAATATCCAAGCGATCAAAAAGTTTTCGTTTACGACGATTCTTCCACCGCAAGCATCGCTCACACCAACTATTACACAAAAGAATACGTCAAAGAGGTTTTAGACCCTTTGGTAGAGGATGGGTTGGCCCAATCCGTTCTTTTGAATAGGCAAGGATTGAGTTTCAATTTGCTTAAAAAGGTGCAATCTTCCGACGGTGAGGTTTCCTACGCCAAAATCAATCAATTCAAATCCGCCTCGGCATCCGGCTCCCTGCTGGATGTCGCTATCTCTTTGCCAACGACCATTTTCCATGAGCTCTACGGCCAAGAAGAAGGCCTTGGGAAAATGTATGACACCGTTTGCGGAAGATTCCCACAATCCTCCGATGAGCTCGTTTTGATCACGGATCGTTATAATCGCGTCAAAAAGGACACGTTGGTGAATTTAGGCTTGCTTGCAGAGGGCGATGAAAAAACGGCCAGCATTTCTTTCACGGATATTTTAGATAGCGAATACAAAGCCTATTTTCCATCCAAACTTTATCAAAACACTCAAGATTCGGCTTATACCTTAAACGTGTCGGCTTACGAAAATATCACTCCCTCATATGATTTCGGAAGCGGAAAAGTAACCTACTCCGGAACAAAAACGACGAAAACCATTCATCGATACAAAGGCGTCGACGATACGCAAAAAGGCTACAAAGAAGTCTATGAGAATGATGCGAAATACCAACCTAAAATATTAAAAATCGTTGGCGTTTTGCGTCCATCCGAATCCTCATATATCAATTTAATGCCCTCTTCCATCGGTTATTTGACTTCTTTAAAAGACGAATTCGTTAAGGATGTCGAAAATAATTGCCAAGACTTACAAGACGTTTGCAAAAACGCCTGGTATTTCACTACGAAAAAAGATTCCCAAAAAAATGATTTAGACGGTCTTGGACAACTCGGAGAGGCTATGACTGACGCAGTAAAGACCTTGCTAAATGCAGACGGGGTGATTGATTCCTCTTTAGCATCGGAAATCGCTTCCTCGATCAATTATGAATATTTCAGCACCCAACAAAGCTTAATCGATGATGGAAAACGCATGGTTCCTTATTATTCCGGGTATTTCTCTTCTGCCAAATTAATCGGGGCGGATTATCGCGAAGACCTTGTTGGCAAATTCATCGACGCTCTCTCCGCTTCCTCTGGGGTTGAGAGAGACGACTTGATTGGCAAATTGCTTTTACGCATTCAAGAACCGTCCTTTTACTCAAACGAATACGAGAATTCCACCTATGATATCAAAGACGATTCTATCAATATGGATTTCAACATTTTGGATTTGGTGGCGTATTTCCAATCGTATTCTTTGATCACCTCCATTTTGATTTTCCCGTCTTCCTTGGCTAATAAAGATATTGTGAAAGCACGGTTAGATGCATGGAATTCTTCTGTTCCTGAATCCCAAAATGTTTATTATACGGACATTATGTCTTCTTTTACTTCGTCGTTAGGGACGTTAATTTCCCTTGTTTCCTTGGTTTTCGTTATCTTTGCGTCTATTTCTTTGATTGTTTCTTCTATCATGACCTCGATTATCACTTACATATCCGTTGTTGAAAGAACGAAAGAAATAGGCGTTATTCGCGCTTGCGGCGCTAGAAAAAGAGATGTTGGCCATTTATTTGAAGCCGAATGTGTGATGATTGGCACGGTTGCCGGCTTGATTGGCATCGCTGCGACCGTATTGTTGAATATTCCTCTATCTATCGTCATTGACCATATCTATCCAGGAAACGGCTTGGAGCATATCGCCTCTTTAAATCCGTTACATGCATTGATTCTGTTGCTGTTATCGATACTTCTTGCTTTCCTCTCCGGGCTTATTCCAGCAAGGATGGGCGCAAGAAAAGACCCTGTTGAAGCTTTAAGGAGCGAATAATGACTCACCGTGATGAATTTATAGCCGCCGTTCAAAGCGAAACCGTTATCGATGTGAACCCCTCTTTCGGATTAACCTCGGAACAAGTGGAAGAAAAAAGAAAAAGCGGATTCGAAAACAAAACGAAAAGAAGCGTCACTAAAACCTATTGGCAGATTGTCTGCGACAATGTTTTTACCTTCTTCAATATCGTTTATTTCGTTATTGTCGCTTTGATGATCGCCGCTCAGATGGATATCACCAATTATTTCTTTTGCGTGCCCGTGCTTTGCAATATGATTATCGGCCTTTTCACGGACATTCATACCCGACATTTGGTTGATAAGCTTCGTTTGGTTTCCGATCCGAAAGTAACCGTTGTTAGAGAAGGAAAGGAATTTTCCATACCGGCAAACCAAATTGTTTTAAACGACGTGATTTCGGTCTCTGCGGGAGAACAAATCACAAGCGACGCCATTCTTTTGACAGGCTCTTTGGAAATGGATGAATCCATCCTTACTGGGGAATCTATCAAAGTCCCCAAGAAACCTGGGGATACCATATTAAGCGCATCCTATGTGAAATCCGGCAAGGCCTATTGCCGAGTCACGGCTGTTGGAATAGCGAATTATGTGGAAGGAATTCAAGCAAGCGCTAAGCAATTCAAACGCCCAAACAGCGAACTGAAATCTTCTTGCTTGCGAATCTTCTGGACAACAGGAACGCTTGCTATCTTTTTAGGGGCCGTCATGAGTATTACCTGGGTTTTCCATTCCCTTGCGAAAGGCAATTTGAACTACGATTCCTATCAAAATTTCATTCCTTCTTTGTCTGGTTCCATCATTGCGATGATTCCGGCGGGGCTTTATCTTTTGGTTTCTCTCGCATTGGCCGTTTCCGTTGGCAGATTGGCGAAAAAGAAAATGAATGTCCAAGAGCTTTATTGCGTGGAGATGTTAGCGAGGGTCGATACCATTTGCTTTGACAAAACGGGTACGATTACGGATGGCTTGCTAAGCGTTTATCGTTTGGATGTTTTTGAAGGCTTCAAAAGCGATGAATTAGAAAAAACAATAGGCGCGATCGTAAGAGAAACAGGGGATGAGAACCTTACTGCCCGTTGTCTTCTTTCTTCTTTTGAAATCGGGCATATCGAACCGGATTTTGCTCTGCCTTTTGACTCAGATAAAAAATACGCTTTAGGTTCCTTCAAGAAGACTGGAACATTTGTTTACGGAGCACCTGAATTCATCCCTGGAGAAATTTCTCCAGAAGGGAAAAACAAGATTGATTCCCTAACGAAAAAAGGATTTCGCGTGCTTGGGGTTTTCTTTTCTAAAAAGAAGACGGATTCTGAAGAGCTGCCAGATGATTTGAAATTGGTGGGAATTATTTCTCTTACGGATCACGTGAAAAACGACGCTAGGAAGAATATCGAATGGTTCTTGAATAACGGCGTGAATGTGAAAATCATCTCCGGAGATAATGCGGCGACGGTTGCGCACATTGCTTTAGAAGCGGGCGTTAAAGATGCGGATAAATATGTTTCCATGGAAGGGATCAATGACTCTTTAATCCCTGAAATCGTAGAAAAATACAATGTCTTCGGTAGAGTGAAGCCAGAACAAAAAGCAACCATCATCGCAGCCTTGCAAGATAAAGGGCACAAAGTGGCAATGACGGGAGACGGCGTGAATGATATTCTAGCTTTGAAGAAAGCGGATTGCTCTATTGCCATGGGTTCGGGGTCTTCTGCCGCCAGGAATGTCGCGCATATCGTATCCGTGGATAATAATTTCTCTAAGCTTCCGGATGTCGTCGCGGAAGGAAGAAGGGCGATCAACAACCTTCAGCGAAGTGCCTCTCTTTTCCTGGCAAAAACGATTTTTGCGATTGTTTTGAGTTTTGTCTTCCTCCTCTCTCAGATGTTTGGTGGCGTTTCCTATCCATTCTCCCCTAAAAACCTTTATATATGGGAAATCATTACGATTGGCGGAGGAGGCTTCTTCTTGGCTTTGCAATGGACAAACGATCGCGTTCAAAACGGTTTTATGGAAAATATCCTTCGAAAAGCGATACCCGGTGGCATTGTGCAAATCATTGCCGTTTTTATCACTTATTTCCTAGCTTTGGTTGCGCCTGATTTTATGAGTTATGAACAAGCCAGAGTGGTTTCCACGATCAGCTTTACCATTCTTAGTTATTGTCTTCTTGCGCGTGTTTCCTGGAAATTTGACGCTTACCGGGGAACGATATTCGGCGTTTTGGTTATTGCTGGCGTAAGTCTTTTTACCCTTGATTATATTTATGGGGAAAGGATCGTCGCTTCTCTTACCCACGATAAATTGCCTCCTGACGATCTTACTAGCATTTTTGGTCTCGATTATAGTTCGGTAGATGGCTATCATTGGCTGTTTTGCATTATCATGACGCTTTGCCTTATTGGCATTTACGCATTGGTGAATTATCTTGAGACACGTTCTTTTCAGAAAGGTGATAAAAAGGAGCAAAATATATGAGAATCAATCCTGAAGTTAAAAAAGCTTTAGATGACGGAAGAGCCGTTGTTGCTCTTGAAAGCACCATTATCTCTCATGGCATGCCTTATCCAAGAAACGTTGAGACAGCTTTAAAAGTAGAGAAGGTAATCCGTGACAACGGGGCCGTTCCTGCGACTATGGGAATTATTGATGGTGAGCCAATTATTGGCATGACTCCGGAAATGATTGAGGAATTCGGCAAGAAAAAAGGTATTGCGAAAGTATCTAAGCGCGATTTCCCAGTCGTTGTGGCAAATAAAAGATGGGGCGCCACAACCGTTAGCGGGACCATCCTTATGGCGAAGGATGCAGGCATTGAGGTGTTCGTGACCGGTGGAATCGGCGGAGTGCATCGCGGGGCCGAGCATACGATGGACGTTTCTCGCGATTTATATGAGATTGGCGAGAATCCGGTCACTGTGGTTTGTGCGGGTTGCAAAGCGATTCTGGACATCGACAAGACACTTGAAGTACTAGAGACGCAAGGCGTTACCGTTCTATCTTACAAAGAGAAAGGCTTTGCCAATTTCTATTGCCGCAATTCCGGAAAACCGGTGGATGCCGTTTTCAATACCCCGCTTGAAGCAGCTAAGATCATCCATGCGAAACGCGAACTTGGCTTATCCGGCGGTTTATTGATTGCAAACCCCGTTCCAGAAGAATACGCCTTATCGCATGAATATATCGACAAAATCATCGACGAGGCAATTAAAGAATGCGAGGAAAAACACATCAAAGGAAAAGACATCACCCCATTCTTATTAGCGAAAATTGCGGAGGTTACGGGTGGGAAGAGCTTAGATACAAATATCGCTCTTGTTTTGAATAACGCTGAACTTGGCGCTAAAATCGCCGTTGAATACGCGAATTTGAAGAAAGCTGGAACAAAATAATGACTACTGAGCAGAAATTTAAAACAGCTCTCAAAGAAATGTTGCAAACAAAGCCGCTGAGTGACATTAACGTCACCACGCTTTGCGATAAGCTTCATCTGCATCGCCAAACCTTCTATTATCATTATCAGGATATCTATGATTTGCTGGCTTCCATTTTCTTAAATGAAGATGTGCCAGGCTTAAGCGATTGCAATACGATTCGCGAGATTTTGGAATGCCTTTTGGCCTATTCCGTTAGAAATTTCGACTTCTTGCATTCCACTTATATGTCTGCCGGTTCGGATTTGGTAAGTGATTTTTTCTACAACAAAATCATCACCAGGATGATCTCTTTGTATTCCGCTCACCAAAATATCGGCATTCCGAAAGCAAGTTTCCGCAACGTTGCAAGGAGGTTTGCAATCAACGTCTCGCAAGAGTTCGAATTCGCTTTCAAAAACCAGGATACGAACTCTTTAAAAGCGGAAAGAGCTTTAAAAAAATACATCAGCTCAGCCACGGCGATTCTCTATCCCGCGCTTGTTTCATTATCTAAAGAAGAAAGAAAACGTAGCCTATAATGAAGATTGCTATGCATTCTCCGGAAAGAAAGAATATAATTACATCGTTCTTTTTCCGAGAAGAATAGCCTTCTATTGTTTCTTTGCAATGACACACATGTGATGGTCATTACCAGCACAAATCCATAGGAGGATTATTTATATGAAGAAAAACGAAGCCATGGGATGGTTGGTATACATCCTGATGCTTGCAATCGCTGGGGTTGTCGGATTTGCTATTTTGCGTCCGGAATTAAGCTCCGCGACTTTGCCCATGAACTCGATTTTATTTGTCGTGATTGCGGTTGCCGCAGGCATCTTATTATCATCCAATTTATTGGAGCTTGGCCATATTATAGGGGCGAAGATCGGGGGATATAAAATCAACAAAGTGAATATCCTCGGCATGCAATTCCAAAGGAAAGAAGATGGCAAATTCCATTTCTCTTTTTCTTTCTCTTTTGATGGCTTGACAGGCGAGACGGTCGTATGCCCGAAGAATCCCGAAAAATCCAATCCAAGGCATTATATTTATGCCCCTCTTTTTTTCTTGTTGCTTGAAGTTGCCGCTTCGGCTGCTTTCATGTCTTTAGGTCTAGCGCTCAAAGGAAACGAACCGATGTGGGGCTCATCCTATATTTTCGCTCTTGTTGTTTTAGTCATTGTCATTCTCGTCAACTTGTACAATATTTTCCCTGCCGCACTAGATAGTAAGAATGACGGATATTTAATGATAATTTTAAACAACAAAACCAACGTTTTAGCTTATAACAATCTCTTGCTCGCTCAAGAAAAAATGATGCTTGGACAAGAACTTCCTGAGACCCCTATTTATAAGGACGTCACCGATTTCACGAACTCTTTAAATCAAATCGCCATTTATAAAGCATTAGACAAAAAAGACTTTGCCAAAGCGTTAGAAATCAATGAATATGCGATTTCCTGCAAGGAAAACGTTTCTTCTCGCGTCTATGAAAGCGCTGTTGCGCAAAAGCTTTCAATCCACTTGCTTAACGGAAACTTCGAAGAAGCCAAAGAGGAATACATCAATCTTCCTTTAGAGGATAAGAAATTTATCGCAAATCTTTCTTGCGCTCCTGCTGTGAGGGCTTATTTGTTAGTATCCGGCTTAATCGATGAAAGCGAAACGGAAGCGAGAGACGCTCTCGCTCACGCTGATAAGGCCATCAAAGACTCTGGCGAAGAAAAGAAACACATTGAGCTGGAACTAATAGGAGAATCTCTTGCCAAAGTGAAAAATGCCCACCCGGAATGGGATTTTAGCGATTATTCTTTTGATGAGAAAACTGAAGAAAAACCTTCTGATAATGAGGATAAGAAAGACGATAAATAAGATAAATAATAAGAAAAATGTTTTCTAGCCCTCCTAGGAGGGCTTTTCAAATGCCCAAAACATGACCTAAGGACATCTCGTTAAAAACAACAGAAATCTCAGGCGGAACATAGAATGGCTCTTAATGATTAAAGCTGAAATTCTTTAAATGGCTTATAACCCCCTTTTAAGACCGGTCATTACCCATACGAGAAGAACAAACAGGGGGTTTCGAAGGTCTAAAACACGAAAAAAACGATCCTTAAGTCGTTTGTATAGGGAATAGGTGAAATTAAAAAAACAGTCAATTTAATAAAGATTTAATATGTCATTTATTGTTTGTTTTGAGATTAAAGATAAAGTTGATGAACATAGATAAAATGACTATTAAAAAACGAGATAAGCAATGTTCAATAGAAAGAATCAAAATCTTAATAAAAGTAAGGGTTATTAGTGTTTCCAAAGAGAACGGTAAAGATCGCTAGATAGCAATTTTGAAGCTGTTTTGGTTGGGAAATATTGGGCCATATTCATAACGTCCGCTGCCGATAAGTGCTCTTTTCTGCAGTAATTTGCCAAAAGAGGGTAGTTCTTTTTTATTTCAGCCAAAGGCGTCATTGCTATATAAGATAGGAAAGCATTTGTCGTCATGTTGTATTTATCGATCTTATAATAAGGCTTCCTGAGCGTAAAACGTTTCTCAAACATATAAACGTTCTTTTTTCCTGAAGTGGCTCGATTCGTCATGATTTCAATGTGGTCTTCTAAAGATATTTTTTTGCCTTTGAGAACATTCAAGAAATTCTCTCCGGTGTAAAATCCGTATATATCAGAATCTTTAGAGATGTAACGAAGCTCAATGGCTTTTAAAGCGCTTGGCTCACTTAATCCAGGAATGTAATAGACCCCATAGGAATAACGATTAATTTCTTTTGTTTTCGTCAAGCGTAGAAGCTCTTCTTTGACTGCGGCGTCAGACATGTTCTTATCGTGAATATCAGAGAGGAAGAAGAGCTCGGATGGTTTGAATTTCTTTTGAATGTTTATTAATAATTTACTTTGCACAATCGAATTATATCACGAACATAAAAAAAGGTAAAAAGATAACTTAAAAAGAATTTAAAATAAGTATGCATCGGAGGATTTTTAACGATTTAAAGGTGATTTTTATTTGAAAAAACAAGATTTTCAATTGGCCTAAAAAAGAATTTTCTTTGTGAAAAAGCCATGAAAAAAGTCTTGTCTTTATGAAAAAAAGACCCATTTTTATGGGTCTAAAGATCGTTTTCCGAAGGGTTAATTTTCCCCACCCACAGACATGGATTTTATCAATGCATCCGAGCAGGAGAACCAGTGCCAGTCTTTCACGTTATTGTCTATTTTCACGATGTCAGACATTACTTTCATTAGATTGCCAGAGAGTGTTATTAGATCTAATGGTTCGGTGATTTTTCCATCGCGAATCATAAAACCTTCTGCTTGGCAGGAAAAATCTCCACTTGACTCATCTAGTCCGGTTTCCAATCCATCAATATCGGTTATGTATATCCCTTCTTTGACGTTTTTGAGAATTTCTTCTTTTGTTTGTCTTCCTGCTTTAACCGAAATGTTCGTATAAGAAATTCCGATTTTTCCAAGTGACGTTGAAGCGTTACCGGTTGTTTGACGATTCGCCTTTTTTGCAGTCTCTCTATTGTAGAAATGAGTCAATAAAACACCATGGTTGACGATTGTACGATTCTCTCTTGCAACGCCTTCTCCATCGAAGAATGAATAGGAGATCCCTTTCTTTAACGGAACTTCGTCAATGGTAAGGCGTTTTGAGGCAACCTTCTTCCCTTCGCATCCTTGTAGGAAGGAAGACCCTTTTTGGACGGCTATAGCGTTATTCGCATTTAAAAAGCAGCTCACAAGGGTTGAAAAAACCTCTCTATCAAGCAAAACGGGATATTTCCCTGACTTACAGGATTTTCCACCGAATTTCTTTTTGCAATCTTCGATGATCCCCTTAACGAATCTCATTTCATTGAATTTGCTTAGGTCCATTTCCGAAAAGGAATCCCCCGAAGTTTTGATTTCTTCGCCACGTTTCATGACTATGGAAGCCCCAATTCCAAAAGAATTTGCCTTTTTGCTAAGTTTAAGACCATAGGAGTTATAGAAACGGAAGAGACTTTCCGTTTCCGAATAAACTACCTCGCTTACCTCTGAGACCTCTCTATCAGCCTCAAAAAGCCTATTTTCGATATCTTTGATTAAAGCAATCTTCTTCTCGAGAGGCGTTTCTTTCAGCTCTTTGGAGAAAAAAGTCCTTTTTTTGTATTTTGGTGATCCAGGGAAAATATCGATGCAGTCTTTTCTTTCGGATATTGTCGCAGAATCAATAATGCCCTTAATTAAGAAATCGATAGAGGAATTGTCCATCTTCTCTGTGGCTGTGGAACCGTATTTCCCTTCATAGATGCCACTCGCAGAAACAAGCTGGGTATTTTCAATGGTGTAAGAATCGATTTCATGATGAAAAACGGAGATTGTAGTGGATGTGCTTACGCCTATTTGCAATTGACTGGAGCTGATACCTGCTTCATGGGCTTTTTGAAAAAATAAATTGACGTTCATTTTAATTTTCCTCCACGTCCACCGACAGTGATGTTTCTGATTCGGATTGTCGGCTGACCGACATTGACTGGAATGTTTCCTGAAGAGGCTCCGCAAACGCCTTGGCCAAGTTTCAAATCGTTTCCGACTCGGTCGATATTCATAAGGACCTCTTTTCCAGACCCTATTAAGGTGCAGCCTTTAACCATTTCGCGCACTTTGCCGTTTCGGATGATGTATGCTTCAGAAGCGGAGAAGTTAAAATTGCCAGTCGTCGGTTCCACCGAGCCTCCTCCAAAATCAACAACGTAAATACCAAGCTTCGTATCTTTGATGATATCTTCTGGATTGTCTTTTCCAGGGGCGATATAAGTATTTGACATTCTTGATGTGGGTTCATACCGGTAATTTTGTCTTCTGGAAGTTCCGTTTGCTTGCATGCCCAAACGCCTGCCATTCAATTTATCGACGAGAAAGGAGGTGCAAATTCCATTTTTGATTAATTGAATCTTTTGGGTTTTGTTGCCTTCGGAATCTAAATCGTTAGAACCCCATTCATTCGGCATGGTGCCATCGTCATAGGCAGAAACAAGGGGGCTTGCGATTTGTTGGCCAATCGATTCGGAAAAGACGGAAAGCTTTTTGGCGGTCGCAGCCGCTTCAAGAGAATGCCCGCACGCTTCATGGAAAACAACCCCGCCCCAGCCATTTGCCACGACAACGTCAAATTTTCCTTGAGGGCATTCTTTAGCGTTTAAAAGAGCGATTGCTTTCTCGCCGGCTTTTTTTGCAAGCTCTTTCCAAGGAAGGTCGTTTTTGAAATAATCCCAAGAAGCACATTGACCTGGCGCATAGGAAAAACTTTGGATGTTATTCCCGTCTTTTGCCACGGCAACCATAGACAGGCGGCCTCTTTCTTCGTGAGTGGTGAAGTGCTTGCCTTTTTCTCCTTCGGCATTCCAAATCTGGATGTTTTTTAAGCTATCGCTAAAAGAAACGATAGTTCGAACGATCCTTTGATCGACGTTTTGGATGATTTTAGAGGCTTCGCGGCAATAAGATACTTTTTCCGTGATGGGCACGTCTTTTAAGTGCTCTGCGATTTTGTTTATTTTTTTGACCCGGATCCTTTCTAGTTCTTTAACTTCGATTTTTCTCTTTTCATCAAAACGTTTGGATAATTTGCCCGCTAAGTCTAAAAGTGATTTGCGGTTGATATTGCATGTATAACCATAAACCGAAGAAAGTCCATTCAGGATACGGATTCCACATCCAAAGCCATCCAGGCTAGAGGAAGTCTCTACGGAGCCGTTTTCTAACGTGACGGTTTCCAGGATGTTTTCCTCAAGATAAATTTCAGCGTAGTCTCCTCCTGTGGATAAAGCTAGGTTTAGGACTTCTATGGCGAGATTTTTTGAGATCATTTGTTTCTCCTAAATACAGGAATGTTAGCACAACAGAAAAAAGGTATCTCGATTATTTTTCGGTTTTACTGAAACTCAGTCTATATATAATTTTCCTATGGACTATTATTCTTTGCTGGAAAACGAAAGGAAATCCTTTTTGGAGAAACAACCCTTATTCACGAAAGAAGATTTGAAATTCATTTCTGGGAAAGATACCTTCAAAGGAAAATTGACTGGCTTCTTAAATAAAAATTATTATCAAAGGGAAAAGCTTATTCGAAACGGAGAGCTTTTTTATGGTTATGTTTTTTCCTTTTGGAGACAATCGACTAACTGGGATTCGCCAGCGATATTTTATATTTTGTTTTCTCCGGAAAGGAAAATAATGGAAAACCCTTTTATTTTTAAGAAAATACATGAGAATTTGCAGGTATTTTTGGAAAATAAACCACAAAATAAAAAAGAAAGATATCTTTGGAATCTTCTTAAAAATCCTTTGGCAGACGCCCCTTTTGAAGAGATTCCCTTTTCCTTGACCGATGGACATGTGGCCTATTTTTCTAAACTGATAAAGAAGCAAAATTTTGCCATTTCCTTTCATTTGGGTTTAAATTTAATTATCGCCAATCCCACAATATCCAAACAGATATTGTTTCTTCCTGAAAAATATGTGACGGAAAATTTCAGGAAATTATACGAAGAGCGGAAGCTCATGCTCTAAGGAGGATTTTATGGCTTCGTTAACTTATTTAGGCCATGCGACGTTCCGTATCAAAACCAATGAGGGCAAGGTTATTTATATCGATCCTTTTGGTGGGCAGCCTTATTTCTATAACCAGCCTGCTGATTTGGTTTTGATTACCCATGAACATTACGATCATAACGAACTGAAACTCGTTCCTTTAAAAACGGGGGCGAAAGTCATTCGTAGCATTAATGCTTTAAATAACGGCGTTTACAAGGAATTCGATATTGGTGGAATTCTTGTTAAAGCAACCCCAGCCTACAACTCTCACCACGTTAAGGATGAGTGCGTCGGATATCTTATCTCTTTTGATGGTTTGAAGCTTTATCACGCCGGAGACACGGATTTCATCCCGGAAATGAGAGACCTCAATAAAGAAAATATTGATTACGCATTATTGCCATGCGATGGTACCTATACGATGAATACGGAAGATTTCGATAAAGCCATCGAAGCAATTTCCCCACGTTTCGCCATTCCTATGCATACTCACGTCGGGATGGATTTCGACGATGAAGTGGTTTCCCATATCTATACGCCTAAGAAACTTGTTCTTCATCCTGGGGAAAAGATCGCTCTTTGATTATGGAAGCAGCCAAAATCATTCGGAAAATAGCCGCTTATCTTTTATTTGTCGCGGCCGCTACATGGTTCTTTTATGAGATGGTCCTTCTTATGACAGCCATCTATATCGATCCTGGCAAAGATATCAAGGCATATCTTCTAACCGCCGTCTTTAAACCAATCATGTATGTAATTGTTTGCCTAGCAGTAATTTTTGTCACTCAATTTACTTTAAAAGGGAAAGAAAATCGTTATATCACTTCTTTGATGCTAATCGTTCTCTTTGGAGTCGGTTTAGCTGTCTCTCTTTTCATCTTGGCAAAGGGCATAACCTCCATACCGAAGAATAAGTATTGTCAGGATCCTTCCTTTTTCTATTACATCATTATCCCTTTGATCGCATTTTGTGTTGGAGAGGCCTCCTATGGCGTTTTTCTTTTCTTCGTAGATAAAAAGGAAAAAGAAAAACGAGAAGAGGAAGAAAAAGAAAAAAAGCTATCTTCGGATGGCATAAACCTTACGAAAGAAGAAAAATAAAGGGGACGTGTATCAATATCAGTTGTTTTTTGCCGATTCTGATTGCACACTTCGATAGTCGATGACAACCTCCAGCTCAGCGATTTGCGCTTTGCCGCCATCCTGAGGCTTACAAAAAATTCTCACGAGTGCATAGGCCTTGTTCGTCACTTTCTTTACCAAGAACATCCCTTTGCTTGACGCCCCCTCGTTATCGGGAGGGAAATCAATATAGGCCTTGCTGTTTTCGTCGACAAAGTATGTGAAACTCCTATTCGTCGCGTTTTCCGGCAAAATCTCCGTTTTAAAAATGTATGGCATATAGTTTTCTTTGCCGTTCCCATAATCCGGCTCTTGCATCTCATCGTAGACGAGAAGCATCGAGGGTTTGCCATCCTCCTCTTTGTATTCGCTGTTATCACTAGGGAGAATTTTAATGCTGTCGATGTAAATAATTGGAGTAATGCCTTGTGGCTTTGTGCCAAAAATGGCAACCAAAACGATAGCCAATAAGGAAATAGCCGAGACAAGGATGGATACCAATTTTTTCATAAATTCTCTCCTTTTGCGTATACGTAACGTACTTTTTTGTTGTAAGAAACCACATTCATCAGGAAGTAAAACAAACCAATCAAAAGGACTTTGAAGCTTGATGTGGTTTGAACGTTGCCAACCCAAATGATTGGATCTTGAGTGAAATAGTAGAAAAGAATGGTCAGAAGGAAGCTTAGAGCAAACGCAAGAATAACGGAGCGATTCTCGTTGCTAGAAAGGAAAGAAACCTCGCCAAAAGGATTTCTAGGATTCGTGAAATCGAGAGAAGCGCTATAAAGGAGATGACCTAAATAGATAAGAAGAATGCCAGCCCCCAATACAAGATTTTCGGCGATGAGATCCGTTTTTAAAGAGGCGATAATAGCAAATGAAACGATAATGGAAACGCTTCCTAAAGCACCAGGCATGATTAATTTGCTTGCAAGCAGGAAGGAATCCTTTACCGGATAGGTTCTTGCTAGCTTAAAAGCCCCGCCTTCCTGACTATACATTCTCGCTATTGAACCATTTGCGCTTAAAACGATAAGCATCGTAATTAATAAAGTGGCAACTTGCACCAAAGAAAGGCCTCTTTTGTTTAAATCCATTGCCATGAAGATTTTGGAAACAAGAGCTAGAAGAAGCGGCAACGCCACGAATATCATCGTATAGGATGGGGCGATTTCTGAATCTTTGATATAGAGAAGAAGCTCTTTCTTTAATTGGGAAAGGAAGGGTTTGTGGATATGACTTTCGTTTTCGCGTTTGCTTTGTTTAGGAAGAAGCTCATCGTTCCCGCTTGCTAAACGTAAATAAAGCGGTGAAGCAAGAGACAACGCAACAACGTAAAAAACAGGGATGCAGCCTAAGAAAGCAAGCAAAGTCCATAGCCCATTCAAGCCAATTCCGGAAAAATAATGGAAAGTATACCCCGTATATCCTCCCAAATAGACCATGGAAGTTTGATAAAAGAAGGGAAGATGATCGATATACCACCTCATCCCATCTTGAATCTTATTGAAGTAAGGCCCCCAGTTGGTGAAGATGTCTATTTTCTCTGGGATGATGGAAATCAAAATGGATACCAAAGTGATCACCGAAACTAAAATGAGGACGGTTAGAATGCTTCTTGCCAATGGGCGGGAAATAAGAAAACGCTTTGCAAAATAAGCGGGAATGGAAAGGATCGCCCCCAAAAGAACAAAAACAATTTCCAAAACAATAAAAAGCAGGAAAATAACGAAATACATATATATGGGGTAGCCAGAAACCAAGAAATAACCAATCAAGAATGGGATTTCGATCGTCAAAGCCTTGATATAAGAATTTAAGAAACAAACGAATAACCTAGCTAGGAACAACGTGTTTCCATTAGTCGGCAAGGTTAGGAGCACTTTGTTGTCGTTTGCAAAATAAAGGTCATTGGTGACTCTCGATAAAGTGCCGAAAAACGAAAAGAAAAGCATGATATTAATCAATATGGAAGGAACCGCTTCGGGGACGAAAGACATCAAAGAAAAGATGTTCATCCGAACACACATATAAAAGAAGACGTAAGACAAAGCGCATGTTCCGATAAAGGAGGCTACTTTCGCAACGACATTAACAACGGACTTCTTTTTGTTTTTCTTCCAATCCATCGACAGGGAATTGGCCAATAACATGGATACAAGCACACGAAAAGATTTCCAATTGACTTGGAAGAATTCTTTGAGGGAATCTCTTTTCGCCTGGGCATTCCTCATATAAGCTCCCCTTTGGCTTTCTCTTCGAGCAAAGCCCTTTCTTCTTTCTCATTGTCGCTTGTTAGGATCAAGAAATTCTTTTCGAGCTTCTCTCTTTCTTCCGGATGCTCATCCAAATCAATGACTTTAATAAGCTCCCCATGTTTGATGATAATAACCTCATCGCAAAGATTCTTGACTACATCGATGATGTGACTGGAAAAGAAAACGATATTGCCTTTTTTGGCGTGCCCTTTCATGCATTCTTTGATTTGATAGATGCTATTTGGATCCAACCCTGTCATAGGCTCATCCAAAATCCACACTTTCGGATCATGTATCAATGCGGCAATAATGGTGATTTTTTGTTTCATGCCATGGCTGTATGTCTTCATTGGCTTATCGTAACGTTCGCTTAACTCGATACGTTTGACTAAATCATCTTCTCTTTTGATCCTATCTTCCTTAGAAATGCCATAAAGGTCAGCAATATAGTTGATGTATTGTCTTCCCGTTAAGTTCTCGTAAAGAGCATAGTTATCAGGAACAAAGCCGATGAGCCTCTTCGTTTCTAGAGGGTTTTCCACAACGTCATAGCCACAGACATTGATATATCCTTCTTCGAAACCGTGAATGCCTACGATGGATTTGATGATGGTGGATTTTCCTGCGCCATTTTTTCCTAAGAAGCCATATATTCTCCCACCTTCAAGATTCATGGAGAAGTCTTTTACCGCATAATTATCCGCGCCATGATATTTCTTTGAGAGATGGTCGACTTTCAAAAAGACTTTGTTTTCTGACATAGGTATGCCTCCTTTTTCTTTGTATAAAAGATATGCTTCATGTCTGCTGATGGCTTTTTGCTTGGCAAGAACTAAGACGTTTCTTTCGTCGATGACTCTGAAAAGCAATTCATAAACGAACCACATTCCCAAAGCCAAGAAGATGTAGACCACATAATAAGCCACGTCATAAATCAAGTGAATGACATAGGTGTGTCCGTTCATTTCAAAGGAGATGGTCATATTGAAAAGATTTTCCGCCCATTGCCCAAGCTTGTCTGCAACGAAATCGCTGTTGATGAAAAAGAAATCCGATTCCGTCCCGTGGGCGGTTAGATAGACGTTGACGAACATCACGAAGGCAAAATAAATCAAGAAACCGATTTGCGAATAGGCAAAATATCTCATCTTTGGCCGCTTGTAGGTTCCTAGCAAAACAATCAATACAGGCATAAAGAAAGCGTGCAAGTGGTTAATATAGAATTCCATTACGTGCGGTGAGAAAAGAGCGAGGCTACTTGAGAAATTAGGCATCAATAAAGCCAAGAATGCACCTAAAACATTAATAAAGAAAGTGAAGTAGTAAAGCCAATAGTTCTTCCATAGAAGAGTTATAGGCATCGTATACATTGCAGTGCAGCATAAGTGCATTGGCCAATGAGCGAGATTAGACCAAATATCAAAACGATTGATGGAAATGTATCCAAAGAAAGAGCCCAAAGATATTTGAATCAAAGCACTTCGTTTTTCTTTCTCGCTTAATGGCGATAAGGTCAAATAATAGCAAACGGGCAATAAGAAGGATAAATATAAGAAACAACGGTGGGCAAAGTCGGTGGGCTCATGAGGGTTTCCCAATCCAAAGATCGTTTGTCCAAGGATGTTAGCGGGCGTATACGCACTCATGGAAGAGATAAAGAAAGGAAAAGAAAGGGCCAGCAAGGAGAGCATCTGTTTTCTATTGCAGGAAAATTTCTCTTTTTCAAAGAAAGAAGAAAAATAATAAAAATCCAAAAATCCTAGCTCAATCCCCATTAAATAGACGCGATAGTCCAAAGAATCTCCAACAATTCCTTTAACGCACAAAGAGAAGAAAATCGTGATAAAGATAGCAAATGGAGTGCCAATGTATCTTCTTGCTCTAACTGAAGACTCCCCTAAATAGAAAGCGCACACAAGAGCAAAGACAATCAAGGCTCTCCACCAATCGTTTAGCAAAGTCGAAACGCTTCTCTCTAAATGGGAAAAGGTGACCAACGAATATAAGCCGTCAGCAATCAGCTCTCCTTGCAGATGGAGGTAATCGTAATATTTATAAACGTAATTGTTGCCGCTAACGACATAGCTTACGTCGCCTTTGAAAAAATAGAACCTTGCAAAGAAAACGATAAAGAGGACGATGGTTGTAAATGATAGGTAAACCTTCAATCTGTTTCTCTTTTCAGCAAGTTTAGCACTCCATTTCGTGAAGAATGAAAGCTTATGGCTTTTTGCCATTCGATCTTTGGAGAAAACTATCAATAGAAGGAAGATGGCGGCCAACAGCAATAAACTTAATCCGAAGGGCAAAAAAGCCATTGAATATTTAGAATAGTCGCCGATGAGCAGCCCTAAAAGAAGCGCAAGAAAGAAGACGCATAAGATGCTTAGCGTTAAGAAAATCTCTTTCTTTTTGATCTTTAGGCATGCCATAAATGAAACGTTTGGTTATAAGGTGTGATAATTGCCTAAAACGAGGCCGTAGTTACACACGCCAAGATATTTCTCCGGTTCCGAAGGGCCGCCGGCTCCTGCGGCATCGTTAATGGCGGCAGCTAAAACACCGGATTTCTTAAATGCATCGGAAGGATTTTGGGAAATCCCCATGGCCTGAAGTTGTTCGTTTTCGTATCCTAAAGCCGTTAACATGGAATATTTTGTGTTTACTAGTGTAGCGGAAGCAAGATCGACAGACGTTGGAATGATATAGGAAGCCTTTCCGTCTTCTTCTAAAGCCCTGAAAGCAAGCCCTTGGCCATTAGATTTTTCGCTAAAGGCTTCGTTGCAGAAAAGGTTGTTCCCAAAATCTGTGGTTGTGACGGCATCAACATACGCTAATGCGGTCTGTTGATCGCTTGGATTCGTTTTGTATTGAACAGCTTTCTCCCACACTTCTGAAGCGCCATTTAAAGTGGAATAAATGAGTTTTCCACCTTTGGTTATATTAACATTAACTCCGCCGTTATTTACCGGGAGTTGTAATGCTTCTCCTTCCCCGTTTGGAAGGGAGAACATCCAGAAGTCAAATTTTGAAACGGATGTCCCCGTAGACTTATCTTCTTTAAGGAAAGAAGTGCCCAATTGTTTGTTAAAAACGGTATCAAGAGCTTTTAATTGAGAGGCTTTTTCTTTGGCGCCACTATAGGCTTCAAACCAGCCTCCAGCGCCTTCGGTATAATTCGAGAAGAAAGAATCCTCGTCGATTTCTACGTTGATACCTGGGACTCCCTTTATTTTGTTTTGATAATCTGTTGCATTAGTATAAGCAGGAAGTTTGCTGGTCATCGGATTTAAAAAGAAAAGCGGCCCGCCAGACTTAATCATTTCGGAATGTTTGACCTTTAGATCGGCGTTGTTCCATAGGTAAACCCCAGCATTGAAGCAGTTGTAGAAACGGCAATTTTCAACTTCACCCACAGCATTTTCTTTTGCCTCATTAGTGGTGATCCAATCGCCTCCGCTAATCATAAATGACATATAGACGCTGGAACAGTTCACGTTCTTTAACTTGGAGGATGTTTCTGATTTCACAAACATAGGCCCGCCTTTTTTGATCGTGGATTCTGCACTGACCCCCATATTGCCGCTAACGATAAGATCGTTTACGTCGAAATGGCAGTTAGCAGGATTGACCGATCTATCGAAATTGATGTAGAAAATTGTCGCATGTGAAGAAATAGGTTTATTCTCTTCCTGCAACTCACCTTCCCGGCTGTCGGTGAGAATGTATGGGAAAGCGTCATCTCCCTGGTCGTTAAGCATTAAACGATGGGAATTTCCGTAAACGTTCACCCTTCCTTCCTCCAAGAAGGTGTAATTGAATAAGCCGATCCAATCGATTAAGGAATCGTTTACCCCAGCGTTCCTGGGCTTTTTGTTTCCCTCTTTCTCTCCCCACATATAGAATGCGGGAACATCGGAAAGGCCAATCGTGATATCGTTTTGGAAAACCAAACCCTTCGCATCTGGAAGGCCGTTTTCTGTTTTGTAAGCCTTTAATTTTTCGGTGAAGCTGCCGTCGCTTCCATAGCCTCCACACCCGACTCCGTTATCGATGGCGAAGATGTCTTTTGGGGTGGAAACGTTATAAGCATCCACGACCTGCATCTCATATTTGATGAGCGCATCTTGATTGGAAGACGAAAAGGTTAATGTGAAATCTCCGGTGATGTTGTTTTTGAATTTCACGATACCTTTGGATTTTAGTTCGTTGATGTTTTCAAGATAGTCTTCTAGTTTAAGGCTGTTCGTGCCTTGCAGGAGCTGAACTTGCACGCCATCAGGGATGGTGTCAAGGTCGATGTTATCCAAAGGGTTGTCTGGATTAATCGCTTTGATGATAGGCAGCAAATCAACGGCGTTGTTATTGCCAACGTAATACTTGCCATCTTCCATCAAACCGGTTTCTAATTTATCAGCAGTCGAAAGCTTGTTGTTGCCTATTGTGCTGGTAGTGTAGGTGTAGTTTTGATTCGGCATCCACGAGATGACTTCATATTGGATGTTCGTGACATTGTAATTCATGGATGTGTTAAAGGTTTTATCGCCTTCTTTGTAAGTAACGGTAAAAACTTTTCCATCGGTTATTTCGCTTGTATCGATGCTCGTGTAGGTGATTTTGTCTTTATTGTCTTTTGCGGCGAGCGTGGAGATGATCTCATCTGCTGCATTTAACGTATGTATTTTAAGCGTGGAATAATCTACTTCACTATTCAAGGTGTAGCTAGCCTTGATGCTATTATCAACGATGCGGATGTTGGCGACCGTTGTGTCTTTATTGTTTTGACAAGAGGCAAGAGACGCTAAAGCTAAACTGGAAAGACCTAGTAGAATTTTGGTTTTGCTTTTCATTTTGTTTTACTCCTTTATATTAGAGATGAATACTTCTTACTTACGAAAAAGTAGTTGTGCAAATTATACCACATAGAATTTTTATTCAAACTAGTTAAAATTCCGATAAATACGGGATTTCTATTTAAAAAATAGAAAAAAATTAAAATCTATGGTTTGTCTTTTGTCATGAATGGGCAGCCACTTTTTTCAAGGAAGTGCACTTTATCTTGCGATTCCGCTTTTATTTGAGTAAGATAATGCGCGTATCTCTCTTAGCTATCATTTTGAGTAGCTAGGCGAAAGGAGTATTGATTATGAAACAAGGAATCCATCCAACTTACCATCATTGCAAGGTTACTTGCATCAGCTGCGGCGCTACTTTTGAAAGTGGCTCCACGATGGGAGACGAAATCAAGGTTGAAACCTGCTCTAACTGCCATCCTTTCTACACTGGTAAGCAAAGAAGCGTTTCTTCTGATGGCCGTATCGACAAATTCAACAAAAAACTTGAAAAAGCCAGCAAGAAATAAGCACGACAGTCTATTTGAGATGGAGCTCTCCAATGTGAGAGCTTTTTCTTTACCAAAGCAAAAAGAGTTGAGACGTGTATGCGTTTTGGATGTTTGCAAACACCATTTCATCCAAAGAGAATTGCAGGGTAATATCTATTTATAATAGATAAAACCCTTGATTTCCTTTTACTTTCACCTTTAAAAGACGTATGATAAAAGAAGGGTAAAACGATGAAAACAGCTAAAGAAACAAAAGAAATTAAAACAACAAAGACGGCCAAAAAGAAAACAGCCGCTAAAGCCAAAAAAGAAGACGACGAACTTTTTGATCCATCAGAGGAAAAAGATCCTGAAGAAGTCGCTGGCATGGAAGCCATCAAGAAAGAATTCTTGAAACGCGCCAAAGAGAATGGCTCCATCAACCAACAGGAAATCTATGATTATATCGATAAGAATCGCCTTGAATTAGAGGACAACGACGTTCAAGAATTAATGGACTATTTCGCCAAAGAAAATATCAAAATCATCAATGGTGATGAAACCCCTGAAGCAAGCGAACCCACCGATGAAGAGCTTATGAGTGAGTCATCCGATGACGATATGGATGAAGATGTTGAGGATGCTGACATCGACGATGATTTCCTTAATGTTCAATCTGGCGACGTAAAGGTTAATGACTCCGTTAAGATGTACTTAAAAGACATCGGACAATATCAATTGTTAACGGTGGAGGAAGAGCAAAAATTCGCAAAGGCCGTCGTTGATGGCGAAGAGGCGAAAAAGAAACTTCCAGAAGTCCAAGCCAAAGGCGATCAGAAAGAAATCGATCATTTGAACGAATTAATTGAAGCGGGAAAAGAAGGAAGAGATGCCCTTGTAAATCGCAACCTCCGTCTTGTTATCGCTATCGCTAAGAAATATCTTGGACGCGGCATGCCTTTCCTTGATTTGATTCAAGAAGGCAACCAAGGCTTATTGAAGGCCGTTGAGAAATTCGACTACACCAAAGGCTTTAAATTCTCCACCTATGCAACGTGGTGGATTCGTCAAGCCATCACAAGAGCTATCGCTGATCAAGCCAGAACCATCCGTATCCCCGTTCATATGGTGGAAACCATTAACAAGATGACTCGT
Source organism: Caryophanales bacterium UBA743 (assembly GCA_002297365.1). Classification (GTDB taxonomy): domain Bacteria; phylum Bacillota_I; class Bacilli_A; order RFN20; family CAG-826; genus UBA4951. Next base: position 179,049 of record DBKT01000013.1, read on the forward strand.
GTCCAAAGAGCCCTTGTCCAGGAATTGGGAAGAGATCCGACTCCAGAAGAAATCTCCGAGAAAATGAATGGCGAATTGACTCCGGCTCAAATTCGCGACGTTCAACGCATTGCTTTGGAACCGGTATCTTTGGATACACCAATCGGTGAAGAAGATGACTCCAAACTCGGTGATTTCGTTCGTGATGATTCTGAACTTTCTCCAGGCGAATACGCTTCGAAGTCTCTTTTGAAAGAAAGGCTCTATCAAGCTATGAGCGAATGTCTTACCGCTCGTGAAGAAAAAGTCTTGCGTTTACGCTATGGTCTTGACGATGGGCGTCTTAGAACCCTTGAAGAGGTTGGCAAGGAATTCGACGTTACCCGCGAACGCATTCGTCAAATCGAAGCGAAAGCAATCCGCAAACTTCGCCATCCAACCAGAAGCAAGATGCTAGGGGATTATCGCGATACCGCAATCACCACAGGGCCTAGCAACACTCACCATCACGAGGATTAATTCTTTAAAACGATAGGGCTCATCTCTATCGTTTTTTATCGATGTGATTTTATTTGCAAGGAGGTTTCATTTGCCATGAGCAGAAAATTCTACATTACAACGCCTATTTATTACCCATCTGCCTCTCCCCATCTTGGACACGCTTATTGCACGACCATGGCCGATATTATCGCCAGAGGAAAGAGATTAAGAGGCTTCGACACTTATTTCTTGACGGGTCTTGATGAACATGGTGAGAAGATTCAAGAAAACGCAGCCGCCGCACACGTCACCCCACAAGAATTTGTGGATAATGTTGCTAAGAAGTTCGTATCCCTTTGGGAAACGATGCACATCTCTAATGATGATTTCATTCGTACTACGCAACCTCGTCACTATAAGACCGTAGAAAAAATCTTTAGCAAATTCTTAGAGGATGATGACGTTTATCTTTCTTCCTACAAAGGATGGTACTGCGTCCATGAAGAAACATTCTGGACGGATACGCAAGTGGAAGGAGAAAACCATCTTTGCCCTGATTGCCACCGTCCATGCGAACAAAAAGAGGAGCCTGCTTATTTCTTCCGTTGCTCAAAATACGTCGATGATGTGATGCACATCTTCGATACAGAATCGAAGTTCATTACCCCAGTCGGAAGAAAAACCGAAATGATCAACAATTTCATCAAACCGGGTTTGAATGATTTGTGTGTCACCCGCACTTCCTTTGACTGGGGCATTCCTGTCAAGGAAGCGCCAGGCCATGTGATCTATGTCTGGTTGGACGCTTTAACAAACTACATTACGGCTTTAGGGTATTTACAAGACGATGATTCCAAATTCAAAAACTACTGGATGGATCCAAATACGGAAATCGTTCATTTAATTGGTGCCGACATCACTCGTTTCCACACAATTTATTGGCCAATGTTCTTAAAGGCTTTGAATCTACGTCAGCCTTCTAGGATTTTCGTCCATGGCTTAATGATGATGAAAGACGGGAAAATGTCCAAATCCAAAGGGAATGCCATTCCGGTTCCTCCACTCGTGGAACGTTTTGGCGTGGATGCCGTTCGTTATTACCTTGCTAGAGAAATCGTCTTTGGGCAAGATGGGCAATTCACCCCAGAACAATTCGTCGAGCGTCTTAATATCGATTTGGCCAATAACTTCGGAAATCTTTTAAATAGAACGGTTTCCATGATCATGAAATATTTCGATGGCGTGATTCCCGAATACAAAGGCGAGCTTAATTCTTTGGATGAAGGCTTAAAGGAAATGGCGGAAAAAACCGTTAAGTCATATGAGATTCTGAATGACGATTTAAAGGTCACGGAAGCTTATGCGGCGGTTATGGATTTGGTTTCAGCCGCGAATAAATACATCGAAGAAAGCGCTCCATGGGTTTTAGCAAAAGATTCTGCAAAGAAAGAGGAACTTGCTTCGTGCATGTCTCATTTGGCCAATGCTATTTTCTTAGCCGGAACTTTGCTTTCGCCTATTCTTGTGACGAAGAGCGAGAAACTCTTTGATCAACTTGGCGTTCCTGCTTCGATGAGAGATTATGAAACGGCAACTCATTTTGGAAGCTTAGGCGGGCAAAAGGTGAATAAGGGTGAGCAGCTTTTCCCACGCTTAGAAGAAGCAAAAGAAGTGGAATTCATTCAAAATCTCATGAAAGCGCCTAAAGAAAAAGCGGCCGCATAATAAAGGAAACACATACATGGGTGCCCTGTGTGGCACTTTCCAGCGTAGCTTAAAGGATGTAAAAGAAAGGAAAAGCAATGATTCTATCTGTCGGTGAAATATTATTGGACGTGTATGCCAAAGAAAATCCCTCTTCTATAGATATGAAAGGCAGAATTGGAGGGGCTCCTTTCAATGTTGCGGCCAATATCGCTAGCAATGGTGGAGACGTTTCTTTCTATGGAGCGGTTGGGAAAGACGAATTCGGCTCTTTTTTAGAAAAAGAGGCCAGAGCGTATCCTTTTCAAAAACTTTTGATTGACGAAACGGAATATCCCACAAGCTTAGCGCTGGTGTCTTTAAATAACGGAGAAAGAAGTTTCTCCTTCCTTCGAGGAGCGGATTACCATCTCTCTCCGAAGAGGTTGGAAGATTTTTCTTTAAATGCCGGAGATATTATTCATATCGGCTCTTTGATGCTGAATGAAGAAGAAGGCGGAATCTTCTTTGTTAGAACAAACGGTTTCGCCAAAATGAAAGGCGTTTATCTTTCCTTTGATATGAATTTGCGTTCCGGTTTATTCGAAGACCAAGAAGAAGCCAGAGGCGTATATGAAAGCATCTGCTCATGCATTGATTTTCTTAAAGCAAGCGAAGAGGATCTTGAATTCTTAGGGATGAGTGCTGAGGAATTAAAGAACCATTATATGAAGGAAAAGAGTATTCTTTTTGTTTCCCGTTCTTCCAATGGAAGTGATGTCTATATTGGGAATGAGCATTATTCCGTTCCATCAAAGAAGATAGATGTGGTTGATTCTACAGGAGCGGGGGATGCGTTTTTTGCCAGAATACTGATGGAATTGGATCAATGCCTAGATCCTTTCTCTCTTTCCGCTCAAAAATGGAAAGAAGTTTTAATGAAAGCTAACGAAGACGGAGCGGAAGCCTGCTTGCATGAGGGCGCTCTAAAACAATAATGAAAGAATATTGCCTATGAGAAAGAATGATGAAATACTTCAAAGCAAATTTGAAGGAGCGTGCAGCAAATTAACTTATTTAGGTTTAGGCGAAACCAAATACAAAGACGAAGTCATTTATGTGCCCGATTTCTATCCCGGAGAAGAAGGAGAGGTCCTTGTTTCTTATAAGAGAAACGGCCAATATTTTGGGAAGCTCCTTTCTCTTAGCAAACCTTCTAAAGATCGTATTCCATCTGAATGCCCATATTTTAAACAATGTGGTGGATGTATCTTTCAAGATTATTCTTACGAAAAAGAAAAAGAACATAAACGCCTTTTAGTCCAAAACCAACTTCATAAAATTACGGGAATTGATGTTGACGTGAATCCTACAATCGGCATGGAAGAGCCATCCCATTACCGTAACAAGATTCAGCTTCATTTTGGTAGGGACAAGAACGGCTCAACGGTACTTGGATTCTATAAAGAGGGGACCCATGTAGTATTTCCGGTGAAAAAATGTCTGATTGAAGACAAAAGGGCCTCAGACATATCTAGCCAAATATTAGCCCTTGTTCGCGATTTAGAAATTCCTCCCTACCAGGAAGAAAACGGCACGGGAGAATTGAAACATCTTCTGATTCGCACTTCGTTTCACAAGGAACAGATTTTGTGTGTTTTGGTCACCAAAGATTTGAAATTCGCCAATCGAGACAAGCTAATGACGATGATTCAGAGGTGCTGTCCCCAAATAACCACTCTTGTTCAGTCCGTAAACGGCAAGAAAACCAATGTTATTTTGGGAAACAAAGAAGTGGTCCTATATGGCCCCGGATATATCGAAGATGAATTATGCGGTCTTTCTTTCAAAATCTCCGCACGTTCCTTCTATCAAGTAAATCCTGAAATGACGGAAATCCTTTATGAGAAAGCTATGGAATTTGCCGATTTAAAGGAGACGGATGTTGTTTTAGATGCCTATTCCGGAATTGGGACGATTGGTCTTATTGCCGCAAAAAACGCTCAAAAATCTATAGGGGTGGAGCTTGTTCCTGAGGCAGTTAAGGATTCTATAGAAAATGCCAAGAGAAACGAAATAAGAAACTTTGAAGCGCATGAGGATGATGCGACTTCCTTTATTCAAAAGTATGCAAAACTAGGAATGAAAGTGGACGTTTTATTCATGGATCCGCCAAGAAAAGGATCTACACCAGAATTTCTAGCGGCCACCAAAGAACTCAAACCTCGCAAAGTCATCTATATAGCCTGTGCTCCTTCCTCCCTAGCTAGGGATTTGAAAGAACTTCTTGAAGATTATTCTCTTGACGCTATCCAACCAATTGATATGTTTCCAAGAACAGCACATGTTGAGTGCATCACGTTGCTCTGTCGAAAGGACGTCAAAAACAGTTAAAAAAGGCTAAAAATCGAGAGTTTTGACCAATCCAAAAAGGTTGAGGCTCTTTTTTCTTTGCTGAAAATCCGCTCGGATTCTTCCGAAAACGAAGAAAAACGGCTTTTACTAGTATGGGGAAACATATCTACACCCCCAATGTCTTGTACAGGTAACTCGTATGCACACTTGGCTTTGCGGGAACATATCAAATAAGGCTTGTTTTTGATGAAAAATTAACTTAACATCTCTTTTAAAAGGAAAAATAGCTTTAGAAATGCAAATAAAAACTTTCGCAGAATCATTAGATAAATTTGAAGAGTGAAGATATTTTAGTATGATTAATTATGGAAGGATTGGTGTGCTTATGCAGTTGTCTTTTAATAAATTGTGGAAATTATTGATTGATAGAAATATGAAAAAGAAAGATCTTCAAAGAGTGGCTGGCATCAGTTCTGCTTCAATCGCTAAATTAGGAAAGAATGAACCTGTTAGTTTGGAGGTTTTGATGAAAATCTGCTACGTTCTCGATTGTAATTTTGGCGATATTGTAGATTTCGTTAAAAAATAGAGGTGTGAAATGAAAACTTTAAGAATAGGTACCGTTTTCAGCGGTATTGGCGCGCCTGAACAAGCTCTTTTTAGAATGGGAATAAAAACCCAAATTGTGTTCGCGTGTGATAACGGCGAGATTGAATTGAAAGAATCTGTAGAAGACATAAAGAAAATGATTGCTGGAAAGAGCGATAGCCAAAGCAATAAGATTATTAAAACTCTATATAAAAACACAAATAAAAAGAACTATGTTAAGCAAAGCTATTTTGCAAACTACGACATCAAAGAGAAAGACTGGTACGATGATATTAGATTTTTAAATGGTGAAAAATACGTAGATAAAATTGATTTGTTGGTGGGAGGAAGTCCTTGTCAAAGCTTTTCAATCATAGGGAAGAGAGCCGGATTGGAGGACACAAGAGGAACGTTGTTTTACGATTATGCTAGGTTGATAAATCAAACAAAGCCAAAAGTTTTTGTTTATGAAAATGTTCCAGGAATGCTAGTTCACGACCATGGCAATACATGGAAGGTTATATATTCAGTTTTTAAAAGCTTGGGATATAGCGTGTACAAAAGCGTCTTAAACGCTAAAGATTATGGTATTCCACAAAATAGAAAAAGGCTTTTCGTTGTCGGGTTCAAAGATACGTCAGCAAATTTCTCGTTTCCAAAAGAACAAGATTTAAATAAGACGATGTTTGACTATCTCGAAAAAGAAGTTGATGCAAAACATTACTTGGGTAAAAAGGGCTTCGAGTTTGTGACTAATCCTAAATACAGAAATAGAGCTAGAGTTAATTCGGATATTGTCCAAACCGAGAAAGCGAATCAGCAGTTTAATTGGAATGGTGACTTTGTTTTTGAAACCTTAGACGAAATCAAAGAAAAAAGTAATTACGAACAAATCTTGGAAAGAGCATATGTTTCCAATTGGAATGGGGGGAAAGGTGTTATAAGGCAATTGTCTCATAGGGAATGCCTTAGATTAATGGGTTTCTCCGATTCTTTTAAAATCGTGGTTCCTAATGTTCCTGCTTATAGACAAGCAGGCAACTCAATTGTTGTCGATGTTCTTGTTGCTTTGTTTAACAGTATTTTTAAGGCGGTGAACATTTATGAAGATTAAAGTAGCAACTATATTTAGTGGCATTGGTGCAATTGAATTTGCCTTAAAAAGAATGCACATCGATCACGAATTGGTTTTTGCGTGTGATAATGGCGAACGAGATGTATCCTACGATATTGATAAAGAAAGAGAAGAAATAAAGAAATTGTCATCTAAAGACGAAAAAAGAAAGTATGTCGATGACCTTTATGATAAATTGACAACTAAAAAGAATTATGTCGAACAAAGCTATTTAGCAAACTACCACCAAATTACAAAAGATAAGTATTATCAGGATGTTGTTTTGCTGGATGGCAAAGATTATGAAAACGAGGTTGATTTATTTGTTGGTGGCAGCCCATGCCAAAGCTTTTCATCCGTCGGTTTCCAAGGAGGCCTCGAAGATGCTCGTGGTACTTTGTTTTATGAATTTGCGAGGCTTGTTCAAGAAATTCAACCCAAGGTTTTCATCTATGAGAATGTTAGAAATTTGCTGAAACATGATGGTGGAAAGACCTGGAAGGTAATAAAAGGTATTTTTGATCACTTGGGGTATGATTATAGGTACGACGTGTTAAATGCATCCGATTACGGTATACCGCAAACACGAAGAAGACTTTTCGTTGTTGGTTTTAGAAGAGATTTAGGAATTGATTTGAATCACGTTTTTATCTTTCCACCAGTAACTAAAGAACTTCGATACACAATGAAAGATTTTTCCATCAATAATTGTGATTTTGGTTTCATGTCGGCTAATCGACGAGGAGAAATTGTTATCAAGAAAAAGCCAGGCATGCCAGATCCAAAATATACTTTAAGCCCAAAGCTATATTCTTATGTTATGAAGACAGGAACGAAAGATTGGAAACAAAAAGTCGAGATAAACTTAGATATTGCGAGAACACTCCTCAAAACTATGGGGAATAGGCATAGAGCTGGCGTGGATAATTACGTCTCTTTCGATGGTACTGAGAATTTAGGAAGCGTTCGCATGCTAACCGAAAGAGAGGCCCATAGATTGATGGGATTTACAGATGATTATAAAATAGTCGTATCTAGAGCACAGGCATATAAACAGGCGGGCAACTCAATTGTTGTCGATGTCTTAATGTCCATTGTTCAATCGATTTTAAATACTGGCGTGTTTGATTAGGTTGAGGAGGAAGAGCAATGTTTGAATTAAATGCTGAAGAAAATATCTTAGAAGGAGTTTTACAGCTTAGTGATTGCGAGCGAAGCTTTATTGTGAAATGGCTTAGCGGTTCAAGCCAAGCAGCTTTTTATATTGGTGATGGTGACGATATAAAAGAAAAAGTATCACATTTCATAATCGATAAACGAAACGCGTTTATTGATTCGGCTTCCTTTAAAAAATACTTGAAAGAAATAAAGATGATAGTTGAAAAATATAGAAGCATGTATTATGGCCCATTTGACCGTTTCAATGATGTGTATAACCGCTATATAAATTCAACCAATAATATTCATGTTGTCCTCAGCTATGATTACGCTAGCAAAGATCGCTATGTACGAATTCTCAACGATAAAAAGGGAAAAGCTGAAAATGAACCGGTTTTTGGATTAAATGCACTTAGAAATGGCGATGATTTTAGAAACACTTTTGTTGGCTTAATTACCAAAGCCAGCATTATAAAAGAAAGAGAAGAGTATTTAATTAAAATTTCTGTCATTGAAAATTGGAGGGAGGAAATTATGAAAGCAAACAACAGTAAAGTTAATCTTGAAAGTATAGTGAAAATCTTTAACGACGAAATGGATGATTTGATTTCGAACGGTCATTCCAAGCAAGAAAGTGCTCAAGTGTTTGGCATTAAATTTGCCCCATTATTAAACGCAAATTCAAAAAAATTCACTGCTGATGATGTTTTGGGAGCTTCTAAGTTTTTAAATGATGGCTTAAGCGAATATCTCAAAAACGGAATGAAACTATCTCCTTCGGTTTTGTGGAATAGTGGCGTTGATAAAATCGAATGCAAAAAGTTTGATTTTGATTCTTCTAATATAAAAGATGGGAAAAATTTGATTGTTTATGGTACTCCAGGCTGCGGCAAATCATATTACGTTGAGCACGTGTTGCTAAATGGTTACAAGCCTGAAAACCGCATAAGAACAACCTTTTTTCAGGACTATACAAATACTGATTTTGTAGGACAGATTTTGCCTGTTGTAGATGAAAAAAAGAATGTCACATACGATTTTCATCCAGGACCGTTCACTCTTGCTTTGGAAAAAGCTATAGAATGTCCGAATGAGAAGGTTGCTTTAATTATAGAAGAGCTCAATAGGGGAAGTGCTGCAAGTATTTTCGGCGATATTTTTCAATTGTTGGATAGAAAGAATGGCGTCAGCGAATATGAGATAATAAACGTTAATATTATCAATTATTTGAATGATCAATTTGCTGGTAGGTATTCTTTTGATTCCGTCAAATTGCCTGGGAATTTGTCTATTTTTGCCACTATGAATACTTGTGACCAAAATGTTTTTACCTTAGATACCGCCTTTAAAAGAAGATGGGAATTTAAAAAAATAACAAATAAATTCAGCGATGATCATTCGTTTAGAAGAAAATTCATTCCTGGTGCAAACATTACTTGGGAAGAATTGGTTAATGATATTAACGAGTACATTTTATCTAATTCCGATGGTTTAAATAGTGAAGACAAGCAAATCGGTGTTTATTTCGTTGATCCAACCGGAATGAGAGATTCTATAAACGATCAAAGCGATGAAAAAGCGAGAGATGCATTCGCGTATAAAATATTTGAATACCTATGGGACGACGTTGCTAAGTTCCAAAGAGATAAGTGGTTTGGTGAAGATATCAAATCTCTTGATGAGTTGATAGAAAAGTATAAGGAAAAAGGAACTGACGTATTTAATGATGGCATCATTAAAAAACAATAAAAATTCGGCTGAAATTGATATCAGCTACCACAAAGTTACAAATAAAATTGATGATTCTTTTGTAGGAATAAAAATCAAGAGCAACAAAATAGATTTCTATTACCCCGAAACCTACCATTTTGATGATTCGTCCCTTGAAAAGTCTAGAAATGATGTTTTGGCAATTTTGCAAACCATCTCCATTGCTAAGACGCATTCTGATTCAAGATTTAAAGTAGAATCCTCTTTCTCTAACAATGAAGCCATTCCCTTACTTTCTTATTTATGGACAATAAAAGATTATTTGAAAAACGGTTTTTATGTTAATCGCGAGAAAGTTTTGAAGAAAAATCAAAGAGGGAAAGTTGACTGGAAAAGAACGATAAATGGGCAGCCCATTATTTCAGAGGGAAATGTCATATATTCCGATATTGTTGTTTCGGTAAAAAACAATCTTGATAATTTAATTGCTGAGATCCATAGATATTGTGTAAAGAAAAGCTTGGATATGTTGGGGTGGCTGTTTAGGATAAACAGCTCGTCTTTTATTCAAACAAAGCCATTTTACGGCTCGATAAAAAATCTATATATAGATGCTTTAAACAAGGAGCTAAATCAAACTTTTGACGATGAGAAAAAAGAGAGATTGGAGCATATGCTCGCCATTGTTGAAGGCCTAAGCGAAGAACAAAACACAAACGAATTAGTTTATGGTGTGGATTCGTATTCTTATATCTTTGAAAGAATGATAAATTCCATTTTTGGAAATAGAGATGCTTCAAAATTTAATCCAAGCGCTAATTGGCACTTGAAAAGTGATGGCTATGTTCCGTTTCCAAGTAGTGATTTGAGACCCGATACCATTTTAATTCATGACGGCATCGCCTATGTTTTAGACTCTAAATTTTACAGGTATGGACATACATTTGACAAAAAGGACTTACCTGAAACGTCGTCAATTCAAAAGCAAATAACATATGGCGACTTTATAAAAACAAGGAAACTTGGAAGCGATATTCAAAAAATCAGAAATGCTTTTATACTTCCTTACGATATGCAATCGACAAGAAATCCTTCGAATTTAAGCAAAAGAATAGAGTACATAGGATATTCAAAAACCGATTATAGGGAAGGCATTGATGATCATGAAATTGTTCATGCTTTTTTGATTGATTTGAAATATGTTGTAAACACTTGGAATAGAAAAAATCACGGCGATGATGTTCTTTCTTTGGTTAGACAAATTGAAGAAATACAAAGTACTCAAATCAAGTCCGAAAAAGCACGGGATTACGTCAAAACAGCAGAAAATATAAAAGAAACACAAACTTTCGATGGGGGGATTTCAAACTCCTTTTACGCGACCCTAACAAATGTCAGGTTAAAAGAATCGTTAGAAAATAAAGAGATTCTTTTTGTCGATGGCTTTTTTGTTATAAACGATAGGAAATACATTGATGTTTCTGATGGCAAAAAACATCTTAGCGAATATGCGTCGCGAAACATGAAGGAATGCTGTTTGGCTTTTGAAAATGTTGAAAGTCCAAACAATAATTTCCCGTTTGATTTTTGCAAAAACTGCCAAACTCTCGGCAATAGTAGGGCTAAGCAAATTAACAGCAAGGATTCGCATAATGATAGGATTTTTCTAAGAGCACAAGATGCCGATTTGGATAGAATCCTTGAAGATAATGAATCAGCATTAGAAACGAAGAAAAAAATAGCTGGCTCTTTTAGCTATGGACTCAAATTTCTAATGGATGAGCAAGAATTAAACCCCAATCGCTTGAACAAGTTGTCTCGAATTGACAACAAAAAAATATCAAAATTAATGGATGGCGAAGTGATGCCGAATTTGAAGGAAGCTGTAGCTTTGTGCGCAGCATTGGATTTACATCCTATTGTTGCGCATCAACTTCTAGCTAATGCCGGCTTTGATTTAAAAAGCGCCTATGATGAGCGAAATGCTTTTTACGATTTTCTAATCACATATTGTTCAGGCGAAGGTTTGTTTGACTGGACAGGCAAGATTGGTGCCATAAATAAACCGGAATGGCAAATTCCTTAAGATTATCTTGGAATTTTTTCCAAATTTTACATTGAATTAATAGTTCACAAATTGAGACCTTGTTTTCGTTAAAGAAGTAATTTAACGAAAATTGGGTCTTTTTTTCGTTTTTGCTGATTTTTTGATGTTTTTTTGCTTGGAAAAATTTCCAAAGGCGAATTTTTAGCCTTGATAAGATGGGGTGCTTTCAGAAATAACAAAAAATATTGTATGTATTCCTGAACCCGAAAATTTAGAAAGGAGGCTTTCAATTATGTGGACCGACATCAAAACCCCTGAAGGAAAACTGTTGTGTCGAATCAACTTTCAGGAACGACTTGTTGAATGCGCCAAAGGAATTTGGATTGTGACCGTGAATATGGACACAAAGCAAGTCTTAAAACAAAGAAGAGCGTAACAAACACGCTCAAAAACAAAAACAAGAAGAGATCTCAGATGAACGAAAGATGAACAGCAGATCTTGACCAAGACAACAAATGAAAGTCTTGGTCATCGTCTATGTTCATTTTTTTCTTTGCCCTTTTTACAGGCACAGGCGACTTCTTCCCAAAAGGCGAAAAACCAAAGCAGGATTGAAGTCATAACTAGATCTCTAGGCATGTTGAGACTGTGGTGTTGCTTAGTCGCAAAAACGGCGAAAAATAGCCAAAAATCATAAAAATTTGATGGATTTCCTACTTCTCAAAAAAGTGGGAAATCCTCTTTTTGTCGCAAAAAAACCTGAAAAGCCGATAAAGCGGTAAAAATAAGGGCTTTACTAGTATGGGGAAACAAATCCACGCTTAAAATGAACACCCATCCTACCTCGTATCGACACGGGAACAGGTGGGCGGTATCTGTACACGATGGAAGGAACAGGTGGAAAAGCCCGTAATCATCGGCATTTTTGCAAATTCGTGATTTCTTCATTTTTTGCATTTTCAGGATACGGTGCAACTATACACCCAACCTGGAAAATCGATTTTAAGCCTTAAAAGAGGCAAAAACGGGGGTATAGTTTGATTGAACAGGCAAAAACAGCTAAAACAATTGCCTTCTCTTTGAGGAATAAGCTAAGAAAAATTGGTTTTCGTTAAAAAGTAGGGGGACTTTTTGATGTAATTCAATCGGGAGTGACAATAAGTTTGTGT
>DBKT01000004.1 GCA_002297365.1 Caryophanales bacterium UBA743
CCAGGATTAGGGGTACATTTCAGAGTTGTTAATTCTTGAGCCTTTCTTTATTTCAGCTTCTTGGCGATTTCTTCAGCTAAGAGAGGAAGATTCATATGGGAGGTGTCTTGCGGGCGCATCTCAATTTGGAATCCAGGATCTTTGCCTAAGTATCTAGGAATCACATGGACATGGAAATGAGGCACGCTTTGTCCGGCGGCTTCGCCCACGTTGGTGAGAATATTGATTCCGGAAGCGCCAAATAACATCATTTCGGCTTGGCCGATTCTTTGAGCGACATCCATGACTTTATGCATCAATTCCTGAGGGCATTCTAGGATATTTTGATAATGCTTCTTTGGCATGACAAGGGTATGGCCTTTTGTTGTTTGAGAGATGTCTAAGATAGCTAGGACATCATCGTCTTCATAGACTTTAGCGGAAGGAATTTCACCATCCACGATTTTGCAAAACACATCTTTCATTTCGTTTACCTTCTTTCAAAAGAAAAGGGGCAGAATTCGTCTGCCCCTTAATTATAGTGCTTTTTCTCAGTCAAAGAGATCTGGGAATTGGCTCTTGAAATATTCATAGACGTAATCGTCATGATACATCATGGCCATTTGTTGCACGTAATAGGTCTTGGCGTCGTTTTTCCAAGTATCGATGCTCGATAAGCTATAGGCAACCTTACGGGCGATTCTTTCGCCTTCAAGGAGACTACGGGTATCATAAACGCCATTTTCTTGGAATTTAGCGGATTTGGTGGCTTCTTTCACTAAAACGATGTAGTAATTGGTGCCATCCTCGACAAGATATGGGAAATTATTGACCTCAGAATATTTAGCTGGGGTAAGGAAATAATTTCCTTCGATATAGCGGCCATAAGTGCCATTCCCGCCTTTATATCCTTTTGGATTTTCCTTGTTTATTAACTCCGTGTCATCGACTTCGTTGGCGACGGCTGCTTTGAAGATACGGGTATTCAAAGAAGATGGAAGAGAACCAAGACCGCCGGCCGTGTACCAGCCTCTTGTGGTGTGTCCTTCCGCGATCAAAGTGTTCTCTTTGATCATGAAGCCCGTTTCTTTGCTATAAGCGCCGGAATTGGTGAAATCGCTATAAACGGAATTGGCGTTGCTGTCATCGCGAGAAGTTTGATTGATAATCGTATTGTATTTCTCACAATTCGTGCCGAAGGAAGATTCCTTATAGTAATTCACCGTTCCGCGCCCAGCGACATTGATAGAGGCGTGCGTCCAGCCTGCAGCAGCATAGATTGCTTTCGCGAGTTTGCTTCTTTCGCTTGTTCCCGCAAGGTTATTCAATTCCTTATCGGCACCTTTATACAAAGCGCTTAAGAAATCAAAGCCGTATTCGCTCATTTTGCCTTTTTCGATAACTTGGGCGCAATATTGACGCATGAGTTTCAAAACGGCATCGGTGTATTGAGCATTAGCGGAAAGGTTGATGTATTCCACTTCACGAGCGGCGGTCAAATTGATCTGAGCGTCGTTTTGGGTATACATATATTCCGTTGTAAGTTCGTTGCGGTAGATATCAGGAAGAATATTTAATTCGATATATTCTTGATAAGTGCCCCAAATATTCTTGAAATACTTGTTGATGATGGCGTTATTTAGCCCATCGACTTCACCAGGGTTTTCCTCATTGATAGCCATATCGCCTTCAACTTGGATGTAATTTTCGAAATATTCTTCCCCTAAGGTGTAGTAGTTCTTCAATTGCGCATCATAGAACTTCTCTTCGTTGAATTGGTTTCTTTCTTGATAAGTGGAATTGGTCACATAGCCTAAGAAAGTATTATAGATACGGAAGAGAATGTCTTTGTAGATGTTTGTGACACGCACTCTGGAAGAAGCGTAGTCGATCTTGCCATCTTTTTTCACTTGCAAAGCCTTATGAGCATCGATAAAGGAATCGATTTCAGCGGTGTTGGAAGTGGAAACAAGATAGGTTGCGACCACATCCTTCAATCCTTTGGTCTCACCTTCCGAGAAGAAAGAGCCGAAAGTGGATTTGGCATAGAGATAAAGGATATTGTTCAAAACCTTTTCGGAATTGGTGTTGCCGCTTGTGATAAGAGCATCATAGATGTCTTGAATGGTGTTGGCATCAATATCATCAGAGATGTTTAAGATTTTGTCGTTGCCAATACCGCTTGGCAAATCCGCTTCGATCTTGTCGCAAGAAGCGAGCATCGTCATGGAGCAAACAAGAGCTCCGAAAGCCATTAAATGTTTCTTAGTCATTGTTTGATGCGTAGTAGCACGCCCCTCCTTTTTGCCAAAGCTTGCTAGAGCTCTTTTTTGGCATGCCGTACTCAATAGCGGCGGCTTCCGTAATGAGTTTAGAAGCTCCGGTCGCACCGGTTTCTTCGTAACCGATGCTTCTTTCTTCATTTTGAGCAACTAATTGCTCAGCGTATTCTTTCCAATTGTCAGACCAAGTCTTATAAGAAGAATCTTTCGTGGATTTACGTTTGATCTTCACATAATTCTTGATGGAAGTGGCAATTTCCTCATTCTTGAATTCGATTTTGCCGTTTTCAACCAAATATTGGAATAAATAGGTCGAGATATTATCCGAGAAGGAAGACTTGATGGCGCTTGAGATCCATCCAGCACGGGTGGCGTAGTCGGAATTATCGTGGACGTTATAGTTCACGTAAGTAGACATCTTATTGCCATTGACGGTTGGGTATTTGTTGCTATCTGGAGTGTAGATGGTGTAGTAATCGGAAAGGGATGGAGAATCCTTTGTATAAGAAATCTTGCCTTTTGTTTTCGTTCCGACGTCGCTTAAGGTATTTTCCTTAACCACATTTCCATCGAAGCTTGTTCCATATAAGGATAAAGCAGAGCGCTTGATGGTCATTAAATGAATACCTTGATAAGAGGAAGCGCCTGCGCGCACGGCTAAGATGATTTCGCCTGCGCTATCAGTCAAGACATTATTCGTGAATTGAGGCAAAACGTCTTTGGTGTTCACTTGGAAACCAGGAAGCTTTCCGAATTGTTCGGAGTAAACGCCATCGGTGCTTTCCTTACCGACTAACTTATTCTCATTAGACGCATTATAGAACTCGTCACGAGCTGCTTTTGCGGCCGTTTTGGTGTTTTCATCTGCCCAGGAAGCGCGATAATTATCGGTGGCCACACCATCGTCGTTGTAATAAGTCGTGGCGTTATAGGCAATGGCGTTTGGGGTAATGACGCAAACGTTGTGCTTATTGAAATATTTGTTATAGATAACATTACGCGGGAAGAAGGATTCATTTCCGTCGTTGACCTTGCCTTTTGCAGCAGAATCATCGGTTTCGATCTTTCCGGCATCGGCAAGGGCCATAACCGCGCCGAATGGGATTGAACCAATTCCTTCATTGCTGAAATAATCGTAAACGGTTTCTTCTTTGCCATCTTCCGATAGAACTGTCAAATTCTTATTCACGGAGGAGTCATCGCTAGCGGTTGGCATGGAAGTGGCGTTTTCGCTCAAACCAGGAGCAATACGGTAGGAATTAGCGGCACCGTATGGGTTCTTTGTGGAATCGTTATTTCTCTTGTTATAGAGGGATTCGAAAGCGTAAATGCCATAGATGAATTCGTGGACTAATTCAGAGTTTTGGCTCTTGGTCATCGGACCTTCGCCCGACTTGGAATATTCGCCGAAAGCGGCTTTGGATCCGTCATCATCCGAATAGCTAGATAAAGAGTCGAATGTGCTTCTATCTTCGCTGTCAACGCCAACGAGCATATTGCTCGAAGGATCGATGGTTGCGCCAGCCAAACCTTTAAGCACGGTGGTAAGTTTCGTTACTTCTCCGCCTTCGCCAGTGGCGGTTGGCTCACTGATCTTATCGGTGGTGTAATTCTTATTCGAACCGGAATTCAATTTCACCAAGATATGGCGGATTTCATATGGCATTTGGTTTAAAAGCCAGCCATCCTGGACATCGCCATAGGAGGTGTCTTTGAAATCGAACATCTTTTTCTCTTCGCCATTGAGTGTGTAATAGCCATCGCGAAGAACTTCATAGCCATTGACGCCAGAGCTGGAACCAAGGTTGAAATTTTCGTAAAGATCGTTCTCAAAGAGGTCTTTTTCTTTTTCATAAAGATGCTTATCCCAGAGCTCGGAAGCGTTGTCGACATTGTTCGTATCCAAAATCGACTCGAATTCCTGCTCGAAAGAAGTGCCATTGTTGGTGGCGTTGGTCTGAGCGGTCAGTTTGTCTTTCAAGACAGCTTGGGTTGCTTCTGATTGCAAAGTCGAAAGTTTTCCTTTGTTTTCGCTTTGCTGATAATAGTGACGAATTAAAGCTTCATAAATCTTGTCAAATTCAGAACTCAAAGAAGAGCTGTTTTGACGGTAGTTCTTTAATAGGTCTTCAGTTGTGTAGCTCGTGCGATACCCATTGGCATCGGTGTAAGTGAAAATCGCTCCATCGTTGCTTTTGGTTGCTTTATCGCAGCTAGACAATCCCGTTATGGCGGCGAGAGCAGCTACAAAACCGAGGGCACATTTTTTATTTTTCATAAGTGTGGACTCGTTCCTCCTTCTACAAACATGCGTGATTAGTTTATTCTCATAAGAGAATTGGTGCAAGCAAATTCACGCGTACGTGAGTGAAAGAGCGAGAAAACGTTTTTTCTGAAAAGGGAACGGCCTTTATCTGAAAAACAGCAAAAATGTTTTATCGACAAAGAAAAAAACTGGTTCATATAAAATAGTCAATACAACACATATAGCACCCATCACATGAAGCAATGTAAGTCGTCAAAATAAATGTTTCATTAAGCGTTATGTGAGGGCATTAAATGTCATATTCGCTAAAGCATTCGAGATTGCCAAAAAGATATGATTTGGAAATATATATGGTCAATATAAAATGATTTTTCATTTTTTCTTATCGTTTCATTTGCTCGCACGCATACGTGGGAATTAAAATACATTGCGATTTAGGAGGGAAGATATGTCTTCGTTAGTGATAAAAAATCTGCATGCATCTGTGAAAGATGTGGAAATTTTAAAAGGTGTTAACCTGGAGATAAGAGATGGCGAAACGCTTGCTTTACTCGGCCCAAATGGCCATGGCAAATCAACTCTTTTGGCTGTTATTATGGGAAATCCTCGTTATACGGTAACGGAGGGTGAAATCACTTACGAGGGAAAAGACGTTTTAAGGATGACTCCTGATCAAAGAAGCAAAATCGGTCTTTTTCTCGCGATGCAATATCCTGCAGAGATACCGGGATTGAATTCCGCCGATTTCTATAAAGCGGCCATGAACGCCCATCGCGAAAAACCATTGAGTTTATTCCAATTCTATAATTCTCTCCAAACAGCCTATAAAGATATGGGAATTCCTTTCGAGATGAGTAACAGAAATCTTAACGAAGGATTCTCTGGCGGCGAGAAAAAGAGAAATGAAATCCTTCAAATGGAGCTTCTTGAGCCAAAGATTGCCATGTTGGATGAAATCGATTCCGGCTTGGATGTGGACGCGATGAATGTCGTTGCCGAGGTAATTAGGAAGCAACAGGCCAAAGGAACGGCCTTCCTGATGATTTCCCACTATGCAAGACTTCTTGAAATGGTCAAGCCAACAAGGACCGCCATTTTAATCAATGGACGCATTGTCTTAGAAGGTGGGCCGGATTTGTATGAAAAAGTCGATAAGCAAGGATATGAATGGCTGAAATACGAACGGAACATCAACATCGAGAAAGAAGTGGGCGCGACAATGAATGACGTCTCCATTGGCGCTTGCGCTACGAGAATAGGGACTAGCAAAGATGGAAAATAATGAGCAAAAATTGTCTTTATACGTGGATTCTTTGCCAAAGGAATTGACCATCGAAGTTCCTGAAGGAGACGCTTTTCATTTGAACATCGCGTGTTTTGAAAAGCTCGAAAAAGAAATCAATATCACCGTCAATGTCCACGCAAACGGCGTCTTAATCGCGGCTATGGCAGACTTCGCTCCGCTTTCATGCGACTTTCATTTACAAGTCAACCTTCTTGGCGAAGGAAGCAAAGCGGAATGGCATCTGGCTACTCTTTCAAGCAAAGATGCGAAGAAGATATACGAGACATCCGTCACCCACAAAGCAAAGCACACCGAAGCTCTTATGAGCAATTACGGCATTGCAAGGGAGTCTTCCAAAGTCACTTTCACAGGAGTTTCCTCAATTGATGAAGGCGCCGATAAAGCCAAAACGCGTCAGGAAGCGAAAATTATTGTTTTTGATCCCGATGCCGACGGCCTTGCTTCTCCGATTTTGAAAATTTCCGATAATGATGTCTTAGCCTCTCACGCTGCCGTGGTTGGAAGGCTAAACGAAGAGCACCTTTTCTATTTGGAGTCTCGAGGCCTTTCGGAAGAGGAAGCGAAAAGGCTTATTGCCCTTGGCTATTTAAAACCGATTGAGAGCTATTTTGCCGATAAAGAAACCGTTCAGAAAATCGACTCCATCATTGAAGGAGGCATTTAATATGTTTGATCCAAAAGAAATTCGCAAGGATTTCCCTATGTACCGAAATCAAGTGAAAATGCAAGGAAAGCCACTTGTTTTCCTTGATAACGCATCTACGACATTTAAGCCAGATTGCGTTCTTGACGCGATTAAGCGTTATTACGAAACGGAAACGTCGAATTCTCATCGAGGCGACTATGATCTTTGCTACAATGTCGATCAGGTTGTTTTAAACACCAGAAAGAAAATTGCCGGCTTTCTTCACGCTGATTCCGAAAAAGAGATTGTTTTCACCAATGGCGCGACCTCTTCTTTGAACTTAGTCGCTTATGGGTATGCTGCTAGCCATCTTCATGAGGGTGATGAGATTCTTATCGATGAGGCCGAACACGCATCCAATGTTTTGCCTTGGTATGTTGTCAGCAAACACACAGGCGCGGCAGTGAAATTCATCCCTCTTGATAAAGAAGGCAAGGTTACGGTTGAGAATTTAAGAAAATCCCTGACCCATCATACGAAAATCGTCTCTTTGGCTCACGTTACAAACGTCTTAGGCTATGTCCTTCCGGTGAAGGAAATCGCAAAAGTCGTTCATGAAGCCGGTGCCGTTTTTTCCTTAGATGGGGCTCAATCTGTCCCGCATATGAGAATGGATGTCAAAGATTTGGACGTGGATTTCCTTTCTTTCTCCGGGCATAAGATGCTTGGGCCTACAGGAATTGGCGTTGTCTATGGGAAATACGATCTTTTAAGAGAAATGGATCCTTATCTCGTTGGCGGGGGGATGAATGATAAGTTCAACGCCTGCGGTTTGTTCACCTATTTGCTTCCGCCTGAACGTTTTGAGGCCGGAACCATCAATCTAGAGGGCATTTACGGTCTGTCTGCGGCGATTGATTATCTTTCTTCTTTAGGGATGGATAACGTCAATCAGCATGAAAAAGAGCTTAAACGTTATGCGATTCAAAAGCTGAAAGAGACGGGGAATGCGATTATCTATAACGAAAATAGCGAATCAGGCATCGTCACTTTCAATATCAAGGACGTTTTTGCCCAAGACGCCGCGACCTTCCTTAATAGCAGAGGCATCGCTTGCCGAAGCGGCCAGCATTGCGCCAAGGCCTTGAATGAATTTTTAGGCACCCCTGCAACCGTACGCGCCAGTTTCTATTTGTATACTACGAAAGAAGATATTGATGCTTTGGCGGATGCCGTGAAGCATGGAAAGGATTTCTTAGATGCCTACTTTTGAATTAACCCCGATGATGATGCGGGAAATCATCATGGATCATTACTCCTCCCCAAGACACAAAGGGATTCCTTCCAATGCCGATGAATATGAGAAGCTTCATGCTTCAAGTACCAATTGCATCGACGATTTCGATCTTTATCTTCTAGCAAAAGACGGAAAGATAATCGACGCCGCTTGGGAAGGGGTGGCTTGCACGATTTCCAGCGCTTCGACGGATATCATGTGCGATCGCGTCATCGGCTTAGATTATGAAAAAGCTCTTTATACGATAAAGCAATACATGAACATGATCGAGGAGAAAGAATACGACGCTTCCGTTTTAGATGAAGCCCTTGTCTTTATGAACACGGGCAAACAGGCTGCTCGAATTCATTGCGCGACCATGGGATGGACAACGATGAGAGAAATGCTTGAAAAAGATGAAAAGGAGGGGAAATGATGGCCAATGAAAAAGACACCTCGTTTCTGGAAGACGAATACAAATACGATTTCAAGACCAAAGCCAACTCCATTTTCACGACGGGGAAGGGCTTGAATGAAAAAGTCGTAAGAGAGATTTCCCATATCAAAAACGAACCGGAATGGATGTTGGAATACCGCTTGAAGGCCTTGAAAGCCTTTGAAAAGCTCCCTCTTCCGAATTTCGGGCCAGATCTTTCCTTCCTGGATTTCGACTCCTATACCTATTACACCCGTTACGCCCAATCCGACAAGGCGAATTGGAATGAAGTCCCTAGCGCCATTAAAGACACTTTTCAAAAATTAGGCATTCCCGAAGCAGAGCAGAAGTTTCTTTCTGGCGTTACCACCCAATATGAATCGGAAGTTGTCTATCATAACATGCTTGATGAAGTCCAAAAGAAAGGCGTCATTTTCCTTTCTACGGATATGGGCCTTCAATTATTCCCTGAATTGTTTAAAAAATATTTCGGAACGGTTGTGCCGATCGGCGACAATAAATTCGCGGCTTTGAATGCGGCTGTTTGGAGCGGCGGTTCCTTTATTTATGTTCCAAAAGGAGTCCATTTAGACAAACCCCTTCAATCTTATTTCCGCATCAATAACGAAAAGTCTGGGCAATTCGAACGTTCTTTGATTATTTGCGATGAAGGCTCTTCCATCAATTATGTGGAAGGCTGCACGGCACCGATCTATTCAAAAGAATCTTTGCATGCCGCTGTTGTGGAAATCGTTGTTTTAAAAGACGCAAGATGCCGTTATACGACCGTCCAGAATTGGTCTAACAACATCGTGAATCTGGTTACCCAAAGAGCATTGGTTATGGAAAATGGGCTTATGGAATGGGTGGATGGCAATATTGGTTCCATGCGCAATATGAAATATCCTGCCTGCATCCTAAAAGGGGATGGGGCAAAGGGAAATGTCATTTCCATTGCCGTTGGCGGCAAGAATCAATTCCAAGATAACGGATCAAGAATGATTCATATTGGCAAAAATACCTCTTCTAATGTGATTTCCAAGTCCATTTGCAGAAATGGGGGCGTGGCAAATTTCCGCGGAACGGTGCGTATTATGCCTACAGCGGAAAATTCTCATTCCCATGTCGAATGCGATACCCTCATTATCGATGATAAATCGAGATCGGATACGTTCCCAAAGAATGAGATCCGCAATTCCACCAGCTTCATCGAGCATGAGGCAACCGTTTCAAAGATTTCCGAGGATGAGCTTTTCTATTTGGAATCGCGCGGCATTTCGGAAAAAGACGCGACCCAGATGATCATTATGGGTTTCATTGAGCCTTTTGCGAAAGAACTTCCGATGGAATATGCGATTGAATTGAATCGTTTGATTGCTTTGGATATGTCAGACTCGATAGGATAGTCTTATGGATTTTGATTTTGACATCATCGTTGTTGGCGGAGGACATGCAGGGGTGGAGGCTGCGATGGCGGGAGCCCATTTAGGCTTGCGCACTCTTTTATGCACCCTGAATAAAAAAATGATCGCAAACACGCCCTGCAACCCTCACATTGGCGGTTCAGCCAAAGGGATTGTCGTTCGTGAGATTGACGCGTTAGGGGGAATGATGGGCAAGTTTGCGGATCATCATCCTCTTCAAATCAAGATGCTGAACACCGGTAAAGGGCCTGGTGTTCAATGCCTTCGCGCCCAAGTGGATAAACATGCCTATCCAGCTTATGTTCAATCGGTGTTAGAAAAGACAGACAACTTAACCATCAAAGAATGTCAGGTCGTCTCCCTTCTTCACGATGATAAAAAAGTTTTCGGCGTTGTTTTGGAAAATGGTGAGAAAGTTACCTCCAAAGCCACAATCATCACCACCGGAACCTATATGGAGTCCACTTTGATTTCGGGAAAAGAAGTCGTTCCTGGTGGGCCAGATGGCGAAAAAGCGTCTCATGGATTGGCTTTTTCCTTGAAAGAGATGGGTTTGGATCTTTTCCGCTTAAAGACGGGGACTCCTCCGAGAATCGCTAAAGAGAGCATCGATTTTACAAACGCTCTGATTCAGCCAGGCATGGATGGAGAACTTGCTTTCTCGTATGAAACGAAAGAGTTCACCCCCTTAAAAGATCAATTGCCTTGCTGGCTAATCTATACTTCCAAAGAAACCAAGAAATTGGTTTTGGACAACTTGCAAGAGTCCGCTCTTTTTAACGGAACCATTGTAGCCGCAGGGCCCCGTTATTGCCCTGCCATCGAATCGAAGATGGTTCGCTTTAAAGACAAAGAGCGCCATCAGTTATTCCTTGAGCCCGAATTCCGAGAAGGCAATTCCATCTACCTTCAAGGTTTTTCGACGGGTTTCCCTCACGCTTTCCAAGAGAAAATGGTTCATTCTTTGCCAGGATTGGAGCATGCGAAGATTCTGAAATATTCCTACGAAATCGAATATGAAGCCATCCGCCCTCTTCAATTTGACTATACTTTGCAAATAAAAAAATACGAAGGGCTTTATGGCGCGGGGCAAATCTGCGGAACTTCCGGCTATGAAGAAGCGGCTGCCCTTGGCTTGATGTCTGGAATTAACGCCTCTTTGAAGATTTTAGGCAAAGAGCCTCTCATCTTAAGGAGAGACGAAGCCTATATTGGGGTAATGATCGATGATTTGGTAACAAAAGGGGCGGAAGAGCCTTATCGTCTTCTTTCTTCCCGCGCGGAATATCGCCTTTTGCTACGTCATGACAACGCTGATCTCCGTCTTACGAAGCACGGTCATGATATCGGCCTTATTTCCGAAGAGCGTTATGCGCATTTCTTAGAGAAATATCAAAAAATCGATGAGGCTATCGACGTTCTTAGCAAAACCAATGTTTCCGATAAAGAAAAAATCAACCGCTATCTTTTAGAGAATGGCTATACCGACATATCGGTTGGGCATAAAGGATTGGAGTTACTCAAGCGACCGAATCTTCATTACAAGGAGATTGCTTCCGCAATGCCAGAGATGTCTTCCTTCCATTTTGATGATGCCTCCGTTTTATCCTTGGAAACCAAAGTGAAATATGCCGGTTACATCCAACAAGAAGTCAAAGACGCGGAGCGTGCCATGAAATTGGAGAATATCCATCTTCCCAAGGATTTAGACTATATGCATATCGATGAGCTTGCCATGGAAGCAAGAGAAAAACTCACACGTGTCGCTCCAATTACCTTAGGGCAAGCTTCCCGTATTTCTGGAGTAAACCCTGCCGACATATCCATTTTGATTATCACGTTGAAGAAAAGAGGTATCTTATGACATATGAGGAAATGGCCGCCCTACTCAAAGAAAAAGGGATTCTTCTCACTGAAGAATGTTTGCAGAAGCTTGATGAATACCTTCATCTTTTGATTGAATGGAATGAGCGTTTCAACCTCACTTCCATCAAAACGGAAGGAGAAATCATTGAGAAACATTTCTATGATTGCTTGCTTGCTAGTGACCCTTCTCTTCTTAAGGAAGGGAAAAAGGTTGCCGATCTTGGCTCTGGCGCAGGTTTTCCGGGATTGGTTTGGGCCATATGCTTCCCTAAGGCCTCCTATACCTTGATCGAAGCCACGAAAAAGAAATGCACCTTCCTAGAGGAAGTGGCCCGTGTCTTAGGACTGACGAATGTGACGGTTCTTAACGGAAGGGTGGAGGAACTTCCTAGCACCTACAAGGAAAGTTTTGATGTGGTGACGGCAAGAGCGGTAGCGGAGCTTCCTATTCTTGCCGAATTGGCCTTGCCTTTTTTAAAAGTGAACGGAACTTTCGTTGCTATGAAAGGCGCTCATGGCGAGCATGAATTAAAAAATGCCGAACACGCTTGCAAAGTTCTCGGCGTCAGTAAAATCTCTATTTCTTTATCTTCTCTTCCTAATGATGAGGGAGAAAGGTGTAATATATATCTTCTGAAAGGCAAAAAAACCGACAAACGTTATCCTCGGAAATATAGTGATATCCTGAAGAAACCTCTTTAAGCTTCTATGCGCCTGTAGCTCAATTGGATAGAGCAACAGTCTTCGAAACTGTCGGTTAGGCGTTCAAGTCGCCTCAGGCGCGCCAAAAAAAGTGTGGACCCATGTATGAGAATTGCATTCTTCGTGGGTCTTTTTTTCTTGGAGGTTTTCCCTCGTGGCAAAAACAAATCAAGGTCAAGCGTTTTTCTTTTTCAATAAGAGTTGTAAAATCATTGCATGGCACGCGTTATTTCGGTTGCAAATCAAAAAGGGGGAGTGGGGAAGACTACGACAGCCATTAACCTCTCTAGCGCTTTAGCGCAAAATGGGAAAAGAGTCCTTCTCGTTGATTTCGATTCCCAAGGGAACGCCACGCGCGGTTTGGGTTTGCAAGTCACCCAGATGCCTCTTACCGTTTTCGATGCGGTTATAAATTCAACGGATATCAACCTAATCATTAAGCGAAGCAAGGTGGACAATCTAGATATTGTTCCTGCAAACTTACGTTTAGCCTCTTTGGATACCTATGTCTCTTCGCATAGCCTTCCAAAGCCTTTTTATCTTTTGAAAGATTGTTTGTCGAAGATCAAAGAAAAATACGATTTCATCTTGATTGATTGTCCTCCATCGTTGGGGCTTCTTTGTCTGAATGCTTTGGTTGCCTCCGATTCGGTTTTGATTCCCGTCCAATGCGAATATTTCGCAATGGAAGCCGTTGCTTCCATCCTTTCTAGCATCACAAAGATACAAAAAGACTATAACCATTCTTTAAAGATCGAAGGCTTTCTTCTGACGATGTACGAAGCGAACACTTCCCTTTGCACGGAAGTGGCTCAGCAAGTCAGAGGTCTTTTCAAAGAGAACACTTTCTTGACCACGATCCCTAGAAATATTTCCATTCCTGAAGCAAGCGCCCATGGGGAAGCGGTCACTACTTACCGTCCTTCCGCGAAGGGCTCCATCGCTTATTTTGCTTTAGCAAGAGAGATTCTTGATTATGCCAAAAAAGAAAGCTAACCCTTCATTAAAAGACCTTCTTAGCCGTTATTCCCAGAATGACGTTATCGCGGAAATGGAACGCGAATATGCGTCCATTTCATCGAAAAACATCCCTCTTTCTTCCATTGACGACAACCATGTTGTAAAAAAGGTGTCCTTTCCTAAAGATATGGTTCATTCTCTCGGAGAATCCCTAAAAGAAAAAGGCTTCTTTTCCCCTTTGCTTGTGCGTCCTTCGGGAACGCATTACGAATTGATTCTTGGGAGAAAGCGTTTTGTCGGCGCGAAGGAAGCCGGATTGAAATACGTCCCTTGCATTATCCGTGATGTTTCCGATGAAGAGGTTCTCCTTACCCTATTGGCGGATACCCGCGATCAAAGAGAAGGCAACGTAGTGGAGATGGCCCTTATTTTCGAAGCCCTTCAGGAAAAATACAAATACTCCCAGAAGACCTTAGGGAAAGTAGCTCACCTTTCAAGAAGCCAAGTTACCAATATTCTTCGGCTGTTGCATCTTCCAGACGAAGTTTTAAAAGAAATCATGCTCGGCACCCTTTCTTATGGGCACGCAAAAGCGATTGCCTCCTTGTCTGATAAACGTATTTCGGATATCGTTCGTAAAATTCATAAAGAGCATCTTTCCGTTCGAGAAACGGAATATCTAGCCAAACGAATACAGAATAATGAGAGTCACGTTCCTTCTTTGGAAAAAGCAAAAGAAAAATACAACGCCTCATCCGTGGTGGTTAAAAAGAAATCTGTCACTTTGTATTTCGCTTCTGAGAAGGAAAGAGACGAGTTCCTCTTGGAAAAGGATTTAACAAAATAAAGGGAATAGGCAATAAGATTTGAATGCCAGACCCTAACAAAGAATCTGCAATCCTTCCTAAGAAAAGAAACATAACGAGCAACGGTCGAGTGAACTAAGATGTTTCTGCCTCTTTGAACTCCATCAAACCGCAAATAGATTTGAAATGCTTCTCCCATGATTTTTCTTAAATCCATATTTTTGTTTCTGCTTTCATTCCTGTGCATTAAGTAAGTGCCACTCAAAGGCTTTTGAAAAACGAAGGGATGTATACGAATTGACAGCATAGCAAAGAGTGCTAGACTTTTTACGTACTTCAGGGTGACGTGAAATTCGTCAATTGGTGGTAAAGCCCACGAGCGTAAGCACGAACTGGTGTGATTCCAGTGCCAACGGTAAAGTCCGGATTGGAAGAAGAGCTATTGCATTTTCCCCTGAAGAATTCTTCGGAGGTTTTCTTTTTATGGGTCAATTTTGGAATTATTTTTCTGTCGCGATGACGATGGCTTTTCTTGTGGCGCTCCTCAAGGTTTATAGTCGTTTTCAGCCAAACCGTGAATTTAATTGGGTGAGATTTGTGGCGCGCGTTGGTGTTTTTGCAGCTATCTCAACGATTTTGTATGTCGTTCCTATCTTTCAAATAAGCTTGCCATTCGTTCCCTCTTTCATGAACCTTCATTTCGATGAGGTCCCTGCTATGATCGCAGGATATGCCTATGGTCCCATTGTCGGGGAGGCGGTTTTGCTTGTGAAAACATTCATCAAGCTTCCAATGACAAGCACGATGTGCGTGGGCGAGATAGCGGATTTTATTTTCTCTTCTTTTTATGTTTTGCCTGCCGCATGGATCTACAAAAAGATGAGGAACATGAAAGGCGTCTTCATCGGTTTTGGCTTTTCCACTGTCGTTCAGATCCTTGTTGCGATGTCTCTTAACGTTTATTGGATTTTGCCATTCTACATGAATGTTATGGGTTTTCCTGCCAATGAGCTTCTCCAATTATGTCAAAAAGCCGTGCCTTTTATTACCGATTTGGGGTGGTCTTACGCTTTCTTCGGCGTCATGCCGTTGAACATCATCAAAGACATATCCGTCTTTTTTATCACTTTCTTGGTTTATCGCACGATCCGGAAGGCCCTTCATTGGGAAAAGGCTGCCTCAAAATAAAAAACGACCGACTGGGTCGCTTTTCTTTGCATTTCGATTCTTAAATTCAGGATTGGCTATATGCATTAGGCGAAAAGAAGCCTCTAATTCTCTTTATTAATGTGGGAAACTTCTTGAAGAGCTTGGCTTGGAAGGAATTCCGTTCGGAAGATTTTCCTTTCCGTAAGCAAAACAACGGGTATATAAATAACGTCAACGATAGCCCAGCTTAAAGGATAGGTGAAATAAAGCCAGAAGATGGTATGGAAATAATCCAAACGGAAAAGAGTGTAGAGGAAGAGAATTCTGCTTCCTGTTATCCCAATTAAGGTAATTAAGGCTGGAGCGGTGGAACGTTTCATTCCTCTTAAATATTGCCCATCGACATCCATAAAGCCATCAAGGCAATAAGTGAGCATCATCAAGACCAATCTTTCTTTGCCAGCGGCTAAGGCGTTCGAACGGTTGACTCCCTTGCCGTCGGTGATAAAGATCCCGAGGATTTCTGTCGGCCAAATAAGCGTGATGATGGTGCATATACCCCACCAAATCAACATCCAAATCATGGAATACCAGAAAATCTTACGAATGTTTTCTTTCTTCCTTGCGCCATAATTTTGGCCGACGAAAGAGACGCATGTCATAGCGGCCGCGTCAATAAAGGCATAGACGTATCCCTCAATTTGAGAGGAAGCGGAAGACCCGGCAATGATTTCTGTCTGAGAGATAAGGACGCCGTCAATCGTGTAATTCGTAATCGTATATAAGCTCGATTGAATCAAAACGTTCGGGATGTTGAATCCTAAAGCCTGAATGCCGGCTGGCAAACCGATTTTAATGACGCTAAGAAGGGATTGTTTATCCATTTTCATTCCTTTGAAAGTCAGGTGGATGTACCCCTTTTTGTTAATCCATAGCCATAAAACGGTGAGTATTGCGGATATCGCCTCGGAAAGAACGGTCGCCCAGGCAACGCCAGAGACATCCATGTCGAAAAAGATAACGAAAATCAAATCGAAGGCGATATTGATGATGCCAGAAATAATAAGGATATACAAAGGCCTTCTGGAATCGCCTAACGCCCTTAAGCATTGCGACCCGAAATTATAGACAAGGAGAAATGGCGCGCCAATGAAATAGATCTCCAAGTATTCGACGGATTTGGCGAAGATTTCCTCAGGGGTGCCCATTAATTCCAAAAGATAAGGCGCAAGGAAATAGCCGCCGATGGCCACAACCAATCCAACAAGCAAAGAAAAGACAAGAGAGGTGTGCAAGACTTTCTCCGCGACGTCTTTGTGATTGGCGCCTTTTGCGTTGCCTAAGGCGACGTTTGCTCCAACCGCAATCGAAACGAAGAAAGACACCAATAAATTGATTAAAGCGGAATTGCTTCCGACAGCGGACATGGAATTGCTTCCGCCTCCAAAATTAGAAACGGTATATAAATCAACAGTCGTATAGAGCAGCTGCAAAATGGTTGTCAATGCCATCGGAAGAGAGAAAAGAGGTATTTTCCAGAAAAGATTTCCGGTTGTTAAATCCATTTCTTGGAAGTGATTTCTCTTTGTGTTTTCCATAAATACCATTTCGCCTTTCCTTTTTGAGCAAACGTTTGATATTTTAATCTTTCTAATTTTCTTTTCAACCAAATCGGGCAAAAGAAAAAAACTCCCAAATAAAATGGGAGTTTAAATGCTATATCGAATTAGCGGCTAATGGCACCGACTGGGCAAGAAGCGATGACATCATCGATTGTTGCTTCATCAGCATCAGCGATAACGACAGATTTGCCATTATCATCAAAAGCGAAAACGTCAGGCATGCTGGAAATGCAAAGACCACATCCGATGCAAGCATCTGCGTTAACTGTAACTTTAACCATATAAAAATCCTCCTATAAGGTGAACTTATTCTAAGCCAACCTTTTTTGAATGAAAATAGCAAAAAAAGTGCCGATTTTATTGTTAGTTTGATATAACTTTTTAAATGGTGGACAGTTCTTGCTTTTCTAGTGAAAAAAGAAAAAAAGTTTGTCTGCTTTAATTTTTATACCATTAAACGATAACCCTTTTTTCATAATGAAAAAGACTCCTGTTTTAGGTAAAATATTCGGGTATGAAAACAAGGATGGAGAAATATAAGAAATATCGGGAAAGAATTCTTAGAACCCCAGATGAGAAATTCGAGAATAAGAAAACTCGTCAAGTGGAGGTCTCCAAAGAAGAAATCCAAGCGGAAACCCCTTATACGGAATACCGTAGAAAAGAAATCCGTATGTATTCTCTGAAGGGGTGCGTTCTTTTCCTCGCCGTCATCCTTTTTATCCTGTTGTATCTGTTTTGGGTGAGGAAGTGATTATGAAACACAATATCTCAATTGCCATTGATGGGCCTGCTGCCGCAGGAAAAAGCACGGTCGCAAGAAGAGTTGCTCGCGCTCTCGGTTTTACCTACATTGATACGGGTGCGATGTATCGCGCTGTGACGTATGCTGTTTTGAAAGCGGGTTTAGATCCTAAAAAAGAAGAGGATGCCCTAGCTGTTTTAAGAAATCTCGATATTGATTTAAGAGAAGATGGGAAAGTGTTTTGCAACCGCGAAGATGTGACGAAATTAATTCGTAAAACGGACGTTTCCGGGAATGTGAGCTACATCGCTGCGATGAAGCCGGTACGCCTCGCGTTGATTGAAATGCAACGTCATCTAGCCGATAAAGAGTCTGTCGTGATGGATGGAAGGGACATTGGCTCTTATGTTCTCCCTCATGCCGAGGTGAAGATTTTCCAAATCGCTTCCCCGGAAATTCGGGCAAAACGTCGTTATGACGAAGATCAAGAAAAAGGGATTGCGGCTACATATGATGAGGTTTTAGAAGAAGTCAAAAAGAGAGACTATATAGATTCGCACCGCGATTTCGATCCTCTTGTTGCAGCCGAAGATTCGATTTCATTGGACACTTCCTCTATGAGCGTTGAAGAAGTTGTGGACGCCATATTGAAGATCGTTAAAGAGAAAACGGGATTGGAGAGAAAAACATGCCATTAGGAACACTTGCTTTAGTGGGTTCCCCTTCAAGCGGGAAGTCCACCATATTCAATCGTATTTTAGGAGAGAGAAAATCCATCGTTGAACCAACCCCTGGCGTAACAAGGGATAGGATTTATGGCAAGGCAACGTGGTTGACGAAAGAGTTCACCATCATTGATACGGGCGGGATTGAGGTGGCAAACGCCCCTTTTCAAAAATCCATTCGCGCTCAGGTCGAAATCGCCTTGGAAGAAGCGGATGTGATCGCTTTTGTCGTCGATGGCAAAAAAGGCTTATCCGGAGACGATCGTTTCATTGCCAAGATGCTTTATAAAACCAACAAGCCGAAGATTTTGCTGGTAAACAAAATCGACAATGTCCAAGAAGTGGGCAATATGGCTGAGTTCTATCGCCTCGGCTTGGGCGATCCGCTTATTTGCTCGGGCGCCCATGGCATCGGCATTGGCGATTTCCTTGATAAAGTCATTAAAATGCTTCCCGAAAAAGAAGAAAAGCAATACGGGGATGCGATAACCTTCTCCATCATCGGACGTCCGAATGTCGGAAAATCCTCTTTGACCAACCGCCTTTTGAAATCAGAACGCGTTCTTGTCTCTGATATCGCCGGCACGACCCGAGATTCCGTGGACACCCCATTTACCTTCCAGGATAAAAACTATGTCGTTATTGACACGGCAGGCCTCGTTAAGAGAGGGAGGATTTTCGAAGCGATTGATAAATATGCGGCTTTAAGAGCTCTTTCCTCAATCGAACGTTCCGAAGTCGTTTTGCTTGTCATCGATGGCTCCGGCCCGCTTTTGGAGCAAGATAAGCATGTTCTTGGCTATGCGATGGACGCCAATAAAGCCGTCATTGTCGTCGTCAACAAATGGGATCAAGCTCAGAAGGCCAACAAACAGGAATTTACCAAAGAGATTCGCACCCAACTGAAATTCCTGGATTACGCTCCTATTGTCTATACCTCTGCTTTGACGGGCGCTGGCGTGCAAGATTTGTTGCCTTTAATCAATCATTGTTACGAGGCTTTCCATCGTCGAATTCCAACTCCTGTCTTGAACGACATCGTTCGTGATGCCCAGGACATGAATCCAACGCCGGAATTTAACCATGGCCGTTTGAAAATCGTTTTCGCGGAAGAGGTCGCCGTTTGCCCTCCTACCTTCGTAATGTTTTGCAACAACCCAAAAACAGCCCATTTCTCCTATACGCGTTATTTGGAGAATAGGATTCGTGACTCATTTGATTTTGAAGGGACGCCGATTCGCATCATCTATCGCGCCAGGAAGTGAGCGAAACTTTCTATTTGGCGCAAAAATCCGCTTTTTCTTTGCCTTTTTACAAAGTGTAGGTTTTATCGGTATTTCTAGAATAACAAAAGCAAAAACATTCGATAAAATCTACTTTTTTGTTTTCATTTCAATAGAAAGCGCTTCCAGAAAAGTATCAAAAATTGACTATCTATCATAAAAAAGCACGATGCTATGTGAAGTTTTTTCTTGTAAATAAAGGTTCAGAGTGGTAACTTTTAAACAGAAAATTTAGCAAGGAGGATTAACCATGAATAAAGCTGAATTAGTTGAAGCAGTTGCTGTTAAGAGCCAAGTCGCAAAGAGAGACGCAGAAGCCGTCATTGACGCCGTTTTCGAAGTTATCTCTGACGCCATCGCAAAAGGCGAAACCGTGAAAATCTCCGGTTTTGGCATCTTCTCCAAAAAGGAACGCGCTGCCCGTGAGGGAACCAACCCATCTAGCGGTGCCAAGATTGAAATCCCAGCCAGCAATTCTGTCGGTTTCAAAGTTTCCAAAACCCTTAAAGAAAAACTCAACTAATTACCCATTAGGAGTGAGATTTCGGCCATTCTTCGGAATGGTCTTTTTCTTTTCTATGAAGAGCTATGCTAAAATCCTTATTATGAAAATAAAGGTCTTCGACGAATTATCCGAAATCTACGAAAAGCATGGCCATTCTCTCTATATTGTGGGAGGAACCTCACGCGACCTTCTTTTGCATAGGCCTTTCACGGATTTGGATTTCGTGAGCGATGCTACCCCCGAAGAAGAAAAAGCCTTTCTTCCTGAGGCGAATTATGTCTTCGCCAAATACGGTTCCATCCGTTTGAAGAGAGATGGTTTGGAAGTGGATATCACCACTTTGCGTGAAGAAAGCGATTATATCGATCACCGCCATCCTCTGAAAATCATCTTCGTCCGTGATCTGGAAACCGATTCTTTAAGACGAGATTTCACCATCAACGCGATTTATCTTGATAAAGCCTATCAAATATTCGATTTTCACCAAGGAAAGGCCGATTTGGAAAAGAGGATCATACGTTTTATCGGCGACCCCGACAAAAGAATTCAAGAAGATCCCTTGCGAATCTGCCGAGCAGAGCGTTTTGCCCGTTTGCTGGATTTCAAACTCGACGCTAAGACGGAAGAGGCCATTCAGAGAAACCGATATCTCTTGAAAGAAATAAAACCTGCTAAACTAGATGAAGAAGAACGGAAAGGATGGAACAGAAAATGAATCAAGGGAACTCTTTAATCAATGCCGTAAGCTTTGAATATCTGTTGCTGGATTGCTATTCCAAACTCGGCTTAAGCGAAAATGAACTTGTCGTTTGCTTAATGATTGAGCATCTTTCGAAACAAGGCAACGCATTTGTGAATTCGGATATGCTTGCCCTCAAAATGAATCTCTCCACTAAAGAAATCGATAAATCGATGGCCTCTTTGCTTCAAAAAGGCTTCCTTGTCTATGACCATGACGAAGACAATAAATTAATCATCTCTCTCCTTCCTTTGAAAGAAGAAGTGAAAAAAGAATTCGCTTTTTCCTTAACGAGGGAGCAAACGAATTCCATGAACAAAGAAAGGGAAGAGAACATGACCAAGCTTGTCTCTCTTTTCGAAGAGAAATTCGCCCGCACTTTGGCTCCCCTGGAAATCTCAACCATTACCGACTGGCTCGATAACGGCTATGGCCTAGACGATATCAAAAACGCCTTGCTAGATGCATTGAATCAAAACAAGAAGAACATCCGCGCCGTGAATAAAATCCTCGTGAATAGAAGAAAGCAAGACGATATTCAAAAAGAAGGAGCTTCCGCCGTAAGCGATCGTTGGGATAAAAGCGTGGAGGAAACCATTCAAGCTGCCAAAAACCTTTGGGGCGATGCTCATGACAAATAAAGAAAAAGAGATCGTTTCTTTCTTAAAAGAGGAATATCCTGAAGCAAAAGCCACTCTGATTTTCCACAATCCCTTAGAATGCCTTCTCGCCATCCTTTTATCCGCTCAGACGACAGATAAGTCGGTTAATCAAGTGACGCCCCCTCTTTTTGAAAGATTCCCTACTTCCAAGGAGCTTGCAAACGCCAACGTGAAAGACATCGAAAACTGCATCCGCTCTATAGGGCTTTACCATAACAAAGCCAGAAATATTCACGCTTTGGCAACCGTTCTTGAGGAAAAATACGGGGGACGTATACCAATGAAGAAGGAAGAATTGATGAAATTGCCTGGCGTAGGAAACAAAACAGCCGGCGTCTTTCTTTTGGAAATGGGCAAGGAGCAATATTTTCCGGTGGACACTCACATTAAACGCATTTCCACCCGCCTTGGCTACGCTAAAAAAGAAATGGAACCCCTTGAAATTGAAAAAAGGCTGGAAAAGATATTCCCTAAGGAAGAATGGGCTTATCTTCATCACACTTTCATCTATTTCGGGAGAGATATATGCAAGGCCATTCATCCTCTTTGCGAGAAATGCAAATTGGGCAAATACTGCGTCTATTTGAAGAAACATTCATCCACGACGGATAGATAATCCAAACGGGGTAGATATTTCTCTTCCACAGGGAAGCCGTTTTCCTTGATCTCTTTGACGGGGATGGATTCCCTTGGTTTCTCTTTGTAAAAGTGGCAGACGAATTCCGCTGGAAGCAGATAGACTTCGTTTAATGGGACGATTTCAATCAAAAAGAAAGCGACGGCTCCTAATTTTAATACGGCTTCCAGATGCTCGATTTGCTGGTGGGGGATGTTTCTTAAAGGAAAAGCGGTTTTCGAGTGTGTGCTCTTTGCTTCAAAATCAATGTATTTCCCTTTGTAAATGCCATTGTAATCAGTGGTAGAGGGCTCTTGGAAAAAGGCTTCTACGATTTTTGCGCCATGGGAATAATCAACCTTCACGATATTGATTGGGGTGGGTTTTTTGTGGATGACCGCAACGCCTTTCGACAAATAATAATCGTTGCTTTGGTTGATTTCATCCTCAAAGCGCATGCCGCGGTTTCCGGCTTGAACTTTAAGACGGTATTTCTTGCGAGGCGTTTTTTCTTTTGCTTTTTTTAGAGCGGACTGAGGAACCTTCACCCCAGCCGGGTAATGGATGCTCATTTGAAAGTACCCTCTAACAATGCGTCAAACATCTCTGGCGTGACGGTTTTCCCTTCGCTAAGCATCTGAATGATTTCCTTCACGACGGGACGTGTTTTTGCTCCGCAAAGGACGTTTTTATATTCTTTGACGAAGATTTCCTTTCCTTCTCTGGCGACTTTGTATAAGTCTAATAGATTTAAAGCGTCATAAATCGCATCATGGGCTTTGCCATCAAATTCCAGACCGAAGATTTTAAGATAATTCGTCAAAGAATAGGGATTCCCATTCTGATCTTGAATGTAACGGTCGAGAAGGCGTTGCAAATCCAAATGATGGCGATAGATATTTCTTGCATAA
Source organism: Caryophanales bacterium UBA743 (assembly GCA_002297365.1). Lineage (GTDB taxonomy): Bacteria > Bacillota_I > Bacilli_A > RFN20 > CAG-826 > UBA4951. The sequence goes on from DBKT01000004.1 coordinate 22,886, forward strand.
GAGGGGTTCAAATCCCTGTATTGCGCCATGGTGTTTTTCAGAATCACCATATCGTGTTCCGAGAAAGTCACAAAACGGCAGGAATCCCAGAATCTGCCGACGTATTTGCGAAAAGAAGAAAGAACGTTAGGGAAATCCTCCCCTTCGTTTCTTAATTTCTCATCGGTGATTCCAGTCAATCGGGCAACATGAAAACCGACTTGATGCTTCGCCTTGACGTAGCGTTTAAAAGGCGGGTGGATTTTTCTAATGGAGCCATCTTTATTGATTTCAGCCAAATAGGCGCCGATTTCAATCATTTCGGAAGTAAAAGATGTGGCCTCAAGATCGATAAAGACTAAGGCATTTACGTTTTTCGTTTCTCTGAGGAAAATTTCCATAATGGAATTGTATCACTAATGAAAATGGAAAACTCCTAGGGGAAATAGGCAACGGACGATTTCAGGATTCGTCCGTTTTCGATTTTCGATCTGTTTCGGTTTAACGGCGGCAAAGATGAAGAACGCCTTTTTTCTCTCGGTGGAGGTTTATGAATCGCCCTTCATGAAACCCTCTTCGATAAGCATCTTCCAGCTTATTGTCAATTTAGGCGCGTGTCTTTTTTTCTAAGGGCAGAGGGGCGAGAAACGATGGCATTCAGATGAAAATAGCGTTTCAGAAACCAAAAAAGGGAAACCTCGCCTTGTTTTGCCCTTACGGATGGAAAATTCTTTAAAAAAGATGAGCATTCATCTTCCCTATTTGAAAGCACTTCAATATAATTGAAGAGCGCTATGGCAGAGAAAAGAATATTGACCGAAAAAGATATCTTGAATAAAAAGTTCAAGAAGGACATAAAAGGATATGACGCCCAGGAAGTGGATTATTTCTTAGACGAAGTCATAAAGGATTATATTTCTTTTCAAAAAGAAGAAACTGCTTTTAGCGCCGAGATTGCGACTTTAAGAAATCAAATCCATCAGGCGGAATCGAAAAACAACAAACCCGATGTTCTTGCCTTAAAGAAACGCATTCACGATCTTGAGCTTGAAAACGCCAGTTACAAAAACAAATTAAGCGGGCTCCAAGCGGGAGATAAAGTCAACGTTGAGAACTTTGATTATATCAAACGCATGCGCTTGCTTGAGAATTTCATTTGGCAGCTTGGCTTCGACCCTCAGACGTTCAAGAAAAGAAATATGTAATCCGGTCCAGGCGATTGCTAGGAAACTAGAGGAAAGTCCATGCTCGCACAGTCTGCGATGGCTGTAGTGATTGCGCAAAGCCAATAAATAAGCTTTGGCACGTAGGAGTACGTGACGGCGGCGAATTAGCTCACGTAGCTAAGGAACCATAAAGTGCCACAGAGACGAGCTTGTTAGCGATAACAAGGTGAAACGTTGGTAAACCCCACAAGCGAGAAACCCAAATTTGGTAGGGGAAGAAGGGAAAACGAACTGAAGTCAACCCTTCCAGGGAAACCTGAGATTAATTGTCGCCCTCGACAGAACATGGCTTATCGGGCCGGACACTCACTAAGGAATGAATCTATGAATATACCAACAAAAATTACAACGGCGAGAATTGCATTAGTGGTTTGTCTGTTATCTTTTTTGCTTGTCTTTGATTTCTTGCCAGAGAGCGTTTATAAGCCGGTTTATTTTGGGCCAAATAATTCAATCAATCTCGTTTATTTTATCGCGATGGTTGTCTTCGTGATTGCTTCTTCCACGGATTTTGTGGATGGATATTTAGCGAGAAAATGGCACCAAGTAACCGATTTAGGGAAATTTCTTGACCCTGTTGCGGACAAACTTCTTGTGAATTCCATTTTGATTTACCTGGCGATTTCCCGTTATGGCAACATTTCTATACCCGTTTTCGCCATCATCATCATGATCGCGCGTGATTTGGTTGTGGATGCCCTTCGGTTTGTGGCGGCAAGTAAGGGGATTGTTTTGGCCGCGAATATCTTCGGCAAGCTGAAAACCGTTTTCCAAATGGTCGCCATTCCTGTGGTTTTGCTAAATGGCTGGCCTTTCTCTTATTTCGATAATGGATGGAATCCCTATCTTTGCGTTGCCAATATCCTTATTTATTTGGCGACCTTGATGTCTTTCTTATCGGGCCTTATTTATTTGTGTCAGAACGTATCCGTATTTAAGGAGAGAAAGCATGATTAATCGCGATAAAGCAGAAAAAGTAATCAAGGCTTTTGCCCAAGAGAAGCTCACTCTTGGATCCGTTGAATCTTTAACGGGAGGCTTGTTTGCCTCTACGCTTTGTTCTATTCCTGGCGCAAGCCAAGTTTTCCGCGGAGGCCTTGTGACGTATGCGGCCGATTTAAAAACGAAATTGGACGACGTACCGGAAAGGATTATCCGTGAATATGGCGTCGTTTCCAAAGAAGTGGCCGATTCGATGGCCATCAACGGAAGAAAAACTCTGAACACCGATGTTTGCGTTTCTTTTACGGGGAACGCCGGGCCCACCAAAGAGGAGGGATTTGCCCCTGTTGGAAGGGTGAACATGTGCATTGCCACAAAATACGGCATCATTGAGATGCAGCAAGATTTCGATCTCTCCCGCAATGAGATGAGAGAGGCTTGCGTGGATATGATGCTTGATCGTTTAATTGCGATTTTTGAAGATTAATTTTGTCCTTTTTTCCAAAAGGGCGTCTATTTATAGTTGAGGAGAGCAAATATGGCAAAAAAAGAAACAGAACAACTCACTGCTGGAAAAGATAAGGATGCTGCTTTAGAAGCGGCCTTGCGTTCCATTGAGAAAGCCTATGGCAAAGGATCGGTCATGAGAATGGGAGAAAAACCCCATGTCAATGTAGACGTGATTCCTTCTGGGTCCTTGCTTTTAGACCAAGCGATTGGCATTGGCGGATATCCAAAAGGGAGAATTATCGAAATCTTCGGCCCGGAGTCATCGGGCAAAACAACTTTGGCTTTACATGCGGTTGCCGAAGCGCAAAAGAAAGGCGGTAGAGCCGCCTACGTTGATGCAGAGCATGCTATCGACCCGGAATACGCCCAACATTTAGGCGTCAATATCGATGAGCTCATCCTTTCTCAGCCAGACTCGGGGGAGCAGGCATTGGAAATCGTGGAAATGCTTGCTGAAAGCGGAGCCATCGACGTGATTGTCGTGGATTCCGTCGCCGCTTTGGTCCCACAACAGGAACTTGATGGCGTTATGTCCGATAATCAAGTTGGTTTGCAAGCGAGATTGATGTCAAAGGCAATGAGAAAGCTGGCGGGTATTCTAAGCAAAACGAATTGCTTGGTCATCTTCATCAATCAGCTTCGCGAGAAAGTTGGGGTGATGTACGGGAATCCCGAAACGACGACCGGTGGCAGAGCGCTGAAGTTCTACGCTTCCGTCCGCATTGATATTCGAAGACAGGATGCCATAAAACTTGGCACGAATATCATTGGCAACTCGGTTCGCGTGAAAATCGTGAAAAACAAAGTTGCCCCGCCATTTAAGAGCTGTTCTATTGATATCATCTACGGTCAAGGAATCTCCAAAGAAGGGGAAACGGTCGATCTGGGCGTTCAGTTCGGATTTATTCAAAAGACCGGGAACTGGTATGACATCAACGGCGAGAAAATCGGAAACGGTCGAGAGGCGGCGAAAGCTTACTTCCATGATAATCCTGAAAAAATGGAAGAAATCAACGCCAAAATCCGTGAAGCTTTCAAAGGCGGAGAAACTCTTCCTGAAGAAAATACATCCGCTCAAGAATAAAAAAACGGTCATCTTTCAGAAGGTGACCGCTTTTTTCAATTATTAATGGCAAAAATAGAAAACATTTTTCGTTTTTGTCTTCTTTATTTTTCAATTGAACTTATAATGTATTCGTACTGATTGAGTACTGCCCATAGATTTTGGGAGTTTTATTACCGGGAAAACCGTTTAAATAAATTTTTCTGAAATAGCAATTATTTTGCCTTGTCTATGGGGAAGGCTATTTTTCAGTTAGAATAGGAGCATAAAACATATGATTTTTCTACAATCAGGACTTCTTGATTGGTGGTGGCTATTAATCGTTGGCATTGCCGCTCTTTTAATTGGCGCCGCTTTCCTTTTCCTTATGATGCATCTTTTTGGGAAAGGAAAAATAACCTCCGCGACAAAAGAGTCCAAACAGATTCTTCGTGATGCCGAAGTGAAGGCCGAGCGCATTGCAAAAAACGCTCAGATCGATGCCAAGCAGGCAACTTTTGAGATGAAGCAGCAAGCTCAAAACGAAATCCGCCAAATGAAGCAAGAGGCCCAACTCCAACAATCCAAATTGGATGCCAGAGAAGATGCCATTGACGCTAGAGACAACGCTCTTTTGGCGAAAGAAAACGCCTTGGATCAAAAGAATGACGTCTTAAATCGCAAAATCGCCGAAAATGATAAAAAGAGCAAAGAACTCGATGAGAAGATTGATGGGATTCTTGCTGAATTGGAAAAAGTTTCGGGCATGTCGGTTAAGGAAGCGCATGACGAAATCATGAAACGCGTCGAGAGCAAGATGCAAGTCGAGATTGCGCAATTCATCAAGAATGCCGAAGACGAAGCGAATGATACAGCCGAAGCAAAAGCCAGAGACCTTCTTTCCTTGGCTTGCGATAAATACGCTCAAGATGTTGTTACCGAGCGTAGCGTCGCCGTCATTGCCCTTCCTACCGATGAATTAAAAGGAAGAATCATCGGTCGTGAAGGAAGAAATATCCGTGTATTGGAGCAAACCCTTGGCGTCGACCTTGTTGTCGATGATACTCCAGAAGTGATCACGGTTTCTTGTTTTAACCCAATTCGCCGCGAGATTGCCAAACGCACTTTGGAAATCTTAGTGAAGGATGGAAGAATCCAGCCTGGAAGGATTGAAGAGGTGGCCGCTAAGTGCAAAGCCGATGTGGATAACGATTGTTTCAAAGCCGGGCAGGATGCGGTTAACCGTTTAGGCTTAGTCCGTATGAACCGTGACTTAATCGCCCTTTTAGGAAAGCTCAAATACCGCACATCCTTTGGACAAAACGTCTTGGAACATTCTATTGAAGTTGGCTATCTTTGCGGAATTATGGCTGCAGAGCTTGGCTTAGATCAAAATCTTGCCCGTCGCGCCGGACTTCTTCACGACATTGGCAAAGCCGTCGATTATGAGCAAGAGGGAAGCCACGCTTCCTTAGGCGCGTCGATTGCCCGCAAATATGGCGAAAACGATGTCGTCATCAATTCTATTGAAGCGCACCATGGCGATGTTCCATGCACTAGTGTCATTGCTCATCTTGTGATTGCCGCCGATACTTTAAGCGCTGCCCGTCCAGGCGCTAGAAGCGAAACTCTTGAAACCTATACGAAACGCATTACGCAACTTGAAGATATCGCCAAAGAATTTGACGGCGTGCAACAAGCCTATGCCGTTCAAGCTGGGCGCGAAATCCGCGTTATGGTCATTCCAGAGAAAGTCTCTGATGCCGAAGCGGTTAAGATGGCTCAGCAGATGCGTGAGAAGATTGAGAACACAATGACGTATCCTGGAACCATTAAAGTTTCCATTATCCGCGAATATCGTGCGGTAGAAACGGCTAAATAATGCGTATTCTCTTTTATGGGGATGTTGTTGGGAAGGTGGGTCGCAATGCGATCCATCTTTCTTTGCCTAGACTCGTCAATAAGTATCAAATTGACTTCGTGATCGCCAATGGCGAAAACGCTTCTCATGGCAAGGGATTATTGGAAAAGCACTACAAAGAATTGATCGATGATGGCGTTGATTGCATCACTTTAGGCAACCATTGGCATTCCAAAGCCCAAATCGATTCCTATATCGATGAAGCGGATCAGCTTATTCGCCCTTTGAATTTGCTGAATTATACTCATGGCGTCGGGAGTGCTCTCTTTGACGTCGGCGGAGTTCCTTTGCGAGTAACCAACATCCTTCTCCAATCTTTCATGAATGAGGAAGTGGAACAGCCTGTTTCTTCCTTGAAAAAACTTTTGCTCGAGGAAAACGAACCCTGTATTCATTTTGTGGACATTCATGGAGAATCCACCTCCGAAAAACAAATATTCGCCTATGAATTTCAAGGACTTGTGACGGCTATTGTCGGCACTCACACTCACGTCCAAACGAATGACGCAAGAATCCTTGAAGGTGGAACGGCTTATTTAAGCGATGTTGGGATGTGTGGGGATCCCGATGGAGTGATCGGCTTTGAAAGAAAATCCGTGATGAACAAAATACTCGGCGGGCAAAGCGGAGCCTTCCAAATCGATGAGAATGCGAAAATGATGGTCAACGCCTGCCTCATCGATATAGACGAGGACACATTCGAGGCCACAAAGATTCAAACCATCCATCAAATCGTAGAAAGGTAATGATATGAGAAAAGTAATTTATGAAAACGTCGCTTCGCAAAAAGACGCGGCAAAACGTCCTGAAGTAGAACGCTCCCTTTCCCAAAATGAGGTCGCGCCTATTTTGAAAAACTTTGCCCAAGGTAAGCTTTTCTATATCCGAACATATGGCTGTCAAGCCAATGTTCGCGATGAAGAGATCATGGCAGGCTATCTTTCTAAGGCGGGATTCAGCCGTACGGAAGACCCTAGGAAAGCCAACCTTGCCATTATTAATACCTGTGCCGTAAGAGAAAACGCGGAAGAAAAAGTCTATGGCGAAATCGGCTCCTTTAAAGCGAATAAAGACAAGGATAAGGACTTCATGCTTGTTTTATCGGGCTGTGTGATGGATGAAAACGATATCGCTCAGAAACTGATGCAGACCTATCCATGGATCAGTTTGGTTATTGGCACCCATGATATTAGCAAATTGAACGAATTGCTTGCCTCCTCTTTAGAAAAGAAGGCTTCTATCGTTTCCGTCCGCTCTTTTGCTAGCGAAGTTGTGGAGAATATGCCTTCTGTTCGTTTGAATTCCTCCCAAGCTTTTGTGAATATTTCCTATGGCTGCGATAAATTCTGCACGTATTGCATCGTTCCCTACACTCGCGGGAGAGAACGTTCTCGCAAAATGGAGGATATCGTCAAAGAATGCCAGGAATTAGTCGACAAAGGATATAAGCAAATCACTTTACTTGGGCAAAACGTGAATTCCTATGGCTTGGATTTCAAAGATGGGACGACCTTTGCGAAATTGCTGAAAGCGGTCGCGGAAACAAACATCCCGCATCTTCGTTTCCTAACCTCCTATCCTTCCCAGTTCACAGACGAAATGATCGATGTGATGGCACATTATCCGAATATTGATCATTGGCTGCATTTCCCTGTTCAATCCGGTTCAAGCAAGATTCTCCAAAAGATGGGGAGAAGGTATACACGAGAGGAATATCTCGAAATCGTTCATAGAATTCGCCGAAAAATACCGGATATCGCTTTAACGACAGACATTATTGTCGGCTTCCCTTATGAAACGGAGGAGGATTTTCAAGAAACGCTTTCTTTATGCAGGGAGGTTGGATATTCCAGCGCCTTTACATTCATTTATTCTCCTCGTCCTGGAACGCCGGCCGCGAAAATGGAACAAGTTCCGCCAGAGGTATCTCACGAAAGATTCATGCGTCTAAAAGCGCTTATCGATGAATTGACCGCAAAATCCTCTGATGAATGCGTTGGCAAAGAATTTGATGTTCTTGTCGAAGGGGAGTCAAAGAAAAACAAAGACGTGCTTTCTGGGTATGCTCCGAATGGGAAACTGATTAACTTTCCGGGGCCAAGTTATCTAAGCGGTTGTTTTGTAAAGGTCAAAGTCAATCGTTCCCATGTTTATTCTCTTTTTGGCGAAATGGCCGAAGACCCTCTTATTGCCAAGGCCAAAGATGTTGCCTTCCTTCTTCAAAGCTCTCCTCTTATTAAGGAATACCTCGCCTTAGATAAACAGATACAAAACGATCCGGAGATTCATTCAATGGCTGAAGAACTTGTGGAGAAAAAGAAGAAGTTGGCTTTATCCATCGCTAACAAAGAAGAACACGCAAAAGCCAAAGAGGAATACCAGGAGCTTTTGACGCGCATCCATAATCACCCTCTTTTGAACAACCATGATGCGTTAAAGGAAATGGTAGAAGGGGAATTGCTCCTTGTGAGGAACCTTTTGAAATGATTCTTGTCCTTACTGGCCCAACCGGCACCGGAAAAAGCAAGCTTGCGATTTCCTTAGCGAATAGAATCAATGGGGAAATCGTGAATGCGGACGCTTTTCAGGTGTATGAAAAACTAAGAATCGCTACCGCCTCTCCAACCGAAGAGGAAAAAAAGATGGCCCCTCATCATCTATATAATTTCATTCCTTTGACGGATAGATACGACATCTCTCGCTATCAAGTTGACGTCAGAAAATGCCTTCAGGAAATTCTTTTGCGGAAGAAAACGCCTATTCTAGTCGGAGGAAGCGGACTTTATATTCGTTCTGCTTTGTACGATTATGATTTGTCAATCGATACCTCCTTAATAGACATGTCCTCCTATGAAAGCAAAACCAATGAGGATTTACATGCGATTTTAGAAAAATTAGATCCGGAAGAGGCAAAGAAAATCCCTTATCAAAATAAGAGGAGAGTTCTTCGTGATATTGCTATATGCCTTGCAGCGAATGAAAGCAAAACCTCTCTTTTGGCGAAGCAAAACCATGAGCCGATTTATCCGACTTTGTTCTTTTCTTTATCCCGAGACAGGAAGGAGCTTTATGAGCATCTTGACCGTCGCGTTGAGGAAATGTTTCAGGCAGGCCTTTTAGAAGAAACCTTGCCTCTTATTAAAGAATATGGGGAGAGCATGGCCGCTTTCCAAGCAATTGGGGTGAAAGAGCTCATTCCCTATATTCATGGCGAAACAACTCTTCCGGAAACCATCGATAAAATAAAATTGGATACGCGTCATTACGTAAAAAGACAAGAGACTTTTTTCCGCCATCAATTCCCTGTTCGTTATGTTTCTGGCGAAGAGGAGATTCTTTCTTTTTTAGAGGAATCGTCTTCCTTTTTAATAAAATAAGCCGTATCTTACTCTAGAGAAATAAAATAGGAGGGCATATATGAACCTTTTGAAGATTCAAGAAGTTGCTAAAAAAGCAAACATACCTGAAGAATATGTTGAGCCCTATGGTTTTTATAAGGCGAAGATCGATTACTCTTTATATGAGAAAATCAAAAACAATCCAACGGGGAAATTAATTCTTGTCACAGCCATAACTCCTACAAAAGCCGGTGAAGGGAAGACGACGATGTCGATCGCTTTGCAAGAAGGCTTTGGCAAAATCTCAACGGAGGCTATGCTTTGCCTTCGCGAGCCCGCTCTAGGCCCTGTCTTTGGCATTAAAGGCGGAGCAACGGGAGGCGGAAAGGCTTCCATCGCTCCCAGTGAAGACATCAATCTTCATTTTACGGGGGACATGCATGCGTTAACCTCATCCATCAATCTTATTTCCGCCATCATTGATAACTCCATCTATCATGGAAATCCTCTTGATATCGATCCAATGCGCATCGTTTGGAAAAGAGCGATGGATATGAATGACCGTGCCCTTCGTCAAATTACCATTGGGGAAGGGGATAAAAAAGCGAGCCCTAGGCAAGAGGGCTTTCTGATTACGGTCGCCTCCGAAATGATGGCCATATTCTGCCTTGCAAAGGATGAATCCGACTTCCATGAAAGGCTATTGAAAATCATTGTGGCTTATAACAAAAAAGGAGATCCGATTACGCTGAAGGATCTTCAATGCTCCCATGCTGTCATGCGTCTAATGAAAGAAGCGTTAAAACCGAATCTCGTGCAAACAATCGAAGGGGAGCCGTGCCTTGTTCATGGAGGGCCATTCGCGAACATCGCACATGGCTGCAATTCCCTTCTTGCGACGCGCCTTGCTTTAAAATTGTCTCCCATTGTCATCACGGAAGCGGGGTTCGGCGCTGATTTAGGCGCTGAAAAATTCCTGGATATCGCTTGCCCAGAAGGAGAGCTTCAAGCGGATATGGCTGTTTTAGTCGCGACCGTTCGTGCCCTTAAGATGCATGGCGGCATTCCTTTTGAAGAACTCGATATTGAAAACGTTGATGCTTTGAAAAAAGGCTTTGCGAATCTCGAAAGGCATGCGCGCAATCTTCAAAAATACGGCATACCTGTATTCATTGCCATCAATCATTTCTCATCGGACACGGAAAAAGAGCTTCAAGCGCTCATTGACTGGTGCAAAGAAAAAGGATACGAATATTCTTTTGTGGACGCTTTCGAAAAAGGAGGGGATGGGGCTATCGACTTTGCCAAGAAAGTCAAAACCATGCTTGAAAAGCTGCCCTCTCATTATCATCCGCTCTATAAGAAAGGATCCCCTTTGAAAGAGAAAATCGAAACCATTTGCAAAGAAATCTATCGTGCGGGGTCTGTCGAATATTCTCCTTTGGCGGAAAAAGAGCTGGCTCAGTATGCAAATATGGGTTTCTCGAACGCTTATATCTGTATGGCAAAAACGCCAAACTCTTTTAGCGATGATCCAAAACTTTTGGGTGCCCCAGAAGGATTCCCGATTCACATCCGCGAAGTGAATTTATCTGCTGGTGCAAATTTCGTTATTCCTTTAACGGGATCGATTATGACGATGCCTGGGCTTCCAAAAGAGCCTGCTGCAATCAAAATGGAAAAAGAACCATGGTAATCACGCAATACAATTTATTTGACGAAGTGGAGATGAAAAAAGCTCATCCGTGCGTTCATCATTCGAAACGTTTCCAAATCGTTCGTCTTGGGGCGGACATCAAAATCAAATGCCTTGGATGTGGGAATATCATCATGATCGATCGCGATAAATTCAACCATTCTTTGAAAAAAGTGATTGGCCCAATGAACGAAAAGAAATAAAAAATGGCATTTTTCCATAAACCCCGTCTTCTTATAAGTGGGGTGAAAAATGTTTCGAGCGATTTCTTTAAGCAAAATTTACGGCAAAGGCGAAAAGAGGGTCTTTGCTCTAAAGGATATTTCTTTCTCTTTGCCTGAAAAAGGCCTTTTTGCGATTGTCGGAAAATCGGGTTCAGGGAAATCCACATTGCTGAATCTTCTTTCTCGCGCGGAAGAAAAAACAGAAGGCGATCTCTTCTATGGGGATGAGGATTTAAGCAAATTAAAAGGGAGGAAACTAGAAAACTATCGCCGTTTTGTCTGCTCCTTTATTTATCAGCATTTTGAGTTATTGGAGGATTGCTCTGCTTTTGAGAATGTGCTTCTTCCCCTTAAAATTCGGGGAGAAAGCGAGAAAGAAAGCAAAAAGAAGGGGGAGAGCCTCTTTCGAACTTTTCATTTGGAGGATTTAAAAAACAAAAAAGCCTCTTTGCTATCCGGCGGAGAAAAGCAAAGGGTCGCTTTCTTACGCGCCATCATTACCGAACCAAAAGTGATTTTCGCGGATGAGCCAACTGGCGCTTTAGATAAGCAAAACGAAAGGCTTTTGATGGAAGCCTTGAAAAAGATTTCGAAAAATACGTTGGTTTTATTCGTGACCCATAATGAGAAATTGGTCGAAGAATACGCCGATGATTTTCTTCGCCTCGAAGACGGGAAACTTTTGAAAAGCGTTGATATTCCGACCCCTTCTTTAGAAACGATTCCCCTTAAGAAAAAGAGACGCAATACATGGTTTGTGAAATTGATTTTCCGCAATTACAAAAAGAATTTGGTTAAGAACATCCTTTCTTTTTCGAGTGGCTTAATAGGCTATCTATCTTTGCTCATCGGTTTCGGTTTTTATGCAGGAAGCGAATCTTCGCTAAAAAAAGAGCGGGGACATACCCTTAGTTATCTTCAAGCAAGTCTTTCTAAGCAGGTTCTTTATGAAACGGAGGGATCACCGCTTTCCTTGATAAGAAGTGAGAAACCAACCCTTCAAGAAGCAGAGGCTTTCTTTCAAGATTTCCCCTCTGTTTCTTTTGAAAACGATTATTCTTATTTCTTTCCGTCTTATCATTCTTTCACGTTGAACGGCTTTTCTTTCGAGAGCGTGAATTTCGTTCCTTTGAAAGACATCACCCTGCAAGATAGAAGCGCTTCGTTTTTATCGAAAGGGGAACTGCCTTCGGGAAATTCTTTGAATTATTGCTTGGTGAACGAAGAATTTGAAAAGCTTGTGCAAAAAGACCCAATCGGAAAAAGATTAAAAGCGAGCAATACGGTAACAATCTCAAGAGATGGGAAGGTAGATAACGTATCGATTGATTTCTCTTTTCTTGTTCTTGGCGTGGTGAAAGAGTTTCCTTTTTTGAATACTCCGAAAGTCTTTTTTTCCTTCCCTTCTTTTGAAAGGAGCTTAAAAGAAAAAGAATTAGAAAATCTTTCGATGGATATAGGCGAGTTTTTAGAAACGGAAGATAGAAATTCCGCTTATTATTCTTATGCTTATCAAATTTTCTTTGGCGAAGAAGACGCCTTTGAATTAGAGAAATACTCTCAAGACTTAGAAGAAGCTGGGAGCGAGTTTGTGATTACTTCTTCCTCTTTTGCCGTGAATTCCTCTTTTCAAAATCTGTATGAAGCCTTTTCTTCTTCTTTGCTTCCTTTTGCCTTTATTGAAATATTGGGCGTGGCTTTTATTTTATCTTCTTTGACCTATCATTCTTTTTTAGAAAGAAGGAAACAAGCCGCCATTTTGACCTCCTTGGGTTCTAGCAAAAGAGAAATCGAGAGAATCTACGGATCAGAGCCTCTTTTAACTAGTTTGCTAAGCGTCTTCCTTGCTGTGCTCCTTTCTTATCCAGCAAGCTTATTGGCATCTAAATATCTTGAAAAACGCGTAGGCATATCATCGTTGGTCCATATTCCTTATTTCTCTTATCTGGGGGTCCCTTTTTTTCCGATTGCCCTGCTTTTGCTTTTCTCCCTTTTAATCGCTTTCGTGAGTAGTTTTCTTCCTTTATGGGTTTCTAGAAAAAGGAATTTGCTAGAGGAGCTTAGAGACGAATGAGATGCCTTGAGATATCCAATCTTTATAAAAGCTATGGAAAGCAGAAACTCTTTGAGGGCGTCTCTTTCTCTTTTCCCAATAAAGGTCTTTTCTTTGTTGTCGGGGATTCTGGAAGTGGGAAATCCACCTTATTTGAAATCCTATCTGGCATCGATACCGACTATACGGGCGACGTCCTTTTCTACGGCAAAGCGTTTCAAGATTTGACGGAAGAGGAAAGAAACGATATCCGCCTCATGGATTTTGGCTTTATCAGACAAAATTACGATTTGTTGGAATTAGAGAGCGTTCTTGAAAATGTGATGTTGCCGATATCGGGGACGCAAAAGAAAAAGAAGCTCAGGAAAAGAAAAGCGTTGGAGACCTTAGAGTTTTTAGGAATGGCCGATAAATGGAAACAATGCACGAATACTCTTTCCGGTGGGGAAAAGCAAAGGGTGGCCATCGCAAGAGCCTTGGCAAACGACCCCAAAGTGATTCTTGCCGATGAGCCTACCGGTGCATTAGATAAGAAAAATAGTGAGGACGTGTATCGAATATTGAAAGAGGTTTCTAAAAGATGCTTGGTTATCGTTGTTTCCCATGATCTCGATGCGGCTAACCGTTACGGAGATGAGCTTCTCACTCTCGCGGAAGGAAAAATCTCTTCGGAAAAGAAAGACAATCCACCAACAAAGGAACATTCTTTTGTGAGTTTTCTTCCTCCAAAAAAGGAAAGGATATCCTGGAACCCATTCCTTTGGATCAAACATGCCATCCATTTGTTTCAGGCAAAGAAAATTCGCAGCCTTCTTACCGTTTCCATCGTTTCTTTTTCCTTACTTGCCCTTGGCTTATCTTTATACGTCCAAAGAGACCTTCAAAAAGAGCTGAATAACGCTTTTGGAGAATGGAGCGGATCGAAAGGCGTTATCATGGAAAGCAATAGCAAGAATGAGCAAACTTTCCAACGGATTATCTCCGCAAATGAAAAAGAAGTCGTTTCCTTAAAAAATGAATATCCGGAAGAAATTAAGGACTATGGGGTTAGCTATCTTTGCTCGTACGAAAATTATTTCAAGGATGAAAACGAGTTTTATTTTGATTCATTCGGCAAGAAAAGCAAAATCCCAGGTTTGGGCGTAAGAAATATTAACGAATACCGTTGGCTCGATGAGCTTCCTTTGGAAACAATCGTCTATCCTGAAAGGCCAAAGGTTATGGAAAACGAGCAGATCGTCTTGTCATTGCCTTACCCTTCTATGGTAAGCATGTGCCTCGCCTTGCAAATTGAGCGGTCCTATTTCTCCCTTGGAAAATATCTATTGGAAAAACCATTGGAAATCCTTCTTGAAACAGCGAATGATTCCTGGGGGTATTCGGATGTGCAGCTATTTTCTCTTGTCGGCGTTTTGGAAGAAAATAGCCCGACCATCTATCAGTTAAATCATTTTTGGAACGAATATGTTCTGGAAGATTGCATGGGTTTCCCGACAAGCGATGAAGATGATTCCTCCGTGCCATGGCTTCTTAGGAAGGTTTACTTCCTTCTCCCTAGGGATGATGAAGAATCCTTCTTTTCAAAAGCAAGAGAAGGAAAAACATTAGACCGATTCGTTTTCGAAAGAGACTCTTATGATTTTGATCAAAGCCATAACGAAAAGAATAAAAACTCTTCCAGCAACCGCCTTTATGTTTTTCAAGCGGACAAGCAAGCTCTTTCTTATAGGGATATAAAAGAAATCGCAGACCGCTTTCATCTTTCTGACTATTCCGTTTTAGGGGAAGCTTCTTACCTTTCCATTTCTGGAGCAATGGTTTCGGGATTCGTGAATCCGTTCTTTTTGGGCAGCGCGCAAGAAAAAGTAGTTAACTTATCGGAAGGAATGAGCAAAACGGAAAAAGATAAGCCTTATGCGGATTTAGCTTTGCCAGATGATGTTTCTTTTGGCCAATATTTGTACCGGAGAGATAAAGCGCTCACTATTTCCAGCGATTTTTCTAATTTGGTGAAGGGCAAAAAACCTACGCGAAGCGACGAGATATGCGTTTCGGAAAAGCTTTTCCGCAAATTCAAAGGGAAAGAAACCCTTTATTGTGCTGGGGTTGTTTCGAATAGAGACAAAGGGGATTTTATCGAAAATGATTTTCGAATAGGGGAACTCCATGTGGTTGGTCTCGTCAAAGGGGAGGAAGAAACGATATACGTCACGTCCAATTGGTCTATTGATTATTGGAGAGATGAATTAGGGATGAGCTCATTTTCTTTAGAGGCAAAAAGCGTTGTTTTTCATTGCGATTCCTCAAAAGCGAAACAAATCCTTCCCTTCTTATCCGCCTCCTACCCATCGATGCGTTTTAGCGATCCTTCTTTAACTATTGAGTCTTCCGTTAAGAACGTGATCGATTACGTTCAGATTATTCTTCGCTTCGCAAGCTTTCTTACTCTTTTGACCGCAGGCTTCCTCTTTCTGACAAACGCCTTGCTTTTGTCTTTTGAAAATAAAAAAGAAGCAAAACTGTTTTTTGAACTTGGCATAAGAAGAAAGACGATTGTTGATGCCTTTGGCAGCAATTTGCTTCTGTTGGGCTCATTGTCACTGCTTATCGCTTGTTCGTCATTAATAAGCGTGGAATTCACGCTTCATAAAACATTGGAAGAGAATTTTGGGAAATCCTCCTCGTTCTTCCAAATTGACCTTTACCCAGCTGTTTTTATGTGTTTTTTCTTGTTTTTTGGTGTTTTTGTTTCCATTTTGTTTCTACTTTTTTGGATTCGGCATAAAGATTTCTCTAGAAAGTCTAATTTTTAGTCAATGATAAAAAACTTCACTATTTTTTATTTGATTTGGCTTAAAGGTGGTAGAATTACATACGGTCTTTTATTCAAGAAAAGGCCAGGAAGGTTAGGTAAATATGAAGGGAACAGTCAAAAAGTTCTTCAAGGATAAAGGCTTCGGCTTCATCCATGGAGAAGACGGAAAAGACTACTTCTTCCATTATAGCGCTATCCAAATGGATAACTATAAAACTGCTGAAGTCGGTGAAAACGTTGAGTTTGAACCAGTCGAATCTGATCGTGGCTTACGCGCTAATAGTGTTAAGAAAATAGACTAACCGATTTGTGTTTTAGTCTTGAGGCGTCATTTCTTGGAGCAATCTTTGAAGTGACGCTTTTTCTTCGTTTCAATTCCCTAGGCTTAGAGATATAATCTCTAGCGTAAAAAGGAAGTTATTTGATATGTCATTAAAAGCTGGGATTGTTGGCCTTCCTAATGTTGGCAAATCCACCCTATTTAACGCCATCACTAATTCACATGTTTTGGCGGAAAATTATCCATTTGCCACTATTGACCCTAATAGCGGGGTCGTTGTTGTGCCAGATGAACGTTTGGATTATCTTTGTTCGAAATACAATCCAAAGAAAAAAGTAAACGCCACCTTTGAATTTTATGATATCGCCGGTTTGGTGAAAGGCGCTTCAAAGGGTGAAGGTTTAGGAAACCAATTCTTAGCCGCCATTAGAGAATGCGACGCGATCGTGGAAGTCGTTCGCTGTTTTGAGAATGCCAATGTCGTTCGCTATAACGACGATCCTGTGAATCCGAAGAATGATATTGATGTCATTAATCTGGAACTTTCGATGTCTGACTTGGAATCCGTCAATAACCGCATCGGAAAACAAGAAAGCAAAGCAAGAATCACCAAAGACAAGGTTGCTTTATATGAAATGCCGATTCTCCTTGCTCTTAAAGAGACTTTGGAACAGGGGATACCTGCAAGGCTGACTAAAGGGCTTTCCCAAGAACAAATGGACTATGCAAGAAAGAATTTCTTCTTGCTTACTTTGAAGCCGATTCTTTACGTCGCAAATGTCGCCGAAGATGATTATGGCGATTTGCCAAATTGCGCGAATTATCAAGCTGTGAAGGAAATCGCGGACAAAGAAAATGCAGTTTGCATCCCTCTTTCGTGTGAAATCGAATATGAAATATCACAATTATCCTCTCCCGAAGAAAAACAAGAATTCCTTGAAACGCTCGGCGTGAAAGAATCCGGGCTTGATCGTTTGGTGAAAGCTTCCTATAAATTGCTCAACCTCTCTACTTTCCTTACTTGTGGAGTGGATGAGTGCCGTGCTTGGACTTTTCATAATGGAATGTTAGCCCCTCAATGCGCCAGTATTATTCACACTGATTTTGAAAAGGGGTTTATCAAAGCGGAAGTTTATCCGTTTGAAGAATTTAAGAAAGTCGGCGATTCTTTGACAAGCGATACTTTTATTGGAAACGGCAGCGTTGGAGACCGTATTGAACAAATGATTCGCGAAGCTGGCAAAATTCGTTCAGAAGGAAAAGAATATGCGATGAAAGATGGCGATGTCGTCTTTTTCCGTTTCAATGTTACGAAAAAATAAAATATGAGAATTGGCTACGGAGAAGACATACACGCTTTAGCAAAAGGCAGGAAATTAATTCTTGGCGGAGTTTGTATCCCTTATGAATTTGGCTTGGATGGGCATTCTGATGCCGATGTGGTCTATCACGCATTAAGCGACGCGCTTCTAGGGTCGTTAGCGTTAGGAGACATCGGAAAATATTTCCCTCCGGCTGATGAGAGCATCACAGGTATTTCTTCTAGCGTTATTGTCTCTTCCTGCTATAAAATGCTGCGAGAGAAGGGATACCATATTGTGAATCTGGACATTTCTATTTTGGCTGAAAAACCTCATTTAGCAGAATATATCCCCCAAATGAGAGAAAACATTTCCCATCTTCTTCAAACCGATATAGATAACGTCTCTATTAAAGCCATGACAAACGAAGGCTTTGATGCGATCGGAGAAAAGAAAGCCATCAAAGCGGTCGCTGTTACGCTAATTGATAAGGAGTAATTATGACAAACGAAAAGGAACTACAAACTATTCTCGCCGCAAGCGCAAAAGAAATTGGCTTGGATGTGAAGCCCGAAGAAATCACCATCGAACAAACAAAAGATAAAACTCATGGCGATTATGCGAGCAATCTTGCATTGAAGTCTGCGAAAACTTTGCATAAAGCCCCCAAAGCCATCGCTGAGGACCTCCTGAAGCACATCTCTTCCCCAAAAATCTCAAAGATTGAAATCGCAGGCCCTGGTTTTATCAATTTTTTTCTTAAAGCGGACTCTTTGAACTCCATCGTAACCACCATCCTTGAAGAAGGGGAACATTATGGCGATGGGGAGAAAAAAGATTTCCGCATCAACGTGGAGTTTGTCTCCGCCAATCCAACTGGCGATCTTCATTTAGGACACACCAGAGGGGCGGCTCTTGGGGATTCTATTTCCAATCTCTATACGAAAGCGGGATATGAGGTCACAAGAGAATACTATGTTAACGATTGCGGCAACCAAGTGGAGCATCTAGGCCATTCTATCCGTGAAAGATATCACGAATTATTTGGCGAAACCCCAAACTTCGGAGAAGATGACTACCATGGCGTCGATCTTATTAAAATTGCGGAATCCATTAAGGAAGAATACGGCGATAAATATCTTGAGGACAATCAAGAATCCCACGACTTCTTTATCCGTTATGGCATTGACAAAGAACTTGGAAAAATCAAAAAGGATATGGCTGACTTTGGCGTTCATTTCGACCGTTTCTCTTTTGAATCCGATATTCGTAAAGGAAGCACCATTACCGATACAATCGAAGAGCTCCGTCAGAAAGGATACGTCTACGAGAAAGATGGCGCGACCTATTTGAAAACGACCGCTTTCTTAGATGACAAAGATAGGCCCATCATCAAAAAAGACGGCAAATACACCTATTTCATGCCGGATATTTGCTATCACTACAACAAGCTTTCTCGCGGTTACAATCTTCTTATCGATTGCCTTGGTGCCGACCATTACGGTTATTTGAACCGCATGCGCAGCGCTTTGATGATGAAAGGCTATTCCAAAGACGTCATTGACTTTGAAATCTATCAAATCGTTAAGGTTTATAAAGATGGCGAAGAAGTCAAAATGTCTAAACGCACTGGCAAAGGCATCACTCATCGTGAGTTGGTTGCCGAAGTAGGCAAGGATGCCGTCCGATATTTTTTCTGCGAAAGAAGTTCGGACGCTCATTTAGACTTCGATATGAACCTCGCCACATCCAAAAGCAAAGAAAATCCGGTTTATTACGCTCAATATGCCTATGCACGATGCGCTTCTTTGCTGGAAATGGGCAAAGATATCGGCATTGATTCCAGCGCAAAAGGCCTTACAAACGAGAAAGAAGGAAACATTTTAAAACATCTTTCCGTATTTCCTAGTATGATTATTACCGCAGCCAATGCGAGAGCGCCTTATAAAGTCGCGGGTTACATTCATGAATTAGCACGTCTCATTCACGAATATTATGCAAGCAATCGTATCATCGATAGGGATGATATTGCTTTGACTTCTTCCCGTTTGGCTCTTGTGAAAGCCTGTCAAATCGTCCTCAAAAACGCCTTAGCCTTGCTTGGGGTAAGCGCACCAGAAAAGATGTAAAGGAGAAACATATGGACAAACAAAGCATGATCGATGTTGCTTATGCAATCATCAAAAAAGAAGGAAAAATCTTCACCTTCAAAGAACTCTATAACGAAGTTGCCGCCAACCTCGAGATGGATGATGCAACAAAAATGAAAAACATCGGTGAATTCTACACTCAGCTCACCATCGATGGACGCTTTGTCGCTCTTGGCGATAATACCTGGGATTTAAGAGAAAGACATACCTATGAGAAATCCCATGATGAGTCCATCAACGAAGTCTATAAGGAAGTTGAGGATGATTCCGACGTTGATGCCGTCGATAAGCAAGAAGAAAAAGAATATAACGCTGAAATCGAAGGCAAAGAGATTGTCGAAGAGGAAAGCGATGATGAGGCTTCTTCTGATTCCGATTCCGAAGAGGAAGAGACAGTCAAATACACAGACGAAGACGTTTCTACTTTAATCGGCAAATAAACAAATAAGAAATGAAAAGCGTTGCCATCTCGCGCAACGCTTTTTTCATATCCTTAACGGCTATTTGCTCTCTTCTTTACGAAGGAAATATTTCTTATTCACCTTGATAACCTGGACTTCTTGGACTCCCGGATCAAGAGTAAGAATGGTAACAGGCCTCTTGTACTCGTTTTCAACTTCCTTCTCCTCTTCCTTTTCTTTGATTTTCAAACTGACGAGATCGTTTTCATCGTGTTTCTTAGCGACCACATAGAAAAATTTAGGCAACTCCTTATCCTTATCTTTAGGCTCAATCACTAAAACAGAGCTGAAAGGAATGTCATTGTCTTTTAATTCTCCATACAATTCCACGTGGGTTTCGTCGAGGATTTTTCCATATTTGGAAATTCCTCCAAAAGTGGAATCGTCTTCATAAATGCTAAATTTTCGCGCGTCTTTCGTATAGGCGTTTTCTAATTTGGATTCCCTATTGGCGTCGCTAATGCTTTTTCCTACCTTTTGGAAAAACTTGGTAAAACCGTTTTCTTTTTTCTTTTCGGACATCTTCTTTGGCCTTCTTTCCTTTTCATTATATGGCGAAAAACAAAAGAATCTTCCAATAAAGGAAGAAAATTTCTAAGAATTGAGTAAAATAGTGCAGGTATGAAACTATTTGTATTTGATGTTGATGGGACATTGGTTCATGATGGAGGAGAAATCTCTCTTCCCGTTTTGGAAAGCATCCAGCATCGTTTAGATTCGGGGGACGCTATCGCCATTGCCTCTGGTCGTCCTTTTATCGGCATTGACAAATATCTTTCCTTGTTTGAGGGAAAGAACCGTTATGCGATAGGCTCTAATGGCGCCATTCTTCAAGATTCTACTGGGAAGGTTCTTGGAAGAGTGGGCTTGCAATTCAAAGATTTATTTTCCATTCGGAAGGAATTTTCCTGGATCGAAAAAGATGGAGGAGCTATCTACGCTTACGATAAGAACGGCAATGTGATTGCTCTTTCCAAATCGATTTGGACGGATTGTGAAGTAAAATACAACGGCCTGTCCGTAAATATTATCGATGAACATAGTTTTCCCGAGGATGAAATCATTTTGAAGGTTATGGTTGCCGCCTCTTCTGAGTTGATTTCCTCCTTGCGCATATCGGAAGAAGACAATAAACGATTCAATATCGTAAAATCCGATCCTAAATATTTGGAATTCATGAATCATTTGGCGGATAAAGCGACAGGGGTCGCTTATCTTATTAAAAAATTAGGCATCAAGAAAGAAGACGTTTACACATTCGGGGATGAGCAAAACGATCTCCGTATGATCGAAGACTTTCAAGGAATTGCCATGGGCAACGCCATTGAGATATGCAAAGAAAAAGCAAAGTTCGTGACAAAAAGCGTTTATGAAGATGGAATCGCTTATGCGTTAAATGAATATATCAGATAGGGAGGAGAAAAAACATGTACGAAAAAGAACTCAACAAGATGATTGAAGCCGCAAAGAAAGCTCAAGAATTGATTCTTGATGTCTATCATACCGATTTCGAAGTAATCACGAAGGAAGACAATTCCCCTGTGACCAACGCCGATAAAGGAGCCGATAAAATCATTCGCGAGATTTTATCCAAAGAATTCCCGGATTATGGTTTCCTAACAGAGGAGAGCAAAGACACCAAGGAAAGACTCACCAAAGAATATATCTTCGTCGTTGATCCGGTTGACGGCACAAAGGAATTCGTTTCTAGGAATGGCCAATACACCACAAACATCGCCCTTATCCATAAACATGAGGTCGTCGCCGGCGTCATTAATATCCCCATGCTCAATACCGTTTATTTCGCAAGCAAAGGCAGTGGCGCATATAAATTAAAGAGCGATGGGGAGAAAACACGAATCCATGTTAGCGATAGAACGGAGAATCTGCGCGCTGTCCGTTCTTGCTCATTTTTTAACGAGAAAGAAAAGAGCGTTTACGATAAGCATCCGGAATTATACGCTTCCATAAACCCGCTAGGAGCCGCTATGAAATTCTGTTTCATTGCCGATGGCCAAGCGGATATTTCTTATCGTTGTTCGGCTGGAACGAAAGAGTGGGATGTTGCGGCAGGGGATATCATACTCACGGAAGCCGGAGGAGTTATGCTTGTCCCACCGGAGATGAAACCGATGACTTACAATCGCGAAGACGTCTATAATCGCCAAGGTTACGTGATAGCGAACAAAAAAGAGAACATCCATTATTAAAAAAAGTGGCTCAGCCACTTTTATTCTTTTTTAGGCTCCTCCGTCGGAGTTTCCATTTCTTTTTCTTTCCGGGCTAGATATTCATTCATCACATCTTCAGGAAGATTCATCGACGCATCGCAACGAATCACGCCAGGAACTTCTTCCATCAAGATGATTTCCACGCCTTGAGAAATATCCGCATCGGCATACAAACAGCCATTGCACGCTCCAACCATCCGAACATATACGACTCCATCTTTGAAACCGATATATTCGATATCGCCGCCTTCTCTTTTTAAAAAAGGGCGGACCTTATCCAATACTTCTTCTATTTGTTTATCAATCGTTTCTTCTGCCATAACGGAAACTATTCTAGTTTCTAGGCTCGATTATCGCAAGAAATATAACCTATAATAAATGAATGGAAAGAAAGATAACGCCAAGCAAAATAACTGTCCTCGACGCGATTTACACATTAAATAAAGAAGGATACCAAGCAACCCTAGAAGGCCTCGCCTGTCTTCTTTTGGGAAACAAAGAAGGGGAAGCTCTTTCATCCAGCGCTCTATTTGGTTATTTGCCTTCCCTTTCCTCAAAAAAGATCAAGAATCGCGTCCATTATCTTCTGCAAAAAGGCTATATCGTTTTGATTTACGATTCGCAAAAGGATGTCCATTACCTTTCTCTTTCTTCCAAGGGGAAAGAAGGCAGAAAATTGCTCGTTAGGAAGAGCCCTTCGACAAAGAAAGAAAAAGTTCTTTTTGCTCCAATAAAATAAAAAGATGGCTGTTTTTACCTGTAAAGAGAAAATCCTGCCAGTTATCTTTTCGTTGTCTGAAATTCAGCAATAAAGAAAGTTTGAAATGACGTATGGCAATATGTGGCAATATGTCAATAAAAACGATTTTAAAAATTGCTTGCACTTTCTGAAAATAAGTCTATATTTAACGTTCCTGACTAAAATTTTCAGGCAAAAAGAAGGAGGAAAAACGCATGATAAATAAGAAATGCAATTCACAGACAGCTTATGAAGATAAACAACGCGACGATAACAGATTATCCGTTTTTGCGTCCTGCTTGTTTGATGATTTCATCGATAGTTCTGATTTTATGAACAATTAGCGAAAGCACTTAAAAGTGGCCCTAGAGCCACTTTTATTTTTCGCCAAGTTTTTTCAAAGTTTCGTAAATTATGGGCAATGCCTCTTCGGGAGTTTCTACAAGAGAAGTGGCTTCTTCAACCGGGCAATATCCATCTTTTTGATGATTATAGATATGTTCTACAAGTTTTTCATAATCAACATGGATTCCGTAATGCCGGAATATCTCTAAGGCAGGTTTCGAGATGATATGGCAACTCACGTTTTTGATTTTCAAAAGAATGTAGAGGAACGCGGCTCCTTTTCCTATCACTTTATCGGCAGCGGAATAAGAAGAATAATCCTTCCCCATACGATTTAATAAAGGATGGACGCCTCTTAGCGAATCCGTTTCAATTTGGTCTTTGCTCACAAGAACGAGAGTGTAGTTCCCTTTTTCAAGCAGCTCTTTTGCTTTTTCTGAATCAGTCATAAAGATCCCCGTATTTCTTTTTGAGATAACGGATGAATGGCTTGCTTGTTAATTCTTTTCCTGTTACTTTCTTTATCCAATCCTTTGGTTCCATCCAATCGTAGGCATAATCGTTTTTTGCCAAATAAGCGAGAATCTCATCCATTTTGCCCTCTTGGATCAAAGAACGGGCATGCATGTCCTCCTCCATTTTTTCAAAAATCATCGCCCCATATAGGTTTCCTAATAAATAAGATGGGAAATAGCCGATTTCATTATCCGTCCAGTGAATATCTTGCATGCACCCTTCTCTATCATTGGGGACATCCACGCCAAGATATTCCTTATATTTGTTCTTCCAAATCACAGGGACATCTTCGCATTCGATGAGGCCGTTAATCAAATTCCTTTCGATTTCGTAACGGATGATGATGTGCAAAGAATAGGTAAGCTCATCAGAATCGCAACGATTGGCGATAGGCTCGACATAATTGATCAAACGGTAGAAGTCCATGATGTCCATCTCTTTGAAAGATGGATCGAGATTCTCGGCGCATAGTTTTTTCAAAGTGGGCATGAATTCAAGAGAACGCCCGATGATATTCTCATAAAGGCGTGAATGAGTCTCGCAAATCCCGGCTGTATTGGCCGATTCCAAATAATTGTCATACATTTCTTGCGGTTTATTCTGGAATTCAAGAGCGTGCCCTGCTTCATGAATCTCAGAATAGAGAGCGTTTCTCCAATCGGAAACGGAATAATTAGTGGTGATTCGCGTGTCGTTTTGGGAGATATCGGTCGTAAAAGGATGCATAGACTCCCTCATGCAGCCTTTGCTCAAATCGTATTTCTCCCAACTTAAAATGGCATAAGCCAATTGTCTTTGCTTATCGATGGAGTAGGGTTTTATCTCACTTTTTGGAAAACGCGATTGTTTTTCTAGAACCATAGGCAAAAGAGTTTTGATACAGTCTTTTATCGGTTCGAAGATACGATCTAAATCCTTGCTTCTTTCTCCAGGCTCATACATATCCAAAGCGGAATCATAAGGGCTTTCCATGCCTTCTTTCATCATGAGCTTGTCGATTTTTCTAGCATAGGCGATGCATTCTTTCCAGTATGGGAGCCATTCGGAAAATTGGTTTGTTTCCTTGAATTTCCTCCACATCTCATTTGATTTTGAAAAGGCTTTTCTTGCCTTCAAATATTCTTCCAAAGGCATTTTTTTAAGAAGCGTTATATTAAAAGAAAGAGAGTCAGCCAAACGTTTCTCCTCTTTGGAAATGGAAGGGAGATTCGTTAAGGCTTCCACTTTGGAAATAAAGTCAGGGGAAGAGAAAATCTTTGCTGCCTCCGCATCTTGCTCATTAATGAGCTCAGATTGCGATTCGATCGCTTCCTCAGGACAGGCTGTGGCCAAATCAAAATAAAGCAGACTCGAGAGATAATGAGCGTGTCTAATTTGTTTTAGATATGGCTCCAAAGCCAGGAATTCTTGTGTATGTTTCATTGTTCTCCTCCGTCAAAGAAAAAAACTTCGTTTATTATAGTTTTTCTATAATCGCCTGTCTAATTGTGCTAAATTACACGTAAGGAGGAAAGAAAATGAAAGATTTTTGCAATTGGCTTGACGGTCAGTCAAAGCTTGTTAAAGTTATTCTTTGCATTTGGATTTTGGATATCGTTTGGGCAATCTATCGTATTGGCGGCGCTATCGCGAATAAGAATTGGTTTCACTTGATTCTCGCCATTCTTTGGGTTGCTATGTCATGCACCGTTGGATGGATCCTTGACGTTGTCTCTATTCTTTTGAAGAATCATATCTTCTGGTTCAAAGAATAGTTATCTTTCCCGCAAAAAGAAAAAGTGGCCATCGAGCCACTTTTTTCTTTTTTCATTAAACGGTTTTAGCGAAGACGATAGTCGCTTATGCCATAAAGCAAAGGGATGGTTGATAGGACTTCTAAAAAAGAAATCGCGAGATAGAAGGCTCCGATTAATGCGTCATCCTTCAGGAGAAGAATCCCGTTTGCCGAAGCATAAAGCCCAACGGAAAGAATGAAACAGCCAATCGAAATGATGCCAAAGCAATAGGATCGATAACCCTCTTCCTTTCGCAAAATGCTACGGATGATGATTCCATTAAGAAGAACCGAGGCAAAAGCTAAGATGGCGGAAATAATAGAGACTGTGTAAGCCAAATCAAACGCAACTTTTGCTTCTTTCTCAAAGACAGGGTCTAAGATGCTAGAGAGCAGATACAAGCCAAATACGGCACTTGCTATGGCTAGGAATATCGGGAAGAGATTCTCTTGTGTCTTTTTCTTTTTAAGGACGTCTATAAGAAGAAGACCTCCTAGAAGAAGCAAGAGAAAGGAAACCATCGCGATAATAAGCAAATCCTTATTTCCATAAAGCATGCTCTTTCCTTCCTCGTCTGGGTAATAGCCATTCAAGGCGGTAATGATATACGCGGTTAACGCAACTATGAGAGAAATACCAGAAGAAAGAAGGATTCCGACGGATTTAAAATAACGATTTTTTGGATTTTGCATCATTTTATTTAGCCTCCTTTTGCTGAGAAATATTCTTTATCTTCTTTTCTGGAAGAACGATCTTTGGCCAAACGCTCACCAATAAGCACGTAACAACCGTGGAAAAGAAGATGTCCGGACCCATATAAGCAATATTGTAAATAAAGGAATAAGCCCATGGATTGATGCTCGTTCCTTGGAAAGACCATGCGAAGCTTGCGCTGTCATTTCCCCAGAATATTGCCCCAGAAAAAACGTGCGACATGTATTTGGCTGCTCCGCCAACGAGGCAACCGAGAATGATGTAGAAAATCATTTGTCCTTTATTCTGCGCTTTTTTGATAAAAACAGTAAAAATCCCGCTAAGAGCGACTAACGGATACGCAATCCAATAATCCAACGCGACTTGAGCGAAAGCATAATACCAGGCATGACCGGAAACGACATAAAACCCATCGGCCAAATCCAGAAGACCCATAATCAAGCCGGTGATAAGCCCTGGCAAGAAACCGCGACGATAAGAGATGATGAATACGCAAACCATTGCGATTCCCAATGAGCCGCCATTAGGGAATAGCGGGCTGGAGTAAATCCCCGCCAGCATGTCAAGAACATAGCCTAAAGCAGCAAAAATGGCGATTTCGGCAATGGTCTTAACGCTCCATGTTTTTTCTTTTTCTTCCATAAAACCCTCCCAAAAAAAGAAAACCGCTCATCTAGAAAATGCGCGGAGAAAGGGTTTGCTTACCTACGCTAGCATTACCTAGATCAGGTTTATGGGTCGCCACGAATTAGTGGCCTCTCAGCAATCTTTTGGATGCTCCCCAGGTCATTGACCGCTCTTATTCTAGCACCGACTAAACGAGAGGGTTATCGTTTTTGCTTAAAAAAGATAGCACTTTGCCGGAATAAACGATGACTTCGGCCACGTCTCGCTTTATCTCATTGGAGATTCCGAGGCCATCTCCTTTGGAGATCACCCTATGATCGATATCATAGGCAAAGCCTTTTAAGGAAAGGCACGCTTTTTCATCTACGGGGAAAAAAGAAATGAATTTATACGCAGAAGGATAGAATTTCTTCCTTCCGCTCAAAGAGAAGATTTCCGTCGTATCGTCTAACAAAGAAACTCTTTCGTCTTTCATGACAAGCTCTAAATTGGCGTAGAAATGCTCAATGCGTTTCCCTTGTATGCCTCCTAACAAGACAAAAGAAACGTCTTTCTCATCTTTCCATAAATCGTAAGCGTGTTTCGTATCCGTATCGTCTTTGATGGGGTTTAAGGGAATTATATGGGGGACGTGTAGTGAAATAAGCCGTTTCTCTTCCTCGTTGCATGAATCAAAATCTCCGATCGCGTAATCTAAGGAAAGATGATTTTTCAAAGCAAGGAGACTGCCATGATCAATGCCCACTTTCAAAGAATCTTCTTCAAAAGGAAAATTCTTCAAATCGACATTCCGCCCGATGATAAGATAAATCTTCATTTTTAATCTAGAGAAAGGGTGATGGATTTCAATGCGAAAGAAGAATCAAACACGACAAGCAACTCATAAGTGACATTTTCCTGTTCGAAAGAGAACGATTTGTCGTCGTTTATCTTAAAGCCAATAGAAGGCGGAACAATGAATTTATCAGCCGTGTAAGAAGAATTCTCATCCTTATCCGTTAAGCGGTAAACGTAATTTTTGTCATTGACGGTAAAACTTATTTTATATGCGTAATCCTCATTCGCATACATTTGCTGATAATCTTGGGTGATGTTCTCAAAAGTGTATTTGTTTATCAAAGAATCATTCGAATACATCTCAAGAATAGGCGTATGTGCATCCACATTCCAATATTCCTCGCTACCAAAAGAAACGCCCGGGAAAACGCTTTGTCCATAGAAATAGGAACTGCTCGTTTCGGAATGGGAAACATTGCCATCTTCCAAAGGATTGCCAAAATAGTCAGAAAGATAATCCACATCTTTTATGACATGGAGCTCTTTTAATTGATATTCATCGTCGACCTTGTCCAGTTTTAGGGAAGAAATGTTGCTTGTGACACTGGTGACGCTTTTCGTCTTATCATAGCTATAAATCGGGTTGGCGAGGATAGAACGCGTTGAGGAAGAATATAAAGCGGTAGTCGCCCCTTCTTCATCGCGGAAAAAATTGAAAGGGGTGGAAGAGATGGAATCGTATTTGTTCAAAAGATAATTGTTCCATTTGTAATCAAGGGTATCTTCGTTGGCGAAATTGCCGTCAATCAATTTGTAAGAAACCCCAAATTCCTTGGCGGAAGAGGCTTTATAAAAAGTCTTCTGATATAAACCATAAGCGGTGGAAACCTTTCCTTTGGCAAGAATATCCTCAGGGTTTTTCAAAACGGCAACCATTGTTTTTGTTTCATGGGAGTCTGTTATTTTAATGCCGTTTGACGTAGTGGAAGCGGTGGCGATTTCATTGTCCACGATGATTTTGTTGGAATAAATCGCAGACACGAGGCTCGTGCTTTCTTCGGTTTTCTTAAAAGCCTTCGAACCATTTTGGGCATATAGTTTTTCGTCGTCTTCCGATGTTGTATAAGTGGATTGGATGCCAGAAAGAGACAGGATACTTTCCAAAACGCTCTTTTTCACGAGAATCTCTTCATAATCGTTCAATGGGTTTTTATATTCATCTGCAGCCTTCCCGTCATTTTGCTCCCCTCCGCAGGATAGAAGCAAAGAGGTAACGGCTAACAATGGCAAATACTTTCTTCTTTTCATAACACATACATTAAAGCACAAAAAAATAGTCTTGAGGAATGAAGAATGTAAAAAAGAAAACGCCTCAATTCCTAGGAATTGGGCTTCAAAAATGGTATAGTGCATACGCTATGGCACTTTTGGAATTAGATAACATTGAATTCAATTACTCGGATAAAGAACTATACAAAGACGTTTGCTTGAAGCTGAATCAAGGGGAGCATTGTGTTCTTGTTGGCGCAAACGGAACGGGAAAAACCACGCTTTTGAACATCATCGTCGGGGATTTATCTCCGGATAAAGGAAAGGTTCTTTGGGAAGGCGGAACCACATTTTCTTATTTGGACCAGCAATTAAAGGTGGCCCAGAATATGCCTGTCCATCAATATCTTTATGGCGTATACGAAGATTTGTTCGAAAAGGAAATCCAAATGGAAAAACTTTATGAGCAAAGTGCTTCGGATCCCGATAATTTCGAAAAATACCTTGCAAAAGCGGAACGGATTCAAGAAGAGCTTGATGCGAAAGGCTTCTACGCTTTACAAGAAAAGGTAGGCCGTTTGACGGATGGCTTGGGATTTGACAAAAGCCATTTAGAAGCCCCGCTTATGGAACTCTCTTCCGGCCAAAGAGAAAAAGCCTATCTCGCAAAGATGCTCCTTGAAGAGAAAGACGTTCTAATCATGGACGAGCCAACAAACTTCCTTGATCAAGGGCAAGTCGCTTGGCTAGCCAAATTTTTAATGACTTATCCTAAGGCTTTCTTAGTTGTTTCCCACGACCAGGAATTTCTTCGAAAAATCGCCACCGTGGTTTTCGTTTTGGAAAATCAAACCATAACGAGATACAAAGGGGATTTCGACCATTATCTTCTCCAGCATGAAATCGATAAGGAACAGTATAAGAAAGACTACGCCGCGCAACAAAGGTATATCAAAAAAGAAGAGGATTTCATTGCTAAGCATATCGTCCGCGCCACTTCCGCAAAGGCCGCAAAGTCCCATCGTGCAAGATTAGCCCATTTGGATGTCATGGAAGCTCCTGGAAAGGAAGAAGGAAATGTTTTCATCAATTTCCCTTACACCCATCCCGTTGGCAAAATTCCCCTTCGCGTCGAAGAGCTTGTGATTGGCTATAGACAACCTTTACTGGATCCGATTTCTTTTGAACTCGTTGAAGGGGAGAAAATTGCCATCCTTGGGCAAAATGGCGTTGGAAAAACCACATTCTTAAAAACGATTTTAGGGGATTTGCCTGCTCTAGGAGGAAGCTTCTCTTTCTTACCAGGCATTGTCGTTAACTATTTCAACCAGGATGAAAAGATCGATTTGAATATGTCCCCTTTCGATTATATCCACGCCCATTATCCGGATTTGAACAACACGGAAATCCGCAAGGCTTTAGGCAATTGCGGCGTCCGCAAAGAAATCGCCCTTCGTCCGATGAAAGAACTTTCGGGAGGGGAGGTCGCCAAAACGAGATTCGCCCTCATGACTTTCAAAAAGAGCAATTTCCTTGTTTTGGATGAGCCTACCAACCACCTCGATCAAAAAGCAAAAGACGCCATTTTCGCTTCGATTGAAAGATATCCGGGCTCCGTCATAATTGTTTCTCACGAAAAAGATTTTTATGATGGCTTAGTCGACTACGAACTTCATTTTTAAGGAAGACGCTTGATTTCCTTGAAACGAAGCACCAAGAACCAAAAACGAAATAATGGTGTTTTTCTCCAATATTCGTATCCTAAAAGATCGCTGTTATATATGGCGGCCGTTTTACGATAGTTCGCATCCAAATCGTTCAGAATATCAAAATATTCTTGGAATTCCTCGCTTTTTCCGTACTCGTTATTATTGGCGAACAAAACGAGTCTTTTTTGCAAGGAAGAAAGCAAATTTAAGCAATTCTCGATTTCTTTTGGCTGGAGCTTATTTATCTTTAGCCAGCGAACTTGAGTCGCTTCTTCTTTCGTGGATTCGTCTTTGATGTCTTTTTCCATCAAGGCAAGCATCGAAAGCAAGACGTCCTTCTTCTCCGATATCAAAAGGGAGATGGCCAACGTGCGTTTTTTCAATCTCGAGCGGAAGGTAATCAGCGATTCTAAAGCGTAGAAAAAGATAAATACGTATATGACGAGAATTATCGAGATTACATATAGCAAAACCTGCCACCATTCCATGCTACTAGTTTATTTTTTCTACCCAAAAAAGGCAAATTTCTTTAAAAACAAGCTTAAAAACTCGTATTCATCGAAAGAATTTGACCTTTTTCTAGAAGTGCCTTAAACTAAGGTCACTCATAAGAGTGAAGTTATTATGAAAAAACCGATTGTTGCCATTCTCTATGATTTCGATTCCACCTTAGCCAAAAGCGATATGCAAAATTTTGGGTTCATCCCCGCTTTGGGCTTAACTCCCGAACAATTCTGGGCTAAGACGGGAGATTTTTGTGAGAAAAGCGGGATGGAAAGGACCCTCGGCTATCTTTACGTCATGCTTAGAAGCTGCGAAGAAAAAGGCATCAACATGACAAAGGAATGGCTCCAAGAACAAGGCAAAAAAATCGAATATTGGCCAGGTGTCATCGACTGGTTCGAGCGCATTAATGAATTCGGCAAAGAAAATGGCTTGAAAGTGGAGCATTATCTGGTTTCCTCAGGCAATAAAGAAATCATTGAAGGCTGCTCTATCGCAAAGGAGTTCAATGTCATTTACGGTTGCGAGTTCTATTATGACGAAACGGGGAAGGCCGTATGGCCAAAGCTTGCCATTAATTTCACTCAGAAAACCCAATATTTCTATCGCGTCTCCAAAGGCGCCGTCGATGCGACTGATGATAAGGGCGTGAATGAGAAAACCCACGAACGTCGCGTTCCTTACACCAATATGGTTTATATCGGAGATGGCATGACGGATATTCCAGCGATGATCGTGGCTAAAAATTCAGGCGGAAAATCGATTGCCGTTTATCCCAAAGGGAAAGAAGACCGTGTTGCCGAGCTTTATCAAGATGGGCGCGTGAATTACGTTTGTCCTGCGGATTATCGCCCTGGAAAAGAGCTTGATAAGATTATGCATCTCATCATTCAAGGCATTGCCATCAACGAAAATCTAGCGAAGCGCGAGAATCCGAATTCCGCCATGGATTAATCTTATGAATTTTGAAGAAGAGAAAAATATCGCCGTCATTCTCATGGCTGGAAAAGGGGAACGCTTTTCTTTCCTCTCTCCCAAGCAATACCTTTTCATCGGCTCAAAAGAGCTATTCCTTTACGCGACAGAGCCTTTTCTCGCTTGCCCTTTGATTGACTTCTTGCTTTTTGTTGTTCCCCCTTCTTTTGAAAAAAAGACGGAGGAGATCCTCGCAAAAAACAATATCTCCAAAGAGCATGCCGTTATCTCAGGCTCTTTCTCCCGCGAAGAATCCTCCTACCAAGCCATACGATATCTGAAAGAGAAGAAAACGAATCCTTTCTCGACGATCTCCTTTCAAGATGCAGATCGCCCTTTCGTGGACGAGAAAATCATTTCGGAAAATATTTACTCCGCGAAAGAATTCTCTGCGGTTGTCACCGCTTTCCCAGTCACCGACTCCTTGGCTTTATCCGAAGATGGCTGCGCTTTATCTTCTTATCTTCCTCGGGAGAAAATGTATTGCTTGCAAACTCCTCAGACTTTTTCTTTCTCTTTGCTTGACAAAGCCTTTTCAGAAGCAAAAAAGCCTTTGAGGAATTATACTGATGAGGGTTCTTTGGTTTTGGATGTTCTTGGGAAAAAGCCCCGCATCCTTCTTGGAAAGAAAAAGAACGTTAAAATCACCTATCCGGAAGACATCGCTGCCTTTGAGGAGAAAATATGAAAATTGAAGTAGGGGACATTTTAGAAGGAACCGTCATCAAGGTATATCCTCGTTACGCTATCCTTCTTTTTGATGAAAATGTTACGGGATTGCTGCATATAAGCGAAGTGTCCAACCATTATATCCATTCTTTCACGGATTTTGTGAAAGTGGGGAATATCTACAAAGTCAAAGTGATTTCATACGACGAAAAAGGACCTTCCATGCGCGTGTCTTTACGAGCTTTGAACACCTTCGAAAAGAGGGAATCTATTGCGCACTATAGCGTAAAAGAAGACAATATTTCATGTCAGGTTCTAAAAGAACGCCTTCCGGAATGGATCAAGGAAGAGAATGAGGAAAAGGATTTATAGCCATGATTATCGAGACAAAGACCGACCATTTAGTCAACCATGTTGATTTCGCAAAGTATCAAGCTAAGGTAAACGAGATTAATGACATGATTAACAATCGCACTGGCGAGGGGAACGAATTCCTCGGCTGGCTTGATTGGCCTGTCAATTACGACAGAGAAGAACTTGCTAAAATCAAGAAAGACGCTGAGTATATCCGTGAGAATTACGATATTCTTGTCGTTTGCGGAATCGGCGGTTCTTATTTGGGGGCGAGAGCGGCAATCGAAGCGATTAAGGGCACTTTCCGCAACAACACCCCTGAAATCATCTATTTAGGGCAAAGCCTTGATCCAACCTACATCCAAGAAAGCATTGAATATCTTCAAGATAAGAAATTTGCCGTAAACGTTATTTCCAAATCCGGCACGACCACCGAAACGAGCGTTTCTTTTCGCCTTTTAAGGGAGCTTCTTGAAAAGAGGGATGGCATCGAAGCGGCTAGAAAAGCGATTTTCGCCACGACCGATAAAGCAAAAGGCGCTTTGTTTACCTTATCTAAGCAAGAAGGCTATGAGATGTTTGTCATCCCAGATGATATCGGTGGGAGGTATAGCGTTCAAACGGCCGTCGGTCTTCTTCCCATCGCTGTCGCCGGCATCGATCCAGAAGAAATCCTTAAAGGCTCTGCTCAAGCGCGTTTGGACACGATGAATCCATCTTTGGAAAAAAATGAGGCATATAAATACGCCGTCATTCGCCATGTCCTCTACAAAGAATATAAAAAAACCGCCGAATTCTTTATCACCTACGTTCCTTCTTTCGTGCAATTAGGCGAATGGTGGAAACAACTTTTTGGCGAATCGGAAGGAAAGGATGGCAAAGGCCTTCTTCCTGATTCCGCCACCTTTACCACCGATCTTCACTCTTTAGGGCAATTCATCCAGCAAGGAAGCCATTGCTTCTTTGAAACGACCCTTCATTTGACGCACCATCGCCATTGGATCAAAGTCCCTCACGACGAGCAAAATCTCGACAATCTTAATTTCCTCGAAGGAATGGGACTTGGCAGCATTCAAGACAAAGCCTTCGAAGGAACCTTGGAAGCCCATACTAAAGACGGTCATAACGACAATGTCGTTCTTGAGTTAGAGAGAATGGATCCGTTCCATTTGGGCTATCTCTTCTATTGGTTTGAGAAAGCTTGCGCAATGAGCGCCTACCTCAATGGCGTTAATCCATTTAATCAGCCAGGCGTCGAAATCTATAAGCACAATATGTTCCATCTCTTAGGAAAACCGGGATATTGATTTAACGGCTTCTTAGGGGCTCTTCGGAGCCCTTTTTCGTTGGTCTTAGGGAAATATCATTCCGCCTAAAAGGATTTAAAATATGGTATCTTTTGGCCCTTTTGAGAAAAATTAAAAATCGTTCGATTATTAATTGACGAGGTTAGGGGTATTGGGTAGAATAATACACGCACGTTTCGGCGAGCACCCGTGGATGCTTAGCTCAGCGGGAGAGCATCGCCCTTACAAGGCGGGGGTCGCAGGTTCGAACCCTGTAGCATCCACCATCTTGCAATAAACGTGTGAAATCATTACTTGGGCGAATAGCGAAGTGGCCAAACGCGGCTGACTGTAAATCAGCTCCTTCGGGTTCGGTGGTTCAAATCCATCTTCGCCCACCATCTTTGGTTCTTGGGGTGTAGCCAAGCGGTAAGGCAACAGACTTTGACTCTGTCATACACTGGTCCGATCCCAGTCACCCCAGCCAACTCAATTTCCTCCGTTAGCTCAGTGGTAGAGCACTTGACTTTTAATCAAGGGGTCGAGAGTTCAAGTCTCTCACGGGGGACCAACCTTCGTGCCCGAGTGGCGAAATGGTAGACGCAAAGGACTTAAAATCCTTCGGGCGAATAACCCATGCCGGTTCGACTCCGGCCTCGGGCACCAGAATTGCATCTATGTCTGATATGAAATATCGGACTTTTTTTATTAAAAAATGTAAATTTTTATTTAATTTTTTGAAATGCGTTCTCTAACGTGTTAATAATTAAGCCATGAGTGAAGAAATAGATAAAAAACAGCAAAAAGCCCTTGCGAAAGAGGAAAGAAAAAACAGAAGAGCAAGAAGGATCGCTTCCTTCCGCCATTTAAAGAATTTCGGATGGTGGCTCTTCGGGTTCTTGTCCTCGTTTGTCATTGTTGCCGGGACTGCCGCCGTTTGTATCACCTTGATTCCTGCAAATACCCTTTTAGGAAAGAACCATGCGGATTATATCGATGAAGAAACCGGAGAATCCACCATTCTTCAGATCCTTCAGAATTATTCCGATTATTCCGTTTCCAATTTCCCTATCATCCAAAAAGCCTTGGAAAACGCTTTATCTTCTTCCGGCTTGGACCAATACATGGAGATTGACTATCAAAAACTTTCCGAAGTGAAGTTCTCCGACGTTAATTTCGAGAACATCTTCAACAACTGCATTACCATCACCGCCACGATAGAAAATCTTGGCGTAACCTCCTCCTTAGGCGATTTGGCTAAACTCAAAGTAATGACGGAAAACACTCCTGCCGATCTTCCGGATACGAGCGATCCTTCTTTTGATCCGACCATCTATTATTATCTTGATAACAACAACAATTTAAAATGCGCCTATAAAACGGATAAGACCATGGTCAAAGAAGCGGAAGGGAAACAGCTTTATTTCCCAGCTCTTCTTAGAGTGCCACTTGATAAGATGATCCAGCTTCTCCCAACCCGCATGGGGCAAGAAGAGGTCGTCGATCTTCTTAGCATCTTCACAAATATCCAAGATGGATCATTGCTGAAGAAGATTTTCGATGGTTACACCGTTAACGGATTAGGGAGCTTCGATCCCAATACCATTCTTATTAGCGACATTCTTACCTTAAGCGATGAGAATAAGACGCTTTTCGACATTCTTTGCGCCGCTTCTGTCGTGGGCGAGGGGGAAGAGGAACCGACTCCTGAAACTTTAAAGATCGGCAATTTAAATAACATCGACATCAATAAAGTCCATATTGTGGATATCGTTGCCCCCAATGAAGAGAATGAGGATATCTTCGCCATTCTCCGCGATGCGACCGGGAAAGGGCAAAATGAGGAAATCACCGTTGGAGATATCGCCAAAGCCAATTTGGATGATGTGAAACTATCTTCCCTCATTCCGGATGATGATGCCCATCATTCCCTTTGCACGATTCTCGCTTCCGCAACCGGGAAGGCATCCTACGATGAAGTAAGCCTGAATGATTTATCTTCCTTCGATGCCAATAACATTCTTTTAAAAGACGCCATGCCTTCTTTAGAAGAAACGTTAAAAGACGTCTTAATCAAAGGCTGTAATGTTTCGTCTTTTGAAGTTTTGAAGATCGGAGACCTTTCTTCCTTTGACATGAATGCCATTCCATTATCTCTTTTACTCAAAGAGGATGGCAACCAAACCTTAACGAAGATTCTTCTTCAAGCGACAGGCAAAACGTCTTATTCCGACGTTCTCGTCGGGGATTTGACTTCTGATTTCGATATCAATCGAATTACCTTGAAAACGGTAATTGGGGAGAATGAGAACCTCTTTAATATTCTTACCCAAGCGACAGGCAAAGGGGAAGAAGAGCTCAAAGTCTCCGACCTTTCTTCTTTCGACATTTCCAATGTGAGACTCAATACCATCATTAAAGACAAAACGAATAATCAGCTGCTTGATAAGTTATTATCCCAGGATGACGTTACTATCTCTAACATCGGACAAAAAATCAATGAGATGAGAATCTATGACATCTATGGAGAAAGTTGCTGGACGAGTGATTCGAGTAATTCGACGATCCCTTTAGATGCCTATTCTTTTGATAAAGACACGAAGACTTATACCTATGTCCCTGAAACGGATAGAGTAACGGGAGGGGAATATTATTACGTTTCAAAGAATTCCGGTATTTTGCTGCTCCTTTCTTATGATGTCACCTTAAAAGATGATACTAATGGCAGGGCCAAGACATACACCCCATCCACATATCGATATGTGGATTTGGAAAACGGCTCGGCTTCGACCGATATCGTTAGAAACGCAACCGTCTATCAATTGATTGCAACCGGATTTTTATCCGACAGAAATTCCGAAGGAAAAGCTTATTCCGATAATCTAAAGAGAATGACCATTAAGCAATTAATCGATTTGGCCGATCAGATTCCTTCCAGTTATTTCCATTCTTAAAAAATAGAATAAAAATACCCAGGATTTACAGGGTATTTTTCGAATATTGGAAAAATCAAAGGGGTTTTTTGAACTTGTTTTTGTAAGTGCAAAAGCAAATTTCGTGACCGTTATCCTCTTGTTTTTCGCTTGAGGAAAAAAGCTCAAATGAAGGATCTTCATCAATGTTGGGGAAGAAGACTTCTGCTTGCCCGTCTTCGTTTACCTTCGTAAGAAGAACTTCATCTACATAAGGCAACATTTGGCGATATATGGAAGCCCCTCCAATTATAAAGACATCATCTTTCTCCAAACGTTTCTTGATTTCCATTTTGAAATCGTCCATGGAATGAACGTTGATTACATCTTCATAGTCATGCTTTTCATCTTGAGAAAGAACGATATTGATTCGATTCTTTAAAGGCTTGGAGTTTGGAAAAGAAAGAAGGGTATTCTCGCCCATCGCAACCGTATGCCCCTTCGTCGTTTCGCGGAAGAACTTCATATCCAAAGGAAGATGAAAAAGAAGGCCATTTCTTTTTCCGATCCCAAAATTTTTGTCACAGTTAAGGATTGCCACAAGTTTTTTCATCTTAGATTGCCACCGGGATTTTCTTTCCTAATTTCTCAAATTCATAATCTTCCAATTCAAAACTATCCACTGTGAAATCATAGAAATTCTTGATGCTTGTATCCATCTTTAGCTTTGGGGCCGGATGTTGGGGTTTTTGCATGACTTCTTTTACTAAATCGATATGGCGGTCGTATAAATGAGCATCTGAAATGACGTGAATTAAAGTCCCTGCTTTTAAGTCAGAGACTTGAGCGAACATCATCAACAGCAAAGAGTATTGCAAAACGTTCCAATTGTTTGCCGTCAGCATGTCATTCGACCTTTGATTCAAAATGCCATTCAGCGTATCTCCGGAGACGTTAAAAGTCATAGAATACGCACAAGGGTATAGGTGCATATCATGCAAATCCTCAAAGTTATAGATATTTGTCAGGATTCTTCTAGACGCAGGATTGTTTTTTAAGTCAAAAAGCACGCGGTCGACTTGGTCAAATTCCCCTTCAGGATAGATGGATTTCTTGGCTAGTTGGTAACCGTAGGCCTTGCCAATGGAACCGGTCTCATCTGCCCAAGCATCCCAAATGTGAGAATGCAGATCATGGACATTATTGGATTTCTTTTGCCAAATCCAAAGAATTTCATCCAAGCAATTCCTAAAAGCGGTTTTGCGGATGGTTAGGATAGGAAGTTCTTCTTGAAGGTTGTAACGATTTACGATCCCAAACTTTTTAATCGTGTGAGCGGGTGTTCCATCTTCCCAATGCGGGCGGACTTTGCAATTCGTATCCCAAACTCCTTCCGTTAATATTTCCTGACAATTTTGAATAAAAATCTGATCTGCTCGAGACATGCCTTTTCTCCATTTCTTACTTACAATATCATACCGATTTTCATGCAAAATCAGTAGAAAGAAAAACGATATTTCATTATTGAAAACCACATAAAGAAAAACTGGCGAACGAATCGCCAGCTTCATTTTCATTCTGGTGCGGGAAATCGGACTTGAACCGACATGGGAATCCCATACGCCCCTCAAACGTACGCGTCTACCAGTTCCGCCATTCCCGCAGCGTTCCTTATTATAAGGAAACGTTTTTCTTTAAGCAAGAAAAAAAGATAGGAATTAAGCGTAAGATGGGAAGAAAAGGCAAGCCATTCCAAAATAAATGAGCAACGTCGTGACATCCATCACGGTTGTTAACATTGGCTGGGCAAGAAGAGCCGGATCTTTTTTAATGGCCGCAGCTCCCATGCAAAGGCAGGTTCCGATAAGTTTGGAAAAAACAATCGCGAAGAACATCGTGATAGAAACAAGAGCGCTAAAGGTGAAAGCGTGAGCCGCAAAGGCCAGAGCATACTCTCCCGTAAAGACGCTGCCATTCCAAATATGATAGTTTGTAAAGTTGTAAGAGTGGCCAGGATCGTTGACTTCGCCCAAAGAAACGATGCCGGTGTATTGCTCAAAACTTACCCATAAGAAACAGAAAACGGAAACAAAGGAGGCAACGATTAAAGCGCTCCTGAATTCCTTCCAAAGAATTCTTAGGGTGTCTTTTGGCCCGAATTCATCGGTAGCCAAACCCCGAATCATCAAACCGGTGGTCTGTCCGCCAGCATTGCCACCCGTGTCCATCAAAGTAGGAACGAAAGAAATCAAAATCGGCAAAGAAACGAAAATGGTCTGGGCTTCCAAACGGTTTAAGACCATTGTTGTGAAAGTTCCTAAAACAAGCAATGCGATAATCCAAGGGATGCATTTCTTCGCGCTTTCCCAAACGGTGGATTGCGTATAGGTTTTTTCAGAAGGGACGACATTCGTCATGTGAGCGATATCCTCATTCGATTCCTGAGTGATAACATCCATCGCATCGTCGACGGTGACGATGCCGAGCAAACAGTCGTCTTCATTTAAAACGGCCAAAGCGTTTAAGTCGTATTTCCGGAACATGTTTGCAACATCCTCTCTATCCGTATTCACGTGACAGAATGGGGCGTCTTTATTCATGATATCCGAAAGTAGCTGATCTGGTTTCGACCAAATCAAGTCATCCAAGTCGACCGTGCCAACGAACTTTCTTTTTTCGTTTTTAACAAAGATGGTATAAACGGTTTCGGCTTCACGGCCTCTTTTGCGGATGTGATCTATGGCTTTTTGCACCGTCCAACCTTCTTTTAATTCGATGAATTCGGTGGTCATGATTGCGCCAGCCGTATCCTCTTTATATTTCAATAATTGGTTGATGTCCTGACGCATCTCAGGATCGGCGGCAGCGAGAACCTTTTTCGCTAGGTTTGCAGGCATATCTCCAACCGTATCAGCCAAATCGTCCGCATACTGCTTATTGATTAATTCGACGAGTTCCTTGTTGGTCATGGCTTGAACAAGGGATTCTTTCATGTCTTGCGACAATTCGTCATACAAGGATGCGTTTTGCTCCGATTTGGTGTCACGGAATAAGGTAATGACATCTTTGATATCCAAATTCTCACAGGCTTTCGCGATATCCGCATCTGGAATGGTATCGAAAATGCGTTTTAATTCTTGTATGTTGTGACTACGGATGGCTTTTAATAAAAGATCGCTGTCAAAAGAAGCTTCCGTAATATCTTCGGAGGTGATTTCATCCAAAGGGACATCGATCTTTTCGATGTCGTTGTTGCTTATCTCATTCTCATCTTTCTTCTCTTCTTCCATAGGCCTTTCCTCCTGCTAGACCTAGTGTAGGCTTTTTCTTAAAAATAGAGAACAAAAAAATGAAAATGAAGAGCAACCTTTTTATTGCTGCACTATAATATGGAAGACATGAGAGGAGTATTTAAATGTCTGAATTAAAATTCATTGTTGAAACAAGCGCCCGCCACGTTCACCTTACCCAAGAGGCGGTTGAAATTCTTTTTGGCAAGGGACATGTGCTGACCCCACGCAAATTCCTTTCTCAACCCGGGCAGTTTGCGTCTACTGATAAAGTCCAGGTCATTGGCTATAACAAGAAGGATCCAAACGGAGTTCGCCCAAGCGCGATGTTCTCTATTCTTGGACCAGTGCGCAAAGCCAATCAAGTTGAAGTGTCTTTTACCGATGCCCGTAATCTTGGCTTGAGCGCCCCTGTACGTGAATCTGGCGATATTGCCGGATCCGGGAAGTGCACCATCAAAGGACCTGAAGGCGAAATTGAGCTCCAAGAAGGGGTCATTGTCGCTAAACGTCACATCCATATGACACCAAAAGATGCGGAAGATTTCGGTGTTAGCAATGGGCAAATCGTTTCCGTCCGTATCGATGGCACAGGTCGCTCAACGATTTATGGCGATGTCGTTATCCGTGTTTCCGAAAAGTTCTCTTTAGCTATGCATATCGATACCGATGAA
The DNA here is from genome assembly GCA_002297365.1 of Caryophanales bacterium UBA743. Classification (GTDB taxonomy): domain Bacteria; phylum Bacillota_I; class Bacilli_A; order RFN20; family CAG-826; genus UBA4951. Next base: position 64,190 of record DBKT01000004.1, read on the forward strand.
TGCAACGCTGCCGCTGCTTTTGGAACTGTTTACGGAACGATTGTCGATAAAAAATAACATGGCCGTCTCTTCTTTTACCTACATCCCGAAGAACGTTTGCTCGAGGCAATTTGTATTCACTTTTGATGGGGATACGATCCTTTCTTTGAAAATCACCCGTGGATGTCCAGGCAATACGCAAGGCATCTCTAGGTTAATCGAAGGAAGAAAGATAGACGAAGTAATTCCCTTATTAAAAGGAATCGTATGTCCCTCTACAAGGGAGGCGAAAACTTCCTGCCCCGACCAAATAGCAGAGGCTTTAATGGCTTATAAAGCGCAAAGAAATGGCTAAGATACTGGTTTTAAACGGTTCTCCTCATTTGAAAAGCAATACTTCCGCAATGGTTGATTCCTTTCTTGCTGGGGCTAAGAAAGCTTCGAATGAAGTCATTGTTTACAATGTTGCATTCATGAATGTTCATGATAGCATCGGGGAAGAAAGCGGACTAATTCACGATGATATGGCTCAGATTGAGAAATCCCTTTTATCTTCGGATTATGTCGTTCTTGCCTCACCACTTTATTTCTTTTCTTTCAGCGGCTATCTAAAAAACGTGATTGACCGTTTTGCTTCTATTAAAGACATCGGAAACAAAAAGCTTTTCGTTTTCATTTCCATGGGTTCGGATAATAAGGAATCTTTGAAGCCGGTAGAAGAGCAATCGAAACTCATTGCCAGCCATCTAAAATGGTCGTTTGAAGGTTTCTCCTATCTTTCTTCTTGCAAGAATGAAGAGGATTATAAGAATCATTTCGGAGAGCTGGAAAAGCCTTTCCAAATGGGTTTGTCGATCCATTAGCGAATAACGCTCCGTAAGGGGCGTTTTTTCTTGCAAGAAGCAGGATATTTCCCTAGAATATATCCACGACGAAAGTCGAGTATCCAGAAGCGGTTACCAAGAACTGAAAAAAACCGCTAGCAACTCCAATCTAAATCGATGGTAAGTGCTTGTTCTTAGAGGGATCCACACGCCCTAGCGATGCTCGAGGCAAGGTAAATTCCCTTCCACTGCGTGTGGAAGGTTTTTCGTTCTTAGAAGGAGAATTTATGCAAAAAGTCTTATTTACCTCAGAATCCGTTTCCGAAGGCCATCCGGATAAAGTTTGCGACAAAATCGCCGATTCTATCCTTGATGAATGCCTCCGTTTAGATCCCTATGCCCATGTTGCTTGCGAAGTTTTTGCGACTACCGAATATATTGTCATTGGTGGCGAAATCACCGTTCAGGGCCATGTTGACTACGAAGGAATCGCAAGAAAAGTTCTTCGTGAAATTGGCTATGTTTCTCCTGAGATCGGCATCGGTGCCGATACTTGTGAAATCGTCGTCAAAGTGAAAGAGCAATCCCCTGACATCAATCGGGGAATTGAACGTCAAAACGAATTGGAAATGGGCGCTGGGGACCAAGGGATCATGTTTGGCTATGCCACAAATGAATCCGCCGGCTATATGCCTTTGCCCATTTCCATCGCGCACAAGCTTGTTAGAAGGGCAACCATTTTAAGGAAAAACGGTGAATTCAAGCACGCTAGGCCCGATATGAAGTCGCAAGTCACCATTGATTACACCGATCCAAAACATCCTAAAATTGACAATATTTTGATGTCCATTCAGCATGATGAGGAAACGGATTTAAATGAATTCAAAAAATACGTCCATGAAAACATCATGATTCCGGTTGCGAAGTCCTTTGGAATGAACGTTGACTTTTCTTATTTGGTGAATCCAACAGGCCGTTTCTGCATCGGCGGTCCTAAAGGAGATACAGGATTAACGGGAAGAAAACTTATCGTCGATACCTATGGCGGCTCGGCAAGACATGGCGGGGGCGCTTTTTCTGGGAAAGATCCCTCTAAAGTTGATCGCTCCGCTTCCTATTACGCAAGATATATCGCAAAGAATCTCGTTGCCGCTGGGGCAGCTGACCGTTTAGAAGTCCAGCTTTCCTATGCTATTGGCGTTGCAAGACCTTTATCCGTTGGCATCAATACTTTTGGCACAAAACATTACTCAGACGATTTGATTCTCGAAGCCATCGACAAATTCTTTGATGCCAGACCAGGTGCCATAATTGAAGCCTTCTCGCTAAGAAAGCCTTCATTCAAATACGCTGACACAACCAACTATGGCGCTTTTGGTAGGCCAGACCTTTCTCTTCCTTGGGAAAAGCTGGATAAAGTAGATGAATTGAAAGCTTTCTTTAAAAAACACGCTTAAACCCCCTTTTAACGTCCCTCTCCCCGTCTTTCGTTATGAAAGATGGGGTTTTTATAATCTTAATGTAAGCGTTTACAAATTTACAATTACGAAATTTGATAGACGATATCGAAAGAAAAAATATCTATTATTTACTTTTTTCGTGCCTTCTTTATTATGTAGTTGTAAGGGATTTAAGTCCCGGGAGGTACATATATGAATGTTCAGATTGTCGGTAAAAACGTTTCGATTACCGACTCTATCCGCGCAAGCGTAGAAAAGAAGCTCGCTCGCATGGATAAGTATTTCGTCAAAGGAAATGACGATGTGCTTGCGAGAGTAGTCGTTGTCGCCTATAACGTAGGCGCGAAAGTGGAGATTACAATCTTCACTAAAGCGATGGATTTCCGCACTGAAGTAAGAGACAACGACCTTTATGCAGCCGTTGATTTAGCCATTGATAAATTAGAAGATCAGATGCGTCGTTTAAAGACGAGAATGAATCGTGCCAAGGACGCAGGAAAAGGCTTAGGATTGGGTCGGTCAATCGCCTTTGAAAAACTCGAAGACGAGAAAGAGGAAGAGGAGAATGAGGAGGTTGTTAGAACCAAGTCAATCTACCTTGATCCAATGTCCCTTGATGATGCCATTACCAGAATGGATGCGTTAGGTCATACCTTCTTCGTTTATCTTGATTCCGATGACAATAAAATTGCTGTTGCTTACAAGAGAATGGATGGAGGATACGGCGTCATCGAAATTGAAAACGATTTAAAATAACGTTCAATCAATTATTAAAAAAGATTAGAGTTCTTCGGAACTCTTTTCTTTTTATCTATAAAGTATTAACCAACAAAACAATTATGTTGCCTAATACATTCTTCGGGGTTAAAATAAGGCTATGAAAAAAACGCTAACAAGAAAAAGAATCAACGGACACGATTATTATTACCTTTCTTATAGAAAAGGAGAAAAAGTGGTAAGCCAATACCTTGGTTCTTCTTCGTCAACCAAATATAAAAAATACCTCTATTTGCTGACCCACAAAGCCTCGAAATATGGGTTCGATAAAGTTCGTCAAAATAACTTTAAAAAAGGCATCCCCATTGCCTACGTTGAGGATGGTTATTTGGTTTACGAATTTAAGAACGGGGCTAAACAATATTGGAACTCCAAAATGCAAATTGTTAAGGTGATTCGCCATGGAAGAAAATCAGAATTGTAAAGAGCTTATATTGGTTTGCGGCGTGGATGGTAGCGGACGTTCTACCTTTGCCCAATGCTTCAAAAATTCCTTCATGCAGTCTTTGCCGATTGAACCCCTCTACCAAGGTCTATTGGGAGGATCTTCCTTTGTGGCAACCTCGAGCCTTATCGATCCAAAACATATCGAGTACATCAAGAGAGCTCATTTGATGGGGTATAAGATCACCGTCTACTATCTTTTCGCTGGGAAGCTCCTTTCTATTGCCAGGAATCGTTTCCGCCTTCTAGCCGATGGTCACTCTTTCGATGAACAAGAATTTAAGAAAACCTATGAATCCTCTTACAAAGGCCTTCTTGAAATTTATGAATATATTGACTTGGTTTTCTTTATCAGGAATCAGAAAGAGTTTGAGTTCCTTGTTGCTTATTCGAATAGTGAGACCGATTTTGATGAATTTAAAGAAGGGGTTAAAAAAACCAAAACTTTCGTTGACCGAATTAAATGATGGTTTTTGCATTGCATAGAAAAATTATCCATTTCCATTTCGTTGTATTAAAATATTTTTTATGGTTTCACCAGAAGTAATCGCAACAGACCTTGACGGAACGCTTTTCTACCCGAAAAGAAAAAAAGGTCTCATCCCTGCGAAATCTATTAATTTTCTCAGACACTACATTAATGATGGCGGACGCTTGCTAATCGTGAGTGGAAGAAGCCATTATTTCGCTGATAAAGTGCGCGAAGTTTTAGGCTGCCCGGTAGATGTGGTGGGCTGCAATGGTTCTTTTGTTGAATCTAACGGGAAAATCATCAAAGAATCGTTCTTTGAATCCGAAAATCTTAAAAAAGCCCTTACCGAAATTCGTAGAGAGCAACGCCTGATGTTTATTTCGCTTTTCTGCAAAGATTATAACTTTGTCGTGGATATCTCCATGTTGAATCTCTTCCCTCGGATCGGCTATCGCCTTTATGAGCTTTCTCAAGGCGCATATAGAGAAAAGGCGACAAAAAGCGAAAAAATCTTTTATGAGCAGTTGGAAAAAGGCCAGGTGTATAAGGTTCTCCTCTTCATCGGGCCATCCAAAAAATCAATCCGTCGATCCGAAGAATTAACCAACTTGTTGGCTCTTCGTTACCCCGATATGGAATTCGCTTTCAGCAATCAAGTGATTGAAATCACCCCGAAAGGGTGTACAAAATCCTCCGGGATATCTTTTTATCTTGATTACAACCACTTTTCTAACGATAATGTTATAGTCATTGGCGACTCTGGAAATGATATTTCCATGTTTAAAGCTTACCATGATCAAAGCTATTGCATGTCACACGCTCCATTAAGCGTCCGTCAATATGCCAAAACTACCATTAAGCATTTCTACGATTTGGAATCTTATATCTATCCATCGGCGGAGACAAAATCTTCCAAAGAAAAGAAATGAACATTTGAAGAAAGGATTTCACACTAATGAATCAAATTTCAGAAGTAATTACCACACTCGAACATTACAAAGTGGTGATTAGAGACACTCTTGAGTACACTCTCCCTAGAGATAAGTACGATATGGATGCTTATAATGAGAAAAAAAGAAGCATTCTCATCGAACTCGATCAAAATACGCCATTAAAGAGCATTATCACAAACTCTGGTGAAAACGGCGCTAAATTAGAGAAAATGATCCGTGACTTCTATGAAGAAGTTTATGGTGAAGGTTCCACTATTTTAAAGGCGGCAGAAGATGGCTTACGTGTTGACCACGCTCAGCATTTGGCGATTTTCAAGGGCGTTCTTCCAATTCACGAAAATATTGAAGGCATGGTCCGTGGAATCATTGCCGACGCTAAGAAAAACAATCCTAACGTTGACTTATCTAAAGTTGAGAACGTCGACCTTTTAGAAGAAAGAATGTACCGCACTGTCGCATATCTCACTCTCTCTAACCAATTAATCAAACTTTTCAGCGATTATAACCAAGCCCGTCGTGAGGCGAAGGGCGAAGAAAGCGCCGCTTCCAAATTTATCGGCAATGACATCAATGAAGTCATTGGCGATTTAAATATGGTCCGTGCCAACTCCCGCATCACGGATACCCGTTTCATGGGTGTTCAGGATAAAGTCTTCGAGCTTGTTGAGTTTATGACCGGCCGTCGTGATTTGCCTACTGGCAAGGGATTTGGCGACGTTATCCGTGAAACCCAAGATTCCGTGGGCGGGCTTATTCGCGAAGTCGAACCTGCTTTCCGTGATGCTTATGTTCCATTATTGAACGAACTCATCGAGCAAGCGAAGGCAAACAACAACAAAATCGGCGGTGGACAGGAAGCAGCTCCAGCCGCTAATGAAAATAAGGCTGCTTAATTAATGACAAAGTGGTGATACCATGGCAGAAGCAACAGTTAAAACAAAGAAAGTTCATAGCAAAAGGTGGCATGCCCTTTGGCGTAGCATCGTTTGCACTCTAGACGGTGTTCTCGCTCTTGGCGGAATGATCATGATTGCTTTAGGCATTATTTCTGATTATTTGCCAAAGAAGAATAGCGATAATTGGACTGGCAACGCTGCTTTTGAAGCGGCAACTGGCATGGATTATCGCTGGTTTGGCTTTATCCTCATCGCTTGTTCGGTTGCCTTGATGTTCTTAGCCTTTAACGTGATGGCTCATCATGATGCCTCCGACAAAGAACGTGAACTCAGGAGACAGGAAAGAATGAAAGTTCTTGCCGCCTCTGAAGAAGCGAACCAGAAGAATGAGCAAGAAGCGGTTGTTGTTACCGTAACGGAAAAACAAAAATAGTTGCTTGAAAAACCAAAAATCCCCTGCAGAAGTGGGGGATTTTTTGTTTTATCGAAAGAAAAAAGCGCTCTATTTCAAGCGCTCTTATCGTGATGAACTTATTTAATGGTCCCAAAGATACGGTCACCGGCATCACCCAATCCGGGGCAAATATAAGCGTTCTCGTTTAATTCGCGGTCCAATGCTCCAATGGTTAGGGGCACTTCTGGGAAGACTTTTTCAAAAGCTTCGACGCCTTCCGGAGCTGCGATAATGCAGATGAAGTGGAGGTGCTTGGCGCCATGCTGTTTCAAAAGGGTTAAGGCGTCTATCGCTGAACCGCCCGTTGCTAGCATTGGGTCGACAACGTAAACTTCGCGATCCTCTAGATCATAGGGGAGTTTGCAATAATATTCATGGGGAATATGCGTTTCCTCATCCCGATATAAACCAATATGGCCAACTTTAGCCGATGGGACCAATTCTGTCATCCCATCAACCATTCCCAAACCTGCCCGAAGGATAGGGACGAAGCATAATTTTTTGCCAGAAACCATTGGCTGCATGCTTTTTTCGATTGGCGTTTCCACTTCAACTAAGTGGGTTGGCAAATCACGCAAGGCCTCATAGCCCTCCATAATCGCGATTTCTTTGACAACACGTCTGAATTCGTTCGTGCCTGTGTTCTTATCACGGAGGATGCTGATTTTGTGCTTAATCAAAGGATGGTCAAGCAAGGTGACGTTGGGATACTTAGATAAGTCCATATAAATGCCTCTTTTCAGCCCTTTACTATATCATATGCAAGGAATATTTCACGAAGATTTTTTAAAAGAAAAAACTCCCTTTTCACCACGATATTTGTTTGTATAATAATCGATTGTGAGGTAAAAACATGGACTATTCAAAATACATTGGTGTTACGCCGGATTTTCCTGCCGCTGGGATCTCCTTTAAAGACGTATCCCCTTTATGTGCCGACCCTGTTGCGTTCAAAAATGCGATTGATGATTTAGCTAAAATGGCCGAGAAATATCATCCTGACGTGATTATTGGCCCTGAAGCGCGCGGATTTCTTTTTGGCTCTGCTTTAGCTTATAAAATGGGATTGGGATTCATTATGGCCAGAAAAGCGGGAAAGCTTCCTGGGAAAACTTATTCCATCGAATATTCCTTAGAGTATGGAAAAGCAAAAATCGAAGTGCCTGCTTGCGCTTTAAAGAAAGGCCAGCGTGTTTTGTTAGTCGACGATCTTCTTGCCACTGGCGGTTCCTTAAAGGCCTTAGGCGAATTAATCCGTGAGGCGGGCGCCCTTCCAGTTGGCGCTTTAACCATCATCAACTTAAAAGAGATCGAAGGTTGGAAGAAACTCGATTTCCCTTGCGAATGCCTTGTTGAATTAAGCGCCCTTCACGCTTAATGGCGGTCGCGTTTCATAAAAATGGCTGACAGTGATATCAGCCATTTTCTTTTGCCTTGAAACGCTCTGCCATATACAACAGCCAAATTCTTACGTGCAGGGGTATGATGTATTTAGGATCTTGGAAGAGAGACAGACATTCCTCGATGGGGACGAATTTGGAATCGATATCTTCAAATTCCTCTAATGAGGCAGAGGCGGTTTCTTTTACCTCAGCCATAAGGAAAGCGTTGCATTCATCAGACAAACCGCTCGATGTGGGGCTAAAAGGAGTCAGGACTTCAATATTTTCAACGCTTGAAGCACCAACCTCCTCCCTTATTTCACGTAGGAGTGCCTCATTTAGGGTTTCTTTGCCCTCTATTAGCCCCGCGGGCACAGAAAACACATAATTCCCTATCGCCGGTCGAAATTGCTTTGTTAAAAGGATTTCGAGCCTGCCTTTATGGAAACGGTATAAACCAACGACAACGGCATCCGGATTCGTGTAATCATGAATTAAAGGTCTTAAGTCATTTTCCTTCTTTCTTGAAGCGAGAAAGTAACGATGCTCTTTATGAGAGCCTTCTTTTAAGACATCGTAATGAAGAACGTAAAAATTCAAGAAAGGATGATCGGTTTCTTTCTCGAGGGAAGAAAGCCTCCAATTCATTTTTCCTTGTTTCACGTTAAAGAAAGAATCACTCATGTTTTTCCTCCTTTTTAGCAAGGATATCTTGCAAAACGGATTTATCATAAGAATAGGATTTCCCGCAAAAATCGCAGCTTAAATCGATCGGTTTTTCCTCATTGAGCAAATCTTGGAGATCTTTGCTAGGCAAGGATGAAAGAATGCGTAGCCCTCTTTCATAAGAGCAGTTGCATTTCCAAGTAACGGCTTTTTCCTCTTCAAAGATGGGATTTAGGCCTTTCATAAGTATTTCCAGCATCCTCTTTGGAGAATCTCCGTTTTCTTTTAGCATCTCCGTCACGGTGGGGGTGTTCTTTAGGTTGTTTTCCAAAACGGAAATCGTTTTTTCGGAGGCGTTTGGCATCAATTGGATCAAGAAGCCACCGGCGTGATCTACGATGACTTTTTCTTTATCGAAATGAACCCCAAGCCCTATAGCGGAAGGAGTTTGCTCGGATTGGGCGAAATAGTAAGCGAGATCCTCAGCGATTTCTCCGCTTTGTAAATCGGTTTGGGAGATATAAGGGGTCTTTAAGCCTAAATCTCTGATAACAATGAGATGGCCCTTGCCAATAGCCCCGCCGACATTAAGGTGCCCCGCTTGGTTTGGAGGCAAGATAACGGAAGGATTGGAAACGTAAGAACGAACCTCTCCCGCATTATCGGAAATCGCGCTGATATGGGATAATTCTCCATCGCCCGCAATTTCTAACGTGAGGGTGTCGTTTCCGTTTTTTAGCCAATGCCCCATCATCAAGGCAGCAGACATCAATCTTCCGATTGCGGCGGTGCTGATAGGGGAAAGGTTTTGCAAACGTCTCTTATAGTCCACCAGGTTCTTGCTGGTGATGGAAACGGCTTTGATTTCGTCATTTTCGCTACGTGCGGTAATTAGATGATCTGTATCGTTCATATTTCATTTCATTCGAAGGCAAATTGAGAATTATAGAGAGAGGCATAGAATCCGCCTTTTTTCATTAATTCTTCGTGATTGCCTTGCTCGATAATGTTACCATCTTTCATAACTAAAATCATATCGGCGTTGCGGATTGTCGAAAGGCGGTGGGCAATCACAAAGGACGTCTTGTTCTTCGTGAGTTTATCCATCGCTTCTTGAATGACTTCTTCGGTTCGCGTATCCACATTCGAAGTAGCTTCGTCAAGAATCATCATCGGAGATTTTCTAAGCATCGCCCTAGCGATCGTGAGAAGCTGCCTCTGCCCGCCGGAGATGCTGTTTGTATCTTTGATGTAATAATCCAAGCCGTTTGGCAAAGTATCCACGAAATGATCTAATTTCACCTCTTTAAGAGTTTCGAGGATCTCCTTATCGGCTACTCCTTTTGAATTATAGATAAGATTGTCGCGGATGCTTCCTTCGAAGATCCACGTATCTTGCAAGACCATGCCGAAAATGTCGTGGATTTCTTTTCTCGGCAGTTCTTTTGTCGAAATGCCGTTAATGGAGATCTCGCCCCCATTGATTTCGTAAAAACGCATAAGAAGGTTGACCATGGTGGTTTTTCCTGCCCCAGTAGGGCCAACGATGGCCACCTTCATCCCCGGCTTTATATCGGCGGAGAAATCATGAATGATCTCTCTGCTTGAATCGTAAGAGAAAGAAACGTCTTTAAATTTCACTTCCCCGCTGAAAGGGACGTTTCTTTTAAACAGTTTATAAGGCATGTCATTTTCATCGGACATCTCTCCTTCGTTTAAGAAATCAAAAACGCGTTTCCCTGCCGCTAAAGCCGTTTGCAACGTATTCAAAGCCTGGGCAATTTGAGTAAATGGCTGTTGAAAAAGACGGACGTAAATCATAAAGGCTGCAATCGTCCCTAACGTGATGCCGCCCACTTCATTGGCTATGAAAAGCCCACCGCCCACGATAATGGCTCCGTAACACAAATAGGAAATCAAAGAGCTCACAGGCATCATCAATCCGCCAAAGAACTGCGCTTTGAACATGTATTCTTCCAAAAGCCGATTTTTCTTTTCGAAAGCAGCATTTTCTTTCTTATCGGCATTGAAAAGCTTTACGACTAACTGACCAGAAAATTTTTCTTCAATGGCCCCCTGTACCACGCCAATTTGGCTTTGACGTTTAGAGAACTGGGGCATGGCAAGTTTCATAATCATGCCAATGAATAGAAGCATAAGCGGTATAGAAACCATGGCAATCAAACCGAGTTGCCACGATTTGATAAACATTCCAGTTAAGGATGCCACTAACATAAAAGCGGCACTCAGCAAAGAAACAACGGCCGTATCAATGGACTGCGATAAAGAATCCACGTCGTTTGTGACGCGGGAAAGGATGTCTCCAATTTGCGTTCCATCGAAATAGGCGAGAGGAAGAAGGTTGATTTTCTTCGTGATTTCTTTTCTCAGCGAATTTGCGTAACGCTGGGTTATGGTGGCGACAATGAAAGAGGAAAGATAGGAGCACACAGCGCAAGAAACATACATCAAACCTAAAATCAGAACGTATTTTCCTACCAAATTCATATCGATCGTCTTCGTTGCTGCGTGATTGGAGATTTCGTTTGTCAAATCCTCGACGTAATTCGGAGCCAATACGGCAAGAACAACGTTGATTAGAATAAAAATGGCTGAAAGCAGAATCGGGAAAATGTATTTTTTCAAGGAAGAAAAAAGCTTGTTTATGGTTTCTCTTCTTTCTTCGTGAGTTAGTTTCTTTCCTGGTTTTTTGAAATTTGGGCGCGGGCTCATAAACCTAATTCCTCCTTTGAGAGCTGTGATAAGGCGATATCTCGATAGGTGAGGCAAGCATGTAACAAATCTTTGTGCTTCCCTTGTCCAACGACTTGGCCATTTTCCATGACGATGATCTCATCCGCATCCATGATGGTTCCGATTCTTTGGGCGACGATGATTTTTGTAACCTTGGGCAGGAATTTTTTGATGTTCTCGCGAACTTGCAAATCCGTCTTGAAATCAAGAGCGGAAAAAGAATCGTCGAAAACCATGATTTCCGGATCGATGGCCAAGGCTCTGGCAATGCAGATTCTTTGCTTTTGGCCGCCCGACACATTCGTTCCTCCTTGAGCGATGGGGGCGTTATATTTTTCGGGCATTTCTTCGATAAAAGAGCTCGCGCAAGTGATATCCGCGACCCTTTTCATCTTCTCTTCGCTAAGGGAATCGACCCCAAAAGAGATGTTGGATGCAACCGTTCCAGAGAAAAGCACTCCTTTTTGAGGGACGAATCCAATTTTTGATCGAAGAGTCTTTTGCTTGATATCCTTGATGTTGGCTCCATCGATTCTTATCTCGCCGGAAGTCACATCGTATAAACGCGAGATTAGATTGACAAGAGAAGACTTGCCACATCCAGTCGCACCGATAATCGCGATGGTTTTGCCAGCCTTGGCATGAAAAGAAAGATGGGAAATAATCGGTTTCTCTCCGTCGGGATATTGGAAGGAAACGTCTTTGAATTCAATTTCTCCTATGCTAGAAAGGGCTGCCTCTTTTTCTGGGTCTTGAATGGAGGTTTCCGTAGCTAACAACTCATTAATGCGTTTTGCGGAAACCGATGCTCTTGGCCAAAGAACAAACATCATTAATAACATCATGAAGGACATGACGATTTGCACCGCTAAAGTCGAGAAAGAAGAAATTGCGGCATAATCGCTTCTTCCTTGGTTGATAACGTAAGCGCCAACGCCAAGAATTCCTACCGTTACCCCATCCATAACGATGGTCATGACCGGATTTAGCATACCCATTACCCTAGAAGTAAAGAGGTTAAGCTTCGTTAGATCATCATTGGCTTTTTTGAATTTCTCCTCTTGATAACTCTCCGCATTGTAGGCGTGAACGACGCGGATTCCGGAAATGTGTTCTCTCGTGATTCCGTTTAATCTATCCACGATTTGCTGGGAAATTTTAAATTTTGGAAGCACTAAAACCATAATAAGGCTCAAGGATGCGACCAAAATCAAAATGGCGATGATTGTCGTTAAAGTTAATTCGTTTGAAGACGCTTGGATTTTGCAAATGGCCCAGACGGAAGTAATGGGAGCGGCAAACACCATTCGGAGCATCAGAAGAATGCACATCTGAATTTGTTCGACGTCATTTGTTGCCCTCGTTATTAAAGAAGCAGTGGAAAAACGGTTGATTTCCGCTAAAGAGAAGGATGAGACTTTCTCGTTGATGTCGCTACGAAGCTGAGTGGCAAAATGAGCGGTGACGGCCGAAGCGATGACCGAAATCAGCATTGCAGTCGCGGTGTATGATATGGCATATAAGACAAAATAGCCGGCGTGGATCCAGACTTTGCTCATAGAGGCGTCTGCAATGTTTTTAATTGCCTCAACCATGGATGGCTCTATTCCGGGAAGAGAGGAGATTCGATCCTTTACAAGGTTCCAATCCGAATCGCAAGTTTTAAAGAAGGCATAAACAGCCTCGCCTAACAAAGAAGGATCTTTTTGGTAACCGATATAATTGATTTCTCTCATGAGGTTGGCTATTTCATCGGTTAATTGCATAGTGCACCATACCTGAAGAATCGTGAAGCCAACAATGAAGACGATGAAAATCCAATCTAAAGGTCGAAATTTCTTGAACAATCTGAACATCGGATGAGCCTCCCTAAAATGGTTTGCATGCGAACTATTTTAGGTATTTCGTATCTTTTGTCAATGCTTAGAAAATGTTTTTAAAAAAAGAATATAAAAGAATAAAAGCAAAGCTATTTCACGATACGTTTTACTTCCGAAATGATTTCTTCTTGCGGAGAAGAGACGATTTCGAGGTAGGCTTGTTTACCTCTGACTTCATAAAGAGAGAATTCCTGGCCTTTGTAATTTAAGCGGGTCTTAATTTTTTCCTCCGCTTTGGAAATCTCAAAACCGTTATCCAGAAAAGAGAAAATGACGTCATCGTTTGAAGACCAAACGGAGGAAATCTCTTTTTCATCAAGCAAAACGTTGATGGGACGAATGATTTTGTTATCCATACGGAATTTTGGCGCGCCTTTATGAACAAGAGACCCTGGTATATACGTTTTTCCTCCATCCAAAGACCTTTCGCGGAAACGCAATAGGTTTTGGTTTTCTTGTTTTTCTCCTGGAACGGTGAAATAAAAATCTTTTTGATAGGAGACGTTTTCGATCTTGGAGCTCTTTTTTAACAGCGTAATGGCTTCCATGTTTTGCACAGGGAAGGTATCCCTTGAGGTGTATAAGTCGCCCTCTCTTAATTCATGGAAGGAAAAATCGTTTTCGAGAACGATGTCGGCTTGATTTTTATTCGGCAAAATGCTCTTGCGATAAGAATCCAAAATATATTTGAAATAGAGGCTTATTGTAAAAGCGCTACTTGCTGAGGTGAGTTTCTTATCACGGATGATTCTTCGAAGGAAAAGGGTTTTAGGGTTCCCCTCAATAAAGTTCTTGACTGGTGAAAAAGAGGCGACCCGTGTAACGAAATTCGGGTTTAGAGCATAGATTCCTTCGACGATGATAACGTCATAATCTTTTCCATCCCACAGAATATCGCTTGGCATTCTTTCACTGGTAATCTTGGAGTAGTTTTTCGAATAAATCGTTTGATTGTCAAATAGAAGTCTAATATCTTCAGCCGCTTCGGGGAGGTTGTAAACCGTAGGCTCATCAAAGTTCAATTTCTTCCATTCCTCATTTAAAGCAGAGACGAAAACGTCCAATTTGTCTTCTGACAATAGATCTCTGATGCTTTCTTTAATTTTTGGAAGAACGTCCCAATCGTATTTCTTATCAAAGGGCACATTCATGATAATGTTTTTGATGCGTTTGATGATTTCAGGCATGTTTTCCAAAGAGGAATGGAAATAATTTAGATTCACTTTATTCGGAATGATTCCCGAAAGGCCGAAGTTATATTGATCCAATGAAAAAGTAAGACAACGTTTCCTTGCCCCTTCAAAAGCCTTTTTTAATGAGGAAGCTAAGAAAGATTTGCCCGAAGAAGAAGCCCCTGCGATGATGATTAAGGCTTTAGGACTTTTTTCCAATTGTTCTTCAGCAAGATCCATATTGGCAAAAATCCATTTATCTGTGTGGTGGCAAGTATATTTCATAATCGTGCTCCTATGGCTAACATTCTAGGAAGAAATATCTCTCTTTGGAAGAAAAGATGCTTAGATTTGCTACATTCTTTTTCTCTTTTCTTTTAGAATGATATTAAGTATGAAAATGAGCGAATTAGAAAAAATGACTGCGGGAAAACTGTATGATGCAGGGGATCCTTCTTTATCAAAAATACGGGATAAGGCCCATTCTTTGGCCTTTCGTTATAACCAACTGGATGAACTTCATAAAGAAGAAAGAGCGGAGATTCTCAAAGAGCTTTTGCCCAATTTGGGGAAGGATTCCTCTCTAACGGGTCCTATCTATTTTGATTACGGTTTTAATTTTCATACTGGCGATCGTTTCTATTGCAATTTCAATTTTGTTTGCCTTGATGTATGCGAAATTGATATAGGGGATGACGTATTTTGCGGCCCAAACGTTTCTATCAATACCCCCCTTCACCCTCTTTTGGCAGAGGAAAGAAACCAATATTTAAGCGAGCACGGAATGACGGATAAAGAATACGGAAAGAAAATCGTTATTGGCTCAAATTGCTGGATCGCTTCAAATGTAACCATCTGCGCTGGGTCCCATATCGGTGATAATTGCGTGATTGGCGCGGGGAGTGTGGTTGTTGGCGATATACCGGAGGGATATCTCGCTTATGGGGTGCCTGCCAAGCCAATACGGAAAATCGCCAAAGAAGACTCTGTCTATTTGAAAAAGGATTTATTTTGATTATGCCTATCTTAGCAGCCTTCATGGTACCTCACCCGATCCTTGCCATTCCGGAAATAGGCAAAGGAAAAGAAAGCAATCTGTCTGCAACGATCGCTTCTTTTAACCTAATAACAAAGAAAATCGCTCAGCTTCAGCCAGACACCATTATTTGGATTTCCCCACATGCGGAAAGCTACGCCGATTTTTTTCAGATTGCGGATGGAGACGTGGGAATTGGCTCATTTAAGAAATATGGGGCCCCTGATTTATCTTTCCGCATGCTTTATGACAAAATCCTTGCCCGTGAAATCTCCAGGGAATGCAAAATAAACCGTCTGCAAGGCGGAACGGAAAACGGGACGGAAGGAGAAATCGATCATGGCACCATGGTCCCTTTATATTTCATCAATCATGAATTTCGTGATTTCCTGAGTGTTCGCGTAGGCGTTTCTGGCCAATCTCTAGCGGAGCATTACCGCTTTGGGCAAATCATTAAATCCTCAGTGGAGCAATTGGGAAGAAAGGCTGTGGTGATCGCTTCAGGAGACCTCTCGCATTGCCAACTGAGAACCTCTTCTTATGGGTATCGTCCAGAGGGCGCCATATATGATGAGCAAATCATGCGCGTTATGTCCAAAGCCAATTTCGGAGAGCTCTTATCCTTCAATCGCTTTTTGCTTGGCGAAGCCATTCAATGCGGGCATGCGGCATTCACGATACTTGCTGGTTGCCTTGACAGAGAAGATGTCGATTGCCTGCGCTTGTCTCACGAAGCGCCATATGGCACAGGATATGGCTTTTGCTGTTTCACCCCAAAAGGAGAAAACCAATCTCGTGCATTCTTGAATCTTTATCAGGAAAGAGAGCGCCTTTTAGCCAAAGAGAGGATGGATAGGGCAGACGTGTATGTCCGTTTGGCACGCCAAGCCATTGAGACTTTTATCGCCACCAAGCGTTTCTTGAAGCCTTCCCAAACCTTGCCTCCCGAGCTCAATAAGGAAAAAGCGGGCGTTTTCGTTACCATCTACCGCGAGGGGGAGCTAAGAGGATGCATTGGCAGCATCAAACCAAAAAAGAAGACGCTTGCAGAGGAAATCATTGCTAATGCGGTTGCTGCCGCTTATAAGGATGAGCGTTTTGAACCCTTGAATGAAAATGAATTGGACAACCTCATTATCGTCGTAGATGTCGTAAGGAATCTAATCCCCGTCCTTTCCATCACCGATTTAGATTCTCAGAAATATGGCGTCATGGTTGAATTTGAAGATAAACACGCTGTTCTTTTGCCAAAGCTTCCAGGCATAGACACGCCTGAAAAGCAAATCGAGATATGTAAGCGCAAAGCGGGCATCCCCCTTTACGAAGACGTTGATCTTTATCGGTTTGAAACGGAACACCACGTATAAATCTTTAGTGACGAGTTCTAGAGCGGTAGGTTTTAGGATAAAGAAATTTGACCATTTTCAGGTACATGCCCCCGTCCTTTTCAACAAATTCACCGTTATTTGAAATGTGATAGCCGTTTTTCGAGAAGAACTCCTTCATTCCGTAAGGAACAAAAACAATTGCCCATCTGCCTCCCAATTCTTTGATTTTCGTTTCCATGAATTTCAAAGTGTAGGTCCCAACTTTTTTATGACGACAGCTATCTTTTACGGTTAAGGAAATAATCTCCCAAGTTTCTGGATCGATTTCCAAAAAAGAAGAGACCCCTATAGGTGTTTTCTGCAAAAAAATGGTTAGAAACCAAGGTTTATTTTCGGAAGGGGAGAAGGCTTCCCTGTCCAAATAAGAAACCTGTTTTTTCTCTTCTTTTGTTTCCGATGTTTCCTGGTGGGAGAATTTAAAATCAATCATATTCCAAGTATAGTGGAAAATATGTATAATTGGCACTATGAATAAAGGCATCATTCTTCAAAAATTGAAATACCATTATAAAAGGTATTTATCGATTCTTTTTGCGTCCATTGGTTTAGCTTTGCTTGTGGGGGCTATCGCCTATCTTTTGATTACGAATAGGCAGGATGGTTATTCAGTTTCGGAATCTATTTGGAATTATTTGATTCTTCTTGTTTCGTTTATTTTTATCCTTTGCGGAACGGTTTCTGGGACGGGTTTGGCTTATTCTGGCATCCTGATGTTTGTTTTCTACATTCTTTGGGATTTTGGCGAATACATTCTCATTTTCTTGATTAGCGGTTCTTCTTTGGGAGATTTATTTGGAGGCTCGGTTTGGAGCATACTTTATAATGTGGGTTTCCTATTGGGCAGTGTGGCGGCTTTTGTTATTGGCATTTTGCTCTATATTCGTTTAAGGCAATTCCTTGTAGGGAAATACCCTTCGTATGTCGGTTTAAGGAATTTGGCATTGGCTTTTATGATTCTGGCGATTATTTTCAACGGTTTCTTTCCGATGCTCATGCTTTTTGTTGAGCCTTCCCTAAAAGTCTTCCTTACGCTTCTATGTCCTTTCGCCGTTATTTTTGAAGCCCTCGCTTCTTTCTTCACGGTCACGCGCCTTAAGTCTGAATACTGATATTCTTGAAAGAAGCCCGCGATTGTTTTATATTTATCAACGCGCCGACATAGCTCAGTTGGTAGAGCAACGCACTCGTAACGCGTGGGTCGTAGGTTCGATTCCTATTGTCGGCACCAGTTTCTAAATGAAGCCTAATATCCTGTTAGGCTTTTTTCTTAACAAGAGAAGGGAGACATTAGGTTATATTCAAACCTGTATGTCGTTAGAATCGTTTCTGAATAAATAATGAATCATGCAAAAAAAGAAACATGAAAGTCATAAGCAAGATGGATTCATCGGCGTCTTTTTATTAAATTCCTCCCTATAAAAACACCCTGATAAAACACCCTCATATTTTTCTTTAAATTTCTTTTTAAAGCGTGTATCTTCTCTAAGGGATATTGATACCATGAACAAATATGATGTAATTATTGTCGGTTGCGGCCCCGCAGGCATTTTCACTGCGTTGGAAATGCTAAAAAAGGGCAGCAAAAAGAAGATTCTGATGATTGAAAAGGGGCAAAGCGTGGAACATCGTTTTTGCCCAAAGGCAAAACTGGGCAAGTGTGCGCATTGCGACCCTTGCGCCATCACGACGGGTTTCTCTGGCGCTGGCGCTTTCTCCGATGGAAAGCTCTCTCTTTCCTCTTCTGTCGGCGGGGCTTTGCCAGAGCTTTTAGGCTACGGAACAATCGACGAGCTTATCAAATACGCCGATTCTATTTATTTGTCTTTCGGTGCTGACAAACATATTGAAGGGGAAAAGGAAACCGACGAAATCCGTCAGATTCGTCTCCGAAGCATTGAAGCGGGCCTTCGCTTGGTAAATTGCCCGATCCGCCATTTAGGTACGGAAAAAGCACATGACATCTATTTGGCCATTGAAAAGCATTTAATCGAAAACGGCGTGGAAATTCGTTTTGGATACGAATGTAACGACGTCATTCTTGACGGAAAGAAGTGCATTGGCATAAGAGCGCATAAATACCATTCCGAATCCGAAGAGGAAATCTATGCGCAGGATATTGTTATAGCCGCTGGAAGAAGAGGTGCTGATTGGTTAGAAAAAATCTGTGCCAAATATGATATAGCTCACGCTCCAGGACCGGTTGACATTGGCGTTCGCGTCGAAGTCCGTAACGAAGTAATGGAGCCTCTGAATAAAAACCTTTATGAAGCAAAACTCATCGGCTATTGCGGGCCGTTTAAAGATCGCGTCCGCACTTTCTGCCAAAATCCGGGTGGATTTGTCGCGCAAGAAAATTACGACGGGAACCTTGCTGTCGTAAACGGGCATTCTTTTAAAGAGAAGAAATCTCCGAATACCAACGTTTCCATTCTTTGCTCTCACAATTTCCGAGAGCCGTTTAACCAACCAATCCTTTATGCTCAGAAGATTGGCGAATTAACCAATATGCTTGGAAATGGTCACATCATGGTTCAGCGTTTCGGCGATATCTTAGACGGCAAAAGAACTTGGCAATATGAATTAAATCGCTCGAATATCACTCCAACTTTGCCTGATGCCATTGCCGGAGACATTACTGCCGCAATGCCATATCGAACGATGACGGACATCATTGAATTCATCAAAGCGGTGGACCACATCGTTCCTGGATTCGCTTCGAGCGAGACGCTTTTATATTCTCCGGAAATCAAGTTCTATTCGAATCGCATAAAGATGGATGAGCATTTAACGACAAATATCGAGAACCTTTACTGCTTGGGAGATTCTTCTGGCTGGACAAGGGGGCTTATGATGTCTTCCGTCATGGGCGTCGTCTTGGGCAGAAGATTGGCGGCCGAATAAAAAGAAGGCAAAGGGAAACGCGTCGTTTTGATGCGTTTCCTTATGCATGGGTTTCCTCTTTTTAGAAAGAAAGCGCCTTTGCAATGAAAACTTTGAAAATTCCCTTGCTTCAATAATTGCTCATCACTATAATAATCAAGCGACTTGAAGAAGTCGTGAAATACGGTTGGGTAGTTAGCTCAGCTGGGAGAGCATCTGTTTGACGTACAGAAGGTCAGGAGTTCGAGCCTCTTACTACCCACCAATCGCAATTGACTCAAGGAAAACTTGAGTTTTTTTATTTCTTTATCTTAATATTCTCGTATGGAAAAAATTGCTTGTGAGACCATCGTGTTCGATTTCAACGGAACTTTGATCGATGATTTGAATATTTGTTTAAGGCTTTTGAATGAGATGCTTATTGAAAAAGGGCATCCTGGGAACATCGATAAAGAGAAATATCTTTCTGTTTTTACTTTTCCCGTGATGGATTATTACATTCAATGCGGTTTCCGTTTTCCCGAAGACGATTTCCCTGCCTTAGCCAAAGAATTCGATCAAAAGTACAGAGACGCTTTCCCATCATTGCCTTTATTTTCGGATGTCATGGAAGTCCTTGCTTTTTTTAAAGGAAAAAAGAAATTGATTGTTCTTTCCGCTACAAAACAAGAGAACCTCGAAGAAGAATTAAAAATCAAGGGAATCTCCCCCTTCTTTGACAGGATAATTGGCGTTAAAGACATCTATGGTCGCTCAAAAATCGCTGAGGCGAAAGAATACTTCTCTAAGCAGAATCAAGATTTAAGAGAAGTGGTTTTTGTCGGGGACACCCTTCATGATAATGAAGTGGCTAAAGAAATAGGCGGCGCTTCCATTCTTATTGCTAGAGGGCACCAAAGCAAAGAGAGACTTCTTAAAGCTAAAAACGCTCTGGTTTTGGGGACTTTAAAAGAACTTGAGACAATTCTCATTTAGTTACTGGTAAATTGGTAATTTATTTATTAAAATAAGTTTAATAAAAGAGGAAAGACAAATGGCAAAAAAGATTGAGAAAGCGGAAGAAAAAACTTCTGTGGAAGAAAACTCTAAAAAAGGAGCCCTTCAGGAGAAAAAAGAAAAAGAAGGCGTCAAGGTCTATCACGTCTCCAAAAGATCTTCGGACAATAAATGGAAGGTCTCCATTCGTGGAAGCGATAAGGTCATCAAGCTTTTTGACACGAAAGTAGAAGCGGAAGAATATTGCACGAGGATGGCGAAGAACCAAGGAGCAACTCTTCAAATTCATAATTCCAAAGGCGCTAACAAAGGAAAAATCAGCAAAGCCATCGTCAAAGGCGGAAAGAAATAGCAAATCGTTGTCGACAAATGAAAGGCTCTCGCTATAATTAAAGAGCCTTTTAAGGCGTGCATCTGTAGTTCAGTGGCAGAACCTTAGCTTCCCAAGCTAATGATACGGGTTCGATTCCCGCCAGATGCTCCATTTGAATCTTAGTCACACTCGGGAGATGCTCTATGATGGTAGATTTACTTGGTTCTACCACTTCAAACCAGCAACTCACGAGACGCGGTTTAAAATAAAACTCAATGAGCATAAATCACCGAGGGATCGGTGTTTTTTTGTTTGTTGAAGCCTTCATTTGCATGGCGAAGGCGGCTAGAGCGCTTTAATGATGGAAGACAAACTTTTAAAACGACGAATATAACATTCAAAGATGGTTATGTGTTTTTCTCCAGCCGTTATTCCACCATATCGAATCCTTAATCAACGAAGACATTCCCCGGATCGATAAGGCGAAAAAATATTCAATTTGAGAATCATTGAAATAATGAGATAGAAGCAATACTTTAGCTGGATAGCCGAAAAACCCCTTAGCGCGTTGCGCCTCATTTGTGTTTTGCTAAACGCGACGCATAAAAGAAAAGATGACATTTTCGCGTTTTCTACGAGGGTCTTCAAAGCATAAGGGCATCCAGAATATTAATCCTCCTCTAGTGGCCTTCGACCGCAAAAACAGCAGACAGTTCTTCTATGGTTTTCTTTTTTCCATTTACGAACATTTGAAATATAGATACGCTTTCCATTTGAAAAAGCATGTAAGGGCTTTTATTATTAAAAAACAAAGGAAAACGTGTATTTTCCTTAATGGAAGTCATGACTAAATTCAAAGTGGCAATCGTGGAAGACGACAAGAACCAGTACCAAGTTGTTTTTGATTTGCTCAAAGAATTCTCCAAAAAGGAGCACGAAGAGGTTGAGTTCCTGCCTGTTTATTTTTTCGATGGAATGGACTTCTTGAATAAGTTCGATGGCTCATTTGATTTGATATTCATGGATATCGAGATGCCGCGTCTTGATGGCTTAAGCGCCTCTAACAAGCTCAGGCTCATTGATGCGAATGTCCCTTTGATTATCATTTCCCGCTCTCCAAAATACGCGGTAAAAGGATACTATGTGCAAGCTTTTGGATATTTGGTCAAACCGATTTCAAAAACCGATTTCGAGTTCTTATTGAAGAAAGCAATCAATGAAATCAATAGAAAAAAGAATTCCTTTTTGCTATTGGAAAGTAAATCCGGCATCCAAAAAGTCCACACCAAAGACATCCTTTATATCGAAGTCGTTAACCATTATTTGTCATTTTTTCTGGCGGATGGGAGTTCCTTGCAAAAAAGAGGCAAGATGACTGATTATGCTGACCGTTTGGAAAAAGCTGGGTTTGCGCGTTGCAACGAATGCTACCTTGTCAATCTCGCATTTGTCACTAAAATAGATTCGACGAAGAGTCTCGTGTACGTGAAAAACAATGCCTTGTCCATCTCAAGATTGAAGAAAAAGAATTTCATCGAGACCTTCACGAATTTTTTAGGCGAGAACGCGCAAAATGTATGAGGATTTTACAGCCGCTAGTGCGATAGGATATTATTTCATTCGCTTTGTTATCCCTCTTTTTGCTGCGGAATCGCTATACGCTTTCACCCTTCCGAAGCGCAAAAACTATTTGCCTTTGTTTTTGAGTTCCTCGCTTCTATATTTCTCTTTAAGCATGATTGTCGTCTATTATGACGTCGATTTTAAAATAGGATGGTTTCGGACGCTTTTCCTATTTATTTTCTTTTTGTCGTTGCTCCCGATGTTTATTTATTACCCCTTGAAGCCAAAACAAATCATTCTTTTCGCATTAAGCGCATACACGATACAGAATTTCGGGGACAATCTATCGTCTTTGTTTATTTTTCTTTTGGGCTTCGGAAATGCGAAATACGAATTATATCAATGCCTTATTTATGTAGGGACGTACTTGCTTGTTTTTGTTCCTTATTTCTTCCTATTTGTTAACAAGCTTAAAGGTGAGATGATTCCCGATTTGATTGAGGGGAATGTCGTGTATGCATTGACAATCGCCACCTTGGTTATTGTGTATTTGGTTTCGATGTTTGCCCAATCCACAAGCGATTTCGTTGGATTTGTGTCTTCTCGCATCTATGCGCTTATTGCATGCTTATTCCTGATTTTCGCCCATTACAATACGTATTATCGGAAGAAACTTCAAAGTCAAAACGCAATGCTAGAGCAGATCGTCCATAACGAGAACGAAAAATTCAAGCAATCCAAACGGAATATGGACTTAATCAATATGAGGGTTCATGACTTAAAACATCAAGTGGAGGGCTTAAAAGAATTCGCGAAAACGAGCCAAGAATTGAATGCATTGAGCTCATTGGAAAAGGAATTGCACATTTATGACAATGCGATAGAGACGGGGAACGCGACAGTTGATTTTATCCTTGCGGAAAAATCGCTTTACTGCAAGAAACATCAAATCCGCTTTTCTTCATTAATAGATGGGGAAAAGCTATTCTTTATGGCCAATGCGGATATTTATTCGCTTTTTGAAAACGGCTTGGACAACGCGATCGAGGCGGTTTTAAAAGCCGAGAAACCAAACAGAACGATTACGATTAACGTCGTCACAAAAGGAAATTTCCTAGTGATTCATATCGAGAATTTCTGCGTGGAAGAGGTGGTGTTTCACGATGGGCTGCCCATCACGAAAAAAGACAAGACCTTCCATGGATACGGCACGAAATCCATTCAAAGGGTTGTCAAGAAATACCATGGATCTCTCGCCTTTCAATGTAAGAACAATATTTTCTCTTTAAACGCTTTTTTCCCGCTAGATGAGATAAATCGCCTTAATTAATTACGACTTTTTAAAACATAGATACGCCAAAAACGCCAAAAAGCAGGGGGTCTAATTATAATGTAAGCGCTAACAAAGCGCATTTGCGTCTTTATTCGTATTGAAATGGGCGCAGATAGAAAGGAAAAAATGAAAAAGAAGATTATCAACGCAATCGCTTTCGGCATTACGGCGACAGCAGTTACGGCCGGTTTGATCGTTGGGAACCAAATGGCTTACCGCTATGAAAGCGAAATCAATTCGCAACTCAACCCGCCGCTCATCGACAAGGAAGCGCTTGAGCAAAGCGCCACAAATGGGCAAGAGCTCTCAAAAAAGCTTATGCAAGAAGGCGCTATTCTGCTTCAGAACAACGGCACGCTGCCACTTGATTATGGCACGACGAAGAAGGTGAACGTTTTTGGCTGGAGGAGCGTCGATTGGGTATACGGGTCAGATGGGAAAAACGCTTCCGGAAGGGTTGCCCCAGAAGATGGTGACTATACCAAGAATATCGACTTAACAAAAGCGCTTCAGTCATATGGGATCGAGACCAATACGCGCTTATACGACATGTATCGCGCTTTCCATAAACCCATGTGGGAACTCGTCGATACCAGAAATACCCATATCAACGAAATGACCCCTCTTAGGGAACCGAATATCATGAATTATTCTGGCTCCGAGAGCGATGGGAATTACACAAGCGAATTGCTAAGCTATTGCAAAGACTTCTCCGACACCGCATTTGTCGTAATCGGGAGGATGGCTGGCGAAGGCATGAATTGCAACCCTAATACCCAAACCAAAGAGGGCGGAGGCAGCACAAATGACTCAACTCGCCACTATTTAGAAATTTCAACAGAAGAAGAGGCGCTTCTAAAATATTGTGGCGAAAACTACAAAAACGTTGTCGTTTTCATCAATGCTGCCAATCCCTTCGAGATGGGCTTCATGAAGAGCATTCCAGGGTTAGACGCAGCTTTCTATGTTGGATTCACCGGAACGAGAGCTGCAAGCGCACTCCCAAAACTTATTTATGGCGAAGTTTCTCCTTCTGGCAGAACCGTGGATATATTCCCTTATGATATGTTCACGAATCCCGCCAATATCTATTTGGGTGGGCAGCAATACCTTGACTACAATAGAACCTACTCTGACGCAATCGAGAATGTGTATTTAGGCTATAAGTGGTATGAAACTGCCGATCAAGAGCATTATTGGGATAGTGCCTCTAACGAATACGGAAAAGGATATGATGCGGTTGTATCCGCTCCTTTCGGCTATGGACTTAGCTATAATGACTATAGCTGGAGTGTTGGCGAGATCAAACTTAAGACGAATGACGAGGAAGAAGGCGCCCTCTATCAACCCGGGGCAGCTTTTACGGATAAAACGAAGATTGAATTCCCGGTTACCGTTACCAATAATGGCAAAGTCCCTGGGCAAGATGTCGTGGAAATCTATGCGATTGCCCCTTATTATGGGCATACTCAAAATAGCGCAATCGAAAAACCTTACGTCAATCTTGCGGGATTCGGCAAAACGAATATCCTACAGCCTGGTGCTAGCGAAACCATCACCATAACGGTAGATCCTTATGATTTTGCCTCGTATGATTGCTATGATCGAAACGAAAACGGCTTCAAAGGATATGAATTGGAGCATGGCGAATACACTTTGTCGCTGCGCATTAATTCCCATACAGTAAAAGAAGTCAATTATGCTAACGAGATGACAGCTGGCGACTTCAAATTCAATATCGCGGAAGATATTAAAATCGATAAAGACCCGGTGACGGGGAAAACCGTCAAGAATTTATTCACCGGGAGCGATGCGATTGACGTTACCCCGATCGATGCAACCGAGAAAGACGGCTCTTTTGATCCTGGCATCCATTGGCTATCCAGGAAGAGCTTCACAAGCATTGACGATTTAAAAACTTCCTATAACGCAAGAAGAAATGCCACGCCTTCTGCAAAGTTCTACCAATCCAACACGGAGCGAATCAAAGCCTGGGATAATGCAACAGGCACCGACGAATTCGGCGAAGCCATCCCAACGGAGAATCCTATTTGGAATGCTTCCAATGGTTTAAAGGTTGCCGATGATGGCATCATCAATGAATACGGCGAGAAACTCGGCGCCGATTATAATGCAGAGGAATGGGAATCTCTTCTCAACCAACTCAAAATGGAAGAAGTCATCGACATGATCGGTGGCTACTATGGAAGCAAGTCTTTGGCTTCGGTTGGCAAACCTTTCTTGACCGACCTTGACGGTCCTTCTCAAATCAAAAGCTTTGCTGGCGCTTTGCCTCGTGGGACAGGCTATCCAACGATGACAACGATTGCTGCAACATGGAACGCTAAGCTTCTATACGAATTCGGCAAATCCTTCGGTGATGACATGATCGGCGTAGGCGTTATGGGGGATTGGGGCTTTGCGATGGATTGCCATAGAACCTCCTTCTTTGGCAGAAACCACGAATCGCCATCCGAAGACATGATGCTCGCCGGAACCCTTATGGCACAAGCCGTCAGAGGCTTAAGCACAAGAGGCCGCTACAACATGATGAAACACTTTGCCCTTTATGGATATGGTGGCGAGCAAATCTATATGACCGAGCAAGGATTGAGGGAAAATTTCCTTAAATCTTTCCGTAAAGTCGTTCTTGATGGAGGATGCTTAGGGGTTATGACGACTTATCAAGGTGTTGGATCTGAACACTCGGAAACGACACAAGCCCTTTTGCGCGGCGTGCTCCGCAATGAGTGGGGATTCAAAGGCGCAATCACAACAGATTATATTGGACATAACCCATATTGCGACACCTTATTGCGATGCGGTGGTGATTTCGGGATGGGCGTTAAGCCTGGAACAATCGAAGGCGTGAAATACGACTATTCTTCCTCTCCGCGTGTCCAACATATGATTCGCGAAGTCGCCCACCACGTTCTATATATGTGGTTGCGCGCCGATTATTACCAAAAGCAATACTTAGCGAATCCTGGGACGGACGACGATAAGTTCTTCTCTTCCACTTCCATTGATTCTTGGTGCTGGTGGAAACCATTGCTTCTAACAATCAATATTACCGCCGGTACCCTGTTGACGATGTGGGGTGCGATGGTTATTGTCAGCTTCTTCACCAAAGATCCGGAAAAGAAACAAAAAAAGGCTAAGGAGGCCAAATAAATGAAAATCTCTCGCAAGTTATTGAATACGATCATCGGGATTACCGCCGGAGTGGCAATTGTCTCAACGGCAACTACCATTATGGCGACTTCCTACAGTGACTATATTAATTACTACAACCGAGTCCTCGAGGAGAAGGAGCATCAAAAATATTTGAATAGCCTTCCTCTTGAGCTTCTTGGAATCGATGCCTCTTTGAAAAGCGGCGTGAACTATTACGACAACGGACGAGCAAACCCTAAGGCAGACGATTTCCATGTCGTCGCCCATTTTACGGAGAAAGGCAAAGAATTCGATTCGATTCTCCAAGCGAAGGATTATGCGATTGAGGTACCTGAGGATTTTAAGGATAATGGCGGTACCGTGAAGGTGAGTTACACTTACACTTATGAAGAAGAGAAAAAAGAGGATGCTAGCTCATCTAGTAGTGAAGAAGCACCTTCTGAGCCAAAGACGGTAACGAAAACCGCGGATGTCGATATTTCCCTCACCGCCATCAAATTGGATCATCTTGTTCTGATTGAAAATCCATATCGCGTTTATTACAGGGAAGGTATGGCTTTCTCCAAAGAAGGCATGAAAGCCAAAGTCGTTTATAATGATGGCAGCGAAAAGACTCTTGACGCCTCTTCAATCGCAATTGAAGGCAATGATTCGCTTACTGTTGGCATGGAAAGCGCAAAGGTCTCTTATCAAGAAGGGGATGACAAAATTACCCTCGAGGTGCCGATTACCGTTGTGTCGGATGACGAATATTCTGATGGCAATATTGTTGCGATCGATGTTGAGGGAACACCAATTTTAAAAGAAGGTGACCCCCTTTCTAGCGCGAATGTAGCTGTACGTGCAAGCTATAGTAATGGAAATCGTTTGATTCTTGACCCAAATTCATATACGAAGACTAGCAATGTCTCAAAGGCTTCCTTCATGAAAAACTGCATTTTGACGATTAAGACCAATGGCGCCAACCCTGTTGAGACAAGAATCGCAGTTAAAGTGAATAACGGTTATTCAGCCGATGATATCAAAACCGGAGGCACTTCCTCAAAGGTCCCTTCCTTTATCAACGGCTCAAAAGAAGAGACGGAGTCTGTTGTCGTAACAGGGGCCGCTTCTTTCGCCTATGAGATTGACGTTCCGTATGTCGCAAAGACCAATTTCACAGTTCGTTTGGCCAATATCGGCAATGAGATGGTTTCTCTAGGCAAATCATTATCCTTGAAAGTCAATAATATCGATATTCCGTTGAATCAGACGCAGATGATTCCTTCTGGTGAAGGGCAATATTGCCTTAACGATATCGCTCTCCCTGATTTGGTCTTGAAAGCAGGGAAGAACAAAGTCGTCTTGTCGTTGAAGAACAATGGCGATACGCTTGCGATTTCTCGCTTCGATATGTATACGATGTATCAAGGAGAAGTCTATTCCTCTTTGGATGAATATATGGGAAAAGTCGCTAAGGAAGGCGGCACGTTTGACGCAGATTTGTCTCAAGTAGTGGATTGGGGAAATGAAGTCGCTAGCTATTGCCATGGCCTAGCAACGGATGGCACTTACATTTACGGAACCTTTACTAATTACTCTACCTCTGCGCGAAAGATGAAAGTCGCTAAATATAGCCCGGATGGAACGCTTCTCGCCACTAGCGCATGGACGAATGCGAATTATTTAGAAACGTGCGCCGGCGTCACATATTATGATGGCAAGCTCGTCCTTTTCCATTCCGGTGGCGGGCAATCATATTTAGAAACGAAAGATTTAAAGGATGGCGCTAGCTTCATCGAATGCAAAGAGGGGGAGGAGATCTTTTCCTTCGAAGGATTAGATGGAAAGACAATCCGCGACGTCTATTACAACGCCAATATGGAGCGTTTCGCGGTTTTAGTCGATAACTCCATCACTTTGTTCACCAAAGATATGCAAAAGATTTGTTCTTTTTCTCCTAAAATTGTCGGGGATTATGGCTACGCCGTGAGAATGAGCGGGGCAGGGAGATACATTCTTGTCAATTATTCGAAGAATGGCGTTAATCAGCCAGTTATTGCCGTTTATGATTATGAAGGCCATCGCATCGGGCAATTCCAAATCCCGAATTCTCTTTCTGATATGGGCGGGGAAACGGCACTGCCTAAACCAAACTGCATGAACACTCAGGGTTTCACATATCTAGATGGTACATTCTATTTCTCTCTCATCCGATTTACCCAAGGAAAGGTAAAAGACGGCACTAGCATCATGACAGCCAAGCTCAAAATGATCAAAGATGAGCTCGAATCAGATTTCAGCTTTGGCGAATACATCAGCGCTTGCGGCGATGATTACGATGTCAAAACTGAAGCGAAACCCGTTATTGGACAAAAAGGGAATATCCAAAAAGGTGGATACCAAATGGGTTTGGCGGCGGATGGAGAATATATTTATGCGGCGAAAAACACGTATGGCAACGCCAAGACCGCACTTTATAAAATCGATCCTGCGACTTGGGAAGTAAAAGAGCAAACCGCGGAGTTCTCCACTATGCTTCCTAGCGATGGCCCAACCGACGACAATTCCCAACTTATGGTGAAGGATGGGAAGCTTTACACCTTCGTTTATCCTGATTCCGACAAATGCCGCGCTTTATCTATCCCTTTAACGGAATTCGCTTCGGGAACTCCAAAAGAAGAGAAACTTCCTTTCGAAGGGAAAACAGAAGCCAGGGTAAGATCCTGCTACTATAGCGAAATCACCGAACAATACGCCGTCGTCGACGATAATAAGAAACTTTATTATTTCGATGAAAACGGTGATCAAGTGGGAGAAACGAAAAACCTTGTCGGTTCTGCTGGCATGAATGTGCGTTCTATCACCGGGGACGATAAATATGTCTATATCTCGTATTCGACAAACAATCAGGCTTCTTTGCCAATCGAAACCTATACGTTAACTGGCGACTATGTTGGGCTGACCCCAATTCCAGGAATTAGTCTAGGTGAGTTGAATGGTCAAAAGCAAGGCTTCAATATCCAATCTACGGTTTGTTATAAAGGCGATTTCTACGCTGGAGTATGCACTTGGCAAGGCGATTTTGGCCTCAATATTTGGAAGGCAAGCGTTGATCCTGACGTTTTCACGATGCCAAGGCTTTCAAGGATCGAAGCAAGTTCTGACACAAATCGTTTCTTAGACGGAGAAGAGATCGCAAAGCACCTTACTGTTACCGCATACTATGAGGATGGAAGCAAAGCGAAAGTGGAGGATTTCACTGTTTCGCCTTCTCTCGCCACTAGCGGTTTGACTTCTTTCACGGTTTCTTATACCGAAGGGAAAGTCACTAAGACATGTGAGATTAGTGGCTTTTCGGTTGTTGCTCCGAGTAGTGGATCATTGGGTGATTACTTTTTGACAAACGGAGAAGAGGGAATGAAAAATCTCGCCTTTAGTGATGTCTCCATTGACAATGAAGTAAAACAATACGTTATGGGCGGCGCATACTATAACGGCTACATCTACCTCGCTTCGGCTCAATCTATTAGCAACAATACCAAAACGTACACCATCGTCTCGAAGATTGATCCAAAAACTTACGATGTCATCAGCAGCAAAAAAATCGATCATGCCGATTTTGGTGGCGATGGCGCGAAGCTATTCATTAAAGGAACGAAATTATATTTCATTACTTCCGCTCGGCTTACAAATTCTGCCCCTTATGAGCTTTGGAGCATCGATTTAGATGACAAAGTAAATGGTTTCGATAGCGAAACCGGCGCTTTCGCAAAAGTCGATGACTTCCCAATCTCAGGAGCGAGCTCAATCCAATATAGCGCGACCAACGATAAATATGCACTTCTGCAAGATAATAATCTCCTGGTGGCTGATAAAGACGGGAAAAACTTAGCCTCCGTTAGTTGCTCTTTAAGCGGTTATACACCTTCTAGCGTTTTCGTGGATGACAATTACATCTATGTCAGCTATAAGACGGATAACCAAAAAGCAGCGCCAATCGCCATCTTTGACTGGAGCGGCGATAAAATCGGAACGGCTCAAATTGGAGTGCCTAATGGCTTAAGCAAATATAACGTCCAAGCCATCTTCAGCAATGGCAAAGATATCTATGCGGCTATTTGCAATTGGGGCGGAACCTCTACCAAGCTTTGGAAACTAACGCTCGTTTAAGAAGCGCCTAGCTTAGAAAGGGGCTGTTGAAAAACCGTTCGGTTAATCAACGGCCTCTTTTTTCTTTGCCTAAAAGACATTAAACATTAAAGGCGCAATGGTAATAACCAAGGGGAGAAGGTGTTTTTGGCTTCTCCGTTAAAAATTGAGGGTCGAACCCATAACACTTTTTAAAGAGGGCGATGGCAAATTTCAAGAACGGCGCTTTCGATGAAGTTGATAAATTCATAAAAGTAACGAATGTTTCGAAGGAAAAAGAACGTTTCTCCTTTTAAAAGGTCAAACTTATTGATATATTTAAATTTGTGAGGAACTTTGTCCTTGTTTTTTTGCGGGAGAAAAGAAAAATGATGAATTGGCAATATCCTTTAGCGGGTTATGGGTTCGACAATCCGGCCGGAATTTGCTCGTTTGTCTTTGGCCTTCTTTTCCTTGCGCTTTTTGATTTTGCGATTTTCCAGCTCGTAAAGAAAATATGGGTTTGGGCTGTCGCTTTGGTTTTAGAGTTCCTGATTGTCATATCAGCCGGATTCGGCATGTGGTTCTTGTCTCTGATTGCCTGCTTGATTCTTTTGATTTTCGGAATGCTGCTGTTTATTGTGAATCAAAATGAAGTGCGCTCTTTTTTTGAAAACGCAAATTGGAAAAAAGACATGAAAGCTTTTTTCCATAAAGGCAAGAAAGTAGAGCCTGAATATATTTTCGATCGTGAGAAAGTCTATCGCGAAATTTATCGTGCGGTGGTGGATATGTCTCAAGAAAAACGTGGAGCTTTGATCACTGTCATGAAAAAAGATAACATTCTTGATCCTTCCAAAATAGGAACGGTGATTAAACAACGCGGCGTTGATTTGGATGCCCCCGTAAAAGCGGAATTGCTCGAAACAATTTTCTATGTTGGCACCCGCCTTCATGATGGGGCAGTCGTAATTAAAGGGGATAAGATCGCCAGGGCTGCCGTTTTCTTTCAATCTACAAGACAGGCTTTAACGGGGAAATACGGCTCTCGTCATCAAGCAGCGTTAGGAATTTCCGAAAACTCCGACTCTGTCACCATTATCGTATCGGAAGAAACGGGCCGCATCGGCATTGCTTTTCAAGGCGAGCTCATCCCGGTGAATCCGGATAATTTCATGAGAATCTTCACGGAATATATGGCCTATGAGCCAACCGTTTCGAATTCAGAAGAGGGGAAATAGAACCTTGAGGTTCTTTTTTATTCCCGTCTTCGTTTTCTTTTTCTTTGTTTAAGGCTAAAATGGAGTTTAGTCAGTCAGGAGGAGAATTATGCCCACACCACATATTGAAGCAAAAGCAGGAGATTTCGCGAAAGTCGTTTTAATGCCTGGAGACCCAAAACGCGCCGAATGGATTGCGAATACGTTCTTAAAGGAAGCTAGACTCGTTACATCTGTCCGTGGAATCCTAGGATTCACCGGAAAAGCGCCAGACGGCTCTTTGGTTTCAGTCATGGCTTCAGGAATGGGCATGCCTTCTATCGGTATTTATTCCCATGAGCTTTATACGAGCTATGGCGTTGATGCCATTATCCGCATCGGGACTATCGGCTCTTACCAAGAAGGAATTGAATTGAAAGATATTTTGATTGGTCAAGGCGCTTGTACGAATAGCAACTGGATGGGGGAGCACTCCCTTTATGGTGGGACTTTCTCTGCCATTGCCGATTATGATTTGCTTTCTTGGGCCGTCGAATCTGCAAGAAATAACCATTTTAGGAATCACGTCGGGAACATTCTATCTTCCGACACTTTCTATGGTTATCGTCCCGAGGCTTGGAAAAAATGGGCCAATTTAGGGGTCATGGGCGTAGAAATGGAAGCTTACGCACTTTATGAGACGGCCGCTGAATTAAAGAAGAAAGCCTTAGCTATCTGCACGGTTTCCGATTCCTTCCTCTTTAAGAAGATCCTCACTCCAAAAGAACGCCAAGAAGGCTTGGACAACATGGTCAAAGTCGCTTTAGACGTCGCGATGAAATATAACGCATGCCATACGAAGTAAAAATAACGATTTTCACATTGCTTGCTCTTCTTGTTTTTGGAGGAATTCTTTTTTGGTTCCTTTTCCCCCTCGTTCGTAAGAAACTCTTTTCGTCTCGCTATAAACGTTTTTATTACGACTATGTGAATCATGTTGTGAAATACAATGATTTTTATTTGATCAACAATCTTGCCTTTGATGTGGGAGACGCCCAAACATTGAACATCGACCATTTGATTGGCGGGGATAAATACATCTACGTCATTATTGATTATTATGTGGACGGCGGCATTCGCATCGAACCTCTCAAGCCGATTTCCTACGTGTATAAAAAAGATGATAAGAAATTTGAGATTGCCAATCCTTTGCAAGTCGTCGCGCATTCTATGAATAAACTCTCTTCACTTTCCGGAATTTCTAGCGAATTTTTAGTCGGCATCGTCTTGCTTAACGATGATTGCAATGTAGTTTCCGTTGAAAATAGCTCATCTCCTGTTAATATTGTTAGGCTTCGTGAATTATCTAAATTCATCGAAAATTATGAAAAAAGACCGGTAAAACCATTCGTCTCAAGACAACTTTGGCAAGCCATCCAAGATTTACACACCATTAAAGAAAATGTCCAATCCAGAAAAAAACAATAATCATTCAGCGAATGAAAGCATTCTCGTGACTTCTTTTAAGGAATATCCTAAAACCTTAAAGAAAATTTTGCCGTGGATCATTAATTTCATTTTCGTCGTCATCGCTGCTTTGGCTTTGGCTTTTTTGAGCCCATTTAGCCTTTTCTTCAGCGTACCTTTGGTGATTATCCCTTTCTTTTTCTCCCTTCAGGTATCCGTTTCTTACATTCATCTTAAAAACGATTTGGATAACAGGCGTTTCAGCGCTTATCTGAAATCTTATTTTTCACCCACGAGTTTTGGCTGTTATCGCATCGTTCGCTCAGCCTTATTCAGCTTTTTGATTTCTTTGGGCGCCGCTTTCCTTTTCAGCTTTGCGTATATCGAAATCTCCATTTTGAACGGCGTGGATATGAATGCGATTTTGAATGATTTCCTGGAAGTCTACCAAACGAACGATTTCAATGGGATGAATGATATTTTGAATTCTGAGCCTATTCTTTCCTTGATTACATGGATGGGAGTGGTTGAAAGCGTTTCTTTCGCCCTTTCTTTCCTTTTCCATCTTTTCCGCTATGGCGTTCTTTGCTATTTTCATTTCTCCTTGCAAGGGGCGGATACGAGATCGGTGAACGCCTTCTACAAAGCGGCATTACGCTCCACTCGCTCTAAGGGTTATAACAAAGATTACCTCTCCCTTATCTGGCCAATGCTTCTTCTGAGCGTTCTTTCTTTGGGGATTGGAATCTGTTTTGGCTATCTATTGACTACAATTGAAAGCGTTTCTTCCTTCTTCCAAAATAACGATTACTTCCAAAGCAGCCAACTCATTTCTTTAACGGGAATTCTCACGATGCTTCTTTTTGTTATTTTCTTTTTGCCTTATTATTTTGACTCAATGATTCTTCTTTATAAAAAATATGAATTGTCTTTCGGACAAGCAGCCTTGGAGTACGCTCAAGAAGCGATCAGCCAATTAAAAGAAACCGAACAATTCACCAAAGAAGAAAGAGAAGAAATCGAAAAGAATCTCTCGAATTTAAAGAAGCAGCAAGATGAACTTGCAAATAAAGAAAAAGAAGAGAAAAACAAAGATGATTCTTCTGATGATGAAAATCGTGAATAATGCTTTCTGAAAGCAACGTAAGTGGCTGTTGGTAACATCGTCACTTTTTTGGTCAACTCAAGTTTAAGGAAAGAAAAAACCTCTCAAAATATTAAGAGGCTAAAAATAAAATGGAGCAGGCGACGGGAATCGGACCCGCGTATCCACCTTGGCAAGGTGGTGTTCTACCATTGAACTACGCCTGCATCACGTCATTTGACGCGAGGATTATTATAGCCATCCAAAAGCGAACACGCAATAGCAAATTTGCGGCATCTGTTTTATAATCTTTTGCGTTATTTAGAAGGAGCGAATATGGCTACATACGAAGATTTAGCAGAATTATTATTCCCTGAGGTCCGCGAGACGATTGACGATTTAGAAAAACGTTTTCCCGAGCGCCATTTACCCGAAGGGGCTCAAGTGACTCGTTTTGCTCCTTCGCCAACCGGGTTCCTTCATACTGGCTCCCTGTTTACCGCTTTTATCGCTTATACCTTAGCTAAGCAATCCCATGGCGTTTATTTTTTTCGTTTGGAAGATACGGACACAAAACGCACCATCGCTGGGAGTGCGGATGAGCTAATTGAACAACTGGCTCAATTTGGCATTGTCGCCGATGAAGGATATTTCCCAGGCAAAGATAAAGGCGATTACGGGCCTTATCAGCAATCGAAACGCGCCAGCATTTATAAAATCGTGATCAAGGAACTTGTCCGTCAAGGCATGGCCTATCCTGATTTCATGAGCGCGGATGAACTTGCGGCCTTAAGAAAATTTCAAGAAGACAACAAGATTCTTCCGGGTTACTATGGCCCCTATGCCCGAGATAGAAAACTTTCCGTCGATGAAGCCATCGAAAAAATCAAGGCGGGCACACCATGGGTTATCCGCTATAAATCCATGGGCGACCATAATAAGAAAATCAAATTCACCGATCGTATCCGCGGCACGATTGAACTTGCGGATAATGATGTGGATATCGTCATCTTGAAAAGCGACGGCCTCCCAACCTATCATTTTGCGCACGTCGTTGACGATCATTTCATGAGAACGACGGTTGTCACAAGAGGCGAGGAATGGATCCCTTCGACTCCTATTCATCTTCAGCTTTTCCGCTCTTTGAATTGGAAAGCCCCAAAATACGCTCACCTTCCAGTGATTATGAAACTGGACCACGGCAATAAGCGCAAACTCTCCAAGAGAAAAGATCCTGAAGCGGCCGTCTCCTTCTTCTTAAAAGCAGGTTATCCTCCGAAGGCGTTGCTTGTTTACCTTATGAGCATCGCCAACTCTAATTTTGAGGAGTGGACCCTTTCGAATAAGAGCTATGATTATCACGCCTTCCAATTCGCTTTTTCCAAGATGTCTCTTGATGGAGCTCTTTTTGACCAAAGCAAATTGAATTTCTTCGCGAAGGAAACGATTGCGACAATACCAACCCAAACCCTAGTTCATGACGTGACGGAATGGGCGAAGAGTAACGATCCTGTTTTAAACGCCAAGATTGAGAAGGACCCTGCCTATTTCTCTAAAGTTCTCGGCATCGAGAGAGACCGCCCGAATCCAAGAAAGGATTATGCGAAATATTCCGATATTGAGCCTGCGACGAGATTCTTCTATGACGAAGATTACCAAAAACTCATTGAAGGTCCATTGCCATTCAGCCCTAAATTCAGCAAAGAGTTCCTGAAGGATTTCTTAGGGGAAGTCGCTTCAAAGATGGCTTATGGCGTAGATGAATCCACCTGGTGGAATAGCGTTAAAGAGGTTGCCTCTGCAAATGGCTTCGCCATTGCGAATAAAGATTACAAAAAGAATCCGGAAGCTTATAAAGGTTCGGTCTCTGATGCCGCGGAGATTATTCGCATTGCCTTAACCGCTTCAAAAGATTCCCCAAATCTTCACGAGGTCATTGAAATCTTAGGGAAAGAGCGTGTCGTCCACCGTTTGACCTCCCTCTTTTAGGCAAAATTGACAAGGCTGTTGAAAGACAGTCTTTTCTTTTTAAAAAATGAACCCAGTATCTCTATTTTTAGTTAGGATAATCTAACCAAAAACATTGCAAAAACCTACCTTTTTCCGACTTGCAAATATATAATATTTAAGCCTTCACGAAGGTTTTAGAAGATGATGGAAGAAAGAAGGACGATTATCCTTGGCACAAACGTTTTCGAAGCGGTCCAAAAAGACGGCGAAGAATTACGAAAAGAGCTGAAGAAAAAGAAACTCTTTCTTATCAATGTCATGTCTGGCCCTGGTGCAGGAAAAACAACGACGCTTATATCGCTGATTCAAAAATTAAAAAAAGAATTTCGCATCGGCGTTGTTGAAGCGGATATAGATTCCGATGTTGACGCAGTGAAAGTAAGCAAGGAAACGGGCGTCCCTTCTCTTCAGGTGCACACCGATTCCCTTTGTTACATTGACGTTGACATGGTCCGAGAAAGCTTGGCTCATTTTGAAAAGATGGACTTAGATTGCCTCTTCTTGGAAAACATCGGAAATATGGTTTGCCCTTCTACGTTTGATACGGGAGCTTGCTTAAACGTTTGCATCCTCTCTCTTCCTGACGGAGATGAAAAACCATTCAATTATCCAAGCATGTTTGAGGGTTCCGATTTGATTTTGATTAACAAAATCGATTCGTTGGAATTTTTTCCCTTCGATTTTGGAAAAGTGGAAAAATTCATCCATGAAATCAACCCTCATGCGACGATTCTCCCTTATTCGGCGAAAACGGGTCAAGGAGTGGGGGAAATCGTTGATTACTTAAGTTTAAAAATTCAGGATTGGAGGAAATAATATGCCAGAGCAGTATAAGCAAAAACCTGAAACGATTTCTAAATGGCAAGGATATGAGCCAAAAACGGAGGCAGAAAAGAGACTCACGAAAAAGTTTTTGAAGCTCGCCGCTAAAATCACCGACAATGTGGAGACCAAATTGCACCCAACCACAGATTGCCCAGAATTTTGGGCGATGAGAGAGCTTCTTTCGGAAGATGAAGTGGACATTCTCCTTAGCATTAAGCAAAGAGTTTGGTATACCTTCGAAGAGTTTTACGCCAAAAACAAAAAGATGGATCCGCTGGTTTTCAAAAAAGCCTTGGAAGATTGCGTCGAACACGGCATCATCGAATACGATTACGGCGACCATTATAACGATGACGGCCCAATTCCAGGCGCCAACCCAAAACATGAGAAACGTTATCGCGTAAGCTACTACGTTCCTGGCAGCGCTGAACTATTCAACTCCACCATTGACCGCATTGACAGAAACCCGCCTGTCGCATCCGGCTTTGAAAGAATGACTTTCTTGCCTCTTGCGAAAATCACCTCCATGGTCCCAGAGGGAGGGGATGGCATCGGCATGCACGTCATTCCGGTCGAAAAAGCCATTTCCAGCAACAATGAAGCCATGAAATTAGAAAAGATTTCCTATTGGCTTAAGAAATATAGCGGCCATCTTTCTGCAGGCATCTGCTCTTGCCGCTATTCCCGTGCCAAAATCGGTGAAGGCTGCGTTGATGATCCAAACGATTGGTGCATTCAGCTTGGCGATATGGCCGATTATGCGGTTGAGACAGGCCGTGCCCACTATATCAGCAAGGAAGAAGCCCTTGATATCTTAGAAAAGGCGGAAAAGAACGGCTTCGTTCATCAGATCACGAATATCGACGGCGAAGATCACATCTTCGATATTTGCAATTGCGACGTGAAAATTTGTAACGCCTTGAGAACCTCTTTGCTATTCAATACGCCTAACCTTTCCCGCAGCGCCTATACCGCTAAGGTCGATCCGAAGAATTGCGTCGCATGCGGACGTTGCGTTGAATCTTGCCCTGCAGGTGCCGTAAAGCTTGGCCAAAAGCTCTGCACGAAAAAAGGACCTATCCAATATCCTCAAGCCCCTCTCCCGGATAAGATCCATTGGGGAAGATATGCTTGGGATGAAAATTATCGCGACACCGCTCGTTATAATACCTATCCTACTGGCACCGCTCCTTGCAAAACGGCTTGCCCTGCCCACGTTGCCGTTGAAGGGTATCTCAAAATGGCCAACCAAGGACGTTATGATGAGGCTCTCGCTCTTATTAAGAGAGAGAATCCATTCCCAGCGGTTTGCGGAAGAATCTGCAACAAGCGCTGCGAAAAAGCCTGCACCCGTGGAAGCGTTGACGAGGCGGTTGCCATTGACGCCGTGAAGAAGTTCCTCGCCGAAAGAGACCTTGATCCAAAAACGCGTATCTTGCCAGAGAAAACAATCGCCAAAGTCAATGGCGATTTCGATGAGAAGATTGCCATTATCGGCGCTGGCCCAGCCGGTTTGAGCGCTGCCTATTATCTTGCCTTAATGGGATATCACCCAACCGTTTTCGAAAAGAACCAAAAAGCGGGCGGCATGATGATGTATGGAATTCCTTCTTACAAGCTCGAAAAGAACGTCATCGACGCGGAAGTGGAAATCATTCGTGAGCTTGGCGTCGATATCAAATTGGGCGTTGAAGTCGGTAAGGATATCAGCATCGATCAATTAAAAGAACAAGGCTACAAAGCCTTCTATATCGCCATTGGCTGCCAAGGCGGGAAACGCCCTAATGTCCCTAACGATAAAGCAGAAGGGACCGAAATAGCCGTTGAATTCTTAAAAGGCGCTTATGAGAATCAAAATCAGACAATCGATGGCGATTGCGTCATCATCGGTGGCGGAAACGTTGCTATCGATTGCGCTCGTACCGCCCATCGTTTCAAAGCCAGCTCTGTCTCAATGTATTGCTTAGAGTCCCGCGAAAGCATGCCAGCCACGAAAGAGGAAATCGAAGAAGCGGAAGAAGAGAACATCAAAGTGAATCCAGGATGGGGTCCAAAAGAAATCCTTGTGGATGAAAAAGGCCATGTTCGCGGCATCATCTTAAAGAAATGCGTTTCCACGATTGATCCTGTCACCAAACGTTTTAACCCTCAATATGATGAAAACGAGACCATTGAAGTCAAAGCGAATAAGATTGTCTTTGCCATCGGCCAAAGCATTGAATGGGGCGACCTTTTGAAGAATGGCAAAGTGACTTTCTGGCATGGGAATTATCCGATTGCCGATAAATTCACCTATCAGACAGCGGACGAATCCATCTTCGTTGGCGGTGATGTTTACACGGGTCCTAAGTTTGTTATCGATGCGATCGCCGAGGGGCATGAGGCAGCAGAATCCTTAGCTCGTTTCGTCTCTCCGTTTAACGCTTCTCTTACCATTGGACGTGACCGCAGATATTTCATTGAGCTTGATAAAAATAATCTTGTTATTGATGATTACGACCATGCTGGCAGACAAGAAGCCGGCATGGAAGAAGGAAAAGATTATAAGAATTCCTTCCGTGATTACAGCAAGACCCTTACCGAAGAACAAGTGAAGATCGAAACGTCGCGCTGTTTAGAATGCGGCGCCTCGATTGTTGACCCGCATAAGTGCATCGGTTGCGGAATTTGCACAACACGTTGCGATTTCGATGCGATTCACCTGGTGCGCGATCATCCGAAGGCAACCACAATGCGCAATGCCGATGATAAGATCGCCGGCTTGATCCCATACGCCTTAAAACGTGGCTTCAAGATTATGTTCAACTCCGCTTCGAAAGAAGCTCGCGAGATGCGTAAGAAACGTAAGGCCTACAAGAAAGCGCATAAGAACGATCCGAATAAGAACACGGGTTACGCTGTTCCGCCGATTGAACGTTAATGCATGAATTAGGTATCGCCTTCCATGTGGTGAAGGAGATTGAAGATTTCGCG
Source organism: Caryophanales bacterium UBA743 (assembly GCA_002297365.1). GTDB lineage: Bacteria > Bacillota_I > Bacilli_A > RFN20 > CAG-826 > UBA4951. The sequence goes on from DBKT01000004.1 coordinate 104,657, forward strand.
GATAAAAACAATATCGGAGACATTGCGGGAGTCACATTGGAAATCGGCGAAGTTTCCGGCGTGGTTCCTCAATATCTATTGGATGTTTGGCCATGGGCTTGCGAACACCGTTCTAAGCACTTAAAGGGCTCTAAGCTCAATATCGTTGAACTAAAGGCAATTTCTTATTGTGAGAATTGCAAAGAGACCTATGACACCGTCCCTCAAGGAAAGAAATGCCCTCGTTGCGGCGGAGGCAACACTTACCTTGTAGAAGGAAACGAAATCAAAATTCAATCGATTCAAACAAAAGAGAAAGAACCATCGGATGTCTGATGGTTTTTTCTTTTAACGTGTACAGAGCCTTGAAATAGCGGGTTCTACCAAAATGCGGGCCTGGGGAGCGGTCTTAAAAGAACTCTTTTCGTTGTCGATGGATGTTTCTTTGTTCAAGGGGTTATATACTTTATCCGATTCCCAGGATGAAAGGCGATGGCATGAGAGAAACCCTTTTGGATAAAGACTTCAAACCGATGATCGATTCTTTCGAGTCCTTTCAAAGAGAGGCAAAAGAGCCAATCACTCTGACAATAAAAAGAGGGGAAGAAGTGGTCTTTCCCTTCACGATGAGAATTACTTCGAACTTCGATAAGTCTTATTTTTATGTGAAAAGAATTCTTTTGAGCCTGCTTTGGATGGTGGGAGGAGAGAAAATTCTCTATCATGGGTCCTCTCTTTTCTATCATTATCTGGAAAAACGCTTCCAAAAAGATGAGGAAATTCTTTCTTCCTTTAAGGAAATGAAAAAGATCTATAGTCGCCCTATTTCCTTTGAAAGAGTAGAGGAAACTCCTAAAAGAAAAGACAAAAACAATCCTTTTCGCATTTCTTTTACAGGGTGCCGCATTGGGCTTGATCTGGGTGGAAGCGACCGTAAAGCCATCGCTCTAAAAGACAAGAAAATCCTTTATAGCGAAGAGATCCTTTGGTCCCCGAAAGAGCAAAGCGATCCTCTCTACCATTATTTGGGCATGCTAGATTCCTTAACAAGAGCGAAAAAACATCTTCCTCATGTGGATGGGATTGGCATATCGACAGCGGGAATCGTGGAAAATAACGAACTGCTTCTAGGGGCTTTGTATGCCAAAGTTCCCGAAGAGAAAAAACAAAAAGAAGCGAGGCATGTATTCGTAAACCTCATGAAAGAGCATTTTCCTAGCATCCCTTTCCAAGTTCAGAATGACGGAGATGTATCGGCTTTAGGGGCGAGTGCCCTCTACCATAAAAACAAAGTATTGGGATTGTCATTAGGGACTTCCTTGGCGGGTGGATATGTTAAGGATTCTTCCTTGAACGGCTGGATTAACGAATTATCAAAGGTTCCTATCGATGTTTCAAAAAAAGCAAGAAAGCATTGCGTTCTTGGAATGGAAGGAGCCGCTTCGGAATACCTTTCCCAAAAAGGAATCGTCTTTCTCTTAGAAAAGAACGGCCTTTCATTAGAAGGCGGCCTCCCACATAAGCTTCTTCAAATCCAGAAACTCGCGGAAGAAGGGGACCCCCTTGTCTTAAAGGGCTATCACGATATGGGCGCATACCTTGGAAGCGCCATACGTTATTTCTCTCTTTTCTATGATATAGAATCCGTCTTTCTTCTAGGAAGGGTCATGAGTGGGAAGGGTGGAAAGATCTTATTAGAGACGGCTTTGGAAAATTTACGGGAAAAGAAAATCCGTATCGACATTTTTAGCGCTTCCGAAGCTTTCAAACGCTTAGGGCAAGCCTATATTGCCGCATCTTTGCCGGATATCGGGAAATAAGCCTTCCTTTTTTGAGAGAATCCGTTATAGTAAAAAAACATTAGGTGGTCTAAATGAAGAAAAGAAAAACGATGAAGGACGATATACTCGAAAGAGAATTAGAACTCTATCGCAAATATTATGAGGTGGACGAGGAAAATAGAATCGTCCGCATCGTTTTGCATTATGAAACGGCGGAGGATCTTCTTGAAAAAGACGTCTCTACTTTTGAAAGACCGCAAATAAAATACGAAATACTTGAAAGGATGAGCGATCTGGTTCGTACCGTCCCAGAAACCTATCGCAGCGATATTTCCTTAGAGATTAAGGACTATCAAGGATATGACAGCGAAAAGCTGATGGAAGCGATGAAAGACTCTATCGAATTCGCCCGTTATAAATCCGATAAGGAAATCAAACGCAACTGGGTCATCGCCTCTCTTTTCACTTTAGTTGGTTTGGTGATTCTTTTGGTTGCCGCTTTTCTTAGCTCTTCTTCCTTTTCTTGGATGGATTCGACAAACGGCGCCATCTTCAAGGAGATTCTCGATATCGCTGCTTGGGTCTTTATTTGGGAAGCGGTGACGATTCTTTTTATCTCGCCGAATCCGGAAAAAATAGTGGAATCCTCTCTTCGTCTCCGTCTCCGTTCCCTTTCTTTTTCAAAAGCGGGCAGAAACGGAATGCTTTCTGAGGGAAGCTCTTATTTTCTGGATTTCAATCCATGGAAAAAAGGACAAAGAAAAAAAGCTGGGCGTTATCTATTGCTGATTTCAGGCTTCTTGATGATCGCGACAGGAATTGCCAGCGTGTTTTTCCTTTTTGCCTCTTTATCTCCTACAATCCAGGCGCTTCTTGATGGAAATGCGATTGAGAATGGCGATCTTTCCCGTGAAGCCATGATTGCCCTCATCGTTTCCGTTTCTGTCCTTTCCTTTATTCTCCTAGGCATCAGGATTCTTGGCGGAGTGGCGGGGGTAAGCCGCTTTATCGGACGTGGAAAACTTCAGAAATTTGTCGCCCCGTACTCCATTATCATGCTCATATATCATATGGTCGCTTTCGTAGGATTGGCTTTAGGAGGAAACTCTTCAACAATAGGCTCTTGGCTTTCATCCGGGTTTGGCTTGGTTATGAATTTGGCCTATATTGCCGGGTATTTCTTAGATCGCTTTGAATAACGTTTGCCTTTTTTGCTACAATTCATGAGTTTGAAGGAAGAAAAGATGGCAAGTAACGATAAAATGGGCACGGAGAGGATAGGGAAACTGCTCTTCCGTTTTTCTTTGCCTTGCGTTATCTCTTTGCTTATCTCATCCCTTTATAACCTTGTCGATCAAATCTTTGTCGGGAATTCTTCTTTGGGCTATTTAGGGAATGCGGCAACGGGAGTTGTCTATCCGATCGTCGTCGTCACCCAGGCTTTCGCTTGGGGCTTTGGGGATGGGTGTGCCTCCTTTTTGGCCATATGCCAAGGAAAAAAGGAAACTTTAAAAGCCTCAAAAGCAATGGGGACGGGCATCAGTCTAACGTTTGTTTCTTCTCTCTTTATTCTTCTTTTTAGCTTGTTCTTTTCCGATCCCGTTTTGAGATTTTGCGGTGCAAGCGAAACCACTTTGCCCATGGCGCGCTCTTATTTGCGGATTCTTGCGTTCTTCTTTCCTTGCTATATGTTGCAGAATATGCTCAATAGCATCATCCGAAGCGACGGCTCTCCGAATTTCGCGATGATCACAACCGGTGTTGGCGCGCTTCTTAATATCATTCTCGATCCCATTTTTATCTATTTGTGCGATTGGGGAATCGAGGGGGCGGCATGGGCAAGCGCAATAGGCCAAGCAATCTCTTTCTTGCTTTCTGCCCTTTATTTTCTGAAGCCGAAAACCTTTCGTTTTGCCTGGAGGGATTTCCTTCCTGATTTTAAGATATACAAGGAGCCTCTCTTATTGGGCGCATCTTCTTTTATAACACAGTTATCAGTGGTAATCATAAATCTCGTTGGAAACATGGTTATCACGAAATATGGCAATCTTTCTATTTATGGGCAAGACATACCTATTTCCACCACGTCGGTTGAAACGAAAGTGTTTTCTCTTGTTTTGAATATCGTGGTGGGGATCGCCTTAGGAAGCCAGCCGATTATCGGCTATAATTTGGGCGCAGGGAAAGTTGAGCGAATCCGTAAGACCTATTGGCTTATATTGGGCTGGACTTTGGCAATCGGCGCTTTTTCCACTTTGCTATTTGAGCTTTATCCGGAGGGGGTTTTGATTCTTTTCGGCGGTAAAGAATCGGAGCTTTATGTCGAATATGGAAAATTGGTTTTCCGCCTTTTCCTAGCCACGACAATCCTCACTTGCTTTATTAAGATGTCCTCCATTTTCTTCCAAGCATGCGGGGAGCCTCTTAAAGCGACCGCTTCCTCTTTGATGAGAGACATTCTTTTCTTTGTTCCGCTGGTGATTATTCTTCCGATGATTGCCGAAAGCAAAGAAAAAGGGACGGGGGTTGTGGCTTTGCTATATGCGCCAATGATTGCGGATCTTTTAGCGGTCTCTTACGTCTTATTCATTACGATAAAATTATTCAAACAGCTTAAAAAATACGATAAAGGATTTTCAAAGGCTGAATAGGCGCATTTTTGCTTTGTCGCTTTAGCTTTGCGTTCCCTCCAAGAATGCCAAAATCCGTGACTGATTCCTTTTGCTTTCTCTTTGATAAAACCAACTCATTTTCGACTAAAACCATCCAAATCCGTTACAATAAGTTCAATCAGAGAGGCATCAAGATGAGTATTTATTACACGAGGCACGGAAAAACATCATGGAATGAAAGCCACCGAATTCAAGGAAGAGTGGATGTTCCCTTGTCTATAGAAGGAAAGGAAGAAGCGAATAAATTAGCCAACGATCTCAAAGAAATACCTCTCGACCTTGTCTTTTCTTCTCCGCTTTCTAGAGCTCTTGAAACAGCGCGAATCGCTTTGGCGGGAAGAAATGTAGCCATAATCCAGGACAAGCGGATCATTGAATTGAATTACGGTGACTTTGAAGGTTTTTCGCATGAGGACGAAAAAATCCTTTGCAAGCGTTCTTGCTTCGCCTCCCGCTATCCGAATGGCGAAAGCTATTTGGATGCCGCAAAACGGATTTATCTCTTTTTCGATGAGCTGAAGGAAAAATACCCGGATAAAAACATTTTGGTCGTGGGGCATCTAGGGATTGCGCGAATCGTCAATTCCTATTTTCTAGACATGAGCAATGACGAATTCATCCATTTTCAAATCGCGAATTGCGAGCTTCTTAAGTACGAATTTCCTCGAAAATAGCCGTTTTGACTTCTATCCTCACGATTTTTAGCGCGCTTCCTTTTTTCAGGCATGATAGCGAAGGCATTTTATAGGGAAAGGGAGATGGAAGACTTTTTGCTTTTAAAGAGTTTCCTGAAAGTAATGTTTTTGTAAAAAAAGAAGCGCTTAGGAGAAAGCGCCATCTCCATTATGTAAAATAGAAAACGCGATTATGACGCAAGGGGAGAAGTATGGATTCCAATATCATAGAAATCAGCAACCTTAACAAATCCTATAAAGACGTCCACGCCGTAAACAACCTTTCCTTTCATGTCAAGAAGGGCGAGTTCTTCGCTTTTTTGGGCGTAAACGGCGCAGGAAAAAGCACGACCATCTCAATAATGACTGGGATAAACAACAAAGATTCGGGGACGGTTGTAATCGATGGGAAAAACATCGATGACGGCTTTCTTCCTATATCGAAGGAAATTGGCGTTGTCTTCCAAGATTCCGTCTTGGATTCATCCCTTAGCGTCAAAGACAATCTGGAATCCCGGGCCGCTTTGTATGGAATATGCGGGGACGATTTTAAAAAAAGACTGCAAGAGCTTTCCAGCCTTCTTCATTTCGAAGATCTTCTTAAAAGGGCGGTTGGAAAATTATCTGGCGGGCAAAGAAGGAGAATCGACGTGGCCCGCGCATTGCTTCACGAGCCAAAGATTCTCATTTTGGATGAACCGACTACCGGCTTGGATCCTCAAACACGAAAAAACCTTTGGGAGGTCATACATTGGTGCCGCAAAGAAAAAGACATGACCGTCTTTTTGACGACGCATTATATGGAAGAGGTAAGTGATGCCGATTACGTGGTGATACTGGATAAAGGGGCTATCGCGGCGGAAGGAACGCCTCATGACCTCAAAAATAAGTTCACCGGCGATTTCATCGTCTTATATAGTTTCGACGAGGAAAAGATAAAGGCCCTTGGAATGCCTTACGAGAAAATCAAAGATGCGATAAGGATTGAGGTTAAAAACACCGCTGAAGCCAAAAAGCTTATCGTCGAGCATCCGGACCTTTTCGACGATTTCGAAATAACCAAAGGCAAAATGGACGATGTTTTCTTATCCGCAACAGGCAAAAACCTTGAAGGGGGCAATCTCTAATGAAATCTTTTCTCTATCTTGTAAAAAGAAACATAAAAGTATTCTTCACCGACAAAGGCATGCTTTTCACCTCTATGATCACGCCGGTGATTCTTCTCGTTTTATATGGCACTTTCTTAGCTCAAGTTTATAAAGATTCCTTCGCTCTGTCCATGAAGGGTTTTGGCTTCACACTCGATGAGACCTTGACGAATGCCGTGGTCTCTGGCGAAATCGTCTCTTCTCTTCTGGCGGTTTGCTGCGTCACCGTTTCCTTTTGCTCAAATACCCTTATGGCCGAAGACAAAGTAAGGAAAATCATCGATGACTTTTTGGTTTCGCCAGTCAAGAAATGGGTTTTGCAGCTCTCTTATTTCTTTTCCACTTGGTTTTCTACTTTGATTGTGAACTTTTTGGCATTTGGGGCATGCTTGATTTATGTTGCGATCACAGGATGGTTTTTATCTGTTTCGGATATTTTCCTTCTTCTAAGCGACATTCTTCTCCTTTCCGCTTTCGGAAGCGCTTTTTCTTCGGCGATCAATTTCTTTCTTACCTCGCAAGGACAGATTTCGTGTGTCGGAACCATTGTCTCAGCCGGCTATGGTTTCGTCTGCGGGGCCTATATGCCTTTGGCTTCTTTGTCGGAAGGTTTGCGTAACGTCTTTATGTTCCTTCCTGGAACGTATGGCACTTCCTTATTCAGGAACCATGCTTTAAGAGGGGCTTTATCCGAACTTCAGGAGAAACATAATCTTCCTAATGATGCTATAGACAAGATCAAAGCTTCAATGGACTGCAATATTAAATTCTTTTCCTATGATGTTCCTCTTTGGTCGATGTATCTTGCTTTATCCATTGGGATTGTTCTTTTCTTGGCGATATATATAAGCTTCAGCATGCTTAAAAAGAAGAAAAGGAATTAATACTGCCGTCTTCTTCTTTTATAGAACAACTCCATAAAAACTTTCATACCGTTTGGCTTACTCCATGCCCTTGCAGAAAATGAGTGCAATAAATGCCAGTCATTTCTCTCTTGCTGAGATGCTGGAGTGGAGAATGGATGGAAGTTTTCTTTTTTCAAAACTATCAAATCGCACCTCTTTAGATTTGCATTGCCACAAATCTTTGCGGGTGGGCCTATTTCATTCCTGGTGAATCTATTGATTGGCTTATGCACATTTCCAGAACGAATAAAAAACGCTTTCATAATGAAATTATGTAAACGATTCATAAAAACCGACGTGTTTGATTTGACTTTTCGATTCAGATTTTTAAAATACTTCAATCGGAAGGTGAGAAACTATGAAAAAAAGTATATTGCTCTTGCTTGTATCTTAGGGGCTTCTGTCTTAAGCACCTCTATCGTTTTATCAGCTACAGCTCTTGCGTTTTCTGCCAATAATAAGACCATTGAAGGACCTAAGGGGGACAAAGGAGACGAAGGACCTAAGGGGGACAAGGGGGACAAAGGAGATTCTGCCCTAACCGCTTGGTCTAATACCATTCTTCCTTCTGAAGGTGGCAAAGTTATAGTGAATGTTGGAAGTGCGACTGTCGGGACGGATGTCACGTTCACTTTCATTCCGGACGAAGGCTCCAGACTTGTCTCAGCGGATGTTTACAAAGGTGGCGATTTAACGACTTACCATGTCGGAAGCGATGGTGAAATCGCTCATAACGCTTTGACTTTGCCTATGGTTGAGAATGGATATGTCGTCAAAGGCAATTTTGATAGCGATCCTGAAACTGGTTACCTTAATGGCGGCGATGGCTCTCGTGATTATCCATATCTTGTTGGCGAAGAGGATATTGATAAATTAAGCGATACGATCAAAGCCAAAAACAAATCGAATACGTACGCTTATTACAAATTGGAAAAAGCCAACACGAAGATTACAAACTGGCCAATAGGATTATCCTATGGAAGACTCTATGGAAGCTTTGATTTCAACGGCGCTTCTTTTGAAAACAGCAAGTCCTTTGTTTTTTGCTACATTCGCGGGACGGCGGAAAATCCTGGAAAGGTTTCTAATCTAACGATAAATAATCCAGGCGTTTCTTCCAATTTCGGTGCGGCTCTTGCTTATAGTCCTGATGGAAGCGTCACTGTCGAAAATGTTCATATTAATGGCGGTACCGCTACTGGGTCTTATGGGGCGGGCTCCTTCTTCGGCATTATTCAAAAATCAGACAATTTGAATATGAGTGGGGTCAATACCATCGATTTCGTCAATTGCTCCTCCAGCTTGGATCTTACCGGCGCGGTGAATACGATTGCCGGCTTTGTCGGACCATATCGTATTTCGAGCGGAACCGAAACAGGTTTCAAAATGGTTATTAATGTTGATAAAAATTCTAAATATACCGGCAAATTGTCCTTTGTGAATCCTAGCTCCGCCGATTTGGATAATGAATCAGACTATGTTATACCTGATGATTGGTACGGCCCAGTTTATGAGAATTGCGAAGTCAAAGTCGAAGATGCCGATAAATTAGAAAACGTGACTTCTAGAAAACGTGATGATTATCCAGATTACACGATTTATAACTATAAGAATTACGTCGCTTTGACTAAAACATCCATCTACAACACCACAGATGGGAAAGCAAAAAGCGATGCGAATGAATATAAGACGGAAATCACTCCTTTCAAAACGGCTAAAGTCGATGGTGCCGTAAAAGCAACCTTTTCCATTACCGTTGGCGTCACTAAGAAAAATCTCGTCTCTACGGTGCAGCTAGAAGAATTGACCGCGACTAAAACAGAAGATGGCAAAGAGTACTTTATCGGTGAGAAAGCCAAAACTTATAAGATTGGGTTAAATAATCATTTCTTTGACCAAAACGGCAATGAAATCACCACGGATAAACCGGAATGGAACTTAACGGCATATGACAACGTAGTTAACTATGCAATCAGCGAAGATGGCAACTATTTGATGTTGCAAGGCCCTGCATCCAATGAATCCGCCTGGAAAAAGGAATTTGGGTTGTATGGAGCCGAAGGCCTGATTACTCAATATGATAAAAATGAGAACATCATTGGCCAAACAAGCATTTACTTTGCTGGCAAATCTTCCTTTGCCGATATTGACTAATAGCGGAAAGACGACCAGCATGGATATTTGCCAACGCATTTATGCTTATTCACCATTTCTTTATGTAAATTATCAAAGGGCTGAAATATGAAAATGAATTTAAAAAAAGATAAATTGTCTCGTTCCTTTCTTTGGTGCCTATTCTTTGGCGTTTGCGTTTTAGTATCTAGCTGCCTGTTAGATGCTTCCTTAATAAACTCCGGAATAATTGCCAACATCCTTCATTCTCTGCACATTCCTTCTGTCGATGCCGATTATCGCGGTTGGCTTGTCGTCCTATTTACAACGGTTTTGTCGTTAGGGAATTTCTACGCCATTCTCCTGGAGAGGAATTTGGCTAAAAAACAAGGCAAAACCCTTTCTGACGATCGCTGGTTCACGATTAGCTTGGCCACGGGTCTTGGTCTTTTCATTTTAATGGTGCAAGTGGATGTCTTATCATTGCTCCCTTTAACTATGGATAGTTTTAAGAATGCGATGATTTTCTTAGGAAGCAGCTATTTATTCGGCTTATTCATTTTTGTCGCTCTTTCCCTCGTCATTCTGGCAATCTATTACTTCTTAAGAAAAATCATTCAAGATAGCATCGATAAAGAGCTTTCCTTGGGTAACATTGCGGGTAATGCCGATAACGAAAAGATAGAAGAAAAAGGAGAAGAAGAGGCTATGCAAACAAAAGAAGAAATTTTCCCAGGCTTATGCTATGTGGATTCTGAATTCGAGAATAAGAAACCTTTGGAAATCAAAAACACGGAAATAAGCCTAAAGGATTTTGTTTCGCGCTTTAGACTTTATCTTGCCCAAGAAGAGAAATTATATTTCGAAGAAACTATCTTGCGTGAATTTATCGCAGGCATGGCTTCGAGCCATTTAATTATCTTAGAAGGCCTTTCTGGCACTGGTAAGTCGTCTTTGGCTAGACATATCTCTTCCTTTATCGGCGAGCAATCCTATTTTGAATCCGTCCAGGCTTCTTGGCATGACAATACCTCCATTCTTGGCTATTACAACGATTTCTCCAAGAGATATAAGGAAACGGAATTCCTAAAGAGATTATATGAGTTCACCTATCGTCCGAATGAAGTCAACATTATGGTCTTAGATGAAGTCAACATCTCCAGGATCGAATATTATTTCGCGGATTTCCTTTCTATTTTGGAATATCCTGCGGACTTATGGAAAGTAAAGATCATGGAACTTCCTTTTGGTTTCGTTCCGCCTCATCATCTTCAAAATGGCTTTGTGAGGATTCCGAATAACACTTGGTTCATCGGCACCGCGAATAAAGATGATTCGACTTACACCATTACGGATAAGGTTTATGACCGTGCCATTTCCATTTCCTTTAACAACATCAACACCCCGTTTGAAGTAAAAGAGGAAATCAAGCCGTTAAACATCTCTTTTGATTATTTGAACGGCTTATTCGATGAAGCCAAAAACAACAAAGCCAACCAGCTCAGCGATAAAGATATCGAAACCTTCCAAAAGATTACGAACTATATTTATGAAACTTTCGATATCGCCTTCGGTAACCGTGTTTGGAATCAAATCGTCACCTTCGTCCCTGTCTTTATCGCTTGCGGAGGCACTAAGCTGGAAGCTTTGGATTTCTTGTTAGCGAGAAAATATCTCTATAAGCTGCAAGGAAGATATGAAAGCTATATCAAACCCGGCGTTTTGAACTTACAGAACATGATTAGGGCGAGCTATGGCCAAAATAGCTTTAAACAAACTGACAGGTTATTAAACAACATTCTTCGTAAATTATAATTATGATTAACGATTTTTTAATTAACACTTTAGGAAAAATGAAGGACTCATTAAAAGGTTCTTCTTTTTTGAAAGCTATTAAAAACGGTGACATACCTTTATCTACCATTTATAGTGAGGTTGAATTGAAAATTAGGCTTGATGAACTTTTTATTTGCCTGGAAAAGATTCTAAGCATAGCCAATAAGCCGCATTTCCAATCCAGCAAAGAAGACGTTATAAAATTAAGCGTAAGCGCATCCGCCATTTCTTCCGATCAATTCTTAAAAACCATCAAGCAGCCCTCGTTGTGGAGAGAAAACGACAATGGCGTTTATCCTGAGAAAGTCTATACTTCGGAAAAAACCGAAACCATAAACATTTATGAGAATCGTTTTATCATTTTGCTCTTATCGAAAATAGTTGACGAGGTCACCTTCATAAATCAGGAATACAATTCCAACCATCAAGCCCTTATCTCAAGAATGACATCAAAGAGCTTAACCTTTGAGTCCACCAGCCCCTTCTCCTATTTCGATTTCTTGGAATTCCCATATGATTTTAAGATTTCAAGTCCTAAAAACGACAATGAATTGGAATCGAAGCTCTTAAAAATCCAAAGCATGATAGCGGTGATCAAACAAACCAATTTCTATTGCCTTTTATCTAAGCTTCCTCCTATTGAATTCATTAATCCAACCAATATTTTGATACACGAATTGTCGTATAACTATTGTTACAAATTCTACGTAAAAAACTTTTTGAACAAAACGGAAAATAACGACAACCTTTATTACGATTTCGTCATATTGACTTTGCTTAGCGTCTTGCCATTCCCCGTGGACGATAAAAGAGTGAATCTCAGATTCGATGAATATGACAGGCTTCGTTTTGAGCCATCAAGAGTTAAAATCGGCAATGTTATCCTACGGCTCTCAGAAGATAAAAAAGGCCTCGGCTTTATCCTCAATACGCTTATTGCCGATAATGGTGGCAAGATCATTGACTATTCTACTTATTACTTATTGGTTAGCAAAAATTACAATAGCGAGAATATGGCGATTATCAATAACGCCCTAAGAGAGAAACAAAATAGATTTGATGATTGCTTTATCATAACTTTAAACAACACCACCTTAAACCAAGATCACATTTTGAATATAAGGTTCTCCAATAATAGCTTTAAGCTCATTTGGGAGAATTTCGTTAAACAAATGACATTCTTCATAGATGTGGAGGATGATTCCTATTATTTGAATAATTGCCCTGTCTGCGGCAGCGATTTAATCATCAAAGGCAATCAAGAAAAGGTTTGCTTCACCTGCAAGAGCCATTTCCATTTAACTGACATTGGCGGTAAAAAGCGGTTGTGGGTGAATAGTTTCTTCAAAAAAGATTATTCAAAAGAAGCGTAACGAAAAACCAATGCCGAAATTCAAGGCTTTGCAACCCGGCTTTTCCAAAATAAAAAATCCCAGATCCCCTGGGACTTTATGATTTAACCGCGCTTACTGATAAGGAGATGGATTAACTTTGATAAATCGCGAAGTCAAAGTGGTTCCAACAAGAATAAGTTCGGCAATAATCGAAATGGTGACCCAGCCGGGAATCGAACCCGGGATTCAACCTTGAGAGGGTTGCGTCTTGAACCGCTTGACCACAGGGCCGCACGAACTATTTAAGCATGATTTTCTCTTTCTTTCAAGATTTATGGAAAAATCCCTGAAGAAATTGTAAAATACTCTCTATGAGTGGGGAAAAGAAATATTTTAATGATGCTCTGATTTTCCGGGGGGGGATTTTATAGAGTCTATAATACCGGAGATGCTGCGCTTCTATCTTTCGAAAAATCCAACAAGCGCATTAGCTGTTTACCATTTTAAAGACAGCCGTTTTTCCTTCGTTGATGGAAATGATTCTTTTTCTTCGTTTTTTGGCGAAGACATCTCTCATTTTCCCGAAGCGTTTGTATCGGAGAAGCATCTTTGTCCTGGTGACAAATCTTCTTTTTTGAGTTTTTTCAAGAATCTTGAAACGGCAGAAGAGGAAACCTCCCTTTCTTTTTCTTGCTATTTGCCTTCTGGCAGTCGGAAGCTTTTCGAGATTATCGCCAAAAAAGAAAAGGACTTCTCCATTCTCTTGATTAACGATAAGACGGAAAGTCGAAGCAAAGCTAGAAAATTCCAACTCTATCAAGCCGTTGTATCAGAAAGATCGCTTGCTTGCTTGGAAATCGATTTGATTGATAATTTCGCGATCCTTACCGGCGGAAAAGAGAAGGACCGCATTTGGGGAACGAATCGGGATGAAATGTATTACACGGAGTTCCTAAATCATTTCTTATCCTTGATAGATGATGATGAGGAAAGAGAAAACGCAAAAGAGCAGTTTAGCCTTCAAAGCCTCATTAATAGCTATAAGCACGGTCAGAAAGACGTGGGGATTATTTTCTCTTCTTTGAACTTTCTAAAAGGGAAAAAATGCCGCGCTTTGAACCAGCTTGTGGTGAATTCTCAAAATGGGCATATATGTTCTATTTTCAGCGTCATCAACGTCTCTCCCTTCTATTCGAAGATCGAGGAGCTAACGGTTATCGCCGACACCGATCCTTTGACGAAACTTTATAACCGTTACGCATTTGAGAAAAAGACAAAACCCTTTTTCGAAGATGGGGACACCCATGTTCTTCTCTTAATGGATATCGATAATTTCAAAGACATCAATGACCAATATGGCCATATGATGGGCGATAAAGGGCTATGCCTTCTTGCCAACCTCTTAAACAAGACTTTTGGAGAAAGGGGGATAGTGGGCCGTTATGGCGGTGATGAATTCCTTATCGTTTTAAAAGACGGTTCCGACTTTCTCAAAACAAAGAAAACCGTTCAGCATTTCCAAGAAGAAATCAAAGAAGTTTTCCATAAATCGGGCCTTCCTTTCGATGCGACCGTTTCTTGCGGAGCCACTTTCTTTGGCAAAAGGGCGCGTAAATCCTACGAAACGGCTTTCCGCGAAGTGGATAAAGCTCTTTATTTTGCTAAATCCTGCGGAAAGAATTATGTCTTCTTCTATGAGATAAACGATTAATGCCATTTGTCAAAAACGTTTCCTGGCCTCTTTAAGAAACGAAAGAGAGAAAAGCCAATAAATGGATGAAAACTCTCCAATCGTTTAAGGAAAGGCCTTTTTAAGGCTTCCTTTGCCCTTTATAGGCTATAGAAGAAATAAAATTGGGCCATTAATTAATTATCAGAACGGGAGAAGCCGTTTTTCATAGCCATAGAGGCGACGTAGACTAAATTGTTGAGGACCTTCTGCGTTTCCTTTTCTGCCATATCCGCAAGCGCCTGATTCGCCTCCTCGAGAAGAGAAGGATCTTTTAAATCGTCATATTTATTCAAAATGGCCCTGGCTTTGTTCATCACGGAGTTTTGGTAACGCTCAATATGAATGGAAGAAGAATTGAAGTGCGGATCGGACAAAACCCCAAGCAAACGGGATGCCCAATAGAAATTATCGGTATTCACATTCATCGTGGTGTTTCCGAAATAGGAAGGAATCCTCTTCACATTCGCATATAAGGGGACAAAGGCGTTAAAAACATTCGAGCCGAAGGCGACCCATTCAACGCAGGCTAATTCCGAAGGGAGGTCATTCCGTATTTCCAAACATCCTAAGAAAGACGTTCTCGAAATGCCAATCGGGCGATAGATGCCTTTCCTTGGGTCGTTTATTTTGCTATAGGGGTCATATGGAGTTCCTTGATAATGAGAAGAAAGGATGTATTTGACATCCTCAATGGTAATTTTTCTTTCGGGGATTAAGGACCATGGCAAATCATCGTCTTCGGGAGAGAAATCGGGATCGGTTCCATCAAAAGAGAAAGTGCGTGGGTTAAAATAGCGCGCCATATACCAGGCTCTTGGAGTGTTATACACGTGATCGGAATCGTCATGTGACCCAAAAGAGAGACGCGGATTGAACTCCTCGTTCTTTTGATTCAAATCCAAATGATATTTACGGATAAAGTCTTTTAAATCGGAGGAACACATGTATTCTTTTTGATTCACGTAGGCGTCATCGAAATCAAAATGGTCCAAGCCAAATTGGTTAGGCATCATAACATAGACATCATCTGGTACCCTTCTTGCAATCCAATGGTGCCCTCCAATGGTTTCCAGCCACCAGATTTCATCATGGTCCGAAAAAGCGATTCCGTTAGGCTCATAGGTGCCGTATTGCTCTAAGAGCTTTCCTAAACGGACGACACCTTCTTTGGCGGAATGGATGTAAGGCAAAACCAAGAGAACCAATTCCTCTTCGCCAAGGCCGTTACTCACGTAAGGATCGGCCCCTAAAACTCGGGAATTGGTGGTGATAGTCTCGGTCGCGGACATTCCGACATTCGCGGCATTAAAACCGGCTGCCGGCCATACGCCTTCGGTTGGATCGACGTTTGGCATCATCGTATAACGCATCGGATTATCGGGCAATTCGATGACAAAGGCAGAGCTTTTTGCCTCATAGTGGCGGGGTTGTTTGCTTGGGTCGACGACGACCATCTTTTTCACATGGAAGGAGCCAGAAGGGGAATCGTCATTCCTAGCAACGATTGTGCTTCCGTTATAGGACGCTTTTTTCCCGACTAATATTGTTGTGCACGCCATAAGAAATAACCTCTTTTCTAACTATGCAAATTTTAAGGTTTCTTCTCTTCTTTTTCACGAAAAATGATGGATATGGCATCTTTTTCCTCTTTTTCATCCAAAAAAGAGAGCGCGGAAAGCCAAAAAGCAAATTAAAGAAGCTTAACTTAGATGCTATTAACTAGGAAGAAATATAAAAAACGGAAAAAAATCATCCCTATGGAAATCTATCGTCTAAAATATAAGCGGTTAAAAAAGACAAACGGAGGAAAACGATATGGAAGAAAAGAAGCTCGTTCAATACACCCTTAGTATTGACGGAATGAAGTGCGGGATGTGCGAAAGCCATGTAAACGATGTCGTAAGAAGAGTGAAAGGGGTGAAAAAGGTGAATTCCTCTCACTTAAAAGGGAACGCTGTCATCGTCATGGAAGAAACGACTTCCAAAGACGATATCAAGAACGCGATTGAAAAAGAGGGCTACCATGTCTTGAAAGAAGAAGAAAAGCCCTACCAAAGAAAAGGATTCTTCTCCATTTTCAAAAAATAGGGCAGACGTGTATCAATCTAGGCGGCTTAAGTCGCCTTTTTTGATAAAAAGAAAAGCCACATTGACGTGTGGCTTAGTTTTGCTTTTGCGCTTTCTTTAGAGCTTTCTCTTTTCGTTTTTCTTCAGCTCTTTTTTGGATACGATAGAGACGTACAAGGTCTTTTCCTGAAAGATGGGGCTCATCATCCAGAATTCGGTGGCCTTTCCTTTTCTCGCTAATCCAATAAGCAAAGACGAAAAGGAGAGCCAAAAGGATAAGGGCAAACACAAGATAAGCGATCCATTCCATATAAAACTCTCCTTTTTAATCTTCTATTAAGCGTTTAATTGAGCGGCTTTTGCTTTGACGTGGCGATCCCAGAAATAAAGGCCAAGTCCGCCAGCAATGATAAGTCCAACTGGGAGTATCCATCCCCATTCATACCATTCGAAGGTAACATAGGTGATGCAACCTAAGAGATAGGAAGCGATAAGCCAGAAAGCAATGGTTCCGAGATAGTCTTTTCTATTGGCTAATTCGCCTTTTGCGGTTGCAACCGATGCAAAGCAAGGGATGGTCGTCATATTGAAGATAGCAAACGCGGTAAGAGAAGCGTTTGAGATGTAGTTTCCTCTAACGAGGTCCTTTCCGGCGTTAGAAGCGGCAATGATGGCTTCCAAGGCTTTCAAGTTCTCGCCATCTTCGATGGCAGCGTTAATTCCTGGAAGGTTGGCTAATTGGCCTAATGTGGCAACGACATTTTCTTTAGCGACAATGCCTTGAACAGAGGCAACCGAATACATCCAGGCGAATTGTCCGCCTTGGACGTTGCCAAATCCCATCGGAGTGAATAATGGGGCGAGGATCATGCCGATATGAGCGAGAATGCAATCCGCTTCCGTCAATTTATCGGAGACGGGGATAAATTGCCAATCAGGCGTGAAGGAAGACAAGAACCAAATGATGACGGTGGAAGCAAAGATAATGGTGAAGGCTTTCTTTAAGTAATGCTTACCACGATCCCAAACATGCAAAGCAAGAGCTTGGAGCTGAGGGAAATGATAGGCAGGAAGTTCCATGATGAATGGCGGGACTTTCTCGCGTTGAGTTGTCTTATTCATCACGATAACGGACACAATGGCGGCAACGACGCCGAACATATAGATCAAGAAGGTGAAAGCGCCTGCATCGAGCCCGCCGAATTGAGCAACGGCAGCGGCGATGACGACTAAGAATTCCGTTTTAGCACCGCAAGTGAAGAAAGGAATGACACGGATGGTCTTCGTTCTTTCTTTGTCGGAAGCAAGAGTACGGGTGTTAATCATGGCAGGGACGCCACAGCCAAAACCCATGATCATTGGCAAGAAAGCTCTTCCGGAAACGCCGAAACGGCGGAAGATACGGTCTAATACGAAGGCGATACGGGCCATATAGCCAGAATCTTCGAGAATGCTAAAGAAAGCAAACAGGAGAAGAATCTGAGGAACAAAGCCTAAAACCGAGGAAATGCCGGCTAAAACGCCATCATAAACGAAGGAAATCAGCCATTCAGGGGCATTGCACATCAACAAACCTTGCTTGATGCCAATGCAAATCATCCCTTGAAGTCCGGCATCGTTTCCGCTGCCGAAAAGGCCTTGCAGGATGGCGCCTAAGCTATTTATGCCGCCATCTGTGTAGAACAACTCAGCGAAAGGAACGACATCGACTGCCTCTCCTCCCTCCGTATAGGTCCAGTGAATCAAGCCTTGATAGCCTTTCCCGAAATTGACGCCCATTGCGCCCAAATAGAACAAATCATCAGAGAATGTAAGGTGGAAAATCAAGAAAAGAATGACGATCATGATTGGGATTGCAGCCCATTTATTCGTCAAAACCTTATCGATTTTATCGGATTTGGAGAGCTTTTCCTTTTCTTGCACTGGAGCGCCATGACGATAAATGGCAAGTTCCGAGCTGATGTATTTATAACGCTTATCCGCGCTATCGGCTTCATAATTTTCGTGTTGGTTATAAAGAGCATCGACTTCTTTGTAGGGGGTAGCGTTTTTCTCTTTTTCCAAATCATCGCCTTCAAGAGCTTTGATGGCGTGGAAACGAGGATCTTCAATTCCCATCCCTTCATAAGATTTGATGGCTTTCTCAATTAAGGCTTCATCCTCTTTTCCAGCCCAAAGAGAAACGCCTTTTCTTGGGGTTTTCGCCGTTTTCACGGCTAAATCCATTAAATCATCAAGGTTACGTTTTCTCAAAGCGGAAATGCCAATGACTGGAACGCCAAGTTTCTTTGAAAGAGAATCCACGTCGATGGTTTGATTGTTTTCTTTCAAGGCGTCCATCATGTTCAACGCGACGACGACTGGCACATTCATCTCTAAGATTTGCGTGGTCATATAGAGGTTACGCTCTAAGTTGGTCGCATCAATGACGTTAATCACCAAATCCGGTTTCTCTTCCAAAATATAGTTTCTGGAAATAACTTCCTCTGGCGTATATGGGGAAAGGGAATAAATACCAGGGAGGTCAACGATTTCCACCCCGCTTTTGCTTCCTTTCTTCTTATAGATGCCAGAACGTTTTTCAACGGTGACGCCTGGCCAGTTGCCAACATAAGCGGTGCTCCCTGTCAAAGAATTGAAAAGAGTGGTTTTACCGCAGTTTGGGTTACCGGCTAAGCAGAATCTTAATGTTTTTTCTTCGCTCATAATCTCTCCCTTTCTACATAGGATCCTTGGCACTTAAATCAGTGACGCGGATAACTACATGCGAGGCCTCTTCTTTTCTTAATGTCAATTCATAGCCACGCAACGTGATTTCGAGAGGGTCGCCAAGAGGGGCTTTCTTTCTTAAGAAAACTTCTGCTCCTGGAGTCAATCCCATGTCAAAAAGACGTCTTTTGATCTTTCCTTCGCCTTCGATACGGATGATTTTTCCACTCATTCCGATACCAAGGAGGTTTAAAGAAAGCTCATCTCCTAGCTGAATGTCGCTAGGGTTCAATTTCTTTTCTTCTTCCATAGTTTTTCCTATCCAATTACAAAGCTTCCACTAAAATCGCGCGGGCAATGTCATTATCAATAGCAAGACGCGAATCCCCAACACGCAAAATAACGCCGCTCGCTTCTTGAGAAAGTAATGTAATTTTCATTTGGGGAACGATGCCTAATTCGCGGAGGTGTTTCATTGCTTTATCGCCCCCGGTGATTTTCATTACCGTTAATTCTTGATTCAGTGGTGCAATCAATATTGGCATAGTTAGTTACTCCTTATGCCGCTATTATAATCTCGGCTATTAAGAAATCAATAAAAAGTTAGTACCATAAAACTAAAATAATTGTTAGAATGATGTTATCCTATTAAAGAAAGAGGTATGAATTATGGCAATTGACGCTTTAGAATCAGCAGAGGACTATTTAGAGAGAATCTTGATGCTCCAAGAACAGGGGATGAAAGAAATACACGCCGTTGATTTGGCTTCTTCCTTTGGCTACTCTAAGGCATCGATTTCAATCGCCCTCCACAAATTAGAGGAGAAGGGGTATGTTGCCCTTGGATTAAAAAGTCAGCTTTATTTAACTCCAGCCGGTTATGAAATCGCTAAAAAGGTTTATGAGAGACATCAGATTATCTCCAATTGGCTCATTTCCATTGGCGTTAGCAAAGAGAATGCGCTAAAAGACGCCTGTCGGATGGAGCATTTTATCTCCGATGAGTCCTTCCAAGCCATTAAAGCGCTGAATTCAAAAGAAGATAACTAATCGTTTTCGTTTCCTAAAAGCAAAATGATGGCGC
Organism: Caryophanales bacterium UBA743; assembly: GCA_002297365.1. Lineage (GTDB taxonomy): Bacteria > Bacillota_I > Bacilli_A > RFN20 > CAG-826 > UBA4951. The sequence goes on from DBKT01000004.1 coordinate 124,690, forward strand.
ACTTTAAAGTGAGTGCGTCATTTTTGTTACGACCCTGGATGACGGAGTCTTTCCCTCAGACTATGCGTATCAAAACGTCAAAGTCCCCTCGGATTTCAAGAACGCTTTAGAGACCCTCGGCCTCATGGCATCATTATCGGAAAATTGATAAATGCTTTTTCTTTTATGAAGAAGAGGGAAGAACGTCAGTCGATTTCTTTTCCTTTAGGCATTATTTTCCCTTTGATAACATAATGAATAATGCCATAAAGCATTACCAAAGCAGCCAAGCACCAGGCGAAGCTGTCCGAGAAACAAAGACCGATATAAGCTTTATCCGAAATAGGATTCGCAGGATCGATAAGCCTAGGGATGAAAGTGCATATGAGGCTTCTAGCAATCAATTCCGCAAAGCCACTGAGCAAAGGAAATACGGATTTCCCTATTCCTTGCAACGTATTTCTGAAAACGAATAGGCTTCCTAAAAAGAAATAGAAAGCGGAATCGATGAAGATATAGGTGGAAGCGTAGAAACGCACGCGATCGTTTAAAGAAGAGGCGCTCAAAAAGAAAGAGGCGAATGTGCCATTAATCGCCAAAAGAGCGGCCGCTCCTCCGAAAATGAGATAGAAAGCGAGCATCAAAACCATGGAATTTTTGAAGCCTCTTTGGATGCGTTTCAAGTCACCGGCCCCAAAATTTTGCCCCTGATAGGAAAGAATGGCGGCCCCCAAAGCGTTAAACGGAGTCATCATCAAATCGTTGAATTTAACGGCTACGCCATATCCGTTTTGACAATTTTCGACACCGGACAGGTCAAAATGGATGACGGCGCTTTGCAAAATAATCAAGCCTATCGCAAGGATGGAGAATTGAAAGGCCAAAGGGAGACCAAGCTTTATATGAAGCCAAATATCGCTAAGAGAAAAGCGAAGATCCTCTTTTCTTAATCTCAGTATCGGATAGCGGAAGTAAATATAAATAAAGGATATAAAGGCGGCTAAAAACTGAGAAAGGATGGTCGCGAAAGCAGCGCCTTCCACCCCAAAATGGAAAACGACGATAAAAAGGACGTCCAAGATGATATTTATGATTGTTGAGCCAATCAAAAACATAAGGGGAGCCAAAGAATCCCCTATGCTTCTAAGAACCGAAACGGCCAAATTATAAAATATTTGCGTGAAAAGGCCGGCATAAATAATAAAGAGATAGCCATAGGCGTACTTATAAACGCTGCTATCTTCCTTTATTCCAATGATGCCAAGAAGGTTCTCCGTCAAAGGAAGGACGATGATGGTCAAAATAAGCGAAATCAAAATGCATAGGAATATCTGCACGGCAAAGCTTTTCCTCATCCCTTTTTCATCTTTGGCTCCGGCTTTGTTGCTCGTGACGACGCTAAAACCAGCCGTGCAGCCGAAAGCAAACTGGATGACGATATAGAAAAGCCCATAAACGTCATTGACGCCGGCTACTTCGCTAGAAGAAAGATTCTGGCCGACGATCGCCGCATCAGAAATCGTATAAACTTGCTGAAAAAGAAGAGAAAGAAGAATCGGCAACATGAAGATGAGAATGGATTTGAGCGGATTCCCCTTGGTCAGATCCATCGGTTTGAACAGATTTTTTATTTTCTCGGAAAAATTCATAGAATTTGCCTCTCGGAAAATATTTTAGAATCATTCTCCGTAGAGGATGACGAATTTTTGCAAATCTTTAACGATTTCTTGGCACTAAAAGTTAAAAAACACGCCTTTGGAGTGCTTCAAATTCAAGAGGACGTCACTCCCAATCTAAGGAGCAAAGAGGTCACCAACAAAGGATGACGCCTATTCATTAAAGATATTCTTTCCTTTTTCAAAAATGGGGATAGACTTTATAAGTAATAAGTCAAAATCCTTATTACATTGAAAGAAAGAAGGATTTTTATATGTCAACTCTCGCAATTCAAGGCATGCAATGGGGCGATGAAGGAAAAGGCAAAATTACGGATTATTTTGCCACGAAAGCCGATATTGTCGTTCGTTCCCAAGGAGGAAACAATGCGGGGCATTCTATCGTCGTTGATGGAAAACGCTTTGCTTGCAGGCTTCTCCCATCCGGCGTTTTCCACAAAAACACGGTAAACGTTATCGCCGATGGCGTCACGGTCAATCCAACCGCATTGATCGAAGAGATGGATACTTTAGATACGCAAGGGATCAAAGACATCAAGCTTCTTATTTCCAATCGTGCCACGATTTTAATGCCATACCATATCGATTTGGACCGTGCCCGTGAAAACGCTTTGGGAAAGGCGAAAATCGGCACGACGGGAAGAGGCATCGGCCCTTCCTATGAAGATAAGGCTTCTCGCCTTGGACTTAGAATGGGCGATATCCTTGACGAAGATTATCTTCGCGAAAGATTAGAAGAAGTCCTTCCGATCAAGAATTTGGAATTAAGCGCATTCGGCGCTAGAAAATATAGCGTCGAAGAATTGATGGCCTATTTCGTCCCTGTAAGAAAACGCCTTGCCGGTTTAATCACCGACACATCCCTTTATTTAGATGAGCAGATTGCCATGGGCAAAAAAGTGCTTTTCGAAGGAGCTCAAGGCGCTATGCTTTGCTTGACTCATGGCACTTACCCATATGTCACCTCCTCCTCTCCTTTAGCGACCGCTATTCCTCTTAATGCCGGTCTCCCATTCGATATGGCTCCGACCATTTGCGGCATTACCAAAGCTTATTGCACTCGCGTTGGCGCTGGTCCATTCCCAAGCGAAATAACGGGGGATGAGGCGAACGCCATTCGCGAAAAAGGGCATGAATACGGCGTTGTCACCAAACGTCCAAGACGCATTGGCTGGCTTGACATCATGGAATTGAAATACGTGAAAAGAATCACCGGCGTCAAATACAGCGCTTTGATGCTTTTGGATGTCCTTTCTGCCGTGGACACAATTAAACTCTGCGTCGGCTATACCTTAAATGGAAAGGCAATCAACACGATGCCATCCACAGTCAAAGAAGTGGGCCAAATCAAAGCGCAATATATCGAACTCCCGTCTTGGAAAGAAGATATCTCTTCTTGCAAGAGCTTTGACGAGCTCCCTCTCAATGCGAAAAACTATGTCAATAAAATCGAAGAGCTTACCGGCATCCATTTTGCCTTAATTTCGGTTGGACCAGACCGCGAGCAAACCATTATTCGCAAGGAGCTTTTCAATGATTGAGCGCTACGCCCCAAAGAAAATCGAAGCGCTTTTCACGGATGAATCCCGTTTCGACGCCTATCTTGAGATTGAAATTGCCGTTGTCGAAGGATGGAGCAAAATCGGCCTCGTTCCCGAAAAAGATCTGAAAGCCATTCAGGAAAAAGCAAAAACAAACGTCGCGAGAATCAAAGAACTGGAGCAAATCACCAAACATGATGTGGTCGCTTTCACCCGTCAGATTTCTGAAACCCTTGGGGAAGAAAGAAAATGGATCCATTATGGCTTGACTTCAACGGATGTGGTGGACTCTGCCTTGGGGCTTCTTTATAAGAAAGCGGATGATTTGATCGCCAAAGACTATCTCGACTTTATGGAAGCCTTGAAAGAGAAAGCCTTGGAATATGAATTTCAGCCATGCATCGCGAGAACGCATGGCATGCATGCGGAAGTATATTCTTTCGGCTTGAAATTCGCCAGCTTCTATGATGAAGCCAAGCGTTCCTTGACGCTTTTTGAAGAGGCGAGAAAGCAAATCGAATGCGTCAAGCTCTCCGGAGCGGTGGGAACATATGCGAATATCGATCCAAGAGTGGAAAGATACGTCGCAAAGAAACTAGGGCTAAACAAGCCTTCTTGCGCCACGCAAGTCCTTTCAAGAGACCGTCACGAAGAATACGCTTCCGCCATCACGATCGCTTCTTCCCTCATTGAAAAGGTAGCCGTGGAAATCCGTAATCTTTCCCGCACGGAGATAGGGGAGGTTGAAGAAAGCTTTTCAAAAGGGCAAAAAGGCTCTTCCGCTATGCCTCAAAAAAGAAATCCGATTTCCTCCGAAAACCTCACCGGCGCCGCAAGGATGATGAGGGGCTACCTTCTTCCTATATTGGAAGACAACGCCCTTTATCATGAAAGAGACATCTCTCACTCCATCGTCGAACGCGTCAGCCTCATCGATATGATTGAGCTTTTCGACTACATGCTTATGAGAATGGCAAGAGTGGTTGAGAATCTTTCCATCTTCCCGACCCGTATGGAAGAAAACATCCAAAAGACACATGGCGCCATTTATTCTCAAAGGGCGATGAACGCCTTAATCGAAAAAGGACTTTCGAGAGAAAAAGCATATGATTTAGTCCAGCCTTTGGCTATGAATTCCGTCACCAAAGGAATGGAATTCATCCCCCAGCTCTTAGAAAATCAAGACATTCTGAAATATCTCTCTCTCGAAGAGATTGCCTCGCTAACTAGTGTTGATTATTATTTCAAAAACATTGATTACATTTACAAAGAAATAGGCTTGAAATAGGCCTTTTCTTTTTGTTTAGAAAAAAGTTAGATAACCTAAACATATAGAAGGTATGCCGACTTTTGTCTTTTTCTTTGTGTTAACAACCTCTTTTTTCATAGTAAAATAATCACGTTTTGAAAGGATGTTTTCTATGGAAACGAGTAAAAAAACAGCTCAGGTTTGCATCCGTTGCGCTCGTTGCATCGACGCTTGTCCTATGGGGTTGAATCCTGTCAATATCATGACAACGATGAAAACCATGCCCGTGGACAAAGCAAAGATTAAGCTTCTTAATCCTTGCGCTTGCGATGAATGCGATAAATGCAACAATGTTTGCCCAAGCAATATTGATTTAGCGACAATCGTGAAAAGAGCGAAGATTGTTGCGAAGCTTCCTTAATGAGGTACGTTTATGAGTGAACAAAACATTCAAACTAATCTGAAAACGGCTGCGGTTGCAGCAACTCCTAAGAAAGTCCATAAGCAATCTGTCGAATGGATGCTCTATGACGTCTTGATTGCTTTAGCCCCAACCGTCATTTATGCCATTTTGGCTTATGGGGTCTATGCAATTCGGAACATTTTCCTCCCAGCCGTTACGATGCTTGTAGCGGAAATGGTCTTCGTGCTGATTAAAAATCGTAAGGTTCTTTTTAGCAAAGACGAGAAAACGAAGAAAGGATTCTTTGATGTTCTTGCACCAACGGATATCGTTTCTCCTTTGATCTCCGGCATCATCTTTGGCTTAATGGTTTCGAATAGGGACACCGATCCAGAAGGATTGATTTATTTCATCCTTATCGTTTCTGCTTTATTCGGCATCATTTTCGGGAAGCTCTGCTTTGGTGGCCTTGGGAAAAACATCTTTAACCCGGCTGCCGTTTCCTTTGTCTTCATGCTGATTTGCTTCAGCGGCAAATTCACCGGTGCTTATCACTATAATACCTGGGGCCTTTCTTTCTTAGGGAATGCCGCATTCGCGACCGATTCTACCCCACTTGCCAATGGCTTTAACGCTTCTTTGTATGCCTTAGATAATGTGCAAGCCCTTTTCTTTGGCCAAATCAATGGCGGTATTGGCGAATCTTGCAAGATTCCTCTCCTTATCGGAATGATTTATCTTCTTATTAGAAGGGATATTGATTGGAAGGTTATCGTTTCTTTCATCTTAACTTTCCTATCCGCGAGTTTGATTGCCGGATTGTTCTTCATGAACGAGAAGGGCGTCAATCCAGGCATGTATGTGCTTTATGAACTTCTTTCTGGTGGGGTTCTCTTTGGCATGACTTATATGATTAGTGAGCCAGTCACAATGCCTCTTACCTCTCCAAGCCGCGTGATGTATGGCATTATCATTGCACTCATCGTGGCTTTTATTCGCACTTTTGCTTCCGCTCCAGAAGGAATGGCCTACGCCATCTTAATGGGCAATGCCTTAGGTTGCTTCATTGACTATTACAAATGGAGCCGAACCAAATTCAGCTGGAAGAGCTGGGTGGCGATTGCGGCCATTGCCGTTATTGGCTTAGGCATCTTTGCCTGGTGTATGAATGGCTTTAACTATGGAGGAAATTGATATGAGCGAAGAAATCAAAAAAGATACGCTTCCTTCTCCATCTCCGAAAGAAGAGAAGAATGGCCTTGGGAAATGGCTCAAAATCGGCGGCATCCTTTGCGCTATCGCTGGATGTAGCGCTCTTCTTTTAACCGCCTTAAACCTTGTGACTGCTCCTATTATCCAACAACATTTGGATGACAAACAAAATGCTGGCTATAAACAAGTATTCAGCGATTGGGCCGCGAATGGCGAAGCAATCGCCATTGAAGATAACCCTAATCTTGCTGAATATCATATCGCTTATTCCGATACTGCCAAGACGCAGCAAATCGGCTTTATCTATACGACGAAATCCCTTGCTGTAAAGTCTTATGGAAATTTGAAAGCCATGATCGGCATTAGTGGAGATACCGATTCCCCGGTTCTGGGCAAGGTTTATATGCTTGAAAATAGCCTTTCCTATAAAAGCATTTTAGAAACCGGCTATATTGAGAAATATAATCAAAACCCATCCGATGCGACCTTAAATAACGTCAAATGCGGCGCTACTTATGGTGCCGAAACTCTTCAAAGCATGATCAATGCCGCAAGAGACCATTACACGTCCATCGGCGATCCTTTCAAAGAAGATCTGGCTCAAGACATCAAGGATATCTGGGGTGAAGGAAGTGCTTATACGGTTGAAAACTCCAAAGAAAGCAATGTTTCCGGAGCTCAATACGTCAAGAAAGCGTATTCCTTCTTTGAAGATGATACCAACACGGGTGAAATCGGACGTCTTTATGCCGCAAAATCCAAAGACGAAACCGGTGACATCTATCTCACCGTTTCTTTCACCGGCGTTAACGATTTAGGGAAGCTTGTCATCACAAAGAACACCCTTACGGATTCTTCTTCCTTAAACGCCTATGTATCCGCTTATAACGCCAATCCGGGCGAAGAAACGTTAAATGCAACAAATGGTGCCGCTTCCGAAAGAGTGAAAGCCATGGTCTCCGAAGCAAAATCCACTTTAACAACCGATGGTGGTTTGAAGTCTTCTAGAAGCTATTTCAAGAACATCGTCGCTGATGGCGCCTACGTTTCTGTGAGCGATCCAGTCGCTCTTAGCAAAGACGATAAGAAAATCAATGTCCTTCGTTATTGGAACTTGTATTCCGATGAAGGAAAGACAACAGAAGTGGCAAAGATCTACAAGGTCCAATCTTTGATGGATGCCCATACTTTTGAAGATATCCATATCCATTCGGACACGGTTTTCCTTGTTCTGATTTCTGGCGATAAAGACAACCCATCCGTCGGCAAAATGACGTTGATGTGGAATGAAGTTGGAAATAGTCTCGAAAATGTTGTCGAGGATTATGTCAACAAATTCGACGAAAGTAAGGGAGAGCCTGAAAAAAACCAAACTGGCGCAACCTATACATTAAAAGCCATTTGGAAAGGCACGCAAAAGGCTAAAGCCCTTTATAGCGAAACAAAATAAAGGAGAAACGATATGAAAAATAATTCTCTTTCCCGTTCGCAACACAAAGAAAACTTCTTGAATCCCATTTGGAAACAGAACCCTCTCTTTGTTTTGCTTCTTGGAACCTGCCCTGCGTTGGCGGTTACAACTACCATTGAGAATGCCATTGGTATGGGCATCCTCTTCACTTTCGTTCTTGTGGGATCAAGCGTGCTTGTTTCCTTACTTCGCAAAGTGATTCCTGAAGAAGTGGAGACTCCGGCCTTCATTATCATCATTGCGACCTTCGTCACCATCGTGAAAATGGCGGCTGAAGCATTCGTTCCAGAACTTTATACTGGTTTAGGCGTCTTCATTTCCTTGCTCGTTGTTAATTGCATCGTCTTAGGAAGAGCGGAAGCCTTTGCTAAAAAGAACAGTGTCTTCGATTCTTTCTTAGACGCTCTTGGAAATGGCATTGGCTATATCATTGCTATTCTTATTATCGCTGTCGTTCGTGAAATCTTAGGCACGGGCACAATCACTTTTGGTGCCGTCTTCACCTTTATTCCGAAAGTGAGCATCCCTGTTCTTAAATTTGATAACGTCGATCTTTCCATTTCTTTGTTTGCCAAACCAGCAGGCGGCTTCATTGTCTATGGCGTGATTGAAGCGATTATTGCAGCCGTCAACGTTAGCAAAGCCCAAAAAGAAGCTGCTTTGAAGAGAGCGGCTATATTGAAAGCCCAAGCTGAAAAAGCCGCGGCTCAGAAAGCGAAATTAGCACAGGAGGCCAAATAATGACTGCCACAAACCTCTTTACCGCATTCTTACTTGCGATTATTTCTTCGATGTTGATCAACAACGTCGTCCTCTCTCGTTTCTACGGTATTTGTTCTTACCTTGGCGTTTCCACCAAAGTGAAATCTTCTGCGGGCATGGGCGTTGCTGTTGTTTTCGTCATCATGCTTGCCTCTTTGGTTTGTTACCCAATTTACAATTTTGTTCTTGTTCCAGCTGGCTTAAGCTTCCTTGACACAATCGTCTATATCTTAGTCATCGCCTCTTTGGTTCAGCTCGTCGCCCTTGTTATCAAGAAATATTCCCCATCCCTTTATAAGAGCTTAGGAATCTATCTTCCTTTGATTACGACCAATTGCGCCGTTCTTGGCGTCGTACAAGAAAATAACGCCCTTAGCTTCGCCTCTTCTATGGCAAACGCTATCGGCACAAGCCTTGGCTTCCTCGTGATGATCGTTCTTTTCTCTACCATTCGCGCAAGATTAGATTCCTATGATTCTCCGAAAGCATGGAAAGGGCTTCCTCTTGCCTTAATCACCGCCGCCATCATGGCCATGGCTATTATGGGCTTAAGCGGAATGATTGCCTAATATGCCAAAGGTTGCTTATATTCTCATTGCAATCGCCATTCTTATAGCCCTTGTCGCCATCTTCGTGATAAGCTTTATCGCTTATCGGAAGACGCCTGCTCCTAAGGGCTGTGAAGATGTGAAACCAGACCCAGAGCTTTGCGAAAGATGCAATAAAGCTTCTTGTGTCTTCTATAATGAGTTTCACTCGGAGATGGAAGAAGAGATAAAGAAAAACGAAACAGATAAAGGAGATAAAAAAGATGAAAATTGATCCAATGACCATACTTTGGGGCATCCTTATTCTTGCGGGATTGGGACTTGTTCTTGGCTTCCTTCTTGCTTTGGCTGCCAAATTCCTCCATGTGGAAGAAGATAAACGCATCAAAGCGGTGGAGGATATGCTTCCAGGCGCGAATTGCGGTGCTTGCGGATATGCCGGCTGCCATGATTTGGCGGAAGCCCTCGTTACTGGGAAAGCAAAGAAAGTTACCGCTTGTAAAGTTGGCAAAAAAGAGAAGAACTTCGACCCGATTGTCGCCTATATGAAGGTCACACCCGGTCCAGATGGAAAAATTACCGAAGTCAGCGAGTAATTCTTCTTGCCCAGAAAGAAACGTTTGTTTATAATAGAACCCGCTCACATTGAGCGGACGTGGGACTTTAGCTCAGCTGGGAGAGCGCGTGCTTTGCAAGCATGAGGTCGCCGGTTCGATCCCGGTAAGTTCCACCAAATTATTGGCTGAGTAGCCCAGTTGGTTAGAGCAACCGGCTCATACCCGGTATGTCGAGGGTTCGAGTCCCCCCTCAGCCACCAATTCAATAAAAGTAGGCATTTTGGTAAAACGGAATGCCGTTTTTATTTATATAAGTACGTGTTTTAGGAAGGCAAGAAAAATAGAACGATTCCGTTGCGCACGTTTTAAAAAACTTGATATAAACATGTCCTTCAAGAAAGAGGAAACGAACTTCTTAAAAACTGTTGGATAGCCTTAAGAGTTGACTTATCATTACGGGAAGAGAATGCCTAAAGGCATCTCCTAAACGCAAATGATTAATGAATTCTCCCGCCTTCAATTATTGTTAGACGACGTTTCTTTCCAAAAAGTGCAGCAAAGCAAAGTCGCTATTTTCGGCGTTGGGGGAGTGGGCGGATATGTTTTAGAATCCCTTGCAAGAGCGGGGGTTCTTCATTTCGCTTTGATTGATAATGACAATTTTTCCTTAACGAACCTGAATCGCCAGATACTCGCTACCCATCAAAGCCTTGGCAAGAGCAAAGTGGAGGCGGCTAAAGAAAGGATTCTTTCCATTAACCCTCTCGCTGAGGTGAAAACCGTCTGCCAATTCTATTTGCCAAAGGAAAAGGCACCCATTGCTTTCGAAGAATATGATTACATTGTAGACGCAATTGATACCGTTACGGCCAAAATCGACCTTATTTTGAAAGCAAAGGAAGCGGGGAAGAAAATCATTTCCTCGATGGGGTGTGGCAATCGTTTCGATCCATCGAAGCTTCGCCTTGCCGATATTTACCAAACGGAAATGGACCCTCTGGCGAAAGTCATGAGAAGAGAACTAAAGAAACGCGGGATCAAATCCTGCCCCGTTCTTTATTCGTTGGAAAAGCCTACAAAGCCCAAAAAGGAAAATGAGGAGAGAACAAAGAAAAGGAATGTACCGGGCTCTTCTCCTTTTGTGCCATCGGTTGGTGGTATAATGATCGCATATTGGATTTTTCAGGATATCACCGGCATGAAAGAGCCAACCTGTTAAAAGAAAGGACACACTATGACAACCAAATGGGATTTGACAAATCTGTACGAAAATGAAGCCGCCTTCGAGAAAGACTTAAAGAAATTTAAGGAAGTCTATGTTCCCAAAATCGCTACCTTTGAAGGAAAATTAGGCGAAGAGAAGTCTTTTATTGACTATTTGCAAACCGAAAGAGAGGTCAATCTTCTTTTAGAAAAGCTCTACCTATATGCAGCCGGCGCTTCCGATTTGGACAAACGCGATATTACTGCTAACGAAAGAGCGGCAAAAGTCATTGCAGCAATGAACGCCTATTCTAGCAATGCCAGCTATATCGACCCGGAAGTCCTTGCTGTTGGCAAAGAGAAAATTGACTCTTTCTTAAATCATAATCCAGATTATAAGCATGAATTCGATTTTGCTTTCGATAAGCTTTTCCGGGGGCAGAAACACGTTCTTTCTAGCTATGGCGAAAAGCTTCTTTCTTCCTTCAATAATCTTGAGGCGGATGGGGCAGAGCTTTATTCGTTGCTTACGGTTGCCGACTATAAAGCCAAGACCATCAACTTAGAAGGCAAAGAAGTGGAAGTCAATATGTCGAATTGGCACACGCTTATTGAAAAAGCAGAGAAAGAAGAGGACAGAGCCCGCATCTTTGAATCCCTTTATTCTTGGTATGATGAGCATAAGAACGTTTACGGGCAAATCTATAACACCGTTTTGCATGCGGAATATGCGGAAATGAAAGCGAGAGGGTATTCCTCCATTCTTGAAGAGCATCTCTTCCGCAACAACATCCCTCTTTCCGTTTTCCACAATCTTATCGAAGTGGCTTCTACGGATAACGCTTCCTTAAAGAAATATTACGAATTAAGGAAGAAATACCTTCACTTGGAAAAGCATCGTTCCTACGATCGTTTTCTCCAACTTGCCAAATCCGATAAGAAATACACCTACGAAGAAGCCAAAGACATCTTCTTTGATTCTTTGAAAGCGTTCCCTGAAGATTATCAAAAGAAAGCCAGAGAAGTCACCAAGGAAGGATACGTCGACGTTTATCCGAGCGCCGGGAAGAGAACGGGTGCTTATAGTACGGGGGGAGCCAATATCCACCCTTATATTCTCCTTAATTTCGAAGGAACTTTAGACGATGTTTTCACTCTTGCTCACGAATCTGGCCACTCCATCCATACTTTATATTCCGAAGAATCGCAGCCGGTTGCTAAGCAGAATTACACCATCTTTGTCGCGGAAATCGCTTCGACTTTCAATGAACATAATCTCCTTGATTATCTCTTAAAGAGAGGGGATTTAAGCAAGAATGATAAGATTTTCTTGCTTCAAAAAGCCATCGATGAAATCTGTGCGACCTTCTATCGCCAAGCTCTATTCGCCCAATATGAATACGAAATCTCCCTTCTTGCTGAGAAAGACGAACCAATCAATTACCAAGTCTTGTCCAAGAAGATGATTGAGCTCTATAAGCAATATTACGGAATCGATATTCACGAAGAAAAAGTGAAAGAGCTTGTCTGGGCTTATATTCCTCATCTCTTCTATACCCCATTCTACGTCTATCAATATGCGACATCCTTCACCGCATCCATGCTTCTTTATCAGAATGTCAAAGAAGGAAAAGAAGGCGCGTTCGATAAACACATTTCTCTTTTAAAGATGGGTGGAAGCGATTATCCGGTGCAAGAAGTTATGAAAGCAGGCGTTGACTTCACTAAGAAAGAAACATTCTATTCTTGCCCACGCAGAATGGATGAACTTGTGAAGGAGCTTGAAAAACTTCTTGAAGAATAATTGAGAAGACATCTTCACTTAGTTATAATGTTTAGGCTGCTTTGCAGCTCTTGGTCCATTAGCGCAGTGGTTAGAGCGAACGACTTATAATCGTTAGGTCTCAGGTTCAAACCCTGAATGGACCACCATGGAGGCATACCCAAGCGGTTGAAGGGGTCGGTCTTGAAAACCGATAGTGGGATCATATCCCAGCTAGAGTTCGAATCTCTATGCCTCCGCCATCTAAGCACGACATGTCTGATACACTCTCTTAAAGAGATTTAGGGGTGTTCAGACTTTTTTTGTTTTTAGCGATAATTAGGCACTTTTTAAAATGAGCGCCGTGTCAAGTGAGAGGGGATTTAAGGTTATTTTAACCGCTTTTTAAGAACTCATTTACACGGCGTAGTGCATGTTGATACGGCGTAAGGCTATTTTAAAAGGTTGATGCACACCCCTAGAAATTAGCTATATTTTTATCCTTATTTATATATTTTCCCATTCTTATTGGAGATTCATTTCTCTAGTAGGGATGGGCTTTTTTAATGCCTAGAAAATTATTTTAACTTTTTTTAATTTTCACCCCCATCAAATTGCCTCCCATTTCTCCATATAGCGAGAGAAGAAGTGTTGCTCTCTCAGAAAGGAGAAAACATATGAAACACAAACTTACGATTGGCGTTTCTAAGAAGTCTCCTATGGACAAAGTGATTAGCTACAAAAAGGTTTCACTTGATGCAAAGGTAAAAGACCTCATCAGTGACACTAGCAAAGTAGCAATCATTGTCCCAAGAGATTCAGTTAGAAGCGTCACCATTCAAGAAATTAAGGAAGGGGGTGATAAAAATTGAAGCCTAACAAACGTGTCCTTGATTGGGACGATGAGATTGAAGATGTATCTGAAGATGAGTACATCACTTGTTATGGTAAACCTTCCTACCCTGATGAAGAGGCAGATTGGAATGCATGGCGAGATGAAGAATTAGCTCTTGAAGCCATGAGAGAAGAAAAGGAGAAATTGAAGAATGAACAATGAAGAAAAAGCTATCGAGCTTATCAAAACCGCTAACGATAAATTAAATGAAGCATTAATGCTTTTAGCTAATAAGAGTGAAAATGCTCCAAAAACCGAAGAAAAGAAAGAGCCTACAGTCGACTTTGATGCTATTCAAAAAGAACTCACTGAATATGCAAGAAAAGGCTATATGGCTATCATTCGAACTAAAGTTGTAACAAGCAAGAATACAAGATGGAGTTATGTCCATGTCTTTAAGCCTTATGATCCTAACGGCAATGAAGCAAGCGCTAAATATAGTGTATGTCTTATCATTCCTAAAAGTGATTCTGAGACCATTAATAAAATCAAACTAGCAATTAGAGCTGCTTATCAAGATGGTGAAGCAAAGCTCAAAGGGAATAATGGAAAACTACCAAGTCCTGAGTCTTTAAGAAATCCTCTTCATGATGGCGACTTAGAAAGACAAGGCGATGAAGTCTATAAGAATTCTTTTTATCTTAACGCTAAAGCTAGTAAGAAGCCTGGAGTCGTTGATACTAACCTCAATGACATCATCGATGAAGAAGAAGTCTATAGCGGTTGTTATGGTCGAGCATCCATCACTTTCTACGCCTATAACTTTAATGGAAATAAAGGTATCGCTTGCTCACTTAATAATCTTCAAAAGGTGAAAGATGGCGAAAGATTAAGCGGTAAGCCAACTGCGAAGTCTGACTTTGCTAATGCCGATGACCTTTTCGAAGACGAAGACATCTTGTTTTAACTAGCTCTAATAGAGGAGTGGTAGGTGTTGATGCTTATCACTCTTCTTTTGCTAATAGTAAAGGAGTAAAAATGAAAACAATACTAATTGATATAGAAACCTATTCTTCAGTTGATATTTCTAAATCAAGTGTTTATCACTACGCTGAAGCAGACGACTTTGAGATTCTCCTTTTTGGCTATTCAGTCGATGGTGGAGAAGTAAAAGTCGTTGATTTAGCACTAGGAGAAAAGATACCGCAAGAAATAATAGAAGCAATTAAAAGTGATGATGTAATCAAAATAAGTCATAATATTCTCTTTGACGAAATCAATAACATGAGGGAAGCAAGTCCTGTCTTAGAGAAAAGAACATCTAAGAATATCTTTTGTATCAAGTTTGGAAAGAAGAACGATAAAAGAAGCTCGCTCAATAAATCTAAGATTAAGAAAATGTCAGCTCAATCTAAAAATAAGGACGGCTATAACATCGAAGTAGGTTGTATCGATGAAGTTCATGAGATGACGGATTCTAAAGTTTATGATGCAATTAAACAAAGTCAGTCAACTAAGAAAGAACCGCTTATCTTTATTATCACTACGGAAGGTGTAACTGTTGGAGGTTTTCTTGATAGCAAGCTCGAATATGCTAGGAAGATCATCAAAGGCGAGATCGAGGACGAACGTGTGCTTCCTTGGCTCTATACCCAGGACTCGCAAGAAGAAATCTTCAACGATCCTAAGACTTGGATTAAGAGCAACCCTTCATTAGGCGAGATTAAGCAAGTTTCATACCTGGAAGATCTGATGAACAAATCGAAGAATGATTTAGCGACCAGAGTCACGATGTTATGCAAGGATTTTAACATCAAGCAAACGGAGGATGGTTCATGGCTCAACTTCAAGGACATCGAGAACAAAGATACATTCAATATCGAAGACTTGAGAGGGAGCTATGCGATAGGCGGAGTTGATTTATCTTCTACGACCGATTTAACTGCAGCGGTTCTATATGTAGAGAAACAAGGTAAGAAGTATCTGATATCCCATTTCTTCATGCCAAGCGACGCACTTAAAGCAAGGATTGAAGAAGATAACGTTCCTTATGATATTTGGGTAAAGAAAGGCTATATTACCTTAACGGATGGTTCTCAAAACGATTTTAGTTTAGTTACTTCTTGGTTTAGAGAGATGATTGATAAATATGATATTAGACCGCTTTGGGTAGGTTATGATCCTTGGAACTCTCAATACTGGGTTAAAGAAATGGAAGATATGGGTTTTGAGATGGAGAAGATTAGGCAAGGCGTTTATACCTTATCGGAACCTATGAAGCAACTAGAAGCCGATATTAGAAACCACGCCTTGAACTATAACAATAATCCAATCATTAAATGGTGCTTTGCTAATACTCAAGCCAAGGTTGATGTGAACGGTAATATCCAACCATCTAAACTAAATTCAAGATTAAAAAGAATAGATGGAACAGTAGCAACAATTATTGCTTATGCGACTTTGACTAGATATAAGTTGGACTATGAAGCGATGGTAAAGTAGTGCTGAATGCACAAAAACAATGATAATTTCTTGAAACTCTTGACTTTGGCTGGGGGGTAAACTATAAAAGGGTGATCTTATGAAAAAAATTTTTTTAACTGTATCTCTATTAGCTTCTGTCTTAATGATAGGGCTAGCTAGTTGTTCGTCAAATATTAATGATGATACAGGTTCTCATATTGACAATTCAAGCGATGATCAGGATACTTCAAATAATAACAAAGATAATGTAAATGAATGGCATTCCATTAATGATTTATATTTTGGATATGGAATTAAAAAAAATGATTTAAATAAATTCTTTAAAACCAATGGCAAAAAAATTAATGATGAAATTCATATTGATGATGAATATTATTCTTACTCATCTGGGAACTTTAGTATTACTTATGGAATAAATAATGGAACATTTAATATAACTAATGCTCTTACTGATAGTGAGTTAAAAGATGTCGAAGTAACAAATGCATTTGGGTTTTCCAAAGTTATAAAAGCAACCGTTTATACCGAATACGTAACATCAATTAGTGTAGACTATTATGAATCTATGGATAAAGCACAGTTTGGAGCTTCTTATAATGGTGCAATTATTGATTCAAACATAGATATTCTTGATGCCCAATCTGGTAATTATAGCTATACAGTTAGTAAAATAGGCGATGGTTATATTTTGCCAAGTTATAGTGATATACGAGTTAATAAATTAGAATCTTCTTACAATATTGATCCAAGCGTGCCTTCAATTTGCTATTCACTTTTGAAGTCAAGTATGACCTTTTTAAATAGCACATTTAAAGGTATAAATTCTAGCTATTCTGTTGCAACACCATATAATAAAAACGATTGGGATAATATTAATTGGGATAATGTTCAATTTAATAGTGAGAAAGTTGTATATGATGGCAAACCTCACTCAATATATGCAATGAATGTACCAGATGGTGTTAAAGTTTCATATAGTGATGAGAATATCATAAATCCTGGTGAACACATTATTGAAGCGACTTTTTATGATCCTAAAGGCTATGAAATAGGAAATAAAACCGCAAAATTATTTATTAATGACGAATTTGAAATTACTTTTAAATTTTATTATGGTGACAACCTATTAAATCAACAAATAATTTCTGCTCATTATGGTGATGATTTAGTAAAACTCGCATCTAACTATGTTCCAGTTGGGTACATCGTCGCAAACAATGATTTAGAGTGGTCTATAATAGGTGATCAGGATATTACAGTAGATTTAATGAGCGAGTATGAAGGATATTTAAAAATTACTAGTACTAATGCTGAAATTAATGGAAAATACTTCTCATATGAGCTGATTGATTATTCTTATAAAGTAAATGACAATCAAATAATTAGCATGGTCCCATATGGTGAAACTTCTTCAATTGAATTTTTCCTAGATGAGATAATAGGTATTGAATTTTGCAATTCGTTATATATTTATAGTGACTTTCTTTATAAAACCTCTAAGCTTATTAATCTAGAAACTGTAGATCTTTCTAATATGAAGTATTTAACAGAGATTCCTGATGGTTTCTTCTATGGTTGTAAGAATTTAAAAACTATAATAGGACATGATTTAAAACAATTAACTAGTATTGGGGATAGATTTCTTCAAAATACGAATATTGTTAATTTTGATATAGATTTAACAAATGTTATTAAGATAGGAAAAAGTTTTCTTCGTGATGCTTTTATTGGTGAAGATTCCAGAGAAATAACGATTGATTTGCCATCTTTTCAAACCATTGGTGGTACAAAAAGTGGTCAAAACATTGATTATGAAGGTGAAGTTAACTTCTTATATTTCTTATATCAATCTAAACGAAATGATAATTGTATAGTCAATTTAAAAGTGTATGACTTTCTTTTAACCAATAACATGTTTAAATCTTATTATTCTGTTTGGGATAACAATAATTTACAGTATTATTCATTTATAAACTTAAATGTTTATACTAATAAATTAAGCTCACAAGAAAGATTATTAACAGATCTACCTGGTGTAGTGAACATTTATGAATTATCTTAATAAATACTAGATTTTATACTATAGGGCTCCTAGTCGAGTCCTTTTCTTTTGCTCATATTTATAGAAAGGAGGAGTTTTTGAGTGTTTTTTAAACGAAAGAAGAAGATTTTAGATAATTATAATAGTGCTAGCCTTATCTCTAGCTCAGCTCTTCCTTTAGTGCCTTTTGGTGACAAGATTACTGCAAGTGATGTCGTATTAATTGCTATTGATAGGGTAGCTAGTCAATGCGCTAAACTTAAAGCTAGATACATTAAAAGAACTAGTGATGGTGTTGAAACTGAAAAGAATGGGACTTTAAGTTACATCCTTAGAAATAAGCCTAACTCTTATATGTCGCCATTTGAATTCATCTATAAGGTGGTAGCTTTACTTTTACTTAATGACAATGCTTTTATTTATCCACTCTTTAATAAAGATACATTAGAGCTTGAAGGACTATATCCACTTAATCCAAGTATTGTAGAACCGATAATTGACGAAAGTAATTCCTATTATTTGAAGTTTTATTTTAAGGATGGGAAGTCAGTGATTCTTCCTAAAGATAACGTCATCCATTTAAGAAGGTTTTATTTAGATAACGATATCTTTGGTGGAAGTGGAAGTAGATCAACGCACGAAGCTTTACTTAAGACACTTAAAAGTAACGACGCTCTTCTTCAAGGAGTAGAAAAGGCAATATTTAGTTCGTTTCAAATTAAAGGAATCCTAAAGTTAAACGGCATCCTTAAAGAAACTGATAAAAAGAAAGCCATCGATAGTTTTAATGAAATCCTTAAATCAAGTAACAATAGTTCAGTTATCCCTCTTGACTTAAAAAGTGAATATCAACCACTTAGCCTAGATCCTAAACTTGTCGATAAAGATACACTCGATTTTCTTCAAACAAAGATCCTTGATTACTTTGGAGTATCGATAACAATTACAAATGGCGAAGAAACAATAAACGGATATGAGTTCCAAGACTTCTCGTGCGACAACTTTATCTTTTTAGATAGAGGGACTTTTACCATCACCTTTTTACCTAATTCCACTAAGGAACCTAAGTGCACCATCATTATGAGGGAGGGATATTTATCTAACTAATATGAAACTGATCTTTTTAGATAGACTGACTTTTAAATATAAGGATAACGCCTATATCAGCGATGAATTTGAAATTGTCCTTGATAGTGTGGTTAAACAAAAATCATCCTTTAAAGTCAATAAAGAAAACATCAAGGCAAGTGTCAATGATATCGTCGTCCTTAAAGAAAATAATCTAAGTTATATTGGAATTGTTGAAAGTATCACAAAAAACGATGATAAGACTTCAAAAGTTCAGACTTATGATTTTAAGGAGCTATTTAATGTTGAGGTTCCTTGTGAATCCTTTAGTGGAAACGTAGTATCTTACCTTGGAAACAAGATTAAAAGTGTCTTTATAAGTAATAGCGATACTAAGCAAAACTTAAAATTCCTTGAGATAAAGCTTGGTGAAGCTGTTCAAGGTGAGCTTAATTTTGATGAAGATACACTTCTTAATATCAATGATTTAATTGAGCTACTTAGTAAGACCTATAACATCATCATTAAGTACAATCTAAACTTTCTTAGAGGAAGGTTTTCTAGCATTGTCTTAACGATTGAAGAAGAAACAAGGATAGTAAAGTTAAGGCACGACTTAAAAGCTATAAGTGAATATCAAAAGCTTATAGAAGAAAAGAATAATCGAAAACTTAAATATGAGAACTTTGAGACCTTCATTAAGACATTAGAGAATGGTGAAGCAAAGTTAGAGTGGGACGATGTAATCTTTAACTTCATGCTAGAAAAAGCGGTGGTTCATAAAGATAAATCAATAACGTTTAAATTCTATTGTGGGTTTGAAACGACAATAAAGGCTAGGGAGTAAAATCTCAGGCCTTTTTTGATTCACAAGATTTTCATATATTTTGTAAGGTTCATCTTGTATAATTTTTATGTAAGGGACAAATCTTAAAGCTCTTTAAATAGAGTAGATTGATAAAGTTTTCTGTAAAGCTGTATTGAGAACTACCCATTAGAGGTGTCAGCAATAGGTCGCCCTATAAGTCAATCAGTGCATTTGTGAGCCTTGCGGAAGGAGGTTATTCATAGTTTTTCTTGTTGAAAGAATTAATTATGAAAGATGAAATGATTGTTAATAAAGAAACTGCTATGCGCTTGTGGACTTCTCGATATGGGAAGAAAACAAAAGCAGTCGACTTTGCTGGCCGAACAATGGCTAAATCTGCCTATGATGATCGTAACAGCGAATTTGGATGGAATTTAGACCATATCTATCCTCAATCAAAAGGTGGGAAAACGGCTGATCATAATTTGATATGCTGTCACATTCTTACCAATGATGAGAAGGCTGATAAAATTTGTTTTAATGCTAATGGTCAATTATTTAAAGTCATCAAAGTTGAGAATCACTACGAAATCGTAAATCAATCTAGTGAAGAACAGCCTAGCCAACCTACGCTCTTTGATTCTGCATATGGTATAAGGCTATTCAATAAACTTAAGAAAGATTCAAAGAAGCAAAAATTTTGTGGCGAGATATTAATTGACTTAAGACTCGTTCAAACAAGCGCTATCTTTGATTTCATTAGAGAAATATTTAATTCAGAAAACGTTAATATTTTCTCAAAAGGAAGAAATTATCTAAGCTTTACTCCAAATGCAGTAGAATCTCATCTAGTAGTCATTAGAAGTTATGATGTTGGATTAAAATCATTAATTCAAGATTTACTAGATAAATGTATTTTGTTAAATACGTATCTTTCAAACTATTTAGTTCCTACCGATAATTTGCGTGCCTATGACATTTACTTTGATGTAGTTTATAGCGAAACTGCTGATAAGTATTATCAAAATGTTAATATAGGCGATATGAATTCCTATTCAGGCGAACCAACTAATAAGCTATATATAGACGAATTAGTTATTGAAAATACAAGTGCTAAAAGCGACTTAAAAAATGAAAAACAAAAAGAAAGTCCTTATAGTGGAATAAGTGCAAATAGTAAGTGGTTTGGTGGTAAAAATTATCTACCATATAATTATGTATTCACTAAACTAGCTGATAATTTAAAAAAGGATGTAAGTAGACAAGGCTAACTACTGAGTTTAACCTCCTAACATAAATTGGGTGGTGGGCGACAACCATCCTTTTTTATTGCTTATTTCTACGCCGTATCAAATTGCCTAGGGTGTGCATTGTATTAAAAGTGTAGTATGTAGGCATTAAAATAATACACGGAGAAATCCGTGTTTTTTGAATATCCGTATCATTCGTAGTCAATGGACTTTATGTCTCTAATGGTTAAACCTTATTTTTTCAGTTTCTAGGAGGGGCGTAGATAATAAAAAAACGGTTTTTATGATTCAATTGCTTTGCCATGAAGTAATTGTTTATCTTTTTTTGTGGTTTTTGAAACGAAAGTTAAAAGAATAACGAATTTTAAAAGTTTTTGCTTTCAAAGTCAAAGATGCCCCCTTTATCGGCATTTAGAAACGTTTTCCAAGCATTTATTTCTTTGATTGTCTTAGCGCGTTGATTTTGCTCGGCCTCTCATTCATAAGCGCTTTGATTTCTTCTTTCATTCCGTTTTTGTCTATTTTAGGAAAGAAACGGATTTCTATCATAAAGAAAGAATAGAATGAGCGTTTAAAAAGCGCACTAATGCCGCTTCAAGATTTTCGAAACTTAAATATGGAAATCCTCTCCTTTCGGCGTGTTTTTCGCTAGGATGCTGACTGTTTTTTGACCATATTTTGTTTCAAAGACGACAGTTACTTGGCCTTCTTCCAACGGACGGATAATCGCTTGGGCTCTTCCATAATATGCTGTGGTGATATTATCCAAATAAGAGCCGGTGTAATATGGACAAGCATTTCCTAAACCGAGAAGCTTGCCATTCGTGACGGATAAAACTTTAATCTCGCTATTCTCTAAAGGCTTTTGTTTGCCATCTTGGTCAACGAAAGTTAAACGAATATAGGAAGTTTCATCAGAACGAACCACATCTTTCTCAGGGACAGCCTCGAAGAATGTTTCCTTCTTTACGGTTGTTAGGGATGTTCTTGCATATTCCTTTCCGTTTTCATCATAGGAAACGGCTTCGATGGTTCCAGGAACGTATTTTGCCTTGAAATAGAAACGTCCTTCGCCTTTTTGCTTTTGGATACGGATTAATTTTCCGTTTTGATACAAGGCAACTTTAGGCTCTTTAGAGTACACTTCGACGATCATCTTCTTGCCTTCCCAACCCGCAAAGTCATAAGAACGGTGGGCCCAGCTTAATTTCCAAGAAGATGCGCTATGCCCATAATAAAGATCTTTGGGTGAGACGCAAGCCATCCCAATCTTTTCATAGCCATAGGCTACGCGTGTGTAGGTCATTTCCGCACAGGGGTGACCTAAAATATCCAATCTTCCAGAACCGGCCAATAGCCAATTGGTCTTGTCTTTCTTCATGCCATCTTTTTCCAAGGCAACCCAGCTTCCGACCCCCGCTTCACCGAGATAATCCCAACCAGACCATACGAAATCCCCAATAAGACGAGGATTCTTTTGCGCCTCCTTGATGAAGGTGAAAGCGTCGGAGCAAAATGTTTCTGAGCCAAGAATGAAACGATCGGGATATTTCTTCAAATCTTTTTTATAACGTTTGATGCCATAGTTATACCCCGCGACGTCCAATTCCTTAAATGCGTCTCTTGTTTTGACATCCGAACGATGCAACGTGGCGCCCATTTTCATAACATCGGCACCGAAAAGGCCCACTAAATCATTGAAGAATTGCGAACCGACAGAGGTTTTCTTTTGCGTGGCTTTCTTTTTGGCGTCACGCGCTGCTTTTTTATCCGAATATTGACCCAAGCCCCAACTATATAGAGCATTAAAGAAAATATTCACCCCGCAAGTGATGGGCCTAGTGGCATCTTCTGTTTTGATAAACCGATACATGTCGCGCATGAATTGAATGCCGCGTTTTTCGGAGGTTTCGGCGACTTCGTTGCCTAAAGAATACATAATGACGGACGGATGGTTGTAATCCTTATCGATCATGTCTTTTAAATCTTCTTTATATGTTTTCGTGACGAATGAAGCGCAATCGTACATTGTTTTATGAATGTACCAGGCATCGGCATATTCATCGAGAATCAATAGCCCAAGTCGATCGGCCTCATCCATAAAATAACGGGAAATCGGATTATGGGCTGAGCGGATGGCATTGTAGCCATTTTTGAAAAGCAAATTAGCGCGGCGCCTTTCCGCATCTTTGTCATCAATGGCGCCTAAAAGGCCGTTATCGTGGTGGATGCAGCATCCTTTGAGGATGATTCGTTCCCCATTGATAAGGAAGCCTTTGTCTTTGTTCAATTCAATTTGACGGATGCCGAATTTGGTTTTCGCCTCATCCTTTTCAAAAAGGATTTGCGCTTCGTAGAGATACCCTCTTCCGACATTCCAAAGCTTGGCGTTTGGGATTACGATAACTTCGTTTAGACTCTTGCCCTCAAATTCTTTTTCAAAAATAGTGGACCCATTATCTAATATTCGAAGAGTCCCTTTGCCGAATTCGGAAAAATCAGCATGCAGAAGAATTTCCCCTTTTTGATAATCGGTGGTTGTGATTCTAAAGGACCTAGGAACAATGTGCGCTTTCGGAAGAATCCACATATGCGCAGGGCGGTAGATGCCGCTTCCGGAATACCAACGGGAGTTGGGTTCATGGGAATTATCGGCAATGACTTGGATGTGATTGGTGCCGTTTTTGACATAAGGGGTCGCATCGAAAATGAAATCCGTATAGCCGTATTCTCTATGGCAAGCCTCTTGAGCGTTAATCATTACGGTTGGATGGGCGTATACTCCTTCAAATTCGAAGAAGACGCTTTCTCCCTCTTCAAGGAAGATGTCGATATCCTTTTCATAGATGTATTTTCCACCCGCAAAGAAAGAGATGTTCACTCCGCCAGGATTGTGGATATCTCTTTTCGTGGAAAGCATACGGTCATCTGGCAAATCGACCTGAATCGCTTTTTCTTTATGGCCATCTTCATAAACCATCCAATTTTTGTTGATCAACATAATATCGACCCTTTCTTAAATAATTCCTTCGGTATTATTATCATCAATCCTGTAAGGGCTTTCCAGTTCAAAATAAGTTATAAAAGGAACAGATTAAGTCACCCATCATGAATTTAATTGATTTCATTACGATGCGTTTCTGGTAGGGAGGATTTGCCTATGCCATTTGGATTTCAGTTGGCTTATTTTCCGATGGTTTCGTTTATGAAAGAAGACATTCAAAGGAAAAGGGAATCCCCATAAGTTTGTAGTTTTGTCTAGAAAACAATCTTTTTAGCGATTTCCTTTAAGGAGGGATAAGAAAGCAATTCTCTAATCTCTTTCAATGAAGAAATCTCCTTATTCTTCAAGATAAAATGAATTTGGTTGATCAAATGGTCGGAGAAAGAAGATTCGGACAGATAATTCTCATCTAGGGATCCCTTTAACTCTTCGTCAATAAGAATGATGAGGGCTCTTCGGATAAGGGCAAGCATGCTTCTTTCAATCCAATAAGAGAAATGAGTGGCAGGGTGTTTCTCCTCAAAAGGGAGCATTTTCGTATACATAGGCAACCCATCTTCAGGCATATGCCACAAATCGGCAAAGAGATAGTCTCCTTCGAAAGAGGAATCCAAGAAGGAATAAGCGTCTCCCTCAATGATTTCGATTTTTTCGGGGTGAGGGAAAAAAGGAAGAATCTCTTTCCTGAAAATATCGATGATTTTATGGTTCTTTTCAACGATGCTGACTTTAGAGACGCTGTCTTTGTTAGAAACCATGAAAGCATAATATCCTAAGCCTAATCCCAAAGTGACAACATGAGCGTATGCATCGGCAACGCTCTTCTTCATCGTATTGATTTCATGGGGGGTCACGCTCATCCATGTCACGCCTTTTTCCTCTAAAGCAAGGAAAGGGAACCTTTTGCTAAAAAAACCGAAAGGCGTGCGCTCTTCGAAGAATCTTCCATCACATGAAATCTCATCATAAACAAAGCCTTGATTCGCTTCATAGAAATGGGAATTTAGATACACGTCCCCCTCCTTTTTAGAATGGGGGTTTACGATTTGATAATAGGGGTTCTTCGAATACTCCTCAAAAGAAAGCTCCTTTATCGGATGGGGATGTTTTCTTTCTTTCACTCTTTTTCCTGAATGAATGATGTCGTTAAAATAATCTGCTTCTTCGATGGTTTTGCTAAGTCCATCAAGATAAAAGCCATAGGTATCGATTTCTTTTTCGCTAAGGCGGATTCTCATATGTATTTAGTCTACTTGCTTTCTTTTGCTTATGTTAGAGTTATTTCATGGCAAAGGAAATCATTCTGACGAATATGTGCATGTTATACAAGGAAGATGGTTCTTTCTTGGTGATCGACCGTCTGAAAAAGGACTGGCCTGGAATTAATTTTCCTGGCGGCCATATCGAAGCAAACGAAAGCGTAGAGGAATCCGTGATACGAGAGATGAAAGAGGAAACGGGGCTTGAGGTTCATTCCGTTGAATTTGTCACCTACTACGAATGGAACATGGTAGAGGAAGGAGTTCGTCATCTTTGCTTTCTTTTTCGTTCCAAGGATTTTGATGGGACTTTGAAATCTTCTTCAGAAGGAAAAGTCTTTTTCATCAAAAAAGACGAACTTCAAAGCCATCGCTTGTCCACAGACTTCGATAAAATCTTGGAGCTTGCCTCAAAAGGCATCTTTTAGTTTTCTTCCGGATCAGGATGGTCTTCGAAGAATTTGGCGTTGATTTTGCCAACCGGGGTACGCGGTAACTCTTTCATGATGATGACCTTATCGGGCATATAAGCAGGGGGCAAAGAGGATTTTATTTTGGCGAAAATCAAACGTTTCGCCTCTTCATCGCTGATTTGGTCTTTTCCTTTTCTTGTTACTGCCGCGATCCGAAAAACCTGGCCTTTCCTTTCATTTGCGATGCCATAACAATAAGCGGAATAAATTTCCGGCATTTCAAGGATGCTGCTTTCCACATCCGCTGGGCAAAGGGTTTCGCCATTCACTTTCACGACGCGTTTCAAGCGTTGGCGAAAATAAACGTAACCATCTTCATCCATGTAACCATAATCCCCGCTATGCAGCCAAACTCTGCCTTTCTCGTCTTCCGTAAGAACTTTTTTGGTGCCTTCTTCATCGTGAAGATACCCTTTCATGGTCATTGGTCCGGATATCCAGATCTCACCAGACTCACCCAATGGGAGTTCTTTTCCGTCTTCATCCATGATTTTGACCGTTTCTCCTGGCTGGGGTTTTCCGATGGAGCCTTTCCGTGAGCGTTTAAAGCGCGTGTTCACCATGCAAACCATTCCTTCGGTGGATCCGTATCCTTGATAAAGCCTTGCGTCGCTTCCAAAGATTTTCATCGTGTTGTTCCAATTGTCCAGCAAAGTTTGCGATATGGCATCTCCCCCGACATAGGCGATTAATTGTTTCTTGAGGAAATCCCCGTAGAATTGTCTTTTGTTTAAAAGGGCGTTATAGATTGCAGGAACGCCAAGCAAAGTGTTTGTTTGGCCTTTTTTGATATAACGTATCGCCTCTTTTGTGTTGAATTTCAACATCAATACAGTCGATCCTCCAAAAGAAAGAGGAGTGACTAGCCCCATTCCCAAGCCAAAGATATGGAAAAGAGGAATGGCTGCAAAAAGCTTGATGTTTTCATAAGGGCCCCCAATCAATTGATAAGAGACGCTGCCAAGATAATTGATTGATTTGGAGGAGATACGGACGATTTTTGGCTCGCCATTGGTGCCTCCTGTGTTGAGGTATATTGCGTCAGCGTTCTCGTCGGGGTGGTAAGGAGATAGGTCTTTGTCTTTTGCTTTAGCAAGCTTGTGGTAGCGCAAAAGGCCGTTCCGGCTCTTCCCTACAGCACGGAAATAAGAGGATTTCAGATAATTGATGCCGATGTAAGGGTTAATTCCAACAATCGTGTACTCCGGAGGGAAATAATCGCGATTTTTGAAACCCGTGTTCCAAAGGCAAAAAAGGAATTTGGAATGCGATCGATCCATGAATTTTTTTAAGGCTTCCGGAGGGGTCAATGGGTGAATGTTATAGGAAATGGCACCAATAAAAGAGATTGCATAGAAAAGTTCCGCCGCTTCGATGCAATTCGGAATCGAAACGGAAACAACGTCTTTTGGCTGAATGCCTAATGCAAGCAATTTTCTGGCCGTTTGTCTCACGCGGGCATCAAATTGGCGATAATTCAATGTCTTATTCTCAAAACGAATGCAAAGGTTGCGCGGAAACTTTTCCGCCGTTTCATGAAATTGATCGTAAATGCTTTTTTCCATAATGTTCCTACGCTATTTTATATCCGCAAAGAAGATAGACAATCACTAAAAGAAGATACATGAAAGGCTGGTGGAAAATGTAAACGACAAGAGAGTGCCGTCCTAAAAAGAGTAAAGGCCTTGCCCATCCCTTGGAGAAATTAACGGGTAACAGGGATTTCTTATCACGGTAAAAAAGCTTGCCGAAAGAAGCGCCTAAGAAAAGTGTGGCGCTCACTTGAATGGGAGAAAAATAGTCATCCCCGTATCGCGCTAAGCCAAGAAGAAGCTTCCACCAATCTTTTGGCAAAGAGGCGGAATAAATCTCTCCTGTTATCGGGCTGGCGTAAAAATAAGCGGTAAGGATAGCTAAAACAGAAAGAAAGACAGCCGCGATAAAAGTCTGATAGAACTTCGGAAAGAAATGATCGAATAGCGAATAAAGAAGAAGAGCGATCGCAATGGCATGCAAGATGCCGCAAATAATGCAAATAGCAGGGGCATTTTCCCTTCCGACCCCAAATAAGATCTTTGCTAAAAAGCTGGCGAAAATCAAAACAACGGTCAAAATCTCAGAGACGTAGGCCAATTGCAGCGCCCTTTTCGCGTTATTCTTTGTGAAAGAACAAGAGATCCCAGAAAGGAAAACAAACAAGCCAGAAAAGAAGATCTCCAAAAACAAAAGATGAAACGATCCTGGGCCAAAAGGATTGGCTGTGCCAGAAGAATTCACGATGCTCCAAAAAACATTCCCGCAAAAACGATTCATGGCTTCAATCGTCCCGTTTCGGACGCTAAAACGATCGAAAACAATGCCCATTACCCCGCTAGAAGAAGCCGCAAAACAAAAATGAATGGCAATCATCAAAATCAAATCGAAGCCTCTGAGAAAATCGATTTCGAAGATTCTTTTTTTCTTCTCCCTTTTGGCTAATTGAGCTATTTTAGGACCGTTCCATTTTGCCATTACTTAGAATTTTATAATAAATGCTCTTTAAACGATATTTAAACTTTTTGAATACCGTCCTCCTTTTTTGCTTTATCTTTGATAAAGAGTTAGACTATACAGCATGAGTTATACAAAAGAACAATTTCCCGATATCTATAAACACACGAAGGATAACGAATTGGACATTCTTCAATCAAAAAAATGCGCCTGCCTATCCTGTATGCAAACCTATAACGCTAGAAAAATCAACGAATGGACGACAGATAAAAATCATCACATGAATGCCGTTTGCCCTCTTTGCGGCGTGGATGCGGTAGTGGGCGACGCTTCCGGATACGTTTTGAATCTCGCCGATATTAAAGAACTTCATGAAATCTACTATGGCGAAGAATACATGAAGGAACATCCTGACTCTGTCAGTCGCTACGTTTTGTCCTACCGCCAAGGGAAAATCCCTCACAATTTGTTTTCCGAATCCATTTATCTTCAATATCTGGAATTTCAAGCGTTTATGGGGAATGCGGATGCCGCTTTCTTTATCGGCGAGCTTTTTGAATACGGGACGGAGACAATCAGGCCCAATCTTCAAGAAGCTGATTTTTGGTATGCTTCCCCGTCGCTTCGCTTTGATGATGAGGCGCTTACTCATCGAGGCGTCATTAAGGAAAAAACAGGCTCTTATTCCTTAGCCTATGACGATTATGCGAAAGCCATGAGCTTAGGCTCTTTGTTTGGTCTTCTTCATTTTTCGGATTGCTATATGAACGGTCATGGCGTAAGAAGTGATAAGCCTTTTGCTTGCAAGGTTCTTCTTGAGGCTTTTGCCGAAAGCTATACTCGCTTTACGATGGGCGATACAAATGAAGCGGGTCCTTTTTCCTCCCTTTGCTATCGTCTAGCGAAAGCTTATGAAAAAGGATACGGCGTGGAAAAGGACAAAATGGAAGCCCTTCGCCTTTATCTTTATGCGAATTATGGCTTCTCTCTTTTAAAAAACGGCAACTCCCTTCGTGGCGAGTTGTTAACGGAGAGCAAATCCGTTTCCAGAAAGCTTAGCGCCATTGCCAAAGAAGAAAGCTTTCAGAAAGGGGAACCCCTTTTTGATCTGGATACCTTCCTTACCTCCCTTGTTCCTTATGGCGGAAGGAGAGACGTCTTTGACCTTTTTCTCCCTTACATCGTTCATCCGGGAGATTTTGACAAAGAGAACAAAACCTTCTCTCTTACCATTAGCTATCCTCGGGCGCCCCTGATTGTTGATGTTCCTAATCTCTTCTGCGGTTTTGTGGATGGGGATATCACTTGGAATTTTGACGATGTGGTCCATGTAAGTGGCTTCCAAGAAGGAAAGGTATATAACCGTATTGTGGGAGATGGGGAAAAGAAGATCTCTTTTTTGAACGCCTTCAACAATTCTTCCGAAATCGTAGGGGAAATTTGTTTTGACCATACCATTCAAACGGAAATCAGCGGTTCAAAAAAAGCGTAATCCACCATGAAAAAAGAAAATAAAAAAACAGCGCTAACCGCCTTAAAGGGGAAATACTTTAAAGTTTTTCTTTGCCCTAGCGTGAAGCTTTTAGAATGCTTAATGGAATTGGCGACGCCTTTTGTTGTCCGTTTTATCATCGATGATGGCATCGCCAAAAATGACATTGATTTGACAATCAAACTGTCTCTTGTTGTCTTTGCCTTGGCTTTCCTCGGCTTTGCTTTTACGATGTTTGGCCAATATTGGGCTGCCCGCGTTTCAGCGAACTACTCTTACGATTTAAGGAAAGACATTTATGGCCATATCGCCGAATTATCCGAATCAGATTTGAATTCCTATGGGAAGCAGAAACTTCTGACTTTGCTCTCGAATGACGTTTTTTCGATGCAAAACGGCGTGATGATCTTCATGCGTTTCATCTTCCGCCCTCCTTTTCTTTTGATTGGTGCGACTATTCTTTCGTTTGTGATTGATTGGAGGAGCGGGCTTATTTTCTTGGCTGCCGTTGTTTTCTCTGCGGCGATTATCGGACTCATCATGCTCGTTTCTCCTAAAAAATACGCGGCAATCCAGGCCAACTTAGATGAGATATCCCTCCTTTCTAACGATGCCTTGCAAGGGGCTAGGCCAATCCGTGCCTTTAATAAACAAGATTACGAAATGAAAAAATTTGGCCAATCTATCGATGCCTACGAAAAGAAAAACATGGGCATGGCCATATATAATTCCTTGTTAAACCCATTCACTTTCTTCTTTGTGAACCTAGGCATGGTGCTTGTGGTCTTCTTAGAATACCATTTTGGCGTTTTGGACGAGAATTCTTCTCTTGGGTTCGTTAGCATTGGCGAGCTTGTTTCTTTGATTTCTTATTTGACGTCTTCTTTGGCCGCCCTTATGTCCGTGCAAAGGCTGATTGTCTCTTTAAACAAAGCTGGCGCTTCAAAGAAACGCATCGATGACTTCTTCGTTTATGAACCGGCCATTCATAATTTGAAAAAATACCACAAAGAGGATCAAGACCCTTCCAAAGCCTATATCTCTTTCCAAAATGTTTCTCTTACCTATGGCAAGGCGGGTGATAAGAATGCGGTTTCCGGACTTTCTTTTGATATCAAAGAGGGATCATGGGTCGGCTTAATTGGCGGAACGGGGTCAGGCAAATCGACAACCATCTCTTTGTTAGAGAGGCTATATGAGCCAACGCAGGGAAAAATTTTCTATCGCGGAAAGCCTTTAGATGAATACGATCTTGATGATTTAAGAAAAGAAATCTCTCTCGTTTCCCAAAAACCGTCTATTTTCAAAGGAAGCATTCGTTCCAATCTCCTTTTGGCTAAAAAAGACGCGACCGAAGAAGAACTCATTCACGCTTTAAAGGAATCTCTGGCCTTTGAATATGTCTCCAAATATGAGGATTTCCTTGATCATGAAGTGGAAGAAGGCGGAGCAAATCTTTCTGGCGGGCAAAAGCAGCGCCTTTTGATTGCAAGAGCCATCCTAAAAGGAGGGGATTTGCTTATCCTTGACGATTCAACCTCCGCTCTGGATTATCTTTCCGATCAACACGTGAGGCGCAATATCTCTTTGATTCCGGGGTTAACGAAAATCATCATTTCCCAACGTGCGGGTTCTTTGAGGGATTGCGATTTGATTCTCGTCTATGACAAAGGAAGAATCATCGCCCAAGGGAAACATGAAGATCTTTTGAAGACCTGCCCTGTTTACCAAGAAATCTATGATATGCAAAGGAAAGGGGCTTAATATGATTAAGAAATTCAAATCATTCATCCCTTATGTCAAAGGATCCTACTTTTTAGCCTTCATTTCCTTGTTTTGCGCTTTGCTGGCCACCTCTTCCAAGCTATTCATTCCTTTCCTTGCTGGCAAGTGCGTGAACCTTATGAAGGATACGCCCCTTCATGAATTAGATCTTTCAGGCTATTTCCTTATCATGGCGATTTTCCTTGTGGTGGGAACTCTTTTCCGCTATGTTTTCGATTACATCACCTATTTGGTTGGCCAAAGAGTTATCAAAAACATCCGCAATGAGCTCTTTGAGGCGACGCTGGAATCACCCATCTCTTCGATTGACCAAGCGCGAAAGGGCGATCTTCTTCTTCGCCTTGTAAATGACGTGGAGAATGTCCAAACCGGATTGGTCAGCGGATTCGCGGCTTTCTATGATGGGATCATCTCGATTCTAATCACCCTTGTTTTCATGTTCACTTTAAATTGGATTCTTGGATTAGTGGTCGTGGGGCTTACCCCGATTTCCATTTTCGTCTCTCGTTTTGTTTCCAAATTCAACAGCAAACATTTCCGCAAGCAAAGAAGCGCTCAAGGAATGGTGAACGCCTTTGCTTCGGAAAGCCTCACAAATTCGGAAGCGGTAGCCACGTTGAATATCGCCAAAGACCGCATCGATCAATTCGACGAATTAAGCGATGAATTTCGCAAATCCACCTTCAAAGCAAATTTAGGCGCTTCGACAATCAATCCCTCAACGCGTTTAGTAAACGCCTTAATCAATGGCGCTTTGGTGCTTATTGGGGCTATCCTAATCATTGAAAGCCCTAGGAATTTGGGGTTAAGCGCTTTCGCGGTGGGCGACCTTTCAGCCTTTTTGACCTACGCTTCCTCTTATATGCAGCCATTTAACGAAATCTCGAATGTTGTTTCGGAAATTGACTACGCTCTCGCTTCTTTTCAAAGAATCGATGAAACGATACATGGCAAAAAGGATATTAACCAAGGCAAAGAAGTCCTTGCCGGAAGCATCAACGATCTCCAAGCGAAGGATATTACTTTCTCGTATGATGGCAAACGGGACATCATCAAAGATTTCTCTTTGGACATCTATAAGGGGCACAAGATCGCTTTCGTTGGCCCCACGGGGTGCGGGAAAACGACGCTTATCAATCTCTTGATGAGATTCTATGATCCTCAAAGAGGCGCTTTCTATGCGAACCATCTCTCCACCCAGGATTTAGAGAAGTCCGCATTCCGCTCTCATATCGGCATGGTTTTGCAAGATACATGGATATTCAACGGTACGGTTTTTGAGAATATCGCCTACGCCAAAGAAGGAGCCACAAAAGAAGAAGTGGAAGAAGCCGCCAGAAAGGCCCAAGCCGCTCATTTTATAGAGCGCCTTCCCCAGGGGTATGATACCCAAATTAGCGATAGTTCAGGCCTATCCGTTGGTGAAAAGCAGCTTATTTGTGTGGCTAGGGTTATGCTCTTAGAGCCGGAAATCGTCATTCTTGATGAAGCAACTTCTAATATCGATGTCCGAACGGAAAAACTTCTTTCTGAAGCTTTCGATAAGCTTATGGAAGGCAAGACGTCCCTTGTAGTCGCTCATCGTTTGTCCACGATTGTCTCAAGCGATTTGATTGTCGTCTTAAAAGATGGGAAAATCATTGAGACGGGCAATCATAGGGAATTGATTGCCAAAAAAGGCTTCTACTATAGCCTTTATAACGCTCAATTCAATTAACGATGAAAAGAAAAACGCTCATTTTAACCTCTATTCTTCTTCCCGTGCTTGCCTCTTGCGAGATAACTTATTCGCATCCAATCACCCAAGAGGAAGCCAAAGGAATCATTTCGAATACCTTAAAGGAAATCCAAAAGAAAGATTATTCTTCCTTCTCTAAAATTCATCTTCGTTCCAAACTCATTGAGGAAAGGGTTTTTTCCGTTCTCGTCCATTCGCGCTTTTTGGAATGCAGCTACGATTTCTTATATACTGCCTCCCCTTATTCCTTAACGATACACACCAACTACCAAAACAAAGAAGGCAAGAAAACGAATTTTGTGAGCTCCCAATTGATCATCACCCGCACTGATAAGACTTATATGGTCTCCTTGAATAACAATGAATTAGAAGACATAAATCAAGAAAAGTTCCAGATTTATTGGCAATTCTGCGATTTCCCCAGGTATATCAAAAGCGTTTCTTATGGCCTTTTGAGCAAAGCCGATTCCTTGATTCATTCCGTCGGAAACGAAAATGACAAAAAAGAAAACCATCTTGTTGGTTTTCAAACCTCCTCCAAAGCCTCCGATGACTTGAAAATTGATTTTTCAGGCAGCCAATTTGATGCGGGATCGCTTTTCTTTCAGCAAAATTACCGCCCCGAAACCGCATCCGAGTTAGATATGCATATGTCAGGGAATCTAATCCAAGAATATTCCACGACCTATTCCTTCACGCAAAACGAAGAGGATGATTATTATCTTGCTGGCAATTATGAAGGCAAGATTACCAGTTCCGTCGAATATGAGTAAACCCCGTTCCGAAACAACCATCTCCTATACAATGAGCCGCATTCGAGGGAAGGACACTTCCATCGAAATCAAACTCCGGAAAGAATTATACAAAAGGGGATATCGTTATCGCGCCAATTCCAAATATATCTTTGGCCATCCGGATATTTCTTTCAAAAAATATAAGGTGGTCGTCTTTTGCGATTCCGAATTTTGGCATGGATACCATTTCGAGGAAAACAAAGAGAAGATTCATTCTCATTTGGATTACTGGATCCCGAAAATCGAAAGGAACATCGCTCGCGACAAAGAAGTAAACGCCAAACTCAAAGAGGAAGGCTACATCGTTCTTCGTTTCTGGGGGAAGGATATCAACAAAGAATTAGAAAGATGCGTCCAAGAAATCGAAAACGCTTTATCTTCTAGAGGATATAAAAAAATCCCTCGGCAATGAGGGATTTCAATATATGTCTCAATTATTTTTTAGAATCGGCAACAAGATTCAAGAGAGCTAATGCGGCAGCAACGAAGGAGAAAACAATGACGCAAATCGTTCCGGCCCCGAGAGAAATCTCCGAGTGAGCGGAAGAGAAATTTTCATCGAATCCGTTGCTAGAAGCAAAGAACTTAATCGTAAAGAAGAACAATATGCCAATGCCAACGCCAAGGGCCAATTCGATGAAAGGAATGACCTTTTTGCCAGAATCGGCAAGAACAAATCCCGTAAGGCCAACAAGCGTCAAAACAATCAAAGCGACGAAACCAATGACAAGTGGCCAAACAACGTTATAAGTGCTATTGTGCATGCCAAACATCGCCACGAAAATACTGCCTTCAGGGGAGCCGACTTTCTCTGAGAAGATATCCGCGAACATACACATGATGGCCACGAATGAGGCAATCGCAACGAGAAGCGAGAAAACCTTGGTATTTGATTTCTTTTTCATACTTAAATGTCCTTTATGAATAAAAACAGGGAGGCCAATAGCCTACCTTGGTTATTGTAACCTTAATTCAAATTACCATAAAGGTTTTTCTTGATAACAAGAAGATATTTTGCAAGAAAGGCATCTCCAGTATAATAGAAACATGGAAATATTCATCGTTTATAGCTCTCTTTTTTATTTAGGCTCTTTGGGGGGTTGGGTTATTGAACTTTTTTTCCGTCGTTATATTTCCCAAAAACGTTGGGTTAACCCGGGTTTCCTTGTCGGCCCCATTGTTCCTTTGTATGGCTTTGGATTAACAAGCTTTTATTTCTTTTCCAATGTGATTCCTTGGCAGAATATTTCTTCGATTTCATGGTTAAACACGCTCATCGAAGTGTTTGCTGCAGGGCTGTTCATGACGGTCATCGAGTATATAGCCGGCATCATTTTCATCAAAGGAATGCATATTAAATTATGGGATTACAGCAAAAGACCTTTGAATGTTCAGGGAATCATTTGCCCTCTTTTCAGTTTCATTTGGCTTATTTGCGGGGCTCTCTATGTATATTTATGCAATCCTTTGTTCGTTCGTTTTGCCGAATTCATTTCGGCTAATTGGTTTTACCTTACTTTCCCTATCGGTGTTTTTTATGGCGTGACGGCAGTGGATTTCGGCTATTCGATGCAACTTGTTGCCAAGATTCGCAAAGCCATCGCCAACTCCAAAGCGATCGCTTCATGGGAAAAACTCAAGGTTTCTTTCAAAGACTATCTTAAAGAAAGGAAAGAACGGTCCAATTTCCTTTTTGCTTTCTCTTCCAAAAAAGAAGAGTTCGATGCCATGGTTCGTGAGGCAATGGCGAAATCCAAAAGAGATTATGATGATTACATTGCTAAGAAATTAGCGAAGAAAGAAGCTAAGAAACTGGCGAAAAGGAATGAATTATGACCCCATTGGCGCTGCTATTCTTAATTTTCTACGCCTGCGTTTCTGTTTTGAACATCGTTTTCTGCATCTTAGAAAACGAACGTTGGAGAAAAATCACGAAACCTTTTTGCCTCCTTGGCTTAATCGGCTTTGTTTTCGTTACGGACCTCTCGCATATATGGCTTTGGGTTTCTTTGATTCTTGCGTGGTTGGGCGATGTCTTTTTTATCTTCAAAAAGAAAAAAGCGTTTGTCGTAATAGGAATGATTTTCTTTTTGCTTTCGCATGTTTTCTATTTGTGCGAATATGGTTATATTTTCCAATCAACGAATGCCGAAATATATGCGAATTATTGTTTCTTTCTTCGATTCTACCCCCTCTTTGTCATTCCCGCGATTCCTGTATCTTACTTTCTTTCCAAGAAAGATACGCGCTTAACGGTTATCGGTAGCCTTTACCAATCCGTTTTGATCATGGTCTTTGCCGGCTCTATTTTCGCATTGGCAAGTGGCTATTCCCTTTATTTCTTATTCGTGACTTTTGGGACGGTTCTTTATTACATAAGCGATTTCTTCAACGCTTTCACGCTGTATATAAAAAAACTGAGAAAGAGGGAGCTGATTATCATGTCAACCTATCTTTTGGCTCAGTTTTTGATCGTCTTCGGGGTCTATTTATCTTCTATTGCTTAGATAAACCAATAATTTCCTCACCGCTTTCCCACGATGGGATATAGCGTTTTTCTTTTCGTCGGAGATATCCCCAAAACAAAGGTTTCCTTCGTCAGCGATGAAGATGGGATCGTAGCCGAAGCCATTTATTCCTCCAATCTTGTTGGCGATCTTCCCTTCGCAAACCCCGTCAAAGAAAAGGGGCTTCGCATCTTTGCTCTCAAGAAAGCAAATAGAGCAATGGTAACGAGCTTTGCGGTTTTCCTTGCCTTCAAGTAAAGAAAGGACGTGTTCATCTACAATTCGATAATCAGAAGAAATGGAAGCTGCCCATCTTGCGGAATGGATGCCCGGGAAGGCATCTCCTAATGCATCGATTTCAATTCCGGAATCATCGGAGATCACGGGGATATTCAACAAAGAACAAAGAGCGTGGGCTTTGATATAGGCATTCTCCTGATAATTCTTCCCATCTTCGACGGGTTCGTTTTTCACCTTGAAATCCTTGTCGGAATAAACCTGGTATCCTAAAGGCTCTAAGACCTCTTTGAATTCTCTGACTTTGTTGGGGTTATGGGTCGCAATGACAATCTTCTTATCCATTTTGCTTTTCCTTTTTGGCTACTCTTTGGTAAATGGCCATCGGTATTATAGACAAAAGGAAAAAAGCCAGGGTGACTAAAAACATGACGTTCGAGGGAGTTTTGCCTCCTAGATTTGCGTTTGTCGGATCATTATAGGAAGTGGTGGGGAAGAGCGATTGAGAAATAAGCGGGCCGACAATCATTGGCAAAAGAACGGCAAAAACCATTCTCACGCCTTGAAAAAGACCAATGTCTTTTTCCGGTGTTCGATTACGTATGGAGGCGCTTAAAACGGCCGTGCATAATAGATAGCCTGTGATCAAGAGAAGTCCGAAAATGATCAACAAAACATGGTTCGAGCCGAATTGCCCCGTCAGATAGATTCCTAAAGCCCCAATAGAGCCTACCCCTAAAGCGGAATAGAAAAGAAGGGTCGGCTTCACCTTATTCATAATCGTGGCGCCTAGAATAACGGTAATCAAAGATGCCCCGCCCATGATGATGATAAGGGCGACATAGAATTCGATGCCGATGCCGAAATTCGCCCCAAAATATTCTATTGGGTTTTGGAAATAAACCAAGTAATAGGGCATAAACGCATTGATTGCGGAATTAAAGCAAAGGAAGGTCAAAAGAAGAAGGTAGAGCTCCTTATTCTCTTTGATGATTTTTGGACGAAAACCATAAATTAGCTTCTTGCAATAGCCGCCCTCCCTATTCGGAACGCAATTGTCTTTAGGCAAAAGGAAGATGGAAACGATACCGATAATGGTCACTATGATTCCACAAATCAAGAAATAGAGGAACCAGCCATGGGCAAGCGCTTCTTGCGAATCCTTATAAGTGCCGTTCTGTATCAATCCATTTAAATAATCGTCACCATTGGTAGAAGAGCCGATGTGCAAAGGAAGACCGATCCCCATCATCATGACGTTCGCTAAAAGAGGCAAAATAGAGACAACCGATTCCACCCTTCCGCGATTGCTTGAATCGGTGTGTTCCGTTAACCATGCGTTAAATGCGGCATCGTTGGAAGAGGAGCCGAAGAAAGTCATCACGTTGTCCATAATGGTTATGAAGATACCGACAAGAAGAATGGCGGAAGCCTGATTTTTGGTGATATCAAGCATGTTGTGGTAGCTAAACAGTCCGAAGGAAAAGACGCTTAAGCCCCAAATGATATAACCGATGTTGATGAAGAGCTTTCTTTTTCCCAATCGATCGGATAATAAGCCGATAAAGAACGTCGTCAATGTGGCGGCAATCGAAGAGGATATCGTCATCCAAGTGATTGCATCCGCATTCCCCGTCTGGGAATATACCCAAAGATTGATGTAATTATTTTCAATGGCCCAAGCCAATTGGCCTATGATCCCGACTAAAAGAATGGACACCCAAAATCTTGCGCCTAATTTATTTTGTTTCATTGAAATTTTCCTCGTTGCCTATTTTAGCAAAAATAGGTTAGCCAGAAGAAAAAAGAATATAAAAGTTGCTGTGGGAAAATATTTCTATTCCATTTCAAATGATGTGAAACAAAAGACACGAAAAGACATTGGGGATGGCTCTCTATATCTTGTTCCCTAACCAGCTGGAGTTTGAAAAACGCAAGGAATTATTGCAAAATAATGCAAGCTTTTTAAATGCTTCATTTCTTTTGGTTACAAACAACGATGGGGTGTTAGCTAATAGAAGACATTGATTGCGTGAAAAAGCAAAGAAAATTAAACATGATGTTAAAAAATATATTTAGAGAAATAATATAATTAGGTGTAATTGATCTTTGCTGGAGGTGAATTATGATAAGAGTCGCAATCGTTGAAGATGATACAGCTAGCGCTAGAGAATTAGATTCGTATCTCAAGCGTCTTTTGCTGGAAAATAATCTTTCCCATGATACAGTCTTTTTCTCAACGGCAGATAAATTCCTCTCTATATTCCGCAAAGGCGACTTTGATATCGTTTTTATGGACATAGATATGCCTGGCACTAATGGGATGGATGCAGCGAGAAAATTAAGAAAGAGCGACATGGACGCCATTCTGATTTTTGTTACAAATCTATCTCAATATGCTCTTGAGAGCTACGATGTCCAAGCTTTTAATTTCATGGTTAAGCCAATTAATTATGATGACTTTGCAATGAAGATGGGACGCGTTATCGCAAATATCAAATCCAGCTCTAATAATAAAATTCTGATAAGTTACAAAAAGAATGGCTGCATTAACGAAAAGATTGCCTTAATATCCAACATACGTTATGTGGAAATTCGCGACCATACCCTGATTTGGCATTTGGCGGATGGCGATTATAGTGGGCTACGAGGCGAGAGCATGAAATCTTTGGATGCTAAATTGGACAATTGCGGTTTCGCAATGTGCGATCAATCGTTTTTAGTGAATATAAAATACATCACTTCAGTGAACAAAGAAGAAGTGCATATAGGCAATGATATAATCAAAATCTCGAGACGCAAAAGGCAGGAGTTTTTATCTAAGGTCGCAAAACAACTGGCGGGAACCGTTGGAAGCAACTGATTTTGATACATGCAGAAGAGGCTTAAAAAGTGACTTGGTTTTCTTTGTATAAAATCATATTTATAAGCGAGCTATTATTGGCGGAGTTACTGATCGCTTTCCATTATAAGAAAAGAAAGGGATTTTCATATCTCTTTCCATTGATGATATGCGCTTGCTATCTTTTTGCCTTTCTTTATCCGGAGAAACTCGTAAATGATTGGCTATCCTCTTCCTTCATGTTCGTTTTGCTCTTCTGCATAACTATTTTAGGCATCAAAGTCTGCTTTATCGCCGATTTTGGGAGCGTTCTCTTTTGCGCGATATCTGGTTACACGATTCAGCATATATCCTATTTGTGTTTCTCTCTTATCGATGCCGTCTTACTTGATGGCAAGGCTTTCATATCTTCGGCATACAACAATAATAAAATCATTTCTTTTGATAGCTTTGGCGGAATGATTGCCTTTAGCTTTGTCATATATTTATGTCTTTATTTTTTTGTATATATGTCATCCTATTTACTACTGAGAAAATACATTTCTAAAAACGGCATTCTGAAATTTAAAAGCCTTACCATTGTCGCTTTCATTCTTTTAACCTTGCTTTCGAATATAGTAATATCGGATGTTTTTCGCTATGTCGAGGATGTCCCTCTGATTTTATCTGCTTTGTATTATATTTTGAGTTTGCTTCTTTGCGCCACGATTATCTTTCTGCAAATAAATACCATAAGAAGAAAAGATGTCGAGCAAGAAATGGAAATTATGTCCACTCTTTATAAAGAGCAACAAAAGCAATATAAAATCAGACAAGAAACGATTGATCTCATAAATATCAAATGTCATGACTTTCGTCATAAGATACATGAAGTTGGCGAAAAGCATTTCGTTGATTCGAACGCCTTGCAAGAGATGCAAAATCTTATTTCGTTTTATGATGCCAAAATATCAACCGGCAATAAGATGATTGATACGATCCTAACGGAGAAAAGCATTATATGCAATGATAAAAAGATTTCATTTACATGCATCGTCGATGGAAGCTCTTTGGAATTCCTTGATAATGGAGATGTTTGCGCCCTTTTTGGCAATATTCTCGATAATGCTGTTGAGGCGTGCGATAAGGTTACGGATGAAAACAAAAGATGCATAAGCCTCATTGTCGAAAAAGAAAAAAGCGCTGTGGTGATCAAGGAAGACAACTATTATGTTGGGAAAATCGAAAGAGATAAAAATGGATTGATAGAGACTAGCAAGCAGGATAAAGGCTATCATGGTTTTGGGATAAAATCGATTCGCGAAATCGTTTCGCGGTATGACGGGATTCTTAAAATAGAAACCGATCATGGAGTTTTTAGGCTCAGCATTGTCTTTTTTAGATAGGCATTTGGGTAATTCTCTTACCAAATTCGGCGAGAGATTAACCATGTTCGGCGTAAGCGCTTACAAGAGTTTTGCTATGTACTATATTCACAATGCTTATAAGCGCTTATAAGCTAGACTTTACACGTAATTGTGTCTTTTGATGTTTCAGGTTTCATCGAAAGAAAAAAAGAGTCAAATGATTTTGTTTTTCGCCAACATTTCATTGCAAACGCCGTGTTTTCGCTTAATACGAAAAAACGGACGCATTGGATAATTGCTAATGAATTGGCGAAACCACACGAGTTTTGCTTTTTATGGCAAAAAGTCGTGAAAGAAAGGCTAAAGTTTAAAAAGGAGGTTTCTATGGATTTTAAACAAAAAGCTAAAAAATTCTTTAAGATGAAGGGCCTTGTGTCTTTGAGTCTTCAGTATGCAGCCGCAATCGTTCTATTGACGTCTGTTTTGGTTGGGACGAATATCGCTTATGGCTTTGAGCAAGAAATTAACTCGGTTTTGGCGAAACCAATCATTGACGAGAAAGCCTATGATAAGTCTAGCGTGGATGGACAAAAAATGTCTGCTAGGATCATGGAAGAGGGCAGTGTTCTTTTGCAAAACAAAGACAACGTTTTGCCTTTAAGCACGGAGAATACGCCGAAGGTGAATGTTTTTGGATGGCATTCTATAGATTGGCTTTATGGAACCGGAGGAGATCAAGTTGGATCGGGAGGCGTTCTTCCAGAAGATGATGATTTTGACAAAAACATCGATTTCTATAAAGCGCTTGATAATTACGGCATAGACTACAACGCTGATCTTAAGAATATGTATTATAACTATTTCAAGCCCTTTAATCTCGGACGTGGCTTGAAGGTTGGAAATATCTCAGAAGCGCAAAAACTTGTAGAACCTGACATTGAAGACAAGTCTTATTATTCTGACGAGCTGCTTGAGAAAGCCAAATCTTATTCCGACACCGCGATTATGGTGATTTCAAGACTCAGTGGAGAGGGAGGAGGCAATCCTGGATATCAGCCTAAAACAGGGCCTAAAGGCGAAAGCAAAGATAACGAACGCCATTATCTTGAAATCTCAGTAGAAGAAGAGAAGCTCCTTACTTATTTAGGAAAAAACTTTGATAAGGTTATTGTCTTGATAAACAACTGCAATCAGATGGAGCTTGGCAAAATCGAGACAATCGAGGGCGTGGACGCTTGCTTATATGTCGGCTACACCGGAACACGTGGCGCAGTTTCTATACCTAAGCTTTTATATGGCGAAGTTTCGCCTTCTGGAAGAACCGTTGACACTTTCGCATACGATTTATACACCAACCCTTCTGTAATTTGGAGTGAGCCTGTTTGGGCCGATTCTAGTTATTTGGATAAGGTAGCGGGCATTTATATCGGATATAAGTGGTATGAGACCGCTGATGAAATGGGACTTTGGTCTAGCATGAATGGATATGCGGATGGGTATAAGAGCGTTGTTCAATACCCATTCGGCTATGGATTGTCCTATACAACTTTTGATTGGACTGTAGATGGCATCACAGTAGACGGAAACGCTTATTCCGATAAAGCCGCTTTAAAGAAAGACTCGAAGATTGAATTTACCGTCACCGTGAAAAACACCGGTAATGTTGCCGGCAGAGAAGTTGTTGAAATCTATGGGACGGCTCCTTATAAGACAGGCGAAATAGAGAAAAGCTCTGTTGAACTTGTAAATTATGGCAAGACGAATTTAATCGAGCCCAATGCGAGCGAGACCATGAAGATATCCGTGGATATGTATGATATCGCTTCCTACGATTGCTATGACAAAAATAATGACGGCCACAAAGGATATGAACTTGATGCGGGGGATTATTCTTTCAAACTCATGAAGAACAGCCATGAAATCAATACGGTCAATTATGGCGATAAGCAAATCGAGGGCAAATTTGAATTTAATTTAGCCACAACCGCGCACATCGACAATGATCCTGTCACTGGCAAAACGGTAAAGAACCTATTCACCGGTGATGATGCGGTGGACATTGTCCCAGTTGACAATAAAACTTCGACATTCGATCCCAAAATACCTTGGATTAGCCGCGCGAAATTTTCAACTCTTGCCGAATTGTCTAAACAAAGGGAGAACTGGAAACGCGACGAAAACCCTATTCTCAAAGATTATGACAAGGAATCTTTGGATAGATGGTCCAAATGGGATGATGCAACGACGGATGAATTCGGCAATCCAGTAAATCAAACTAAGCCCACATGGGGAGCAAGCGGAGATATGAAACTTGCGAAAAATGGCGTCATTACCGAACTCGGACAAAAACTTGGCGAGAATTATGATGCTCCTGAATGGGAAGAAGTCTTAAACCAAGTCAAGTTTGATGAAGCTTTGAATGTCATGAATCGTTATTATGGTTCAAAAGCCATTGATTCCGTTGGGAAACCAGAGCTCAGAGATCTTGATGGCCCAACTCAAGTCAGCGGATACAGTACCGCTCCAAGAGGAACCGGGTATCCTTCTATGGTTGTCTTGGCGCAAACGTGGAACCAAGAACTGGCCTATGATTATGGCAAATCGTTTGGCAATGACATGGTTTCTATAGGCGTTATGGGATTATGGGGATTCGCATGCGATTTGCATGTGGATGCGTTCTTTGGAAGAAACAATGAGTCGCCTTCTGAAGATCCTTTCCTTGCAGGAACCGTAATAGCTAAGGCCGTGAGTGGCGTAAATACTCGCGGAAGATATACCTTCCTTAAGCATTTTGCGATTTATAACGCTTATTGCGACAGAACGTATATGAGTGAGCAAACTCTTAGAGAAACTCATTTGAAAGCCTTTAGAAAGGCTGTTGTCGATGGCGGAACTCTTGGCCTCATGACGAGTTACCAATCTGTTGGCGCCGAGAATTCCAACTATTCAGTCGGTTTAATCACAGGCGTTTTGCGCAATGAGTGGGCATTTAAAGGCTCTGTCACGACGGACGCCATCAGCGGCGCTGATTATCAATTTGAAGGGCTTGTTCGCTGTGGCGGAAACCTTGGAATGAATGTTAGCCTCGGCAAAGGGAGCATCAGCTATTCACAAGAGGAAACCTCTGGAAGGATGCAAAATAGAATGAGAGAAGCCGTTCATCAGATTCTTTATATGTGGTTACGTTCCGATTACAACTACAGATACTACCAAGCTAATGGTGAAAGTGATGACTCCTACTTTAGTTCCACATCCATAAACTCTTGGGTCTGGTGGAAGCCATTCCTGGTATCTCTTGATGTTGTTGTCGGCTCTGCATTAGCTTTCTGGGTGATATGCGCTACCGTTAATTTTGTTCGAAAAAACAATAAAGATGGAGAAGAAAAAAATGAAAAAACACTCTAAATATTTTTGGATTAAACTTGCAAGTGGCGTGACGCTTTCTGCCATCGCTTTAACCACTTCGTTGTCTGTTATGCTGGCATCACGCTCTAGCTATAATGCTTATTATAACGATTTGATGTCTCAGAAATCGGAACAAGAACGCTTGAATAGTTTGCCTCTTGAATTTCTCGGGATTACTGTCGCTCTTAATGACGGCGTTGCTTATTATAAAGATGGTTTTGGCTACGCTCCTGAAAAGAATGATTTCAACGTGAAGGCTAACTTTACCGAAAAAGGAAAGGATTTTTCCAAGAAA
The DNA here is from genome assembly GCA_002297365.1 of Caryophanales bacterium UBA743. Taxonomy (GTDB): domain Bacteria; phylum Bacillota_I; class Bacilli_A; order RFN20; family CAG-826; genus UBA4951. The sequence continues at coordinate 169,206 of DBKT01000004.1, forward strand.
CTCTCCTCAAAGAGTTTTGAGATGACCGTTCCTGAAGACTTTGCCAAAAATGGTGGAGATATCCTGTTTAGCTATACCTTCACCCCTGAGAAAAAAGAAGAGGATAAAACAGATCCTGTTCCCGTTACGAAGACGGCGACGTTTAATTACGTGCTTCAGGAACCGAGTGAGAACATGTATAAGATTGAGACAATGCCGACCTTTACCGAAGCGGGAAGCGCTGTTAACGTCAAAGGAAACAAAATAACGCTCGAACCATTAGATAAGACGAATTACAAATATGAAGAAAAATTCACTGATGGATATGCTCTTTTCACTCATATAAAAACAGGGGTTACGATTAAAAAAGCGATTACTGATTCCTTTAGCGTGTATGGAAAGGATAACGTTAAATATGAATACAATAACGTCACCTGCCATTTTGCGAATGAAATTGAAAATCTAGGCATCTCATTCTTAGATGATAAATTCATGCTTTCACCAAAGACCGCGGACGTTTTGGAAATCGGCTCTATCGAAGGGGATGATGCTTCTGTTGAATTAGGCGGGAACATTTCCTTAACGGGAAATATTGCCACAAAGAAATTCTTTGTTGAATCTGGCGCTAAAGTCGTTATAAACGGAACCATCAATGTTGACTATATGTGCGCCTATAAGGACAGCGATTTGACTTGTAATTGGTCCGGAGGAGATTGCATTACAATCAATGGAAGAGGACTGATTGAGTTAGATGGCAAAGTTTTGATGAAAGGCAATGGCGGAGGAACCGGAATTAACCTTGTAGGTATGGCGAGTCTGCAATTGACTAGAAACAGCGAAGTCAAGATTGAAGATTGTGAATGGGGCGTTGGCACTTTCTGGGTTGAGAATGAAAAAGAAGACACCAAGGAAGGATATCTGCTTCTTCCACCGGGATACAAGCATGATGCAGAGAACGATAATGCAAGATACTATTATGGTGAAAAATGCATTTTGGATGCCTCTGCCACAACACAGGGCTGGCTTTGCAATATAGTCGAGAAGACGGCATCCGAATACGAAATAATTGAGGCACCTGATTTAACGAAACAAGGATCGGCCAAAAGAACGGATGGAAGCACGATTGTTTTGCCTGCCTTGAATTTCACCGATTACGAGGTCTCAATAAAAGGAAAGAAATTTGTTTTCCATCATGAAACCAATCTTGAATTCGAAGTGCCTTTCGAGAATGCGTCTAACCTGCAGATTGATTGCGTGAATGTGAATTCCGACGAGAGTGGATACACATTTGCCGTCAATGAAGGCAAAGAGGCTAGTGTCACAGGAACAATCTCATCCGATGATTTAGGCAATATTACCATTTCAGGCAAAGGAAAGATGCTGCTAAATGGCGAAATCAACATTAAGGAAAAACATTCCTTGACGGTTGAAAGCGGCAGCTATCTAAAAGTTACAGCCGCTTATAATGATGCTATTAATGTTTATGATGAAAGCGTGCTGAACCTATTTGGGACGGTTGATATCCTCGGATTAGAAGGGAAAACGAGCATCAATCTTCATAATGAGTTATCGGCAGTTTATCTTGATGAAACAAGCGATGTTAATATTACAGGCGGTTATAGTATCGCGCATTGGGATACTGACATTTATGCAAAGGTTTATTACCCAGCTGGATTTGTTAATGAAGAAAATCAAATAAAGAGTAGTGAAGGCAAAGCAATCTTAACGTACGAGAGCACGTTTAAAGTAGACTTCGTCGAACAAACTAAATAATATTCGATTTTGAAGAAATATGAGGGGGAAGCCCCTCATATTTTTTATTTCGGCAGACGTTAAGGAATAAAATAGAATTAGGGCTGACCTTGAAATAAAAAATCACCAGAAACTGGTGATTTTACTGCTGAGTTTTATTTTTAATCGCATATCTTGAGCTACTGGTTTGAAGTAGTAGACCCAAGCGAATCAACCATCATAGAGCATCTCTCGGTTGCGACTAAGCTTCAAATGGAGCAGGTGACGGGAATCGAACCCGCATAATCAGCTTGGAAGGCTGATGTTCTACCACTGAACTACACCTGCATTTCGCTGGCGGACCATACGAGATTCGAACTCGTGATCTTCTCCGTGACAGGGAGACATGTTAGACCGCTACACCAATGGTCCGTATCAGTGCGCTAGAAAATATAGCATATCTAGCGCTCTCTAGCAAAAGAAAGTTTCAAATTTATCGAAAATCAAAGAGCATCGATGATTTTTTTGACTTCCTCTTCGCCGATATAGCCGACGTTTCCGTGTTTTATTTGGCCGTTTTCAAAATAAATAAGGGTTGGAATGGAAACGATGTTATAACGAACTGCTAATTCTTCGTTTTCGTCGACGTTTACGCGAAGAAGGTCTACATCCGGATTCTCTTCAATGACTTTTTCTACGACTGGGGCTAGCATCTTGCATGGGCCACACCATAAAGCATAGAAGTCGACCAAAACGCGACCTTCCTTAATGGATTCGTCAAATTCTTTTGCGTTCTTGATTTCTTTAATCATCTTACTACCTCCGACACTTAGAATGATAAGGCAAATATCAAAGCCAACAAAGCAATATGCAACGGATAATAAAGATAACAGGCGTAGCGGAACCATTTCTTGTTATATCCTCTTTCCCCGTTATAAAACATGATCGGAATAATCGCCAAGATGGCGTAACTTTGCGGAGAAATGGAAAAGTAGGGGTCTAATTGCGGGAAAAAATATGCGAACCCCCAAAAAAGGACGGTAACGATGGCAATAGAAGAAATGGCTAAAGTATTTGCCAAGCCCTGAAATTTTCTGCCCTCTTTGAATGCGCTCATGTCCACGTCGTTCTTCTTTTCCATGTTCTCAAGCTGTTTTTTGGCAAGAACCGGTCCGTAATAGATTCCTAAAAACATCAGAAAACCATAGAGGGAATAAGCGCATCGAGCCCATTCAGGAAGAGAGGAAGTCCATAGAGAAGTCAGATTGTTCGCGGCCGCATAAATCTCACTTACTTGCATCGCATAGGAAAGAAGAATGAAACCTAATGGCAAAATCGAGAGAGCTTTCCACCAGCCTTGCTTTTCGATAAAGAAGATAAAAAGAGCATAGCAAAGCAAATCCGTGAAGGCCTGGGCGGCCGTCATTTGGAAATCGAGCCAATCCGTTTTATAAATAACGAACTGAACGATGAAGATGATCGCCCATAGAATGGCTAAACGCAAAAGATAGTTCACGCGGTCATGGCTCTTATGAAGGCCCTCGGCCAGCATGAAGATGAAAAGGGGGAAGGATATCCTTCCGAGGATTCTTAAAAGCAAGGCAATCGAAGAAAATGCCTCATTCGTTCCGACATACATTTCCAAAAAATAGCCAACATGATCGAAAGTCATGGTCAAAATGGCAACGATCTTGAGCCAGAATTCATTTAAAACCAGTGTTTTTTCTTTCATAATTATTTTCCTGTGGCAAGAAGACAAGAGACGACGGCTAAGACATTGTTCATCGCATGGGCAAGAAAAGATCCGCCGAAACCAAACTTATCATAGGCGAAGCATAAACAAAGGCCTGCTATGAGATAAGAAGGATAAGACAGCCATTCATTCAGACTTCCAAAATCCTTCATATGAATCAAGCCAAATAAAGCGCCGACAACCGCATAAGCGAGCACGGTATTGATCCTTTTGAAGAAGGTGAAAGCTCCGACCCTGTAGGTAAGTTCTTCAACAAACGGAGCGATTAAGCCGGTAACGAAGATGGCTAAAAGAGGGGAGGCCTGAATCGTTTCTTCGACGACGCTTTGGTTAATGTTTGTCGAAGCCCCTAACTTTATAGCGATGCTATTCCAAATGCCCGAAAGCACAATCATGGCAAAGCCAACGGCAAAGCCGGAAAGGATTTTCAAATTGGAAAAAGACCTAAAAAGCCTTCTATTGTCTTTCCAAAGGTACAAAAGCATGCCAACAAAAACCAATGCATAGGCCAAATCGTTAACCAACAAAGTGAAACCGACGCTGGAAGAGTATTCGGTGAGCGCCGATTCCAACTCATCTCCCGAAAGGCCCATTTGAACATAACGCATCGCTTCCGCATTCAAAGCGATTATGCCAATGAATTGGGCTAATAAAAACAAACCGACGAAACCAATCAAGAAAAGACCGATTTCTCGATAAACCCCAAGAGTCAAAAGAGAGGAAAAACAACGGCCTCGCGGATCGATATCTTTGTTTTCCTGCCCGCATTTAGGGCAAGAAGAAGACAAAGGGTCGTAATGCTTGCCGCATTTCGGGCAAACAGAACGACGAAAAGGATTAAAGAAATATTTCATATGAAGATAGTCTAAACGAATCGCTTTGCTATTTCACGGAAAAATATTGATATAATCAATCCATGAAAATTCCTTTCGAATATCAGGAAAAAGAGATAGATGTATTGGGTTCGCGTTTCATTGCCGTAATGATGCCTCTAGAACGATTCGAGGAGATCGATGCATGCCTGGAAACGGTTAAAGACAAATATCCCAAAGCAACCCATTACCCTTTTGCAGCTCGTTACCTTCCAAACGAAAAGGCCTCGGATGATGGAGAGCCTTCTCATTCTACAGGGATTCCTCTTTTATCTTTGCTTCAGCAAAAAGAAATCGATCATATTTTTCTTTGTGTCGTCCGTTATTTCGGAGGGACGAAATTAGGCCTTTCCCGCTTGACGAGAACCTATCGGGAAATAGCCGCCCATTTATTAAACGAAGGCACTTTCGCGCGGGAAATTTCGATTTTAATGGAAAGAATATCCTTGTCTTATTCCGATTTTGAGTACTTGAAAAGGAAAACCAAAGATCTCGATGTAGAGATAAAAGATGTGGAATATGATATTTCCGTAAAACTCTCTTTGATGGGAAATGCTAAAATACTAAACAGTGTTTTGGAACTCTTTCCAAATGCCCAGATTCTGAATGAGAAAGAAATGAAAATAAAAAGGAGAATCCCCAATGATTAACGCAGATGAATTCGCAGAACGCAGAGCCCGTTTGTTGGCTCTTATGGATACTAATTCCGCTTTGGTGCTTTATTCCGGAGTCGGAAAGGTTAGCAGCGCAGATGAAACCTATCCCTTCGAGGTAAATCGCAACTTCTATTACCTTACCGGCATCGATCAAGAAGACTCCGCTCTTTTGCTTGTTAACTCCTATGGCGAGATGAAAGAATTCCTCTTTATTTCCCCTTTTGACGAAAGAAAGGAGAAATGGTATGGGAAACGTCTCACCCCCCAAGAGGCCTCTAAGATTTCCGGTTTCAAAAACATTCAAGTGATTGATTCCCTTACGGCTAAAATCGATGAGGTGTTAAACCCTAAGTTTGCCGTTTATGGTGAGGTAAACAAACTCTATTTGGATTTGGACCGCGAAATCAAAATCGCGGATGAAATGACCACAAGAGATTTGAAGAAGACCTTGGAAACCACCTATCCTAATGTTGCTGTCTCTGATGCCTATCCTTTATTGACGACGCTTCGTTTGAGAAAATCCGTTCGCGAAATCGCCGAGCTTCGTTCTGCCATCGATACGACGCAAATCGGCATCTATTCCGTTTGGTCTTGCATGCGTCCAGGAATCCACGAATATGAACTGGCAGATCTTTTCTTAAAGACCGTTAACGATTTGAATGGCTATGAAGGTTTGGCCTTCCCGACGATCATGGCTTCGGGAATTCATGGCACGACCCTCCATTACCCAACTCCGATGGACGCCTTAAAGGATGGAGATCTTCTCCTCTCTGATTTGGGTTCCAGAAAGAATTATTATTGCGCGGATGTCACCCGCACGGTGCCGGTGAATGGCAAATTCACCCCTCTTCAAAAGCAGGTTTATGAAATTGTTTTGGGGTGTAATAAAATGATCGCCAATAAAGCAAGGCCCGGTATCACGATTGCCGACCTTCAAGAAGCGGCCGTGGATTATCTTGCCACTGAGTGCTTGGCTGCAGGGTTCATTGAGAACAAAGAAGACATCATTAATTATTATTTCCATAACATCTCTCATTTCATCGGTTTGGACACCCACGATCCATACCTGTCCCCATTAAAAGGGGAATACAAGAAAGTTCCTCTTGAAGCCGGTATGGTCATATCCGATGAACCCGGCCTTTATATGGCGGATAGGGGAATTGGAATCCGCATTGAGGACGATCTTCTTATCACCAATGATGGCTGTGAAGTTCTCTCAAGCAAAATCATCAAGGAAGTTTCCGATATCGAAAACGCCTTGGCGAATAAGCGTTAAAGAAAGAAATAAGGGCTTTTTCCAAGAAGCCCTTTTTCTTTTCTTCCTTCTGTTCCATAATATCGGAAAATAGATAACAAGGAACCCCACTATGAAGAAATATATTTTGGCGATAGACCAAGGTACGACTTCAACGCGTGCCATACTTATCTCTCACTCGGGAGAAAAACTTTTTCATGCTCAGCGCCCAGTCGAATGCCTTTACCCCAAGCCAGGATGGGTGGAGCAAGACGCTAATTCCATATGGATTTCCGTGGTTGACGTCATCAATGAACTCTTAATCGTTTCCGGAGCGAAAATGGAAGAAATCGCCGCCATTGGCATCACCAATCAAAGGGAAACGACGGTGGTTTGGGAAAAAGAGACGGGGAAAGCCATCCATAAGGCGATTGTATGGCAGTCCAAGCAGACCCAAGAGATTTGCGAACGTTTCGGGCATCATACAGAAATGATTCGCCAAAAGACGGGTCTTCGCATTAATCCTTATTTCAGCGCCTCGAAAATCCGCTTCATTCTTGAAAATACCCCCAAAGGAGAAGAAAGGATGAACAAAGGGGAGCTCCTTTTCGGAACCATTGATAGCTGGCTAATTTATAAAATGACGCAAGGAAAAGTCCATGCGACGGATTATTCCAATGCATCACGCACCCTTCTTTTCAATATTAAAGAACTATGCTGGGACAAGGAGCTTCTAAAGATGTGGAACATCAATCGCAATATGCTTCCTGAGGTGAAGGATAATAATGCCGATTATGGCGAAGCGACATTTTTTCCAGGAGGCGCTCATATCTTTGGCGTGGCAGGAGACCAGCAGGCTGCCCTCTTTGGCCAATGCTGTTTTGAAAAAGGCCAATCGAAGAATACGTATGGCACCGGTTGTTTCATGCTAATGAACACGGGAGAAGAGCCCATTTTCTCTCGCAACGGCCTTTTAACGACGATTGCCTGGAAAATAGGCCATAAAACGACTTATGCTCTTGAGGGATCCGTCTTTATTGGCGGTGCCGTTGTCCAATGGCTTCGCGATGAGATGAATTGGTTTAAAAACTCTGCTCAATCGGAAGAATACGCTTCAAGAAAGAGAGACACCAATGGCGTGTATGTCGTGCCTGCTTTTGTTGGCTTAGGCACGCCATATTGGGATGACGATGCAAGGGGCGCCATTTTTGGGTTAACAAGGGGCGCTGACCGTCATAACATCACTCGTGCCGCTTTATATTCCATCGCCTATCAATCCACGGATGTGATTAAAACGATGCAAGAAGACGCGAATTTGGATCTATCTGTCTTGAAAGTGGATGGAGGGGCTTCCGCCAATGAGATGCTAATGCAATTCCAAGCCGACATCCTTCAGGCGGAAGTGCGTTTGCCTTCTTGTGTGGAAACCACAGCTTTAGGCGCTGGATATTTAGCGGGATTAGGATGTGGTTTCTGGAAGGATTTGAGAGAAATCGAAGCGAATCATTGCTGCTCAAAACGCTATTATCCGAAGATGAACGCAAAAGAAGCGGAATCTCTTTATGATGGTTGGAAAGAAGCGGTGAAAGCAACGCGTGCGTATAAGCCCCAAAAATGACTATAATGGTGTTATGCCAGTTTGCTTTCTAAAAGAAAAAGAATACGTCGTCATCGCATCGAGGAATCGAATCCCATATTACCAAAATATTCAAAAGAATTCTTCTCTCTCCATGGAAATCATGACCCTTGAGGATATGAAGGCTCTTTTCCTTTTGCCAAACCCAGAACGCCATTTTATAAATAAAGAAATCTTGATATCTGGATATTACGCCAAAGGAAACGTGTTCGCCCATTACTTGAATTCCCTATCTCACAACATGGCAATCGGCTATGAGATTGAGCCCAGAAGAAAAGACGCTCTTTCAGAGACTTTGTACGAAAATGATGCGGAGGAATTATCCTCCATTATCGAAAAAGCCCAAGACATTCATGGAAAATGCCCTTCAAAACCCCTTTATTTTTTGAATTTGGCTCCGAAAGAAAAGAAAATCGTCAAAGAAAAAATTCCTTTTGCAAGTATCCTTTGCGGCTATTGCTTGCCTCTAGATGGGTTTTCTTTTTTCCTCCATTGGAACAAAGAAAAAACTTTCACGAAGGAAGACAAAGCGGACCGCAAAATGGCCCTGACGTCCCCTTTGCTTCTTTCCCTTTCCTCTAGCAAACGATATAAGTTTTGATTTTCTCAATAAGGAAGGTAGAATTAGGTTATGCCGGGCAATTTGAATAAAGAACAATATTTCTCTCTCTTGAAGGCGCTTAATATACCTTCTTCCTTGAATTGGGATTTCTTGTTCCAGGTTTATCTTGACGCGAAAGAATCCTCCAAAAGCTTTGCGGAAAACAATAATGTCATTGCCAATCTCGACGTGAATGACATTACTTTGACTTTGTATTTGGCAAACGAGCATTATTTCTATTTGCTTACGCACCCGTCCAATTCCGGTAAGAAGTTGACCAACGATGAGAAATATGAGCAATTCCTTCTCTCAATCGCCCTAGACAAATATTATACAAATGAGCATTTAGCTTATAAAAACGCGGCCTTCACGAACCGTTTTCAGCCAGAGATCTCTACGATTTCTCTTTATATCAATTTCATTTTGGGGATGCTTGGGAGATATAAGCAAGGCGATCCGAAGCAAACTCTGATTGTGGACATTATGCAAAAAGGCTTTTCGATGGCGCAGTGCATCCTATCTTTGCTCACAGGCGGTTTTGAAACCGAGGCTTTTTCGACCTGGAGAACTCTCCATGAAAATGAATGCATTCTTCTGAGTCTGGTCCGTTTTGGGCAACCGGTAGTGGATGAATATCTCAAACATATGCGATATGCCGTATGTTTCCGTGGGGGCATTCCTTCAAAGGAAGAAACCGATAAGGTCTTTCTTCAAATCAAAGAAGGAATGAAATCCCATGACTTAAAAAGCAAAGACATGAAACGTTTCATCGAGTATGGTTGGCTTTATGCGGTTCCCGAATTGGAATCTGAGGGTGGTTTCAAATTAAATTTCCGCGATGGAGTGGAAAGAGCCGCCCGTCTTCGCGATTATTCTAAAGTTTACGAGATGTCTAGCGAAATCGCCCATTCCTCTCCCTTATTAATTTATTCACGCAAAGATTATTTCTATCTCATTACCTTGTTGAATCTTTACGAATCCTTCTTCCGCATCGAAAAAGTTTTCTCTTCCCTTTATATTTCCACGACTTCCAAGGAAGAGCAACAATCCTACCTTCGAATGCAAAGCCTTTATAAAGGAGAGCTTCAGGCATGTTATTCTTTGATGCAAAAACGCTGGCAAAAACTAAATGAAAGCCAGCCTAAATAACTACACGTCCCCCTTATATTTAAAAAAGAGCCCTTGTTTCCAAGAGCTCTATTTTCATACATCCGCGTAACAAGAGCCGCCAATGAATTCCCTTATTAAGGAATTTGATGGAACCCATTCATCGGACATATCGATGAAGAATTTAAGCATTCCGATCAAACGGTGCGCATCCGAGTGATAAGGAGAATCATTTGACAAAGCCTGAAGAAGCGGTAAAGCGTATTTCTTCATGACCGCTAACTCATAAGGAAGGAAACTGTTAAAGACATAGTCGCAGCCTTCTTGATATGGATAAATCCATTTGAATTCGCCAGCGCGAACTTTTGCCCACATGGAGAAGGTTTCCTCGGCTGGAGAATTACGGAACTTCTTATCTCTGACTAAGCGACGTAACAAACGCAAATCCGTCAAGGAGAGGGGGTTATGATCATCCAAATTGATCTGGGCTTGAGGAGAGATGAATATCTTAAATTTCTGACTCTTTGGAATTTGGAAAGTAAGGCGATCATTCAAAGCGTGAATGCCCTCAATGATAATAGGCTGATCTTTTTCCAATGTAAGTTTTCTTCCAGGGACGCGGTGCCCGACATTGAAATCGAATTTCGGAAGATCGGTTTCCTCTCCGTTAATCAAACTGAGAAGGTTTTCATTGAAATAATCGATGTCGATCGCCTCGATGGTTTCATAATCGGGTTCGCCATCTTCTCCCAAAGGCGTCTTATCTCTTGGAAGATAATAATCATCGGTCGAAAGACGGATGGGTTTGATTCCGCGAGAAAGCAATTCAATTCTCAAACGATTTGCAAAAGTGGTTTTGCCACTGGAAGAAGGTCCGGCAATGCAGATAATGCGGATATCTTGGACATTGTCTTCGATCATTTGGCCCAATTCCACCAACTGACGGTTATGACGGTCCTCGCATACGTTAATTAATTCGGCTGGACCAGCCGTCTTAATTTCGTTGTTGATGCCAGCTACGGTTGAAATGCCGACAACCTTAGCCCAGTCATGTGACTCTTTCAAAGTTTTTCTAAAGGTAGGGGCGTCTTCAAAATCGGGAATCTGGCCATTGCATTCAGAACGTGGGTATTGAACTAAAAAACCCGACCCATATAGGCGAATCTTATAAGAATGAATATACCCCGTGGAAGGGACGAGATGGGAATACATATAGTCCAAATACCCATCGCAATCATAAAAATGGACGGTTTTTTCCGGACGGTATTCCAAGATGTCTTTCTTATCCAAGAAGCCTCTCTGATCGTAAATCTTTTCCGCTTCAGCATTTGAAACGACCATTCGTTTCAAAGGGTAATCGGCTTTCACAATGCGGTTCATCTCTTCATTCACTTTATTGAACATCGCATTATTCGCTTTCACGGTTGGATCCAATAAGTGCACGGAAATGCAACGGCTGATGTTGTAAGCCAAACGGATTTTCAAATTTGGATAAGCCCTTGAAAAAGCCATGGAAATCAAATATCTCAAAGATGCCTCATACATTTTCATGGCTTGCGTTGATTTTAAATCTAAAAATTCGACTTCCGCATCGTAATAAATCTCGTAAGTCAATTCTCTTACGCGGTTATTCACCTTAGCGCAAATGATGCTTTTATTCGCTTTTTGCTCATCGCTCAGAAGGTCTAATACGGCAACCTTTTTATCAAACTCTCTGCTGAGATTGCCAATCTTAATTGTGAATTTCTGCATATCTTACTCCCTAACTGTAACAAAACTTAGACTTTTTATCGAAAAAAGGCAATGGTTTTGCCAACTATGATACCGATTAGATAACAACCATGCAAGCGCTTTCATAAAGAAGGACGGAGGAAAAAAGGCCAATCGTAACAAAAGTGTTAAAACAATTTACGAAAAGATGGTCTACGTAAAAGCTTCCCCTCTATCCTCGAAAGAAGAAAAAATGATACAATTCCATTGGTTGCGAAAGATGGTTAATTTTTACATTAAATTAAATAGAGATCAAAAGGCGTTCTTCTGGTTGGCAGTCTTAGCGGTAGTGGTCTACCTTGCTTTGATGCCCCTATACTTTTTTGGCCTGGAGAAAGGCTATCAATATCCGAATGGCTGGCTATTTGGATCTGCTGTCGAGCTGTTTTCGTATTTCACTTTAATTAAAACGACCCGCGCCGTTACGAAAGACCCGGCCAACAGAAGGCTCTCTCTTATTGTTTTGACAAGCCTTCTTCGTCCTTTGTTGTATGTCGTTGTTTTGGCCCTCAGCGCAATCTGCACCTTTAAATCAGAATGGTTTGGCGGTTTTGATATGTTTTCTTTCTGGACGTCTTTTGCTGGCCTTTTGCCTATGCCTGTTGTCGTTTTACTGACGCATTTTATTTCAATTAGAACCCCCATGCCCATAAAAAAAGAGGATGAAAAATGAGTCTGGAAGAACGTATTAAGGACATGTTCGTTTTTGATTGGGACCATCTAAACGCCCCTCTTTTTTCATCCCTTCTTATAATTCTTGTTTTAATGGTTTTAGGCATTCTCGTCGGCATGAAAGCGAGAAAGGCCATTAAGAAGGGCGCTTATAGGCATGCCCCAAAAGGAATTCTTTTTTGGGCGGACGCGTATTATGACTATGTCAGTAATTTCACGGTCAATAACATGGGCAATTCCTCAAAAACATGGAGTGGCTTTTTCTTCACTTTGTTCGCTTATCTTTTCTTGGCTTTCAACGCTTCCCTCTTTGGTATTCCCAGCCTGATAGATTGGCTGCCTGCCCCTCTTTGTTTGTCTATCATCATGTTTTTATGGATTCACATCATTGCCATCAAATATCAGCATTGGGCATATCTAAAACGTTATATCGACCCGATTCCTGTTTTCCTGCCGGTAAATTTAATCACGATGTGGTCTCCGATTATTTCTACGACGATGCGTATGTTTGGCAACGCTCTTGCCGGCACCGTTTTGATTACTTTGATTCAATGGGCCACCTCGAATTTGTCCGCGGCTATTTTCTCTGCTTTGGGGGTTTCCCTTCAGATTCAAAGCGTGACGGGGAGTTGGTATAGTTGGTGGAATTCCTTCCCTTATTGGACAGGCACCATCCTTTCTCCGATCCCAATGGGGATCTTGAATATCTATTTTAGTTTGTTCTCCGGGTTTATTCAGACCTTGGTATTCGCTTCCTTGACTTCCCTTTGGATTGCTCAAGAGAAGCCTACGGACGAAGACAATGTTTATCTTGCCTTCCGCCCGGTGCCACAGAATCTACTCGTTCTTGAGCAAAAGAAAGAAACAACCAATTACTAGGAGGTAATAATATGGAAGTTGGTCTCAAAGCTATTGCAGCCGCGATTTGTGTCGCCTTTGGCATGATTTCCGCCATTGGCGAAAGCTGGATTGCCTGCCATACCATCGATGGCATGGTAAGAAATCCTGAAATGGCAGACAAATTAAGAAGCAACATGATCGTTGCTGTCGCTCTCGATGAATCGACTGCTATTTACAGCTTGATCGTCGCCATTTTAATCATTTTCGTTTTATAAGGAAGAAGAACAGGGATGAATACCATTTTGCTAACGATTTTAGAAGATGCTTCGTCCGCTCCTTTCAAACCGGAAGATTTTTTAAGCAAGATTTTCGGAAATTTCTGGTCTTTGCTAATCAACCTTCTTGCTTTGCTGATTCTTTTTATCGTGCTTTTCTTTTTGGCTTATAAGCCTATCCGAAAATATTCGGAAAAAAGAAGAGATTACATCGAAGGAAATATTTCCAAAGCCGAAGAGGCAAAACTTTTCTATGAGCATCAGATAATGAAAACAAAAGACATTATCGATTCTGCTCAGAAACAAGCGCAGGAAATCGTCAAAAAGGCGGAGGAAAACGCTCAAAAAGAAGCCGGCCTCATTCTCGCTGACGCCAAGAAGGAGGCTGCTTTGACGCAAGAAAAAGCGCTTCAAAACATTGAGCAGGAGAAACAAAAGGCCCGTGCTGAGATTCATCGAGAAATCGTAAACGTCGCATTAGACGCCTCGAAAGAGATTCTAGGCCGAGAAATCACGGAAAAAGACAATCAAAAAATCTTACATCAATTCACTGATGATTTAGAGAAGAAAGGATGAGGGTATGAAAGATGAAATTTTCGTGAACTATGCCGCCGCTCTTTTCTCTTTGGCGAGAGAGGAAAAGAAAGTCTCGGCATACCGAAAGGAAATCAAAGAAGTGGAAAAGATCTTGACGGAAGATCCGTCGTTTTTGGAATGCTTTTCCTCTTATAAAGTTCCTCACGAAGACATCTACCGAATTCTTGACGAAGCTTTTAAAGGCTTGGAGAGTCCTTCTATTTTGCCTTTCTTGAAACTTCTTGTCTCGAAACACCTTATTTCTTCTATTCCAGAGATTTCGGAAGCCTTTTATGGCATGTGCAATGAATATTTGGGCATCGAAGAAGGACTCGTTTATTCCACGACGCCTCTCACGGAAGAAGAAGTTTCCAAGCTTGAGAAAGCTTTGGAAAATAAACTTTCTTGCAAAGTCTCTCTCAAAAACAAAATCGACCGCAATCTTATCGGAGGGGTAAGAATTGTTTTAGACGGAAAAATCTATGATGGCTCCGTGGAAAACAAGATTGAAACCCTACGTAAGGAATTACTTAAAGGAGGCCTCATATGAAGCTAGACACCAATCAAATAAGCACTTTAATCAAAGAGGAAATAAAGACCTTTGCCGGCCAAATCGAATCGGATGACGTAGGCACAATCATTTCCGTTGGAGATGGGATTGCCTCTGTGTATGGATTAAAAGACGCCATGCTTGGAGAGCTCCTCCTCTTCCCTAATGACATTTACGGCATGGTTATGAATTTAAACGCTGATGATGTTGGCGCCGTCCTTTTAGGAAGCGATCTTTCTTTAAAAGAGGGAGATGTGGTCAAAAGAACAAAACGCGTCGTGGAAGTTCCTGTCGGCGACGGCCTTTTAGGAAGGGTTGTCTCGCCTTTGGGTATCCCTCTTGACGAAATGGGTCCTCTTACTTATAGCAAAAGAAGGCCGATTGAAAGAATCGCCCCCGGGGTCATGAAAAGAAAATCCGTCGACACGCCTCTCGCGACTGGCATAAAGGCGATCGATTCGATGATTCCGATTGGCCGAGGCCAACGTGAACTTATCATCGGCGACCGTCAAACTGGGAAAACCTCCATTGCCATCGACACCATCGTGAACCAAAAAGGAAAAAAGGTGAACTGCGTCTATGTGGCCATTGGCCAAAAGAATAGCACGGTTGCGAATATCGTGAACCGCTTGAAAGAAAAAGGCTGTTTCGATTACGTGACCGTCGTGGACGCTTCCGCCTCGCAATCCGCACCTCAGCAATATATCGCTCCTTTCTCCGGCATGGCTATGGCAGAAGAATGGATGGAAGAAGGCAAGGACGTGCTTATTGTTTTCGACGATTTATCCAAACACGCTGTCGCCTACCGTACTTTGTCCTTACTTTTAAGAAGAGCGCCAGGACGGGAGGCCTATCCAGGCGACATCTTCTATCTGCATTCTCGTTTGCTTGAGAGAGCTTGCAAACTGGCGCCGGAATACGGTGGAGGCTCCATTACGGCTCTTCCGATTATCGAAACCCAAGCGGGAGATATTTCCGCCTATATTCCAACCAACGTCATTTCTATTACCGATGGCCAGATTTTCTTGATTGGCGATTATTTCAACGCCGGTCAAAGACCTGCCGTTGATTCGGGATTGTCTGTTTCCCGTGTTGGCTCCAGCGCTCAAATAAAGGCAATGAAACAGGTTTCCAAATCTTTGAAAATCGAACTTGCAAACTACAGAGAGAATCTCTCTTTTGCTCAATTCGGATCCGATTTGGACAACGAGACGAAACGCATTCTCACCCATGGCGCCGTTGTTATGGAAGCTTTGAAACAAAAGAACTGGGCGCCCATGGATATGTTTGACGAAATCATTCAGCTTTTCGCCGTTAACCGTGGTTTTTTGGATGATTTGCCTTTAGAAGAAGTCAATCCGTTTTTGACCGACTTGCTTCGTTATGTCAAAGGCTCTTCTCCAGAAATCTTGGAATCCCTAAACAAAGAGAAAGCTTTTAGCAAAGATAATGAAGCAGCCCTTTCCAATGCCATCGAAACCTTTAAAAAGAACAGGAAGAACTAATCCTTATGCCGTCTTTAGCAAAAACAAAACGTCGAATTAATTCCATCAAGGGAACGGAGAAAATCACCCGAGCGATGGAGCTTGTCGCTACGGTGAAAACCAAACGTTTTTCTGTGCTTCACGATAAAGGATACGCTTATTCCCAAGAGTTCCTTTCTTTAATCAGCCAAATTTTTGCTTATGATAAAGAAGGCGTTTCCCATTATGGGAAAATGAATGAGGGGAACCTCCCTATCCTTTATCTTGTGATTTCCTCGAATATGGGGCTTTGCGGAGCTTATAACAACAACGTTTTTAAATTTGCGGAAGCGCATCTAAAAGAAGGCGATTTCCTTGCACCGATCGGAAATAAAGCCGTCCATCATTATTTATCGGACCCCAAATACGCCAAAAACGTCATGGATGAATTCGCTTCTTTGAGCTTGGATACGGATATGGATCAAGTCCATTTCCTTGCCAATAAGCTCAAAGAGGATTTCAATAACAAAAAATACAAGGCTATCCGTATCATCTACACCCGCTATATAAACTCCATTACCTTCGAGCCGACCGTTTTCCAAATCTTGCCTGTTCAAGTTCCGAAGGCAAAATGGACGGATGACGAATTCGCCCCGCCTTTATTTGACGAAGAACCGAGGAAGATGCTGCATCAAATTTTGCCATCCTATCTAACTGCCATTCTTCATGAAATCGTTCTGGATTCTTCCTTATCGGAGCAAGCTTCTCGAAGAACGGCTATGGATAATGCGAACGAGAATGCAGACGAATTGCTAGACAAACTGACCGTCGAATACAACAAAGCGCGTCAAAACGCGATCACACAACAAATTACCGAAGTTGCCTCAGGGGCCAATGCTGGGGAATAGAAAGGAGAAAAATATGAGCGAAAAAAAGAAAGATGAATCTTTTGATGGAAAGGTCGTTGAAGCGGTCGGACCGGTTATCGATGTCCGTTTCGACGATAAGCATTTGCCGAATTTGCTTACCGCTTTGAAAGTCGTTCTCTCGAAAGAAAAGACCTTAACCGTCGAGGTTATGCAACATATTGGAGACGATAAGGTACGCTGTGTTGCCATGGGCGCCACAGAAGGCGTTTCCCGTGGCATGAAAGTCATTGATACGGGCGCTCCTATTTCTGTTCCTGTCGGCGAAAAGACGTTGGGAAGGATGTTTAATGTCCTTGGCGAACCCATCGATGAGCTTGGCGGGGATTTCCAAGATGTTCCGCATCATCCAATTCACAGGGAGGCACCTTCTTTTGCTGAGCAGAATGTCTCCACGCAAATGTTAGAAACTGGCATCAAGGTCATTGATTTGCTTTGCCCTTACGTCCGTGGCGGGAAAATCGGTCTTTTCGGTGGGGCTGGCGTCGGGAAAACCGTTTTAATCCAGGAACTTATTTTCAATATCGCATCAGAGCATAATGGCATTTCCGTCTTTGCGGGCGTTGGCGAGCGTTCCCGCGAAGGAAATGACCTTTATTTTGAAATGAAAAACAGCGGGGTTTTGAAAAATACCGCACTTTGTTTCGGCCAAATGAATGAACCGCCGGGAGCTCGTATGCGCGTTGCTTTAACCGGTCTGACGATGGCAGAGTATTTCCGCGATGAAAAGCATCAAGATGTTCTTCTCTTTATCGATAACATCTTCCGTTTCACCCAAGCGGGATCAGAAGTGTCCGCCCTTTTGGGGCGTATGCCTTCCGCTGTTGGGTATCAGCCAACCCTCGCTAACGAAATGGGGCAGCTTCAGGAAAGAATCACCTCGACGAAGTCTGGATCAATCACATCCGTTCAGGCGGTTTATGTCCCGGCTGATGATTTAACTGACCCTGCTCCAGCGACAACTTTCTCCCATTTGGATGCCAAAACGATTTTGGATAGAAATACGGCCGCATTGGGTATTTTCCCTGCTGTCGATCCCTTGGAATCCGCTTCCAATATTCTCGATCCCGATATTCTTGGGGAGGAGCATTATGAAGTGGCTCGCGCCGTCCAAAAGATTCTTCAAAGATATAAAGAATTGCAGGATATCATCGCCATTTTGGGAATCGATGAACTTTCCGATGAAGACAAGGGCATCGTTGCTCGTGCAAGAAGAATCCGCAATTTCCTTTCCCAGCCTTTGCATGTTGCCGAAGCGTTTAATGGCTTCCCTGGCGTTTATGTTCCGGTTAAAGAGACCATCCGCTCCTTCAAAGAGATTCTTTCTGGCAAATACGACTCCTATCCGGAGAGTGCTTTCTTATATTGCGGAAGCATCGAGGATGTCATCGAGAAAGCCAAAGAAATGGAGTCTAAGAAATAATGGCTTCCCTGCTTTTAAACGTTCTTACTCCGGAAGGATTGGCCTTTGAAGGAGAAGCCAGCTATGTTTCCCTCCCCTCCAAAAAAGGAGTTCTTGGCTTAATGCCTGGATACACCCCTTTGATTTCTCCTTTAGCCGACAAGGGGGTTTTAAAAATCATTCTTCCTAATAATGAAGAACGATTTTTCGCCATCTCCTTTGGAGCGGTGGAAGTCAAAAAAGAAAAGACGATCATCTTGACGGAAAAAGCCTTTCCTGCCGAAAGCGAAGAAAAGGCGAAGAAGCTTCTAAAGGAGCTTCCTTTCGCTTTTGCCCAAGATAATGACAGAGATATCAAGACCGCATCTTATAAAATTAGGAAGACCTTAAAGGAGGGGCAATCTTCATGAATTTCATTTTCATTTCTCCGAATTATCCCTACCGTTATTTCAAATGGGTAGAGGCTCTGAAAGAAAGAGGCATCACGGTGTTAGGAATCGGCGATACGCCTTACGATGATACTTCCATTCGCCTTAGGAACGCTCTGACGGAATATTATTTCCTGCCTAATCTTGCCAATTTCGATGAAATGCTGAAAGCTTGCCGCTATTTCGAAAGGAAATATGGCAAAATCGATTATCTTGAATCCGATAACGAATGGTGGCTTTATCAAGATGCAAGGCTTAGAAAAGAACTGAACATCGTCACCGGATTCTTCCCGGAGGAAATGGAAAAAATCAAAGCCAAATCCGCAATGAAGGAATGCTTCCAAAAAGCGGGCGTCAAAACCATGCGCTACATTCTTGTGGATGGCCCTAAAGACATCGAAAGGACCATGCAATTCGCCAAAGAAGTGGGGTGGCCCCTTTTTATGAAGCCAAATATCGGCGTAGGCGCGGCAGAAAGTCATCCAATCCATAATGAAGAGGAACTGCGCAGTTTTCTTAAAGACACTTTGCCTGAAACTTTCATCGTCGAGGAATTCATCGATGGCGAGATTATTTCTTTCGACGGCATCTGCGATTCTCATTCCGATGTTGTTTTTGCGACCTGCGATCATTTCCCTACTCCGGTAGCCGATGTTGTGAATGAAGCAAAAGACGAATATTACTACACCTCCCCATTCTCTTTGCCTTTCTTTGATGTGGATAAGGACGCTTTCTTAAAAGCAGGCATCGCCACGGTAAAAGCCTTTGGCATAAAGAAACGTTTCTTCCATATCGAATTCTTTGTCCTAAAGAAAGACAAAGAGGGATTCGCCAAAAAAGGGGAATTCGTCGCTTTGGAATGCAACATGAGACCGGCTGGAGGCTACACGCCAGACTTGATTAATTTCGCAAATTCCGTCTCTTGCTATGAAATCTATGCCGATGTCATCGCTTATGATAAAAATCTTCAAGATATGGGGAAAGAGAAATTCTACGCATTCTCCGTATCAAGAAGGGATGAGCTTAATTATCTCCATACTCAAGAGGAAATCTTTTCGAAATACGGACCATCCCTATGCGCGCATGGCGTTTATCCTAAGCACATGGCTGATGCGATGGGAGACGATTATTTCTACGCCAAATTCAAAACGATTGACGAAGGATTGGAATTCGATCGATTTGTGAGAGCCAAAAAATAAATCAATAATATTCATCCAAAAGAGCGGTCGAGGAAGAATCCTCCACGCTCTTTTTCTCTCCGCCATAAATAAGATCATAATCTCCAAAATAAGCATCCGCTTCCTTCTTTTCGGCTTCATCTAGACGCGACATATCTAGAATATAAGTGGAGCGTTCGCTTTCTTTTGCTCTGGGGAAGAGCGATTTCTGGTAGAAGGAGAAAGAAGGCTCTTCTTCATAATCGAGGCGATATAGAAGGACATCCCCATTTATCTCCAATGCTTTTTTAAGATAAGCAACAGAGGAAAATTTATAGATATTCGTCAAGGAAGCTTGAGAGAAATAATTTCTTTCCAACGCTTTTCTGCTTTCTGCGCCCCAATTTGCGATACGAACCTTCCCTTTTTCGGAAGCGAAATACCAGCTTGGAGTATTTTTAAAGAAAGGATGCGACTCATCTTCTTCGATTTTGTCTTCATTAAAAAGAGAACGGATTTTATCGCCGAATTGATAGGTGTCTTCGTTATTTGAAGAAAAAACGGCAACATCCAACTGGTAATCTTCCACAAAAGAAACAAAAGTTTCCTGGAATATTTGGCAACTGGCGCATGTCGCGGAAGTTTTGATGAAAGTCACGCTTTCGCCCGCTTTAAGGGAGTTTTCCAGATAGGTGGAGATAATTTTATTCCCAAGGTCATCATAGGTTGGGTCTTGATACTTTTTGACTAGCAAATCCCCATTCCGGCACAAATCAAAACTTTTGCTCGGATCGAGCTTTCCTTTATCCTCTTGGCAAGAGGAAAGCAGAATAGGCAAAAAGCAGATGAATAAAAAATCCTTCTTCATAAGCGCTATTCTAACACCTTTTAGAGTCTAATTTTCGTTAAAGCGCGAAGATAACGAAAACGAAAAGCGAATTCGTCATTGAAAAGACATGAGTATCTTAGGAAGATCCCTTGCTTTTTATAGGGACAAAAAGAAAAAGAGAACTCGAATGAGGGAATCTTTATATTCAGCACCGGATAAACGCCTTTTGAAGCTTTTTCGGGAAAAGGATTTTTTCTTGAATGTCTCGCTTTTGAATTTGGATTTGAAGACTGTAATATAAAAAAAGAAAGTCACCAAATTACATAAGGACAAGTGCCTGAAAATGAAAGAAACACCCTGGGGAAGGCGTATGCCAAGCAAGAGGAGACCATGAAATTCGAATTCATCATGAAGGCGCTTCCCGTTTTCGCATCAACGCTTGTATTTTGCCTTGATTGCCCCCATATCACTCGAATTCATTCACTATCCCTCTCACTTTGGGAAAAATCTCAGGAAAAAGATTTATTCCCTCGTTTTTTCGATGGATCAGCCCCAAGAAAACTCTGGAGCAGCAATGAGAAAACTAGCGAAGCTCCACGTGTTTCGCTTTCTTCAAAAGATCTGCCGTCGTTTTGGAAACGTTTTTCAAATGGATTGTTTTGTATTCTTTTAAGATGGCTTCACCTAACGTAGAGCCCTTCCGGACGTACTTCCTTTTCGTATAAAGAACATCTCCGTCACACTCTGAGGAATTGATAAGGCATATTTCTGCGGCGATTCGCATTTCCTCTTCGCTGGGATTCTCTTTTTTGATAATGACGTGAGAGCCGCTCCGTGAGGCGATATGGAACCAGTAATGTTCCTTGGAAGTATCATAAAGGAAAGTCAGGAAAGCGTTTTGCTTGGCGCTTTTCCCAAAAAGAAATTTCGTCCCGTTTACTTCGATGAAATAAGGGATGGTTTCGCTGTTTAATGAGCAAGAGATTTTCTCATTCTCTTTTTTGCTTTTGCTTACCGGGATCCTGAAATCCTTTGATAAAAGCTCAAGACCCGCCTCATTTGACACTTCCAATTGAGCTAAAATGGCTATTACATCTGCCAATTCCTTTTCGGCCTCTTTTTTGAATTTACCGCATTGAAGAAGAGTTTCTTTCGCTTTTTTCGCACGTTTGAAATACATCTCGGCATTCATCGCTAGACTCTTAGCCGGGTCCAATTCGACTCTCAACCCTTCATATTCAAAATAACCTTGACGATTATCGAGGGAAGAATAGCAGATGAATATGGCTTCGCCTTTTTTGCCGTCATTCAGATGTTTTTTAGCTTCGTCTTCATCGTTTTGGAGATAAGAAAGTTTTCGCTTAAGCATCTTCTCGCGGTTCTTAAAATAAGTGAAGGCATATCCGAAGCGTTCCATCTTTCTTTTTTGGGCAAGAGCGACTTCCTGCTTTTCGCAGGCTTCCTGATACTCTTCAATAGAAAAAGGGAGGGACACCATAGCGAAAGAGGGATGTTCTAAAGGCAAATAGGTCAAGCCTCTCATGATAGGCCTTTTATCATCGAGGGAGGAATTTCGATAAGCGGCAATGATTCTATTATTCCCATCAACCAAAATGAGATTTGGATGGTGAGGCAATAACTCAATGTATATCGATTTCTTCTCCTCTTTGAAAACGGAATTCAATGAAAGAAAATCAAATTTGAGTACACGGTCCCCCTCGAATTGGGAAACGGAAGTGACGTACGCGTTTCCACATTCTTTTTTTAACACGCTTAAAAACCTGTCATCCAAAGAGCTTCCTTCTAAACCATCTTGGCTTAAATACACTCTTGGGGAAGTTCCATCCAGGCAAATAACCAAAGTATGGTATCCTTTGCCAGAGATATGGAAGAGAAAAGTATCTTTCGCATACAAAATAGGTGAAGAAAGGTATTTTCCCTCGATTTCTTTTTTCAAAAAAGGGACATATTGATTCAATTGATTTGCTTTTAACGCCTTGAAACTCATGTGCATAATTATAGCTAAAAGATAAGCCAATATTGCTCTTTTCAAGCAAAAATGTTAAATTTTTTGCATGAAAAAAGGCTTACTGATTATCATTTCTGGTCCTTCTGGGGTTGGGAAGGGCACCATTCGTCAACGAATCATGAAAGAAAACGACCTAAATCTATGGTTCTCCGTTTCGATGACGACCCGTTCTATTCGCCCAGGCGAAAAGAATGGCAGGGAATATTTCTTCGTCACGAAAGAAGAATTCTTGAAAACTCGTGAAGAAGGCGGCCTTTTGGAATCCAACCAATATGTGAATAATTACTATGGCACGCCGAAAGCGAAAGTAGAGGAGATGCGTGAAAAAGGATATAACGTTCTTCTCGAAATTGACGTGAATGGCGCAGAACAAGTCATGAAGTCCATAGGAAAAGGGAACATTCTTTCGATTTTCATCTTGCCTCCATCTTTCGAAGAACTTGAAAAGAGGATACGCGGGAGATCCACCGAGACGGAAGAAAGCATTCAAAAGAGACTTCTTCAAGCCCATCATGAAATCGAACTTCAAAAAGACTACCGCTATGTCGTTGTGAATGACAACTTAGATCGTTGCGCTTTGGAAATCGCCTCCATCATCAAGAAAGAGTCGGAAGCGAACTAATTAAGCTATAATACCTTTGTGAAAATACTCGAGGTTTTAACGGAATACGGAACGCGGTCTTTGGATCGCACGTTTTCTTATTTATATGACGGGAATAAGCCAATAGGCCCCCGTTTCCGCATCAAAATCGATTTTCATGGCCACCTGGCCATGGGTTTTGTTTTATCTGGCGAGGAAACGAATAAAACAGCTGCAGAGCTTTCCGAAGAAAAGGGCTATTCTCTTAAAACGATACAAGACGAGGACATCGTGGATGAAGAACCCTTGATGGATGAAAACATGTTCTTGTTGGCGAAAGAGGTGGCAAACTATTATTTCTCCCCTCTTATCAGCGTCATTCAAACGATGCTGCCCATCACTTTATCACCAAAAAGCTCTTCTCTCCATGGGCCGAAAATCGCTTATGAAAAGTATTTGGAGATCCTCGATGAGAAGGAAGAAGGACTTACCGACAAGCAAATCGAAATTCTTCGTTTGATTTCCAGAAATTCTCCGATTCTGAAAAAAGAAGCGGGATCCCCGTCCATCGTTGAGAAACTCATTCAAAAAGGAAAAATAAGGCTTTTCAAGAAAGAAAAAGAACGTTACCAAATTCCTCTTTCCGAAAGGGAAGAAATTCATGAGATGTCCCCTTTGCAGAAGAAAGCCTATGAAGAAATATTGTCCTCACCGAAGTCCGTTATTCTCCTACAAGGGGTAACGGGGTCTGGGAAAACGGAGGTGTACCTTCGTCTTTCGGAAACCATCTTTCAGCAAGGAAAGACCGTTTTGATGCTGGTTCCTGAAATTAATTTAACCCCACGCATGGTGGAATATTTCTCCCGGCGTTTCGGCAACAAAATCGCGATTCTCCATTCTGAATTAACCCCAGCGGAACGTTATGACGAATATCGAAGAATCGCAAGAGGAGAAGCGTCTATCGTGGTGGGTGCAAGGAGCGCCGTCTTCGCCCCTTTGAAGAACATCGGCCTTATTATTTTGGATGAAGAACACGTCGAATCTTATAAACAAGATAACGCGCCGTATTATCACGCAAGGGAAGTGGCGATCATGAGAGGCAAAATGGAAGGATGCAAAGTCCTTTTGGGCTCTGCGACTCCCACCCTGGAAAGCAAAGCCAGAGCGCTTCGCGGCGTTTATGGATATACGGAAATGAAAGAAAGGGTGAATAAAAAAGCCTTGCCTAAAACCATCATCGTGGATTTAACCGATCGAAGGAATTTCAATGCCTCAAGCGAGAAGCTTTCCCTCCCTTTGCAAAACAAAATTCGGGAGAAACTATCCAAACGCGAACAAATACTTTTGCTCATCAACCGTCGAGGCTATTGGACGGGCGTGAATTGCCCTAAGTGCGGTTATATATTCACTTGCCCTAATTGTGGGGGAAACCTTACCTATCACTCGGAAGATAATATGCTGAAATGCCATCATTGCGGATATGTTTCTCTCTTTCCCGCCTTTTGCCCGGAATGCGGCAATAGCAAGCTTAGAAGAATTGGCTATGGCACGGAAAGAGTCGTGAAAGAGCTGGAAGATCTTTTTCCCGGAGTCAGAGTGGCGAGGATGGATTCGGATGTAGGGAAGGTTTCTAAGAACGTCGAGAAAATCCTCAAGGAGTTTCATGATGGCGGATACGACATCCTTGTAGGAACTCAAATGATCGCCAAAGGGCATGATTTCCCTTTGGTCACTTTAAGTGCGGTGGTTCTAGCTGATATCGGCCTCTCTTTGCCAACCTACCGCGCATCAGAAAGGACTTTTCAGCTCATCGCTCAAGCCGTCGGAAGAAGCGGACGTTCGGAAAAAACAGGGGAAGCGATGATTCAAACCTATAATCCGGATCATTACGCTATCCGATTGGGTGCGAAACAAGATTACGATAATTTCTTCATTCAAGAAATGAACCAGAGGAAAATCACCAAATATCCCCCTTATTTCAATCTCATCCTTCTTGAATTCCAAGGCGCGAATGAAGAAAAGCTCATGGGCGCCGCCTATGATTTCAAAAAAGAAATGAGCGATTTTCATCTGGAAAATCTAGAAATAGTCGGCCCTATTGTGCCATATTATTCGTTAAATAAAGGCAAATATAAGCGGGTTTTGCTTCTGAAATTCAAAAAAAGAGAGCCCATTCAGGAAGCTTTGGAAATGCTTTTGCCTCGCTATAACGGAATTTCGGGAGTCGACATCCGCGTCAATGTCGATCCTTTAGATTATTGATTTTGAAGGAAAAAAGGTGTTCTTCCTTATAAGGAAGCTATGCTATAATTTGGAGCGAAGGAAAATATACAATGATTACGATTCAAGTTCTCGGCTTAGACCAATATGTTATTGGTCATTATTCCAAAGATTCCACAACGGATATCGCCAATATCCTCGAAACCTCAGAAGATGAAATCAACTTCTATGCTCCATGCGATTCTTTGCTTTTCCATAACGGAGTGGAGCAGACCTCGTGGAACACCGTTGTGTTTGTGAAAATTCCAAAAAGATATGAGATTTTCGAAGCGAAGCTAGCTGATTATCTTTTGAAAACATTGAAAGAATTCTCCATCAACGTGGAAATCAACTTCGAATATATCGCCGAAGGAAAAAGCTATGAATATGTCAACGAATCTTATCCTCGTTTCTTAACGGAAAAGAATATTGTCAATGTCAATGACATGGACGATTCTGATGAAGATGATGACGTGAATGACGATTCCGACCCACGTGATAGGAGCGATTTGGATTATAACGATCCGGACCAGCTTTATTTAGGGAACGCCTTCGAAGGAAAAGAAAAAGAATTAGACGAATTGGACAAAAAATCGAAATAGATTGAGGTAAATATTTATGCAAGAATTTGATTTAGCGGAAAACATACTCGAAGACATTGTTGTTAACGACACCCTTTTTAATGACGCTTTGAAAAAAGTCTTCCAGGCTAACCCTTCTCTTCGTCCGATGCGTGTTGTCGTCGCCGGCATTGTCGGATGCGAGCTCCGTCACCATTTGCTTTTTGAATACTTGCTTGCCGACTATAAAGACTTGACCCCAGAAGAAAAAAGAACGATTTCTCTTGCTTTAGCCAACCTTTATTTCTACAAGCACATCGATAAAGACCAGATGCTTGGCATTTTGAAGGAGAAGATTGGGGAAGAGAAATACAAGGAAATCAGCCCTCTTTTAGATAAAGTAAATACGGATGGCCCTTATCTTCCGGAAAATCTTTCCAAACAATCCAATCGCTATCTCTCTTTGCGGTTTAATACCCCGGAATGGGTTTTGAAAATCTTTGAGCATTATGGTTTTGGCGCAACCTATAAAATTCTGAAGAAAAACAATCGCCCATTTACCTATCACGTTCGCGTCAGAACGTCTTTGATCCCTACGGAAGAGGTTTTGAAAAACAATCCTGATTTCCAAAAGACGAATGTCGATGATATTCTTTTGTATACCGGAAAGACCTCCTTGCGTAAAAATGATTTGGTTAAAAGTGGCGTTCTTTTTAAAGAGAAACCAGTCACGAAGGAGATCGTGGATAAATATCGTATCGACGAGCCGAAAGAGCTCTTTGTTTACAATGGGAATCCCGATTCTTCTCTTCTGAAGGAAATCATTGAGAATTACGGCTCTTCCATTGGCATTAATATGGGCGTTAAGAGCTTTGATAAATATGCGGATATTTCCCGCATCATTCGCCAAAAGCAATTAAAGAACATCAATTTCTTTGCTTCTAGCTTAGATTCCCTGCTCGTTTCCATTTCCCGTCCGCAAGATTTGGTTATCGTTGCGCCCGATTCCTCTAATTTCGATCTTATCCGTGAGCAGCCTGATTACCTTCTTCATTTTAAAAAGAGCGGAATGGATGAATTATTCGCTCAAGAAAAAGAGGCGCTTTTGGAATGCTCTAAATTCGTAGCGGAAGGCGGAACCCTTATTTATATGATTTATACAATCTCTAAGAAAGAAGGGCATCAAACGATCAACGAATTCCTTAACAACCATCCGGAGTTCCATTTTGTGGAAGAGAAACAATGTTTCCCATACGAAGAAGGCGAAACTTCTCTTTATTATGCCGTCTTGCATAAAGACACCAATCTCGCAAAGGAGGGGGCGCCTTTGGCGAAAGAGCTGTTAAACGAAAGCCCCAATGCCCAAAACACTTCCTTAGCCTCCGATAAATAATATGAAGAAAAACTTATTCGGCTACACCTTAAAAGCCTTGGAAGAGGAAATGCTTTCCCTCGGGGAAAAGAAATTCCGCGCCATTCAGCTTTATACTTGGATTTATGTAAAAAAAGTCTACGATTTCGACTCCATGACAGACATATCCAAGAATTTTCGTGAGACATTAAAAGAAAATTATTGCCTCACGCTTCCGAAAATCTACGCCAAACAGGTTGCGGAAGACGGCACCATCAAGCTCCTTCTGGAAATGGAAGACGGGGCCAAAGTGGAAACCGTCTTGATGCGTTATGATTACGGAAATGCCATCTGCGTTTCTAGCCAGGTGGGTTGCGCAATGGGCTGCGCTTTTTGCGCTTCCGGACTTCTTAAAAAAGAAAGAAACCTCACTTCCGCGGAAATGGTCGGCGAAGTTATCGTGATGAACCAGATTCTTTATGAAGTCGGGGAAAACGTGACCCATATCGTCGTGATGGGCACTGGCGAGCCTTTTGACAATTACGATAACGTTTCAAGCTTTATCCACATCATGAACGAAGCGAAAGGTCTGTCTATTGGCGCAAGGCACATCACCGTTTCCACTTGCGGCATCGTTCCCGGCATTGAAAAATACGCCAACGAAGGCATCCAAGTGAATTTAGCCATCTCCCTTCATGCTCCGAATAATGCCATTCGCTCCTCTTTGATGAAAGTCAATAACGCGTATCCTTTGGAAAAATTGATACCCGCTGTCAAAGAATATGTTGAAAAAAGCGGAAGAAGAGTTACTTTTGAATATATCATGATAAAAGGGGTGAACGACTCTATTGAAAACGCCAAAGAATTGGTGGAACTCTTGCGTGGCGTGTTTTGCTACGTGAATCTGATTCCATTGAATCCCGTTAAAGAAAAACCGTTTGAAAGAAGCGAGAAAGAAACCACCAAGCGTTTCTCTGTTTACCTGAATTCCCATGGCGTGAATTGCACCGTTAGAAAAGAATGGGGAACAGGGATCGATGCTGCATGCGGTCAACTACGCGCGAAAGTCATGAAAGGGGAATAAATCATGCCAGAAAGCAAGAATTATCACGGAACATACGCCTATAAAACCGATATTGGACGCGTCAGAAAAACCAACGAGGACCGCGCTATTATCCTAATGAATTCCGATAACGAGGTTTTTCTTGCGGTATCCGATGGCATGGGCGGAAGCGAGAAGGGGGATGTCGCGAGCAAATTGACCATCGACCTTTTGAAAGCCGCTTTTAAGAAAAAGAGAAAACATCGATATCTTTTCTCTGATAAAAACTGGATCACGAGGACATGCAAAAACATCAACAAGAAAATCTATTCCATGGCCGAAAAAATGAGAAAGGCCGAGAAAAAGTCCGAAAAAATTAGCATGGGATGCACACTTGTGGCCGTTTTAATCACCGGTGAACGGATGATGATCGCCAACATCGGCGATTCTCGCGCCTACATGCTGAAAGATGGCGAATTAAAGCAACTCACCACCGATCAAACCTATGTCGAATATCTTCTTAAGACAGGGAGAATCTCCGAAGAGGGCGCAAAAACCCATCCAGACCGCCATATTTTGACCAACGCTTTAGGCGTATATAATTCTCTTTCTTTATCCATTACCGATAAACCCTATCATGGCGAGAGCATTCTTCTTTGCTCAGATGGCCTTTATAACAATTTGGATTCCAAAGAAATCGCCAATATTCTTTTAACGGACGAAAGAACCGATCAAAAAGTCGTCTCTTTGATCTCTATCGCCAATCACGCTGGAGGTTCCGACAATATCGGAATCGCCCTTTGGGAGTGCATCGCCAATGATTGAAATCGGTGACAAAATCGATGGCCGTTATCGCATAACGGGCCGCATTGCCCATGGGGGGATGGCTGATGTCTACGAGGCTTTTGATATTGTTTTGAGACGTATCGTGGCTTTGAAAGTCATGCGTGAAGACATGATGAAAGACCCTAGGAATGTCGAACGTTTTAACCATGAATGCAAGATTGCCTCCACCTTGAATAACCCCAATATCGTGAAATGGGAAGGGCAAGGCATCATCGAAGGCCGCCCTTATATGGCCAACGAATACGTTGAAGGGAGAACCCTTCGTGATAAGCTCAATGTTGCCGCTGGGCATAATCTATCCGCAGCTGAAGCTTGCGAAGTCATGCTTCAACTCACCTCAGGCGTTTCCTACATCCACAATCACGATATCATTCATTGCGATATCAAACCGGATAATCTTTTTTATTTGGCAGACGGCTCTATCAAAATCACGGATTTCGGAATCGCTTCCTTTAAAAACGAAATCGAAGTGGATAAGAACGCCATCAGCGGAACGGTTTATTATTGCGCGCCAGAGGTCTTGATGGGGAAGGAGCCTTCGGTTGCCTCCGATATTTATTCGATGGGCGTTGTTTTCTATGAAATTCTTACGGGGACGATTCCTTTCGATGCCCCAACCGCGGAAGAAATCGCTTTAAAACAAATCAAAACCAAATTCCCAGAGCCTTCTAAAATCCTCTCTTCGATCCCTCTTGCCTTAGATAAAATCATCATCAAAGCCTGCAGGAAAAGGCCAGAAGAGAGATACGCTTCCTCCCTTCTGATGCATCAAGCGATCGAAAATGCCTATAGCGATGAAAAGAACTTTAAGGAAAAACGCTCCTGGATCGCGCGTTTGTTTGGATTCAAATAATGAAACTTAATTTAAGCACTCTCTCGAAACCTATCATTGCTCCCTCTCTTTTGGCTGCGAACCGTAATGATTTGGTGAATGAAGCCAAAAAAGCGGAAGAAGACGGAGCCGGATTTCTTCATATTGACGTAATGGATGGAAAATTTGTCCCGAATACATCTTTTACCATAGAGGAAATTTCTCTTCTAAGCGATAAGCATCATCTTTTAAACGACGTTCATTTGATGATCGAGGATCCTGATAAGCATATCGAAGAATATGTCAAAGCCGGAGCTGATTTGCTCACCTTCCATTATGAGGCTTTGCCAGAGAGAAGAATCGAAGGCTGTATCGATTTGATCCATTCTTATCATTGCTATGCTGGAATATCCATTAAACCAAACACAGCAGTGGATGTCCTTCTTCCTTATATAAATAAGGTGGATCTCATCCTTTTAATGTCGGTTGAACCGGGTCGAGGGGGCCAAAAATTTCTTCCTTCCTCTTTAGGAAGGCTGGATGAAATTCGGAAGATTCTAAAGCCTCTTTTGAAGAAGCCGCTTATTGAAATCGATGGGGGAATACAAGATACCACAGGGAGAGAGGCTCTTCTCCATGGAGCCGAAGTCCTCGTCGCAGGTTCCTATTTATTTGGCCATTCCGATATGAAAGAAAGAATCGAGGGCTTAAAATGCAAATAGCATTCTTTCTTGCTTTGTCCTTATCCTTTTTATGTTTCCTCGGCTTCCTTTTCTTTCTTTTGCAAAACAAAAAAGAAGAAAGCCTTCCTTTTTCTTTTCGTCAGTATTTCCTATATGAGGGGTTTGGAGGGAGAAAAAACAATCTATTGAGGGCTTTGCAATCGAGCTTCCTTCTTTTCAATGTGCTTTCCTCCATCCTTTTTTATTTTTTGCCGATCGATCAAAGCCTTACTTCGAAATATTATTTTCTCCTTCTTGCTATCTTTTTCCTTCTTGCCGATATTCTTTATTTCTTTTTGTCCTTCATCGATTTCCGAAGGGAAAAAATGAGACTCGCTCTCTTTATGTTCTTTGGCGCTTTTATTGCGATAGCCAATGGCATGGGGGGCTTCATTTTGCTATCCATATCGCGCAAAACTCTGGAAAATAAAGCTTTGCCGCTTACCTTTTCTGTGCTTTCCTTTCTTTTCGCCCTCCTTTCGTTTTTGCCGTTGCTTAACCCAAAACTCAACAATTATTCGAAAATGGAAAACGTCACGGAAAAAGACGGCTCTTCCCATTTGGAAAGACCGAAATGCTTCCAGATGGCTTTTACGGAATGGATTCTTTCTTTTATCTTGGAGACAAGTTTCTTATTGGAATACCTTTTCTTCTATTTCTCTTTACGATGAAAAGGCAAGAAAAAAACGAGCCAATCGGCTCGTTTGATTCACTAAACTCTAAGAACTAAGCAGCTTTTGCGTCTTTGGAAGCAGCTTTGACGGATTTGTTTAAGCTACGATAGGCGCGAGCGCTCATTCTGACTTCGACCATTTTGCCATTGATGTTGATCTTATACTTTTGAAGGTTAACATTCCATCTACGGCGAGTGGCTAAGACAGAGTGGGAACGGGCATTGCCGCTCATTGGGCCTTTTCCGGAAATTGGGCATTTTCTTGACATAACTATCACCTCTACGTGCGTAAAATCGCAAAAATGAATATATCATCCTTCATGAATATGCGCAATGGCAAAATGAGTTTTCTCCTTAAAAGGAGACAAAAAGAAAAGAAAGTTTCAAAAAAACGTAAATTTTTGTTTGCTTTTTAGGGTAGGAACACCCTCTTTATGGTAGAATGTAAACGTTCTATAACACACATATCAAATCTCATTTACGAAGGAGGATAGACATGTCTAATCAAATGGTTGCCATGATTTTAGCGGGTGGCAAAGGCACGAGATTGAAGGCTTTGACGGCGAAGGTGGCAAAGCCGGCTGTTTCTTATGGTGGAAAATACCGCATCATCGATTTTCCTTTAAGCAACTGCGCGAATTCAGGCATACGCAATGTCGGCGTTTTGACGCAATACGAATCAAGTGAGCTGAACCAATATGTCGGCAATGGTGAGAAATGGGGGTTTAACGGAGTAAGAAGCTCTGCCTCCGTGCTCTCTCCAAAACAAACCGAAGAAGGCTCTTCCTGGTATAGAGGAACGGCTGACGCCATCTATGAGAACTTGGATTGGCTGGAAAGAATGGATCCCGAATACGTTTTGATTCTCTCGGGTGACCACATCTATTCTTGCACCTATAACGAAATGCTTGCGAAGCATATTTCCTCCAAAGCGGATTGCACCATATCCGTTTTCCCTGTCCCGATGGAAGAGGCGCCCCGTTTTGGCATCCTCGTTACCGACCAGAACGACAATATCACCCAATTTCAGGAGAAGCCGAAGAAACCGGTCTCAAACCTCGCCTCGATGGGCATTTATATTTTCACCTACAAAGTCCTTCGCGATTATTTGATTCGTGACGCAAAAGAAGACACAGAGCATGATTTTGGCAAAAACATTATCCCGGATATGATGGAAGACAAACGCAAGCTCATCGCCTATACCTACCATGGCTATTGGAAAGACGTAGGCACGATTGCTTCCCTTCATGAAGCCAATATGGATCTTCTTTGCAACGATAAAACCGGAGAAGATATCTATTCCATTTTCGGAAAGAATAGGATTCTTTCGGAAGATATGCATTCCGCTCCTCAATTTATCGGCCCAAAGGCCGATGTCAAAGACTCTTTGATTAACCAGGGCGCTCAAATATACGGCAAGGTCAATCATTGCGTCATTTCCGGAAACGTTCTTATTGAAGAAGGAGCGAATTGCTATAACGATGTGATTATGCCAGGTGCCGTTATTCAAAAAGGCGCGCACGTGGAGAATGCCATCATCGGCCCTGACACCTTAATCGAAACGAATTCCAAAGTGAACGTCGGGGGAGAGGAAATCGAACTTATTGTGAATAAAAAGGCGGCTAGATTATGAAAGATGTAATTGGTTTATTGAACACCCATAACGATCCTGAATTAGGGGAATTGACGGAAAATCGCCCTTTGGCATCCACAACCTTTTTAGGCAGATATGCCTTCATGGATGTCGTGATGTCCAATTTCTCGAATTCCGGCATTGATACGGTTGGGATCCTAATCAAAAATCACCAACGCTCGATATTGAAGCATATGGGCAACATGTCTTCTTGGGTCAGCAACACCAAAACAGACAAGCTTACCATCCTTTCGAATGAAAAAGGCATTTTGAACCCAGCCTATAACACGGATTTGGCTAACATCAAGGAAAACGACTATATTCTTTACGATTCCAGCGCATCCATCCTTGTCTTCCAAACCCCGCATATTGTCGCGCCGATTGATTTTAATCCCATTGTCGAGGGACATCGCGCAAAGAAAGACGAAGTCACCGTTGTCTATAAGAAAATACACGATGGCGATAAAGACTTCCTTGGAGGGTATTGCTTCGACATCGATGAGAACGGCTACATTCAAAAAGTGAAAATCAACGACGGAAGCGAAAAAGACATAAACGCTTCCTTGGAAACGTGGATCATTAATCGCGTCGTGCTAGCGAAAATCGTTGAAGAAAGCAAAAAACACTCTTTCACCATGGGGGTGGGGGACTTTCTCCGCTATGCCGTGGAGAACAATCTTTTAAAGGTTCGTGCCTATGAATACAAAGGGTATGCAAGAAATTTCAATTCCTTAGATAAATACATCGAATATTCTTTCGAACTTTTTAAACCGGAGATTGCCTCTTCCCTCTTCCGAGAAGAATGGCCTATTTTCACCATCACTCATAATACAGCCCCGGCTTTATATAAAACTTCCTCCAAAATATCGAATTCCTTTATTGCCAACGGCTGCGTGATTAACGGCACCGTCACCAATTCCATCCTTTGTCGCGGAGTCCATGTTGGGAAGGGAGCGAAATTGGATCGTTGCATCGTTCTCCGCGGAACGAAAATCGGCGAAAAAGTCACTCTTTCCAACGTGGTGATCGACAAATATTCCATCGTCACGGACCGCCATACTATCGAAGGGGACAAAGACACCCCGATTTATATCCATCAAGGAGCCATCATATGAAGATTGCGATGTTCGCTTCTGAGGCGCTGCCACTTTCGAAAACGGGTGGCTTAGCGGATGTCACGTATGCTTTAAGCAAGGAATTGGTCAAAGGAGGGGATGAGGTGATTCTCGTTTCTCCCTTCTATCCTTGCGTGAGAAAGAAAAAATATAAGTTCAAACATGTTTCCTTCATGCCCGTTTCCCTTTCTTGGAGAGAGCAACAAGCGGAGATTTTGTCGACCCAAATTGAGGGGATCACCTATTATTTAATCGAAAATTCCTATTATTTCGATCGGGATAATCTTTATGGGTATCATGATGATTGCGAGCGTTTTGCTTTTTTTGCTCTAGCTTGCATGAATCTTTTGAAATACCTTTCCTTCCAAGCCGACATCATTCATGTTCATGACTGGCAAGTTGGCATGGTTCCGACCCTTTTAAAGGAAAAATACGCGCAAGATCCTTTCTATTGCAAGATGAAAACCGTCCTTACAATTCATAATCCTGCCTTCAAAGGGCTTGTGGACCGTTATTTCCTTCATGATTTCTGGGGCTTGGATGATTCTTTGTTTGATTCGGGGCGCGTTCGTTTTGACAATATGGTCTCTTCTTTGAAGGCTGGCATTGTCGACGCCGATAAAATCACGACGGTTTCCCCAACCCATCGCAATGAGCTTCTCGATCCTTTTAGCGATCAAAGGCTCAATGGCGTTTTGGAATTGAGAAAAGATGATTTTGTCGGTATTTTAAATGGAATCGATTATGAAGAATGGAATCCCGCCACCGACAATCTGATCGCTAAGAATTATTCCTCCAAAGCATGGAAAATGGGTAAAAAAGCCTGTCAGAAAGACCTCTTGGAAACCTTCCAAATCCAAAAAGGGAGCGGCCCTCTTTTCGGTGTTGTTTCTCGTTTGTCTTGGCAAAAAGGCATCGATTTGATTTATGAAGCCATGAAGGGCTTTTTGAATGAATATAACGATTGCTCTCTCATCGTCTTGGGCTCAGGGGAATACGATCTTGAAAGGAAAATGCAAGAGCTTCGCGATGATTATCCAAACCATGTCGGCGTCTATATCGGATACAATAACGATCTGTCCCATAAAATCTATGCTGGATGCGACTTCTTTTTGATGCCTTCTCTTTTTGAGCCATGCGGCATCTCCCAAATGATCTCTCAACGTTACGGCACTTTGCCCGTGGTTCGCTATACCGGTGGGCTAAGAGACACGGTCGAGGGGTATGACGAAAGCAATTCTTCAAAGCCGGACGGCATCGGATTTAATAATTATGACGTGAACGGCCTTTCTTACGCGATAGGAAAAGCAAAAGAATTATTCCACACCCCCCTTACTTACGATAAAATCGTAGGCAATGCGCTTAAGAAAGATAATTCTTGGAAGCGCAGTTGCAAGCAATACCGTTCTCTTTATGAAGGTTTGCTAGAAAAATAAGGAGCTATTATGAGCTACAACCACGAAGACATAGAGAAGAAGTGGCGCAGATATTGGGAAGAGAATAATACCTTCTATTGCGACACCCATGACTTCTCCAAACCAAAATATTACGTTTTGGATATGTTCCCTTATCCTTCTGGACAAGGTTTGCACGTCGGGCATCCTGAAGGGTATACGGCAACCGATATACTTGCCCGCATGAAAAGAATGCAAGGCTATAACGTCCTTCATCCGATGGGATGGGACGCTTTCGGTTTGCCTGCCGAGCAATTTGCCATCAAGATGAACCAACATCCTGAAGGATTCACCCGTAAAAACATCGCAAACTTCAAAAACCAAATCCAATCCTTGGGCTTTTCTTACGACTGGTCTAAGGAAATCGCGACCATCGATCCTAAGTATTACAAATGGACGCAATGGATTTTCATCAAAATGTTCCAAAATGATTTGGCATATGTTGCCGATATTCCGGTTAATTATTGCCCAGAACTCGGGACTGTGCTTTCTAATGAAGAGGTGATAGATGGCAAATCCGAACGTGGCGGATATCCTGTCATTCGCATGCCTATGCGACAATGGATGCTTCGAATCACCCGCTATGCCGATCGCCTCGAAAAAGATCTTGAAGGTCTAGACTGGCCGAAGAGCACTTTGGAAATGCAGCGTAACTGGATTGGCAAATCAAAAGGCGTCGAGATCGCTTTCAAAGTGAAAGATTCCAATGAATCGTTCCGCGTTTTCACAACGAGGGTGGACACGCTTTTTGGCTGTAGCTATTGTTGCTTGGCCCCAGAGCACCCACTTGTTAAAAAACTAGTCTCTCCTGAGCAAAAAGAAGCGGTCGAAGCCTATGTGGATGAGGCTGCCCATAAATCTGATTTGCTCCGCACTTCCTTAACGAAAGATAAAACAGGCGTTTATTTAGGAAGAAAGGCCATCAATCCAATCAATGGCAAAGAAATCCCCATCTTTGTCGCCGATTATGTTTTAGGAAGCTATGGCACAGGCGCCGTCATGGCCGTTCCTGCGCATGATGCAAGAGATTACGCTTTCGCTCAGAAATATGGTTTGCCCATCCTCCCCGTTTTGGAAGGCGGCGATATCAGCAAAGAAGCCTTTGAGGGCGATGGAAAACATATTCATTCCGATTTCGCCAATGGTTTAAATATTCTCGAAGCAAAAGCGGCGATTACCGATAGACTCGTAAAGCTTGGGGCTGGGAAAGAAGTCACCAATTACAAACTTCGTGACTGGATTTTCTCCAGGCAGCGTTATTGGGGCGAGCCAATCCCGATGGTGAAGATGGAAGATGGAACGGAATATCCTCTTCCTGAAAAAGATCTTCCGCTTCTTTTGCCTGAGTTAGACGATTATCGACCGACAAAAGACGGCAAACCTCCTCTTTCGAAAGCGCCATCTTCCTGGCTCCATGTGGAAATCGATGGCAAAAAAGGCGAAAGAGAAACAAACACCATGCCACAATGGGCCGGTTCTTCTTGGTACTACATTCGCTATATTGATCCGAATAACGAAAAAGCCATCGCCGATCGAAAACTCCTTGATCATTGGCTTCCTGTCGATCTTTACATCGGTGGGCAAGAACATGCTGTTTTGCATCTTCTTTATGCCCGTTTCTGGCATAAATTCCTTTATGATATCGGCGTTGTATCCTGCAAAGAACCATTCCAAAAGCTATATCACCAAGGAATGATTTTGGGCGCGAATGGCGAAAAGATGTCCAAATCGAGGGGGAATGTCATCAATCCTGACGATATCGTCAAGAGCAATGGCGCGGATTCTCTTCGCCTTTTCGAGATGTTCGCCGGTCCTTTAAATGAAGCGAAGCCTTGGTCGACAACCGCTCTGGATGGGTCCACTCGTTTTATCGAACGTGTTTTCCGCCTCGTGGATGAAGAGAGCTTTGCTAAAAAAATCGTCGACAATAACGACGGCGAACTTGATTATTCCTATCATTTCTTGGTCAAGAAAGTAACGAGTGATTTCTTGGCCCTTTCCTTCAATACCGCCATTGCCCAGATGATGGTCTTTATCAATGATTGCTATAAAGCGAAGAGCCTCTATCGCCCCTATATTGAGAATTTCGTGAAGATGTTCTCTTGCATTTGCCCGTTTGTAGGGGAGGAGATGTGGCAAAAATTAGGCCATGACCATTCGATCGCCTATGAAAGCTGGCCTACTTTCGATGAATCGAAGCTCATTAAAAAGGATGTCACCATCGGCGTTTCGATCAATGGCAAAGTTCGTGACAGCATCACCTTAAATAAAACAGCAACGCAAGAGGAAGCCGTGAAATCCGCTCTTTCAAGCGAGAAAGTCCGTAAGTGGACGGATGGCAAAACCATACGAAAAGTCATCTATGTTCCGGGAAGAATCCTCAATATCCTTGTTGGGTAGCACTTTCTAAGAGGCTAGGAAACTAGCCTTTTTTTATTTCTTTTCGTGTGAAAGAGGGTATAATCTCTTCGCCCGGTACTAAGAAGACAGTCTTAGACTGGAGCGGGAGAAAAGTCCATGTTGCTAACGATTGATATCGGGAATACCCTGATTGATTTTGGATTGTGGGATAACGATGTTTTATCCTTTGTCTACAAAACGCGAACCAAACCGATTCGCTCTCTTGATGAATATAAGAGCGTATTAGAGCTTTTCGTGATGACGAAACATCTTGAAGAAATGAGGATTGATAGAGCCATCATCTCTTCCGTCGTTCCTCCTTTGACCCCGATTTTCAAATCCATCGTATTTTCCTTATTTGGCGTAAGAGCCAAAATCCTCGGGCCCAGATTGAAAAGCGGCCTCTCGATTAAGACGGATAGCCCTCAGGAAGTGGGCGCGGATCTTGTCGCCGATGCCGTAGGTGCCATATCCAAATATGGGTCCAACCTTTTTATTGCCGATTTAGGCACGGCAAACAAATTCATCTATGTCGATGAAAGCTCTTCTTTTGGAGGCTGCGCGATTGCCCCAGGAATCGCGATTGGGGCAAACAGCCTCTCGAAAGACACGGCCGCTTTGCCAGAAGTGAATCTTCTTGCGCCTGACCATGTGATTGGGAAAAACACCCATGACTCTATGAATGCGGGAATCATTTTCACGAACGTTTACGCCATAGAAGGCTTTGCGGAGGCTTTTGAAAAAGAAGTGGGCCACCCCTTAAAACGTATCCTTACCGGCGGAAATTCAATTTACGTCAAGAAACATCTCCCGGATTTTGAATACGAGGAAAACCTTCTTTTGCTGGGTTTAAAAGAAATCGATAAAAGGAACAATAAAAAATGAATTATTTAACCATATCTTTTTGGATCCTTCTCATCATTTGGATCGCTCTTTTGCTCATTTCCCTACACAAAATCTCCCCGAAAGGAGATGTGAAAGCAAGAGACATTACTTTCCACGCTTTGATTGTTGCCTTGATATCCGTAATGGGCTTCGTTCCGGAAGCCGGATATATCAGCTTGATTCCTGGCATTTCTTTCTCTTTGGTTCATTTGCCTGTTTTGCTAGGAGCCTATCATAAGGGGTGGAAGGGCGGAATTATTTACGGCCTCGCCTTTGGCCTCACCTCATGGATTCAAGGCATGATGAGCGGCGTTGGCTTCAATGCTCTTTTTGCTATGCCTTGGGTCAGCATACCTCCTCGCCTTCTTTTTGGCTTTTTTGCTGGCTTCTTCTTTGACTTGCTACGCAAAAACCATAAACTATATATGAATCTATTTGCAGTGGGTGGATTTTCGTTTATCTTCACCATCATGCATACGGTTCTCGTATTCGCCGATTTGTTTGTCTTCTACCCTGAGACGATGAAAAGCTTATTCTTCTCATCTTCCCCTGTGGCGGAAGGAGTCACGTATACGTTTACGATGGTGATTGCTTTCGGAATGTTGGGAGAGGCTGTCTTGGCTTCGATCTTGACTCCTCTTGTTTCGAAAGCGCTTAGCAAAGTAAGAAGAGCTTAATTAGGAGAAAACATGCCAAATTTCAAAAAACTTGCCAAAGGCTATGAAAAGGAAGCCATTTTGGCTTTGCAGAAGTACATCCGCATCCCTTCCGTCTATGACGAACATACAATCAAAGAAGGGCAGCCCTTTGGAGAAAACGTCAAAAAAGCTTTGGATTATTTCGCCAAACTCGGCGAAGATTACGGCTTTGAAGTAAGAAAAGTTGACGGCTACGCCGTTGAGCTTGAGTTCGGAGATAAGAATGCCCCTTTGATTGGGATCTATGGGCATTCCGATGTCGTTCCTGTTTCCGGGGAATGGAAATACCCTCCTTTTTCCGCGACTTTGAAAGATGGCGAGATTTTCGGGCGCGGAGCATGTGACGATAAAGGACCATTAACGGCTGCTTTGTACGCCGTAAAACTTTTGAAAGACAACGGACTTATCAAAGGCTATCGCGTTAAAATCGTAAGCGGTGGCGACGAGGAAAGAGGATCTTCTTGCCTTCGTTATTATTTTGAGAAAGGAAACGGCGAAACCCCCCGTTTTGGCTTCACTCCTGATGCCAATTGGCCCCTTATCTATGCCGAAAAAGGAATTACGCACGGGACGCTCGCGAAGAAAATCGACTTAAAGCCTATCATCGCCATGGATGGAGGAACGGTTAGCAATGCCGTGTGCGATTCTTTGCTTGTCACTCTTTTGCCGGATGAGAAATTCGTCAAATATCTGCAAGAAAAGAAAATTCCTTGCGATATCAATTCCACCAAGGAGCTTCTGATGCTTCGTTTCAAAGGGAAGACGGCACATGGATCAACCCCAGAATTAGGCGTTTCCGCCATTAAACTCGCTTTTGAAACCATCGGCGCTTATTACAAGAACGCGTTTTTAAGCAAGCTTTCCACGATTTTCGATAACAACGGGAAAAGCTTTGGGGGCTATAGCCATTCGACCGAACTTGGCGATTCTACCTTTAATTTCGGAGTTCTCCATTACATGATGAACGAGCTTTCCCTGAGTGTCGATTTCCGCTATGGCGAAAACGCTTCTCCGGAAGAATCCACCGCCAAGCTTGCCGCCTATACCGAAATGGAATTCCATCTTGATTCCGTCGCGCCTTATCTTTTATATGATAAGAAATCTCCGCTTGTTTCCACATTGATGAAAGCTTATAAGAAAGAAACGATGAAATTCTTTGATAAGCCTTTGGCCATTGGTGGCGGGACCTACGCCAAGGAAGCGCCGAATACGGTTGCTTTCGGCGCAGAATGGAAGGGCCATCCAGGAAACATGCATTCCCCGGATGAATATATTTTCGTGAAAGATTTCATCAACGATATCGCAATCTATGCCCGTGCCGTCTATATGTTGGGGAATCTTAAGTGAGAGGGCGTTTTAAGAAATGGGCATCCCCTTTTTTAGAGGAACACCCGGAACTCGTTTTGAAGGGAATCGATCCAAAAGATCCTTTCTTTTCGAAGCAAGCGCTTCATCTTGAAGTGGGCTCAGGCAAAGGAGATTTCGTCATTGGGATGGCAAAGAAACACCCTGAGACGAATTTCCTTGCTATCGAAAGGGATCTTTCTATCGCAGGCATCCTTGCCAAGAAAGTCTTTCAGTCCGAATGCCCGAATATTCGTATCATACATGGGGATTTTGATGTCCTTTACCCTGCATTAGAGGATCTTCGTTTTCAAACGATCTATCTTAATTTCTCTGACCCATGGCCAAAGAAAAGGCATGAGAAAAGACGTTTGACTCACGCGAAAAGGCTTGAGGAATTCGCCAAGATTCTTCTTCCTGAAGGGGAGCTTCATATCAAAACGGACAACGATTCCTTATACGCTTTCAGCTTAGAGCAAATACCTCTTTCGCCTTTTGAGATGATTCTCAATGAGGAAAATTACATTTTTGATGAAGAAAACGATGTGATGAGCGAATATGAGAAGAATTTCCGCTCTATGGGGAAAAGCATCCATCGCGTTTTTCTAAAAAAGAAATAATAAGGAGAATAGGATATGTATCGCTTATTTTATGATTTCGAAACCAATGGAGACGTTCTTTTCGTTTTGTTTGATCCCGAGAAGAAGCCGGATGAAATCAAAACAGAAGGGGATATTACTCTTCTTTACGCTCAAAAGGAGCTTATTGGAATGAATCTTTTTCACATCTCCAATATCGTTAAAATCAAATCCAAAGGCGTTCTTTTCGCGCCCGAGGAGAAACTTCTAAGCGCATTGAATTCTTATCTTTCCAACCATAACGCCCCTCTTTTGCCTCCTCTTGAAGAGTCTGGCTACGAAGTTATGAGAATCGTTCAGCTTGAGG
The DNA here is from genome assembly GCA_002297365.1 of Caryophanales bacterium UBA743. Classification (GTDB taxonomy): domain Bacteria; phylum Bacillota_I; class Bacilli_A; order RFN20; family CAG-826; genus UBA4951. The sequence goes on from DBKT01000004.1 coordinate 211,010, forward strand.
AGCATCCTTTAGAAGAGAAAGCCCAGATTGTCACTTTAGAAAGCAAGGGGAAGAGCTACCAATCCGTTTCCTATTATCCGAATCTGGAAGAAGGGAAGCTTGTTGTTGCCGCCAAAGACGGAACCATTCTTTATGATGGCTCGCTTTTCCATAAGAAACTCGTGAGAAACATTCCTGTGGACGTTTCGCTTTGCTCGCCTAAGGAATTGAAAATATCCAATGAGAGCAAAGAGGCCTTTTTGCCAGAAGGATATCTTGAGGGGGAGGATTTTTTCCTTTCCGAAGGGGGAGAGAAATGAGCAAAATCTATTGCGAGCCTTATATTCCGGATGAAGATTACGACAATCCGGCAATGGTCACGGATTTCTATGAGTTCACCATGGCCAATTGCCTTTTTCTCCATGGCTTCAAAGACAAAGTCATGGTCTTTGACATGTTCTTCCGCGAAAATCCTGACAACCTCGGTTATTCCATTTCCTGTGGGCAAGACCGTTTAACCAAATTCCTTCTGAATTATCATTTCACCGAGAAAGACCTCATATACCTCAAAAGCAAAGGGATGTCCGATTCTTTCCTGGAATATCTCTCTGCTTATCGTTGGAAAGGCGGCATGTATGCTTTAAAAGAAGGAACGGTTTGCTATCCGCAAGTACCGATGGTCCGCATCGAATGCGACATGGTTGGGGCCATTTTGATTGAGACCTACCTCCTTCAAACGATGAATTTCCATTCCTTGATCGCAACAAAAGCCACCCGCATATCCGGTTTAGCCACCCATCAAGAAAGAAAAGTCATGGAATTTGGCACAAGACGCGCGCAGGGGGAAAGCGCAGGGAACGACGGCGCCTATGCGGCTATTCTTGGAGGTTGCATCGGAACGGCCAACTGCTTAGCCGAGATGCGATATGGCCCAGAAGTAAAAGCGGTGGGCACCATCGCTCACTCTTTTATTGAGTTCTTCCCTGATGAACTAAGCGCCTTCCGCGCTTTTGCCGAAACTTATCCGGAGAATGTTTCCTTGCTTCTTGATACTTATTCCGTATTCGATTCAGGCTTGCCCAACCTCATCACCATTGATGATGAGCTCATCAAGAAATATCCAAACGATCCGAATAAACGCGTGAAATCCGCCCGTGTTGACTCGGGTGATTTGGCTCGTTCCTATAAGAGATTGAGGAAAGCGTTGGACAAAGCGGGAAAGCCATATATCAAACTCGTCGCTTCGAATTCCTTAGATGAGAAGAAAATCCGCAGCATGGAAATCTATGAAGACGCCCATTTCGATTCCTATGGCGTGGGGGAGAATCTGATTACCTCTGCCACAGACCCCGTCTTCGGGGGAGTCTATAAACTCGTTGCGGTAAAGGAAAGTGAGGGAAGCTACGCTCCGAAGATGAAATGCTCTGACTCGGCCTCGAAAGCCATCATCCCCGGAAAGCTTATGGCCTGGAGAGTCTATGATGAGAATGGGCAAGGGCAATGCGACATCATTTCGATGGATGATGAAGTGGTGGAGGAGGGCAAACCGATCGTCGTTTACGATTTCTCTCCTGACGCATTCCATAAACGCAGGGAAATCATCCCTCTCAAAGTGGAGAAGCTTCTCATCCCTTATATCGAAAACGGCGAACTCGTCTATAAGCTTCCTAGCATTAGCGAGAAGAGAGCCTACATCAAGGATCAATTGGAAAACAAAGTCTGGGAATCCGAGCTCCGCTTCGAGATGCCTCACGAACACTATGTGGATCTCACTGAAAAAGTCTATAAAACCCGTGAAAATCTTTATAGCGAGCTCCATGGCGGGACTCTTTAAAAGCCTTCTTTTGACAAAGACTCCGCTTAAGGGGTCTTTTTCTTTTTTAAGAAAAAAATGTTACATTGTTTCAGAAAATGGATGAAATTTATAACCCACTCCGCCATAATTAGAGTGCAAGGAAAAGGAGTTGTTTCTATGAATAACTTAAAAGATCGCGTCACCATATATCAAGTCGCCCAAACTGCGGGCGTTTCTTTAGCAACCGTTTCTCGCGTCATTAACAAGCAAGGCAACGTCACCGAAAGCACCAGAGCGAAAGTTGAGGCCACCATCAAAAAACTTGGCTACAAGCCATCTGGTTTGGCTCAGGCTCTTGCCACGAACAAAACCACCAACATCGGCGTTATCATCCCTGGCGCCAACTACGTCTATATTTCGAATATGCTTTCGGGGATTTCCGAAATCGCCAAGCAAAAAGGCTTCGTCTTGACTTTATTCACCACTTCCCATTCCCGTGAAGAAGCTCTTTCGATGATTGAGAAGGTCATTACCACTCACGTTGACGGAACGATTATTTTCGATGATGAACTCGAAGTGGACGATGTTAAGAAAATCAATTCCTACTTCGTGCCAGCCATTGTCGTGAATAACGTTTTGACGGGAGATAAAGTCGGCTGCATCAAATTCTCTTACGGAGAAGAATTAAAGAACATCATTCGCCATTATTATCAAGATGGCGGGGAAAAAGAAATGACTTTCGTCCATGTTCATGATGGCGGCAGACTCCTTACGCATTGCGAGCATTGCTTCGTGGAAGTCCATGATGAGTTGAAGAAAGAATACCACGTCCTTAATTGCGACGATTCCTATGCCCATACCTATGCCGATTTCTTAGAAAGATTCAAAAACAATCCTGAAGGAAGCAAAGGCTACTATATCGCTTATCGCGATTCCTTGGCGGCCGCCATTATCAACGCTGCCTCGGATGCAGGTCTTCAGGTTCCGAATGACGTCGAAGTTCTCTCCTTGGTTGGAACCAAATACGCCAATATCGTCCGCCCGACTCTCAGCTCCATGCAAATCAACATGTCAGAAGTCGGCAAACGCGCCATGCTTATGCTAACCGATCTTATCAATGACAATCTCTTGGAGAAAACATGCCGTTTTGAAGCGAAATTCGTCAAGCGCTCCTCCACGAAATTCTAAAACGAAGAGAAATCCTCCTAGTGACGTTCAAAACACGTCACTTTTTTATTTATGCATCCAGGATGTTAAAAATTATCAGCATTTTTTCTTTCGATAAAATCTTTACTTTTTCTATTAGTTTAGCACTAGGCTATTGACAGTGCCAAAATAGTGTCTAACATAATAAACGTACTTCAAGGAGGCATTCAAAAATGTCATCAATTAAACCTTTAAACGATTATCTTCTATTGGAGAAACTTCCTTCCGAAAAGAAAGTTGGATCCATCGTTCTTACCACCGAAAAGAAACAGGGGAACATTGCGACCGTTATGGCGATGGGACCTGGCAAAACCGATGAAAATGGCAAACTCATTGCCATGAGCGGCGTAAAAGTCGGGGACAAGGTTATTTACCGCGAATATGCCGGCACCGATTATGAAGATGACGGTCATAAATATCTTCTTTTGAAACTGGAAGATGTTCTTGCTGTCGTTAATGACTAATTCTTAAGGAGAAAAGATTATTATGGCAAAACAAATTAAATTAGGAAAAGAAGCCCGCGAGGCCATGGTCAAAGGCGTGGATACGCTTGCGAACACCGTTAAGGTCACTCTTGGGCCAAAGGGCAGAAACGTTGCTCTTGATAAGGGATATGGGTCCCCTGAGATCTGCGAAGATGGCGTTTCCATCGCCCGTGAGATCGAATTGAAAGACGCCACTGAAAATATGGGTGCCAAACTCGTATACGAAGTGGCCAATAAGACCAATGAAAAAGCAGGGGATGGCACAACGACCGCAACCGTTCTTGCCCAAGCTATCATTCATAAAGGAATTGATGCAGTGGATGCTGGCGCGAATCCAGTCTTTATTCGCAATGGCATCGAAAAAGCCGGTAAGGCTGTCGCTAATGAGCTTCTTTCTATCTCGAAACCAGTTCAAACCAACGAAGATATAGAAGCGATTGCCTCCATTTCCGCACATGATGAGGAAATTGGCAAACTTATTGCTGAAGCAATGGCTAAAGTCGGCAAAAACGGCGTTATCACCGTCGATGAATCCAAGACAAGCGAAAATGAACTTGTCATCTCCCAAGGCATGGAATATGACAAAGGTTACATTTCTCCATATATGGTGACCGATAATGAACATATGATCGCCGAGCTTGAAGACGCTTATGTCCTTGTCACGGATATGAAGATCAATAACATCAACGACATCGTTCCTATGCTTCAAAGCGTCGTCGATGCCCATAAGCCTCTTCTTATCATCGCCGATGATTTGGATTCCGATGTCACAAGTACCTTAATCGTCAATAAGCTTCGCGGAACCTTCACCGTTGTTGCTACGAAGGCTCCTGAGTTCGGTGATGCTCAAAAAGCCGCTTTGCAAGATATTGCCATCCTTACTGGTGCTAAATTCTATAGCAAAGACCTCGGCATGCAATTAAAAGATGTCACCATTAGCGATCTTGGACAAGCCAAACGCATTACCATCAAGAAAGATTCCACAACCATCGTTGGTGGAGAAGGCCTTAAGAAAGACGTGGAAGATCGTATTTCTGAGCTTCAAGCCCAATATAACGTGGTTTCTTCCGAATATGACAAGAAGAATATCGCAAAACGCATTGCTAAACTCTCCAATGGCGTCGCTGTTGTGAAAGTCGGCGCTCTTACCGAAAGCGAGCTGAAAGACAAGAAGCTTCGTATCGAGGACGCTCTTAATGCCACGAAAGCGGCTGTTGCCGAAGGCGTGGTTGTTGGCGGAGGCGCCGCTCTTGCTGAAGTCTATATGGCTTTGAAAGGCACGCTAAAAGACAGCAACCCCGATATCCAAAAAGGTATTGATGCTGTCCTTGATTCCTTGCTTGCTCCATTAATGCAAATCGCTGCCAATGCCGGATATGATCCAAAAGAGGTTGCCGATAAGCAAAAAGAACAGGCAAAGAACTTCGGTTTCGATGCTCTCCATGGCAATTGGGTGAATATGTTCGATGCGAATATCGTCGATCCTACGAAAGTCACTCGCAACGCTATCTTGAACTCTTCTAGCATTTCCGCTATGTTTGTCACCACGGAAGCGGCCGTTACCGAAATCAAAGAAGATAAAGTCGCGCCTGCGATGAATCCGGCCGGAATGTATTAATCCACCATTTCTTAGACTCTAAGGCTGTCTTAACGAATAAGGCAGCCTTTTTCTTTTGCGATGATTTTCCTCTCTTTAAAGACTCCTTCTTAATTGCTTCAAATCTCTGTTTTCAAATAGCAAGGAAACCTCTTTCTTCCTTGCTTAATATCTTTCTTCGGCTAAAATTTTACCTAGTGAGGTAATGATATGGAAAATATCGTTGATGAATTAAATTATCGCGGATTGATTGAACAATATTCGAATGAAGAGAACGTCCGTAAACTATTGGCGAATAAAACGACCATCTATTGCGGTTTTGACCCTAGCGCTTCCAGCATGCACGTAGGCAATTACGTCATGATTTCGATCTTGATGAGGCTCCAAAGAGCCGGCCATCGCATTATCGCTGTCGTAGGAGGGGCTACAGGCATGATTGGAGACCCTTCGGGCAAATCCGCTGAAAGAAATCTTCAAACCAAAGAAACTTTGGCGAAGAACACCGCTTCGATTAAAGCTCAGCTTGAACGTTTCCTGGACCTCTCCGATCCAGAAAAAGGCATGATTTTAAACAATTATGATTGGCTTGGGAATATCAGCATGCTTGATTTTCTTCGCGATTATGGCAAATATTTCTCCGTTAACTATATGCTATCGAAAGAAATCGTTTCTTCGCGGTTGGAAGCCGGCATTTCTTTCACTGAATTCGCCTATCAGATTCTTCAATCGGCAGATTTCTATACCCTATATAAAAAGTATGGCTGCAAGATCCAAATCGGCGGCAACGATCAATGGGGCAATTTGACAAGCGGCCTCCAATTGATTCGCAAAATAGAAGGGGATAAAGCCGATCCTGAGGCCATGACCGCCCATTTGATCACTCGCGCTGACGGAAAGAAATTCGGCAAATCCGAAAAAGGAGCCCTTTTCCTGAATCCGGAATTGACTTCCCCTTACCAGCTTTATCAGTATTTTTATAACACGACCGATGAAGACGCGATCAAATATTTGAAAGTATTTACCTTCCTTACCCCTGAGGAAATCGAAAATATCACCCGTGATCATTTGGCGAATCCAGGCATGAGAATCGCCCAAAAGAAACTCGCCTATGAAGTCACAAAAGACATCCATGGCCAAGCTTCTGCGGAAGAAGCCATCTCGATGTCTAACGTTCTTTTCTCCGGGGAAGTCCAATCCCTTAACGCCAAGCAAATCGAGGAAGTGCTCGGAGGATATTCCAAGACGGAGCTTACTGGCGCGATGCCAATCCTTGATTTCTTAGTTAAGATCGGCGCGGCTAAGAGCAAAACCGAAGCGAAGACCTTCCTAAATCAGAATTCCGTGTCCATTAACGGGAACAAAGTGAATGACCTCAATAAAGTCATTGGCAAAGAAGACACGATTGCTGGGAAATACGTCATTGTTAGACGTGGCAAAAAGAATTATTACTTAGGTGTATTCTAATTAATCGATGCATCGTTTAAAAGCGGCTTTCCTAAGCCGCTTTTTTCGTGCCCTATAAAGGGTTTCAGCTTCTTATTTGGCGTAAAAATCGAGATAACCCTCCATTAAAGGGTCATGGTATTTTGCCATCTTCTCTTTCATCCAATAATATTGGCCATCCACTTCCAGGCAATCTTCCTTGGCTATCTTTAAACCCAAAAGGTTGGTCTGAATCCCTTTTCCCAAAGAAGAATAATAAGGATGCTCTCTTTTATCCCAGTAGGAATCTATTATCCTGCAAGTGCCATTTTGATATTCCAAAACATCGTTTGCGTATACGGCTCCATCAACAACGGAAAGATCATTCTTTCCTTTCACCTCATAAGTAAAGAAGGAAGGGACGTATCCTTCGCCATATCCAAAAGACGCATTCCACTCACTGGATAATCCATATTGGTTTTTGAAAGACGACCAGTTTTCTTGATCGAATTCCCCATCTGTATAGCGAATTCCTTCGACGTCGCATTCGATGACGTAGATTTCTTTCTGGAATGTTTTTTCGTTATATTCCTTAAGGAAATGATAGGAAAGATAAGAGCAATCGGAGCAAGTCTTTCTCAAATAGCCGATGGTATAAGTGCCTCTTGTCTTTAAAAAAGAATCCAACTGTTCCTTATTTATATAAAGCATCTTGCTCCAGGAAACGTCCTTGAAGAAAGACTCCATTTTCTCCAACGAGGAAAGCCTTTCCTCTCCGGATGTCTCTTGTTTCTTGATTTTCCCGTCTTCAAAAATGGCAAGGCTTTGCTCCCCAAGAAGGAAATTCAATCCATATCTTTCGGAAAAAGAGGACAGCTCAGAAGAATCGATCGCATAAATCTCCGCGTTATGTTTCTCCATGTACTTTCTTAAAGAGGAAGCGAAAGACGCGTAGCAAAGGCAATCTATCTCCTTCCCTTCCATCAATGTCTTATATTCATATGCTGCCAAAACGAAATTTTCCTTATTCGCGACTTTTTTCGCATATTCTTCGTAAGAGATATTCGTCGTATGCAAATAAAAAGAATTCACGTCTTTCGATAGGGAAGAATCATACAGTTTTCCAAAGGTCATAGAGGAAGCGCGTTCTTCCTTCCCTGAACAAGAAAAGGAGAAGATAGGCATGAATAAAACGAGAGGGAGAATTTTCTTTTTCATGCTTGCATTATATCGTGAATAAACACCTTTAAAAAAGGACAAGAAAAACAAGATGGAAACCATTCCGCTTTTTAGAAAGAAAAAAAGGAGGGAAAAACAGGGCAAAAACTGTAAAAAATAAAAACATGTTTTCTTTCGATAATATCGATATTTGGCTCACTTTTGACAAAATGAAAAAAGAAGGTGCGAAAATTACAAAAAATTTTCTTGTATTTTGCCTTCATTTAACGCAATATTTTGCACGTTGAGATTTTTCGATTCCTAGGTAGCGAAAATCCAACCTGTTTGTTATCACTTCTAAGTGATTGGGGGTATTTCAGATGGATGAAAATAATGTCATCATTTCTCTGCAACATGTGAGTAAGGTTTTCGACAAAACCTTTACCGCTGTCGATGATGTCAACTTGGACATCAAAAAAGGTGAGTTCGTCACCTTGCTTGGACCATCCGGGTGTGGCAAAACAACGACTTTGAGGATGATTGCGGGATTTGATATCCCAACGTCAGGCAAAATTTACCTCAACGGGAAAGACATTACCAATTTGCCTCCTTATCAAAGGCCGGTCAACACCGTCTTTCAGCATTATGCTTTGTTTCCGAATCTTGACGTCTATGACAACGTCGCTTTCGGCTTGAAGCTTAAGAAAATCCCATACGAAGTCATCGATCATAAGGGCAACAAAAAAACAAAGTACAAGCATCTTTCTGCCAAAGAAATCGATGAAAAAGTCGCGAAAGCCCTTCAAATCGTCGACATGGAAGAGATGGAAGATAGGGATATCTCCAATCTTTCGGGTGGCCAGCAACAGCGTGTCGCCATCGCTCGTGCTATCGTCAATGAGCCAGAAGTCCTTCTTCTTGATGAGCCTTTGAGCGCTCTTGATCACAAGATGAGAGTGGATATGCAGCTGGAATTGAAAGACATGCATAAGAAACTCGGCATCACCTTTATTTACGTCACCCATGACCAAGAAGAAGCTCTTTCCATGTCTGATAAAGTCGTGGTTATGAAAGATGGCAACATCCAGCAAATGGGCACGCCTGAGCAAATCTACAATGAGCCAATGTCCGCTTATGTTGCCGACTTTATTGGCGAATCGAATATCTTTGCCGGCACGATGATCGGCGAAAGGAAAGTGCGTTTCTTGAATGCCAACTGGGATTGCGTCGACGACTTCCCGTTAAATCAGAAAGTGGACGTCGTCATCCGTCCTGAAGACGTTATCTTAGGGGAACCAGGCGAAGGCGTGATAGACGCCGTTATTCTTTCCAGCGTTTTCAAAGGGGAAGACTATTCCTATGAGCTGAAAGTCGGAAAGAACGAAATCACCTGCCGTGAGCATAAGGCAAGGCTTGTGGGCTCAAAAGTCTCCATTTCCGTGGACAAAGAAAATCTTCAGATCATGGAAAAAGAATTAACGGAAAACACCTACACCGATGCCTATATCAACAAAAATGGCCAAGTGGTGATTTCCTCTGCCGCGCTCCCTTGCGATCTCACCCAATTGATAAAAGGCTCTTCTTTAACCGAAGAAGGATATCTTTTTGATCCGAAAAATAATCGCAAATACGATCTTTCGGATGCGGAAGTCATCGCATCCTTCGACTTAGATTCCCCAGAGCTTAGCGACAATCTCGAAGAAGGGGAAATCCAAGGCAGCATCATTGGCGCCGTTTGGATCGGCGACCATTACCAATATATCGTCAGAAACGAGAATGAGGATGATTTCGTCTGCAATACTCCATATGCTTGGAACATTGGCGATAAAGTCTCTATCAAGCTCCCTGTTTCCAAAATTTCTCTTCGTTTGAAGAAAGGATTAGACAACTATGTCGTCCATTAAAGAGAGCGCGCCAAGAAAGAAAAGAAATATTTTCTTCCACCTGAAGCGCAAGTACCTTTGCATTCCTTATGGTGTTTTCTTGGCGATATTCGTCATCATTCCGATTCTCTTGATTGTTTGGTATGCTTTCACGAATGAAGCAGGAACGCCTTCTTTTGATGCTGCCATATCTTTCTTTACCACCCCAAGCAAATGGAGCGTTCTTCTTGTTTCTCTTTTCTTAGGGATTCAAACGACCATCATTTGCCTTCTTCTTGGCTATCCGGCAGCCATGTTCTTAGCGAATAAAAAACTCAATACCAATGGCATCTTAGTCGTTCTCTTCATCATGCCGATGTGGATTAACTTCGTCATTCGCACCGGAGCGACGCGCGATTTGCTTGATTGGATTGGCATCAGTGGAGGCAAATACCCTTGGACGGCCACGTTAGTCGGCATGATATATAACTATCTTCCTTTCACCATCTTGCCTTTATACACCACGATGCTGAAACTCGATCGTTCCCAGATGGAAGCGGCCGCCGATCTTGGCTGCTCTCCATTCAAAGTCTTCTATAAAAACGTTCTTCCTCAATCCTTGCCTGGCATTATTTCCGCAGCGGAAATGGTCTTTATGCCGGTTATGTCTTCCTATGTTATCTCGGATACCCTTTCGGAAGGCAAGATCACGTTATTTGGCAACTCAATCTATTTGAACTTCACCAACAGCCAATGGAACACCGGTTCCTTCATGGCCATCATTATGCTTATCATCATTGGCATTACCATGATCATCACTCGCCGTTTTGATAGAGGCGATGCCGCGCAAAGAAGAGGAGGGGGCTTATGGTAGACACCGAAAAGAAAGCTTTGATCAAAAAGGTCTTCGCTCAAATCTATATTTGGCTATTACTTCTTTTGATGTATGCGCCAATCTTCGTCTTGATCGTTTTCTCTTTCACTGACACCGACGTTTTAGGGCAATGGAATGGCTTTACCTTTTCTTTGTATGTGAAGCTTTTCCAAAGCGCGGAAATCATGAAAGCGGTGGGGAACACCCTTATTATCGCTTTGGTTTCTAGTGCTATAGCTACCATCTTAGGGACCTTAGGCGCCATTGGCGTCCATGAATCAAGGAAATATGCGAAAAGAACGATGGAATTCGCTAATCAGATTCCGGTTGTCACTCCGGAAATCGTTATCGCTCTTTCCTTAACGGTCATGTTCGTCTTCTTCAGAGAGCATCTATTCCCTGATTTCCAATTCTCTTTCTGGACACTTCTTGCTGGGCATCTTGTTTTAAGCACCCCGTTTGTTTACCTTAACGTCAGGCCAAAGCTCGAGCAGATGGATCCAGCCCTTTATGAAGCTGCCTTGGATTTGGGCTGCACCCCGACAAAAGCTCTTCTCCGCACGACTTTGCCGGAGATTGGCCCAGGCGTTGTCTCTGGCTTCTTAATTGCTATCACCCTCTCTTTGGATGATTTCATTGTCACTGCTTTCACTGCCGGACCTGGCTTATTAAGCGGGGTTTCTAAAATCTCGACCATCTCTACCTATGTGCAAGGGGTCATTAAGAAGCACCCTCTTCCACCGGAGCTTAGGGCTTTATGCACGATTATTTTCTTAGTTGTTCTTCTTGTCGTTCTTTCGCTTATCTTCATCAATAGCAGACAAAATAAGCGTAATGGGCGACATGCTAAAGCGAGGATGAAGTTATGAAAAACATCTTATTTTTGTCCCTTCTTTCCTATTTAGCCGCCTCAACGAATGTGGCGCCTGCCGTCGTTTCTGAAAAAGCGGATATTCTTAAAGCAAGCGCAACCAAAGTCACCTTATCGATTTACAATTCCGAGGACTATATTGCGAATGGCGACGATGATTCTCTAGATATCGTCGCGGCTTTCAAGCAAAAAGTCTTAGAAGAGGATAATGTCGATATTGATGTAGCCTATTCTACATTCGACACCAACGAAATCATGCTTTCCAACCTGCAAACCGGAGCGCAGAACTACGATTTGATCTGCACTTCCGACTATATGGTAGAAAAAATGATGGCTAACGATCTCGTTGTCCCTTTTAAAAAGGGCGATGAAAGAAAGGCCCTTTATAGCCATAACTATGAAGCCTGGGAAAAAGACAATTACCTACAATATTCCTCTCCCTTCTTTGACAAGCTTTATGGCGATATCACCGTCAAAATGAATGGCAAAGACGAACCTATAAGCGACTATATGCGTGGCTATATGTGGGGCACTCTCGGCATCATGTATAACCCCGAATTCTCTGTCTACCAGGATAGAGGTCTGACACCAGAAGACGTCAAAAAAGATATGTCTAGCTATTCCTCTCTCTGGGATGATTCCTATCAAGGGACCTTTCAAATCAAAGACTCCATGAGAGACTCTTACGCGATTGCCCTTCTTGAGGCCTATTCCGATGAATTCGATTCTCTTCTTGAACGTTACGAAAAAGGAGAGCTCACTTCCGAGAAATACAACAAAGATATAAACATCATCTTCAATAACATCTCCCATATAGATGAATTTAATGAGCTGATGGAAGAGCTGGGAAGGGATGGGCACGAATCTTCCTCCGACATTATCGATAAAGTCGAAAGAGCTCTTTCTTCCTTGAAAGACAATTCCTATGGCTTGGAAGTGGATTCAGGCAAAACCGATATCCAAACCGGAAAACGCACGGGTATCAATCTCGCTTGGAGTGGCGATGCCGTTTACGCTATCGATTCCGCAGAAGAATACGGAACCCATCTTTATTATTCGGTTCCTCGCATCGGAGCGAATATCTGGCTTGATGCCTGGGTTATTCCGACAACCGTTCAAAACCAGGAATACGCCCAGAAATTCATCGATTTCATTTCCGACCCTGATATCGCGGCCGCCAATATGGATTATATTGGCTACACCTCGACTATAGCCGGTGATTCGATGATCGATCAGACCAGAGCCTGGTACGACGTGCGTATGGACATCTTCTACGAATATGACGAGGAGAATGACGACTTTGCTTATGATGATGAGGGCAATCTCATTTTGAAAGAGGAATACACTTCTTTAAGCGAGGATGAATTCAATTCCCTTTTCCGAACGGGGAAAGGCACCATCGAAGGAAAGGAATATGCCTCTTGGGATGAATATTCCGAAGAAAACGATTTAGGGTGGACGAAGGTTGATCTGGATTATTTCTTCCAGGGTTCCTTAACCAATTATGAGGATGGAATCGATACGATATTTTATACGGATGAATATGAAAAATATGAAGTGGATGGCCATATGATCACAACGGGACGTTCCTTCTACGCCCAATATCCGCCAAGCGATATCGTCGACACTTTAATGGTCATGGAAGATTATGGAGACAATAACGAATATGTTTTAAAGATGTGGGAAAGCGTCAAATCCGGATCGGTTCCTACCACCATTGTCGTCGTTCTTCTTGTTGAGGGCGTTCTTCTCCTTACCGTTCTTGCTTATTTCTTAACGAAAAACGGCATCGCCAAGAGTTTAAGAAAGAAACGTCGTCAGGAAAGAAAGGCCTAAAAAGGATAGCATCCCCCTTATTGAAAGAAATACGGTGGGATGCTATAATCCTTTATGCTGCATCCGTAGCCAAGCGGTAAGGCCAGTGACTGCAACTCACTAATCGGCGGTTCGATTCCACCCGGATGCTCCATAAGAATAGGAGTGCTGTTATCTCAGCACTTTTTTCTTTTTTCATAAGAAAAAGGTTGCTCTTTTCTCCTTTGAAGACTATATTAAATAAGCCTTTGCGAAAAGGCATGCGCCAGTAGCTCAGCTGGATAGAGTAACAGACTACGAATCTGTGGGTCACGAGTTCGAATCTTGTCTGGCGCGCCATCGGGATGTAGCGCAGCTTGGTTACCGCGTCTGCTTTGGGAGCAGAAGACCGCCGGTTCGAATCCGGCCATCCCGACCAATCGATGCCCTTTAGGGGCTTTTTTTCTTCGTTATTTTGAACAACCTGTTTTTTGGAACTTCAACCCCTCTTTAGGTAAGAGGGCCATGAAACACAAAAGGTTCATATTCTCTACGAAAGGCACCTATTTCAGTGTCATATGGGATCGATCGCTCTATTAAAAACATTCCTCGCGATCAATGAGCGGGGATGTTTTTATTTTGTGGGGATGAAACTCAGTCGTCTTTATTAGCCTGGGCTTCTTTTTTTGTTTCTTCTAAAGCCTCATCATAGGCCTCTTTAACATGTTGGAAGATGTTCTTTTTCCTTTTGCTCACTTTTTCGGGAGCGCGGAGGGCTTTCTCATGGTCTTCGGAAATTTTTTTCTCTTGCTCGCTGGCTTTCACCGTCTTTTCTTCATTTGGTTGATAGACGGTGATGCAATTATAAGGGACATTGATATTATTGTTCAGGAAAATGAGATAAAGCTCACGTTGCATATCTCTCTCCAATTGGAAACGATATGGGGCTTTGCAAGTAGCGTAAATCTTATAGAAGATGCCGGAATCACCGAGGTTTGAGATGCCAATATAGGTCGGAGGAACGATGCATTGAGGAATCTTCTCTTTAAGCTTCGGAAGTTCTTTCAGAAGAACGGCTTCAACTCTTCTTGGATCCTCATCGTAGTCTGCTTCGGCTTCGATGGCCACGGTATTATCCTCCCTAGAAAGGTTCACGCAGGAAGTGATGGAAGAGTTATTGATGGATTTGATATTCCCTAAGCGATCGTCGATCTTGATGGAACGGAGGCCGATTTGAGAGACATATCCTCTAAATCCATCAATGATAACCATATCGCCAACGTCGAAATAATCGTCGAAGACCATGAATAAGCCGGAAATCACATCCTGAATCAAAACTTGGCATCCTAAGCCAATAATCAAGGTTAAAACGCCTAACCCCGCAATGATGGAACTTATATCAACGCCCCATGTTGCAAGTATTATCGTCAAGGCGATAAGCACGGCGACATATTTGATGAGGGAACGAATTAAGGAACCGATGGTTTGGGCTTTTTTCCCGCCTTTGGTGCAAAGGCGGACGATGAAATTGAAAACGAAAGTGAGAATGATGGTCACAAAGACCGTCACGAAACTGACCAATATCTTGTTTCCGGAATAGGCAAAGAGCCTTTTGATTAAGACAAAACCGTTGTCGACATCTTTCCCTAGGACAAGATCGCCTACATTATCGCCAAAGATTTGCCGACAGAAAGTGAGCCCAAACAAAGCTAAAATCGACAGAAGAAGAATGACCTGGGCGATAATGAAGGAGATTTTTTGACTTTTGTTCTTCCTTTGCCACCAATTTTTTCTCGTTTCTTCCATAAAATGCCTCCTAAGAAACAAACGTCACCGTTTGCTCGAAAATAACTTTCGTATAATCTACGCTATTGGTAAATGAGATTCGCAGGGTATTCTCTTTTTGAAAATCAACATCCTTAAAGACATACGAAAAATCTTTATCCCCTTTGAAAGTCATTTCCGTTTCTTCTTTTAAGGAAGAGTCTTCAAGCAAAGAGCAAAGGACCTTCAATCCTTGGGGATTGGAAATTTTCAAGGAAAGCGAAATCTGATTTGGAGAAGGGACTATGGAAATCTCGCTTAATGTTGGTTCTGTAATGAAAGAGGAAAGCAAAGAGGTGCCCGTTAAAAGAGCGGTTCCAGAGATGGCAAGCAAAGAAAGAGCGGTGGAGAATTTCCCTCCACGCTTGCTTCTTGCGTAATCGCTATCTTGATTTTTTGGCGAAAGCTCATCGGAGATGCCGGCGTTATCTGGGCTATCCCAAGTTGCGATAGGGGTGTTATTCACTTCCAAGACGTTTTCTTCCCGAATCTCATTCATAAGAATGACTATAACATACTTTTTCTTGGCGAGAAATGCGCATATCGTTTTCTTTGAAAGGAGGGGAAATCTATAATATGGAGCATATGAGACATTTGGAAAACAATCATTACACAGGCGAAAGAGCCCTCTTCAAAATCTCCGACACTTCACTTTGGAACTGTCTTTTTGATGATGGCGAATCTCCCTTAAAAGAATGCAGCAACCTCTTAATCACCCACTCCGCGTTTGGCTATAAATATCCCTTATGGTATGGGAAAAACCATTATGTGAAAGACACGACATTCCTTGAAGAAGAAAGAGCTGGCGTTTGGTATACGGATGATTCCGTCTTTGAGTCCTGTCAAATTTTCGGGGAAAAGAACTTCCGCAAATGCCGTAACCTCACCCTTCGAAACATTCTTTTTCAAAACGCTTCGGAGACCTTATGGTGGAACGATGGATTAACGCTTGATAATATCGAAGCCAAAGGGGATTATTTCGGGATGGCTTCTAAAAACGTCTCCATTCGCAATCTCCGATTGGAAGGGAATTATGCGTTCGATGGATGTGAGAATCTTGCAATCTATGACAGCCTCCTTCATACCAAAGACGCTTTCTGGAATTGCAAAAACATCCTCTTAGAAAACTGCGTGATTGAAGGGGAATATTTCGGCTGGAACAGCCAAAACGTCACTCTCCGCAATTGCAAGATCATCTCCCACCAAGGTTTTTGCTATATGAAAAATATCACATTGGAGAATTGCGAAACCCCCGATTCGGATTTGGCCTTTGAATATTGCGAGAATATAAACGCAACAATAAAAGGCTCTCTTCTTTCATTGAAAAACCCCATTTCCGGGAAGCTTGTTATCGAACAACTTGGGCAATATATCCAAGATGACCCTTCTTTGGATTTTTCCAAAACAACCGTGGAGAGCAAGCGATGAAATACGATTTTGATGCATTGCCTCCTAGAAGAGGCACGGATTCCATCAAATGGAACGTTCGTGAGAATGAGCTTCCGATGTGGATTGCGGATATGGATTTTGCGGTCGCTCCTCCTATTCAGAAAGCCATTCTTGAGAGAGCTTCGCATCCTGTTTATGGTTACTCCGATATCCAAGAAGAGTGGTATCAAGCCTATATTGATTTCTTTCACGATCGCCATTCTTTCGAAATTCAAAAAGACTGGCTTATTTTCTCTACGGGCGTGGTTCCGACGATATCTTCAAGCGTAAGAAAACTCACGAGTCCTGGAGATGAGGTTGTCCTTCTCACCCCTGTCTATAACATCTTTTATAATTCGATTCGTAATAACCTCCGTTTTGCGAAAGAGGTGCCATTGCGTTATTTCGCCAATTCCTATTCGATTGATTTCCCTCTTTTGGAGGAGGCTTTATCGAGCGAAAAGGCGAAATTGCTCATCCTTTGCAACCCTCAAAACCCTATCGGTAAGATATGGAGCGAAGAAGAGCTATCGGAAATCGGGAGACTTTGTAAAAAACATCATGTCATCGTCTTATCCGATGAAATCCATGGGGAGGTCACCAAACCAGGCGTTTCTTATGTTCCCTTCCTTTCTGTCAACGAAACGAATAAGGAGATTGGTTTTGCCGCAATATCGGTCACGAAAGCGTTCAATATCGCCGGCATACACACATCCGCAATCATTATTCCTAATAAGGAACTTCGTGCAAAAGTGGTCCGTCAATTGAATACGGACGAATGCGCTGAGCCAAATGTTTTCGCGATACCAGCAAGCGTTGCCGCCCTTCACGATTCTCAAGATTGGCTTGATGAAATGAGGGAATACGTGGAAAGGAATAAGGAATATGTCTATGGGTTTCTGGAAAAGAACATTCCTTCTTTCGTTGCCATTAAACAAGAAGCGACCTATCTTATGTGGATCGATATTTCAAAATTAACCATAGATGATAAGGCCTTTTCTTCGTTCGCAAGAGAGAAAACCGGTCTTTTCCTGACCCCTGGTTCAACCTATGGAAAAGGAGGGGAAGGGTTTCTTAGAATGAACGTCGCGACCTCTTTGTCTAATGTGAAAGACGCCTGCCTTCGCCTTCTTAAGGCTATTTCTTATTTCCGGAAATAAGTTTCAACTTTGCAAAAATGCGTTAAAAACATTGCGTTATTTTGTTTTAACAAGAATTGCAAACAAATCAGTAAAATTGTGCCATTTTAGCAATTTGAAAATGTAAGCGCTTTTGTAAAATACGTAATGCTTTTTATATTTGTCTTTTCGGTAATTCGAAAAGATAGAAAGGATGCGTATGAATAATAAAAGACGTTTTGGATTGTATCCCATTCTTCTCTTAAGCCCTCTTTTTCTTCTTGCCTCTTGCAAAGGCGGGGATGTGAGTGGCTCTTCAGAAGAATCCTCAAACCAGGATGGTTCCGTTTCTAACGTGGAAAATACGATTGGTGACGCTTATGAGGGCGATTCGCGGCCGGATTTCGGAAGCGATTTCGACTATGAGACCGATTACACCCCAGAGGAACCTGACGACCCTAACTACAAGGTGGTAGTCACTCTGGTGGAGAATTCCCCGGTTAAGTTTGCCAATGGCACCCATCGTATGGAAGTCAAACCGAACTATCTTTTCAAAGAAGAGGATTTTGACTTGACTGGCATTGCAAACGACCGCAAGATTGCCGGCGTCGCTCTTTATACAGCCGAAGATGGTGTTTTGCGTGGCACCTATGAATTAAGTGAGCTAAGAGCACCTAAAAAAGATGTTACTTTAAGACCTTATTTCTCTTCGAAAGAAGGGTATCTCGCTTTGGATATCGGAAGTGGGGCGAACAACAAATTCAACTTCGACCAAGTCCCTGGAAGCATTAGCGAAAATAGGACCATCAAATACGCTTCCGATGTCCTTGTTGACGGAGGGGAGGATGGCTATACCGAAAAAGGCGTTTCTTTGACGGAAACCTCTCGCGTCGATATCAATTCCGCCATGCGTTTAGACAGCAAGAGCTCCGTCATGGATGACCAAGGCGTCTATGAGTTTGTCTATAATTTTGAAAATTTAGGCAATACCCCTATCTATTTAGATGGTTATCAAATCTCCGCTTCCGCCGAATATAAAGGCAAATACGACTATGAGAAACGCTATCGCATGGATATCGATCTTGAGCCAGGGGAATCGAAAACCTTCCTTGCCCAATATGATTTAGGGAAAAACGGCAACGCCCTAACCTATTTTGTCGCGGATAAAACCATGAAAGAGGGTTTCAGCCTCGGCATGTCCATGTCGATGAAAAAGACCGACCTTACCACGGTGGATCCGAAGTACGCCTCTTCCACGGAGGAAGCCATCATGGGCAAAGTGAAACTTTCTCTTCCAGAAGGAATCCAAGTCTCCAATTACGCCGAAAATCAAACGGCAGGCCAGCCTATCGCCATTCCAAGCGCCGATCAAATCGTTAATACGACCGGAAAGGAAATCGCTGGATGGTATATCCTTGGCGAATCAATCCGTTACGTAACTTCATCCACCTTCGTGAGCGATATCGAAGAATACACCATCGCTCCTTATTTCGTTAATCCCTATGGGGAAGAAATCATCGCCGGAACCAATTCCAATGGCACTCTTCCTGACTACATGGGCCATACTTTAGAAGATGGCACATTAGATGAAGGCGATGCGGAGATGAACTTCAAATCCAAGGATGCCATGATCAATGGCATCCGCGCTAAGAATTTCTCTTCTTCTTATTCCTTCAAGAAAGGGGACTACTTCCGTTTATTAAGCGCCTCTAAGGTTACGAAAGCGACGAAATACAAATTCCATTATTCATTCCGCAACAACGCCGAAACATCTGTTTCTTTCAATCTTTATCAAGTGCAAGGAGGGATTAAGATTTCGAGTGAAGAAGGGGCGGTGAAAGAAGAAGTCACGCTTGCTCCAAAACAAGTTTTAGAAGTGGAATTCGAGATAAAAATTCAAAACGCCAACAGCAACGTCATGACCCTCTTCCAAATGAAGGAAGAATCCATTGGCCTAAATCTAGATATCGCCATGGCGAAAAGGCAAATCGTTGAGGTGGTGAAATCAACCTTAAGCATCGAAGGCGCTTCTGGCGTTACCTTTGAAAATGGCCAAACCAGCGTGGAATTGGAAACCGGGTCGAAAATGCCTGCCATCAAAAACGAAACGGGCAGGACTCTTCTTGGTTTCTATAATGAAGAGGGGAAAGTGAGCGCCGAAGATTTCCTGATGCCTTCGAATAACGTTACTCTCCGCCCTTATTTCGCCGTTCGCGAAGGATATGCAAGACTTTGGCTTGGAAACGGCAAAAACAATGGCTTGCCTAACAATTGCTCTGGAAGTCTATCCGATGGAAACATCTCCAATCAATTCGTGGCTACGGCCAAAGGAAGTGGATATGACGCCACTCTTGATTCCATGAAGACCATCGTCAAAGGCGAAAACGGCTTGGATGAAGAGGGTATCCTTCTTCAAAGCAAAGTCGACATCAAAACGGATGACGCTTTCCGAATGGATACGATCGCTTCTTCCACAGGGGGTAAGGTGGTCACTCTTAATAAAGAGCATTCTTATGTGTATCTGTTCGAGAACCGTGGCGAAAACGCCATTTCCTTCGACGTTTGGGCTATCAACTCCGGAAAAGATACGACTTCTGGAACAAACAACAGCTTCACTTTGACGCTAGAAGCGGGGGCCTTTAAGACGATCGAGATCAAACCGACCTTTACGAAAGGAAGCGCCAACGGAAACGCCTTGACTTATTTCAAAGCCAAAACGGATACGGGGAAACTCAATCTGGCTGTGGCATACTCTGCTAAATTTGCTGACTAAGGAGAATTTATGGATAAAATCAAAAATCTGTTCGCGTCTTATTTCAAGCAACGCTCCATTCCTTTTTATATCGGAGTAGGGGCCGCTCTTCTTTCTATCATCGCTGGCATCGTATATATCGGCGTTCTTTCTGGATTGGACGCCAAATTCCTTTCCGGGACCGTCATTGCGCTTCCTATCGTTGGGGGGATCCTTTATCTTATCGGCTCTCTTTTCCGTCAAACAAGATGGGGCGCCATCCTTATGACGACTTTGGATTTCATCTCTTTGATCGTATTCGCTCTTACCGTTTATGAGTATCCGCTTGAGCAAGTCATGGTGATTTCCAATGTCATGGACATTCCCTTCATGAAGGGAATCATCTTTGTCGCTGTTTTGCTTTTGCTTACCACCATTCTTTCTAACGTGGTCTGTTACCTTCCTTTAGGGAAAAAGAAGGAAGTTGCCGCGAAGGAAAAAGGAGAATAATGAATATGAAGAAATTAAATCTTGCATCCGGCATTTGCCTTAATCTTGCCTCTTTGGCTTTCGGCCTCTCTCTTCTTTTTACGAACGTCAATCAAAACGGCATGGTTTCCAATGCCCTTGACGATGTTTTCGGACATGGGAAAACAGAAATCATCAACACCGGGAAAACCCCGATTCGTTTCAAGACCTGGTATAGTTCCGTAGAAGATACGCTTAATGGAAACGGGGATATCGCAAAAGCGGCCGAAAGCGAAGGGGCCGTCCTTTTGAAAAACGAAAACTCCGCTCTTCCCTTAAATGTGGCAACGGATAACGTCTCTTTATTCGGCGTTACCGCCTATGATCCGATGTATTCTCTCGATGGGGCGGGTGAGGTTAAAATCAACGCTTCCCGACAACAATATCTCTTCGACGAATTAAAGAGAGAAGGGGTGAATCTGAATGAGGAACTCGCCGATTGGTATCATAACGACGGGAAATCCTATTACCGCAAAGACTATATCAATATTTATAACAACACCTCCAATCAAAACAACGTAAACGCCAATATCAATGGCGCCCCTTGGGAGGTTCTCCCTGCTTGCAAAGAGAATGGGGATACCGCCATTTTCGTCACCGGCAGAATGACCAACGAAGGCATCGACCTTCTTCCGAAGAACGTTTCAGGATTAGGCGCAAAAGATAATAATTATCTCGCTTTCACGGACAATGAATTAAGCGTCCTTCAAGGAATGAAAACCCTCAAGGAACAAGGAAAATTGAAGAAAATCATCGTTCTTTTCAATCAAGCGAACCCTGTCGTGGAAGACCTTCCGGAAGTCTTAAAAAACTATGGGGTCGACGCAGCCATGTGGATTGGCTTCCCTGGATCAGACGGTTTTGGGGCAGTAGCCGATCTTCTTGTTGGCAAATCCTCGCCTTCAGGGGGACTTAGCACAACGTGGTTTGCTTCTAGGGAGGCAAGCCCATCGACTTCTTATTATGCTTCGAGCTCGAATGTTTTGATCCAAGAAGGTGTTTACCTTGGCTACAAATATGCTGAAACCCGTTATGAAGATAAGCTTCTTAATCAAGGGGAAACCCAGGAATTCAAATATGATGAAGCCGTTGCTTACCCATTTGGCTATGGATTGAGCTACGCTTCTTTCGAAAGCAAAATGGTGGGGGTCAAACTCGATAAGGACCCGCTTAAAAATTATGATTTGAAAGGCAATAAAGTCAAAGAGGATAAGCTTCGTAAAGACGGAGATGACTTAATCGTCACGGTGAAGGTCAGAAACACGTCAGAGAAAGTCTCCGCCAAAGAACCCGTTCAGGTCTACCTTCAAAAGCCATATACGGCGACGAATAAAGAACATGGCGTCGAAAAACCTTCCGTAGAGCTCGTTGGCTTTGGGAAAACGAAGAAACTGGCTCCCGGCGAAGAGCAAACTCTGGAAATCGCAATCGATGCTAACAAATATTTCGCTTCCTTCGATATCACCGACAATAAATATGTCGTGGACAATGGGGATTATTATCTTTCGGTTGCCCGCAATTCGCATGAAGCCATCAATAACATCCTGAAAAAGAAAGGCGTTTCCGGGACGGATACGGAATACGGCGCGGGAAATGAAAATAACGTCTACGCCTACACCGTCTCCGATTCCTATACCCAAAACTATAACTACTGGACAAGAGGGGGAGCAAAAGTCACCAATCTTTTCGATCATGCCGACCCAAATAAGGCCAGCGGCGATAAGGACAACGTCACTTTCATGTCACGCAAAAACTGGAAGAAAACCGCTGATGAGGCGAAGAATCAAACCGTCACCGTGAAAGGGGATATGAATAAGCTTTCCAGCGTCAACGGAAAAAGAGGCGATCTTAGCTTGGTGGATTTTCTCTATGCGGATTCGAAAGCCTCTTTCAAACAGGAATATCCGAACTACGGTCAAAATTTAGATTCCGCCGGAATCGCCAAAATCCAATTGGCCGACATGGTTGGAGTAGAATACCAAGATCTTGCGGGCGCTTCAGAAGAAAGCAAGCAAAAATGGGAAGATTTCATGGATCAACTCACTTGGGAAGATACCGTTAAGCTTCTTTCCAACGGCTTAAGAAGGACGCTGGAAATCAATTCCATCGGCAAACCTTATACCAACGACGTCAACGCTTCCAATGGCATCTCCTGGATGTTTGATATGTCCAAAGAAGGGGGATCTGGAACCTCTAATGTTGGCTTTGCCTCCCATTTCGACACTTTGAACCGTCTTCAAAATCCAACTGGTTATCCATGCGAAGGCATCATTGCTTCGTCCTTCAATAAGGATCTTGCTTATGCGGTAGGACAAGCCATTGGCGAAGATGGGCTTTGGAGCGGGGCATCTGGCTTATATGGCTTTGGCCTAGGGCTTCATCGTAATGCCTACCATGGAAGGGCTGGCGAATATTATTCGGAAGATTCCTATCTTTCCGGCGTCATGGGCGGATATGAGAGCAAGGGCGCTCAAAGCAAAGGCCTTTATGTCTATAACAAGCACTTTGTCTTAAACGACCAAGAAACCAGCAGAACCTCTTACAACACCTGGCTAACCGAGCAAACCATGCGCGAAACCTACATTCGCCCATTTGAAATCGCGATAGAAATAGGGGACGCAATGAACGTTATGAGCGCCTTCAACCATGTTGGCTCGGTTTGGTCCGGCTCCGACTATAACCTAATGACTCTCTGCTTAAGAAATGAGCTTGGCATGCGCGGCTTTGCCGTTACCGATTATTTCCCAAGCGGAGGAATGAGCATGTCCTATGGCATGATGGCGGGAACAGATCTTCCAGATGGTGCCGAAAGCAGTTCGAATATTTCCAAATTTGGTCCTGAATCCGGAAACTATGGCTATTATGCCCAAGCGTGCAGACAAGCCGCGCAAAGAATTCTCTACACGGTCGCCAACTCGAATGCCATGAATTTCATCGGTGTCGACACAAAAGTCATTTCCTATGAGCCTGAATGGCATAAAACAAGAGATGGAATTCTCATTTCGGTCTACTCCCTCTTTGGAATTAGCTGCGCTTTCTTCGTGGGAACAAACGCTTATTATCTCGTTCAGAAATTCTCGAAGAAAAAAGAGAACTGAAATTCATCTTATTAAAAGCCGTTAGGAAAGGAATCCTGACGGCTTTTTGCTTGAAAAAGAAAAGGCTCCTCAAATCGAGGAGCCTAAGCTTTCAAAAGAAATTAAGCGGCTTTTCCTTCCGAACCAAAGAGCTCGATTTTTTCTTTGACGGTGGCTTTGATTGCTTCATATCCTGGTTTTAAAAGCTTACGTGGATCGTAACCTTTTTCTAGGTTAGCAGAAGTTGGGTCAGCCTTTCCTTCGGCGCAATATTTAATGGTTGCAGCCGCAAAAGCCAACTGGCATTCGGTATTCACGTTGATCTTAGAAACGCCTTCTTTGATAGCAGCGACAATCTGATCGTTTGGAATTCCGGTTCCGCCATGGAGAACAAGAGGAATGCCTCCGGTTGCTTCATCGATCTTTTTAAGAACGTCCAGATGGAGCCCTTTCCAATCCTTTGGATAGATGCCATGGATATTTCCGATGCCGGCAGCAAGGAAATCAATGCCAAGAGAAACAATCTTCTTGCATTCTTCTGGGTCAGCAACCTCTCCATCTGCGGTAATGCCATCTTCCGTTCCGCCAATGGCGCCGACTTCCGCTTCAACGGAAATGCCTTTGGAATGAGCTAAAGCGACAAGCTCTTTCGTTTTTTCGATGTTCTCTTCGAATGGCAAAGAGGAGCCATCGAACATGACAGAGGTGAAACCGGCTGCGATGCAAGCTTTGGCAGCTTCGAAATTGCCATGGTCGAGATGCAAGGCAACGGGAACGGTAATTCCAAGGGACTTGTATAAGCCTTTGACGAGGTTGGCGACCACTTCGTATCCGCCCATGTATTTGGCGGCACCCATGGAAACGCCAAGGATAACGGGAGCTTTCATCTCCTGAGCAGCGGTCAGAATGGCTTTAGTCCATTCAAGATTGTTGATGTTAAAATGGCCAACAGCATAGTGCCCCGCTTTGGCGTCTTTCAACATTTGTGTAGCATTCACTAACATAGTTTTGTGTACTCCTGCGATTTTTCGCATTCCTATTATACATATTTGTCGTTTTCGTGGTGTAAGGAAGAATTTCTTTTTTTCGAGCTTTGAGGCTTTCGAATCCCTATCCTCATTTTTTTCTGTTTTTGCTAAAATATAACAATGCAAAACAAAGCCTTATTATATTTCCAGAGCGGAGGACCGACTCCGGTCATCAATACTTCCTTTTACGGCGTGATTCGAGAATATCAAAAACACAAAGATGTTTTCTCCCATTTATACGCTTCCCATTATGGGGTAGAGGGGCTTATAGATGGGGATCTTTTTGATGTGGATAAAGAAGAAGATTCCCAAATTGAGCTTTTGAAACAAACCCCGGGCCAAATCCTCGGTTCTTCTCGAAAGAAACTGCCTTCTTTCGATGACCCTCTTTTCCAAAAAATCTTAAAAACCATTGAAAAATACAAGATCGGATACATCCTCGCCAATGGGGGCAACGATTCCATGGATACTTGCAAAAGACTCCATGATTATTTCGTCAAGGAGAAAATGGATGTCAAGATTCTCGGGATTCCGAAAACCGTGGATAATGATTTGATGATGACCGACCATTCTTTGGGCTATCCAAGCGCGGCTCGCCATATTATGGATTCGGCCATGATGGCCAAATTGGATTTGATGAATTACCGAAAAGGCAAGGTCCTTATCATGGAAATCATGGGCAGGGATTCTGGCTGGCTTACGGCCTCAACTTCCCTTTTGCCTAAAGAAGTTAGGCCTGACTACATTTATGTGCCGGAAATGAAATGGGATGAAGAGGGATTCCTTAAGCAAATTGCGGATATCTATGAAAAGCAGCACTATGTTTTGATCGCTCTTTCGGAAGGGGCTCCTTTGAAAGCGAATAATTGCCTTCAAGCGGATTCCTTTGGACATGTTTCTTATGATGGAAGCGCCTATACGGCAGCAAAGCTTATCTCCGATAGACTCGCCTTTCCCACCAGGGTTATCTCCGAATCCACCTTACAAAGATCGGATGCCACTAAAATCACCAAAGTGGATTCCTTGGAAGCCATCGAAGTCTCTTCTTTTGCTGTTGTTTCTTTGTTAAAGGGCGAATCTGGCAAAATGGCCGCCATCCATCGCCTTTCTTCTTGCCCATATCAAAGCGAAGGGATGCTCGTCTCTTTGGGAGAAGTGGCCAATTACGCAAAGAAGATTCCAATATCATTTTTAAAGAACAATCAGGAAATGTCAGATGAATTTGTTACCTATTTGTCTCCACTCATTCAAGAGACGATTCCCGTTATAAGAGAGAATGGGAATCCGCTCTTTGCACGTTTTCGTTTTCAAAAACCTGAAATAGCCTAAAATATCATTTTGGAGGAAAAACACCATGAAAATTGCTATTACTGCCGAATCTACGATTGATTTACCTCAAGAGATGCTTGAGGAATATCGGATCAAAACCATACCCTTTACCGTCATTATGGGCAATGAGGAATTTGCTGACGGAACCATCGATCCTCAACGTCTTTTCGACTACACCAAAGAGAATAAGAAACTTCCTAAGACCGCGGCGGTTAACCAATTTCAGTACGAGGAATTTTTCCGTGAAATCCTCAAAGATGCGGATCATATTCTTCATTTTTCCCTTTCTAGCGCCATTTCTTGCGCTTATAGGAATGCCGACTCCGTCTCCAAAGAAGAGGAGTTCCTCGGGAAAGTGGATGTCATTGACAGCAAAACCCTCTCTACTGGCATCGCATTGCAGGCGATTTACGCAAGAGAATTGGCCGATGCCGGATATTCTCCTCAAGAGATCGTTGCCAAAGTTCTAGAAAGACGATCCTCCGCGCTTGCTTCCTTCACGATTGAAACACTCGATAATTTATTCAAAGGAGGAAGATGCTCGGCACTTGCTATGCTTGGAGCGAACATTCTTCATCTAAAACCGCAAATCATCGTCAAAGAAGATGGCTCGATGACCAAAGACCATCTTTACCGCGGAACGCTTATGAAGGTCAACGAGCGTTATGTCGATGATGAGCTTGCTGCCCATCCCAATTTTGATAAGAAACTGATTTTCATCACCCATTCTGGACTTCCGGAAGATGTTATCGCCATGATTCGCGGAAAGCTTCAAAAAGCGGGATTTGAGCGAATCGTCCCAACAAGAGCGTCCGCAACCATTTCCGTTTATTGCGGCCCGCATACGGTTGGCATTCTTTTCTATGCGGATGGGCCTCACCCTATCATTCCAAAGAAATAAAATCAAGATGGCTTCGAAACCATCTTTTTTTCTTTGTTAAAGTCTTCTCATGTCCTTGAAGAAAAGAGGAGAAAAATGTTACACTAAAGAACGTTATTAAATAGTTGGGAGAGGTTTTATGGCAACCAAATTTGTCTTTGTTACGGGCGGAGTCGTTTCTTCACTGGGGAAGGGAATTTTCGCCTCTTCTTTAGCTTTGCTTTTAAAGAGCAGGGGAATCAAGGTCTTCATGATGAAGCTTGATCCCTATTTGAATATCGATCCGGGGACGATGTCTCCCTATCAGCATGGTGAGGTCTATGTCACCGACGATGGCGCGGAAACGGACCTTGATCTTGGCCATTATGAACGTTGGACCGATCTCCATCTTTCCAAAGAAAGCTCCATCACTTCGGGAAAAATATATTCCGCTGTTTTAGAGAAAGAAAGAAAAGGGGATTATCTTGGCGCTTGCATCCAAGTCATCCCTCATATCACAAACGAAATCAAACAAAGACTTATTGATGCGGCTAAAGCCTCCCAAGCGCAAATCGTGATCGTCGAAATAGGCGGAACCGTTGGCGATATGGAATCGACTCCGTTTTTGGAAGCGATTCGTCAGGCTCGTTTGGAATTTGGCTATGAAAATACTTTCTATGCTCATAACACGTTGGTGCCTTACCTTAAAAGCGCAGATGAAACCAAAACCAAGCCAACGCAACACTCTGTGAAAGAGCTTCTTGGCCTAGGCATCCAGCCAGATGCGATCGTCCTTCGCAGTGAAGTCCCTCTCCCTGAAGGGCAGAAGAACAAAATCTCGCTTTTCTGCAACGTTCCGACAAACGGCATTTTTGAGGCAGATGATTTAGAGAGCGTTTATGAGTTGCCATTTGCTCTTCACGAGCAAGGATTAGATGATTATGTCCTAGCCCATTTTGGCATGAAAAATGCTCCAGAAGCCGATCTTCATGAATGGCGTTCGTGGTGCGATTCTGTGAAAAATCCAAAAAAGAGCGTCAAAATCGCTTTGGTTGGCAAATATGTGGAGCTTCATGATGCATACCTTTCCGTCGCTAGCGCCTTAAAGCACGCCGGATATTATAATGATGCCCAAGTCGAAATCGGCTGGGTCAAAGCCATGGATGTCAAAGATAAGAATGCGAAAGAGCTTTTAAACGAATATGACGGCATTCTTGTTCCGGGAGGCTTTGGCGAAAGAGGCTCCAAAGGAAAAATGGCAGCCATCCGTTATGCCCGTGAGAATAATATCCCATTCCTTGGAATCTGTTTTGGCATGCAGCTTGCTTGCGTGGAGTTTGCGAAAAACGTTCTCGGCTTGGAAGATGCGAATACTTCGGAATTCGATCCGCAGACACCCGATCCGATCATCGATCTGCTCCGCGATCAATATTCCGGCATCGCCATGGGCGGAACGATGCGTTTAGGCTTATACGATTGCGGAATTAAGAAAAACACGCTTGCTTACGAATGCTACAAATCCACCGAAGTCAAAGAAAGGCATCGTCACCGTTACGAGTTCAATAACAAATACCGCCCCGCTTTCGAAAAAGCCGGAATGGTTTTTTCCGGCATCAACCCTCAACAGAATCTTGTTGAAATTGTGGAATTGCCGCAAAACGATTTCTTCATCGCTTCTCAATTCCATCCGGAATTCACCTCGAGGCCTCTTCATCCGAATCCGTTGTTCAGAGAATTCATCGCTCACTCTATCAAGCACAAAGAGAGCAAATGATTCTATAATACGGATGTGAAAGCACTCTTTCTTTATAATCCCGAAGCAGGCAGGGGAAATTTTGCGAAACATTTCCCAAAAATCAAAAATGAATTGGCATCCTCTTTTGGAGAGATGCTTTTTCTTACGCTTGAAAATAAGGAAAAGGCGAAGGACGTGTATCAAAATATCGTTCCGAAATACGACGCTTTAATTTTAATAGGAGGGGATGGTACCCTTCATTTTGGCATCAACGAATTGATGAAGCTCAAAAAGAAACCCATTCTCGGCTATATTCACTCTGGAACGCTTGGAGACGGAGGGAAAATCTTTGGCGTAAACCGCAATCTAACGCGATCCATTCAAATCTTGAAGAAAGGGAAAACACGCCGGATTGATATCGGGAAAGCCAATGATTCTTATTTCTTGTATTGCCTTTGCAATGGCTGCTATTCTGACCTTTCTTATAGCGTTAAAAGCAAAAAGAAGAGATCCCTGTATCATTTTTCCTATTATTTTTCTTCCATCAAAGAAATGTTCCGCAAAGTTTCTTATGCTTATGAAATGGAAGAAAACGGAAAACGCATAACTAGAATTTCGCCTTTCGCTCTTATCTTAAACGGAAAACGCATGGGTGGTTTTCAATTAAACAAAGAGGGGAAAGACGATGATGGAAAGATGGAGTCCTATTTCCCAAAACCATCTTTCTTAAACGGTATTCTTCGCTTTCTTCCTATAAAAGAAGAGAGACCGATATCCTTAAAAGAAGCAACGATTATTCCCTCGAATTCATTGCCATGGTGCCTAGATGGGGAAGAAGGGGAGAAGGGTGAAATAAAAATCTCTGTGATTTCGGATGAAATTTCGATTTTTTGCCGTTAAAACCCCATTGAATTTGCTTTTTTCCTCTTTACAAGAAAGCTTTTCCTAATTACGATAAAGCCGAAAGAAAGGACTTTTTTTGTTTTATGAAAAAATTACCCCTTGTAACGTCCATCATATCCGCTCTTCTAAGCGTAGCAGCTGCGGTGTTATTGTTTTTCCTTCCCAAGTTAAGTCCGGAATTGGCAAGCTTGTTTCCCGATTATTTGAATAGCCTTAAAGGGAATCTATTTTCCGCTTTTAAGAGCACTATCGGTTTCGGAATTGGCAATGCCGTGATTTCCAGCATCCTTGTTGGGCTTGTCGCAATCGTCCTTATTTTATGGCTTTGGCATTTCATTATGCTTTGCGCCACCCGCAGAGCCGATAGCTTGCCTATCAATTTGATTTGGCTGGTTTTTGGCGCATGCTCAGCTTTTGTTCTCTTTTCTTTTATTGGTTACACCAAAGCTGGAACCGGCTATGTTTTTGAAGGAGAATTAGGGGGGAACGCTTTCCATAATGGGTTCTCCCTGATTTCCGCTTTATTCAAAGATGGTTTTGTCAAACATGCCGCAGCCATCTGCATTCTTATTGGCATTTTAGCTTTGGCGATCATCTCTTTTGCAAACGGTTTGATTTCTGTCATCGGGGCTATCCACGATGATCGTTGCAACCCTCATGAAGCGGAGGAAAATACTATCTCCTCCTCTCAAGAAGAAAAAGAAACGGATGAAAACGGAGACCAAGCTCCCCAAGATTCTCGTTCCTTGCTAGAGGATACGGAAAATAAAGGCGAGGGAAAAGATCGTCCTTCTTCTCCGCTTATCGTTCAAAACATCACCTATGCACCAGCGCCGAGTGCCGCAAACGCTCTTCAAACACCTACGCCTTCTCCTGCAACGCCCTCCATCCAAGAGGAAAAGAAGGAAACCCCTCTTACCGAAGAAGGCCTCAAAAAGATCCTTTCCGAGTTAATGGCTGAAAAGAAAGAACCCGTTCAAGCAACCTCTTCTCCTACTCCAAAAGAAGAAAAGCCTCTCGAAGAACGTCCTCTCACCGCAAAAGAGCTTCGTTCCATCATCAAAAACGAATTAAGGGACCACGATCATCCAGAAGAGCTTCTTCCTCTCACCGATGAGCAATGCCGCTCACTCATCCGCGAGGAATTGAATCAATATTACGCTTCGACAAGACCCGCTTCCGAAAAGCGTGAAGATGCCGAAGAAGAGCAAAAAGAAGCGACCCCTGCAACGGCTTCCCAAAAAGAAGAAATGGAAGAAGACTTCATGACGGCCGAAGAGCTAAGCAAAATGATTCGCAATGAAGTCATACAAGTAGTCGACGAACAGCCAAAAGAGGAATCTTTGACCTTGGATATGGTCAAAGACGCTATTCATGAAGCCCTTTCTTCTTATCAGCCAAAAGTCGAGACTCTTAAGAAAGAGGATGTCCAAGCTATTGTGAAAGAGGAGCTTGCTTCCACAAAGGAAGAGCTTTCCCTCGCAAAAGAAGAAAACCAAAAGCAAAATGAAGCCATCGCTTCTTCTCGCCAGCAAGCCCTTCAAGCCGAATATGAAGCCAAGCTTGTTGCTGCTAAAAACGAAAACGCAATTGAGCGCTTAAAGGAAAGCCAATTAAGCGCAGATGATATCCGCGCTATTATTTCTGAGGAACTGGATAAAAAAATAAGCGTTTTGGAAAAAGAGCCTGTTGCGGAAGCCCCTAAAGAAGAAACTCTACCGATGGAGAAAAAAGAGGAAACGGCTCCCGCTCAAGCTCCTGCCCTTTCTTTAGAGGAAGAGGAAGAGCGCCGTATCCCTTTCGCCAATCGCCTTCTATCCTTGGATGACGATATCAAGGAATATTACAATCTTCTTAAAGAAGAGGCCCTCTCTTATGGCTTGAAGAGCAGACTCTCCATCTCCGGGGATACTTTCCGTCTTCATACAAAGACTTATTTGAAAATCGCGGTAGCCGGGAAAGGATTGAAACTGTATATGGCCCTTGATCCGAGTGCTTATAAGGATTCTTCCATCCCTGTGAAAGATGCTGGCACAAAGAACCTCTATAGGGATATCCCTCTGGTCTTCAAAGTGAAAAGCCCTCTTTCCCTTAGACGCGCTAAGACGCTCATCAAGGATGTTTGCGAGAAAGACGGACTGAAGCAGGCGGAAATCACCCCATACGATTATGTGGCTCAGCTTTCATCTTATCGCGTTGCTGGTACGGAAGAAGAGGAGTAAACCGATTTTTCCTTCAAGGGGCTCTAAATTAGGAGTCCCTTTTTCTTTTACTTCTTATTTATGGTAGAATAAAGTCCTAAAAGGAGGAGATTCTTTTTTGCCAACTTGGGTTATTTATTTATTGCTCACGATTCTCCTCATCCTTCTTTCTGCTTTCTTCTCTTTGGTGGAGACCGTTTTTTCTTCTATTAATCGTTTTAAATTTGAAGTGAAAGCAAACAATGGCTCGAAAAACGCCAAGCTCATCCTTTGGGTGGATGATCATTTTGATTCTACTCTTGTAACGGTTTTAATTGGCAATAACGCTGTATCCGTCGTTCTTTCCATGGTCACGACGTTTCTTTTTGTCGATAATCTTCTGACGATGTTGGATAATTCTGTCGCTTCTTTGATTGGCTCTCTTGCCATCACCATCATTCTTTATATATTCGGCGAGACCTTGCCAAAGATTATCGGAAGGGAGATTCCTAACAAAATCGCGGCTTGGGCGGCCTATCCTTTATCCGTCTTGATCGTTCTTTTATATCCCATTACCGCTTTCTTCCGGGGGATTTCTTTTGTTTTCAAGAAGATTTTCAAATCCTCTCCCGAACCGGAAATGACCGAAGAAGAATTTCAAAACGTCATTGAATTCAACGAAAATCATGGCGTTTTAGAGGAGAATGAGAGCGAAATCATTCAAAATTCCCTTGATTTTAGCGATACAAAAGTTAAAGAAATCTTTACGCCCAGGGAGAAGATGTTCACCATCAACCTAAAAAACCTCTCCTTGGATAAACTTGTGGAAATCGTTTGCTCGACCTCTTATTCCCGTATTCCTGTCTATTATGACAACCCAAATAAGATCGTCGGCATCCTTCTGGTGAAGAATTTCCTTGCGGATTACCTTGATGATAAAACAGTGAAGACGGATTTGAACGATTCCATGGAAAAACCTTTCATCGTCTCCCCGAACGTTACCATTGATGAGCTTGTCGATGGATTTCAAAAACAAAGGAAGCAAATTGCTTTGGTATACCGTAACAACGTCCTTCTAGGCATGGTCACCATGGAAGATGTCTTAGAAGAGCTTGTTGGAACCATTTCCGAAAAATCTGAGATCGCTTCGCAAACGGGAAAGGGGAAGAAAAAATGAAAACGATCGATATTGTTTACATCGTTGCTATTTTCTTCCTGGCCGTCCTCTCTTTCCTTTTTAGCGCCGCCGATATGACTTATTCTTCCGTGAATAGGAGACGTTTGGAAGCAAAATTCGCCAAAGGGGATAAGAAAGCGGGACGTGCTCTCGATTTAGCGAATCACTATGATAAAACCATCGCCGTGATTCTTTTCGGCAATGATTTTGCCAATGTCCTTATCTCTTCCTTGGGCTCGCTTTTAGGAAGGGATTTATTGCTGGGGTATGTCGGGGAAGAACTGGCAAACACGATTTCTTCCTTCTCTTTGCTCGTTTTCCTTTTAGTATTCTGCGAGATTACGCCAAAGCACATCGCGTCCAGCCATTCTTTTTTCCTCTCAAAGGCCTTCTTGCCGTTTATGAAAGTCATATCCGTTCTTTTCTTCCCTTTTGTTTGGCCTTCTAGCCATTTCGCTTCATGGTTGGCTAAACCTCTTATCAAAAAGAGCGGAAAGGAAAATCCTTTGGCCAGCGATGAAGAGCTTGAGGCCATGGTCAACACGATTGAAGAGGAAGGTATCATCGATGAAGAAGCCAGCGAGCTTCTCCATCGTTCCATCGATTTTAAGGAAACTAGTTGTTATGAGGTCATGACGCCCCGTGTTAAGGTTTTTGGTTACGATACTGACGAAACCTTCGAGGCTTTCTTGAAAAAACCGGATGCCTTCCATCATTCCCGCGTCATCGTTTATGAAGGGAATTTCGATCATGTTCTTGGCTATATTCCGATTAAAACCCTTCTTCGCGAGCTTGTGAAAGGCAAAAAAGTCAATTACAAAGATTTCCTTTTGCCGATTGTCGATGTCCCTAGAACCATGATGATTTCTTCCGCGATGGCTTTAATGAAGAAAAACAAACATCATATCGCCGTGGTCCGCGATGAATATGGGGGAATGGAAGGAATCATCACTCTCGAAGACATTTTGGAAGAGCTCGTCGGCGAGATGTGGGATGAGAAAGATTCGCCGACAAACGACTTAAGAAAAGCCGAAAGAAGAAATTCCTATTATGTCAACGGAACGATGAATATCGATGATTTCTATAATGAAATGGGTTTAGACCCAGATAAGCTTTTGCCAGACGATTATACGACGGTGAGTGGCTGGATTATCGACCATTTGGGAAGATTTGCGGTGGTTGGCGATTCTTTCCGTGTCGGAAATATTTATGTTAAAGTCACTGAGGTGACTCCCTATACGGTAAAGGAAGCCTTTGTTCGCATCATCAAAAAAGGCAAATAAAAATCATCTTTAATGGATGATGTTTGGGTTTTGTATTCCTCTTTCTTTTAATTTGAGGACGTAATCCTCATAAATTTCTTTGACCAGGCTTTCCATCGACCTTTTGTCTGTGTCGATGAAATAATCAATACCCTGGATTTTATCAGAAGAGAAGGCTTCTTTGTCGTTAAGAAGTCTTTTTTCGATATCCTCTGGCTTATCTTTTCTTGCTTCCATCCTTTTTCTTCTTGTCTCTTCTGAAGCGTTCAAAAAGAAGGTGACAACCGAAGGATCTTTCAAAGACAAAAAAGATTTCAAACCATTAGGATCGACGACAACGACTTTATCATCTGCAATCTCCGCTTTCGAGCAGCCATAATGATTTCCGTTATAGACGGTATTCTCAACGAAAGCTCCTTTTTTCATCAATTGAAGAAAATCCTCTTCTTGAACGAAATAATAATCCACGCCATAAACTTCGCCTTTTCGAGGTGCCCTCGTCGTATGGGTAATGGCCTTAGAGATTCCGTAGCGAAATCCCAATAATTTCGAAATTTCCGTTTTTCCGCTAGCAGATGGGCCGATGAGCAAAATCATACGCCAACTATTATAGATGTTATCTTTGTTTTTTACGAATGTTTCGCGCTTTCGCAAATATTTTTGGCCTTTTTTTGTAAATCCCGTCTTCTTTAAGGTGATGAGAGGAGGAAAAGAAAAAAATGAAAACGAAGAAAATATGGTTTGTTTTGCCCTTGCTTCCCTTCTTAACCGGAGCGGTTATGGATGAAGAAGTGCATTCCACTTTAGAGACGAAATTTACTTTCATTACGGAGAGCAATGTGGCAAATATCACAAAAAAATACGGCTATTTTCTCAAAGGGCAGATGCCGACTATGACAAAAGGGGATGAGAATAGCTGGTCTCTTACGACGCGTTTTGTCCGTTCCACGACAAAGAAGATACAAATCCGTCTTTACTATATTTATGGTCCGACTGCGAATTGGTATCATCTATCCAGCAGCTATGGCTGTTCCTATTATGAAGTATATCGCTCTGCTTATGTATCCGGAAGAATCGGCACCTTTTTAAGATGCGATATTCCTTTGAAATCCGCTTTAGAGGATCATGGCATAAAAATAGATTATCGTTACAATATTTTTCAGGCGAGCTTTGCTTTAGGCGTCTATGTTGATGAACATTCAGACGGCAATAAAGGGGAGTTTGCCTATGTTTATCTGCCTAGCACTTATAACACGGGAAAAAGATACCATCTTGATATATCTAAATATTCAACCTCTTCCTATCGCTTGATGAATTACGACTACAATCTGGAGGAGGCCCACCGCAAAGTAATATTCGGCGGAAAAGATTGGCAAATCAAAACGGATGCGATTGCGGATGGGAAGTTCCTTGATTGGAGAGATTTTCAAGATGAAGATCGCGGTGAGATGAACGCCTTGAGCTTCCCAATTCCTTTAAAAATGGAGCTTCGTCAGTTTGGCACTCCAGAAAGAAGAAGCCTTCTTATAAAAAACGAAGACATGAATCTTTTCATTTATGATGGATACGA
The DNA here is from genome assembly GCA_002297365.1 of Caryophanales bacterium UBA743. Lineage (GTDB taxonomy): Bacteria > Bacillota_I > Bacilli_A > RFN20 > CAG-826 > UBA4951. Next base: position 246,802 of record DBKT01000004.1, read on the forward strand.
GCGATATAACCTAGGAGAACCATCTATCGGATATGATGGGAAAAAAGGCTATAAGATTCCATTGCGTCAATTTTTTGATGGGGAATATGTAACCTTTGACACGAAGGATATCTATTGGGTTTCCTTAGATGGCAGAAGAGTCTATAACAGGGATACCGTTCCAAATGGCGGCAGAGGATATCAACAAATCAGAAGCGGCTTCCCCATACCTTCTATCCCCGATAGGAGCGAATTCAAATTTCTTTTTCAAATGGAACTATTGAACGTCGGAGCCCTTGGTTTGGTCGATATCACGGGGAAATTTTCATATAGAAAATCCAAAAATCATTTCGGTTCGCATAAAAACTCCAGCTATTACGTGGAGGAAGAATTATGATGAATTATCTCCTCATCTCCTTGGTTTTTAGCTTCAGCCTACAGATGTTTTCCTACTCCTCAACATTAGGGAAAATCAAACGTGTTTTTGAAGGATTTGATTTTTCTATCGCCCAACAGGCGGTTCTGGCAAGAGGAGGGGATGAAGTGCCATATGGGCCTTATTTCTATCTAACGGCTTGGAAAAATGTTACGAAAAATTATTTTAAAACAAATTTAGACCCTTATTTCATAAATGGAACTTACACTCTTTCCCAAGAATTTTCCGATCCTTACATCATAGATAATAAGGAAACGAGCTATTTTAAGAGAGCCACTCTCTATTTTGAGGCTACCTTTCAAGGAATCTATCATTACGAAAATAGCAAAAGCTTCATCATAAAGGAGAAAAAATGAAATGGCGACGAATCCTGTGACATATCTTGAAAATTCCTTTCTTGCGCCTCTTTTAGAAAAAGAGGGGCTTACTGATGTTTCCTATAACGGTTCAAAACTTTATTTCGTCACAAATTCCAAAGGCAGAGAAGAAAGCGATATCTCTTTGAAAAACGAAGAAGCGGGTTCTTTCCTTCGTCAGATTGCCAATGCGACAGAACGGCAATTCTCCTATTTAAATCCTATCCTTGATGTCAGTTTCGGGACATATCGGCTGAATGCCGTTAATAACTCGTTGGCAAGAATCGCGAACGAAAAAGCCTATACTTTTTCCCTTCGCATTGAAAGGAAAGGCTGCCAAATTGAGGAGAATTCCACTTTCTTGGATGAAAAAAGCAAAGCCATCATTCAAGAGCTGCTCGATAAAGAAGAATCCATCATCATCGGAGGATTGACAAGCTCTGGCAAGACGGAATTTGAGAAATATTGCCTTTACCATATGAAAAAAGGAACCCGTGTCATCGTTATCGACAACATTGAAGAATTGGACATGTTGGAAATACCGAAATTGGATCTAACGACGTGGTTGGTGAATGAGCAAGCGCCTAAAATAGCTTCCTTTTCTTCCTTGATTCGGAATGCCTTAAGAAACAATCCAGACTATATCGTTGTCTCTGAAGCGAGGGGGGAAGAAATGCTGGATGCCTTAACGAGCGCTATGTCAGGGCACCCCATTTTAACGACGATTCACGCCAAAGATGTAGAGGGGATGCCCGATCGCCTGGCTCGATTGGCAATGATTGGCAACCCAAATTTAAGGAAAGAGGAACTGATGGATGATATCGCCCATCATCTTCATTATTACGTCTATCTTGCTAAAGAGACTTCCAAAGAAGGGACTATCCATCGTTATTTAAAGTCAATTTCCTATCTAGATGAAAAAGAAAAGAAACTTATCTCTCTTTATGAAAGGAGAACATATGAAGAATAGAATCCCTTTTTATATTGGAATATGCCTTTTGCTGGCCGCAGTTTGTTATTTGCTCACCTCGCGAATCATCTATGCCCTTTTGGTTTTGACGGTTGGAGTTCTCTTATTCCTTTTATTCATCGAACCTCTTGTCTCCAGATATCAAACGAAAATGAGAAAAGGAGAGGAAACATACCGTTTTATCCATTCTTTCGTCATCTCGCTAAGCGCTTCAAAATCCATGGACCTAGCTTTTCGGAATGCTGCTTATGGTCTTTCCGGAGAAGAAAAAGCAATCCTTGAAAGCGTTTCGGATAAGTCCTTTGACGAAAGATTGGAATATCTATCCAAATATTTCCAGACCGATATCTATCGCGTTTTTCTTTCTACCATTCGACTTTATGAAGAAGAAGGAGGGGAAATTCTTGATATAGCTTCCCCACTTCTTAAAGAAAGCACAGCGATAGAAGAAGATCGAATCTCCCATTCAAAAAACGTGGTTACTTCTCTTGCTCAATTCTCTTCTCTCTGGCTTATGAGCCTATTGGTGATGGGAATTCTTCGCTTTGGGCTTTCATCCTTTTATCAGATGCTCGCCAATCATATCGGCTTTATCTTACTTGTTATGGCTTATTTCTTGATTGCCTATGTATCTTTTCTTCTTTTCGCCATAGGCATTACAAAAGAAAAAATTCAGTTTAAGGGGGTTCAATTCCATGGTTTCAAAAAGAAAAAGCAGAATCATTGAGTTTTATAAGGAAGCAAAACTAAATCCGAAAATAGAGCTTATGGTTTTGGGGATCGTTGATTTGTCTCTTCTCACTTTGGGGATTCTTCTTTATTTGAAAACAAAGCAAATTGCATGTTTGTTAGCAATGGGGGCTCTTCTTTTAGGAGCGAGCTATTATTTCTTAGGAAAGCCAAAGCGAATACTCGATAAGAAAAGGAAAGAACTAGAAAACGAATTCGTTCATATTTTCGCCTATTTTGAAATCTTCGTAAAAAACGGAAGACCCGTTTATAACGCTTTGGAGGATTGCCTTCGCTATGCCAGCAAAGGTTTATCGGAAAAGATGCGCGCTTTATTAGACGATATCGACCAAGACAAAAGCGTGGCTCCTTATATGAAATTTGCCGAAAATTTCACCAACTTAGAAATTCGTCAAGTGTTGGTTTCCGTTTACAAAATGTCCATTGAAGGAGGAGGAGAGGAGTATCTCGCCCAATTTGACACTCTCTTCCATTCCCTTTCGGTTTCAAAACGCCAGCAAACCTTGGAAAACGAGAAAAACCATTTTGGCAATTTCAATTTTCTGCCCTTGTTTGCTTCCGCCTTATCGATGGGCGTCATAGCCGTTTCTGTCGTTATTTTGATGGAGGAATACGCGAATGTCATCTAATATCAGTTTCCTTTTGTCTTTGGCCTTTGTCTTATCGATGTTCGCTTATGCCGGAGACCTTTGCCATATGCAGATGGTTTATGCCCAATTGGATACTTTGGCGATTTCCGCGGGCAAACTAATTAGCAGAAATTGGAGCATAAACGAAGACGTGATCAAACTTGTCTCAAATGATAACGCCTACATTGTCTCCCTGAATAAGGAAAGCTATATGCCCGGGGAAGGGGATACATTTCTTTTCCGAGTTTGGAAAGAATACAAGGCTCTGGCCTTTTCCAATGAGACAAAACAAATCTGTATCAATCGATCCGTAGTTCTCGGATATAAAGGTTGAAAAGAAAGGAGGGAACGCCGTGAGCGAATTAAAAGGACAATTATTGGCCATGATCATTACTTTGGCTGCATTCGGAACGATTGCTGCCGTCTTGATCCCGACATTCCAAAAGAGCGCACAAGAAGTGGGTAGAGAAATCACCATCACCGATTCGAACTCGATTAGCAACGTCAAAGCCAGCGCGAATATGTTTGAAATCTAAAATGAGAATTAGCTTTGCTTTGCCTCATTCAAAAAAGACTTTATAATAGTAAAAGTTAAGAGGTCATTAAGGATGAGCGCAAACCAATTGAACGAAATTAGAAAGCAATTCTGCGAGAAACTTCATCTCGATTCCATTGATGATAACAAGCCAATGAAAGATCTTGGCTTGGATAGTCTTGATGTCGTTGAGATGTGTTTGGATTTGGAAGATAAATATGGTTTCCAATTCACGACAGAAGAGCTAGCATCATTCAAGACTGTCGGTGATTTATTCAATCTTATCGGCAAAAAGCTTGAAAGCAAATAAGCATATCGCATCTGAAAAGCACTCCTTTTGGGAGTGCTTTTTTCTATACATGAACTCCATAGATTCAGCCTTCAAATTTTGAATGAGTGGAGGAGCTTGAAACCTATTTAAAAATAAACACAAATGGAGATTTCTATAGGAAAAATCTAAGTTTTTCAGTATGAGAACAAAAAAGAAAATATTTCTTGCAAAGAATAGGGGTAATTAGTAATATATTTCGTGCGCGGTAACTCGCGTGTAATGATGCGCTCACTTAGCTCAATGGCAGAGCAATCGGCTGTTAACCGATTTGTTGTAGGTTCGAGCCCTATAGTGAGCGCCATTTTATGGCCTGTTGGAGAAGAGGCTTAACTCATATCCCTTTCAAGGATACATTCATGGGTTCGAATCCCGTACAGGTCACCATTAAGGTTATAAATGTTTGATACTCTTTAATAGGGTTTCAAACTTTTTTATTTATAGCGATAAATACGAGCTTTTTAATAATTGATGCCGTGTAATGGTGCTAGAAAAAAGTAAGTAAAATAGCTACTTTTCAGTTCACTCTTGCCGTTAATCGATGTTTTTGGTGTAATTTTGTTATGGATTGGTTTAATTACTACGGGCTTGCCATAATGGCGGTTATTATGATTCCTAATATCATTTATGCGGCAAAGCACAAAAATCAAGTGGCCGTTTACGATAACAGGGCGGCTATTGTTTTTGAACAAATCGGCAGATATGGCTGTTTTGTCTTTATGATATTCAACATTCCGTACACATATATCGGCTTTTGGCTTTCTTTTGGGGAAATGCTTTACATAACCGTCAATGCAGTTTTGCTTTTGGGTTATTGCGCATCCTGGATCGTGCTGTGGAATAAAAGCGGGATTGTAAAAGCTTTGTTGCTTTCTATCATACCGTCATTGGTTTTTATCGTTTCAGGTATACTTATCGCAAGCATTCCTTTGTTTGTGTTTGCCGCTATTTTTTCCGTAATGCATATTCTGATCTCTATAAAGAACGCAATGGCGGAAAATCCGGATGAGCCGAAATAAAAAAGAAAGCGATTTCGGCAAGCTTAAAAATATGTCGCCGTCGGATATGATTGAATATTGTCGTTCAAATAAAAGCACTAAAATAAGTGTCGCAGTCATTGAAAACGGTGAAATCACATATCGTATTTATGGCAAAAACGGCGAAGAAACAAACATATACGATTACGAAATCGGCTCGATTAGCAAAACTTTTGACGGGAGCATTTGATTTATAAAATTCGATTTATGTTACTAACGCTCCGCCAACAGCATACCATACGAATCCTCATGACCTCCTATATATAGGGATTTGTAATAACAGCCTCACTTTATGATAAAAAATAAAGCTGATATAAAAGATGGATCTCGTGCTAATTCGAGATTTTTTTGGTTGAGTTTTACATGTGTATCTAAATGCACCAAGCAGACCATTAAGGCTCTAAATGTTTAATGCTCTTTCTTAGGATGTCAAACTTTTTGTTTATGGCGATAAATAGTTATTTTTTAAGAATTAGAATCATGTAATAGTGTTTGAAAAATATGTAAGTTAGCTATTGCAGTAGTCAACGCTTCGTAAACGCTTTTACGGTTTTTGCTACTTGGGAGGACGTCTTTCCTCATTGAAGAATGTTATGAAGCAAGGAGCATTTAGCGAGACCCCATCTGGTTGTTGGTCTTCTTGTCTTCCACATTCCACGACATCCGCCGACGACATATAGATCGCCGGTCTTCGGATGGGTGCGAATGAAGCTCGCTTCGACGCCGCCATCCATTCCAGGCACTCCGTTGGTCGCCGTCTTTGTCATGTTCTCCCATGTAGTGCCTCCGTCTAGCGAACGAATGACACTCGCTTCGCTTTTGGCTATGTCCCGCGCATTCCCGACATAGATAATATTTCCGTCAAAGGGGTCACAGGCAATCGTTTTCGTTCTCATCTCTCTTCCGGTCGGGAGTTTTATATTCACTCTTCTTCCCTCGATGAAGCGAAAAAGGCATCCATCCTCATCAAGCACCCAGAGCGTGTCGTTTTGGTTATCATATGCCATGTCAAGCACCTTCTTTTCCATGTCGGCATATTTCTGCCAAGTCAGTCCTTTGTCAATTGATTTTACGATACATGAACCGCGTAGACCGAATATCGCATTACCCTCAAGAGCATATGTCAAAACGGTCTCGAAACCATCTTTCTCATTCGATTTCGTCCATGTTGCGCCCTTGTCATTGGAACGCCAGCCATCGACTAAGAGCACGTTATCATCCCCGAGGACGCCTAGGATGTTGGGATTTCCTTCAACTACGACGCCGGTGGACTCCCATGTATTGCCACCGTTTGTTGAGCGTATGATCAAATCGACGCCCTTCCCGCTTCCATATTTGCCTGAGTAATCGCGGCAGACGAAAATTATCGTTTGCTCGTCGACTACATATGCGCCATAGGACCATCCGCCCCATGCCTCATAGAATTGTGCGTATTTCCAAGTCTTGCCACCATCGGTAGAGAAGGAGCCGCTGTAGTCTTGATTCGCAAGCGCCATCAGATCCGGATTATTCACGTTTATGGATAATCGGGTAAAGCTTCCGCCATTGAAACCGCTATTTGACCAGTTAAAATTCTCTCCGCCATCCATCGAACGCAATATGTAGTCGCCACCGAAGGAGAGACATATATTTCTATCCGTCGGATGCCAAGCGAGGCTGTTTTGACGTGCGTTGTAGGGTATGAAGGATATCTCGTCGTGCCGCCCGCTCTTTTTCCAAGTCTTCCCGCCGTCATGCGAAAAATAGGTTTCATTAATGTACTCACCGCTACGACTCAGCATATCATCCTGTAATAACATGTAATTGTGATCCGCCGGGCTGACACGGAGGTGTGAGGGGTTTCCAGAGGAGGGGTAGCCACTCTCGCTAACCTTGCTAAAACTCTTTCCTGCGTCATTTGAGACATAGAACGCGTCCTGCTTCGTAACGTAGACGTATCCGGGATTGCTATAGACGACATCGAGTGACAGACATTCTCCCTCGAGAATAAGTTCAAAGCTTTTTCCGCCATCTTTCGAGACGAATGTGCCATTCTCATTTCCTGCATACAAATCGCCGCTTTTCGGATCGCAGAATATCATTGCGCCGGCAAGTTTTTCATCCCTCGTTACCAATTCCCAATTTTCCCCGCCATCATTTGAACGATAAAGCGCGGTCTCAGCGAATCCGCCATTATGATAGATCTTCGTCTCGCGTGACCAGTATACGGTCTTGCATCCGCCAAAGGATTCCTCGTAACTAGACATATCCCAGGCAATCTGGGGCCTAAAGTCACGGTATCCGACAATTTTCATCGGAAGCGTACGGTGAAAACTATCTCCTCCGTCAGTTGAAAGATAAAGTCCGTTCTCGTCAAAAGACCCCGAGTTACAGCCGACTAGAAGCACTCTATTAGCGTTTGTCGGGTCAACTTCAATGCCTGTGGCGCCACTTGAGCGGATGCCGACCGTGCACGGCTCCCATGTCACTCCGCTATCCTTTGAACGGTACATACCAGCGACGTCCGAGCCCGCATAAGCGATATTGCCATCCGTGTAGGAGTATGTGATGTAGAGCATCCATTGACCGCCCTCGCCACCTTGGATTCCGTTATCATGCTGAAATTTCGTCGTCATCGGCACGGCCGTCCAATTAGCATCCATGGCTCCGGGAAGATCCAATGCGTCTGGCTGATCGACATTTGGTATTGGGACGCTTGAATCTCCCTTGGCGGATGTGTTTTCTGTTGATTCGTAAGTTGTGTCACCAACCGCATTTCTTTCTTGGGAACAACCGGAAAATGCCATTGCCATTGTCAAAATGGTGGATACCATCATAAATGCGCTTCGTTTCTTCATCTATATCTATACCCGTGTCTCTCTAAATTTATTTTCTATTAAATCACATAGTTCTTAAAAAATTAATACGGCAGGGATATTTCGAAACGCAACAAAAGTGCATCGATGCGTTTGAAGCTTCTTTTTATCTTGAACTTAACAAAGGACATTACTGGATAAACAGTCAAAGTTTCTAGAAGAAAAAACGGCAAATTAGGCTAATTTTAACGTCTTGGCGGTAAAGGTCGGGTTTCGATGAGCTTATTGGAACCCCTTGACTTTTGCGGGGGGGGGTAAAATTTTCAAGTATTTTTCTCGGGGGTCAAAATGAAAAAATTGAACAAAAATCCTGCTTTGTACATTTTTATGTTTTTAACGTGGGCAATTTTAGCTGCTTTTTTATGGTATTGTTTCATTACTGGTTTGATGAATTTATCTTTCAAACAAGGGATCACACTTTCGAATGCAAGAATCATATTTTCACAGATCTTAATCGTTTTGAACGCTGTTTTTATTACTTATTTTTGGCTGAACGGCGTTAAAGATTTTATCTATGTTATCTGGTATTATTGTGCAAAAAGCAAATTATCAAAGAAATACAAAAACGTAATTGACACGGATGTTTCCATGGCGAATGACAGGGTTTTGTTTTTATACTGCACGTGCAATGATTTCGAGGGTTCCTCTTTGCTCAAATGCATGAATCAAGATTATAAGAACTACAAAGTCGTTATACTCGATGATTCCTCAAAAGAAGAATACATCCGACAAGTTGATTCTTTTGCGAAGGAACACGAAATCGAAGTAGTCCGAAGGCAAAATCGAGTTGGCTTCAAAGCAGGTAATATCAATCATTATTTATTAAGGGATGATGTAAAAGGAAAATATGATTACGCGGTAATTTTGGATTCGGATGAAATCATCCCCAATGATTTTATCAAATCTGCTTTAAAATATTTTTATTACTATAACAACGTAGGAATAGTTCAAGCCAATCACGTTTCGACAAGGAATAGCAACCTTTTTATGAGGCTTTTCCATATCGGAGTGAATTCACATTGGCCTACTTACCAAGGCATGAAACACAGGTATGGCTTTTCCACAATGCTTGGGCATGGGGCAATGATTAAGAGGGAGTGCTACGAAAAAGCAGGCGGATTCCCGCCTTTGGTTGCAGAAGATCTATGCTTAAGCATCGAAGCAAGAAACCATGGATATTTGGTTGCCTTTGCTCCGGAGATCATTTGCATGGAAGAATATCCAGTAGATTATTTCGCCTTCAAGAAAAGACATTCTAAATGGACACAAGGAAACTTGGAATTTATCAAGAAATATACCGGCAAAATCGTTAAATCCAAGATGAGTTGGTTCGAGAAGTGGGACATCGTCTTGTTTACCTACAATCTTCCTTTGACGGCTATTTTCGCTTTCTATATTTTCCTTAATTTGATTGCATTGCCCTTGCTTGGCGTAGACCTTTCTTCTATTTATCAGATTTGGATGATTGTCCCAACCATCGTTTTCTTTTTCTCGCCGATGCTAAATGATTTCATAACGTGGATGTTTAGAATCAATCCGCTTAGATTCGTCTCGTATTTCGTTTTGGTCGTAATACTTTATGGCTCTATGCTAACGACATCGCTTATCAGCGCTCTTCTAGGAATGCTTGGCAAAAAAGCCAAATTCATCGTTACCCCTAAATCAAGCGAGAAGATCACGATATTAAAGGCTTTGCGCTTTCAGCTGAATGAATTCATTTTCTCTTCCGTTTTGCTAGCTGTGTCACTTGTTTTCACTAGAAGCGCATATCCGGTTATCCTTATCGTCCTAACCGGATATCTTTCCTTTTTCTTGGCCTTCCTTTCTAACAAAAGATACAAAGAAAAAGAATATTCTTTAGATGACACAAAGACGACTGAAATAAGTCTGAGGCAAAATAAAGCTTATCTATATAAGGTTTCAGCAGAGCGGAATAGCCTTATGTGAAGTAACAATGCAATAATTCCTATTCATTTTCGTCGTTTATATCGATTCGTTTCATGAATCCCGGAAGAAGCTTTTCTTGTTCATCGCTTTGCCTACGACAGAAGATGTCGATTTCCCCGTTTCTTATATTAGCGAATAAGGGCGAATTTTCTTTATCTTTGGAATTTCTTATAGCTGCGACAAAATAAAGATAAAATCCGCATCGACGATATCGCATGAATAAATGCGAATGAATACGTTTATACGCACCTTCTCAATAAATTATTCTTTGATAGGATAGGGCAGAGAACTCATTTTAAAGAGACAGCCTCTAATTTCTTGAATTTAGGCTTGGCTTTTAACGTTTTGTCGACATACCGCTCTTAAATTTTCTTTTTTTGGCAATCAGGGCAGAGTCCGTATATTTCCGTATTCTGATCGTCCACCAAAAAACCCGTTTGTTTTTGAATGCTTTCGTTCACTTTGCGATAGGGGCATCCTTCGAGAGGAACTCTTTTATGGCATTTCACGCAGACGAGGACGTGTTTATCCTCGTGCTTTTCTATGGAGAATACGTTTTCTTTGTTATTGTTTACTTCACGTTTTGCTAAACCCGCTTTTTCGAAAGAGTTCAGGGCTCTATAAATCGTGGAAAGATTTATATCGTCATCTTTGATGTCCCTGAAAAGCTCTTCGACCGTGCAAGGGTAGTCTCTCTTTTCGAGTGCTCTATAGATTGTAAGTCTATTAGTTGTCACTTTGAGCCCATGGCTACGGAACATTTCTTCCAACATGGGTATATTTTCTATCATATGTCTTTACAAATCAATGAATTGAACTTATAGTCTTAAGCGTAATGCAAACGCAAACCATTTGCATTAAAGGAGGATTTAAAATGCTTGCTTATAAGAAAATTGTTTGGCTGATGTCATTCTTGCCTCTCGCTCTTTCTTCTTGCGGTGAAGATAAAGGCAATTCAAGAACTGTCTATGCGACTTTTTTCCCGATATATGATATGGCCCAAAAAATCGCAGGGGATAAATATGAGGTTCATAGCCTCACCCCCTATGGGCAAGAACCGCATGATTATGAGCCAACCGCAAAAGAAATCGCTGGTATGAATGATTGTCCGGCCATCTTGCTGAACGGTCTTGGATTGGATAAGTGGAGCGATTCGCTACCAGAGGATCTAAAAGAGAAATCTCACGTTGTGACTGAGGGGATTAAGACCCAAGAAATCAATGGCGTTACCGACCCTCATGTTTGGCTTTCAGTCAAGAATGCCATTAAAGAACTAAGGAACATAAAGGAAGTGTTTGTTTCTCTAGACGCAGAAAACAAAGCCTATTATGAGGCCAATTACGCAGAAGAGCTGAAACGCTTCGAGGAATTAGACAGCAAATTCACCGAAGAGCTCAAGAATATCAAGAATAAATATTTAGTCGTTTCCCACGCTGCCTTTGGCTATCTTGCTAACGACTACGGACTTGAGCAAATCTATATTGCGGGGCTTGAGCCTGATGCCGCTCCAAGCGCCAAAAAGATGGAAGAACTCATCTCTGATACGAAAAAATACAATGTTTCAACTATTTTTTACGAAGATGCGGTGAGTCCTGATATCGCTCAGAAAATCGCAGAAGAGGCGAACGTCAAAACCGAAACCCTTTATACTCTTGAAAGCATTGAAGAGGAGGACGATGGCAAAGTCGATTACGTCTCTTTAATGGAAGAGAATCTCAAGAGAATCCTTAAAGCGGGGAATGAGCAAAAATGATCCGTTTCGAAAAAGTCTCTTTCTCTTATGCGGATTATTTAGCGTTGAAAGACGTCTCTTTAGAAATTCCGAGTGACAAATTCATTGGAATTCTCGGGCCTAATGGCGGAGGAAAATCCACTTTTCTCAAACTTGTCATAGGCTTACTCAAACCAACAGAAGGAAAAATAGAAAGGGATGAAACGAAGATAAGTTATGTTGCCCAAACGACTTCTGTTTCGGACGGATCTTTCCCTGCAACCGTTGAAGAAGTGGTTTCTTTGGGGCTCGTCAATAGATTTTCTTTCTTAAAAACAAAAGAAAGAAAAGAAAAAGTGAGAGAGATTTTGATGGAGTTCGATCTCTACCCTCTTAGAAAAAGACTCATAGACGAGCTCTCTGGTGGGCAACTCCAAAGAGTGAAAATCGCCAAAGCTTTGATTAAGAATCCTGATTTCCTTGTATTAGACGAGCCTGATGCGGGAATGGACGAGAAAACGCATGAAAGCCTCGTTTCGCTTATCAATAAGTTACATAAAGATGGCAAAGGCATTTTGTTTGTATCTCACCATCCCGAGGATCTAAAAGAAGCTGACGCAATTTTCTTCATTGAAGATGGCCGCGTTTTGCCATACGAGGAAGAACTAAAAAGAGGACATCGCCATGTTGACTTATAAATTCATGCAAGTCGCCTTCGCGGTTTGCTTTTTATTAGGCGTTTCTTTGCCACTGGTCGGGAGTTTCGCCGTATATAGGAGACTCTCCTCTTCTGGAGATGCCTTAGCCCACTCTTCTTTGGCGGGCGTCGCAATTGGGCTGGCTGCTGGCTTCTCGCCATTGCTAATGAGCGTGATTGCTTGCGTGATCGCGTTTTTGATCATCGATTTCTTGCGGAAGAAATTCAGCAAATTCTCGGAAATTGGCGTCGCTGTCGTTTTAAGTTGTTCGATTGGTTTAGCGGGGATATTGTCGAGCTTTACGAAAGCGAATAATTTCGACGCCTATCTTTTTGGATCGATATTGACTATCACAGATACCGAATTGATCGTTAGCATAGTGCTTGTTTTATTAGTCCTTGCTTTTGTGATTGTCTTTTACACACCGATTTTTTCTCTTCTTTATAACGAAAGCGAAGCTAAAATCGATGGTGTCAAAGTTAATCTATTATCGTTTGCCATGGATCTTTTTCTTAGCATAACGATCGCCATAGGGAGCAAAGTTGTCGGCTCTTTGGTTGTTTCGTCATTGCTTGTCCTTCCTACCGCTATCGCTCTTCAATTGAAGAAAGGGTATAAGTGGACAATGATATTGAGCGTGTTCTTTTCCGTCTCTTCGATGATTGTAGGCCTCATTCTCGCTTATTATTTAGATTTGAAGCCTGGCGCGACGATTGTCATTGTAGCGGTTTCGCTTTTGCTCGTTTTGTTTCTTTTTAAGCAAGGGAAATCGCTCGCGAAAAGAATAAGGATAAAAGGAAAAATCGAATAAACCCAAGAGATTGCCAACGTCTTTTATCGGACGATGCGTATCGATTGCAATCGTTCCGTCTAAAATCTGACATTCATGTTTAGAACGATAGGGTCTAGTTTTCATTGGGATGAGGATGATAGGTTTTTCGGCAATGAAAAAGGAATTATTCTTGCCGATTTTAAGGGAATGGGTTTCGCATATATTGCCATGATTCTTGAATCCATGTCACTCGGTGAAGGCTTTGCTTGGCTGGGAGAAAGCTTTCTTTCTCTATCGGCTATGATGCCTTTGACTAAAGGATTTCTTTTTAATGGGAAACGTTTTAGCATTTTTACATGGGATTCAAGAAAAACGAAAAAAGTTCCTTTTACGAAGGTATTGTTAATGAAGACAAAATTAAGGAAATCGGAGATATAAACATTCAAAGAAAATATTGGGTGTATTCCTTTTCTATGGGTATATTTTGCATTTGCAGTGCGTTTTTCCCTACATTTGTTGGCTATAATTTTGAAAATTCGTTTGCGATAGCGATGTTTTGCTGGGATGTGTTCATGTATTTTTGGCTGTTTTATTTTTCTTTTAGGTTTGTGAAACTGGATCTGAAATACGGAGTGTTCAAAAGCAAGAAATTTCTTTATTTCGTGCCTTTGCCTTGGATCCTTCTTTCGATTGCTTTTTCAATTGTCGCTGTTTTTACAACCCGTTTTACCTCTTATCCGGATACTTCCTTTTCCGTTAAGCTGAACCCAGTGTTTTTCTTTTTCGTTTTCATTCCTTTGTTTTTTATGTATATATGCTTTTGTTACTACGCTTTTATGAAGTGCTTTGCTAAATACGCTAGGAAGAAACAAAACTCCAATGGCGAGCTTTGAACAAACTTTTGTATCAAAACAATCGTGCAATAAGATCTTTGCTACCGTATTGCCGCTTGTTTTTCTTACTCTATGTCGGCTTTCGATCTAGCGTAATGGCGTTTTTGCCTTTTTATGCGGTTTATTTCAGCCCCTTTTCATGCAACGTGTATTGAATGATGTTCTTAGCCTTCCTTAATTTTCTCTTATTCAAATTTCAAAAAGGCGCTTTTCGCCATTCTTTTTTATCGTGGTTTCTTCTATAATTCTTGTTGCTTTTTGGAGGAAAAATCATGAGCAATAAGGCAAAAACAAACAAAATTCCTTTGGCGCATATCTTCTTTTTGATCGCTGGGATTCTTCTTGTGGTCTATTATCTTTTGAGCGAAGGCATGCCATCTTTGGGGAATGACATCGCTTCCTTGATGAAATTCGTCGTGGAGCTATTCATTCTCTTTCTTTTGATTGGCTTCTATTTTTATTTCCTGTTTGGAGGGAAAGGCTGCGAAGGAACCATCAAAGCCATAGCTCCCGCATTATTGGTTCTCATCATTGTCGGCTCCTATTCCATGAATTTTGGGAGTGACGCAGCCTCTTCTGTGATCTCTGGATTGGCTAAAATGTTCTATGTTTTGATGATCGCCTGCGGTTTTACCTTCTTATTCGTCCATAACAAGGTTCTCGGTCTTACTTTTGCTTATTCTAGTGTGATATACGCTTGTTTTGTCGCTCTTTCTTACACCGTTGTCGTGATTATGGATCTAACCAATGGCGGAACTTTTTCTATCAGCAAGCTTTTTGAGACAATTTCTTACGCCATGTCTTTGTGCTTCTTGTTTGCCGGCGCCTATAAAGCAAATAAAAACAAAGCTTTTGCTCTTAACTAATTGTTACCTAAAAAGATAACGTCCCCATCCATTGGAACGCTTTCTTAAAATCAACGCAAGATTATCAAGGAATTAGATATCTATAAGGATCTGAAACGGTTTGAAGCCGTATTCTTTCAAAAATATCCGTTTTGAAACAATCCGAATCCTTCCTAACCCATCTTTGGGGGTGGCTTGCCTCTTCAGGATTCAAAAAGCTCTCAAATGGATCCTGGGCATTTATCTTTGACAATCATTTTACTTGTTAGCCTTTTCCTTTTCTTTTATCTTTGTTTTGCTACCTAGAGAAATATGAAAAACAACACAACAAAAGAAATTCTCACGTCTATCTTAGCCTCAAAAGGCCAAAGCCTCATGCCTTTCTTAATACATAACGTTTTTGACATGAAAAGGGACTCGGCCCAAAACGCGCTTATGATGTCTCTTTAGCAAATGAAGGAGTCCTTTCCAATGAATGAATGCATCCTAGAACTAGAGAACGCAAGCAAACATTATCCCTCTTTCTCACTAGATGGCATTTCCTTCTCTCTTCATGAGGGGGAAATCATGGGTTTCATCGGGAGAAACGGAGCTGGGAAAACAACAACCATCAAAGCCATTTCCGGCCTTATTGACATCGATGGAGGGAAGATTCTTTTTCAAGGGAAGCCCATCCAAGATAACGAAAAAGAAATGAAAAACGAAATCGGCCTTCTTTTTGGCGGGATTGATTTCTATCCCAACGTCAAAGTCAAAGATCTTACGGACGTGAGCTCTCGTTTTTATCGCTCTTGGGATCAAAATTTGTATGAGAAATGGCTGAAGTTCTTCGAAATCGACGAAAAAAAGAAAATGAAAGAGCTCTCCAATGGCATGAAGGTCAAATATGGTTTGGCTCTTGCCTTATCCCATAACGCAAAGCTCCTTCTTTTAGATGAGCCGACCAGCGGCCTCGATCCTGTTTCGAGGGATGAGCTATTGGATTGTTTCAGGGACATCGCCAAAAAGAAGAACATCGCCATTCTCTTTAGCACCCATGTCATCTCTGATTTGGAGAAATGCGCCGATACCATCACCTATATCCAAAAGGGGAAAATCCTTTCCTCCAAAAGCGTTTCCTCTTTTAAAGAAGATTACCTCTTCGTCAAAGGAAGGGAAAACGAACTCACCCCAGAGAAAATTTCTCGCTTAGAGCATGTTCGCAAGAAAGACTCTTTCTTTGAAGGAATCATCCAAAAAAAAGACGAAGCTTTCTTCGCAAATGAAGAAAAACGCATCCCGTCTTTGGAAGAAATCATGATCGCGAAAGAAAGGAATGACGAAAATGAAGAATCTCCTCTATAAAGAAAAAAAGCTCTGCGTTTCCCTTCAAACGTGGGTGTTTGCCTTTCTTTCTTTTACCATTGTCATACCTACTTGGCCTAGTTTGGTCTCTTTCTTTTACCCTCTTGCCGGTTTTGCGGTTGTCTTCATTCTTTCTAATGCCAACAGGGACTTGCTTTACACATCCATTCTTCCATTGGCGAAGAAAGATATCGTTAAAGGGAAAGTCCTTATTCTCTCTTATCTGGAGATGTTAACGATTCTTATTTCCGTTCCTTTTGGCTTCCTCAAGCTTTTTTTGACAAAATTCATGCCAGCCGATCAACTCTACCCCGAGCTTGGCTTCAATTTCGCCCTTTACGGCTTTGTTTTCTTTGTCTTTGGCGTCTTTAATCTTATTTGCCTTCCTTGGTATTATAAAAAACCGGAGGCAAAAGTTTCCCTCCCTTTCCTTATCTCCGATCTTATCGCCATGTTCCTTATCGGCATCATCATGATCCCATTTATGGTCGTCCCTGGTTTATCGGAATTCATCAATTCCTACGCGCTTCCTAATCTTTTGACCCAGTTGGCCATTCTTTTTGGGGGATTCCTTTTCTTCGCTGCTTTCACTTTCCTGGCAAGTTATCTAGCAGGGAAGAATTTCCAAAAAGTGGATATTTAAAGCATCCCAGCAAGGGATGTTTTTTAAACCTTAAGAACTTTGGCGAAATGAAAATTTCCTTTCTGACCCGTCTAAAAAATCGTCCTTTTCCAAAATCCAATTGCAATCCTTCTATCGTATTCTTTCATTTGTCTCGCGCTGCCTTTTTGAAATAACCGATTTTTTATCATCGCCAAAACACTCTCATCCTGCATCCTTCGTTTATCAAGCGCTAGGGGTGCTTTCAAGCTAAAAAAGTATTTAATATCTTAGGAAAGGCCCATTTTGCACGAATGAGTCACTTCATTCTTATTTTTAGAGGATGTTTACCTCCTTTTTTGATGATTGCTTTTTTTCCATATCTTTTTTGTTCAGAAAATCCTAACGCTTCTCTCACTCTAGATTTATGGAACGTTCTCCATTAAAATTAGGGCATGTTCAAAAGAAAGGGACATAGATTTATCCATGTGCGAGGATCTTGCTTTCCTTTCTTTTCGCTTATAGGAGAAACAAAACGAACAAAAAGAAACTATTCGTTCTTTTACCTGCGGCCCTTCTCGCTCTTAGCGGATGCAATCCAAGTGAGTCACCATCCTCTGAAGATCATAGTCAAGCCAGTCAGGTCGCCTCATCGGAAAAGAGCGTCTCTTCCGAAGAACCGGTAAAGACCTATTCGGTTAGCATCACCCAAGTGGAACACGCTACCGTCAGCGCTGACAAAATGGAAGCCGAAGTGGGCCAAACCATTACTTTCACGATTACCGTTGATGAGGATTATCATGTCTCTTCCTTCAAGGTGAATGGGGTTGATGTCGCCATCACTGATAATAAAGCCACAGCCCAAATGGTGGAAAATGGCTTAACGGTCACGATTGCTGTTGAAGTCAACACCCATGATGTCACGATTCATCCATCAGAAAACGGAACCGTTACCGCTGATAAAGAAACCGCTATCGTTGGAGATAAAGTCACATTCACCATTACGCCGAATGATGACTTTGAATTAGATACTTTCAAAATTAACAATGAAGCAAAAGAAGTAACGAATAACACATTTGAAGCAACCATGGTTAAAGAAGGTTTAACTGTCGATGCAACCTTCAAAGCCATAAAACATGCTGTAACCATCAACCAAAACGAAGGCGGAACAGTCACAGCAGATAAGATGGAAGCCGCTACCGGAGAAGAGGTCACTCTTACCGTCACTCCAAATGAAAACTATCAATTATCCGCATTATATGTGAATGGCCAAGCCGTCTCTGTTGGCGAAAACGGAACCGTTACTGTCCCAATGGTTAAGGAAGGCTTGATTGTTTCTGGCGTTTTTGCCAAAAAGAGCGCTTCGATAACGATTACCAACACAAAAGGCGGAACCATTTATGCATCTCCAAGCACGGAAGCTTCCATTGGAGATGATGTTGAAATTGAAGTGCAACCTGATGCTGGATACGAATTGGATAAGCTCCTTGTGAATGGAGAAGAGGTTGCGGTCTCTAATGGTTTTGCCGATGTCAAAATGGTTGAAGGCGGTCTTACCATCACCGCCGTTTGGAAAGAGCTTGCCAAAACCATCACGATTGTTTCTAGCGAAAACGGAACCGTTACCGCAAATAAGGAAAAAGCGGAAGTTGGTGAAACGGTTATCTTCACTATTTCCCCAGCCGAAGGATATCACCTTGAATCTTTCAAAGTGAACGGAACGGAAGTGGAAGTCGATGGAGATAGTTACAGCGCCACCATGACCGAAGCGGGCCTTTCTATCGAAGCGATTTTCTCTGATACCTACAAGGTTGCTTCCATTTCCGAATCCTTGAAGGCCACAATCAAAGAATCCAATACTGCAAAAGTCACTTTAACCGCTGATTCCAACATTGACGCCATTCCTTTAGCTAAGAAAGAAACCGTCATTGATTTAGGCGGAAAGACATTAACGGTTACCTCTGCTACGGCTCTTCTCGCCGATGATACGCACATTCAAGATATCACCATCAAAAACGGAAAAATCAATGTCGTCAATGATGAGCAAAACAAACATATCTTTAATGTGAATAACGCGCATTCTCTCATCCTTGATAGGGTTACCCTTACCAACACGACATCCACCTTTGCGGGCGCTGGAATCTATTGCTCGGCTATCACAAACTTGGAAATAAAGAACTCCACCTTAGATCTTAAAGCGGTCTATGGCATTGGAACGAATAACACCAAAGGAAAGAATGCCAAAATCATTTTGGAAAACTCCCATATCACCGTTACAACGGATGAAAAGGACAACACCGCTTTCTTCGGAACCATCGAAGGAATTGACGTGACTTTCAAAAACAGCTCCTTAAAAGCCGATAGACAGGCTCTTATTGCTCGTATAGGAACTTGGAAAGCCGATGCCTCCACCTTTGAAATCACTGGAGCTTGGTTAAACGGGACCGATAAAGCTACGAACAACAAAACCACGAATGATTCCTATCTCTCTGGCTCTTGGAAAAGCGGAAATGAAGTTCCTTCCGCTGCGGTGGTTATCGGCGATAATCTGGAAAAGTCTTACAACCAAGAGGCCAATTTCACCTTCACCAACTCTTGCAAAATCATTTCCCCAGAAGGAAGCAAGATTGTTTCTAGAACTGATGGAATACATGACACGACCATCAATTTCGATGCTTTAACCTATGTTAACGCCTATGATTCCATGGATCATGGTGAAGGTGTCAATGTTGTCACTCAAAACGTTCTCACCAAAACCATCGCTGAGATGAATGAGTTAACGGAAAACGATGACAAAAACCTTTATTGTGTTACTGGAATCTTAAAGGAAATCACCAAGGCGAAATATGGTAATGGTTATCTCGAAGATCAAGACACGGGTGAGACCCTCATGCTTTATGGCTCTTATACAGAAGCAACTATCTTAAAGAGCGACTCCGGCATTTTCTCCCTTAAAGAAACCACTGAGGATTATCCTAGCGTTATCGGAACGGCTTTATCCGAAGACAACGTTGGGAGAATGGTTACTGTCTTTGGAACATTTAAAAATTACAAGGACACAAAAGAAATCGTCGACTCCTTCGCTCTACCAAAAGGAGAAAAAATCTCCGGATTGACCGCTACTATTGAGGTTAATGATTCGGCCATGGGAAGTGCTACGCTAAGCAAAACCGAGGGAATCACTTTCGGGGAAACTATCACTGTAGATGTCATTGCTAATTCTGGTTATGAATTAAGCAAGATTGAATATACGGATAAAGTTGGTAAGGTTACTGATATCACCACAGGCAAAAAATTCAATGCTGACTTAGCCAATTCTGTTAAAGTAACTTTTGCGGAAAAGAGTTCTACGCCTACGAAAAAAACCGCAACGTTTGTCCCAACAGATTTTCAAAACGCCAGTAACATAAAAATTGTCCAAACCATCAGTGGTTTTACATTCCAAATTGATACAGGCACAATTGATGATACGAGAATTGGCGTCTTTAAGAGTCAAAAACTCACAATTACCGCTGAAGAAGGAACAAAAATTTTGAAAATTGAAATCACTTGTACTGCAGAAGGCGAAGCCAAATATGGTCCTGGTTGTTTTTCCGACACTGATACCACAAACCATTATAAACATTCTGGAAAAACGGGGGTTTGGGAAAACGCAGACGGCCAACAAAAAGTTTCTCTAAAGGCTGATAAAAATCAAGTTCGTATTACTAAAATGGTGGTTACCTATTTAGCTTAATTGTCGTTTTTATGCAATCAACCGATTAGCACGTCCATGCGACGTGCTTTTCTTATAAAGATATATAACTCCCTAAAAAGGATTCATATTTTTTAAGATGAGCCAAATAGATCAAGAAAGATAATAGGAAGAAATTCTTGAAGAAATAGAAATCATCAAAAAAATTGATATTCTTTCCCCGGATTTTTCTATGCAAAGAAACGTTCTAACCATCGTTGGTCTTCGTTACTCTCAAGCAAAAGAACTCATTTTAAATTTGAGAAAAGACAAAACCTTTCAAAAGATAGATTTTGAAACAAAACAATACGTTATCGAGAGAATTCTTGATGAAATCAAAGGAAGAATGTTAGAAGACATCATTCATTCGGATCGTTCTGAAATCTTTGAAATCAAACATAGTGAGAGAAAAGACGCCCAACAAGCAAAGAACCTGCTAGATGAGAAGAGATGTTCTCTCTTCGAAACGAGATCCCTAAAATAAAAAGAAAGGCCGTCCTATATCGAGGAATAATCAAAAAGAAGGAGAAATCGAATATCAAAATGCCGAAGAATACCTAAATCCCCTGTTTTTTGAAGACGATTTCTCCTTAGATTCTCATTGAATCTTGGATTTTAAAGAAAATCTCTTTATCGGCTGGACACCAAGAAAGAGAGGTTCCTTCTTCTTTTGAAATCCATTTCTCATCCGAATGAATTCCCTTTTCGATGGTTAAATTCCCTTCGATAATTTTAACAAGGAAAACGTCCATATCTAAGATGAACGTCGGATACTCATAAACCTCATTCAGAAGAAACCTTTCCACCTTAATCGCGGTTTCTAATTCTTCTTTGATTTCGCGAATTATCGCCTCTTCCGGGGTTTCGCCTTTTTCGATCTTCCCCCCAGGGAATTCATATAGGCCCTTGAATTCCCCATAATCCCTTTGAGCGACAAAGAGCCGGTTATTTCTCTTGATCAGGGCGCAAACTACCCGAATTCTCTTCTTTTCCATCTCTTTCTATTCCAAAATCATCATAATACGTCAAAGGAACTTTTTCCTCCAATTCGATATCAAACAATAAGGTTTCTTTCGGATTATCCGAGACTCTTGGGTTCTTCAAACGCCCTTTCCCTAAATAATAGAAAGGCATCTCTGCTCCATCTTCTTTCTTCGCTTTCCTGACAAAGATATGCGAATAGGGCTCCTTCAATAAGGAAATCCCTTTGGAATTATTTAACCTCGTGCCCGTTTGGGATTCCCATTGGAGCGAAGACGGGGACAAGAAACGGTCTTTGTATTTCAAGTAGGATAAAACCTGCTCATCTTTTCTCAAATCAATATAAATCACACGTTCCTGGTTGACCTTAAAAACACCCATCATACGGAATAGGTTCTCGCTATTTAATGCCAAAAGAGAGGAGAAGGACGTATATGGATAATAACGTTTTAGCTTGCTTTCCACGTTATAGAACTCGATTTGGTAACGAGCAAGGCCGTAATCGAGCAAAGAAACGATCCAATCTTTGAAAGAATCATTCGTGAAATCGAAGTTCAAAGAATAGCATTCGCCCTCTTTTTTCACCAAGGTGCGGTGATAAGAAGGACGGGTGTAGTAGAAACGATCCTGCAAAACTTTTAAGGCGTATCGGAAAGTGTCTTCTTTGAAATGCTCCGCATCTTTTAAGGCCAAAAGAAGCTCATTTTCATTCTTTGCCCCGTTCAATAGCTCCTTGATGATGAGATATTCTTCGGGATGAACAAGTGGGAGATACTCATAGATTGTCTCGATGATTTCTTTTTCTTCTTTCGAAAAGAAAGGAACATCTTCCCCCATCTTTTCTAAGAAATCGTAATACGAAGGAAATTTCTTCGTGAAATGCAAGATATCGACGCCTGTTTCTTGATCAAGGAAGACGTCATGTTTTGGGTATTCGTTTGGTCCCAGTTTCAAACAGCTCTTTAAGTTCTGATAATCCGCTTTCAAGAAAGAGATGGAATTGAAATTCGTTTTCTCGATGGAACGCAATATTTCTTCTTGGGCTTTTTCCTCGAAATGTATCTCCAATCCGGGAATGGCCAAGGAAGAGAAGTTGTCCCTAATCATATTCGAAAGAGCCAATTTGTCAGAGACCCCGCTTTTAGAAAGGCTTCCTAAAGCCAAAGCGATCTGCACGGATCTCAAATAGGAATTCGCGATAAAATCCAAAACGGTGAGATATTCCTTGTTCTCGTATTTTCTTAAGCCTCTGCCTAATTGCTGGATAAAGATGGTGGAAGATTCCGTAGGGCGCAAGAAAAGAACCATATTAATCGAAGGAACATCGATTCCTTCGTTTAATATATCGACGGCAAAAACAAGTTCGAGAGGGTCATTTTCATCTTCTAATCTCTGAAATATGCGGATTCTTTCCCCCAAAGATGAAGATCCTGTCAAATAAGCGGTGGAATAGCCAAGATCCATCATCTGCATCGCCATCTGCTTCGCATGTTCCACATTTCGGCAGAAACCGATGCAACGAAGCTTCCCTTCTGGGCGATGTTTCTTGATTTCGTCCGATATGAAGGAACAATGAAGAGAAGAAGACAGAGACTGAACCAGGAGGCGGTTCCCTTCCGCGCTTCCATCGCTCGCGTAGCTTATCAAATCATCTTTGATGCCGTAATAATGGAAAGGGACAATCAAATGATTCTCCAACGCATCCCTCAATCGCAAATCAAAAGGCACGTTATTTCCAAACATTTGATAGATATCTTCGCCATCCATGCGGTCAGGTGTAGCGGTCAAGCCCAATAAAAAAGAAGGTTTAAAATAGTCGATGATTTTTTGATAAGTGGATGCGGCCGCGTGATGGACTTCATCCATAATGATATAGTCGAATTCGTCCGGCGCGAATAATTCCAAATGTCTTGATAGCATCTGATTAGACGCAAAAATGAAATCTTTGTCCATCTCGCGATATTCGCCATTATAAAGACCATAAGTCCGTGACTGCCCGAAGACTTTGCTAAAAGTGCTTAAGGCCTGAGTCAATATCGTATCTTTATGTACGATAAATAGAAGTCTTCTTGCGCCAAAATTCCTCGCATCGAAAGCGGCCAAATATGTCTTTCCGGAGCCGGTAGCCGCGATGACCATCGCTTTATTGATGTTTCGATTCCTTGTGCTTTGCAACTCTTTCAACGCCTGTCGTTGCATGAAATTAGGATTCAATGTCTCTGTCTCTTTATCGTAGGAATAGTCCATATCCCAGGAAACGATCGCATAGGATAAGGCAATTTCATATGTTTTCACATTCTCCCTTGTCAAAGGCTCGACCTTATTCCATAGAAAGTTGAATTCCTCAAGGATTTCGCGGAAGAAAGAGTATTCTTTCGAGGAAACGACCCCAATATCCCATTCCTTGTTTTTTAGCAAGGCGAAACGGGTGATATTAGAGGAACCGACGATGCTTTCGAAGGAAGAGTCCCCATATTCAAAAAGATATCCTTTGGTATGGAACCCATCATCCTCAAAAGAATGGTCTTCCAGCCTGCATTCAAAATGAGGGTACCTCCTTTGCAGCTCCAAAAAAGTCTCCAAAGAGGCGATATCGGTGAAATTTTGATAAGTGGAGGTAAGGATTCTTCCTCTCGCCCCACGAGACAAAGCTTTTTCGATATGAGGCAAAAGAAGAATCAAACCCGCTTTCTTGATAAAAGAGACCGACCAAGAAAAAGAAACGCACCGATCTAGAGAAGAAATAATGCGATTTAAGAAATTGGGTTCGCTCTGGTTGGTGTAAAAGGAGGCTTCTAACATCTTTCTGTCCTTGCTTTTACAGAATAACCGTGAGGATCCTTCAGATCAAGCTGAAAAGGAGAGAATTCTTGCTTTGCTTATTCGAATAAAGAATAGAAATAAGTGGTCATTTGGATGGCATTTTCTTTATGCTCATGGATCACATAATCTTTCAAAAGATCGACAAAAGCGCCAGAAAGGCAATTCTCTAGGATTTCATCAGGGATATTGGGGTGCTTGATTTTGATGGAAGGCATCGCGACCCTCATTAGATGATGGACTTCCTTCCCTAAGGTGGAATAGAAAAGATGCGATGCGCCCGAAGAGAAAATCGCGGATATGAGTTTCTCTTGCTCTTTGAAATGATAAAAAATATGGGCCGTCATCTCACGATAATCATAAAGAGTGATATTCCCCTCCTTAGAATGATTCGAGGAGAAGGCATGATTGAAAATCGAGGTGCAGACGTTCCTAAGGACATCATCTTTCTTTTTATAGTGGGCGTAGAAAGTGGATCTTGAGACGGTGCTTTCGAGAATGATGTCGCTTACGGATATATCCGTATAGGATTTCGTTTCTAGCAATCTTTCCAATGCGCCTAAGATAAGCTCGTTTGTCTTTTCTTCTTTTTTATTCATTTTCCGTCCTCTTGATACGAATAAATATCGAATAATGTGTTTTAATTATAACTCAATAATCGAACAAAATATTCTAAAATGTTCATTTCCTTAGTAAAAAGAAGAAAACACTGGTAGACTACTACTCAAATGGTTATGAAGAAAAGAGAGATACCGTCCATTTTTGATGGGAACAAAAAGAAAAAGCTGTATGCTCTTTTTATTCTTCTTGGCATCACTCTTGTCTTATTTGCCCTTTCCTTTATCATCACGCCGACGAATATGTCGATGGAACGCTGTTTCTTTGGCTTGTTCGGGGGAAGTGATGAGGCCGCTAACCGCATTATGCAGAGAATCATCTTGCCAAGGAATCTTGCTGCTCTTTTAATCGGAGGGGGACTTTCCCTTTCCGGGCTTTTGATGCAAACGTCTTTAAAGAATCCGATGGCTTCCCCTGCGACGTTGGGCGTTTCCAATGCGGCTGTTTTCGGAGCCAACGTGATTATTCTTTGCTTATACGGAACGAGCAGCAATTCCTTTGTCTCTGCGGGCGATTCCCCTTTTCAGACATCCATGGTCGCTTTCGCTTTCTCTTTCCTTTGCCTTCTTTTGGTGCTCCTTTTGTCTTCGTTCCACAAATTTCACCCAACCACGGTTGTGCTTGTGGGAATCGTTTTAGGCTCGTGCTTTCAGGCTTTGACGACGCTTTTGCAATACTTTGCCGATGATGTCGCTCTCTCTGCTATCGTGGGATGGTCTTTTGGTAACTTAGAAAGAATCACGATGGGGGAGAATGGCATATTAGGCGTCGTTTTACTCGTCTCTCTGGCGTCTTTCTCTTTCCTGGGCTACCGTTTTAACGCTCTTGATGCGGGGGATGGCTTCGCTAGAAGCGTCGGCGTGCATACTTCCCTTTTGCGTTTTCTCTCTTTGCTTTTCGCTTCCCTTTTGGGTGCCTTATGCGTTTCATTCTGCGGGATGATTGGCTTTGTGGGGATCATCGCTCCTCATATTATGAAAAGAATCATCGGGCGCGATCACCGTTTCCTTTTCCCAACCTCTTTTTTAGCGGGTTCCTCTCTTCTTCTAATCTGCGATATTTTCACTCGCTTGATTGGGAAAGGGACCTCTCTTCCGGTTGGCGCCATAACCGCTTTGGTTGGAACGCCTTTGTTTTTAATCATTCTCTTTAGCAAGAAAGGGGACAAATATGCTTTATCTAAATGATGTCTCTTTCTCTTATTCAAAACGCTCGAAACCCGTCCTAAAGCATCTCACTATCCGTTTAGAGGAAGGAAAGGTAGGGGTTTTATTAGGCCCTAATGGCGTTGGAAAGAGCACAATCATCAAGCTAATATGCGGAGTTTTGAAACCAAAAGAAGGGGAGATTTTTTTGGGGGAGAAAAACCTACAGGAAATCCAATTGTCCGAGCGAAGCAAACTCATCTCCTCCGTCCCCCAAAATATCGAGTTCTCTTCCTTGAGCGTCATGGACTCCATCCTCTTAGGAAGGCTTCCCTATTTCTATTCCTTCCCTTGCAAATACGATAAGGAAGAAACCTTGAAAGTCATGGAGGAACTCCATATCCTCCCATTGAAGGATAGGCTGGCAGATTCCCTTTCTGGCGGAGAGAAGCAAATGGTGGCGATTGCCCGATCCCTCGTTTCTAACCCCAGAATTCTTATCTTAGATGAGCCAACGGCAAACCTTGATTTGAAACATCAGGCGCTGATAATGAGCCTTCTAAAAAAGATAGCCAAAGAAAGGAAGCTGACCATTTTGGTTTCCTTGCATGATCTTTCCGAGGCTTCCTTCCTCGGGGATACCTTATTCTGGCTAAAGGAAGGAAGCCTTCTTTACCAAGGAGATAGCTCTTCCATCACTTCGGAAAGGATCTTCGAGACCTATGGCGTCAAAACGAACTTAATCCAAAAAGACGGCGAAATATTCATCTCATTATTCGTAGGAGAAAAACAATCATGAAAAAGCAAATCCTTTGGCTATTCTTTGCCTTCAGCCTCTATTCTTGCGGAGGAAATGAAGGAAGCTCCAGCGGAATTTCCCAAGAGGAGATACTCCTCAAGGATGGAATCGGGAGAGAGAATAGCTACCTTCCAGGCTCTTACTCCCGAATTGCCTGCGTTGGGGCTGGGGCCCTTCGTCTGTATTCCTACATCGGCGAGCTGAATCGACTCGTCGGCGTGGAAGATATTGACAATCCAAGCAAAAGAGAAGAGAAAACCCAGCCATTCGAAGGGGTTGCAAGGCCTTATTACGACGCCAACAAAGAGGCCTTTAGAGATCTCCCTTCCCTTGGCAAGGGAGGACCGGTTGCCAATCAAAGCGGACCGAATCTCACTCTTTTAACGGCCCTCGCTCCGGATTTGGTCATCTCGGATTTTGAAACTCTCGAGCAAGCGCAAGCCATCGAGAATGCCACCGGCGCGAAAGTTTTCACCATCCGCTATGGCAAAAAAGCCGTCTTTGATGGAACCATCGTTTCCGTTTTGGCCTCTTTAGGAAAAATCCTTGACCGAAACGAACGAGCCAAAACCTTGACGGATTACATTTCTTCTTCCATCGAGGAATTAAAAACGTTGACCAAGAACGTAAAGGAAGAAGAGAAGCCTCTTGCTTATGTCGGGGGAATTGGAAACTGGGGGCAAAAAGATTACCTTGCCACGCATAAGAGCTACCCGATGTTCGAAGCTGCGAATATCAAAAACGTTCTAAGCGAAGTCCAGCTGGCAACGGACGCTCAGCAAGATATCTCCAAAGCCACTTTTGAGGAACTCGCCCCGAAAATGGACAAACTCATTCTAGATGCGGCCGGAATGAAGCAAACCATTCAAGCCTATCACGCTGATTCGCATATTTTCGACAACGTCAAAGCCGTCCTTTCTGGAGAAGTCTATCTCCAGATGCCCTATAATGCCTATTATACGAACCTTGAAATCTCCCTTATGAACGGATATTTTGATGCCTATGCCGTCTACCCTGAACTTTTCAAAGATTTTGACTTAGAGAAGAAATATTCCGAAATCTTAACCATCTTTGTCGGGAAGGACACCTATAAGGATGAGAAAACGATGTCCGGATCCTATGGCGGATATCAGAGAATCAGCGATTTAAAGAAATTCTGCGAAGAGCATATTCAATAAACCTCTCATTCTTTTTTCATTCGAAAAACCTATAATATCCAAGGAGAAAATATGTCACACCCTTGGAAACATCTTAGACTGATTACCTCGCACCGTCACCTTGTTATCAAAAATGCCTTGCATATGGGGATATTTTGGCACGCTTTGAAACATGATTTAAGCAAATACTCCTACACGGAATTCCATATCTCCGCCCAATATTACGCCGGAAACCATTCACCGGTGTTCGAAGAAAGAATTCGCAACCATTATTTCTCCCGCATTTGTCAGCATCACACCAGAAGAAATCCTCATCATTGGGAATATTGGACGGATTTCTTTTGCGGGAGGATCCTTATGAAAACCATGCCTTGGGTGTATGCTACGGAATACGTATGCGATGTCTTGAGCGCTTCCTATACCTATAATCCAAAGGAATTCACCCCCGAAAGCGGGCTCCGTTATTTCAATGCCCACAAAGACCGTTATTTCATGACGCAGGCAAGCAAAGAATATATCACTTGGTGTTTGGAGAAATACGCCCAAACGGGTTGGAAAGAATTGAAAAAGAAAGACACGCAAAAGAAATATCGCGAAATCATTTTCGCCTATCCTGATGTCGAACTTTTCGAAACAAGTAAGTCAAGCCCCTCTTTGCCACCTTTGCTAAGCAAAACAACTGATATAAAATAAAGCAGTATGGCAATTCGAAATAAAATATTAATCATCGGGGCCGGAAGACTTGGCTCCATCATCGCCGATCGCGCTTCCTCAAGAGGGGAAAACGTCATCGTTTTAGACGAAAAGGATTCCTCTTTCCGCAAATTAGACGAAGCCTTTACTGGCTTTAAAGTCACTGGCGACGCCACGGATATCACTCTTTTGAAACAGGATTGTTACATCGATTCCGTTGAGGAGGTCGTCATTGTCACCGGGAATGATAACACCAACCTTTTCTTGGCTCACCTATGCGCGATCATTTTCAAAATACCGAAAGTATATGTGCGTTTTGACGATCCGGATAAAGATATTCTCATTAATGGCGTCCCCAATGTGAAAGCCGTTTATCCATCCGATTTAAGCGCCAACAAATTCTTCCAAATCGAAGCGGAGGGCAACAAATAATGATTGTCGTTATCGCAAATGGCAACCTGGAAGCTGCCTATGTCATTGATTCTTTCAAAGAAGACAAACACAATAAAATCATCGTCATCAATTCCGATAAGGAAGTCGCGGAATATCTTATGAAACACCAGCACGTTTCCGTTTACGTCGGGAACCCGTGGAGAACCTATGCCCTTGAGGAAGCGGGCGTCTATGATGCCGATCTTTTCATCTCCCTTTCCGATAATGACACGGACAATTACGTCTCTTGCATCCTCGCTAAGAAAGTCTTTAACGTCCGAAAATGCATCTGCGTCGTCAAAAACCCAGATAACGTTGAGATTTATAAGAAACTCGGGATTGATTCCGTGATTTCCTCTACTTATCTTCTGACGCAAAATATCAAAACGGAGTCTTTGGAAGGGAACCTTATCCGTTCGATGAACTTGGATTCCAATAAAATCGTGATGGTGGAGGCCACCCTCCTATCGAAATACCGCATTTGCAATAAAGCCATCATGGATATCCATTTCCCTCCCTATGCGAATATCGCTTATATCATGCGTGACAATGAATTCATAATCCCAAAGGGAAATGTCATTTTGAAACCGCGCGATACCCTTGTCATCGCTTGTGACAAAGCAGACGAGACAAGCTTAAAGAAATACCTCACCCAAAGAGCATCGGCCAAGGACCTTAAAAAGAACATCGCTTCGCAGATTGAAAAATCGTTGGTGAAAATCAAAAACAACGAAGTCAAAGAAGAAGCTTCCCTTCCCGAAGGATCTTTAGAAACCCCCAAAGTGGTTGTCGGGGAATCTTCCTCTCTTTCCGAGGGGCAAAAAGAAACGGCTCCTATGGAGAAAAAGAGCGAAAAGAAGAAAGGTGCCGCTAAGAAAAGAACGACAACAAAAAAACAAGCTTCTTCCGCCAGCAAGAAGAAAACCGTATGAATAAAATCAAGGAAGCAAAAGGAATTCGTCTGATTCTTGGCTATTTCGGCCTTTTTATGATTGTGGAAGGCCTAGTCACGATTTTTCCTTTGCTCATTTTGGCTTTCTATCCAAATGAATGGGAATGTTATCTGGATTTCGTCGTTCCAGGCCTTTCCTATATGGCTTTTGGGCTTTTTACCTATTTATGCACGATCGCTTTCCGGAAAAAAGGCAAACTCGAAAAGAACGAGGATTCCCTCTTGCTCGTCCTCCTTTGGCTATCCGCTTTGCTTATTGGCGCAATCCCATTCTATTTGACCGCATTTCCGGCTCTTAATAACGGCAATCAAGCAATCGATTTGGGGATGTCCTTCACGGATTCCTTCTTTGAATCAACTTCAGGATATTCCGCAACAGGTCTGACCGTTTTCCCCCAGAAAGCCTTTTTGACCGGTGTCGATTCCTCCGAATACCAATGGGCTCACGTCTTTTTATTCCACCGGGCGATTATGCAATTTGTCGGTGGGGTCGGCCTTGTTTTGCTTGTGGCGTCGGTTATTTCAAGCAAAAACAATTTCAAGCTTTTCTTCGCTGAAGGGCATAACGATCGCCTTCTTCCGAATTTGGGGAAGAACGCGAAGCTCATCTTCGGCATTTATTTTGGCTGGATTGTCGTTGGAAGCGTTGCTCTTTGGCTAGCGGGAATGACGCCGTTTGACTCTTTTTGCCATGCTACCGCAGCTTTGGCAACAGGAGGTTTCTCCACCCGTTATTCCTCGGTTATGTTCTATTCCGAAGAAACGTATTCCTCTTTCACGAATGGGAACCTTCTTTATACGGGAAACGCTTTGGCAATCGAAGGAATCACGGTTGTTTTGATGCTGGCTGGCGCAACGAATTTCGTTTTGCACACTTTCATTCTTACCGGGAAGATAAAAAGCTTCTCCAAGGATGTCGAAATCAAAACGGCGACTGCCTTAATCATTTTCGCCAGCATCCTTACGGCCCTCTTAACCTTTAGCGAGCATACCTATTATTATGAAGAAATGGAAAGCATCTCCTTTTGGCTTTCCCTTCGTTACAATTTCTATAACATCGTTTCTTCCATCACGACAACCGGGTTCACGAATTTCCCAAATCTCGCCTATTTGGGGCATTTCTCTATCTTTATCGCCTTAATCGGTATGTCCATTGGCGGAGGCATGGGCTCTACGGCGGGTGGCTTGAAACAATACCGTTTCGCCTTGCTTTTCAAAGAATTCTCCTCTTCTTTCAAAAACCGCAACTCTTCCGACCGTTATCTTCACACCAATCCGATCACGCGCTTAGGGCAAACGAAAGAAGTCGATGAGGAAAGCGTTAAGGAAGCAACCGACTATTCCATTCTTTATATCAGCTTCATCTTAATCGGAACGATCGCCTTATTATGCCTTAAAAACATGAACCTTGAGGAAGCGGCATACCAATGGGGCACCTCTCTTTCGGGCACGGGCATTAGCATTATTGACTTCGCTTCGTATAAGGCAAATAATGGAATCGTGCATTATAACGTCCTCCTTTGGCTTCTTGATGTGGCAATGCTTCTAGGACGTTTGGAGATCTTGCCTGCTTTCTATGGCTTCAGAAGACTCTTCCTCACCCCATTTGAAGAACTTGCCAAGCATCACCAAAAAATGAAACATAAAAAACACGCATTGGAGGAATGAATATGCTCATTGATGAAATCAAAAAAGCCAACATGATGGCCATGAAAGAAAGAAACCAGGCGAAAAGAAGCGCCTATTCTTCCGTTATCTCTCGTTACCAGCTTCTTAAAAGCAAAGATCCTAGCAAAGAAATATCCGATGCCGACGTCCTCTCTTTGATTCAAAAAATCGTGAAGGAACTGGATGAAGAGCTAGAATCATATCAAAAGGCGGGAAGGGAAGAAAGCGTCCAGGAAATTCAAAAGCAAAAAGATGCTTTAAAGGAATTTATCCCAAATCAGCTTACGGAGGAAGAAATCAAGACGATCATTCTTTCCTTGCCAGATCGCTCGATTCCCATCGTGATGAAGCATTTCAGCATGAATTATCGTGGAAAAGTGGATATGTCCCTTGTAAACAAGGTTTTAAAAAGCTTATAATACGAAAGCCCTTTAAGGGCATAACCCAAGAGCTTATTAGCGATAATAAGCCCCTAGGAGAATGGTTCAATGGTAGAACAGCGGTCTCCAAAACCGTTAATGAGGGTTCGATTCCTTCTTCTCCTGCCAGTTATCGAAACATTAGTTTGATACAATAAAATGTGTCAAACTTTTTATTTTTATGTGAGTTTAATTCTTATTAATTTCTACCCTATTAAAATATTGCAGGCGTTAAAAATTATTTAGCCAAATATTTCGCCATTGTATTGATCTATTTCGCCAAAATTTATATGGTTAACGCAGTCAGGGGAGGCGTTTTAGGGAGGAAATAATAATGAAAAAAACAAATTAGCGGAGTCTTCTTGTTCCTGGGAACGATTACTCTTGCTTCTTGCGGACCGAAAAAACAAGTGATCGAAGCCCAAAAGAAGCCATCAAGAGCAAGATGGATTACGATGAAGAAAACAACGAATTGCTCATTTACGAAAATAGCGACAATTCCTTAGGAGACATAAGCATTAGGCTTGAGCCGTGGGAAAGCGATGAGAGTGCTATTACCGTTATAACGGAAATAGAATTTTGTTACCCCTATAATCAGTACGTTGACGATGGAGAGTTGGATTTGATCTTATACGCCAAAACGGATTATAGATACAACGTGGAATTTAGTTTGGGCAAATATTTTTTTGATAGTTCTTCATCCCACACTCTTTTCGCTTATATATTTGGCGCAAAGGTGGGAGAAGATTACGAGAAAGGCTTGGATAAATATCAGGTTATCGGCACGACAACATATGAGTATAACAACGATTGCCCTTGGACGAAGGGAGATTGCCAAGTGCTCTTCGATAGTTTACTTGTTCTCACCTTTGAAGGCGCGAGAAAATTCTTTGATGAAAACAATTTGGATTTCCATACCTTATATCCGAATTATTGAGGAAGTTTTGGATGGGAAAAGGGGTGCGCTTTAGTGCTCCTCTTTTTTCTCTATGTAATCCAAAATATAGATAAGGCGTCTATTTCCTCGCATCGATTCAAGCCGCTGATTGGGTGATGTTATCGGATTCTTTTCACTACAATGGAAATGCGTCAACGAGCAGATTGGATTGATGAGCTCTATGGCCAGACATTACTAAGAAGACGTGCTTCGCTTACTTATATTGGGTCGAACCTTCGATGGTTCTATTTTAAAAGGAATGTCTTTAAAACCTTAAGAACTTAGGGCTTTGCAATCTTTTTTGTTTTTAAATCTTTATTTGCGCATGCCTGATGCGAAAGCCGCTTTGGTATAACGCAATCGCCGCAAGAACGCTCAGACTTGACGATTTGGCCCAGATGTCTCCCAGAAGACACAAACCGCCAATTAAGAAAGAAAAGAACCATGCGTGGAGCGGCTCTTTTAAGTCGTACTCAAAGAAAGAAGCCGGTCCTCTTTCGCCTTCCGAACCGATGATAGACGCAACCATCTCCGAATGGTTCGAGCAAAAGCATGGGGGACCTCCGAGAAGATGATAAACTCGCTATGCGAAGCGATTTGCTCGTTTTGCGGCTCCGAGCTTTCCGCGAAAGACGGCAAAAGAGTGGATGGGCCAAGAAATTCCTCTTTAGATCGTGCCGGCGAGAGTATGGGCCATTGACGCACATGGTCTTCAATTCGAGGAAAATACCGTTGCCGGAATGGGATAAATATCTATACACCTTCTGACTTGTGAGCCAATCCGTTCCCAAACACGGATATATGATTGGGGTGGATTTGCAAGCAGGAGCGATACGAAAAGCTCGTTGCTTTGGGAGACGCAAAGTTTTCTTGAGGTTTCTAAAGTATAAGATGAGCTAGCAAAAAGAAAGCTTACGATTTGATTAATTCCGGCGTGATTCATGATATTGAAGTCGGAACGAAAAAAAGATTGCAACAAATCCATTCGTATCTGTTTGACGGTCTATGCGATTTTGTTAGGAAAATCAGAAATAAAAAATTTCAAAAGGCGGACTCATGTCTGCTAGCGCCTTGTGCTTGCCAAAGATATTAGCCGATATGGATGGGATGCCAAAGACTGCAATTGAGCAAATAGTCGATAAATACGTCGGAATGAATATTGCCCATCCATTTATGGAAGGCAATGGCAGATCAACAAAAATTTGGTTGGACCAGATTTTAATTCATTCTTCAAGGAAATGCATTGACTAGCGATATTGTTTGAGGACATTTTCAATAGAACATAGAAGGAACGCCATGAAATCAAAATTGTTTTGAATTGATGGCAACCATCTTCATATTGAAGGATTATAATCAACTCATGAATCAACTAGATATCATAAAAAATTGGATCCATAAGGATACGCGCATCGTTTTCTTAGGGGGAGCAGGGGTTTCTACTTTAAGCGGAATCCCGGATTTCCGTTCTCCTACGGGGCTCTATAAAATTCAAAATAAATATGGCCTTCCTGCCGAAACGATGCTTTCCCATACTTATTTTTTTGAGCATACGGAAACTTTCTATGATTTCTATTGGAATTTCATGGTCTTTCCCAACGCAAAGCCGAATAAGGCTCATCTTGCTTTGGCAAACTTTGAGAAAAGAGGAGGCCATATCGAAATACTGACTCAAAATATCGACGGCCTTCATCAAGAGGCGGGTTCAAAACGCGTCTATGAGCTCCATGGTTCCACCAAGCGTTATTTCTGCCTTGATTGCCATAAAGAATACTCTCTTGATCAAATTCCTCAAAAGAGAGGTATCCCTCATTGCTCTTGCGGAGGAATTCTTAAGCCGGACGTCGTTCTTTACGAGGAAGCGTTAGACGAAACCGTCCTTTATCAATCCGTGAATGCCCTCCGTTATTCTGATTTGCTGATTGTCGGAGGAACTTCCTTGAATGTTTATCCCGCCGCAGGGCTTATCTATGAATTTGGCGGAGAGCATAAAATCCTCATCAATAAAGAAAGAACTCCTTTGGATTCCTTTTTTGAGATAGTCCTTCATGAAGATATCGCTGACACATTGGAATACCTTCTTTCTTGATCCCGTTTCCAAAAAACCTTTTGGAAGAGCCACTAGAAAACATGGCGCTTGAGAGGTGCCATTGTCCAATGCCCTTAAGCAAGAAAACGGGATAAACGGGAACCTGCATGGCTTATTCAAGCAGGTTATTATTTTGAGCCATCCTTTTCTCGAATATCCTTGGCCGAAGAATGAAATACATAACGGTGGATACCAAAGAACATAAAGTGTCTGCGATAGGCTCCGCATAGAAAACCAGAAAAGCGTTCTTTGAAAGAAGGGGAAGCAAAATCGTCAAAGGCAAAAGAAGGATGAACTTGCGGTTCAAAGAAAGCCAAATCGAATAGCTCGCTTGCCCCATGCCCGTAAGTCCGTCAACAAAAACATATTGCAAAGCCAAAGGGATTACCCCATACATATAGATGGAAATGGTTTGATTCGACATGCTTATCGCTCTTTCATTCGGCGTCGAAGAAGAAAGAGAAATGAAGAGCCTAGCGAAAGGCTCTCCCAAAAAGAATGACAAACCCACGCAAAGAGCGCAGAAAGCAAGAGCGAATCCTACTAATTGCCATTCCGCTTTCTTGATCAAATCCAATTTCCTTGCCCCATAGCAGTAGGCTAACAAAGGCTGGGTGCCGCTGGATATGCCCAATAAAGGACCGGTAATCAAAGAGAAGAAAGCCTGCGTAATCGTGGCAACCTCAATATAAAAGTCCGCATCCTGCCCCCCGAAATTTTTAAGACAGGTATTCAGGCAAATGAAAATCATGGAATCCGTCGCCGTGATAATAAACGGTGAGAAGCCAAGCTTAAAGATCCTTTTCACGATTTTCTTATCGAACTTTTGAAAAGAAAGACGAATATCCGTCACTCTCAAAAGAAGGACAAGGACAAAAACGAAAGATAGGAATTGCGAGATAAGAGTCGCTAAGGCGGCTCCCGAAACACCCATATCAAAAACATAGATAAACAAAGGATCCAAGCCCACATTTGCCAAACATCCAAGCAATGTGACAAACATCGCCAAAGTGGATTTCCCTTGAGCGATGATGAATTGGTTTAATCCCAAAGTGAGAATGGAAAAGAAAGTGCCGGCCAAATAAATCATGAAATAAGAATAGGCGTAAGGAAAAGAAGCCTCGGAAGCGCCGAATAAATACAGCAAAGGCTTTCCTAAAGGATAAAAGACGAGGACGATAAAAAGACTCATAAAAAGGAGGAGAATGAAGGAATTTGAAAGAATCTTTTTGGCGTTTTCCTCCTTCTTTTCGCCTAGGGACATCGAAAAAATAGGCGCTCCACCGAAACCGATCCAATAGGCAAAGGAAGTGATGAATGTGGTAATGGGCGCTACCACCCCAATACCAATCAAGGCAATCTCTCCTTCAAGAGGAATATTGCCGATAAAGATGCGGTCCACAATGCTATAAAGCACGCTCACAAGCTGAGCCAACATGCTAGGAAGAGCCAAATGCAAGATATTTTTGAAGGTAGCCTTGCCGCCTAGATCTAATTTCCGCATACAAAAAATGTACAATAAAATTTAATCAAAATAAGAACAAAACGCTTACAATTCCGAACTATCCTGGTGAGAAATCTCTTCGGCTTGTTTGGCTAAAACCTTGATTTCTCGACTCTGTTTCTTCGCAAGCTCGATTTCTAAAGCAACGGAAATGAAAAGGCCGAAAAGAATGACGAAATAGTAGGTGTAGCCTCTCCATAAAAGAGATATGGTTTGAGAGGTTGCCCAAACGGTTTCGCTTGTGAAGAGCTCCCCGCCTAAACCAATCACCGACAAAGAGGCCAGGACAACCGCGAAAGCATAATCAATGCCTCCGGTTGTGCCAGGAGTGGGAACCCAAACGACAGCGGTAATCGCAAAAGAAGTCCCGAACATAACCAAGATGTATACAAAAAGAGGATTCACGTTGTTCAATTCGACGCCAACAGCCAAAAGAAGGAAGAAAGGGATCGAATAATAAGCTAAATCGGCAAGCATCCGATAAAACAAAGACAAAAGGAAAGCTTTTTTATGAGTGAAGATTTCCTTAAAGGCGGTTTGGGTTTTGTCGCAATACTTCTCAAAAGATTCGATCTGATTCGGGAGAAATTTACGGAACATCCTCCATTTGGAAATCCTTGTAAGCAAAGAAACCAAAAGGTTACGCACCCTTTTAGAGAGCCCTAAAAGAAGCATGATGACCAAAGTAAGGATGTTATTGAAATAGCCGATGGCCACAACAATCGTAAAAACGGTTGGATTAAGCCAGCTTGTTAAACCGGTAATCCCGCCCTGCGAAAGCCCGCGGATATAAAAAGGGAAGAAAAAAAGGGCGATAAGCGCATAGATATTGGAGGCGACGATATGCACCACGAAAGTGGCAAGGATGGAACCGGTTGCCTCGGAGGTATCAGCTCCGCATTCCTTCATCAAATAGACTTCCATCGGCTGCCCGCCGAAAGCAAATGGGGTTACATTGTTGTAAAATTGCTCAATCGTCGCGATTTCGAATAGTTTTCTTTTGCCAACCACTTTGTCAATGCCGTTGGATTTGCTGAACGTGAGCAAAGAAAGGGGCCATAAAAAGAGGAAAATTACGAGCAAGAGAAAGGCGACAAGCAACCAGAACCAGTGGTTTTTCTGA
This sequence comes from Caryophanales bacterium UBA743, assembly GCA_002297365.1. Classification (GTDB taxonomy): domain Bacteria; phylum Bacillota_I; class Bacilli_A; order RFN20; family CAG-826; genus UBA4951. Next base: position 284,555 of record DBKT01000004.1, read on the forward strand.
CCAATGGAAAGGAAAACTTGTTTAATTTCTTCCAAATCGGTGAAATTGGTGATCAATAGAATCACGGCGACGGTCAAAGCGACAATCATAATTCCGCCCATGATAGCGGAATTTCTTGTTTTCTTATCTTTTTTGCGGTTAATCTCTTGCAGGTTTTTCTTCAATTCCTCAAGCTCTTCTTTTCTCTTTTCGTTAGCCATAATCCAATCATTTCCCCTAAGCAATTTATTTTAGCATAAATATAAAGGCTTTTCGGCGCAAAAAAAGCATTTGAATATTTTAAATATAAAAAATATAATAAATACAAGGAGGTACGAAATGGAAATAACCTGGTTTAATTTGAAACTAGCGGAAGGGCAAGCTAGTTTGAATGAAAATTCCATTACGCTTAATAAAACAGCTATGGCGCCCTTTGAGGGAGCCTATCGCGTCAAAGTGGGCATTGATGAGAAAAAGAACATCATCATAAAGCCTCTTAGCAAAGACTTCATCTCGCATATGGATCTGAACGAAAATGACTTTCTTGGGGTTCAAATCACAAAGTCTTATGCTAGAATTAATTCGAAGGAATTAATGCATTTGGTCTCCTCTTGCTTGAAACTGAATCTTGGTAAGGAAGCCCTGAAGTATCCAACCAAATATGTCGAGAATGAGGACCGCCTTATAATTCTTACGGGGAAAGGAAAATAAGCATGGAAGAATGGATGTGGATTGTTTGGCTTTCCATCTTTGTCATCTCGTTGATTATTGAAGCCGTTGGAACGGACTTGGTGAGCATTTGGTTTGCTTTCGGAGCCATCGTTTCCTTAATCTTGAGCTTCACATCATGTCCTTGGTGGGTCGAATTAATCGTCTTTATCGTCATTTCGGGGACGACGTTGATGGCTCTCCGTCCTCTTGCTCATAAGTGGATGAGAAGAGGCCTAACGAGGACGAATGTCGATGAAATCATTAACTCCAAAGGAATCATGACTGCGAAATACGATCTTTTGCATCATGGTGAAGTGAAAATCAACGGCGTGATTTGGACTGCTATCGCTCAAAACGAAAAAGATGTGTTAAATGTCGGGGATGTCGTGAGTGTCGTTGGCATCTCGGGCAACAAATTAATTGTCAAGAAATTTACCAAGGAAGGAGAAAATTAAGCATGCCTGGATTAATTATTGCAATTGTTGTTATTTGTTTTGTTCTTCTTATTATTTTGGCGGTTCTTCTGTCATCGATCCGCGTGATTCATCAGACGGAGAAAGCCATCGTTGAAAGAATGGGCGCCTATCATGCGACGTGGAATGTCGGCATTCATTTCTTGTTTCCATTCGTTGATAAGGTTGCCCATAGGATCTCTATGAAGGAGCAAGTGAAGGACTTCGAGCCGCAGTCGGTTATCACCAAAGATAACGTCACGATGCAAATCGACACCGTCATCTTCTTCCAAGTTACGGATCCGAAACTCTATGCCTATGGCGTTGATAATCCAATTGCCGCCATCGAATATCTTTCTGCCACGACCTTAAGAAACATCATCGGTGAGCTTGACTTGGATGGAACTCTTACTTCTCGTGACATCATTAACGAAAAGATGAGAAAAATCCTCGATGAAGCAACAGACCCTTGGGGAATCAAGGTCAACCGCGTCGAAGTCAAGAACATTCTTCCTCCAAAAGACATCCGCGAAGCCATGGAAAGACAAATGAGAGCGGAACGCGAAAAGAGGGAAAAGATCCTCCTCGCCGAAGGTGAAAAGCAATCCGCCATCCTTATCGCTCAAGGTAAGAAAGAATCCGAAATCTTAAATGCGGATGCTGAAAAGCAAGCAACGATCCTCCGCTCTGAAGGCGAAGCGGAAAAGATTCGCCAAATGAAGTCAGCTGAGGCAGACGCCATCAAAATGGTTCGCCAAGCCGAAGCCGATGGCCTTGAGATGCTTAAAAAAGCGGAGTGCGACAATAATGTCTTGACTCTCAAATACCTCGAAGCTCTTGCGAAGGTTGCTGATGGAAAAGCCACAAAGATTGTTCTTCCGAGCAATTTAACGAACATCGCAAGCTTAGCGACCACCATCAAAGAAGTGGTCACCGATCCCAAAGAATAAATAACCTCAAAAACATTCTTAAGAAGGCCTAATAAGCCTTCTTTTTCTTTTCTTGCTTATCAAGAAAGAACCTTTTCCCATCAATTTCCTTGCATTCTTTATTTGATGTGGCTATTATTGTTAGGCTGTTTGAAAAAGCAGCCCATATCGCGAGGTAGAGCAGGGGTAGCTTGCCAGGCCCATAACCTGGAGGTCGGTGGTTCAAATCCATCCCTCGCAACCAAATGTAAATTGCAGCATCAATATGAATTGGTGCTGTTTTTATTATAAAGAAATTCTTTGAGTTCCTCCAATAACTACTGTATATTAGTAGTAACAGGAGGAAATATATGATTGAGACTATTGATATGTTAATTTTCAAATATCATGATTATTCTAATATTTATAACAAAATTGCATATGAAGAAAAAAATAAAAAACTCATAAAACTAAAAAGAGGGTTATATGAAACAAACGAGAATGCAGACCCTTTAACAATAGCTAATGCATTATTATCACCATCATATATCTCCTTTGAAACGGCATTAGCATATTATGGAATGATACCAGAAAGAGTTTATGCTATAAAATCTGCGACATTTAAAAAGAATAAAAAAAAGAAATATAGAAATGCTTTTGGGCTATTCTTATATCAAGACGTCAATCCAAAGGCATATCCATATGATATAAATCAAATTGAAGTTGATGGAACCAAGATTGAGATTGCATCTAAGGAAAAAGCATTACTTGACTTATTATCAGTGATATCGCCACGAAACAATGAGAAAGAATTAATGGATTTGTTATTTGATGACTTAAGAATTGATGAAGTAACGTTTGACGAATTAGACAAAGATAAAATTATTAAATTATGTAATTTATATTCATCAAAGACATTAAATATTTTAAAAAAATATTTGGAGGCTAAGCATGATTAATAATTATATTTTGGAATCTTTAAAAATGAGTAATCCTAAAAATTTAAACGAATTTGAAAATGCGCTAAGAGAAATTTGTCAAAAAATTCTTTTATACGCATTAAGCCAAACATCATTTTTTAAAAGCGTGGCTTTCTATGGCGGCACATGTTTAAGGATTTTTCATGGGTTAGATAGATTTAGCGAAGATTTGGATTTTCAAGTAACAAGAGAAGATTATAAATTGAATTTTGATCAATGCATGTCTAAATGTCTTAATGTGTTGGAATCTTATGGCTTAAAATCTATTGTTCATTCAAAACCTGAATATGATAGCGGTGAAGTGAGAAGAAGATATATAAAAATAACTCATTATGATATTGCTAATGAATACTTTGGTAATATCAGTATGAATAAAGAAAAATTAGTTTCAATTAAGATCGAAGTCAGCACAAAATATATATCTGGTGCCAAATATGAAATGAAATTACTTAATGCACCGATGTTTTCAAATATTTATTGTTTTGATTATGGGTCATTGTTCGCTGGAAAAATACATGCCTTATTGATGAGAAATTGGCGAGAAAGAATTAAAGGCCGAGACTATTTTGATTACATGTTTTATATCTCTCATGATGTCAAATTTAATTTGGATTATTTGAAAAATAAATTAGAGCATTCTTTAAAGAAAGATACCTCAAATTACACTATAGATGATATTAAATCATTGTTAAAAGAAAAGTTTGAACAAACGGATTTTAATGATTTAAAGTCGGATATAATTCCTTTTGTTAATCTCACTTATAATATTGATAATATAAGTAAAGAAATGTTTGTTAATTCTATTGAATATTTAAAGTGTGAATAAAATGCGCGACATTCTAAATACGAAAAGAAAAACAGAGTGAAACTATATATATTTGGGTAGCAATAGATGTTTATAAGAAACTATCTAAACAAAAAGAAAGAACCAAAGAGCTTATCAATCACTCAAGAAATTATTAATTTACATAAAGGTAAAATAGTGGTGGAAAAGAATAAAAACACAATCAATTTCACCATATCTTTTTAATGAAAGCACAAAGCATATATAAGAATAAATGTGACGCCTCTTTTTTAAGAGGAACATAATTTAAAATGAATTCTAAAGTCTTCATTCATGGAGGCAATTTCCAACCTTGCTGAATCAAATTAAAAGAATCGATATTTGATATACTTTTCATACATTTTATAAAAGTCGCCTTCCATTTCTAAACTGTATACATTTTTTAGACAACTAAAATGATCTTTAAAATGTATGGATACTTCTTATTTTTGCGAAGAAATGGAATGACCTCATGTTCAAGAATCGTCTTTACGTACCTAAATTTTGGCTTTAAATAAAGCTGATTTTATTCTAGAAAGACAAAGGTGTTCGGCATAAAATGAAGCTGCCCATAAAGAGGGTGGTTAGGGAGAAGCCCTGTGACCCACCGGCAACTTGCCTCTTATAAAGGTAAAGTGCTAAAGCTTCAATGATGGGAACCCCTTACTTTCATTTATCGCCCCTATCATAACAATGGGAGCTTTTTTCTCTTTAGGGGACGCATGAGGAGAAAAAAATGACTGACAAAGAGAAAGAATGGGAACTCACTCCTAAAAATGTTGCCCCACGTTACGGGTACAAGATTTCCAAAAGATTATTATTTTAGAGCAAAGAAACAACTGATCGGTAAATATCCTTTAGTAATGCGAGATGGTTTTTTAATTTCTATTTCATTTTACGAAGGAGAATCAATTCAGGAAAAACTGAATTCATATAAGAGGGTTGGTATAAAGTCACAAATGATCATTTTGAGGAATTTGACCGTTTCAATATAAGGAATAAATGCCCAAGATGTGGCGGGGCAATGAGATGTAGAATTGTCGACAACCAAGCGATGATTAGGTGCCTAGACTATAAATGTGGGTATCAAATCATAGAAAAGGTGTTGAAGCTAGAAAACAATTAATCGAAAAAGACGGCTAAAGACATAGCCGAATTAAAGAACAATTCTCATTTTTCCTAATAAAAGCCTTTGGGAAGCACATGAGAATTAATTTGTTCATTGGCGTTTGCAAACTGAAATACTTCGATTAATGAATAGAAGCATTTCTTTTGAAAAATGCAGACCGTTTTCTTTTGTGCTAATATACTTTCCGGGAATGATGTCTCCCATCTAGAAATAGAGAACCGCGATAAAAAGCTGATGACGTCTATGGTGTTTTGCCATAGGGGTCATTTTTCATTTCTATGGCGGGGGAAAGTTTATGAATCTGTTTTTATCCTTGTTCATCATTTTTGCCGGGGGAATTCTTGGCGGTTTTCTTTTCGAGAAACTTCACCTTCCGAAACTGGTTTGGTATATCATCCTGGGAATATTGATCGGCCCCTCTTTATTCAATATCGTCGATGAAACCTTAATCACGATTTCTTCCTATCTAAGGCAAATTGCCTTGGTTATCATCCTTACGAGATCGGGTTTGTCTTTGGATATTAACAATCTTAAAAAGATAGGCAGGCCCGCTATTATGATGTGTTTCCTTCCCGCTTGTTTTGAAATTGCGGGGATTGCGATATTCGCTCCTTTGTTCTTAGGGATTTCTTGTTTAGAGGCCTTGCTTCTAGGATCGGTTCTTGCGGCCGTATCGCCTGCCGTTGTGGCTCCAAGAATGATTAAGCTCTTAGAAGAGGGGTATGGAAAAGAACATCATGTTCCCGAATTGATTCTTGCAGGGGCTTCGTGCGATGATATCTTTGTTATCGTTCTTTTCTATTCCTTTAAGAATCTCCTTGTGACGAACAGTTTTGATGCTTGGGGAATTTCCCAAATTCCGATTTCGATTGTAAGCGGCATCCTTTTGGGGATTGCTGCGGGTTTTTTGATGCTCTTGATAATGCGATATCTAAAACTTACGAAAGCCATCCAAGTTATCTTTATGCTGGGATTATCTTTTGGGATGATTGCCTTAGAAAACGCCCTAAAACCATTTTTCAGCCTCTCTTCTTTGCTGGCGATTATTGTGATGGCCCTTCTAGTAGGCGCCTTCAAAAAAGAAGAAGCCAAAGAAATCCAGAAAACTTACGACGGATTATGGCAAGGATTCGAAATACTCTTGTTTGCTTTAGTGGGGATTGCAACCGATGCGCGTTATGCTTTTTCGAAAGAAGGGGCCATTATTCTTGGTTTGATCTTTATTGCCTTAATCTTTAGGAGTCTGGGCGTCTTTGTCTGCGTGACTGCCACCAAATTCACTTGGAAAGAGAAACTATTCATCATCATCTCTTATTTGCCGAAAGCAACCGTTCAAGCCTCTATTGGTGGGATTGCTCTTTCTGAAGGGCTAGCTTGCGGGAGGCTGGTGTTAACTGCTGCCGTAGTATCCATATTATTCACGGCTCCATTGGGCGCGATCCTCATGGATTGGCTTTATAAGAAATTATTAAACATATAGCATTCGCCTTTGTATTTTTTACTTCAAAAGCATGCTGCTAGTTATTCTTTTTTCTTTGCTGAGAAGTTTAGAGTTTTAAAAAGAAAAGAGACATTTTGGTTTTGTGACAATCCTAAGGGGCAAAATGAATAAAAAACTCATTTTTTCTTTATGGGCACATCGTATTTATCGTACAAATCGATTAATGCTTGCTTTAACAATTCTGGTTTTAAACTTTTTGAAGCGATTAGAAGATTATTCAGTTCTTTTCTAAAACTCTTTATGTGAGAATCATTTGACGTGAGGATGACTTGAAATTGAGATTCAGACATTCCATATTGAATAGAATTGATCTCAAAAAGACCGCATTGAACCAATTGGGTCATATTTATCGCAGCATCTTTGTATGTTCTTATAGTTTTGTCACTTGGGCCGTTTTCCTTGCCCAAAAGAAGGTAATCTAAAGATATGTCAAGTTTTTTTTGCAATAATAATTAAATAATGCGATGACGGGAAAGAATGACCGTTTTCCCAACCGCTAATCATTTGAACCGTTGGCGCTGCTATTAGCTCTTTAAGTTGTTCTTGATTAAGTTTTTTAGACTTCCTAATTTCAGCAAGGCGTTTGCCGACTTCTTTTTTTGACACCATTCATAATAATTACACCAATTTATTCTTATAGATAAGTTCTAATCAAAAGAGTTATCGAATTAAATAAAAATTCTTTCTTTAAATAAAATCGTTTAAAAATATTATCGAAAACTACAATTTTTTAGACCTTTTGCTAAAAACAGGATTTTTTAAAAACGGGGTTATATTGGGAGTGGCAAAAGTGAAAGAATCTTCGCTAAATCCAAGCCAAAGCAATAATAGAGGTATTTATATGAAGAAGATGAAAATGAATGATGATTTCCAAGATTACTTAATTGAAGGTGCTGTATTTGATGGTGATATAGACATTCCTTGCATGCTTAGCTTAAACAATATAATCATTCCAAAAAAACTTGCACCGTACACTGAAAGAAAGAGAATCAAAAATAAAAACGTTGTTTTAAATTGTTTTATACACGACTTTCTTTTTTCTAATTTGATTATTGAGACAAAAAAAGCATGTAGAAGAGCTAACAGAGTTTGATGGGATTATTTGCCCGGATCCAACTATAACTATCGGTGGATCCAAAACGATTAATCAGACTCAAGTGAATTTTTCCAAAGCAGTAGGCTTTTATCTTCAAAAGAATGGAGTGTTCGCAATACCTTGCGTTAGATGGGGCGATTCATCGACATATGATTATTGCTTCTTGGGCGTTCCTAAACACTATATAGTTGCAATTAGCACTCATGGGTGCATTATGCCTTGTAAAAAAGAAAAGAACGCCTTGCGTAACGCATCCATAGAAGGTTTGCCCATTATGCTAGAAAGGCTTAAACCAAAATATGTAATTGTTTACGGGAGGATGCCCGAAGAAATATTTGCCCCTTATAAAGCGGTGGCTAAATTCATAAATTTCAAAAGCGATTTGGAAACATATTTCAGCAAAAGAGAGGAAAAAACAACATGGGAGTGTGAATTCATTATGTAGGGAAAAAACAACGCTTGCGTTCGCTTGATGAAAACATCGCTTTTGTGATTACAAGATACCAACTAACGGTTGGTTATTTTGGCATTAAAGGCTCTTCTTTTGGAGTTAGAGAAATTCATGCTAGAAATCATGAAAAAGTTGCAAAAGATTTCTTCAATAGAATAGCAAAAGGTGGAATCCTTGATTTACATATTCTGAAAAGAGGTGTTATTTCAAGATTAAAGGATGCCACGGTGATTTCGTATAGGAAAATCACAAGTTCGAATAATAGCCCGGCGGTAGAAATAAGATTTAGGAAACTAGGCTCAAAATATGGGGTCGAGGATCAAAAAAATACATTTTGTACAATTTGTACAAGATAAATGAATGGAGAATAATAATATTATGGTAAATTTATGTTTGGCGAACGAAGAAAGAAAACTTCTTAAAGATTTGATAGGAAAAAAACTAATTCAATATAGGCATGATCCGTTGAATATCTTTGGTGGTGAGACGGTCTATGGAAAGATCGAAATGTTTTTTTGATGATTTGATACTTTGGATTGATTACGATTACGTTCCTTATCCGTTATTCGGAAGTCAAGATGATGAGCATCCTAAGTTTTTTGTTAGAAAGATTATTGAAAAAGAGGCTGCTTCTGCTTTGCAAAACGTCTCTCAAATAAATGTTAGGTGCGGGGAAACAATTACGGGCATAACATTAGTTGAAGATTATGCAGAAATCGAATAGGACGGCAAAAAAGATTGTGCGAATTGTCTTAAAGCAATAATCCTCAAATTTGAAGAAGGGGAGATGGCTGTTCAAGGCGATTATATGATGCCGCTTCTTGATATTTTTAAAGGAAGAAAGACGATTTCAAAACTTCTTGAACCGTGCGCCGAATATAAAAACAATCCGGAAACAAAATGTTATGTCAAAAGGAATTTTGTTGAACATTAGTTAAATTCTTTATTTTTTTACAAATGGTTCAGAACAAAATCCATAGAAGAAAAAATGCCACCTCTAAACTATTACATTCGATGCGTTGACAATAGGAAGACATCTTTCCAAAAAATCATTTAGGAGAACAAAGGCTTCGAATTACCGACGGCGCTCTAGTCAATTTGGATGCCTCTCCCATAACATATAATGGATGCGTCTTTTTAAAGTTTCTTAAATGCTTAAAACACATTGATAAAACAACTTAGCTTCAGATCCATTGAAACGACATGTCTCCATTTTAGAAAATTGCGACATTTGAAGAGCCCCTCTCTTATTGTTTCAGGAACTGTCACATTATTAAACGACCATGATAAATAGAACCATGATGAGCAGGATCATCGTCTTTCTTTTCTTAACTTCATTTTGCACACGTCTCTTGGAAAATAAGATTTTGGACTTCCATGTCCTATTTCAATGGGTATCTTTGTTCCCAAACCGAAAATTGCATTTACCCTAAAAACTAGATAAATCTCCTTACCATCTAGCTTTCTATCAACTTTTTAAAGGAAGAGAGGTCTTAAAGTCCCCTCTTTTCTTTTATTAGGGTGAGAGCTCCATCAATAAGATAGGGTTTTGCATTCTTCTTTTAACCTTTAAAATAAAGAAGAGGGAAAACATAATGGAACAAGAACTATCTTCTGGTCCTCTTTTGGATAAAGACGGGAATCTTTCTCAAAGAGGCTTCGCTTACTCTCTTATTAAAGAATATAGAAGGGAAGACATCAAAGGGATGAAATCCCGGATTAAGGAATGGGATTATTATTACATCGCGGATTCCAACTACGGAATTGCTTTAACCCTTGACGATAATTCCTATATGGGTTTGGTGTCTTTGTCCGTTTTAGATATTCGGAACGGAAAGGAGATTCTTACCAAATCCCCAATCTTCTGGTTTCCAATGGGCAAAACAAACCTTCCTTCCTCCTCAAAAGATGGCGATTGCATGAAAATAGGGAAGAAATATTCGTTCCGTTTCCTGAATCAATCTGGGAAGAGACATCTTCTATGCGAAATGAAACGCGCTTTAGGAAAAGAGGATTTCTTTTGCGATATCCATCTTGAAGAAAGCAATCCTAATTCCATGGTGATTGTCACGCCTTTCTCAAAGAAAAGACATTTTTACTATAATCAGAAAATCAATCTTTTAAAGGCAAAGGGTTTCTTTAAATTGGGGGAAGAACGTTATGAGTTTGAGGAAAACGCCTTTGGAACGCTAGATTGGGGCAGAGGCGTTTGGACATATAAAAACACCTGGTATTGGTCTACTGCCAACGGCATATCCAATGGAAAACGCATCGGTTGGAATCTTGGATATGGTTTTGGCGATGCCTCTGCTGCTAGCGAGAATATGCTTTTTGTCGATGGGAAGGCCTATAAATTTCAGGATGTGGAATTTATTATTCCAAAGAAAGGCAAGAAAGAGGATTTTCTTTTGCCTTGGGAAATAAGAAGCAAGAGTGGAGACATCTCTTTAAAATTCATCCCTTCCTTTAACCGGAAAAGCAATACCAACGCCCTCCTTATCCAATCCAACCAAAATCAAGTGTTCGGCTCCTTTTTCGGATATTTCTTGCACGAAGGAGAAATGATCGTTATCGATAACCTTCATGGGTTTGCGGAAAAAGTGAAGAATCGTTGGTAGAATTGCCTCTACTTTTTAACTTTAGTAAAATAGAGCGGCCGATAGCAGGAATGTCGGTAATATAGAAAATGAAGAAGAGGAGATAAAGCATGCTAGTTACGGTTGTAGCCGATGTCTTCGGCGAAGCGAATAATGGCACAACAATTGCCGCGATTCATTTGATAGACGCTCTTAAAAAAGCGGGGCATGATGTTCGTGTCGTTTGCCCTGATAGCGATAAAAAAGGAAAAGATAATTTCTATATAGTCGGAACATATTGGGTCGGCCCTTTTCAAAGCATCGTCGATAAAAACGGGGTATCCTTAGCTAAACCTGACCGCAAAACGTTAGACGAGGCTCTTTCCGGTTCGGATGAGGTTCATATCATGATGCCCTTCGCCGTCGGAAGAAAAGCCCTGAAGATCGCCAAAGAAAAAGGGATTCCCGTATCGGCTGGATTCCATGTTCAAGCAGAAAACGTGACCGCCCATTTCTTTAATCTCATGAATTGCCGTTTGGCAAACAAGCTTGTTTACCAAGATTTTTGGAATAATTTCTATAAAGATGTGGACGCCATCCATTATCCTACCCAATTTATTCGGGACACATTCGAGAAAGCCATTCATCGTACGACCCCGGGTTATGTAATATCCAATGGCGTTTCCAATGAATTCCATCATCTTGACATCGAAAGAGATCCCGAATTGAAAGGGAAATTCGTCATTTTGATGAGCGGAAGATATTCCAAAGAAAAGAAACAAACTTTGCTTATTAAAGCAGTGGCACGTTCCCAATACAAAAAAGACATTCAAATCATTTTCGCTGGCTCTGGCCCTAGGGAGAAAGAAATGAGGAAATGCGCCATGAAACATGGCGTTGAACCTATATACCGCTTCTTTAAAAGAGGCGAGCTTATCCGATATTTGAATATGTCCGATTTATATGTCCATACCTCCGAGATTGAAATCGAGGCCATTTCATGCCTTGAGGCAATCTCATGCGGATTGGTGCCTCTTATTAATAATTCGCCTCGTTCCGCGACGAAATCATTCGCCCTAAGCAAGAATTGCCTATTCAAACTCAATGACGTGAATGACCTTTCGCATAAAATCGATTACTGGTTTGAACACCCAGAAGAAAAAGAAGAGCTTGCGAAGAAATATCAAAGCTATTGCAAGCAATTCGATTTCGACACTTGCATGAAGAAGATGGTGGACTTAGTCGAAGAAACCGCCAAAAAGAAAAAAATATGAAGATAAAGAGAACCATCGTCTATTCCGATCCTTTGAATGAGGATTTTTCCGGAAGCAAATTCAAAAACGTCCCTCTTCCAAAGAAATACAAATTCTTTGTCTGGCGCCCTATTTATTGGGTTTTCCAAGAGTTCCTTTATTATGTTATCGCCGTTCCGCTTATGTGGGTTATCGGCAAAATCGGATGGGGATTCAAAGTCAAAGGAAAAAGGAAAATCAAAAAAGCCCGTCTTGGAAGAAAGGGCTATTTCGTTTATGGAAACCATACCACGAGAGCGGACGCTTTCTTTGGCCCCGTCGGGGTATGTCTCCCTCGGCATGCCTACATCATTACCTCGGATAATGTCATGCAACACCGCATACTCTTGCCCCTTCTAAGAATGTTAGCGGCCATTCCTCTTCCTTCCTATCCTGAGCAAGTGGAAAGATTCAACGAGTGCATACGCAGAAGATATCGTAGGGGCGAGCCGATTATTATTTTCCCTGAAGCGCATATTTGGCCTTATTGCACAAGGATTCGCCCTTTCCCAGATCAATCGTTCACTTATCCCGCTCAACTTGGCGCCCCTGTTTTCGGGATGTGCGTCACTTATGAGGAACATAAGATTCTTAAATTCCTAAAACCTCGGGCCGTCATTCATATCTCCAATCCGATTTATCCGGATATGAGCAAACCTTTAGGAGAAAGAACTCATGAACTTCGTGAAGCGGTCTATAATTTCATGGAAGATACGGCCGCCTCATTGGATAATGTGGAGTATTGGCGTTACGTCTATAAACCAAAAGAGAAAGAAGACAAGCAGGATTAAACCTGCTTTTTCTTTACTAGATAAATATAAGAAACCAGCTTCATCAAATAAATATTTACATTGTAAGAAAAAAAGCTACTTTAAGGTTAATTATTATTTCCAACAATAATAGGAGGCATTCATTATGGAAAAGAACCGCTTGCATCTATTCTTAGGCTTATTCTCACTTACTCTTTTGTTTTCTTGCGCGGAAAAAAGCGCACCTGTTTCTTATCTAGAAACAAAGAGAGAGGATATTGAATATATCGAAAGAACCAAGAAAGAATACACAGGAGTGAATAACGAGACAAAAGAAAGCAAAACGAAACTTTCTACCGATGAAGTTAAAAACGCATATCTTGCCTTTGTCGCTTCATCTACTTTTAAAGAGATTGATCTTTTCTTTGTCCCCGGAGCTCTTCCCGATGTCTATGTCGTTTCTTTGAAAGAAAAGGAAGATATCTCTTTCCAAGTATATGAGAAGAATGTCTTCGTTGATGGAAAAGGATACGAAACAGATGGAGAACATCTGAAGGAATTCGTTTCTCTTTTCGCTTAAAGGCGGATGCGTTTGGAAAAAATTGAGCGTTTTATTTTTCTAACCGTTTTTTCCTTCCTATAATAGTTACGCAACAAAGGAGAAAAAACTTATGGAATTAAAAGGAAGCAAAACAGAAGCTAATTTAAAAGCCGCTTTCGCTGGTGAAAGCCAAGCGCACACCAAATATCAATATTTCGCTAGCCAAGCAAGAAAGGAAGGATACGAACAAATCGCAGCCATCTTTGAAGAAACATCCGGCAATGAAAAAGAGCATGCCAAACTCTGGTTCAAATACCTTAATGGCATTGGCACAACGGAAGAGAACCTTGCCGCAGCCGCAGCCGGTGAGGATTATGAATTCACGGATATGTACAAGCGTTTCGAAGAAGAAGCAAGAGAAGAAGGCTTCATCGAAATCGCCAACAAATTCAAAATGGTCGGTCAAATCGAGAAACACCACGAAGATCGCTATAATGCCCTCTTGGAGAAAGTCAAAGGCGGAGTGGTCTTTGTCGGAAATGATCTTTCCGTTTGGAAATGCCGTAATTGCGGGCATATCGTGATTGGCAAATACGCACCGAAGGTTTGCCCTGTCTGCAACCATTCACAATCTTTCTTTGAGCTTCGTGCTGTGAATTATTAATCAAAACGTATGCTTAAGGATCCTTCGGGATCCTTTTTCTTTTAGTGAGCAAATAGTAAAAAGTTGCAATTTTCATCAACTTTTTACGGTTTAATATTTTTCTTCTAAAAACTTTTTGGGAACATTTTTTATTAAGTCAATAACCTAAAAATTGAGCATTGCACACATTTTTACGAATAAGTCTTGCAAAAGACCCATTGAATATAGATAATATTCCATGCGGCTTGGACCATTGGTGTAGCGGTCCAACATGTCTCCCTGTCACGGAGAAGATCACGAGTTCGAATCTCGTATGGTCCGCCAAGTACGCGTGGCCCGGTAGCTCAGATGGTAGTAGCAAAGGACTGAAAATCCTTGTGTCGCCGGTTCGATCCCGGCCTGGGCCACCATGAAGAAATAACCTCGATTGCCTCGAGGTTTATTTTTTATTTTGAAACTTCTATCCAAAGGAAGAAATCGTTATTCTTGCCAAAAATAGAAAGAGAGCTTGGAATCGATGTATTAGCCGAATGAGGTTCGAAAGCCTAGGGGGCTTCTTCAAACTAGAGATGGAGAAGAAGACAAGTTTTTTTGAATGCCGCCGGTCGGTTTTCATTTTTGTTTTTCGAAGCTCGAACGTGTCAACTAGTATCAAAAGCTAGAAAAGAAAGAAAGGACAACTAAAATTAAAAGTATTGGAAAACCGGTTGTTTTTAATAAACTCCCTTCTTCGTCTTTGATCGCCAAATCTTGCGAAAACCTCGCTAAATATCGGACAATGGCAACGTAAGTCGTTTCAAAAACCCGCAATTTTAATGAGATATTTTCCTGAAACTCCCATAACCATCGGCGCTTCATGATTAGAAGTGTGTCATTTTTTGATAATTGAATTCCTCTCACTTTTTTGTAAAATGAACGTATAAGAGGAGAACTTTTAGAAATGAACAAATTCAAAAAGAAAACCCGGTCCAAAATGATCGCCGCAAGCATCGCTATCCTGAGCTCTGCCGCGGTTGTTTCCACCGGTTTTGCCGCATGGGTTATTAGCTGGGGCGATGAAAAGTATGCCGAAGGCTCAATTAAAGCGGACACTGTTAGTGATGCTTCCCACTTAATTAGCAATTTAAAATGGGATGTGGCTGGAAACGCCATTTCTTTTGGAGCACCCGAAATATCTACTGGGGGCAGCCTTTTGAACTATGCGGGCGATATCCGCGAAAAATTGACTGCGAGCGCCACCTTTCAAGTGGCCAATTTAGAGGAAGGTTGGTCTATTAAAACTTTATTCGACACAGCCAATTTGAATGTAATCGAAAATGTTAGCAGTGGACAAAACGCCAAATATCCTACCGATGGAACTCTTGTTTGCACATTGCCAAAATACGTTGAAGGCGAAGTTAATAAGGCTCAAGCCGGTGTTTATCTAAATACCGAAACCGGAACTAATGTGGGAACAAAGTCAGCTTTTGGCGATTTTAAATTAACCGTAGTTTTTACTTGGGGGACTGCCACAGGAAAAGACAACCCATTTGTTTACTATAACAAGCTTGAGGTTAATTCAGCTAATAAAGCATCGGCCTCCAGTATGCTTGCCGGTGTTTATAACCTAAATGGCGTGCAATTTAAATTAACGATTAAGACAAAATAAGGAAATGAATTTATGGCTAAATTAACAAGAAGATCCTATAAAAGAAAGAAAATCGCTTTCGCTGCTGTCATTTTAGGCGGCGTTGCATTGGTTTCTAGCGGCTTTGCTGCTTTTGTGCTTTCGCAAGACAAAACAGGTGATGGGACTGGTTCCATTCAGGTCGGAGAAGTTTCCGATGGCAATTTGGAGATGACAATCGCAAGCCAAATCAAAGGAAACGAAAAAGACGCGAATTATACGAATGGGTGGAAGGAAGGCTCTCCAACGCCAACGAAGGAGCAAAGCTCTGATTTCTTCCGCTTTGATGCGGCTTATGGTGATACCACTGGCAGAGCGAAATGGAATGGAACGGATTATGAACATCTGGAGATTCGATATACCGTTACCATTATTTCCGTTACCGATTCCTTTGATAAGCTAACCATTAAGATGGCCCAAAACTCTTGGATCGATGATATGGTCGACAAGAATAATATTGTTGCACCTGCATGCTATACGGAAGAGGGTTTAAAAATCGCCGTGACGAAAACCGCGCCTGATTCCGAGGATAAAGATTCAAAATATAAATGGGTAGCCGTTTACACGGTTGCTTTCCAATGGGGAGCGACATTCGATGGCATGAATCCAACCGAATATTACGATAAAGATTATACAGGTACTGAGGGTTATGACTATAAGCCCGCGACCTCAGAATCAGAAGCTTCCGGAACTCCAAAAGGAAAAGACATCGACTATTCGACCATGGTAAGTACGATTGACAGTCTCTTTAAAGCGAATATCGATCCTTTTAAGATTACCTTCCACGCTACCGCGAAATAACTTTGACCTATGTCAACAACCGAGATCATCGCTTTAGTAGCCACATGCATTGGGGTTATAAGCTTTGCTCTTGTCATCACGATTCTCTATAAAAATTATACCGTCAAGATGCTTTTTGAGACTGAAAACGGTCTTAGGGACATCGAATTGATCGATATGATGATTTATGAAGGGGAGAAACGCGTTCAAAGACGTGAAAAGGCGTTTTCTATCTTAAAAAACGTTCTCTATTATATCTTCTTGGTTCTTGCGATCCCCTTCCTCGGATTTGCCATTTATTCGCGTATCACCAATGGTGTGGTCATGATTGGCGATTCTTCCGCTATGGTTGTCGCTTCCGGCTCCATGAGCGAAAAGAATCCATCCAATGATTATCTTCTTACATACGGCTTAAACAATCAGTTTAAAACCTATGACTTAATCACTCTCAAAAAGGTAGATAACGAATATTCTTTGCGTAAATACGATGTCATCGCCTATCGGAATGACAAAAAACAGAATATCATTCACCGGATCATCGAAATTGAGACGGTGAATGGTGCCCTTCGTTTCACCACGCGTGGGGACGCGAATAGCGCAACCGACTCCTACAAGCCAACATTCGGCGATATTATCGGAAGATATACCGGAAAAAGAATCCCAGTTGTCGGAATCTTCATCTCTTTCTTCCAAAGCTATGCCGGTATAGTCACGGTTTGCTCTGTCGTTTATTGCTTATGGAGCATCGATCGGCAAAATAAAAAGCTCGAATTCGCGGAAGAAGACAGAAAAGAGATTTTAGAGCATGTCTTTGACCTCCCTAGCATGAATGAAAACACCTATCAGGAAATGGCAGACGAGGTCCAATCAAAAATCTATTACCAAGGATTCTGCTATCAATTCAATGACAAAGGCTTTGTCTCCAAAACCGAGATGAGCGAAGAAGAGAAAAAAGAATTCGATGTGACCAATCTAACCAAAATCGAAAAAGACGGAGAAAAAGAAAAGAAAACCATTTTCTCTTCTCTCCTTCAAAAAATAACCAAAAAAGAAACCCAACAAAACAAGGAGGGGAAAGAAAATGAAGAAGATGATTAGACCATATCTAACAAGAAAGAACCTGATACTCATCGCGATCATGGGTATCTATGCGGCTCTTTTCGCTTTTACGGGGCTCTGCTTAGTCGCCGATGGCAAAGTATTCTCGTTAGACAACCCATTGTTAGCCTTAGGAAAAGGCATGGGATATACGCCAATTGAAGTGGGAGAAGGGGGCATGAGCATTCTCGTGGTCTCCATCCTTCTTGTCGCGGTGTATATCATTCTTCTTACTTTCATGTTGGTCTACATCCGCCGTTTTGCGGTGATTAACAACATCAAAGCCAGCAATAAGAAACTCATCTTCGTTTATGTTGGAGCCGTTCTTATCAGCATTCTTCTTTCCTATGGGTTATCCGTGGTGATTGCGGCCCTTCAAGGGAATGGCGCTTCCATTGCCCCAACCTCCTACGTTCTTGGCTACTCTTTTATGGTTTCCCTTTTGGTTTCTTTCGGTCTAGCCATCGTTATCGGCGCAATCGCGATGCTTATCGTCAATATTCATTTGGTCAACCAACCTTATCGTTTCTTCTCTTCCGATGAGAATGAAAAGCTCGAAGATATGGATGAAGATAAAAACGAAGACGTATCCTCCTCTTTTGACAAAGATACGAACGAAAGCACTTTAAAGGGAGAAACAACGTTGAATTCCAACACGGTCAGTTTGGATAACGAAGATAAAGCGAGAGATTTAGATACCCGTGAGAAAGTCTTCCCCGGTCTATCTAAGATCGATGAGAAATACTCGGGCTTCGAGGTGGAAAGCGTCCCTACAGACGAGATTACGCTTGAAGAGCTGGCTTTGAAATTCCGTAATTATCTAGCCAAAGAAGAGCATCTCTATTTCGATATAGAGACAATCCGTATTTTCTTGGCGTCTTTAGGCACTTCTCATTTCATGATTTTAGAAGGCCTTTCTGGCACGGGAAAATCTTCCTTGCCGCGTTTCTTTGCGAAATTCATCAATGCCAAAGTCACCTTTATCCCCGTTCAAGCCACTTGGAGGGACAAATCTTCCTTGCTTGGCTATTTCAACGATTTCTCAAGAATCTATAACGAGACGGATTTCCTTCTTTCCTTATATGAAGCGGGATACAACCCCGATCAGATCAACATTTTCGTTCTCGATGAGATGAATATTTCCCGTGTGGAATATTATTTCGCGGATTTCCTCTCTGTTTTGGAATATCCCTCCGACGAATGGAAAATCAGAATCATGCAATTGCCATACGGCTTCGTTTCCCCAACGAAACTTATCGATGGAAACTTGCAGATAACGCCGAATTCTTTCTTCGTTGGCACAGCCAATAAAGACGATTCCACCTTCTCTATTGCCGATAAGGTCTATGACCGTTCCATCACCGTGGACTTCCAAACGAAGAATGAGCCTTTCTCCGTTAAAGAAAAAGTGGAGCCAATTCATCTTTCTTATAGCAAGCTCTCTTCTTTGTTTAATGCCGCTTCCGCCATCGAAGAGAATCATCTTAACAAAGAAGACCTTCAGAGATTCAATAGCATCACCGACTACATCTATGATGAATTCGACGTGGCTTTCGGCAACCGTATCCTGAATCAAATCGAAACCATCGTCCCTCTTTATATCGCTCTTGGTGGCAAAAAAGAGGAAATCATGGATTTCATGCTCACGGGAAAGGTCCTTTGCAAGCTGGAAGGAAGGTTTGAGGATTTCGTCAAACCATCCTTAAAGAACTTGCTTCTCTTGCTCGATAAGACGTACGGCAAGGGAAATTTCCCTCATAGTGTCGCTTACATCAATCGATTGATCAAAAAACTATAACCATGAGAAACGTCGAGGAAATCTCGCTTCGGGAAGGGGTCAAGAAACTAGAAAACACCTTTCTTCTTTCCCCCTCTTTGGAGGAGAGCTATGCAAACATCTTAGAAAAAGAGCTTCCTTCCTTACAAAAGCTCTCTTTTTCCCATGATAAAAAGCTCTTCTCCTCTCTCCAAAACATCCTTAACGTTATCTCTTCTATCGCCTTAAAACCCTTTACGCTCAATAAGAGAGAAGAAATCATCGAATCCTCGGGCAAAGCCTCCTCTATCTCGGATGAAGCCTTCCGCAAAACCTTGAAGGATTCCTCCCTTTGGAAAAGATATGGCCACGATCTGCTTCCAGAAGAGGTTTATTATTTCCAATATTATGATGAGCTTCTCACGTATGAGAATATCTTCATCATTACCTTGTTGGAATTCATTTCCTCAGAGTTAGAGAAATACCGTTCTTTCTACGTTTCTCTTTTGAAAACAAGCGATGAATCCTCCCTTCTTACTTTAGAGGGGGATGTTCTTTCGAGAGCATTGGAAGATACTTTGAAAACAGAGCATAAGCTCATGAAGATCAAAAACACATCTTTCTATAAGAGGGTGTCTCACGTCAACAAACGCATCAAAAACGTCATCCCAACCAACATTCTTTTGAAAAATCAGCGATATAACGCCGCATACAAGTTCTATAAAGAGATGATCACCTATGAAGATCTATCATCTTTAAAAGAAGACCTTGCCCGATATTGGTATATCCTTCTTTTGAAAGAGCTTCGTAAAGAAGGCTACCTTCTTCGTGAGAGCAAAGTCAAGCTCATGGATAAAAAGAAGATTCTTCTTCCTTCTTCCCTCCATTTCAGAAAAGGGGAAGAAATGGAACTCTCGTTGTCCTATCTCGAGAAAGAAAGCGCCTTTCTTTTCGAAGGAAAGATGGACAAAGTCGACGGAAAAATCCTTCTTCATTTAGAAAGCAACGAACCTTTCCCCTATGTGGAAGAAAAAGAGACGGTTGCAGGGGATGATTTCCTCTCTCTTTGGCATTATGGCTA
This sequence comes from Caryophanales bacterium UBA743, assembly GCA_002297365.1. GTDB lineage: Bacteria > Bacillota_I > Bacilli_A > RFN20 > CAG-826 > UBA4951. The sequence continues at coordinate 304,767 of DBKT01000004.1, forward strand.
TAAAAAAGAAATGGAAAACCTCCTTTTTAGTGAAGATTACCTGACCGAAGAAGAACTCGTCCGTCTTTTCTTTTCCTCCCATTTCGTAGAGAATCAAGGAAACGAGGAAATCTATTCCAAATACTGCCCTCTTTGCAAGAGCGACTCTTTAAAAGAGAAGGGGAATGCCTATCTTTGTGAAGATTGCTACTCCCTTTATCATTTAGATAACAAAGGGAAGATTATCTTCCTTAACCGCAGGAGAAAATAAGTGAAAGAAAACGAAATGAAAGAAAATAAGGAAATCGAAGAAAGAGATTTCGACGAGAATACTCCTGCCATCTTGATTCAAGATCTCCATAAATCCTATGGGAAGAAAGAAGTGTTGAAAGGATTGAATCTGGAAGTCAAGCAAGGGGAGCTTTTCGGCTTCATCGGAAGAAATGGCGCGGGCAAATCCACGACCATCGACTGCATGATCGGCTTAAAGAAATTCAATTCAGGCCAGATTGAGCTTCTTTCTTACGACATCGTTCAAGAACCTCTGCTTGCCAAATCCCATTTCGGCTACGTTCCTTCTGAGCCGACCGTCTATGAAGCCATGACAGGCTATGAATATCTAGAATTCGTGGCTTCCATCTATCAAATTTCCGAAGGACAATTCAAAGCCAATTACAAATATCTTTGCAACCGCCTGCAACTAAGGGAAGAAGACCTTGAGGTGCCTGCGTCAAATTATTCTCATGGCATGAAGCAGAAACTCTGTTTGGTCGCTTCTTTGCTGAATAACCCGGATATTTGGATTTTAGATGAGCCAACCGTGGGGCTTGACGTGATTGCCGTAGAAGAGCTGAAAAAAATGATGAAAGAATATTCCGAGCACGGAAAAACCGTTTTCGTCACCTCCCACAATATCGAACTGGTTGCCAAAATATGTGACCGCGTCGCGATTACTAACGAAGGCAAAATCGCTCATCTTTTGGATTTGAACAAAGATCCCAATAAGCGCCTTCAATTGCCGCGCCTTTTCTTTGAAATCTACGAGGGGGAAAAATAATGCTTAATCTCATTGCCAAAGATTTCAAACTGATCTTCGCCAAGAACGGCTCACGCTCCTCAAGGATTTTATCGTGGATTTTCACTCTTTTGGCAGGTCTTCTTTTTATCGGCCTTGAGACTTATATATTCCGTAGCATTCTCTCGAAAATCTCCGTCTATGATGGGGCAGCCGAATCCTTCTTCATCCTTTTCCTCTTTATCATTGCCGTTATCATGATTTTTATTGGGGTGGTAACCGCAAGAAAGGCCTTTTTTTCCTCTGAAGACATCACTCAGCTTGCAACCTATCCGATCTCCAATGCCCAAAAGGTTTTCTCCAAACTCTTTTTCTTGCTGATAACCATGTATCTTTTCAATTTGGTCTTTGAGATGCCTCTTTTCATCGCTTATGGCAGTTATTTCCATAAGATGGTGATTTACTTCTATATGTCTCTTTATTACCCATTGCTGATCCTTGTTTTTGAGTTGGGCTTCTCTTTGATGCTCGTTTATCCCTTTAAACTATTGCTCGATTTCCTTAAGAAGCATTTCTTCATCCAGTTGGCCGTTTGTTTGCTCGTTTCTTTCGCTGGCGCCTTCGCTTATTCCTATGTTTTGAATATCTTTATCGATTTGGTTTCCGATAACCAGCTTTCCAGCTTGTTCACCACGGAGAATGTCGTTCTTGTCAAAAGAATCGCAGATAACTTGATTCCCGTGAATTTTCTTATCAAGGCCATTGTGGAATACGATATTGGGATGGTTTTCCCATATGTGGGGATCTCTTCCGGCGTTTTCTTGATCGGCCTAGCCCTCATCGTTTATTTCTATTCCTATTTTTTAACGTACAGCTTGTCGAATAACGCCGCAATCAAGGAACATAAATACAAAAAGAGACCCGTTCGATACGCTTTGATTAAAAAAGAGCTCATCCTTCTTTTCCGAGATTCCAACTATTTGTTTTCCTTTACTTCTCTTTTATTCGTCGAGCCTTTATTGACTTACCTTGTTCTTAAGGCTGTCAATGTCATCTTCTCGAGTGGCAACATTGCCTATTATGTTGCGGTGGTCCCTAATCTTTTGCCTTTGGCGGATGTCTTGCTGATGATGCTTTTCGGGACGATTGTCTCTTCGGGCGCATCCAATTATTTGACAAGCGAGAAAAAGAACATCCGTTTCATTAAATCCGTTCCTGTCTCCCCTTTGGAACAACTTGCCATCAAAGTGCTCCTTCCTCTTGGCTTATCCTCTTTTTTCATGCTTCTATCTTGGATTGTCTTAAAAGGCTGCGATGTGGTTTCTTGGACTACTTTTGCTTTTGGAGGGCTGTTTAGCATTTTGCTGATTGCTCTTACGAGCCTGATCTCTCTATTCGAAGAGCTTAAAATCAAACGAGGCAAGCCAAGAAACTTCCTCCTTTCCACTTTATACAGTTACTTATTGCCGTTCCTTTTTTTCCTTCTTTCGATGCTTATGGCTTATTACCAGGTGAATGTCTATTTGATTTATGCGGCTGGTTTTTTGCTCATCCTTCTTTCTTCTTTGCCTTTCGTGATTCGCTTAAAAAGCAGAGTCTCTGATCTCTTCTTGGAATTGGAGGTCATCAACTAATGAATAAGAAAAACGTCATCGTCTTGCTATTAATGCCCTTTATCATCGCTTTGGCATGCTTAACCTCCATCAACATCACCTTCAATTTAATCGATACGGATATCATCGGAATTCGCTGGGATTACCAAGCCAATGAGGCTTATCGCGTATCCGATAGCCCTTATGAATTAAAGGCCGTTGGCCAAAACCAGAAGAATTATCCGGTAATGAATTCCTCTCTGGTTTGGAAGGTTTCCAACAGGGATTCGGCGGATATGGAGGTTCACGCTAAGATTGTCGACGGGAATAAGCTTCTTGCTCTCAAAGCGGGAAATATCGTCATCTCCGTCTCCAACCAAAAAGGGACCGTGCAAAAGCAAATGAATGCCCTGATCTACGACAATTCCGCCATCGTTATCAATTCGTTGCACAAAAGCAGCGGTTCCAATATCGACAAACGCACCTATTTTGGAGAGTATGATTTGAAAAACTCCAAGGAAAAAGTCAGGGCCAGCATCCCCCTAAGCGTTACCTGCTATCCTTCTTCTTTAAAAGAAAACATGGAGATCTCCTATCTCTCGAAGAACCTTACTTACGATCAATCCTCTTCCATTCTCTCAATCCAATCCGCTTTAGAGAACGATGAGGAGTCCAGGATCTCTTTCTCTTTTAAAGGCGGAAGCAAAGAGGAAAGCGAAGTATCCTATTCCTTTTTTACCGTCAAAGATGGGGTGAATGTCTACTCCTATGACGATTTGATGTATTGCACGAATAAATCAAAGAATGGAGAAGTGGTCGTTCTTCAAACCTCCTTAGAAAGCGAGGAGAATCTCGAAAATAACCAAGAGGCGTCCCTTTTTGGAAGGAAAGAGAATGGCAAATTCTCTTTTGAGGACGACGTTTATTCCTTCAGCACCCATTGGAATTCATCCTATATCGCCCAATGGAACGAATATTGCAAAACCCATAAGGAATACTCACCCATCTCCGATCAAGTCTTAGTTGGCATCCACGTGCAAAAGGATTTCTATGGCAACGGTTACACCCTTAATCTCCACAATTTGACCTATCCTTATTCTTCAACCACAGTCAATGGGGTGATCGTTCCAACCTTAAGCAAGGACAATCTTTTCAGAGGCCCCTTATCCTTCTTCACTCTCGGCGATCCAAATGGGATGCCTCTTGTTACGGCTTATGGGCAAGACAACATCGGAATGTATCTAGATGGGGACGATATCACCCTCAACGATATCAATCTTAAGAACTGCGACTTCGGGAACAATCTCTCGAATCTGGAATACGTGGGGACCACTTTGGAAACATATGGCAAAAACATCACGGTGAAAAATTCTCGCATTTCGAATGGAAAAACCGTCATGAGAGCCTATTCGAGCGACGTTCTATTGGAGAATTCCCTCCTTTCTTACGCAAGAAATTTCTTGCTTTCCCTTGGCTCTTATGAATACCTCCCTGTGGATGAAAAAAGCCCTCATCGATTTGTCGACGACCAAGGGGCGATAAGCTCCTCTAATCTAGCCGAATATTGCAAAAGCTCAGGCACCGCGGATACGGTGATGACGAATTTCATCTCAGGTAAGGTCACTTCCTATACCAAAGAAGGATTATTCTCTCTCCAAGAAAGCTTCGATTATTCGAAGGATGAGATTTCCTCCATCTATAAAGGCCATATCGAGGTAAGAGATACCTATTTCTATATGAGCAATATCGCCTCGATCGCTTTCGAAAGCATGTTCAATGGCCCTTATCTTTATTCTTCAATACCTTCTTTAATCGGAGAGATATTCGGCTCTATTTCCTCAGAAGGAAAATCCCTTGTCCCGCTTGAGGCGAAGAATTGCGGCGGCATCTCCTATCCTGTTGAGCTCACCATTTCCGGCAAGACGCGCTTCTATGATTATAAGAAACAAGAAGGGATGGACCTCGCGGGTTTAATCCGCGAAAACATCTCCAAAATAGCCAACTCCATCCTTCAAGATAAAGAAGTGAGCATCACCATTGACGATATCTTCCCAATCAAGAGCCTTCTCTACCGCGAAGCGAAGAAAAAGAAGCTGATTTACCAAGATAATATCGCGGTTCCGATCGCCTATTATGGGGGTGGGGCAAACTACTCCAAAGTGATTTATAATAAAGACGCGGAAGTTCGGGATCATATTCAAAATGAATTGAAAACCGATATGCTTAGTGAGCTTCTTACCCTTGGTGAAAGCTCCGTGTCAACGATGAAAGGCATTCGTTCGATGATGAAACGCTGCGTTCTTGCCTGCATAGGCTTTAATGATTTCCGTTTCTCTTTGCTTAAAGGAGATGGATACCTTTATGGGGAAACCCCCAAGGTCGCTGATTTGATTTCGAATTCCAAATAAGGAGAAAAAACATGAAAAAAACAATCCAAACAATCTTGCTTAGCTTAGGGCTCTTATTGGCTCCTATCTCTTTAATGGGATGTTCTTTCTTCAACACGGATGATTCGGTCGTGAATATCAAAAACGTCGACGTTCAAAAAGACCAAGAGGGCAATACCGTTATCACCATTTATTATACGGACGTGAACTCCGAGCCGACCGTCTTCACCATTCCCAAAGGCAATGACGGCAAAGAGGGAAATGGCATCAAAAACATCGAATACACCCCCTTGGAAGATGATTCTGGAACCAAAATCACCATTTATTTCACCGACGAAAGCAAAGAACCTGTTTCCTTTCTTGTGAAAAATGGCGAAGGGAAAAAAGGAGAGGATGGCGCCGGAATCTTCGAATTGACTTCCGAAAGGGATGAGGAAAACAAAAGAACGGTGATTACGATTACATTCACCGATGACCGCGACCCCCTCGTTTTATACATCCCCGATGGAGAAAAAGGCGAGCAAGGCAATTCCGTTCGCAGCATCACCCAAACCTTATCCAGCGATGGAACGAAATATATCATTACCTTCCTTGATGATTTCGGGGATGTGATTTCCAGCATCGAGCTTCCTCGCGCCAATTCTTGGCTTTCCGGAACGACAACCCCTGATGACGAGAGTGGAAACGATGGGGATTTCTATTTTGAGACGACCCATTATTACGTCTATCAAAAAGTCGGTGGGAAGTGGAATAAGGTCGCCGAACTTGGCGCGGCTAAAGAGAACGAAAAAACCCACGAAGTCACTTTTGATGTAAATGATTCCGTTTCCGAAAGCGCCTATATCACCCGTGGGCAAAAAATCTACACCATCACGGAAGGAATGAATTTCTATTCCTCTGGTTTCGATCTTCCTTTGGCTAATCGTGTTGGATACGCCTTCTCTGGCTGGATTACCTCAAAGACATACGATGTCACCCTCGGTTTGTTCACCAATCTTACCGAAGTCTATAAAGACATGACCCTATACGCTTACTGGACAAAACAATAAAAAACATGAAAGAAAGAACCCCTGGGAAACATACCTTATTAGGGACCTTAATTGCCATTATGGCGGTAGTCGGAAGCGTTTCCGTCGGTTTTTCGGCGTGGACGTTTGGGAATAACGCCACCAGCGCAAATGGGGATTTGACCATCAACGCCGATAAGGTGATGGGAAATTATTTTGAAGCGAATATCCTTTCTCCCGCTCTGGTCACCGAATATGGCTTCCTTGTGGATGATACCTTTACCGCTTCCTCAACCTTTATCCTCACTTTTAACATCAAAGATTTTCAGGACATTCTTCAAAGCAAAATCCATTTTGATTTCACCTTAAGCTATGATTCCTCAAAACTATCTTTTGATATGTTTTCTTCGACTAATTGCAGGGTTTCTCAAACTCTTCGTGCTGGAGGCTCCTCCCTTCAATACACGGTAGAGCAAAGCCAAGCGCATACCTTAAAAAGCCATTTTGATTTGGTTTTGCCATCTTCTTATCCAGAAAACGGCATCTTTAACGATATTAAAATCACAGTTAAAAACTTTGATTTTAGCGGTGATAGCGGCAAAAGTCTCGCCTCTACATTGCCTTCGCTTAAATTGCATCTAACAACGGTGGTGAGTCTTTAATGAAAATGCTCCATAGAAAAAGATTCATAACCTTATCCGCAATAGCGGCAGGATTCATTTCCTTATTTTCCTATTGCTTTGGCTCTTGGACATTTATTCAAGATAAGGATATCGGCTATGGATTTCAGAATTCTGAAGCTCAGCCAGTCGCCTATATTGATGGGAAGGATGCCGTAAAATATTCAACGGTCAAAAAAGCCTTAGATGTTGCAGTAAGTGGAGAAACTGTTTATGTAATTCCTGGTGCCAAGAATACAGAAAAAGGCACGCTCACCATCAAAAGCGGCGTTATTTTGAAACTTCCGTATGGTGAAAAGACGAGTAAAGACACACTAAACACATTAGAAAACACGTTATCAACAGGTGTTTTTTCTGATGAAAGCAACGAGAATCTTTTGTCTTCAAACATCAAAATCAACGGAACTCTGATAAATAAAGGAACATTAGAGATAGGAACCGAACTAGGCGGAGCAGATGGAAATAAAAAACTTGGCTTAGCTGTGGAAGGGAAATATTCTCAAATAACACTGCTTGGAAACAGCAAAATAGACAATTACGGAACAATTAATTGCTATGGCTACATAAAAGAAACGGAAGTAAATGGAATTAGACCAACAATCGTAAACTATTCAGGTAGCACTGCATATATGCCTATGTGCGTATATGATTGGAATGGTGGTGGTTACGCCTATGCCTGCAATAAAGCTGATGTTTTGCCAATCAACATGTTTGATTTTCCTAATGTAAAGCCATCAATTCAATACAATTATGGCTCTAAACTTCAAGTTTTATTCAGGGTAAATATCTCAAATCCTCTTGCTGTTGGCGAAGATCAACCGTGGCGCAATGTTGATAGGACCAATATCATTGGGAAAATTGAAGACAACAATGCGTTTTTTATGCTCTCTTCCGGCGCGTCATTAACATTGGATTATCAAGGGAAGAGCGACGTTTATACGATTAACGATAGCAAAATTGATTCTTCTTTAGACGTATTAAATATAACCAATGTCAAAATTTCAGGGGGCGTAACATTGGGAAATTTGACGATGTCCTTGGAAATTGGCTCGATTAACGCTTCAATCGAAACTTCAAAGGTTCTTTGTCCGATTTCCTACAAATTCGATATTGAAGTTCTTTCTGGTGCCAAACTTACTTTTTCTCAAAAAACTAAGTTTTTAGCTGGATCCAAAATGGTGATCGATAAAGGCGCGACCGTTGTTTTCAACCAACAATGCGTTTTTTATCAAGAGAATCAAAGTCTACAGAAAAAAGAATATAACCAATATCCAAATAAATTGAATAAGGCGACATTGATCAATAATGGCACCTTAGAACTTAATTCTTCATTCGGTGGATTTATAGACGTGAATGGAATTGATGCAGTTATTAAAACTGCAGCGAATTTTTCCAACAGCATATTGTCAAAAGAAGCGTCAACGTTTACGAAATTCCTTGACAAACTGCCTGAAGCAGCAAGCACATATAGCATTTCTACAAGTGCTAAAGGAATGATTTCGTATAATGGTCTGGAAAAAACTGAAACTACGATGGTTTCAAAAACTGAGTATTCGTCTAAAAGCGCTAATACAGCTTTCTTTTGGAACGCAACAGTTGAAGCAAATATTGCACTTTTATTAGAAAAGGCTACCTTAACCGCCATAGGACAAACTTCCAAATTATCTCTTGTTCTTGTCCCAATTAATGATTGGTTTGATTTAAATACAATAAGCTGGACAATATCTAAACGAGAAAGCGACAACATTTTGAGTACCGCTTCAAAGAAAAATACTATTACAAGCAATGGAATGACAGCAACTTTTGAAGTTTTTGATAATGATACTTCTTGTTTATTTGAGACTAAATATGCAACATGGACATATACGATAAAAGTGACAATTTCTTCAAAACCTGAATATGGTGGAAAATCTTTTGAAACAACGGCACAAATTATTGTTAAACACCAATAAAAGGCTACTTGAGAAAAAATTCGTTTTGCTTATATACTAAAATCATGAACAAGTCCACAAATTTGCCATACATAATGGAAGCGAAATCCTTGCATAAAGAGTTCGTTTCTGGGGATACTATAATTCACGCCGTTGACGGCATGTCTTTTACGATTCTTGAAGGGGAGTTAGTCGTTATTGTAGGCCCTTCAGGCGCAGGTAAATCAACTTTATTAAACCTCATCGGTGGAATGGATAGTGTCACAAGCGGCTCTCTTGTCGTCGATAAGCGAGAAATCTCTAAATACAACAAACGACAACTGACGGAGTATCGTCGAAATGAAGTGGGCTTCGTCTTCCAGTTCTATAATTTGATGCCAAACTTAACCGCGAAAGAGAATATCGAATTATCCACCGAATTAAAGAAAGACGCCTTAAATCCTGAAACGGTCTTAAAACAAGTTGGTTTAGGAGAAAGGATGAACAATTTCCCCTCCCAGTTATCGGGCGGGGAACAACAAAGGGTCTCCATTGCCAGAGCTTTGGCAAAGAATCCAAAAATCATTCTTTGCGATGAACCAACAGGCGCTTTGGATTACGTGACTGGGAAAGAGATATTGGCTCTTTTATCGAACGCTTCAAGGAAAGAGAAAAAGACGGTCATTATCGTTACGCATAATAGTGCACTCACGAAGATGGCCGATCATCTTATCCGTGTTAAAAACGGCATGATTATCGAAGATATCCATAATGAGCATCCGACGGACATCCATGAGATCGAGTGGTGAATTATGAAAGCCTTCACCAAGACTCTTTGGAGGATGTTCAAAGAAAACAAAGGAAGATTCATCGGAAATTCCTTGATCGTTTTAATCTCCGTAGCCTTATCCACCGGTTTAGCGAGTGCCCCAAAACTCTATGAAGAAAGCTTCATCCGCAATAATTACGCCAATCAAAATATTCCTGACCTTATCTTGAAGAGCAAAACAGAAGATGGCTTTTCCAAGGAAGACGCGGATGAAATCAAAAAAGAAGACAATGTCTTCGATGTCCTCCGTCTTTTTCAGATGGATTATCTTAGCGAGGCTTCCTATTACCGCATTTCCCTCCAGGATTTATCCTCCGATGTATCCAAACTAACCCTCCTTGAAGGAAAGAAACCGAGCGTGACCTATGATTTCTCAAAGGAAATCGAAACTCTTGCCTTAGAGGGAAACCGCAATCGAAAATCCTATTGATTAGGAGATAAGATTGAGCTAAAACTGAACACTTTGGAAAAGATGTTCCCTGATTTAAAAGAAGGGGATTTATCGACTATTCTTGGTTTTGAACACATTACTTTAAGAGTCGTTGGCATTGTTTCCTCTCCCCTTTATAATTCCGTTCAAAAAGAGAATGTCATGCTCGAAGGAAAAGAGAAGGAAAGCATAAGGGGTGCCTTCTTTTTGGAAGAATCCCTCCTTCCGGAGAAGATTTCTATCGAAGTAGGTTCCGCGCCGATTGATATCCCTTTAAGAAACATGTTTCATTACACGGACATGGATGTCGTTTATCAAAAGAAAAGCCAATATTTTTCCGATCAATACAAGGAAGAAATGGATGGAAACTCGAAACGTCTCCTCGCGAAATACGGCGAAGATAAAGTAAGCGTCCTCACATTGGAGGAAAATGTTTCCTACAGCCTTTTTAAAAGCTACAGCAGCAAGATAAAGAAAATATCCTATACGTTCCCCATTTTCTTTATCGTTGTGTGCGCGTTGGTGAATCTAATCACCCTCTCTCGTCTTATAAAGGAAGAGCGAGCTCTTTGGAGGGGTGAGCGGCTTAGCGATTGGCCTTCCTTTGGTGCCTTTTGTCATCTTGCCTGCCTATCAAAGCGTCTTTGAATTATCCAATCATCTTCAGATACGTTTCTTCAATTTGCCCTCTTATCTTCTTTTTAGCGCTATTCTTCTTTTATCTATTGGGGTCACTTTATATTGTTCCTTCAAGGCTTTGAGAGAAACGCCGTCCTCTTTAATGAAAGGAGAGGCTCCGAAAGCGGGAAAGAAAACCCTGCTCGAACGAATCTCTTTTTATGGGACAAGCTGCCTTTCCGCTATAAATCTTCCTTCCGAAACATCTTCCGCCAGAAAAAGAACCTTATTCTTACCTCCTTATCGGTTATTGGTTCGACCGTCTTGTTGATGCTAGGCTTTGGCTTATTAGATATTTCCCACGCTTTAAAGGATGATGCTCTTTTTGGGAACGTGGCTTCTTCTATGGGGTCTATCTCTTTTGTAATCATTCTTTTTGCTTTATCGATGGCAATTGTCGTCATTTATTCTTTAGCGAATATGAACATTCAGGATAGGCAAAGAGAAATCGCCACTTTGAAGGTGCTTGGCTATCATGATAAAGAATGTTCTTTCTATACTTTCCGTGAAATCATGATTATCTCGATTGGCTCTTCTTTATTGGCTCTTCCTATTAGCGCTCTTTTAATGTATTTCGTATTTAATTGGCTGGATTTTGGCTCCATAAATGACGTTCAGTGGTGTTCCTATATATTCTCTTTTGCTATTGTTATCTTAGCTACGATCCTGGTGAATCTTCTTCTCTATCCAAAAATAAAAACAGTGGATATGAACGATTCTCTGAAAACGCTGGATTAGTTCCTTGAAAAGAAGCTTTCTTATTCTTTATAATAAATCCAGATAGGGGTTTAAAGGGAAAATACAACTATGAAAAAATTTTTGAAGTACACGGGGATCTGTTCCTTCGTTTTGGCATTAATTGCCTTCATTTTAATGCTCGGCACCGATAGCTTAGTATATAATTATAAGGAAGGTGCTTTTTCTGTCTCCACCAGCATTAGTGGAACTCTTGGAGTCTTTGGCGGAACTTATTCCTTAATGGGCTTAAGCACAACTTGCAATGCGACTTGGTCCGCTATCATTGCCTTCATTCTTATCGTGGTGGCAATGATTATCTTGCTTGCTGGCTTTATCTTACCATTGCTCAAGATTCATACCCTCGATAAGGTTGCAGGCATCCTTAATTTTGTGGCCGTCATCGCTCTTCTTGTCGCAGGCATCTTCTTATTCATCGAGCTTCCTTGCTTTGCAAGCGCCAATGGGGGAGGAGATTACTCTGGCTGGAGCCTTGGGGCTGGCTGGATTGTCGCTGGCATTTTGTGTTTGCTAGCGGGACTCCTCTCTGTTCTTCCTGCCATCTTCGATTTCTTAGGAAAAAAATAAAACGAAATTCCCTTGAATCCCTTTTAGAGAAACCGCCTTTGGGTGGTTTTTTCTTTCTCGTTGGTTCATAATGTTTTTATGAAGACGAACGACGAAATCACAAAAGAGAATCTGGAAGAAAGCTACTCTTTCCTTTCAAAAAAGGTTCTTGAGGAACGATCCAAAAATTATTCACCGATCCTTCTTTCCTTCCGCAATGAAATATTAAGACAACATTATCCATTATCCCCGCAAGATATGCTTAATCTTGACCTGCTTTATTTCGAATCCTTAAAGATTGATGGAAAGACATATTTAGGGAGAGAGGCCCTTGAAGAAGCCTATTCCCTTCTTCAAAAAATAGAGACATTCCCCGAGGATAAATTCTCTTTTTATAAAGATTTGGCGATGGATTTCCAAACGATTGAAGACGTCCGGAAGGAGGTCGCCTGTTTGAAAGAAGCCTCGTTTCTGGCTTCCAAAATTGGAAGAAGAGATGAAGCCATCGCGCTTAAAAAAGATGTTATCGCCCTTATCTTCCGTTTCCCTCCGGAAGAAAGGAAGGAAGAATTCCCTTCCTATGAAGAGCTTATCCTTCAATTTGGGAAAGACACAGGAAAAGAGCTCTTCTCTTTAGAAGAAGAGGAACCCTATATCCTTTATGACACGGTAGAAACCAATCCTTTCTACATCCGTCTCATAGATAAAGTGAATCATAGGCTATCGGATTATTTCCAAGAGAACCCGAAAGAATTCTCCGAACAGAAATTCAATTCTTTAAAACGCCGTTTCCTCAAAGAAGAAGGCTTAGAATGGAACCCGCCTTCTAGTAACCCTAAACGTATTAGCAAAGCCTAAATGAGTGTTCGCCTTTCTAAATGTGAAACTTTTCTTTTTGAAGCTTTGCCCATCCGAGATTAAACCCATTTATAAAAAACGCGAATAGGATTGATATGTTTGAAAGAGAAGATGTTTTCTTCTTTCAATCGGATGTTTAAAAAGACTCGTAACCATCGAAAGAAAGATTTCAGTTGTCCTCAAATTGTTGACAACTGTTTTTTCTTATAAAATAAACATATGAAGAAAACATCTATTCGTTATTACTTAGGAAAGCCAGTTAGAGCTTCTTGGGATGAGGAGAAGAAGAAATGGCTTTACTCTGCTACAGATATTTGCCTCATTCTTTCTTCTAGCAAAGATCCCAGACGTTACTGGAACAACCTCAAAAGAAGAAAGGATTCCTTGAGAAACGTTTCAAGACAAGCCTACTTGTATACCAAAGATGGGAAAAGATATTTATCCGACGTTCTTTCGGAAAAAGGAATCCTTCTTTTGGCAATGCAAATTCCCCCCAAAAACAATCAGCCCTTAAAAGAATGGATGAATGGATCCTTAGATCCTCTTGATGCTCAAAGCAAGAAAAGAGCTTATGAACTCTATGAAAATGATTTGATTAAAGAAGAAGATTTAGGAAAGAGCAAATCCCTTCAACAAATTCATGCCTATCTTTTTGGAGGACTCTATGATTTTGCGGGCAAAATAAGGAAGAAAACAATTTCGAAAGGAGGATTCGTTTTTGCGAATGGAGATTATCTCCCTGAGACTTTAAAAAATATTGATAAGATGCCTGATTCGACTTTAGAGGAGATCCTCCATAAATACGTAGAAATGAATATTGCCCATCCTTTTATGGAAGGAAATGGCAGAAGCACACGTATTTGGCTTGATATGTTACTGAAAAATCGCCTTTGCGTTTGCGTCGATTGGTCAAAAATCGGAAAGAAAGAATACCTTTCAGCGATGGAAAAAAGCCCATATGAAGAAAAAGAAATATTCTCCCTCCTAAAAGGCGCTTTAACGAAAGACATCAACAATCATGAAATTTTTTTAAAGGGGATCGATTATTCTTATTATTACGAGGAAATAGATGATTGAGATTCTTTGAAGAGATAAGGTTTCTGTTTTGCGTATGACCTGAAACCCTTCCAATTTGACGATTAAAAAACTCGTGATGATCGAAAGAAAATTTCAGTTGTCCTCAAATTGATGACAACTGTTTTTCTTTTTTGAGAGATCCCTTTATGAATATTTTTTCTTTTTGTTTGAAAGATGCTTGAACAAGTTAAACGAAAAGGCTCAAAATGGAAAAATCTATATTGCGTAAGTCACACCGAATATCCTCTTTAAAAACAAAGTGGGTGTGGCGCTTCGAAATAAATGGGCAAGATTTAAAGAAGAATACTTGACCCATAGAGCATCTTGGACGAATGAAAAGACTTTTACGAAATTCACTATTTCACCTATATACCGGTTTTTGTTTCCGAGAATTTTTGTTTATGTTAAATTAATTAGGCATATGGAAAATAAAATTGCGCCTAAGACGGAAGAAACGGTTTCTTCCAACATGGCTGCACCTTTTAAGCTCAACATCAAGCGAACCTGCCTTATTGGTTTCGCCTTTTTTGGAATCTTGTTACTTTGGCAAGTCTATGACTCTTGGTGCCCGACTATCCTTACCGACCTCTTTTTGAAGGCGATGTATGGGGTGGCTACCGAAAGCGCCAGCGATGAGCAAGTCCGCTCCCTCCAATACTTAGTTGGGGTCATTATGGCGATGGATAATCTCGCGGCTTTGATTCTTTTGCCGATTTTCGGCCATCTTTCGGATAAGACCCACACGAAAATCGGGAAGAGGATGCCTTATATCTTAGCTGGCACTTTTGTTTGCGCGGTTGCTTTCCCTTTTATCCCTCTTTTCTACCATTTCAACAACCTTGCGGGGACCATCTCCATGATGGCTATCGTGGTGATGTTCATGATGATGTATCGGAATCCTGCCGTCGCTTTAATGCCGGATATCACCCCAAAGCCCATCCGCTCGAAAGCCAATGGCATCATCAATATCATGGGCTACATTGGCGGAGCTTTTGCGACCGTCGTCGGCATTTTCTTTGTCATGTCCGAATATCTCGGCTCGAAGAAGACGTCAGACGGGTCTTTAGCCCCCCATACTTGGGCGTACCGCAATATCTGGGCAGTGGAGATCCCTTTCCTTGTGGCTTCTGCTTTGATGCTTATTTCCGCCCTTGTTCTCTTTTTTTGCATCAAGGAAAACAAAATCGAAGCGGAAATGAAAGACGAGCTCGCTCGCGGGGAAGAAATCTCTGCGACCGAGGATAAAGTCGATGACGATAAGCCTTTAAGCAAAGCCAATAAACGCATGCTTTTCTTAATCCTTTTCGCGGAATTCTTCTGGTTTATGGCAGATAATGGCATAGGAACCTTCATGGGCAACTACACGATCTATTATCTTGGCGCTTCCTCTTCGAGCAATATGATCAACACCATCGTGGGTGGGATTGGTTCCGTCCTTGGCTTTGCCATTGGGGGCTATATTGCCGAAAAAATCGGAAGAAAATGGACCATTTTCAGCGGATTAGGCGTCTCCTTCCTTGCTTATGCGGTTTGGCTTATCATGAATTTCACGGTTTTAAGGGAATCCGCCGCTTCAGGATCTTTCCCAATCATCATCTATGTCGTTTGGTTCGTGAAGGGCTTTGGCATGTCTTTGGTGCACCTAAATTCCTTCCCGATGGTCGTAGAGCTTTGCTCTTCGAAGAAAATCGGCGCTTTCACGGGCTATTACTATGCTTCCTCAATGGCCGCTCAAACGGCTACCCCAATCGCCTTGGGATCTTTGCTATTGATCCCCGGGTTCGATTTCTCTTTCTTGCCTTTATACGCTCTCCTGTGTTTAGGGGTTTCCGTCTTGATCTTTCTCTTCGTGAAATCCATCAAAAGGGGGAAGGTCGTTGTGAAAAAAGGCTTTGCGGCTTTTGACGGAGAGGATTAATGCCGGCCATTAATACGCACTACCTGTTTGCCAAGAGGCATTTGGAAAAGGAAAACCCTTATCCAGATGCTTTTATCCTCGCTTCGCAAGGCCCTGATCCATTCTTCTTTTTTGGGCAGCTTCCTTGGAAAAGAAAAGAACGCGAACACCGGCTTGATATCAATCGCTTTGGCATAGGACTTCATCATGAGGATATCACGGATATCTATGTTGCCATGCTTGAATACGCAAGGGAAAGCGAGGATAAAGGGCTTCTGCTCTCTTTTATGAAAGGAATTTTCCTCCATTACGTTCTCGATAGGAACTGCCATCCTTATATCTTTTCAAAAACGGGTTTTTCCTCTGATCCTGAAATGGCTCGCTTCTATTCTTCATGCCATACCAAAAGCGAATCTGCGATCGATAAGATTCTTGGGGAAAGGGATGGATCTTGGAATGAAGATGTCTCCTATTGTTTTGGAAAGATAAGCGAGGAAGACTTGCTTCAAATCAGCAGGATGTTTTTCGAAGCCAATCTTCTAACCGATAAATACCCATTCTTGGAAAAAGACTCTTATTTGAAATCCGTGAAGGATTACATGTCCGTCATGAAATTCGTGAACAAGCCTCATTATTTCAAGAGAATGCTTACTTCCTTTTTTGGCAAAGAATCCATGGCTTATTCCTTAAATTACCCGAGGAATCTTAAAAAAGCCTATGGGGATATCGATTTCTTGAATGAAAAACATTCCTCTTGGCCCGATCCTTTTAGCGGAGAAGAAAGAAGAGAGTCTTTCTTGGATTTAGAAAAGAACGCCTATGAAGATTACCTTCAAGTCCTTCCTCTCTTAGAGAAAGAGATCCAAGGCGAGGATAAAAAGAAAGAAATCCGCGCGTGGGTTAATTCGTTGACCCATGATGGAGGGAAAGTGGGGGAGAAAATGAAATTCATGTCGCCCTTTTTCTCGAAGCGAACATTTTCTTTCAACGGAAGCTAAGAAAAGACATTCTTCTCTTTAGAGAAGGTTCACAAAAAATGGAATATCCCATAAAATAATGGCATATGGGATTTTTTCGTAGAGGGTTTTGGCAAAAACTGGTCATCTATCTGACGGTCGTTTTGCAATTCGGCCTCCTTGTCTGGCTTCTTGTCGTCTGGTTTACGGATAATCTAAATGGGCCGGCCGCTTTCGTTTTTCTCTTTGTCAGCATCCTTTTGAATTTCCTTTTTGGAATCATGATTGTCCTAGGGGATTCGGAATCTTCCTATAAGATATCCTGGCTTTTCATTGTTGGCATGTTGCCGATTCTCGGCCCTCTTTTATATGTTCTTTTCGCACATAAGTATCGTACGAAAAAGCAAAAGAAATATTTCCATGATTATTTTTCGATTGTTTCGAAAGCCGAAAGAAATGAAGACGTTGACCTTTTAGCGAAAGAAAGAAGCTTCTCCGGATATCGCGTGGCAAGATATCTTGAGGAAGCCACCGATGCCGTCCTTTATAAGAAAAGCGAGCTTTCTTATTTCCCGTTCGGGGAGGATATGTTCCCTAAAATGCTGGAAGATTTAAAGAAGGCCAAGCATTATATCTTCATCGAGTATTTCATCATTACTCCAGGGAAGATGTGGGATGAAATCCTCTCTATCCTTAAGGAAAAAGTGAAAGAAGGGGTGGATGTACGGGTTATCTGGGATGATGTCGGCAATATTGCCTCAACTCCCGTTTTGTATGACAAAGAACTTGAAAAGTTTGGCATCAAAGCCAGGGTTTATGGCAAAATCCGTCCCTTTATCGATGTTCGTTATTCTCAAAGAGACCATCGGAAAATCATGGTTGTTGATGGCTATATCGCCTACACTGGCGGAGTCAATTTGGCCGATGAGTATATCAACATCAAGAACCGTTTTGGCGTTTGGAAAGATAACGCCATCCGCGTGGAAGGCGAAGCGGTTTATGGGTATACTTTGCTTTTCTTGGCTACTTGGAATACCAATTTTGATCCCAAGAACGTTATCGATTACGATTATTATCGGCCTATCACTTATCTTCCTAAGGAGGATAAATACCTAAAAGACGATACCCTCGTTCTGCCTTATGGGGATGTCCCATATGCCGATCATCCAGCTGGGGAAGGCGCTTATCTTTCCCTTATCAATAACGCATCCTCTTACGTCTATATCATGACTCCCTATCTTATTCCCACGGAAAAGGTTATTTCTTCTCTTGTGATGGCCGCTTTATCGGGCATTGACGTAAGAATCATAACCCCCGGCATCCCGGATAAGAAGACGGTTTATCAATTGACCAGGTCTTATTACGGGGTCCTTTTGAAAGCGGGCGTTAAAATCTACGAATTCAAAGAGGGCTTCATCCATGCGAAAACCTTCCTTTCCGATGATATGGTCTCAACCGTCGGAACAATCAATCTTGACTATCGTTCCCTTTATCTTCACTCAGAAAACGGGACGTTGCTTATTGGGGAGGGCATTGCCAAAGAAATCAAAAACGATTTCCAAAAAACCTTCCTTCGGAGCGAAGAAATCACGTATGAGACCTATTTAAAATGGAGGAAAAGAAAGAAGTTCCTTTGGGGCATCTTGCGCCTGATTGCGCCTTTCTTATGATTATGAACGTTTTTGAAACAGCCTATTGCCGCCTTTATCAATTCTTCCTCAATAAAATCGCCATGCCTTTTTTGCGTTTCCCTAAGCGAGAGGTTTTTCAAGGGAATTCGTCTTTGCTGGATGTACCTCTGTTTTTAAAGAAAAAAGGAATCGAAAAGCCGTTTATTTTCGTCTCCAAGAGCGTTTCCAAGACGCCGCATTATCAACGTTTCGTCTCTTTGCTTATGGAAAACGGCTTCCCTTTAACCGAATTTAAGAGGATAAGAGAAAACCCGGAGACGCCCCTTATTGAAAAAGCCGCGGAAGAAGCCAGGGAAAAAGGAGCCGACGCACTGATTGCCATCGGCGGAGGATCCATCATCGATACGGCGAAAGCGGTAGGAGCGATGCTTGCCAACCCTAAAAAGGGATTGCTTAAGATGAGAGGCCTTCTAAAGGTTCGGAAAAGATTTCCGATGCTGCTAGCCATACCCACTACGGCCGGGAGTGGCTCAGAAGCAACCATCGCTTCGGTTGTCACCGACCCTTCAAAAAAAGACAAATTCGCCATCAATTCGCCTAAGCTTTTGCCGCAAGTCGTCGTTTTGGACGATGAACTTCTTCGGAGCCTTCCTCCTAGAATCATCGCCAATACCGGAATGGATGCCTTAACGCATGCATTAGAAGCCTATTTGGGGCATGCTTTAACTAAAGAAAGCAAGGAAGCGGCCTTAGAATCCATCCTTTTGATTCACGCCTCCCTTCTTCCTTTCTATCGGAATCCGAACGATGATGTGGCTAGGGAAAACATGCTTAAAGCCTCTTATTTAGCCGGGATTTCCTTTACTCATTCCTATGTTGGATACGTTCATGCCTTGGCGCATTCCTTAGGAGGGGAATACGATATCCCCCATGGTTACGCCAATGCCGTCATTTTGCCGCACGTGTTAAGAAAATATGGGAAAAAAGCTTCAAAAAAGCTATCCTATTTAGTAGAGATACTAAATCTTGATGGCCAAAAGAAAGAGACTGCCTTCATTGAATATATCGAGAAGCTGAAGGAAGAGCTTGGCATTCCCAAAACCTTCGGTAGCATCATTCAAGAAAAAGACCTGCATTACTTGTCTTGGCACGCTTCTAAAGAGGCGAACCCTCTTTATCCCGTGCCGAAAGAGATGAATCGCAAAGAACTTGAGAAAATATTAAAGGAGTTAAGCCTATGATCATTGGAAGCAAACAAGTGAAAGGGATGGATTTCATCACCCTTGAAAACGAAACGGGGATGGAAGTCGTGCTATGCGATTATGGCGCTGGCATCTATCAAATCAAAATCGACGGCCAGCCGATGCTCAACGGATTAAAGGATTACGAAGAGTGGATGAAGGATTCCGCATATCATGGGAAATGCATCGGCAGAATCGCTGGGAGAATTCAAAAAGGAGAACTCTCCTTTGAGGGAAAAACCTATCAAATCTCCAAAAACGAAGGAGAGAACACCCTTCATGGTGGGAAAAGAGGATTCTCTTTCCAAAAATTCAAGACGGATATCGCTCAGGAAAAAGACAGCGTCCGCGTTGATTTTTATTATGATTCCCCGGATGGGGATGAAGGCTTTCCAGGAGAGGTCACCCTTCGCGTCCGCTATATTCTTTTCAAAAAGAAAAACACCCTCCGCATAGAGTTTAAGTGTCAAGCCGATCGAGACACGCCGATGGATATCACCGTTCATACCTATTTTGACCTTGGCGGAGAGAAAAACATCCTTGGGCATGAGCTTTCTATCGATGCGGATGAAATTCTTGCCTATGATGATGAGCTGATTCCGCAGAAATATGTCGAGATCCCTTCTTTTATGGATTTAAGGAAGGGGAAACCTATCGGAAAAGTCATTGAAAACGAATATTTCTCCAAACTAGGGGGTTTGGATACGGCCTTCCATAAGCTCGATCGTAACAAAAAGACCCCTCATATCGTCTTAACGGGCAAAAAATACAAGGTCGATATCTATTCTTCTTATGATGATGCGGTCATCTTCACAAGCAATTGCCCTCCCTTTGGCATGGAAATGAATAACGGCAACATTCAAGAGAAACATTCCTCCGTTGCCATCGAGCCTCAATATGAAGCCCTTGATTTTCCCCGCATGATGGTGAAAAAGAAAGAAATTCAGAACAATTTCATCGAATATCGATTTGAAAGAAAGGACGACGAAAAATGATTGAAAAAACGATAAAGGAAATTCTCAGCTATGCGAAAAACCACCTTGCTTTGAATCGTGAAGACGAGGTCTATTTCAAAAACGTTCTTCTCCATCTTTTTGGCAAAGAGGTGCCTTATGAAGGAGAAATCGACGAGAAAAAGATTTCTTCTCTGGAAGTCCCCGATTCCCTGATTCAAGAAATCATCGACTATGAGACGAAAGAAGAAAATGTGACTCCGGAAGAAGCTTTCTTGAAAGCGGATTTCGTTTTGGGCCTTCTTTCTCCGACTCCGTCCAAAGTAAACGAGAAATTCTTCGAATTAGCCAAGAAAAATGATTTGGCCGCCTTGGATTATCTTTACGAGCTTTCCATTCATAACGGCTATTTCCAAAAAACGAAAGTGGAGCAAAACCTCGAGTGGGACGCTTCTTTTAAGGATGGCCCATCCTTAAAGATCACCATCAATCTTTCGAAACCGGAGAAAAACAACAAGGATATCGCCAAACTCTTGAACAAGGTTTCCAGCGACTATCCGAAATGCCGTCTTTGCCATGATAACCTTGGCTTTTATGGCGATGCTAAGCATCCGGCTCGCTCTACCATCCGTTTCGTCCCTTTGAAGCTAGCAAACGAAAAATGGTATCTTCAATATTCCCCATATGGCTATTTCCCCAAACACTGCATCTGTTTCAAAGACGAGCATGTTCCGATGAAGATTGAACACAAGACCTTCCGTAGGCTGCTTGATTTCGTTGATTTGTTCCCGTCTTTCTTCATGGGGTCAAATTCCGATCTTCCGATTGTCGGCGGGTCGATTCTCGACCATGAGCATTTCCAAGGAGGTCTCCCTTGCCTTCCTATCTTCCAAGCAAAAAAGAAAGAAGAAATCTATCTCTCTAGCCAAGGAAGCAAAGTTTCCATCTTGGATTTTTACGTCACCGCCTTGAAAATCGAGGGGAAAGATAAGGAGGGCGTCATCTCTTTAGCGGACTCCATTTTAGATAAATGGCTTCCTTATAACGATATCGATAATGACATCATCGGAAATGAGAATGGGGTTAGGCATAACGCGTTGACTCTCATTTCGGAGAAAAAGGATGGCGTTTATAACCTTTATCTCCTTTTAAGGAACAATCGCACAAGCAAGGAATATCCCGATGGCATCTTCCATGCTCACCCAGAATATTTCTCCATCAAAAAAGAAGGCATCGGCTTAATTGAAGCCGCTGGCTTGTTCGTTTTGCCAGCCCGTTTGAAAAGGCAAATCGAGGAAGCGAAGCAATCTGCCAATTTGCCAAAGGAAGAATACCTTGCCAAATTCCCGGATATGAAGGATTTCGAAGGCATGATTTCCGTTATTAAAAACGGCGGCACTCCCGAGGGCTATATCAATTCCGTCTGTCAAAACATCTTGCGAAACGTCGCTGTCTTTAAAGACGACGAAAAAGGACGCGCGGGATTTCACAAATTCCTGAAAACCGTATTTGGAGAATGATTATGAATAAATTCTGTAAAATCGATGGAATCTTCGAAAAAGAGTATTCCTTAAAACCGACGAGGCATTTTATGTCCTATGGCCGTTTGGAAATCATCGGCAACCACACGGATCACCAAAGAGGGCATTGCATCGTCGCAACCTGTTCCCAAGGCATCAAAGGCGCCATCAAAGAAAGAAAGGACGGCCATATCCGTTTCTTTTCGGAGGGGTATGGCTCTTTTGAAATGGACGTCAAACACCTTGAGATGAAGAAAGAGGAAATGGGCCGTCCCATTTCCCTTGTAAAAGGGGTTTTAAATGGCCTCAAGAAGTTCGGTTACGAAATCGGCGGCTTTGATTCCGCCATTATTTCCGATATCTATAAAGGGGCTGGCGTTTCTTCTAGCGCGGCTTTCGAGCTTTATGTTGCGGAAGTGGAAAATGTCCTCTATAACCAAGGCAGAGTCTCTAAAATCGAGAAAGCGAAGATTGGGCAATATGCCGAAAACGTCTATTTCGGCAAAGCCAGCGGCCTTTTGGACCAATGCGGTTCCTCTTTTGGCGGGGTTTCTTATTTAGACTTTTCCGATTTGGAGAATCCGCTTGTGGAGCCTTTGCCTTTCCCGAAATGGCCCTTAAAAATCGTTTTGGTCAATCCAGGCTCTTCTCATGCCGGCCTTTCTGATTTGTATTCCGAAATGCCTAACGATATGAAAGAAGTTGCCAAAACCGTTTTCCATAAAGAGGTTCTTTCGGAAGTTCCGCTCGAAGAATTCTATCAAAAGATCCATCTTGCGCGGATAGATGACCGCCAAAGGCTTAGGGCTCTCCATTATGTCGGAGAAGACCAAAGGGTGGAAAGAGCGAAAAAGGCTTTTGAGGATGGAAATTTCGATTGGTTCTTGGAATTGGAGAAAGAAAGCCAGCTTTCCCAAATGGCTCTTCTTCATAATGTCATGATTAGAAGGAATTATCAGAAATCTCCTCTCGAAGCCGTGGAAAGAGCTTCCCTTTACCTCAAGCGGGGCTCTGCTAGAGTCATGGGCGGAGGCTTAGCCGGTTCGATTATTTGCTTCGTCCCTGAAGAAGAATACGGCATTTTCATGGAAGGAATGGAGAAATATTACTCAAAAGAGAATATCCTTGAAGTCTTTATACCGGAAGAGGGCGCTCACGTAGAGAAATGAAGATGAAGAAAGTTTGTTTAGTATCCTTAGGATGCGCTAAAAATCTCGTGGATTCCGAGATGATTTTGGCGATGTTCCCTTTGACGTCATATATTTTGAGCACCTCTCCAAAAGATGCCGATTTGATTATCGTCAATACGTGCGGTTTTATCGAGGCTGCCAAGAAAGAAGCCATCGATACCATTCTCGAAATGGCAAAATACGATGCCAAGCTTGTGGCGGTGGGCTGCTTTGTTGAAAGGAACATGGAGGAATTGCAAGAAGCCATCCCCGAAGTGGATCTTTGGGTGCCTTTAAAGGAATATGCGACCCTCCACACGAAAATAGGCGAACTCATCGGCGAAAAAGATTTGTTGCCCATCTCTCCTTTACGAAGGGTCATCTCAACCTCTTCTTACTCCGCCTATCTTCGCATCTCCGATGGATGCGATAACATGTGCGCTTTCTGCGCCATCCCTTATATTCGCGGGAGAATGAGATCGCGTCCTTTTGAAGAGATCCTTACCGAGGCGAAGTCTTTAAAGAAGGATGGAATCAAAGAAATTTCCCTTGTCTCTCAAGATCCGATGCATTATGGCAAAGACTTTCCTGAGCATAAGCCGGATATGCTTGAATTGATGAAGGCTTTGGACGCCCTTGGCTTCTATTCCATCCGCCTGTTGTACCTTTATCCCGAAGAGGTCACGGACGAAGAACTCGATTTCATCGCCGGAAGCAAATCCATCGCCCCTTATTTCGATGTCCCAATCCAATCCGCTTCCGATCATGTTCTAAAAGAAATGAATCGTCATGGAACGGTGCAAGATATGCGTGAGCTGTTCTCTAAAATCCGTGAAAGAATGCCCAAAGCCGTTCTTAGAACCACTCTCATAGCCGGTTTCCCTAACGAAAGCGGAGAAGACCATAAAGAAACCCTCTCTTTCATCAAAGAGATCCGTTTTGATCACTTAGGCGTCTTCACTTATTCTAGGGAAGAGGGGACGGCCGCTTACAAACGCAAGAATCAAATACCGGAAAAAACGAAGAAAGAACGTTATGATGAGCTTATGGAAGAGCAACGTCAGATTTCTTTCTCTCTTAATAAAGAACGCGTCGGAGAAGTAATGGAAGGACTTGTCACCGGTTACGATGAGATGAAAAAGATGTATTCCCTCCGTTCCTATTGGAATGCGCCCGATGGAATCGACGGAAATATTTTCTTCCACTCCGAGAAAGCTCTAAAAGAGGGGGATATCGTCAAAGTCAAAATCCTTAAAGCAGGGGTTTATGACCTTCTTGGAACCTTTTTGGGAGAATGAATGACACCCTCCTAACCTTTCTTAGGAGGGTTTTCATATAAAATGAGGTATATATTGAGTTTCTCTCTTGCATAGATACCTGGGATTTTCTATAATTTTACTCGCTGTGAAACAGCAATTGCCCCGCTAGTTAAACGGTATAACGGAACCATGGTAAGGTTCAATCCGTAGTTCGACTCTGCGGCGGGGCACCAATCGAAATGAGCCTGATGCGAATCAGGTTTTTCTTTTTTCCTCGACTTTGGGCCTCCTTTTCGATGGCAATCAACGCAAAATGGTTTCTGTGATCTATCCAAACGGGAAGATTGGCCCATTTGAATGGGCAAGATAAACATTGTTTAAGCGATAAAATGGCTTTTTCAGCATCTTTTCCCTTGAAAAGAGGCGGAGAATGCTTGATAATCATTCCTGTAGATGATCCTCGATGAGGCTCTACAACGCTCATATTTCTTGAGTGGTTTCCGTAATGGAGCCACCTTTTTGTTTATTAGGAGGGAAAAATGAAAGAAATCGATGACGTAAAAGAAGCTCTAGAACCCATCTTAGAGAAAGAGGGGTACACCCTTGCGGATATCTCTCTTGTTCGTGAAAACGATGGTCTGACTCTTCATGTGTTTATTGACCGAGATTCGCCGATTTCTCTCGATGACATCGTCACTATAAGTAATATCATCAATCCTATACTCGATAAAAGAGACCCCATTAAAACCCCTTATACGTTGGATGTTTCGTCCCTTGGGGCGGAGAAACCCATCTCCTTAGGCAAATTGGAGAAATACGTTGGAAGTTACGTCAATTTCCATCTCTCCCATCCTTATAAAGGGCTTAATACCTTAGAAGGAAGCCTTCTTGAGGCGAATGAAGACGAAGTGACTCTTGCGGTCAAAAACAAAGCCAGAGTCCAAAAAGTGGTATTGAAACGAGACACTATTGATAAGGCTCGTTTAGCAATTGAATTCTAATTAAAAGAGGAAAAAAACAATGAATGTTGAACAATTCCAAGAGGCTGTAAACGCCATTGCCGATAGCAAAGGCGTCAGCCATCAAGCCATCATCAACGCTTTGCATGATGCTCTTCAAATCGCTTACACCCGTTATTTGCACGGTGGCAACGATGCAAGAGTCGAGGTAAACATCGATGAGAAGAACGGGCATGTCACCATCGCCCAATTGAAGAAAGTCGTCGATGATGTTCAAGACGATTACCTTGAAATCTCAAAAGAAGACGCTTTGGCCGATGCCGAAGATAAGATCGATTCCATCAAAGAAGACCTTTCTTTCATGAAATCCAGGAATAACGCTTCCAAGAAAGAGGATATGAAATATCTCATTTCCTTAATCGAAAAAGAGAAAGAAAACATCAAGGTAGGGGAAGACTATCGCGTCTATTGCCCATTCGAAACCCTTTCTAAATTAACCGCTTCCTCCTTCCGCAACGTTCTTACCCAAAAGATTGCCGAAGCCGGGCATGAGGTTCTTTATGAAATCTATAAAGACCACATCGGCGAATTGGTCACTGGCACTGTCGAAGCCGTTTCTGGCTCTTCTGTTACCGTGAATATCGGCAAAGGAACGACCGAACTTTATAAAGAAGATTTAATCGGAGACGAAGATTTCAAACTTGGCGACATCATCAAAGTCTATATCGAAGAGGTCAAGCAAGCCAAAGACGATATGGGACATGGGCCCAAAGGACCGCAAATCAAAGCCACCCGTTCTAGCGAAGGCTTCTTGAAGAGACTCTTTGAAGAAGAAATCCATGAAATCTATGACGGCACGGTCGTTATTAAGGGAATTGCCAGAAGAGCTGGCGTCAGAAGCAAGGTCGCGGTTGCTAGCACAAATGAAGATGTTGACCCAATCGGCGCTTGCATCGGCCAAGGCGGAACTCGTATCCAAAAAGTCGTTTCCCAGCTTGGCAATTCCAAATACAAAGAGAAGATCGATATCATCCCTTATAGCGATTACACCCCATTATATATTGCCGAAGCCATGCGCCCAGCCAATGTTCTTGGCGTTAAAATCATCGATGAGAAATCCCTTCCTCATCCAACGGCTGCCGTTGTAATCGATGACGATCAATATCCTGTCGCCATCGGAAAACGTGGATCAAATGCCACTTTGGCCAATAAACTCACCGGCTGGAATATCCGCGTTTATAAGAAGAGCGATGCGGAAGCGGAAGGCCTAGAATACACACCGTTTGAGGAAATCGAAAAGACGGCTGAAGAGCTTAAGAAAGCCAAGAGCCGCGAAGAATACGCGAAGCGCTCTGCTAAAGAGCTTTCCAATAAAGTGAATGAACCGGCCATAGAAGCCGCTCCTGTTGTTCCTGAAGTCAATGAAGATGACGTGGAGCTTGAGGAAACGCCTCTTGTTTCCGCTTCTTCTCCAGTTAAGGAGCAAGCCTCTGCCCCTGCTGCGGAAGAAAAGCAAGCCCCGGCCCAAGAAGAGGTCAAAGTGCAAGAAACGCCTCTTGCCAAGCCAACGGAAACGACCGAAGTTAAGACCACAAAGACATTGGACGAGCTTGAAAAAGAGCTTTCTCAAAGCAAAGATGAGAAAGAAGACAAGAAAGGCGCCCACAAATTCGGCAAGAGCAAGCGTCCTCATAACATCTCGGATAACGAGGTTGCACGCGTCACTCCAAATGAGGTGCCTGCTGGTGAAGCAATGCCAATCTACTCGGATGAAGAGCTTGCGGAAATCGAGCAAGAAGACAACGAAATCGATCAAAATGACGATGACTCCATCGATTACGACGATTTCGATGAATATTACGACGACAATAAATAACAATGCTTTGCCCACCTTTTTTGGTGGGCAAGCTTCTTAGGAGGAGAATATGGAAAAAGATCCGCGCTTGGGGTTCTTAGGAATCCTTTATGTCTCTAGAAGAGCCATTATCGGGGAGGATTTTCTATCTCACCTCGATAAAGTAAGATTTGTCGTGAAGGCCAATAATCTTACTTCAAACCAAAGCAAATCCATCGAAAAAATGGTGATTTCGCGTCATATACCTATGGATGATAGTTTCACGTCAGCTGAACTAGGAAACGCCTTAGGACATGAGGAGATCAATTTCATCGGCATCGTTGATAAAAAAGCAGCGTTAGCCTATGTAAACAAATCATTGAAAGGGGCAAAACATGAAGAAAAATAATGCATATGGCTCAAAGAAGAATGAGGGACACACGTCTCGTCAAGCTAACTTTGAATCTCGTCCATTCCAAAAGAAAAAAGAGGAATACGCCAAAGTAAATGGCGGCGTTTTCGTTTACTCGAAACCTCTCTCTGTCGCCGAACTTTCCAAAGCGATCAACGTTCCCGCCAACGCCATCATCAAATTCTTGTTTATGAATGGCAAGATGGTTACCATCAACCAAATGCTGGATGATGAGACGATCGGAACCATCTGTTTGGAATTCAACTACGATTTCAAGAAAGAAAAAGTCGTGGATGCCGAGCATTTTGAAGACCTGGAAATCGAGGATGATCCAGCGGATTTGAAAGAAAGAGCCCCGATTGTCACGGTTATGGGACATGTCGACCATGGAAAAACCTCCATCATCGACGCTATCCGCCATTCTAATGTCGCCGGGGGAGAGGCGGGTGGCATCTCCCAAGCAATCGGCGCTTATCAAAAAGAGGTCCATGGGAAAAAGATTACCATCATTGATACCCCTGGGCATGCTGCCTTTACCGCTATGAGAGCAAGAGGTGCCGATGTAACCGACATTGTTGTGCTTGTCGTTGCCGCCGACGATGGGGTTATGCCTCAGACGGTGGAAGCGATTAACCACGCTAAGGCCGCGAATTGCCAAATCATCGTCGCCATCAATAAAATGGATAAGCCTGGAGCGAATCCTCGAAGAGTGAAAGAGGAACTTATGGAACATGGCATCTATGGCGAGGAATATGGCGGAGACGTGCTTATGGTCGAATGCTCTGCCAAAACCGGGCAAGGATTAAACGATCTTCTTGAAGCCATTCTTCTCAAGGCAGAAATGATGGAATTGAAAGCCAACCCGAATCGTTACGCCATCGGCACGGTCTTGGAAGCCAATTTGGATAAAGGAGAAGGCCCAAAAGCCACTCTTCTTGTTCAAAATGGCACATTAAAGAACTCCGATTACGTGGTTGTTGGCGATATCTATGGAAAAATTCGCCGCATGTCCAACGAATTCGGCACGGTCTTGAAATCTGCCGGTCCGTCTACGCCTGTTTCGGTTACGGGGCTTAGCGCCGTTCCGAATGCCGGGGATCGTTTTATGGCCTTCCCAACTGAGAAAGAAGCGCGTGAGATTGCCGAGAAAAGAGCTTTAGCGAAGAAAGAAAAAGCCCAAGCTGGGACTTCGGCGATGTCCTTAGAGGATCTCAACAATTTGGTGAATGCCGGAAATATTCAGAACATCAACGTCATCATCAAAGCCGATACCGACGGTTCGGCGGAAGCTTTAAAATCCTCGCTTGAGAAATTGTCCAACGATCAAATCAAGATTAAGGTGATCGCAGCTCAAGCTGGCGCCATTAACGACAGCGATATCCTTTTGGCCCAAGCTTCCGGTGCTTTGATTTACGCTTTCAATATCCGTCCGGATGCCAGAATTGCCCAAAAAGCCGCCGAAGCCCATGTGGAAATCAGGCCTCATCGCATCATTTACGAATTAATCGACGAAATGACAAATCTCATGAAAGGCATGTATAAAGCTGAAAAAGTGGAAAACGTCACCGGACAAGCCGAGATTCGCCATATCTATAAAATCTCCCATGTTGGCACGGTTGCTGGCGCTTATGTGACTTCCGGGCTCATCAAAAACGGCGAGAAAGTCCGTCTCTTAAGAGATGGGGTGATCACTTACGAAGGCAAGTTAGGGTCTTTGAAGCGTTTCAAAGATGACGTTAAAGAAGTCAAAGAAGGCTACGAATGCGGCTTTACCATCGATAACTTTAATGATTTGAAAGAAGGAGACATCATCGAAGGATATGAGATGGTGGATAAGAAATAATGGCTCAAAGACAAGGAAGGATTAAAGCGCTTATCACCCGCAATATCTCCGATATTCTCACTTTTGAGTTAAAGAATCCCAAGGTTGGCCTCCCTTCTGTCAACCACGTCGAAATCAATAGCGACAATTCCCTGGCTAAGGTTTATGTTTCCTTCATGGGCGCGAAAAACCCGGAGAAGCATATTGAGGAATTGAATCGTTGCAAAGGCTTTGTGCGTTCCTCTTTGGCAAAAAGAATGGACGTCTACAAAGTCCCGGATATTCTCTTTATCTACGATACAAGGTTTGACGATGAGGAAAGAATCAATTCTCTTCTTAAGAAAGAGGAAGAGGATATTCAGAATGCAAAAAAATCCTGTGATTGATTCACAGGATTTTTTTATTGGCCTTATTGGTCCGTTTCCTTCAGATGCTGGAGAAAAGGTTTCCCGTCTTCTTTCAGCAAGGGTGTTACGCCTGCGCCAAAGCTTGTTCCGACAACAAGATAAGTGACTCCCGTTTCTTTATCGACGATAAGTCTGCTCTCAGGGCCGAAAAGCCCGTTGTCCTCTTGAAAAACCTGAACGAATCTTCTTTCCTTCATTTAGTTTTCCTCGTCTTCTCCCTCAAAAACAAGGACGCCTTTTGCCGAAGGGGCAATAGAGAAAGAAACAAGTTTCCAACCTTCGGCTGAATGTTTGTTGGCTAATTCTTCGACTTCCTCCGCCATCGCTTTGGCAGTTGGATGATAATCCGTCACGACTGTCTTATATTTCATTTATGTACCTCTTTTCTTTATCATAGCGGAAAAAGACAGGATTTCTTTGTAAAGGAAAGGTAAAAGTGACTCTTCTGTTACCGGTATCACATGGCAAAAAGCCTAAATGCTTTGTTTTTTGAAATTAAAGGGCTTTTGTTTTGCGGATATAATGGGTGCCTGGGACAGAGAAGTCCTTTTTCTTTTGAAAAGAAGCGGATTCCGCGATATCTTTCCTTACTCCTTTGAGAATGAAAAGAGCGGGAATGGATTTCTTCGCTATTTGGTCAACAAGCTCCTTTATGGCGAGAAGCTGGCTTTCTTTGTTTCCATCGACGTTAAAAATCTCATACGTGTGATTTCGAATCATTCGGTAAGAGATTTCCCCGACTTTCCGATGTTTCTTGAGGATTAGAAAATCGATTTCTCCCTCTTTCTCTTTCTTTTGGGAGATCTTCGTTCCTCTCATTTCTTTTGGAGAGGTAATCCTTTTTAAGGAATATTCGTTGTTTTCCGCAATCGTTTTTTCTAAATAAGAGAAAGGCAATTCAAATCCGTCGTAATTTAAAAGACTCTTGGATAGGTTCTTTTTATTGTCTGGATTTCTCTTATATAAAGAGGATAGGAACTCTTTGATGTCCTCTCTTTCCGTATGGTGATTGGCTTCGCATCCTAAATCGAAGATAGGAAGATTCATTTCCTTCGCGAAAGCGCGGATTTCTTTCTCTTGGACGTCATATAAAGGGCGGATAAAGGTGATATCTTCTTTTTCCCACAGCATTTTTGGGGTGAAAGCGGATATTTTCCCGGAATGAAGAATGTTCATAAACAAAGTTTCCAAGAGGTCGTCTTGATGGTGGGCAAAGGCTATTTTATTGGCCTTCTTTTTTTGGGCGATATCCTTCATGGCCGCCTTTTTCATTCTGGAGCAAAGGGAACAGGAAAGATGCTTCCCTGGTTTCGTATGCGCCTTCAGTGCGGGGTAAACGAAGCGCGCATCGACGATTTCGAGTTTCAATCTAAGCGAGGAAACGAAATCTTTCAAGGGCTCAAAATCATAGGAATCCCGGAAACCCAAATCCAGTAAAACGGGGTAAAGGATGAAATTCTTTTTAGCGAAACGCCCATAAAGAGACAAAGCATATAGCAAAGTCAAAGAGTCTTTTCCGCCGGAGACGCCAACGACGATTCTGTCTCCTTCGTCGATAAGGGAATAATTCTGATCCGCGTTCCGCAAGGCGGAAAGGATGTTTCTTAAGTGATAGCTGACCATACCTCCATATTTTAACTAATATCAAATCA
>DBKT01000003.1 GCA_002297365.1 Caryophanales bacterium UBA743
ATGCCCTCGACGTAATCGGCGTGTCTATCGTTCTTATCATCATAAGGGTTAGAATAAGTGCCGGTATTCTCAAGTCCGATATAGTTATAAACAGGGCTCGATTTGATGTCGTAAGGGAAGGTATCGGCCGTCTTTCCGCTAGGAGAGACATCTCCAAATAAAATCTTTGGCAAGCCAACGGAACCTTGCGTTCCCGTATAACCCGCATACAAGCAGGCGTCAACGCCTTCAATATCCTTAAGGAAACCAAGTTGGAGGGCTCCGCCACTTTGGACGAGCACAATCGTTTTCTTGTAATTTTTTGTGCAGAATTCCAATATCGCTTTTTCTTTGTCGCTCAAAGACAGCGTTTTCTCTTCCACGTCGACTTCTTCTTGATAGACTCTTCCGACAAGGAAAATCGCAACATCCGAAAATTGTTTGCTTTTTTCCGTCAATTCGGCACCCATTGCCTCATTGATGTCAATTTCGTTTCCTCCCGAAGCGCCGTCATAGAGTTTGGCGATGTCTCTGTTGTAGTTAAAGCCATTATCGTAATTGGCGAAAGCTTTAAGGAAACTAATCATATCGTCTTTGTTATTGCTGTTTTCCGGTTGGATTTTCCCCGAACCGCCTCCGCCATAAAGGCAATCTTTGTAGGCATAATAGCCAAAGACGTTGATTTTCTTTTCTTTTTCGTTTGTCTTGTCCAAAGGCAAGCAAGGTTTTCCGTCAACTTCGTCGTTTTTAAGAAGCACGGTTCCTTCCTCGATGATTCGACTAGAAAGTTTCTGCCCTCCATCGAAAGCGGTTTTCAACTCGTCGGAATTTTGTTTGTTACGAGTCAAAAGGGAATCGATTTGAGCAGAGTGAGCCAAAGCATAGTTCGTGCCGAAAATCGTGCCACAGCCAACCAAAACCATTCCTGATAAGTTGAGTAAATTGATAATCAATTTCTTCATGTTTTTTTCCTTCCTGGCCTTCTTCAATCGAATGAATGGCCAGCCTTAAATTTATGGAAGCGCTTCCACTTTTTCTATCTTGTTTTCTTTTTTACGCCTTTCAGTTTCTATTCTACAAACTCTCGATAAAGTTCCCCCCATCATTTGAAACGAAGATTTAATAGAAAATTTGGCTGCTAAATGAGGGTGAAACCTATCCTATTCTCCTTACGCACTGCCTCTATCCCATGTTCCTTCGCAAAAGAATTGATTCGTTGCCTATAATCCTTATCCGATTAGTCATCCGGTATGACGACACAAAGGAAAGATTTTTGAACTTTCATAGCTTTTAAAAAATCATTTTGATTCAAGGCCCTCCGCAATTTAATGGTTGTGAAAATTTATTTCGACAGTAGGCTATATTCAGCATTAAGGGGCGCAATTAGGTTTTACATCTCATCATTAATTTTTTCTATCCCCTTAATCAAAGACTCATAGTCTTCTTTGGATGAAAGGACCACTCTTTCGGCAAATTTGGAAAGAAGGTCCGATTGTCGGTTTATTTTTATCATCGAAAAAGTAATATATTCCGCTAGAAGTTTTGGTCTTTTTGATTTTCCCACGATAAAGGAGATCAAAGAGCAAAAACAAATGGTTTCCCGTTCTTGTGAGAGAAGAAAAATCTTTATTGCCGTATAAAATCCAATCAATTGCCACTCCCTATTTACTAACGTTAGAACAAAAAAACAAAAACAGTTTTTAATAAGTTTGGCTTATTCCCTCGCAAACCTCGACCGGTTAAAAGATGACGTTATCAATGGTACCGAATGGAATACACTTTGTTTCGGAAAACTGATGAGTTTTGGAATAATTGCAAAATGCAAGACGGTTTTAAAGGGTAAAATTGTAACAACCATTTGGGAACTTGATCAAAATTTCAATGTTAGATTGATCACCTTGATACCAGGAGGAGACAAAACATGGAATTCGAATTAGGAACAGCAGTAAAGACGAAAATCGAGAAGACATTTCATGATGGAGTGGAAGGAGAGATAACTCTTCCCGTGGGGACGATGGGAATCGTCTGCGAGGGAAAAATGATAAAGGGAACGAATTGGTATTTAATAGAGCTAGCGGATGAGAGGTTCCCTGACCCCTTATTCGGCGTCTTTGATTATAGGGAAAATGAATTAGAGCCTAATTTTGATTGACGGCATTTCTTTGTTTTAGAGGTCTTTTTGAATGCATCACTATCGACATTTCCCTCAGTGCTGATCATTTTGTCGACTTTGAAAAGCGGATACAGGATTATTCAAATTGCCGACAAAGGGGCGTCTGTTTTCTCTATCATTCCTGTTTTTTGATAGAACTTCTCTAAGGGTGGTTAAACCCAGATTTCCATTTTTAAGCGAAATATCATTAATCAATAAAATAGAAAACGGACAGGCAAGAGATATGCATTGAGATCAAGACTGTGTGACAACCCTCTAGGAGGTTCGCGCCAGGCGGCGTGTGAAAGGAAATAACGGAAGAAAAAGAACTCTGTAACTTTTGATGGGGATGGCGATTTTTGCCTTCCCCATTGATGTTCGAGAAAAGAAAAAGCAACTCACAAAAGAAGAGGAAATGGCTCCGCTCCTACAGGGCGAGAATGAGACTGCCTCCGAGGAAGCAAGGGTTCGACAACCCCGCGATAAACGTAGAGAGAGCCGACATCGGCGAGCTCGACTAAATGGAGAGGAACTAGAACAGGAATCCAATTCCTTGCTGAAGATAGGTGATTCGTTCCGAAAGATTATCGTTGAGGGTGATTTATATGTCCCATATACGGACAAAAACGGAATCTACCACGTTGGAATCATTGATTTTCTATTGGATGAAAAGTCCTTTTGCTAATATGGATTGCCATTGATAAAAGGCTTCGCACCCAATCAGCCATACCCGTTTTACAAAAGTCCAGAAAAATGGTCCTGGACTTTTTGCTCTAAAGGAAAAAGTGCCGTTATTATGAGAAAAACGTTGGAAGACATCATTGAGAAACACTTGATATATTGTTTGATGATATTAGGCTCCTCAGCCTGAATTGGGAAAATACAGGTATGGTTCAGGAATCGATAAGGGAGAGAAAGGGACCTTCGAACACGATTGCCTAGGCCGCTAGGAATCCGAACGCCTACATGGTGGTAAAGAGAATCGGATGCAGGTATGCCGTAAGTCATGGAATTTGATCGCTCTGAGACTCTTCTCCTTAAGGAATCAAAAGGAATGATGGGCAACAAATTTTGTTTCTACAGAGCTGGCGTCGATCTCGATTTCCCCGTTCACGATGGCTTCGGTGACCGTGTGCTTGATGGCGGACCGCTTGCACTGGAAGCCGATGGCATCCCATTTCAGGCCCACGATCTCCTCCCCTTCTCAATCCGTGATAGGCCGCCATCGCCATTGGGAACTCCAATGCTATGCTTTTCGTTTTCTTCGGAAGACTTTTTCCGTTCCCCTAATCGAAAGGATGCAAAAAACCTCCTAGCAAGGAAGCTAAGAGGCTGAATTCTTGATGGTGCCTGGCGCGAGAGTCGAACTCGCATGGATTTCTCCGAACGATTTTGAGTTTCTTTTGAATCCTGCGAGTTATTGCAACTTCAGCGAGACTCAAGGATTGAAACTGCCGAATTTCCCGATTGCCGCTTAGGTTATTGCCAGTCATCAACGAACGGGACCGAGAAGAGCTGAGCCGTTTCCGTTTCGTCTCTTTTCCAAAAAGAGTGGAAAACGCGCGTGGAAGGAATTTTCCACTGATTTCCGCCACTTCCATGGCGCACTCAATGGAAAAGCGAATTCGCTTAGGAAGGATGAGTGGAAAAGGAACCTAACCGCTTATCTCCCCTTGGATTTTTTCCATATTCGATCTTTTCAGGCTCTATCACCCTTAAAGATAAATTCCATTCAATGCGAAGAAATCGGCCTGAAAAAGAGGCTTGGCCAGACACGTCATCTCTTAATCCCCCAGTGCCCTGCTTTGTCGGAACCCACTCTCTCAACCAGCCCTTTTTCTCTCGATTGGCCAAGTGCGCGAAGGATTGTTGTCCTATGCTTCCCGATCTTTTCCGAAAGGCCTTCGATGGCGATAGCGTTGTCTTGGGAATCAAGCGGAGGATGGCTTTTTTCCGTTTCACTCAACTTTACAGTAACGTTTACAGTAGCGTTTTCCCGTTTGCCCTCGAACCCGCTCCTGTCGAAAGGGATCGTCGCGGTTATCGCGGACGTGCCGAAACCATAGGCCTTCGCGCCGTATTCCCTGACGGCCTTGGGAACGCCGTGCTCCGTCTGCTCGATGAGCCCGAGTTTGACAAAGGTCTTGACCAGGGATTCGTCCACCGGCTTGTTCACCCCTCCGAAGAAATCCTCTTCAGTCATGTCGTTTCCCTTGAATTTCACTACGGGGTAAAATTTTTAAAGCTAGTTTTCTAATCTGTGCACTCCTATTAGGCACAAGTCAGGAAACGCGTCCTCTAAAACGCGATATTATTCATAGTTTCAAGAATCTTTGAAACGCTGAAGAGACGCCATTGCATGAATACATTTAGAAAAATGCCGACGTGTGTTTGGCTTCATTCCAATGTTTGCACCCATGCCTGCCATTAAAGGGTGTTCTTCTTTCTTGAAGTGGTTGTTTAAAAAACCTTCCGTTAATCTTTTAAACACCCAATAGGAATAACAAATACGCCATCCTCCCTTCGATAGCCATACTCCGTTCCGGTGATGACAATTTTCAGATCAGGAAGCCTCAGAGGCATTTGCTTTTCCTCTTTGTTATATTCTTTGACCAATCGTTCTATTTCGCAAAGATGCTTTGCGCCTTCGTCGATTTCGCTTGAGCCCAGCTTAAATTCGAGCAAAGCGTATCTTCCATCTTTTAAATGCAATACGCCGTCGGCTTCCAAGCCATATCTGTCGTGATAATAAGACATTTCTCCTCGTATCTTCGAAGAATAGATTTTCAAATCCCTTATGCATAACGATTCAAACAGGAAACCTAGCGTTTTGAAATCGGTATTAAAATATTCCGGCGAGATTCCGAGCGACGCTATGGCAATCGACGGATCTATCAAATTCCTCTTTTTCCCGGATCTTATTGCCGTTTTGGATCTGATCGCAGGACACCATGGATCGATGTCCTCTATGATATAAAGCCTTTCTAGCGCCTCGATGTAATCGCGAATGCTTTTGTCAGATACATCATTCGTTGATTCGACATCCCGATAGATGGTTTTATACTCGCAAAGCGTGCATATGTTCCTTGCATAAGATTTTAAAATGGCGTTCGCCAATTTTGGGTTCCTTTTTACATCGTCAATCGAGGTGATATCTTTGTTGCAAATTTGGTACACCAAATCTTCTGCAACATCTAGTTTGTTGTGCTCATTGCTGATTTTAAAGCAAGTTGGCCATCCTCCTCTGCAGATGGCAAAAATAAGCTCTTTTATCGTTAAATTGGAAATGCACCCTTTGAAAGAGCCCGGATTATCGAATAGCTCCGTGAGCGAAACGGATCCATTGGATTCTCCTGATTCATATAAGCTCAGGGGATACATCTTCATTGTGCTAATGCGCATCGTGCCAGTGTGGGCCACTTGAACGTTTTTCGATGCTGAGCCAGTCAGAATATATAATCCCGTTTTTTGCTCGTCATCAATCGACTTGCGGATCGCCCCCCATATTTTAGGCGCGTCTTGCCACTCGTCGAACAGCCGAGGATTGCCACCAATCAATAGCATGTTTGGCGCATCTCTTGCCGTGCTTAAATATTGATCCCTTTTTTCTTCGTCTTGGAATTCGATGACGCTTTTCGATTGTTGCTTTGCTGTTGTCGTTTTCCCGCAACCCTTAGGACCGATAATCAGCACCGCTCCGAAAGTGCACAACTTGTCTTTTAAAATGCCGTCCGCGATTCTTGCTTTGTATTCCATATTCACAGCCTCGTTAATATTATAGCAATCTCACTATGCGTTTCCAATATTTGCTACATTTTGTTTCAATTATTTGTTGCATTTTATTTCCATTATTTGTGCTAAACAAGGATACCTAAAAGCACACGATATGGAAAACATCGAATAGTTCGCATTTAAGCCTATCGCAGAATCGTTTGACACTAGGCAATTCACTTTCGCAGATATTTCCAGATGTTTTCTAGGCAATGATTAATTTGAATCGTCAGCTCATTCCGGTATGCCTGAGCATCGTCGTTCAGGTGTGCCGTAAGTCATGGAGTCTGATCACTCTGAGGTCGTTCTTCTTGAGGAACTCCTTGAACGCCCTCGCGACCCAGTCAACCCTGTACCTCGCCTCGTCCTCTCGGACGTAGACGTAGTCGTCGAACTCGTGGTTGTGAATCCTCCCAAAGGTTTTCTTCCGCTCCTCCTGCTTCGCCTTCATGTCGAGAAGTATGTTCTCGATGGTGCCCATCGGATCGAAAGGCAATGTCAGGAACGATTTCTTCGTCTGGGCGGTGTCGTCCGCTATCTCGACCCTTTTGCCGTTCGCGATTGTTTCGGTTGCCGTGTGCTTAATCTTGTTCATCGTCTCAAATAAGCCGATGAAAAAACCTCCTAGCAATAAAGCTAAGAGGCCGAAATTTATGATGGTGCCTGGCGCGAGAGTCGAACTCGCATGGATTTCTCCGAACGATTTTGAGTCGTTTGCGTCTACCATTCCGCCAGCTAGGCACGGGAAGTATTATATATAATCATGAGGCTTTTTTCAAAGCAAAATTCAAAGCGATGCGCTTAGTGAAAATTTTTTTCTGAAAGCGGCATCCTTTCATCCTTTAATGATTCTTTATATCCTTGTAAAAACGTAGAGCCCGACGTTTTCTTTACGCCGGGCTCCATTTTATTATGCAGCAAGGAAAACCTTGTAGGCTAGACAGGCTTCAAAGACATCCGCTTTCGAGACGATTTCCATCGGAGAGTGCATCGAAAGAACAGGCACCCCCGCATCAAGAACATACATGTTATAGTTTCCTAAGATGTAGGCGATGGTTCCTCCGCCTCCTTGATCAACCTTGCCGATTTCAGAAGTTTGAAAATGGATATTGTTATCATCCATGGCCTTTCTAATGAAGGAAAGGAATTCTGGCATGGCATCGTTGCAGCCGCTTTTCCCTCTTGCCCCAGTGTATTTATTGAAGACCACGCCTTTAGAGAAATAGCAGGAATTGTTTGGCTCATTAGCCCCTGAGTAAAGAGGGTCGACGGCACAAGAGACGTCACTGGATAGCATCTTGCTTGCGCTCATGGCATGGCAAAGGGATAAATAGGAATCCTTTCCTTCTTTCGCAAGCATTTCCATAACGACGTCTTCAAACCATAAGGATTGAGCGCCTGTGGCGCCAATGGAGCCCACTTCTTCTTTATCGACCAAAACAACAACGGAGGTGTATTTTTCTTTCTTTCCGTCAAGCACAGCGCGAAGAGAGGTATAAGCGCATACTTTATCATCATGCCCATATCCAGCAATCATGCTGCGGTCAAGACCATAATCTCTTGCCTTTCCGGCTGGAACGGCGTGAAGCTCGCTAGAGAGGAAATCCTCTTCTTCCATGCCGTATTTTTCCTTTAAAAGATGAAGGATATAATCTTTGACCTTTCCGTTTTCATCCTTCTCAAGAGGAATGTTTCCAATGCTGATATCCAGTTTCTCTCCTTCAATGACCTCGGAGGCTTTTTTTGACATTTGCTCCCCCGAAAGATGAATAAGCAAATCCGTTATCCCAAGGACAGGATCAGAAGGGCCTTCACCAATAGACACCTCAAAAGAAGTTCCGTCTTTCCTATAGACGATTCCATGCAAAGCGAGAGGAATGGTGACGTATTGATATTTCTTTATCCCACCATAGTAATGCGTTTCAAAGAAAGCGAACCCGTCTTTTTCATACAAAGGGTTCTGCTTGATATCTAGGCGTGGGGAATCAATATGCGCTCCTAAGATTCTCATCCCTTTTTCAAGAGATTCCTCGCCGATTACGGCTGCTAGGAAATTCTTATTCTTGTTGGTCGTGTAGATTTTATCCCCTGGATGAAGCTCTTGGCATTCTTCCAATGGACGGAAGCCTTTTTCCTTAGCGAGGCGGATCGCTTCCTTTGTGGCCATTCTCTCTGTTTTTGCATTATCAAGAAAATCCATATAATCCTTAGAAAAAGAAAAGATTTTCGTTTTTTTCTCTTCATTAGCGTCTACCCAGATATTTTTAGCGTACATACTGTCCTCCTTGATCTATAAATAGCACCCCATAAGCATATCCTTAATTCTTGCGATAGACCAGTTTTCGCTTGTTTAGCGAAACAAAGAGAGTTTCTAGGTGTGGCAAAGAATTACCCTATTGTCGATTTGTCTACCATTAGTCTACTTTTTAGTCTACTTCGCTCACTAAAAAAGAGTTTTTTTCCTAAATTGTTCACGCAAAAACATTCGATATGTTCGTATGTTTTTGTCATAAGTAGACAAAAACGGTCTTTTAGGACGATTAGTCTACTTTTTAAGCCCATCAAGACTCTAATTTGTACCAAACAAGAACGAAAACGAGACCAAGAAGCAAAAAGGCCCCGCCAATAAGCAAAAGCTCATAATGGAACGGTTTCCTTTTCGCTTTCTTTATCGCAACATAATCCGCATATGTCGGAGGAAGGTTGCTTTTCTCAGGGTGGATGCGGAAGGTAAAAGAGAAAAGTTTGCGAACGCTATAGACGATTAAGTCGAAAGCGCCTTTTTCCGACACCCAAACCAAAAGCCAAAAAAGGATGGGGAGCAATCCTCCTAAGGAGAAGGAATCCGACAGCATTCTGTACTTGTTTTTCTCCCAAGTAAGTTCAAAAGGGCCATAAAGCTCCAAAAAGAAAACCGTCAAAAAGATAGCTAAGGCAAAAGCAAAAGAGAGGGAAGATCTGGCGATGATCCCTTTAAGATTTTTCTTTTGCTCTTTTGTTCCTTTTGCGTTTTCTTCCATACTTATTTATTATTCACCATTTCCTTATATTTGGCCAATTCTTTGCTGTCGCATAAGACGAAATGGCCTTTTTCCACTTCTTGAAGAGTGGGTTTCTCTTCTCCATATTGGTGGTCTCTTTCAGGGACGTAATTGATTCTCTTGCGATGTTTCTCATAATGTGGGTCAGGAAGAGGGATCGCACTTAAAAGAGATTTCGTGTAAGGGTGAAGGGGGTGAAGGAAAAGAGCGTCGCTTGGAGCGATTTCCACCAATTTCCCAAAATACATCACGGCGATTCTATCGCAGAAATACTTCACGACGCTTAAATCGTGAGCGACGAAAAGAATCGAAAGATGCAATTCGTTTTTCAAGTCGTTAAGAAGGTTGATGACCTGCGCTTGAATAGAAACATCCAAAGCGCTCACTGGCTCATCGCATATAAGCAAGTCCGGTTCCATGATGAGAGCCCTTGCAATGCCGATACGCTGTCTTTGCCCGCCAGAGAATTCATGAGGGTAACGTTCCATCATTTCCGGCTGAAGCCCGACGCGGATTAAAGCATTCGACACTTTTTCATCAATAATCTTTTTATCGTAAACCCCTTGGATACGTAACCCTTCCGCGATAATGTCGCGGACCGTCATGCGTGGATCAAGCGAGGCAATCGGATCTTGGAAAATCATCTGCATTTTGCTCGTGATTTTTGTGTTTTTGGCAATAAGCAGGCTTTCAAGATATTTCAGATATTCCTTGGAATAAGCAAGGAATTTCCCTTTTTCTTCTTTTAGTTTGGCAAGTCTTTCTTGATGTTCTTTCTTTGCTTTGATCGTCGCTTCTTTTGCAAAAGGCCTATTGCAATGCCTATTGTCATAATGAGCCTTCCTAATTTCTGCTCGCTGAGCTTTGCAGATAGAGGAAAGCTCTTCTTTTAAGGATTTTATCTGGTCATCGTATTTCTTGGAAATTCTCTCCTTCTCGCTTTCAAAAGTGCTATCTTCAGGAACGTTGATGAATTGCAAAGCGTCTTTCTTTTCCTCGCGAAGTTTTTTCATCTTCTCTTTGTATCGGACGCTTTTCCATTTGATTTCTTTTTCATTCCACCTTGTTCCAGCGGAGATTCTCGTTCCTTCAAACCAAATCGAGCCACTCGTTATGTCATAGAGCTTGATGATGCTTCTTCCGGTCGTCGTTTTGCCGCATCCGGATTCGCCAACAAGGCCCAAAACCTCCCCTTTATGAATATCGAAGGAGACATCATGAACGGCTTTGTTGTATTTGAATTCGCCTGAGCCGAATTTGAAATATTGTTTCAGATGCCTAACGGACAAAATCACAGGGGCATCCTGAGAAACTTGCTCTTTTTCCCGCAGTTTGACGATATTCTCATTCTCATCGACGGCAACGATATCAGAGCTGATCTTCTTTTTCTTTGCCATTTTTCTCTTCCTCCTTTTCTCTTTGAGCGTTTAATTTCGCAAAACGTTTGATGCGGTCTGTCACAGCCTTAGGTGGCTTCACCTTCGGGGCGCGTGGATCAAGAAGCCAGGTTGCCGCTTTATGCGTTGGGCTTATATCGAAGAAAGGCGGCTCTTCTTCAAAATCGATTTGCATCGCATATTTGTTTCTTGCCGCGAAAGCGTCTCCTTTTGGCGGGAGAATCATATTTGGCGGGGTTCCCGGAATCGAATCGAGGCGGTCTTTGGTTTCCAAATCAGGCATTGAGGAAAGCAAAGCCCACGTATATGGATGGGCCGGGTGGTAGAAAATATCATCCGCGGTGCCTTTTTCAACGATTTTGCCAGCATACATGATGGCGATATCATCCGCCATGTTGGCTACGACCCCGAGGTTATGCGTAATAAAGATAACCGAAAGATGCCTTTTTTCTTTTAGTTCGTTGATCATATCAAGGATTTGGGCTTGAATGGTCACGTCAAGGGCCGTTGTTGGCTCATCGCAAATAAGGATCTCAGGGTCGCTGGAAAGAGCGATGGCAATGACGATACGCTGTCTCATGCCTCCGGAGAATTCGAACGGATACTGCTTGATTCTCTTTTCAGGGTCTTTGATGCCGACTTCGCCTAGAAGGGCGATGGCTTTTTCCTTCAATTCTTTCTTGGAGATTCTCAATAAGGCCTCTTTCGAAGAAAAAGCATAGGATTCCAAAAGCTTTTTCGCTTTTTCATTCACGTCCGCTTCTTTGGAAATGTAATCTTTCTCCAGATGCTCGAGGAAGGATTTCACATAGGCTTTCGCTCTTTCTTGAACCGCTTCTTTGGAGACATCGATTTCTGAGGCCCAAGCCCTTTCTTTCACGGAATTCGCATCCAGATGTTTCTCTTTCTTTTTCGCCTCTTCTTTTTCTCTTGCCAATGATTTTTTGTATTCGCTCAAATAGTATTCAAGGGCAATGACGAAAGTGAAAACCAAGTCGTCTTTTTTGTCATCGAGGTGGTTTTCAACCGGCTTGACTAGCAATTCGATTGCATGCAGTTCCTTTTGAAGGGAAGGGAAAGAGGAAGCCTCTTTGAAAATATCGGTGTCTTCTAATAAAGACGATAGTTTCTCTTTTAGTTTTATGGCCGCTTCTTTGATAGAAGATTCATTATGGGCTACCGCTTGCTTTGCCACATC
Source organism: Caryophanales bacterium UBA743 (assembly GCA_002297365.1). Lineage (GTDB taxonomy): Bacteria > Bacillota_I > Bacilli_A > RFN20 > CAG-826 > UBA4951. Next base: position 11,539 of record DBKT01000003.1, read on the forward strand.
AAGAAGAAGAGAAGAATCCACTTCTTCCCCTTTTCTGACTTTGAGAACGCTTTCTTTGGCGCTAGGATCGTACTTCAGAAGAGTTTTCTCAAGGAAAGCTGCGCGTTTCTTGTTTTCCCTAATCGTGCTTTTCTTTTTTAGCATCATCGCTTCGGTGATTTGCTTTCCGACTTTCATGATCGGATTCAAAGAAGACATAGGGTCTTGGAAAATCATCGCGATCTTAGAGCCTCTGATTTTTGTCAGCTCTTCCTCTTTCAAACGGAGGATATCTCTGCCATCGTAAAGGATTTCGCCTTCTTCGACGATCTTATTCGGGGCGAGAATTCCCATGATCGCTCTGGATGTTTGGCTCTTTCCCGAACCCGATTCGCCAACAATCGCCAAGGTTCTTCCACGGTATAAATCGAAGGAAACGCCGCGAACGGCTTTTACGGTGCCATTGTTCGTCCAAAAACTAACGCGAAGGTTTTTGACTGATAGAATTTTGTTTTCTTCATTGATATTAGACATTGTCGGAACCTCTCAATTGTGGGTTAAAGGCATCCCTTAAGCCATTGCCGAACATATTGAAGCAAATCATCAAAAGAGAGATGAATAAGGCTGGCCAAAAGATGTTATTTGGATAGGTCGTGTAGGAATTTTGACCTTGCGAAAGCATCGTGCCAATCGAAGTGGATCCGACGGCATCGAAATTGATGATGCCTAAGTAAGATAAGCTTGATTCGCTAAAGATAACGGCAGGAATCATCAAAACGGATGAGGTAACGATCGTTCCGATGGAATTCGGAAGAATGTGTTTGAAAATCAGTCTTGCATCGGAAGCGCCCAATGTTCTACTCGCCAAGACGTATTCTTGTTTCTTATAACGGTAGAACTGCATACGCACCGTCGATGCCGTTCCAAGCCACCCCGTGAGAATAAAGGCAACGAAGAGCATCCCCACGATGGATATGGAGAAATAGACGCCGTTATAGTTCTTTAAAAGAGCGATGACGACCATAAACGGGACTTCAGATAGGATTTCGGCAATTCTTTCCATGATGATATCCGTCGTTCCGCCATAGAATCCTTCGATTGCCCCGTAAATTAAGCCAATAATCAAATTAATAGCCGAAACGCCGAAGGCAAAAAGAAGAGAGAAACGCCCGCCAACAGATAATCTTGTTAGAATATCTCTTCCCGCCGAGTCGCTTCCTAAAACGAACTTCGCATAATGACCGTTCAGGAAATAATAGTAATTGTCGTAATTCATCCTAACGTTGTAAACGTTATTAGAAAGGCCGGTTACTTCATAATAAACATATTCCCCTGCTGCATTTTTCTTCCAGGTGTATTGAAGTTCGCCGTCTTTTAAGATCGGAAGTTTGTTGCGGCCATAGAATCGATAGTCATAATTCGCATTGTTTCTGATGACGTTTTCGACAATCGTTTCGTTTTGCCCTTCTTCTTCAATCCATGATGTGTCGATTAACGGCATGAGGATTTTATGGCCTTCGTCCATTTTGGCATCATATTCAAGGACTTCATCCAATTTGTCTTTCGTTAACGTATGATTGACCGCGCCAATGACGTAGGTGTCATAACGGATGTCGTATTTGTTGGCAAAACCGGAAAAATCATCGCCGGTTTGATATGCCGAATAGACCTCTTTGATGCGTCCTGCGCGCTTAAAGAGATAATATTCCGCTTCCGAGACCGTCCTTTTCTCAGAGCCATCCCAAAAGCCGCCGGCATCAGAGAAAGCTTTCGGAAGGCAATTGGTATAGTAAGAATCGGCTTCCGTGGCGGTATAGCCAGTGCAAAAAGGCGTGATGATGGAGAAAAGGATCATGAACATCAAGATTGCGGCTGCGACAATCGAGCCTTTATTTCTTGAAAAACGGTACATCGCATCGGCGAAGAAGCCAATGCGCTTCGTCTCCATTTTGCTATCAACGAGTTTTTTATCTTGCTGAACAAAGCTAAAGCGTGGGTCTTGTATTTTCTTTTCCATAATTATTTCGCCCCCATTCTGATACGTGGGTCAACCCATCCGTAGGAAAGATCGATGATCAAAGCTGCGGCAAGTCCGATCCCAACATAGAACATGCTCAAGAACATAAAGAAGTTGTAATCTTGGTTATTGATCGAAGAAAGATAAAGCGAGCCGACACCAGGAACGGCAAAGAAGTTTTCAATGATGAGCGAACCGCTTAAACAAGAGATGAATTCGCCAAGAATCATCGGGAAGATTGGAACCATGGCGTTTCTTAAGGCGTGTCGCCAAGTGGCTTGCCCTCTGGTTAAGCCTTTTGCTCTTGCCAAAACCATGAATTCGCTTGTCAAGACCTCCGTAAGCTCAGCGCGGGTATAACGGGTTAAACCCGCGACCGTTCCGATAATCAAGCAAAGCATTGCCGGAAAATACGAATGGAAGAAAACGGGGTTCCAAAAATCATATCCGGAGTTGACAACAAGCGGGAACCATTTTAATTTGGCGCAAAAAATATATTGAATAAGGAAACAGTAAACGTAGCTTGGAACCGAAATGAAAAGCATGACCAAAATAGAGATGAGCTGATCCTGCCACTTATTCTTTTTCAAAGCAGCCACAACGCCTAAAAGAATGCCGATAGGAATGGCGATGAATGAGCTCCAGATATTCAGATAGATCGTGCTAGGAAGCTTTTCATTAAGGACGGAAAGGACATCTTTTCCGCCATAGATGGTAAAGCCAATTCCGAAATCACCTTGGAATACATGTTTTATATAAAGCATATATTGCACGATGATTGGTTTGTTATATCCAAGCGCTTCACGCCAAGCGTTGATGGAAATGCAAGTCTGATCGTTTGATTTACATGGCGTCACTGGCAATAAGCGTATCAAGACGAAACACATCGTCATGATGATTAGGAACGTCAATAACATCAAGCCGATTCTTTTAAGAACGTAACGTAACATAAAGGAACCCCCGCGTTATCTAATTTAAGATGTTTTAAGTTGTTTTCGAAGCCTCCTCTATAAAGCCAGGAAAAGGGTGGAAAACCACCCTTCCCCCATTTACAGAAGACGGCTGTTTTATTTGTTGTAGTCGATGAAGCCGTCTTTACCAAGGTTGGCTTTCACCCAATTGGACCAATCCGCATCTGTCTTTGTGAGTTTGAGCTTTCTAATGCCGCCAAAGCCAACGATTTGAACGTATTCGTCGGTTCCTTCGCTAACACGGTAGCTATCCAAGCTAACAGATTGACGGGCGCCCCAAGAGATGAAGTTATAAGTTCCAACGATATAGGATTCGCAAGCACTTAAGATATTCAAACGTGTCGTCGCATCGCATAAAGCGGAAGAATATTCACCTGTCGTAAGCTCATAGGTCCAGTTGCCTTCTTGGGTTCCCGAACCATCTCCGCCAAGAGTCATTCCGACAACGTCATTGCTCTTTGCAAGGCCGCCTTTCTTATCTGACCACTCGCCTGTCTTGAGATTGATTTCAAGATAGTCTTGATAGATGTTATAGGTTTCATACATCTTAGAGCTGATGGTATAGCATTCCAAGATACCGAATGGATCAAATTGCGCACCGCCCCAAGTGGAAATGCCGAAATCGCAAGTGCCATTCCTAATATGGTCGGCATAATCGGATCCGGTAATCTTCACTTCAATATCCAACTTGCCTTCAAGCTTCGTTCCTTTGACAAGTTCTTTGTAGGCATTGATAACCCAGTTGACCATGTCATCCCAACCACTGTTATAGCTTTCCCAAACGAGATGGACAGTCTGGCCTTCTTCGTAGTGGCCTTCTTTGGTGGATGCCGCCTCTTCCGCTACGGCTTCATCGATCAGCTTTCTCGCTTCGGCTAAATCATATCCGTAATAGTTAGGTTCGCCATCGGAATCTGTCCCAAAGTTATCCGTAACGACTTTCTTTCCTTGTTCGGTATCACGATAGGCAACGCCTGTTTCAGGGTCGGAAACGTACATGAAGTTAATCGGTACGTCGAATCCACGCCAGCCAGCTGTTTGCGTTTGGCAAAGCGTCTTCCTGTCAAGCCCTAAAGAGAGGGCCTTACGGAATTTTTGGTTAGAAAGGATGGTATGATTGCCCTTTGTGTCGTTCTTTTGAGCCTCCAACAAGCTTTCATAGACGGAGTTGACGCTTAATTTTGTGGTATAGGATTGAGGGGTATATAGCAATCTGGAAGAAGATCCTAAAATATCTAGGTCTTTGCTTCTTAAATTGTAAGAATCGATTTCCCCTGTGCGGAAAAGAGAAAGCATCGTGTCTTCATTTTGGACGACTTTGACTTCTATCTTGTCGACTTGGAATTCATCTTCATGCTTGCCATCGCTATAGCCGTACCATTTTTCATTTCTCTCGAAATCGATTTGCTTATCCGCTTGGAATGCCGAAAGCTTATAAGGGCCAAAGGCAGCATAGGTGTCTTTCGAAGTCCCGTATGTCGTGGTATATAAGCCGGAATCGGCGACAGGTTTCCTTAAGCTATCCCATAAATCTTGCTTCACAATCCAGTTGGAAGAGAAGAACAATTTCGCATCAAAGCTGCTAACGGGCGATTTAAAGAAGAGGTTGAAAGTGAAATCATCCACTTTTTGAATGCCGACATTCGCGAAATCGTATTCCGCATACTTGTAATAACGGAAACACCATGTTGCCATGGAATAGGTTCCGGTTTCGTTAACATTTCCCTCGACGAAGTCATTCGTCAACGCGCCTTCAGAGAGGCCGAAAGCACTTTTTTGGATATTATTTGCAACCTCGTAGACCTTCTTGCAAAGCTCCGCATTGTTATCCAGCCTCACCACTTTAGGTTCCGAGCTTGTTCCGAAGGTATCCGTATCCGCAAGAAGAGCTTGAGCAGCCGTTAAGGCGTCCCCTTCAAGGTAGCCGCATAAACTAGCAAAGCTCATTGATGCCCACCAACTATTGGCGGCATACGCATTGAAATACCATCCCTCTTTAACCGGTGTGCCTGTATGAGCAATACCATCCGCATCAATATATCCTTCAAGAAGAACTTGACCGCTTCTGAGGTAGTGAAGTCCTCCAGCGATTGCCTGGGTACCGTTAGCAAAATCACCAGCACGGAAGTTTTGCATCTCCGGGTCGAGAATGTCTTTCAAAGAGTTGATATACGTGTCCGCGTTAATTTGGGTGCCGTCTTCGAATTTCGCCGCTTGGTTCAATTTGATTTGCCATTTTTGACCGGTGGTGAAAAGTTTATCCCCATTCAAGTTCATGTCATACTTGGTTGTTTCTTCTTTTGTCAAAGTCGAGGTGATATCGGTTGGAATCTCGGCAGCCATCTCTGGCACTGCTTCATAACCGTTTTTCTCATCATTCAATACATAATCGATCAATCCGAGTTCCGTGTATCCCGTGACAAGAGTGTCTTCAGTGGACTCCCAAGTGGCCGGAGACCATTTTTCCGGAGAGCCGGAAGTGGCCTCGTGCAGAGTGTAAGTCCCCTTAAGCGTCGGATCAATGGACGAAGAACCGTCTGGCGTCCTGTTACAGCCAGTTAAGCCAACGATGCCGACGATCGCCGCTAAGCTGAGCGTTAAGGTAAGTTTTCTGTTTTTCATAAAAATCCTCCTAGTTCTTTTCGAACTTGGGCATATTTTTAAATAAAAAGGGAAACTGTCAACAATTATTTTCATTTTTTGCTGTTTTTTTAAAATGAAGCATTCATCGAGATTTTAAAGAATTGCATTCCATTTTATTGTTCGTTTTTTTCAGAAAATTAGTGCTGATAATCAAGCCTTTTCGTTGAAAATCAATCTTCTTTTTTCAGTCATTTTTCAATTCGAACTGCATCTTGCAGCAAAAACGACGTCGCTTCATTTTTGGAACTAGGTTCTTAATGTTGAAAAGGCAAGGCCGTGATTTAAAAATGAAATATTTACGGGTTTTCTTTGCAATAATTCTCCGAGTCTAGGAAATTGGCGCTTCAAAAACTCGTTTATCGGAAATCAAAATATCATTTTCTGATAGATGTCCGTGGGACACTTCTTGTCGAGAGGATTTATTTTTATGAATAAAGAAAAATATATTGTTCCAAAAAGTCTGTTTTTGCTCTCCTTCATCATGGCGATTGTCGCTTATGCGATATGTTTGATTCTCAACATCATTTCGTTCGTCGTTACCGCGAAATCGCTTTACTTCAGCTCTTATTGGTATGTATACGTCGACATCGTTGTGAGCATCTTTCTTTCACTGGGGATTATCTTATGCTCCATCTTGATGATGACTCTTACAAAAGAAAAGGATAAAGGCGGCAAGGCCGTAATAAATTTCATCAGTTATTATCTTTTGGTCTTAGCGGTTTATTCCTTCATCACAGCCGTTTTTTATTCAATTTACGATTATTCCGTCACACGAATTATTGTTGTGATTTTAGCTATCCTTCAAATTTCCATTGCTGTGACATGCGTCATTCTGGCCAGATTGTCACCTAAAGTCGCGAGAATCATTTTAATCGTGGAATGCATTCTTTTTTCTATCTCGAACTTCATCAACTTCATCAATTACATTATTTATCTTTCTTTCATCAACATGACCTTGTATTTAGTTCTCCTTGCTTTTGATATCGTCCTTGTTGTTTTATTGTTCATGATGAAAGTCAAAAAGGAAGAAGACGCGCCTATCATAAAAAAGGAATCGGCTCCGGCTCCGATTGCCTTAGAAGAAAAGAGCGAAGAAGAAAAGCTTACCATTCTTCTGAAATACAAAGAGCTCTTGGATAAAGGCATCCTCACCAAAGAAGAATTCGACATGAAGAAAAAAGAGCTTTTATAGCCTGCTCTCTTTCTGGTTTCGTTTTCCTAACACGTCCTCGAGGCGTGTTTTCTTTTTCTCTAGGCACTGGGAAAATACAGAGCGGATAAGGGAAATGAATAGAAAGAAAAGCATATGATAGTCGAAAGGAATTGACTTCATAGCGTAAAAAATTTCATTAAATCAGCCTAGTTCATTCGAATAACGCCGTGAGCATCGAATTCACCTTATCCAGCGATGGGAGTAAGCTCGTTTTCGATAATGAGCCTACTAACGAAAAAGTAAAAGGCAAAGCATTAACAAAAGCGAAGTAAGTTCTTTCTCTACTTTTTAAGTCTCCCCTAATGAGAGGCTTTTTCTTCGGGAAGCAAAAAGAAAGAAAACCCATGCACGAATCAATTAAATGGCGTTACAAAATAAGATGAAAAGCCAATTCTCATTTCTAGACCATCATTTAGGTAACGTTTTATTACGTTTTTACCTATGTTTTTATATTTTAATTGCCTTTATTAAAAACTCTTGAAATAAGAGGAAACGCATATACGTCCCCCTTATTTTTAAATTCCATTAGATGGCTTCAAAGGTATACGTTTTATTCGTATAGGTAGAAGAGCCGGTTTGAAGTTTGCCAGACAAATAGAGGCCACTGGCATCCAATGTCAGATTGCCAAGGGAATGAAGCGATGATTGATTTATGATCGTGATATCCGAAAGAGCGATGGCAAAGCCTTTTACCTCATAAGTGAAGGTGGCATACGATGAAGGGTAATCTTCTAAGCGGTCTATCAGGCTTCCTTTTCCTTTTTCTTTAAACTCATAGATGTAGTCTTTGGAATTTTGAGCTGTCGTCTTATATTTATGGGAAAGCAAGGTAGAAAGAACGTTCTCTTCCGTGATTTCGTTATACACATGGAATGTTTTTTGAACCTTCAAGGTTGGCGAAGCCTTCGATTTGGCTTCTAGAATGACATCTCCCGCGGAAAGGCCGTTCAACGAATAGCTCTTGCTCGTCTCGTCGTAGGAAAGGGTCGCATATTCTTCCCCGGAGACGATTTCCAGGCTATAGGAAGGATTGGCTGAAGAGGGGAGAATCTCCGCCTGAATGCCTTTCAAGCTATCCCCTACTTTCACGCTGTTCTTAGTGGAAGAGAAAGCAATCGAAGAAGCTTCTTGATAAGAAACGCTGACATGGGTGGAAGAGGTTACGCCATTGGAAGAGACGAAGGTGAGATTCGCTTCGCCCTCTTTTAAAGCTCTTAGCCCTCCTTGAGAAGAATATTTCACGACGTTTTCGTTATCGCTTGATTGGAAAGAGATGGCATCAATCTTATTCGTTGCCGTATTCGGCAAAGAATTGGAAATGCCAAATGAAAGATAGTCGCCGACATACACGGAGTTATTCGTTTTGGAATTGGCGCTAGTAACGTCAACTTGGTAGCTTGTGAAATAGCATTGGCTTGGATAAAGAGGGAAAGACGAGCATTCCTTTCTATCACCCGCTTCTTGCTTCATTTCGTGTTGAAGGGTTTCAACAGGGGAAGCCCCTTCTTTTAAGACATGGTTGGTGAAATCGTATCCATTCGTATCATAGTCGTTGGATTCAAACGCATAGGAAGTCAGCATGCCTTCCTCGTTTCTCGTTAAGGAAAGGCTCATTTTCCTAAAATAGGAAGAAACATAGTAGTACGTGCTTTCTTTTTCATAAGAAGCATTGATTGTGATTGTGTTGTCTTTCTCTTGGAAAGAGTATTCCGACCAATCCCCCGTATAGCCGAAATAATTGGAGGATTCCACATATTCGTTACGGATGATATCCGCCAATCCGTAATGATCGCGATAATAAATCAAAGAAGAACGAGCTTGCGCTTCATCAAGAGGGATCTCATTGGAGTTTGTTCCTATTCCTGTTACGGAAGAGGAATCATACTCGAGGCCACTTCTATTCAATTGATAGAACTTGTTGTTATAAATGCCATAATAGCCGTCATACGTTTTCGTCTTATTTAACGAATAATTCGTTTCGGTATAGGAACGCTTGACGCCGTTTGTATAGATCTCAAACGTCTCTTCCGTTTTCTCGTTGATTTCAGTTTTCGGTTTTTTACGGACGATTTTTTTCGTTCCACGGACGACTTTTTCTTTCTCAAGAGAGGTTGAGGAAGAGAGTTCTTGCGTTAGGAATTCTTGGGAATAGATGGAATCTTTCACAACAGAAAAAATAGCCGAATCCGTAAGAAAATTATCCGTTGTGACGGAAACGGTGATTCTTGCTTTTAGCTTCAAGGCCTTTAACGTCCCGCCTTTCGAAACAGAAAGATAGGCGGAAGCATTATCGCTAGAAATGGCTGACTATTCCAAATCCTATGGCAAATTCACAAGGGAAATTACTAAGGCTGGGAAATTCGTTGACCCATCAGCAACAGCAACCAAAAAACCCGGAGACGTTACAGAATTGACCAATTCCACTAACGGAACATTCCTCGTGAGCAATGACTCAGGCGAATCTCGTTTTAACAAAAAATGGTTCTTCGGCAACGGAACGATGGCAACTTCCTGGGGAGATGAAGGCGTGGGGGATGCCTATGTCGCCGTTCGTGTTGCTGGCGATTTCGATTCAAGCACTTTAACCACAAAAATCCACTGGATGAATAGCGGAGAATCTTGGGCATTGGAATTCTATATATCGAATGTTTTAGCCGGTGGCATTTTCGCTACGAATGAGACCTTCTATTGCGGCGTGACATTTGAAATGACTGGCGATTCCACACGTATTGAAAAGAACGCCACTTATACCGTTAAGCTCGATGGTCAAGCGATTTTCACTGTTGCAAACGAGACTGTCACGGCTGCTAAATAAGGAGGGAACGGAAATGAAAAAATCTTCTAAATTATTATTAGTCTTAAGTCTTCTTGGCTTAGGAAGCGGTATTTTAGCATCTTGCGGGACAAATGCAAACAACGCCATCGTTCCTGCTAAAGTGAATGAAGGAGCGGAAACTAACCTATCATATAGCATCATCAACGCTTCTAGTGAGGCCGCCTATTTAGACGGTCTTCCGGAAAAAGGAGTTGCCCATCAAAGCTACTCTTTCCGCGTCTCTTTGAAACCTGGTTATCACTTTAACGATAAAATCACTATCACTTCTGGTGAGACAAACGTCTCTTATACCTTTAAGGATGCTTATTATACTTTCGAGATGCCAGAAGCGGATGTGGCTATTGCCGTTGATGTCGGCAAAACCGATTTCACGATCAAGAGCACTTCTTATTTCGTTTCTAATGTTTATCTCGATCAAGAAGGTGAAAACGACGTCATCGCTCGCTCCGCTCTTCCTGGAACGGCTTTGAAATTCGAAGCCCATCCGGACGAGGATTTCGAATTCACCGCCATTACGATGAATGGAAAGACCCTCGAAGAAGGCGATGACGGTTTCTATCATTTCAACATGCCAACGCGTCCTGTCATCATTTCATCAGACAAGATTGCCGTTAAGTACGATGTCACCATGGCAAGCGAGTTAGCTTTATCCACTGCCACAATCTACACAAACACGGAAACAAAGGCTCCTATCACTCAAGCTGTGAAGGGCGAAAAGGTCTATCTCGCCTTCACCCCGAAAGAAGAAGATGCGAGCGTTAAATACGAAATCACCGTCAAAACGCTCGTCGATGAAGGGGAATATTCTCAAAAACTCACCGTTAACAAAGAAGAAAACGTCGAAAACACATACTCTTTTGAGATGGTTTCAAAGAACATCGAAATCACCGTCAAAGAAATCGATTTGTCTCTTTATAATAAGAGCGTTCTTGTTAACAAAGAATGGAGAGGCGTCAACTTATCAAGAGAAGATATGTACGGAACCATTTCCTATAGTGCGGTTAGCTATCCTCTTGTCTCTTTTGAGGAAGACGGAAGCGGGAGCATGCAGAACACCAGTTATAATGAATACGATACGACCTGGGAACCGATAAGTACGCATGAAGCGCGCGTAACCGCTAATATATACAGCAAAACACGCGTCGCAGAAGCGGTCGCGACTGAGCATATCTTGGCTATGCAATTCATTTCTTATAGCACCCCATCCTGGAAAGACGCCAATTTTTACATTGCCGACGATACTTATGTTCTCCACTATTACACCTTCAATTCCAATGACAATGATCGTTTGGTTTGGATTGAAGATGCGAATCATAACATCGTTGAAAATATCTTTGTTCACGATAACGCCTATAAAACAAATCTCACCATCAAAAAAGAAGACGGAAGCCTTGCTTTGGGAACGGATATCACCGAGAGCTCCCATTTCATTATTTATGATGGCGAAAACAAGCTTATCGAGATTGCAAACGGCAAGGTTGTGGTGGAAAACACCATCAGCGTGGAACCAGCTCAATACGTAAACTACGAGCTGAAAAACGCTGCTGGAAATATTATTTCTTCCAGTATCAATGGCGTAACCGTCACCATTCATGTCTCTTTGGCGGAGAATGCCCCTGACAATCTCGGAATCAAAAGGCCTCTCGTCAAAGATTCAAGCGGATCTAGCGTCTCGGTTACTAAAGTAGACGATGAGACTTACACTTTCGTGATGCCAGAAAAAGCTGTTACCATCACCATTTTAACGATGGATTTCAATACTTATAAGGACTATGCCGCTTTAGGAAGCTACATTTCTTATAATTTCTATAACGGCAAAGAGGATGCAGATTTCTCCTCTAACAGTAAGCCTACTATCGTCAAATGGGATTTCAATTCTGCTGGCGAAGCGACAATGGGTTCTCAAACGTATACCATCACTTCTCTGGAAAACACTCCAGAAGGCGATATGGTGATTAGCGATGCCGACGAAACAGAATCCACGACCATTAAATATAGCAACGGCCTTATGGTTACGCCTTATTCCTTTGGTTATGAATATTGGCATGACGTTTACATCGGAATCCGTCTCCCTGAAGGAAAAACGGAAGCGGACGTTAAGGTTCAAACTCATTATGTTAAGAGCGCTGGCACCGAAAGCATATGGGCGGCCTCCTTCTTGGTTAGCGATGAGGTGTTTGGCTCTATTTTCTGTTACAAAAAGGAAGTCTTTATGGGCGTTACCTTCACTTATGAAGAAGGCAGCACACGTATTGGAAAAGATTCCTCTTACCACGTCGTTAAGGATGGTAAAACCCTTTTCGATGTCATCAAAGGAGTGACTACCGACAAAAGAGAAACGAAATAAGCGTCTACCCAATTAAACCAGCTTGCCTCATGACGAATGGGGCAAGCTTTTTTCTTTGGTTTTATGGATTCTAATGGGGATGGGAAACACCCCTTCACCCCCCATTCAATTTTGGATAGTCTAAAGAAAACCCCATTCGCAGGGAATGGGGTGCAAAGAAATGACAGCTTGATTTCTTTAGAAATCGACTTCCGTATCGTAATAGCAGCACTTAAGAAGTTTTTCCATCTCTTCTTGAGATGGCTGACGTGGATTTGAGCCAGTGCAGGCATCACCAATAGCGTTTTTGGCGATTTCTGGGAGTCTCTCTAAGAAAACTTTCTCAGGAACAAATCCTTGTTCGGTTGGATAGGAATCAGGGCCGTAATTCTTGATGCAATGAGGAATATGAAGTTCATCATTCATATGGCGAAGCAAAGCGATCAAATTAGCGATCTTTTCGTCATCCGTTTTTCCACCAAGATGGATAAAGTCGGCGATATACGCATATCTCTTCTTCGCGGTTGGATCTTTGGCGTTAAAGGCAATGACTTTCGGCAAGTACATAGCATTCGCAGCACCATGGATAATGTGTGCGCCGTAATCAGCAAATGCAGCTCCTGTTTTATGAGCCATAGAGTGGACAATGCCGAGTAAAGCGTTGGAGAAAGCCATACCGGCCAAACATTGGGCATTATGCATATTATCGCGTGCATTCATGTCATCGTTATAGGATGGGATTAAATTCGCTTTGATCATTTCGATGGCATGAAGGGCTAAAGGATCGGTGTAATCGCAATGAGCAGTCGAAACATAAGCTTCAATAGCGTGGGTCAATGCGTCCATACCAGTATGAGCGACAAGCTTATGCGGCATCGTGTGCGCCAATTCAGGATCGACGATGGCAACATCAGGGGTGATTTCAAAATCGGCAATTGGGTATTTGATGCCATTCTTATAATCGGTAATGATGGAGAAGGCAGTGACTTCAGTAGCAGTTCCGGAAGTAGAAGAAACAGCGCAGAAATGAGCTTTTCTTCTTAATTTTGGAAGACCGAACACCTTACACATATCAGCAAATGTGGTTTCAGGATATTCATATTTAATCCACATAGCTTTAGCAGCGTCAATTGGAGAACCACCACCAATGGCAACGATCCAATCTGGTTTAAATTCAAGCATCTTTTGAGCGCCGTTCATAACGGTTTCGACTGATGGATCGGACTCAATGCCTTCAATCAAGCCGACTTCCATGCCTGCTTCTTTTAAATAATTAATGGCACGGTCAAGGAAGCCAAATCGTTTCATGCTTCCACCACCAACACAAATGATGGCACGTTTTCCTTCTAATTTTTTAAGGGCTTCTAAGGAACCTGCGCCATGATAAACGTCTCTAGGCAAAGTAAATCTAAACATTATTAAACCTCCATTTACTTCGCAAAAATTATGAAATATTCGTTTATCGGTTTCAAGATACCGGTAGTGTTTTATCGTTTTATCGATTCTAGAAAAGAAAAACTATTAAAAAATTTAGGTTGGTTAGTTAGTTTTATCTATCTATTAAATCTTTGTACAAAGGAGACGCGCAGAGGCCAATAAGATCAGAAATACATTTTTCGCTTTCAAAACGACAAGAATCAAAAATCCAAATACGAAGATACGCAACAACACTTTGAATTAGCGAGCATTCCAAAAATTCGACATTTGAAACTAAATGATTTCTTTTCTTTGCTGGAGGAGGGATTAAAAAATCTTTACCGAAATCTTCTATCTTTTGATTAAAACGAAGCGTGGAAGCATTGAGCACCGCTTTTGCCAACTTCTTATTGTCTTTCAAAAAGGATAAACAAGCTTCAAAAAAGGCAAAGCGCGAATGATTTATTTCTAACTCGTTGATTTTTACCGTTAAACCGGAAAGTAATTCGTCTTCCAAGGCTGATACTAAAAGATCTAAAGATTGATAATGCAGATAGAAGGTGGATTTGTTTATATCCGCTTCCATGACAAGATCTTCAATCTGCAGCTCCTCAAAATTGCGTTCATTCAAAAGTGAAATCATAGTTTTTTGAATAATCGCTTCCGTTTTAACGAATCTTCTATCTTTTGTTCTCATATCGACAAAAGTATAGTTTATTTCGCAAGATTTTTCTAGACATTATTCTATTAATAGATTTTTGTCTATGACATTCTTTAGATAAAATCGCCTTTTCTCTAAGTTTTTCTAAGTTTTTAATTTCAACATCCAAGCCCACGCTATGTTTCAAAGAAAACCAGATAGGTTTGGATCGTATCCGCGTTTTTAAAAAATTCATAGCTCCTATTTATTATTGGGTTTAACATGTTTTTAAAACGTTATCTGAATAGTCAATTTATTATTTGCTTTTTTAAATAAAAAATGCCGTCAATTTGTTGACGGCATATGTTTCTAATTTGGCGCGGTCGAGGGGATTTGAACTCCTAACCCCAAGCTTCGGGGGCTTGTGCTCTATCCAATTGAGCTACGACCGCACGATGTTTATGTTGGTGCACTGGATGGGACTTGAACCCACACCTGTTTCCAGACTGGCTTCTGAGACCAGAGCGTATACCATTTCGCCACCAGTGCACGTTTAATAAATATACTATCGTTTCTGGCTGTTGTCGACGTTTGTTTCAGATAGGAAAGTAAAGATTCTATCCCATATTTCTTTATTGGGTTCAGTTGCCCTTTTAAGATCCATCTCGATATCTTTTGTTGCGCTTAGCGAGGTAATTCCTTGCTTCATTATTTTTTGCACGTATTCTTCCGCATCCTCGCTTTTATAAACCGAATGCCCACGATTGGGGATATATAGGAATTGAAAACGCTTGTTGCGCTTAAATAAATCGTATAAGGCCTCATAGCCTTCTCTAGGCGTGACGTCTTTGTCTTTGTCGCCTTGAATATAAAGAACTTTGGCAGAGGAATTTTGTAGGGTTTCGTAAGTCTTCTTAGCGCCTTGATTGCCAGTAAAGCATTTCAGATTCAGCCAAATAGACGGTTTGAAAAAATGACACCATTTCGGAAGTTTTTCTAAAACAAGGCGGGTTGGGTCGTTGAAGCCAGCGATGTCTACTATCTTTTCGATTTTATATGCAGGATTTGCAGACATAGCCGCCCCATAACCTCCCCAAGAATGGCCCATACTAAACCTTTTTAGGCCCTTAGAATCAGGATCCTTTTCTAAATATCGGAAGAAATATTTCTGATCGATGATGGTATGTTCTAAAGAGATGATTTTATTTCCTTCGCTCTCCATACAACCGGTATTGTCATAGGCGTAGACCAAATAACCCTCCTTAGCCAATTGGCATATGCTTCTAACATAGGAAGCTCTCCCATCTCCAAGGCCATGAAAAAAGACCACCAAAGCCTTGTGCATCAAACCTTTCTGAAAATATTTTGAGCCATAAAGAATCCGCTTTTTATCGCTTTGGAAAGAGAACCTTGTTTCTTCAATGCCATAGTCTTTTGCTCTAGCATAAGGCAAAGAAGGAGCGCCATCGAAACGACGGCCATAAATCGCTTTTAATGCATGATGAAAAAAGAGAAAAAGAATCATTTCCTGCGTCCTTTAACGAACTCAGCCAACGCTTTGAGATATTTATGGTTGGCAAGAGCGACAATCCCTAAGGCCATCTTATCGTTAAAACCACCCATGCACCCGCAGCGAATCGGCATGTGCAAGAAGCTATTAAGCTGTTTTTCCTTTTCGATTTCATCACGGAAGGATGAAAAGAATTGCCTCTTATACATCTTGATGCATTTTTTGCCTATTTTTGTGTCAGAAATGTCTCCGAAAGTTGAATTGATTGTCCTTTTTTCTGTCTTGTTAGGAAGATCGTTCACATAATCTCTCCCAAGGAGGTAAGTAAATTCATCGTCTACCAAAGAGAAAGGGCGCTTCGTCGAAACGGCATAATAGTTCGGGAGTTCAAAGGTTTCGGAAATGCCTTTATAAGAACTGCTCACATGAATTTTCATGGAACATCTTATATCTTCTGAAGAAGCCCCGATTTCAATCAAATAATCACCCTCTTCGACAATGAATTGCTTTTTTTCTCTAGACCAAATGGCAAAATCATCATAAGAAAGGCTCATCTTAATGGTTTTAAAAGACCAGGCTTTGATAAAAGTCTTGCTAAAGGCCTTAAGAACACGTTTCTCACGATACAAAGCGGAATTCAAGGCAGAAACGTAAACTTGCACGATTTCCTCGCCATTTCTTCCGCCTATGTTCATAACATTTAAAGAAATGGAAACTTTTTTTCCTTGGACTAACTCCGTTGTCGATAAAGCCATATCCGAATATTTATAACTCGTATAAGAAATGCCATAGCCAAAAGGAAATTGAACCTTTTTCCCAGCTGTCAAGTAATAGCGATAGCCAACGAAAATGCTTTCCTTATACAAAGAAAAGTCATTATTGCCCGGATAAAAAGTACTGGAGGGCACGTCTAAATAACGAATCGGCCAGCTTTCAGCTAGCTTTCCAGAAGGATTTATCACTCCAAGAAGGATATTTGAAAGTGCTTCTGATCCGCCTTCTCCATAAAGATAAGTAATCAGCAAAGCCCTTGCTTTGGAAATAGAAGAAAGCTCTACGGGGGAGCCAGAGCAAAGAACGACGATCACATTGTCATTTAAAGCAGTGATTTTCTCAAACAAACGATATTGTTCATTCGGAAGGCGCATGGTTTCCTTATCGTATCCTTCGCCTTCATAGGACTCCGGCACGCCGAGAAAAAGAATGACTTTCTTATGGGTCGAAGCTAAATCACAGGCATCAAAATTCATGGCCGTTTCCGTATCTTCGCTAACTCTATTAAGGGCATATCCAGGCTCATAAGGAACGGGGTTTGCTCTCCCTTTATTAATGACGTCAAGAAAGGAAAGCAAATGCATTTCTTCAACATGTGAGGAACCGCCCGCTTGAATGCGAGGGGTTTCGGCAAAAGAGCCAATCACGCACACATCATCGTAATTATGCAGGGGCAAAATTCCATCATTTTGAGTTAAAACAATAGATTTTTCGGCCATTTTGACCGCTAATAGATGGTTCTTTTCATAATCGGCTTTCTCACCCATTTGCGTTTTAGAGCAACGTTCAGCCAATCGTACGATTCGAGCAGCTGAGCTTTTAACATCAGCAATCTCTAATTGTCTTTGCTTAATGGCTTTGAAAAGAACTTTATTGCGGTCTTTGCCATCAAAACAAGGCATTTCTAAATCAAGCCCATTTTTATGAGACTCAATGACTTTCTCGACGGCGCCCCAATCGGAGACAACGACGCCATCGTATTGCCAATCTCCTTTCAGCACACCCTTTAGAAGGTAAGAATTCGCGCAAGCGTATTCGCCATTAATGCGATTGTATGAGGCCATTACCATCCACGGATTCGCTTCTTTAATGGCAATCTCGAATGGCTTGAGGTAGATTTCATGCAAAGCCCTGTCATCCACTTCGGCCGTATAGGTAAAACGCCTTGTTTCTTGATTGTTTAAAGCAAAGTGCTTCAAACAAGCGCCTACGCCGTTTTCTTGTGCGCCTTTAATGAAAGAGGCGGCCATTTTTCCAGATAAATACGGATCTTCGCTGAGATATTCAAAATTACGTCCGCCAAGAGGGTTTCTTTTAATGTTCACTCCGGGGCCAAGAATGACATTGGTATAATGAGCCTTGCATTCATTAGCGATCGCACCGCCAAACTCCTCCATTAAAGAAGGATCCCAGGAACAAGCGTTTAGGGCTGTGGAAGGAAAGCAAGTCGCTTTATAAGTGTTGTTGCTAACCATCTTTTTGTCTCTCGGTGTTTCTCCCTCTGCCAAAGGCTTCCTTAACCCAGCGGGGCCATCGTTCATCGTGATGGAGGGGACATGGTATTTCAAAAGGGCGTGCGTATCCCAATTCCCATTTCCCGAAAGAAGAACGAGCCTTTTCTTAAGGGGGATGTTAACGAGAAGATTGTCGTATTGGCTTTTTTCCATATCAGTTTCCTCATCAAATATCTTTGATATTTTACGTTCATTCTCAAATGTTTTAAAACCCTAAATCGTTTGCATTGTAAGAGCATTTACAAAAATAAGTGGGTTTTGCAGGGGATAATTGGTTAATCATGGCGCGTTTTATCTTCAAAACACTCACAAAAACGAGCTGCGAAAGATTCTTCTTCTCCAGTCGGTTCAAGATGGGCAAGCGAACCAATCTTATTGGCACGGAAAGAAACAATTCCCTTCCTTCTTTCCTCTGAAACGAACTCCGTTAAAGAAGAAGGAAGAAGGACGGTATTTTGCCATAAAGAATAAGGCGAGCAATTCATAAGGTGAGAAAGAAGGACGCTCGCCACGCCAAAATGGCAAAAGAAGGCAATTACATCATGGTTGGATTCATTCGTAACGTAATGGAAACCATCCCGCAAATAACCATGTTGGGCTAAAATTTGATCGAAATGGTCGATGACGTTCTCATATTCTTCTTTAACCGTCGCTCCTTCTTCATTCAAAAGAGGGGCTTCCTTCCATTTCTCGGTATACAGAATCTTTTCTTTTTCAACAACGCTTGGCAAAAGGTCCCAGCAATTGCTTATCGCATTTTCTTTGTCTTCTCTTCTTAATCTCCCTTCGAATTCAACAAGCCAAGGGCAATATCGAACAAAGGAGTTGGGGTAATAGATTTTAGAGGCTTCAAAGGTCTTTTTTGCTCTTCCTAAAAGAGACACGTAAAAAGAAG
Organism: Caryophanales bacterium UBA743; assembly: GCA_002297365.1. GTDB lineage: Bacteria > Bacillota_I > Bacilli_A > RFN20 > CAG-826 > UBA4951. Next base: position 30,273 of record DBKT01000003.1, read on the forward strand.
CAATCTCGGGATAATGTTTATGAAGATATTTTCCCAGGAGATTTGCTTCCCGGAAACCTTTTTCCGTTAAGGAATCCATGGCGTAGTCAGGTTCTGCATGACGAATGATTAGAATTTTCATATTCGGTGTTTTCTCTCTTCTTTTGCTCTTTAATCTTAAAAAGGGCCAAGAAAATAATAATTCACAAATAGAAATGCTCCAACACGAAAAGAAAACGCGCATTTCTTTCTAAATGTTTCTAGGCAAATAACGATAAGCGATCTCCCAAAAGAGAGGGTCAGAAACAAAAACACGTTTAATTTTCCCTGAAACGTCTCTTATTTCGGCATAGGCCAAGCTCATATCCATGATCATCTGAGCAGGTTTGCTTGAGGATTTGGAAGCGATATCCAACATCTTTTCAAGATCTTTTTCTTTATAAGGAATGACTCTTCTTTTCTCGATTTTCTGATTGGTGATATTTTTGCATTCAAAATTCAATTTCCCGTCGTTAAAAATCAAAATATCCTCGTAAAAGTCCATTTGTTTTAATCCTCTGGGCATTGAAAAAGAGATAAGGAGAAAAGGCTTCATAATTCTTTCTTTGTAGGAATCTCTTTGGTCTGACATTTCAAAATGGAGAGCAAATAAAGAGAGATATCGCTTTCCTTAACGTGGAATATCTCTTGAATGTTTCTTTGATAGGCATGGAGTTGGTTGACATATTCAGGATCGTCGATATCGGTCGTTTTATAATCGACGATGTATATATGTCCGTTCTTGACGAAAAGCAAATCAATGAATCCCGTCGTTTGATATAAGCGATCAAAATACCCGTATTCCTGATGAAGCTCATCCGCAGATAGAGCCTCTTGCATCAAAGGCAATTGGATTAGCCTTTCTATGATTGCTTGCTCTTTCGCCTCTTGAATATAGGAAAGGTCAGGATGAGAGAAATCAAAAAGCTCCAAAAGACGATGCAAATGAGTTCCCCGCGCAAGGTTTTCTTTTATTTCTTCATCCTCGAAGACAGGAGAGGTTTTTGACGCGCGTCGCTTTTCCTTGATGGGGAAAACAATCTCTTCATCGTTTTTCCTTTTTCCTTCCGGCTTATCTAACGGAGGAAGAAGGATCTCTTTGTCTTTATCGCTTACAATCAATTCCTTCTTTTCCACGCGATCAAGGAAATCATCCGTTTGGTAGGAAAGAGAGGAAAAAGAATCTATGTTGCCAAAAACTTTGGCGAAAACAGAGGCAAAGGCTAAAGGAACATCTTTTTTGGCTTTCGTTCCTTTGAAATAGTTGTAATTTTTCTTAGATAAGGCTTCGCCAAATTTCTTCAAGAGATCAATAAGTTCCTCACGGGAATAATGCTGATACATCGTCTCATCTTCTTTTTGGCTTTCCTTATGGTCGTTTTCTTCTGCATTTTCATCAGAGCCCGATGAATCTAGGTCGTCTTCCTCGTCTTCTAAAGAAGTCTCGTCGTTTTTATTGTTCGCAAAGAAAGAGAGATATTCTTCAAAATTCTTCACTCCGATATTGGTGTGAAAGGCATCATACAAGCAAGCAAGGGTATCCAAATCTTGAGCTTTAGTTTGGAAGAAAGAAAGATAGTAATCGAAAATGGATTGCTTGATGGAATCGATGGCTCTTTCTAAAGCGTTTCGTATGCCGTCTAAATAATATTTTTCAGTCAGATATCGATACAGGTCTCCCCTATCTTTCAATAAAGAAGGATCCAAAGGCATATGCATTTTCTTTGTGGCATTCAGGAGCTCTTGGTAAAGATTGTATTGTTCTTCCTTGATGGCGCCCTTAGAAAGCATTTCCTTTAAAAAATCTTCATTCAGTTTGTAATAGTGAGGGCAATAATCAAGCATACCATAGAGGGTTTCGCATTTTTTATCCGCTTCTTCCCCCTTATAATCGTCCCCAACAAGGAAGATGGTGTTTTCCGCTCGCGTTAGGGCAACATAGAAAAGACGCACATGCTCATCCCTGTCTGTCCCGTTGGAATTTGGGGCGTTTTGGGCAACCAAATAAGGAATCGGGTAGATGGTTTCCTCTTTCTTTTCCAAAGGCAAATCCGCGTTAGGCAAAAGAATCCCGTAATCTTGGCTAAAAAGATAGTCTGGCTTGCTTAAGCCACTTCCAACAGACATTTCATTGAAAGAGCATGGCATGTAAACAATCTTTCTTTCAAGACCCTTCGACGCGTGTATGGTCATCATGTCCACGGCATCTTGCGTCTGAAAAATGCTAGAGGAATCCAAATCCAAGTCGTATTTGTTGATATTGTTCAAAAGAAGGACAAAATCATCCAAGCCTTCCCCGGCTTGTTCGCTTGCTAAAATAAGCTGGTGGATGGATTCGATTTTAGAAATAACGTCATCGACATTTCCTATTAAATAAAGTCTGTCAATCACATGAAAAGTATTCAGCAAATCTAAGAAAATATCATTAAAAGACGCATCCCTATTACGTTCCGCAAAAGCAATTAAATCCTGCCAAAGAGGATCTTTTTTCATTAAAAGAAGATCGTCAAGTTTTTCTGGATCCTTAAAGGAAATGAGATCATAGAGTTTTTCATCCGTATAGGAATAAGCATAGCTCCGGGCGATAGAAACAAAAAGATGTTTGATTTCATTTATGTCGTTGCTGTTATGAAAAAGAAGAGCGGTCATTTTGACAAGAGATTGCAAAAGAATAATGGCATCAACGTCTTTAAGGTCGCTAGAAATAACGTTATTTAAGGGGATTCCTGCTTGGTTAAACAGTTTTTGGTAGAGGCCAAAGCCGCTTTTTTTACGCATAAGAATAGCGAAATCCTGATATTTGCAAGGGCGAACCTTTTCTCTTCCCTCACGGTCATAGACCTTGTATCCTTCCTTTACCTTCTTTTGAATATCCTTGATAATCGCAGTCGCTTCCCACAATTTGAAATAAGCGTTTTTCGGTCCTTTTGCCGCCGTCCAATCATCTTTGTTTTCGCTCTTAGAAACGATCCGATATACGCCGAAATTGTCATACGCTTCCGAATAAAGGTTTACTTTTCTATCGTATTGAAGCTGTTCCATTTCATCTTTATAGGTGATAGAACCATGCTCAAGAGTCATATAGTTATCGAAGATATAATTGATATCGTGGAGGAGGCCGGGTCCTGAACGGTAATTTTTGTTCATGGCGATGACTTCATGCTCCTCATTTTTATCTTTGTATTTTTCTTGTCGTGCCCTAAATAAGGCAACATTGGAATTTCGGAAAGCATAGATGGATTGTTTCGCGTCACCTACGCAAAACAAGTGGGAACGCTCACCTTTTTGGTTTTTCCTCATAAGGGAATCAAGGAAAGCTTCTTGAAGATCGTTTGTATCTTGATATTCATCGACCATGATGTATTTAAAACGTTGGCGAACTTCTTCGGCTATATCGGAATATTTTTCATCCGTTAATAAGGACAATGCTAAAGTTGATACATCGGAAAAAGTGAAGAAATTGTTTGCTTTTTTGTATTTCCAAAGACGTTCATCGAGTCTGTCAACGATCTCGATTAAAAGCTTTGTGTCAGGCGCAAGAGAAAGAAAGAATTCCCATTCTTCATCTAAATCTTCATGGACAGAAAGAACGTCAGCAAGATAAGGCTGGTTCTTCTTATTCGAAGAGACAAGCAAGAGTTTCATTTCTTTGAAGATGTCGTTCTTTTTATCAGAGATCAGGAGCTCTTCGTTTTTTAGAAGAGCATGGACATCCTTAAGAAAATCTTTTGGAGAATCGTTTAAAAGAGGCAAAAGCCCTTTTTTGTAGAGAGCTTCCGCGCTTTTATTCTCCGAGAAATCAAGGTTCTTAATATCCCATTCAAAATTCGTTTCAGTCTGAAAGAAAGTGTCTAAGCGATTGAGATAATTCCTAGGATCTTTGAGAAGGTGAGCGTCAATATTTTCTTCCACGGTGATATTTGGGCAAGATAAACGAAGGTAGCATTCATAGATAGTTTGAACGATTTGTTTTTTCGCATTTTCGACAAAAGAGGCGACACATGTATCAAAAAACTCACGCGTTAGGAATTTTTTATCATAATTTGAAAGGAACTCTTTTTTCTTTGAAGGTATAAGTTTCCCAAGGTCTTCGTCTAACAAAAGGATGTTATTTTTTATCCAAGAGTCATCCTTCATTTCATGTTTTTTCAAGATTTCAACGATGCGCTCTCTTTGAAGGGGGTCCGCATAATATTCATTTAGAATTTCATCTAGGAACTGATTTCGTTTTGCTTCGATTACGGAAGCGTCCGCCACGACAATATGATCGGAGAGCCCTAAACGCGGGGCGTATTTCTTTACCAAATAGGAAGAAAAAGAATCGAATGTCTGAATATGGGCGGAATACATCTCATTGACGCGGGGATAGGCGCCTTTTAAGTCTTTGATAATCCTGCTTTTCATTTCATGGGCAGCATTATCCGTAAAAGTTAAAACCAAAAGTTCGGAAGGTTCGATTTGCCCGCTCGTCAAAAGATTAAAAACGCGACGAGAAAGGGTTTTCGTTTTGCCACTTCCAGCTCCCGCCGAAATCAATATGTCTTCGTTCATCGAGGCCTCGATAGCGGCCGCTTGTTCATCGTTGAATGGCATATCAATTCGTCTCCTTTTTCTCTGTAGGGAAATGTTGTTTTATTTCTTTTACGTAGCTCTTAAAATCGTTCGCGTCGTGATAGCAGACATCTTTATATAAACAATATTGGCAGGAAGACATCTTTGGATTCGTTCCTTTAAGGTTTCTTCTTGGCGAAGGAGAGATAGGGAATTTGCAGCTTTTGATATTCTCAATCGTCTGAATCATGCTTTGGATGGCGTCCTCGACGAGCATGTGCAGATTATAGAGAGGGAAATCTTTCTTTTTCTTATTTACTTTGCTCAAGATGAAGTTGTCGTGGCAATCCTCTTCCTCGCCGATAAAAAGCTTACCTTTGGAAAGATAGGTCCCCCCATATTTATTGAATTTATCTTCATCTAAATTCACGCTGGTGACGTCAAAAGAAACGTAATAATCTTTGCTATCTAAAAAGAGGCCGCGTAGTTTTGTATTCGCCAAAACGCCATTTTCAGAAAGAAGGGAAGATGAATCGTCCCTAAAGAAGGATTTTGCTGTTGAAGCATAAACGGTCTGAATGCCAAAGCCGCCAAATCGGCTTCCTTCCAGAAAAGCTTTAAAAGGAGCGCTATGCATTCTTTCTAAGCCAACGTTTTTCAAGGCGTAATAATAAAGAGGGAGCTGGACGGAGGAGCCTAAGAAAACATTCTCCGGAATAAAGGATTCTCCCCCTGATTTATAATCGATGATCGTATAGTAGGTTTTCCCTTTGTATTCTGTGAGAACCAATTTATCAATTTTGCCATTAAAGGCATAATGGGTCCCCTCTTTTCCTTTTAAAGTGAAGGAAATGCTAAGTTCAGAATCGTTTGGAATTTCATGAAGGTGCATAGCTCCATTATGAGTTCTAAAAATAGGTATGATGCGTTTCAAGCGGTGATGAAGGATGGCTAAGCACACTTCTTCATAAGGACCATAAGGATAGGAGTCTTTCTCGCAAGATTTTTTATAGCCTTCTTTGGCTCTGGCCCATTCCTTTTCAAAATCGTATTCTTTATGGAAAAGATGCTCGCAGAGAGTATGAATCAATGTGCCATTATAGCGAAGATGGGGATCGGTTTCTTTCAAAGGAAGAACCTTCTTCAGATAGTAAGCGAAGGGGCAACGGATATAACTTTCTAAATCCGTCAGATAATAAGGTTTATCTTTTGGAAGAATGTCTCCTTCAACTCCCTTGAAAGAGTGATCGTAGCTTCGAATATCGCCATGCCTTTTGTAATAAAAGGATTTATCCAATTGGTTGGCAAGATAGATTTTTTCAGCTGAAGATGTATAGCATCCTCCCTCATCGTTCTTATAAAGTTGGATTTTCTTCCCCCAATCTAGCTCTTCAATAAACTCGGAGTCAAAAAGCTTTTCATTTAAATGTTGGCGAACACGCGATAAAAGAACAATGTTGTTGTATTTGAGATAATTGAGTTTTAAGCGAGAATCGATAGCGGTTTTAGCAAAAGAGGTATTCACTCCGAGTTTCAGCAATTCTTGGTCTGGGAGAGCGTCTTTGTCACTTTCGATGTGGTAAAAAACGTCATGTTTGAAATTCGTCACATAATATTCCGTTTCAGGGTCTAAATAAAAAGAGGTCGTTGTTAAAAGACCGCTCTCGGCATCTTCTTCTTTCAAATAGGTGTCAGAAAGAATTTCAAGAAGATTGGAATAGGCAAAAGGAAAGGACTTAAACTGATTCAAACGATATTTTTGAATGAGAGTTTTCAAAGAAAAGAGAGATGGATCGTCCGTTTCCTCGTCGGAAATGGCAAAATCCCTGTTTTCAAAGATTTGTTTCGCCTTCTTGTTTACGTTAGGAAAGGAGAGAAGGCTTCTCTTAGAAAGAAGAGATATAGGCAAACGGAATAGTTTGGAACAAAAATTCATGTAAAAACGATCCGCTTCATCGCTATAGACAATCTGGATTTTGTCTTTCTTTTCCGGATGGGAAAGAATTTCATCGCGAATGTGGGAATAAAGATAAATGTATTGAGTGAATTTATCGGGAAAATAAAGAATGTTCGGAGAAGAAAAACGCTCATTCGGGGAAACACCCAAATCCGCGAGAGAAATATCTATATCGTCTAAGGAAATACGATAGCGCTTAGCAAAGCAATGAAGTTCGAAATCTTCTTTCATTTCAAGAAAAAGAAGATGATTTCTTTTTATTTCTGTTAAACCATACGGAACGTAAGAAAAAAGATCTGAAGGAATCTTCTCACAGAGTTTCCTCGCTTTTTGATTTTTTGATAAGTCCCCTATCTGAATAATATGAAGAAATTTTTTTGCTAAAGAATAATCAACCCCCTCATCTTCATCAATTAAATAAGGAATTGGATCTTCTTTGAAAGAAAAAGAGAGCAAACTAAAAAAGTCGCTCTTTTCAATGAATTTCAAAGAAAGATTCGGATGAGCCCTTTTGAAAGAGAAAAGCAAAGGAAAGTATTCTTTCCTAGTGACGATAAGATATCGTTCTTTCTCTTTTAGAATCATGCTCCTCCCCCTATGAAATTCCATAGGGAAATTATATCTTTTTCATAAGGAGAGGTTAACGAGGAAGATGTTTTATTTCTTCTTGGAATGAGAAGTTTTCTTTTTCGCATTCTTGCGAGCGAGAGCAAATGCCTCTTCAACAAAACGCTCCTCATCTCTCTTTTTCCTTAGGGCGAGAAGCTCTTCTTTGGCTTTCTTTTCTTCGAGAAACAAAACAGAACGAATCTCCGCCAAAAGATTCTCATCCTTCAGTAGAAGGGAACCTTCTTCTTTAAAGGAATCAAAGGAGAAAAAATGTTGTTTTTCATCTTCTCCCTTACCAACTAGATAACGACCATCTAAATTAACGGAGACAATAGTTCCATTTTCAGTTGACGAACATTTAGCTTTTTTCCAAATGTATTCTTTCCCCTCAAGTTGTTGGAAATCCATTCTATTTTGACCTCTTTTCGATTCTATTTTATCATTAAATGATATTTTTTTAAATTAAATTGACTGTTATAAAAATAGGTTGTCAAGAAAATAGAGATCTTTCTTACCCTTTCTTCTATTAGAAGAATTTTCAAAACGGAGGTGAAGAAATCTTTTTGCATTATCTCAATGTGCTCCCTCGCTCAAGCGGAGTTTTTCCGATCTGAAAAAATATTTTTCAGAGGATTAGAAAGAAGACCTTCCAAAAAATGGTGGCGATAAAGGATGTCTCTCTTATCGAAAAATCCTCAAATCGGATTCTTTATAAAGTCGCTTTGCTTTTTTATTTCAATTTAAGGTTTTAACAAAGCGAATGGTGATTTTGTCGTCACTTTGATAAGAAACGAAAAAATTGTATTCCAGCTCGCTTCCATCGTTGAAGGTATTCTTCAAAGGGAAACAGCTTTCCATTTTGCTCATCGAAAAGCCATTGTTCTGGCAACCATATTCTTCTAAGCCCATAAGCACGTCAGAGGATCCTAGATTCTTGCACGTCTTGGAACGAGTTGTCGTTTGGAAAAGGCTTCCATCTCCCGAGGCCGGTATCAAAGTTGTTTCTTTAAAAGAGCTTTTGTTTACAAGCCGATGGTTCTTCACCTCTATCGAATAAGCGTTCGTATTGCTGGTTGCTTGATAAGCGTAATCGCTCACGATTTTATTATTTGAATCCACTTCCAGCGTGTTTAAAACATCGTCAGTGTAATTGTATTTTTCTCTTGTCAATTCTTCAGTCAATTTATCGTATGTTGATCCGACCTTGTTAAAAAGTCTTTCGTCAACATGGGTAATTTGAAGCCCGCGATAGGAATAAGTTCCGCCCGTTCCGTACCCGGAAGCAAGCTTCCACTCTGGATAACCTTGAGAGTCTTGTTCATTTAAACCCGTTGGGGTGTAATACGAAAGCATGAGATATTCATCATACGGCGTTCCATTCCATGGATCAAAAGCGGTGTCTCTTAGAAGAATGCAATCCCCAGAGGAAGAAAATGAATTCAAAGTGATCTCAAAATCGTTTAGTTTCCCATCGATCACCATGGGATTGACCCAGCCTAAAAGATATTTCGAATAGGCAGAATGATCGCCGATGTTAAGCTCCATCATATCCGCCCCGCCCATTGGATAAGAGGCCCGATTATAATCATAGAAATCATTTAAGCCGAGCATATGCCCTGTTTCATGCACTAAAGTATGCGTGTCGATATTGGTGGAATAATATCCATTCATCAATTGGCTGATATTGCTCCATAAATAACGTCTTGTCTGGGGTTTTGAAACGTCTTCTTCGCTATAGGTATAGCAAGAGGTGAAATTCCACCAGATTGCCGATCCCATGCCATTGCCAGAATAATAATTTCTTGATGATTTATAAATGATTTCTATGCCATCTAGATAGCCGTCTTTATCAGAATCGTATAAAGTCCTGTCCCAATCCTTATGTGTGTTAAAAACGCTCTCTACGGCCTCTTGCACGACCTTCCCAGAAATGCTTGGGTTTGCATTATACGCTTTTTGAATTCCAGCCTCCGTATAGGTTGAGCGATAGCTTTCCGTCACGACGCCGCTAATCCGCAATCTTCCATAAGAAGACGTTTCATAATAGGAAGACAACGACTCCCAACCCGTTTCGCTTTTTTCTCCGAAAAAGCCTTTTTCAATAGCTTGGAGCTCGTTTTCGTTAAAAGATGGTCCATCGGAAAAGGTCAAAGGAATCACAAGAAGATGAACCTCTCCAAAAGAAGGCATCTTGCCTTTTCCTAAAGCCCCGGCGTTAATTACATTCTGCAAGGCGTATTTTTGACGCTCTTCGTCGCTTATTTTGTAGTAGCCGTTTTTTTCCTTGGCTGCCGTTGGGCTTCCTTTAACAACCTCAAAGTTTTTTTCGAAGGAAAGGCCATTTTTCCTCGCTTTAAAGACATAATTGCCTTCTTCTAGCAAAAGATCGTAGAGGGAAAAGCTTTTATCACCCTTATACAAGCTTGTCCAAGCTAAAGAGCTAAGAGGAATTTCCTCTCCGTTTAAATAAATCGTCGGGGAGACGCCTTGGATGAAATTTTGCCCGAGAGTTATTTTTCTAGAAGCAAAGGAAAAATAAAGGCCTTCTTGAGGGATGCTTTCCTCCTCACTCGAGAAAAAAGAAGAATCTTCAAGAGATTGATCGGTGTTTCTAAAACAAGAGCAAAGGAAAGGCAAAAAGAGGAGGCAAGATTTGATAAAACGTTTTTTTGAGCGCATAAATGGGTTCCCTAAGAACCCGTTAATGATACTCAATAAAGAAGGATAATCAAGCAAAAATAGGCAAAGAAACGGACAGTTTGATAAGAACAAAGAGCAAAGGGATGCCAATGAGCGAGAGAATGGTGGAAAGAAAAATGGAATCGGAAGCAACATAGGCCTCTTTATTCGCGTTAACGCAATAAACACCGACAACGGCACCAACCGGAGCAGCGTTGCCAATAACCATGGCAGCTAATTGAAGCTCATTGAAATGCATCATCCCCGACCATTGAACCAACAAACAAATTCCCAAGACGCAAATGGGAAAAATGATTGCTCTAAGAGCGGAAATAATCCACGCTATTCCATTTCTAACGGTGTCTAAGAATTTCGATTCCCCAAGGGTGACGCCAATGGTCAGCATACCTAATGGAGTCGCCATACCATAACCGAATTGAAAGATTTTGTATAAGGAGGGAAGAGTCTTATCGATTCTCAAAAAGCCATAGCTTGAATCTCCGACATTCACTTGCCAGGTAAGGTTTTGCGTAGCCCATATAATCAATCCTAGAAACATGCAAATCACGATCGGATTCACGAAAATGTCTTTCATCGTCTTTCCAAAACTAGCTTTGGTGATTTTCTCGCCTGTAATGGCGACATAAGAATAGAAATAAGTAAAGAAACGGAAAGCAATGGACATCAAAGAAATCGGGATCAAGATTCCGCTTTCGCTGCCATAAGTCGCAGCCAATATCGGCATAGAGAACAAAGTCAATTGGCCAATCGAACTCAAAATCGCATAGATTTTTCGCTTGTTGCTGTCGAATTTGATAAACGCGAGATTCCCTATCGCTAGCAAAAGGACATAGAAAAAGAAATCAAGAACGAGAATCAATAAATTCGCAACAAACTGATCTGCGTTGAAATCTGACATAAAAGCGCAAAAAGCCATACATGGTATGGCTACTTTCATAACAACGACGTTCAGGATTCCCCTTCCGTGCTCATTGATGAAATGGAATCTTCTTAACAAAAAGCCCAAAAGAATAAAAACGATAGAAGCGATGATCGCACCTAGGAAGTTTTGATCGCTTATAGCCGAAAGGATAGCGTCCATATAAGACCTCCAAAACCGGTTGAAAATTATAGCACAACTCTTTTTTATTTCTTCATCATAAAGAGCAAAGTTATCGTAAATTTAGAGTCTTTAATTTCTATGTTCATCGTCCCATGGTATTTATTCGCTAACATACGAATGGATTTAAGGCCGTATCCATGGTGGATATAATCTGCGTTCTTTGATTTAGGCAGATCATCCTGCATCTCTATTTTTGGGAGTGACAATAAGTTTGTGT
>DBKT01000002.1 GCA_002297365.1 Caryophanales bacterium UBA743
TAGAAGGCTGTTGCTCTATCCAGCTGAGCTACGGGCGCAGCGCTTTAATAATATAAAACTCTTTTAAAAGCGAAACAAGGATTAAAGCGAGCGAATTTTCGAATACAAGGCTGAAGCCACTTCTTCTGGAAGAATTTGGCGAAGTTCTTCCACGGACGCGTTCTTAAGCGCATCGATGGTAGGATAGTTTTTCCGCAGGATTTCTTTTCGTTTCTCGCCAATTCCTTTGATCCCGTCAAAAAGAGAGGAATGCATGCTTTTTAGGCGTTCCGCTTTATGGAAAGAGATGGCGAAACGATGCACCTCATCTTGCATTCTCATAAGCAGAAAGAATAGCGGAGATTTGTTGTCTAAAGGATAGATCACCCCGTCATTGTCGATGATTCCTTCAGTTTGATGTTTGTCGTTTTTATATAAGCCATACACAGGAATGGCGACGTCGATGGAAGAGAGGGCTTCTAAGGTCGCATGGACTTGAGGGAGGCCGCCATCCGTAAGGATCAAATCGGGATAAGAGAGCTTTTCTTCCTTGAGACGGCGATAACGGCGTGTGACGACTTCAATCATGGAATGATAATCATCGCCCGCGTCTTCTTTTTCGAGATGGAATTTGCGGTACATCGATTTCATCGGCTCGCCATTGACATAACAAACCATCGCCCCGACGGGATTTGAGCCTTGAAGATGGGAATTGTCGAAAAGCTCAATTCGATATGGGGTCGGAATATTGAGAAGTTTGCCGAGTTCTTCTAACAAAGCGTTGTTATCATCGTTCAAACGGGCAGACATGAAATGACGATCCAATCCCTCTTTGGCATTTAAAGAAGCAAGATCGATTTGCTCTAAAAGACGTCCTTCTTTGGGAGAAACGATCTTTGTTTCAGGATAGACGGAGAGGAATTCCTCGGCCGCATTCGGGATATTGCAAAGAATCTCTTTGGGAAGATCGTGCTTTTGATAATATTCTTCCATTAATTCGACCGCTTGGCTTGCTCCTCCTTCAAAAGAGGGCACGACGATGACTTTCTTCCCTAAAAGGAGACCATTTCGATAGGTCAGAACGCTTAAAGAGATATACGAATCTCTTTCCGAATAGGCGAAAACGTCACGATCGGTGCGATCGCTCGAAAGCTCTACGCTTTGTTTGGCGGTAATCCTTTTGATGGCATCTATGATTTCTTTATCGTTCTGGGCATCTTCAAAGCGAAGCTCTTCCGATGCTTTTTTCATCTTTTCCGTATATTCCTTGATGACTTCTTGCGTGTTTCCATCCAAGAAAGACTTGATTTTATCGTATAAATCTTGATATGTCTCTTGAGATATTTCATTCACGCAGGGCGCTAGGCATTGCCCCAAGTGAAAATAAAGGCATGGTTTTTTCCCTAATGTTTTGCATTTCCTTGTCGGATAGATGCGATTGAGCAAATCCATGATTTTGAAAGCGTCTCTCGCGTTTGGAAAAGGGCCGAAATAGAAATATTTGCGGTCGTTTGCGCGCCTGGCGATTTTTAGAAACGCGTCTTCTCTGCGTATGGCGATATAAGGATAATGGGAATCATCCATCATCATGATGTTATAACGCGGGTAATGCGTTTGAATGAGGTTCATTTCGAGGATGAAGGCTTCCTTATCCGTATGGACGATAATGAAATCGAAATGGTCGACGTGGCTTACCATGGCCGCAACCTTCCCCGTTTGTGGGCGAAGGAAATACTGGGAAACTCTGTTTTTAAGGTTTTTCGCTTTCCCGATGTAGATGATTTTGTCGTTCTCGTCTTTCATTTGATAAACACCCGGTTTATCCGGCAAAAGAGAGATCAAACGTTTTAATTTCTCTGTCAAAGCCATCTTATTTTAGATAGACGATGGTGGCTCCTCCTCCACCTTCTCGCCCATCCGCTCCTTCATAATGATCAACGAAATCCTTGTGAGCATCGCAATAATCGCGGGTCATTTTACGTAAGATTCCACTGCCCCAGCCATGGATAATGCGGACGCGTTTGTAATGCTTTAACAAGCAATCATCGAGATATTTGGCAAGATTTCTTTCTGCTTCTTCGTAACGTTGCCCGATAAGATTGATTTCAAGAGGGACGCTTTTTTGAAATGGAAGGTTGTCCAGAGGTATGGTCGAAAGAACTTCCTTTTTATCCCTTTTTGGCTCTTCGACGCGAATCGCTTTATCCTTGGCGACATGGAAAGAAACCCCCTCTGGAGTCATGATATCCATTCTGTTTCCTTTGATGCTTTGAATCTTGCCTGTCACGAAAAGGGACGGAACGTTTACGTAATCCCCTACTTTCAAATCCTCATGGTAGGTCTCTTCCTGGGCTACCTCTTGAAGGTCGCTTAGATGTTTTTTCGCCTCGATAACTTCATGAAGCTTCACCTCTCCGCCGTTTTTCTCCAAGGAATGCATGATGTCGTCAAGTTTTTCTTCGTAGTCGGAAAGCATTTTCTTTTTCTTTAATTCGATATCTCTAAGGAAATGCTCTTCCCGAAGGCTAAGGGCCTTTTCTTTGGACTTCACCGCTTCTTTTTCTTTTTCAAGCTGGCTTTCTTTCTTTAAAAGCTCCGTCTTTAAATCTTCGGTTTGTTTCGTTACTGCCGAAAGACGTTTGATGGTTTCCGTCACCGACAGGTCTTCTTGCGAGTCGATATTTCTCTTTGCTTCTTCGAGAACTTCTTCAGGTAGGCCGAAGCGTTTGGCGACAACCAAGCCATAGGATTCCCCTGGCAAGCCCATCTTTAAACGATAGGTCGGCAAAAGTTTCTCTTCATCGAAAAGCATGGAGGCGTTTATGACCTCTTTATGCGACAATGCGTATGTTTTCAATCCTTCAAAATGAGATGAAATCATTGTCAAAGCATGCTTTCTAAGCAAGAATTTCATGATGGATAAAGCAATCGCTTCCCCTTCTTTTGGAGATGTTCCAGTTCCTACTTCATCAAGAAGAACCAAATCCTTTCCTTGCACGATTTGCAAGATTTCTCCGATGTTTTTCATGTGCCCAGAGAAAGTGGAAAGATTATCGCTTAAAGACTGAGAGTCGCCGATATCGACGAAAATATGGCGAAAAAAGGAAAGGGATGAACCTTGTTTGGCGGGTATCGCCAATGCGCATTGGTTCATCATCACCAGGATTCCCAAAGTTTTTAAAGCCACCGTTTTGCCGCCGGCATTCGGGCCGGAAATGATGACCAAAGAGGATTTATCGCTAAGATGGAAATCATTGGGGACCACCTTATTTTTATCAATCAGGGGATGCCTTGCTTCATATAAATCGATAAGGGGCGTCTTGCTATAGGCTGGGATATGGCAGTCATTCTCTTCGGCAAGCTTGGCTTTCGCCGCCAAAAAGTCCAAGTAACCAATCATCTCGTTATTCTCTAAAATAGCATCGCCGGAGCCTGCCACCTCTTTGGAAAGTTCAAGCAAAAGGCGGTGAATCTCCTCTCTTTCGTCGTTTTGGAGCTCCATCATCTTATTATTCATTTCAACAAGAAGCTCCGGCTCGATAAAGGTGGTTTCCCCCGTGTTGGAAACATCTTGAATGATGCCTTTTACCTTGTTTTTATATGAATTTTTCACGGGCAAAACATAATGTCCGTTTTTCAAAGTAAGGCTGTCGTTGCTTAAAAAAGAGCGATTTTCGTCAAGAACGTAGCCAAGTTTCTTCTTCATCGTGCTTTCTAGGCGAAGAATGGCTTGGCGAATCGATTTCAATTTTGGCGAAGCGTTATCGAAAATCGTCAGATCCGGGGCAATTATTTTATGAATGTCCACTTCGAGGAACCGCAAATGCGGGAAATTGCTGACGTATTCCAAAAGCAAAGGGGAATCCGTGACTTTTTTAAAGAAAGACAGGATGGCTTCAGCGTTTTTGACGTCGTTTGCAACTCTTTCCAAATCCTCGACGTTCAAGCATCCGCCTTTTTTAGCCAAAGAAACAGAGTCCTTTAAATCGCTTGAAACGTCGATTGGAAGATTCCCATAACGGGCGAGGAGATTTCTTGTTTCTTCAAGGAAATTCAACTCTCTTTGCAAAAGAGTTTCGTCAGGAATCATCGCTAACGATGAGGCCTTCTCTTTTCCGATATCGGTTTTTGTCAGCTTTTTAAGGCTTTGTCTTATTTTTTCAAATTCAAATTTTTCGTATACATCTTGCATAGCAAGAATTATACCATTTTCTTTCATGTCTAAAAAACGCCAGGAATGCTAAAATAATCGCATGAGCCCAAACGAGAGCAACGCCATCTCCTTGACCATTTCCCCCAAGGAAGAAAACGAGATTCGCAAGGATTTTCTTTCTTGCCAAGCAGAAAACCCTAGCGTTTATATCGCTTTTTTTGCCAAAAAAGAAGGCCTATCGGTTTCCATTTACAAGCCGAATAAAAAAGGCAATGCCATGGTCGTTTTCCAAGGAAGGGATGCTCAGAAGGCAGTCCAAAAATACCTTCCTTCAGAAAAGAGGCCGCCCCTTTGCCAAAATCAATATCCTCAAATCGGCAGCGACGAGGTCGGAACGGGCGATTTTTTCGGCCCTGTGTGCGTTTGCGCTGCTTATTTAGAAGAAAAAGAGCTGCCTCGCATAGAAGAATTAGGCATTACGGATTCCAAAAAAATGAACGACGGATACATTCTCGAAATCGGTCCGACTCTCATTCAGGAATTTGAGTATTCCCAGCTCTCTTTGCCAAATTCTCGTTTTAATCAAATACACGGCCGAATGAATATGAACGCCATTAAAGCCAAGATGCACAACCGTTGTTTGCTAAATCTTTACGAGAAGCATCCGTCAAGCTTTATCTATCAAGACCAATTTGCTGAGCCTTCCTTATATTTTTCTTACCTAAAAGACGAAAAAAATGTGGTAAAGAACGTAATTTTCCACACCAAAGGGGAAAGTTTATTTCCTGCCGTGGCATTAGGCAGCGTCATCGCCCGTTATTCTTTTCTAAGGAAAATCGAAGCCATGAAGGAGAAATACGGTCTTTCTTTCCCTTTGGGGGCAGGCAAAGACGTAGATTCATTTATCCCTTATTTTGTCGATAAATTCGGAGAAAAAGAGCTTGGCAATGTTGCCAAGCTCTCATGGGCGAATTATAAGAAATGGAAGGAAACTCATTGAATTTCATGAAGCTTATCCAGGACTTCCTGAAATTCTTTAGGCAAAGGCGCTTTAAAGGTGACAAGCTCTTTTGTCCGAGGATGGCGGAAAGTTAACTGATAAGCATGAAGAAGCTGGCCTTTATCGTAAAGAACGCAATTTCCCTTGCCATAAAGGGGATCGCCGATCACAGGGTGATGGATATAATCCATATGGACACGGATCTGATGGGTGCGCCCAGTAAGAAGACGGCAAGATATTAAAGTGCAGTTCTCATGATAACGTTTCAAAACATGGAAGAAAGTAATCGCCTCTTTCCCTTTTTGAACGTTCACAGCAAACTTGATTGGACTTTTTGGATCGCGTCCTAAGGGAGCGTCAATCTTTCCATCATTTTCGTCAATGATACCCTGCACAAGAGCAATATATTCCCTATGCATGGAATGGTCGGAAAGCTGACTTTTCAAATAAAGCTCGGCCTCATCGTTTTTGGCAATCGCCAATAACCCAGAAGTATCCTTATCAATTCGATGGACCAATCCCGGACGAATGGAATCGCCTTGATGGGGAAGATTCTCCTCATGATAAAGCAAGGCATTGACAAGGGTTCCCTCTTCATGGCCGTTGCCTGGATGAACGACCAAGCCGGCTGGTTTATTCACAATGAGAATATCCTCGTCTTCATATAGGATATCCAAGGGGATGTTCTCACTTTTCAACTCTAGTGGTTTATTAGTATATTTTTTATAAGTTATAACATCGGCAAGTCTTAAGATATAATGGGGTTTTTCTTCCTTGTCATTCACAAAGACTTGTTTTTCTTTTATTAAGGTTTGAACCTTGCTTCTGGAGGGAGCTATCCCCTGTTCAAAAAGAAACTCATCCAAGCGTCTTCCGACGTCTTTTTCGCTTACTGAAATCTTATCCATAAAACCTCTATTTTTTCTGCACTGCTTCTTTAATAGAGCGAACGACGATCAAGACGATCAGCATCATCATCGCAACCACCAAGGCGGCGTCAGCCACATTGAATATGGCAAAAGAGTCATTATTATATCCGAAGATATAGAACTGAAAGAAATCCACCACACCCGAAAAACCAGTGACCCCATCCCAATAGAACGTCCGATCGATCGCATTTCCGATAGCACCACCGAGAGCAAGCATCAATATACAGTCAACCAAATGGTCTTTTTTATTGAGGTTTTTATACCAATAATAGATAATTCCCGCCGATGCCAGCCAAGAAATGACGATAAAGACGTATCTCATCCAGCTTATATCGCTGCCCATTCCAAAGGATGAGCCTTTGTTATAAGAAAGAGTGAGATAGAAGAAATGAGGAATCACTTCGAGGGAACCCTTTAATTGGGGGTTTGCCTTAAAGAAATTCACAACCCCCCACTTACTCGCTAAATCTATGGCTATAACAAGCACGGAAACCCAAAGAAAAGAAAGAAAGAAGCCCTTCCATGTCCAGATGAACTTCTTTTCTTTCTTGGTGGTTTCTTCTTGTTTTACTTCCTTTTCATCCATCATTCTTCTCCTAAAGCGGCAAGGCAACGCGAGCAAAGGACAGAGCCGTTTTCACGCATCACCGCGTCTTTTTTGTGGTTCCTGCATCTTTCGCACACAGGATCCTCGTCCTTTTCGATTATTGCCTTCGTTTCGCCTTCAATGACATTCGCCTCAGAAACGCCGAACAAACGGGCAATTTCGTTATCATCAAGCTTCTTTAAGACGTTGAAGAGAGCTTCATTGTCGGTGAAAACATCCGCTTTCGCTTCTGTCGAAGAACCGATGACTCCGGAGGCGCGCTTTTCTTCCAATGCTTTCAAAACGATAGATCGCAAAGCGATGAAATCATCATATTCTTTTAAAGTTTCCTCACCGTATTCGTGGCTTTCCTTTGGCATGTCTTCTAATTGAGGGGAGACTTTACTAACGCCAGGAAGGAAGGAATAAACCTCATCCATGGTGAAGGAAAGAATCGGATTAAAGAGCAAACACATCTCAAAGCTAAGCTTATAAAGAACGTATTGAACCGCTTTCCTTCTTGGGGAAAGAGCCTCTTCGCAATAAAGAATATCTTTGGCGTAATCTAAGTAGAAATTGGATAGCTCAACCAAGAAATTGGTTAGAGACATCGTCACCGAAGCGAAAGAGAAATTGTCATAATCTCTAAGCGTTTTGTTCTTTACGGCTTCAAATTTCGCCAAAACCCACTTATCGGCCGGATAGAGTTCGGGTTCCTCTTTCGGCTGAATATAGAGTCTATTTTCCCCATCTTGGAGATTTCCGAGCATGAATTTGAAAGTGTTTCTAATCTTGCGGTATTGTTCTGAGACACTTTGAATGATGTTTTCGGAAATGCGAACGTCAGCGACATAATTGACGCTTGCCGCCCACAAACGAAGAATATCGGCGCCAAATTGGTTTGCAACCTTGCTAGGATCGATGCCATTTCCAGCGGATTTTGACATCTTATTCCAGTTTTCGTCCATAACCCAACCATGAGTCAATGTTTCTTTGTAAGGAGCGCAGCCATTATAAGCGACGCTGAGAATCAAGGATGAATTGAACCATCCGCGATATTGATCATTCCCTTCCAAATAGAGGTCTGCTGGGAATTTTAGCCCTCTTTCTTGGATGGTTCCCGCCCAAGAAGTGCCAGAGTCAAACCAAACATCCATGATGTCCGTCTCTTTGCGGAAATTGCCATTTGGCGAGGCTTTAGAGGCATAACCTTCAGGAAGAAGCTCTTTTGCGGTATGTTTCCACCAGGCATTCGATCCCTCTTTCGCGATTAAATCGTGGATATGGGCGAAGACTTTTTCCTCAATAATCGGAGAGCCGTCCTCGTTATAGATGATCGGAATCGGAACCCCCCAAGCCCTTTGTCTGGAAATGCACCAATCACCGCGGTCTTTGATCATGTTGACCATTTTTTCTTCTCCCCAGGCAGGATTCCATTTCACCTCATGGACGGCATCAATCAGCTCTTGGCGAATGGATTCGATGGAAAAGAACCATTGTGGCGTGGCGCGGAAGATAATCGGTTTATGGGTACGCCAGTCATGAGGATAGGAGTGAACGATATCCACTTCTTTGAGCATGTGGCCGTTTTCTTTTAATAAATCGCAGACTTTATCGTTAGCATCCTGATAGAAAAGCCCGTCGCATGGATCCCCTTCTCCAAGATGCATAACGCCTTTATCATCGACTTGTTTCAAAGGGCCGATGCCATATTTGGCGCAGGCGTTGAAGTCATCTACGCCAAAATCCGGTGCGGTATGGACGCAACCCGTGCCGTCGGAATCCGTCACGAAAGAAGCGAGGATAATCAAGGATGTGCGATCTTTATATAATGGGTGACGAACGGTGGCGTATTCCAATTCTTGCCCTTTAAAGGTTTTGATTAAATCGCATTTTTCGAAGCCAAGCTCTTCCTTGATTTTCCCTTCCAGGCTTTTCAAGAAGACAAATTGCCCTTTTTCAGTTTGGAATAAGCCATATTCAAAACGGGGATTCAGCGTGATGGCTTGATCTCCGGGAATCGTCCATGGAGTGGTCGTCCAAGCGATGATTTTCGCATCATTTGGGACAACTCCTTTCCCATCGACGAAATCAAAATAAACATAAAGGGTCCTTGCTGGGACGTCGGCGTATTCGACTTCCGCTTCAGCTAAAGCCGATTCGCTCGATGGCGACCAATAAACCGGCTTCAATCCCTTGTAGATGAGCCCTTTTAGAGCCATTTTGGCAAAAACGTCGATTTGATGCGCTTCGTATTCAGGCAAAAGGGTGAGGTATGGGTGATCGTAATCGCCTAAACAGCCCAAACGTTTGATTTGGCCTTTTTGATGCTCCACTTGTTTTAAGGCGTATTCTTTGCAAAGGTTTCTAAAATCAACGACCGGCGTTGTTTTGCGATTTACCCCGCTTTTTGTGACTTTCACCTCGATCGGAAGACCATGGGTATCCCAACCGAAAATGAAGGGGGTTTTATATCCTTCCATATTTTTGAAACGGATGATGAAATCTTTCAAAAGACGATTGAGCATATGCCCGCAATGGATATCGCCATTGGCATATGGAGGGCCATCATGAAGAAGATATTCATCGCAGCCATCGCGGTTTTCGTTCATTTTTTCATAAAGATGCATATCTTCCCAATGGCTGAGCATCTTAGGTTCCTTGTTAATGAGGTTGGCTCTCATTTCGAAGCCAGTCCGTGGCATCAACAGGGTCTTTTTCATTTCATTTCCCATATTTTTCTCCTTTGGGCAAAAAGAAAACGCCCTCTAAGGGCGCTATTTGCGCGGTACCACCTTAGTTCGGATATACATCCGCTCTCAAGACACTTATAACGCAAGTTTTGCGTCTTCCTTACATCTCTTCAGGAAGAAGGCTACCATAGTGATGGATACTTGGCTTGCCCCGTTCTCATCCAAGGGGCTCTCTGTCACTTGCCGCGATCGCTCTATGATCTTCGCCGAGACAAATATAGTTGATTCCCCTTCTCTTTTCAACAAAATTGAAAAAAGCCTTCTTTGAAGAAGGCCTAAAAGGGCTTTTTCCGTTATTCGTGGTCGAAATGAGGGCGCAAGGTGTCGCTTAGATCGATATCGGGGCCGTATTCATTAGAGGAATCGTCTTTCGAGGAATCGGAAGTTACGCCGTCCGTGCTTGGCAGAGGATTGATAATCGGTCCGTCGTCAGGGGCTGAAATGAAGTCGCGATCCCCATCGAAATCTGAGGCGATGACGCTGACGACAAGAGAATCCTCGAGATTCGGATTGATGGAAACGCCGAATTTCATGTCGGTGATTCCCCCTGCTTCCTCAACGATCTTCATCGCGCATTTCTGCGCTTCGTACATCGTCACTTGCGGACCGCATGTAACGGCGCAGATAGCACGTTTGGCGCCTTGGACTTTCGCTTCCAAAAGCGGAGAGTTAATCGCATTCAAGGCAGCTTCTTCCGCTTTGTTTGGGCCTTTTCCCATGCCAAAGCCAATCAAAGCGACGCCGGAATCCTTCAAAGTGGATTTCACGTCAGCGAAATCAAGGTTCATCATCGCCGGAACCAAAATAAGGTCGGCAACCGTTTTCACCGATTGGGCCAAGATATGGTCCGATTCTTGGAAGGCTTGATCGATGGGAGCTCCGCCAGCTGAAGTAAGGAGCTTGTCATTTGAAACGATAATAATGGAATCGACGACGTTTTTAAGGTTCGTCAAACCTTGAATGGCGTTTTCCGTGCGTCGTTTTCCTTCAAAAGTGAAAGGCCTCGTGACAATAGCGACGGTCAAAGCACCCGAATCCTTTGCGATTTTGGCGACCACGGGGGCGGCACCGGTCCCCGTTCCCTTCCCCATGCCGGCCGCAATAAAGACCATATCCGCTCCGGCAACCACTTTTTTAATGGTTTCCGTGGATTGCTCCGCTGCCATTTTCCCCACCGTAGGATCTCCTCCTGCGCCAAGGCCTTTGGTCGTTTGTTTGCCCAAAATGACGCGATTTGGGGCTTTGGAGGAAGCCAAAGCCTGTCTATCGGTGTTCATGACATAGAAATCAACGTTTTGGATGTTGTCGTCAATCATGCGGTTGACGGCATTATTTCCTGCCCCGCCAATGCCAATGACGACAATTTTCGCCACAGGCTCAAAACTGTCTAAATCATCACTATTGATATCGCTATCTAAATTATTATCCAACTCTTCATCATTCATAATGGTCTCCTCTTTTATTCCCTACGAAGCGATGAGACACCACGGCAATTCTCAATCAAATTCGATTTTCTGTTTTTCCCTTCTGCCACAATCATCCCCAAGACATTCGTCATAGACGCATCCCTTCCTCCGACAACGTTCGGAAGATAAGCGAACATCTTGCGATTGCCAAAGCTGGGGGCAAGCAAATTTCCAATTCCTTTTAAACGGCTTCCCCCGCCTGTAAGAAGAATGGGATATGCGCCGTAATCTTGCCCATTCGAGGCATTTAATTGTTTTAATGCCACGTCCAAATAATTGTGGAATTCATTGAAGTAGCCTTCAATTACGCGATTGACGTCTTTTTGATAAATCTTGATTTTAATCCCGTTTTCGTTTGTGCCCATATAAAGAGGGGTTTCGAATTGATGGGTAGCAAGATCATAGCCGAATCTTTCTTTGATGGAATTGGCTTCTTCTAGAGGAATGCCCAATTCTTTCGATATTTTCTCGCTCAAAAAAGCCCCGCCAGTCTTGATGAAACGCGAAGAATAGGGTTCGCCATCGCCAACAAAAGAGACGGTAGTCAGATCTGATCCCATATCGAAAAGAACATAGGATTCCGGATATCCTGGGGTAAGCTTGATAAGTTGCGAAGCGCAATAAGAAGCAACCCCGCTTCTTAAAACGCGGAATCCGGCATCTTGCACCACTTGGCTAAAATCGGCAAGCAAATCCTGAGGAAGGGTATAAACCTTCGCTCTGACCGTAAGGGATTCCCCCTTCACGCCAAGAGGAGGCTCTTTATACGCCTGGCGATTGGCGACATAATAGTCAGGAACGACATCGACAATCGTATTCCCTTGCTCCACGTTTTGCTTGTAAATAAGAGCCATCACGTTCTCCACATCAACGGGGGCGATGGTGTCATCCGAAGCGACAACGCTAGAGGCCTTATCGCATTGGAAGACCTTAAAGCCCAAAGACGGCAAAACCAAAGAAACCGCATTTGGCTCCACTTTAAAATCCAAAGACGCATCGGAAATGTTATGGAATTCGCTTAGCGCTTCCACCAGTTTCTCGCGTTGAACGATTTTTCCAAAAGAAACGATGCCATGTATCGGTTTCTTCTTGTAAAAAAGCAAATGCGGCACATTGTTAGAAACATAGCCAACCGCATATTTGATATAGGAGGAAGTTATCTCCAAAGCACGCGAATAACGAACATTTTCCATAAGCATATTCTATTCTAGAATAAGAACATTCTTTTGCCAACAACATTTAGAAGTTACTTGGAATGTATTTAGTACTTTTTTAGTTGTTTTTATATGTTTTATATTGATTCGATTAAAATTAGATAATATCGTTCTATTTCAATAAAATGAAAAGAAATAAAATGGTCTATTTAAAGAAAGAAAAAGAGAGCCTTAATTTTCTTGGCTCTCTTTAGATGTTTCCGTTTCTTCTTCCGAGAAAGAGTCCGAACTGTCTTCTTGAAGGCTCCTATTTTGGCTCGTGCTTTCGTATTTTTCAGCGTGGGCTACTTCTGCCACACGATAGGATAAGCCGATCGGAATGGCGCAAAGCGAGAAGAATCCTAGCGCAATCAAAGACGCTTTCAAAAGCAATTGTTTGCGGTAATATCCACGCTTATGGCCGCTTTTTTCCAATTTATCTTTCATGGTCATCTTCTCCTTTCTTTTCAATGCATCTTAATTTAGCCGATTTGGAACGATGGTTTTCTTCCAATTCTTTTTCCCCTGCCACAATCGGCTTTTTAGAAATCTGTCGATAAGGGGCTTCCTTTATTTCGTTTGGCCTAACCTCAAGATCATCCCGATTTCCCTCTATTACGGAAAGAGAGCGGAATTTGTCTTTGACCAGTCTGTCTTCAAGGCTTTGGAAGGTGATAATAGCGATTCTTCCGCCTGGTTTCAGAACTTTGTCGAAAGTATCCAATAATTGGCGAAGGTTTCCCAATTCATCGTTGGTTTCTATTCTCAGAGCTTGGAAGATCTGTTTGGCTGGATGGCCTTTTTTCGCCAATTCCCTTGCAGGTTTTACCCTTTTGATCAATTCCACGAGTTCTCCTGTCGTTTCGATTTCCTTCGTTTCTCTTTCTTTCACGATTTCTTTGGCGATTTGATAGGAAAAAGGGTCTTCGCCGTATTCTTTAAAGACTTTGAGAAGCTTTTCTAAAGGATAGGTATTGACGATAATTTTGGCGTTGAGTGGGTTTTCTCTATCCATTCTCATATCCAACGGCGCGTCTTCACGGTAAGAGAAGCCTCTTTCCGCTTCATCGAATTGTGGGGAGGAAACGCCTAAATCAGCCGTGATTCCATCGACTTCCGTTATCCCTCTTTCTTGAAGCTCTTTGACGAAAAAGGCGAAATTGGATTTGATGATGGTGAAGTTCTTACCCGCTTTTTCCAGCCTCTTTTCGCTTTCGTCAATGGCTTCTTGATCCATATCGAAAGAATAAAGATGGCCGTCTGGAATTCTTTCAAGGATGGCTGAGGAGGTGCCCCCTCTTCCTAAGGTAAGATCGACATAAATCCCATCTGGATGAATGTCCAAAACTTCCATCGTTTCATTAAGAAGAACGCTGTAATGGTATCCCATATCAGTCTTCCTCCTTTGAGAGTTTGCCTAAATCCTCGGCAATCTTTTCATAAGAGGCTTCATTTTTCTTCTGATATTCCTCATAAGCCGCTTTATCCCAGATCTCGAAATGGTCCAAAACGCCGATGATGACAACCTCGGAAGAGAGGCCATAACGTTTTGCGATGGCGCTTCCTAAGGAAATCCTTCCATGGGAATCCGTGTCGAGAACTTCTACGCTAGAAAGAGCCAAACGCATATAAGTGCGTTCTTTTTCTTCAAGGAAAGACATTTTTTCCAAGGAAGAAAGGTATTTTTGGAAATCCTTTTCTTCGTAAATGGAAAGCGCGCCCTCAAAACCGCGGAGTAAGTAAAAATGCTCCGGCATCTCTTTGACTAATTTATTAGGCAATTGAAGACGGAATTTGTTATCTAGGTTTCTTTCATAGGTTCCGAAAAACATTCCCACTTTTTCCCACTCCTTGCAATAAATGTATCACTGCCTGTCATTTCATGAAAGGAAAAATCATCAAAAATATGAAAAAAGTCTCCGAGGCACGGAGACTAGAAACGAAACGGAGCTTTAATTGTCTTTCTCCGACGGGAAAGAGGGCAAATCATCCAAGGAGAAGTTGCTTCGCTCCTCTTGAAGTTCGTCTTCGCTTACGAAACAGACGCCTGATATCCCTTTTGGAAGAGGGGTGTCTTTTTTCCTGACCAAACGCAACGGCAAGGATGATTGAAGAATATCCAAAGCAAGCTCATCCAAATCAATGCTTGGGCCGGGAAGGTAGATCCCTTCTTCCATTTCCTCTTCTTGATCGGTGACTTCGACTTCCTCTTTCTGTTTCAAAGAATAATCGAATAAGACGTTGTCTCTTGTATCATGAACACGTAATTTCGCTTGGATTCGATAAAGCAAGAGCAGAAAGCCGTCTTGGCGTGACGCATTCACTTCGTAATGGCAGGATAGAACCTTCTCTAGGGGATAGCGCTTGGGGTATTCCTCAAAAGTCGTATCGTTAAAAAACGATTGTTCCCTCCCTTTTATGATGGCGCTTTTGTTGATTTTATACATTAGGCGCGCACCTCAGCGTTAAAGCGCATCAGAAGCATGTCGGTTATCTTTTTCATGATGAGATTGACTTCTTCGTCTTTCAAAGTTTTATTTTCGTCTAAGAAAGTAATGCTAATAGCCATGGATTTCTTGCCTTTTTCAATATGATCGCCTTCATAAACATCGAAAACATCGACTTTTTTGATGATTTTATCAAGACGGGAGATTTCACGTTTGACATCGGAATAAGGGACGTCGTTTTTCAAAACGAAGGCCAAATCGCGGCTGATCGAAGGGAATTTTGGTGGGATGGAAGCTTTCTCAGCGCTCGTCTTCAAAGCAAGAAGCGCCTCCAAATCCATCTCTAAGACGGCCACCGGATTCTTGCCGAAACCAAGCTGTTTCAAAGCGTTCGGATGAAGCTCGCCAAAAACGGCGACCTTCTCTTTTCCTAGGAGGATTTCCGCGCTGCGTCCTGGGTGAAGCTCTTCTTTCGCGTCTTTATAGGCTTGGAGCTTAAAACGGTTTTCGTTGATGCCAAGCAAAGAAATGATTCCTTCAAACAAACCCTTCACGCTATAGAAATCATAAGGCCGGCGAATGAGGAAACCTTGCAAAGCTTCTTCTCCAGAAAGAACGATAGCAAGATGCTTTCCTTTCCTTTGCGGGGTGTCCACATCCGAGATTTCAAAAAGAGCGAGGTTCTTTTCTTGATGCGCGAAATTATAGGAAGCCGCCTCAAGAAGAGAGGGAAGGACGTTCTTTCTAAGATACATCCTGTCTTCTGTGAGAGGATTCAAGAGCTTATAGTTCTCTCCCGAAAGAAGAAGCTCGAAAGAGTCTTTGTTTTTCTTGCTCACCAAAGAATAGGTAATGCATTCGCTTAATCCATTGTTTCTCAAGAAACGACGAATCGCATTCTTATTGGCTTGCTTTTGGCTATATCCGCCATGGTTCGTGGAAACATTAGGGAGCTTGGAAACGATGTTCTCATACCCCAGAAGGCGAATGACTTCCTCGCTTACGTCCGCTTCTCCACTCATGTCGATGCGATAGAAAGGCACCGTCAAGAGGAAATTGTCCCCTTCTTTCCTTTCGATTCCCATATGGTCTCTTCGAAGGATGGAAATCACGGTTTCCAAATCAAAGGAAGTTCCTAAGCGGGCGTTGATATATCCTAAAGAGGTTTCGATCTTCTTTGGATCGTGCGTTAGATGGTCGTAAGTTGGAATGCTAAGAATCTCTTTCGCTTCCGCTAGCTCTTTTAGCAGATAAGAGCAAATTCGGAGAACCCTTTCCGTTTGCTCGTTATTTAAGCCCTTTACGAAACGCGAAGAGGATTCGCTCGCTAAGCCTAAGCGGTTGGAAGTCCTTCGAATGGAGGCGCCAGCAAAAGATGCGGCTTCGATGATGACGTTCTTTGTCTTAGGGGTAACTTCTGCGGCTTCGCTTGTCATAATGCCGGCTAAGCACATCGGCTTCCCTGCGCTAGAAACAACAAGATCCCCTTCTTTTAAGGCATAGCTTAGAGCATTCATCGCCACGAATTCGCCAACATAGTCATCACGAACCTCCAAAGAAGGAACGGTAAGTTTATCCGCATCATACATATTGATGGGTTGCCCTGTTAACAGCATAACGAAATTGCCGATGTCTACGACATTATTGATGCTCCTAATGCCTTCAGAAGAAAGAATTCTTCTCAGCCACTCAGGCGATTCTTTCGTTACGATAGAACGAACTTCTCTGGCTCCAAAAAGAGGGCATTTATCCGTTAAGGAGGACACTTTAAAAGAAGATTCCCCCGTAATGGTCTCAGGATATTCTTTAATGTTTTCTTTCTCGTTAAGAAGGCAAGAGACTTCACGAGCCACATTCTCCATCGCATTCATATCCGGGCGATTGGCAAGGAGCTCGATTTCAATGATGATGTCGTCAAGGCCCAAATAATGAAGAACATCCTCTTCTCCGACGGGAGCGTCCATAGGAAGCTCTTCGATGCCGTTAATTTGCTTCTCGTTCAAGGATGATTTATCGACGCCTAATTCCCTTAAAGAGCAGCACATTCCGTCGCTTTCCACTCCACGGATGCTCGAAGGGGCAATCGTGACTTCTGGCAAAACGGCTCCAGAACGGGCAACAATGACTTTCAAGCCTTTTCTGGCATTGGGAGCGCCGCAAACGATTTGGTGAACGCCGAATTTTCCTTCATCCACATTCAAAACGTGAAGATGGTCGCTGTCTGGGTGGGGCTCGCAAGTAAGGATTTCTCCGATAACCAGGTTCGTTCCAGAGGCAATCTTTTTGATTTCATCGACTTCGATGCCGGCAAAAGTAAGCTTTTTCGCAACCTCTTCGGGAGTCGTATTATCTAGATTGACGAATTCTTTCAGCCAATTCCATGAAATTTTCATATCTTATCTCCTTATTTCTCTATGAAATCTTTTAAGAAACGAACGTCATTCGCATAGATCCTTCTGATATCATCGATGCCATAGCGGAGCATGGCGATTCTCTCTATGCCAACCCCAAAAGCGAAGCCGCTATAGATCTTTGGGTCATATCCGCACATCTCAAGCACATGAGGGTGAACCTCGCCAGCCCCCAGAATCTCAATCCAGCCGGTATTCTTGCAAAGGGAGCATCCCTTCCCGCCGCATTTGGAGCAAGAAACGTCAACTTCGACGGATGGCTCGGTGAAAGGGAAGAAAGAAGAGCGGAGACGAATTTCGCGTTTCTCTCCGAACATTTTCTTAACGAAAAGCTCCAACGTTCCTTTTAAATCGGCCATGGAGATGCCCTTATCTACGACAAGCCCTTCGATTTGGCCGAATTGATGGGAGTGAGTCGCGTCATCGTCATCACGGCGATAGCATTTTCCTGGGCAAATCATCTTGATTGGTTTCTTTTCTTCGTTTTCAAGCATGGTATGCGCCTGGGCGGCAGAAGTTTGCGTTCGCAGCAAAAGATTTTCGGAAATATAGAAAGTATCTTGCATATCCCTTGCCGGATGATCCTTAGGGACGTTCAATAGCTCAAAATTGAAATGATCCGTTTCCACATCCCTCCCTTCGACGATATCGAAACCCATTGAGGCGAATATATCAGACATTTCATCGACGATTTGCCAATACGGATTGATAAAACCCTGATGATAATCTCTGCCAGGAAGAGTGAGGTCGATTTTCTCGGATTGAAGCTTTTCTTCAAGCGCTTTGGCTTGCGCCTTTTGCATTTTTTCTTCAAAAGCGCTCTCCACTTTCTTCCTTGTGTCATTTACAAGTTTCCCAAAAGCGGCTTTTTCTTCGGCTGGAAGATTTCTCATCAGCCCCATAAGTTGGGCAAGATGGCTCTTTTTTGAAAGATACGTGTTTTTCCAGCTCGTCAGTTCTTCGAAACTGTTGGATTTCTCTAAAGCGCTTAAGGCTTCCTCTTCCGCTTCTAAAACGGTTTTCTTTTCGTTTTCCATGGATTTTCCTTTCTGAATATAGAAAAAGGGATGCAGGGAGTGAATGAACCACGGTGCCATCCCAATTCGTTTTTCCTTTGATAAAACGCGACTTTTCGGCTATAACCCACGACGGGGGGAATCTCTTCCCCATTCTCCAAGGCGAACTTCGGCGAGTTTCTTAGAAGACAGTCTCTCTTTTTGTCTCTCCCAGAACTAAGAAGATCTTGCTTACTCTTCCTTTTCTTCGAACGTAGATATTTTAATACAAAGAAGAAGACTTGTTACTTCTTTTTGAGCTCATAGAGAAGAATTCCTGCGGCAACCCCCACATTTAAGGAGTCGATGCCCTCCATTTCGATGCGAACTTTTTTATCGGATAGAGAGAGAATCCTAGGATTCACGCCCTTCCCTTCGTTTCCAAGAACGAGGACATA
The DNA here is from genome assembly GCA_002297365.1 of Caryophanales bacterium UBA743. Classification (GTDB taxonomy): domain Bacteria; phylum Bacillota_I; class Bacilli_A; order RFN20; family CAG-826; genus UBA4951. The sequence continues at coordinate 18,371 of DBKT01000002.1, forward strand.
AGGCTTTTCGATGCTTAGTTCTTTTAAGGGGAAAGAGGATTTTAAATCCGTGGCGAGAATCTTGTAGCCTTTTTCTTTCAAGGAAAGGATGTCTTCTTCAGGCACTGAATTCCCTTCTTTGATATTGAGTTTGAAAATCGCTCCTTGCGAAGAAGATAAGGTTTTAGGGGAATAGGCGCTTGCGCAACCTTTTGAAAGAAAAACGTCTCGGTATCCAAAAGCAAGGCAAGTTCTTAAGATTGTGCCAACATTTCCGGGATCTTGAAGCTCGTCTAGATAGACAATGGCTTCGGAAAAAGGCCTTTCCTCTCTTTTTTTCTCACATAAAGCAACGATTCCTTCGGGAGTTTTAGAAAAAGATAGACGCTTGATGATCGTTTCGTTCGTGAGATAGAACTCGATATTCTTGTGAGGATATTCCTTCAAGGAAAAAATCCGAACGGCTGAAGCCTTCTCCACCGCCATTTCCACCATATGAAAACCTTCCACGAGGAAAAAGTCGCCTTTTCCATCTCGGCAAGAGAGGGCTTCTTTTATTTTCTTGTTATCTTTGGAAGAGAGAAATTCACTCATTTATATTGCCCTTTCGTTAGCTTTTTGCGATAGAAATAATAATCGGGTGAGTAAGCAAGAACAATCTTATAGAAATTTTGGCTGTGATTATGGACGCGATCGTGGGCGAGTTCATGAATGACGACGCTTTCGATGATTTCCTTGCTGTAATGAACTAAGTTTAAAGCAAAGGTTAAAGATAGGGTGCGTTGGCTATTTACGCCCCACCTTGTTTTCATTTGACGAACGCGGATGCGGTAAGGTGAAATAATCCCCATTTTTTCTTTGTTTTCCGCAACGTTTCCCTCAAGAAAAGAAAGAAGGGCTTTTTTGAGAAACGCCTCCCGTTTCTCTTCCTTCCAAGCAGAAAAAGAAGGGATCTCGCATTTTTCTCCAAACAGATAGACAAAATCCCCTTCAACCGGGTTTGGCGCGATTCTCGCTTTCCCTCTTTCAACGAGTTTTTTCGCATTCTTCTTTACAAAATCAAAGATCTCATCCTTTTTGATATATACGGGGACGTTGCAAGTGAAGTCTTTGCTCTCGGGATTGTAACGGAGGCCCATGCTTCTTCTTTTTCGATAATTGACGGTTACAGAATAGGTTTCCGCATCGATTTGAATTTGCCAAAGCTCTTTTTTCATCATCTTATTATTATAGGAAACCTACGAACTCTTTGACTAGTAAAAGGAAAGGAAATAGAGTAAACTTCCTTAACGTATGGAAAAGATATTGATTAGTGCCTGCTTAGTTGGTGAAAATACCCGTTATGACGGAAAGAATAATTACCTTCCGATCGTTGAGAAATTGAAAGAAAAATATGAATTGATTCCTTTTTGCCCTGAAGTCATGGGCGGATTGGGCATCCCTCGCGAAGCTTGCGAAATTCAAGGGCCAGACGTTAAAACGAAAGAAGGCGTCAGCAAAGTAAAAGAATATAACCTTGGCGCAAAGAAAGCCTTGGAAGCGTGTCGTCTTTTTGGCATCCGCATTGCTGTTTTAGCGGAAAGCTCCCCTTCTTGCGGGGTAAGAAATATCTATGACGGGCACTTCAATCAAACCAAGATCCCAGGAAAAGGAATCACGACAAGGCTTTTGGAGGAAAATGGCATTGCTTGCTATTCTTCTTTAGATGATCTCTCCTTCTTGTTCACCGACCCTGAAAAGAAAGAAAAAGAATATGTCTCTTACGAAGAAAGGGATTACCAGCTCCGTCATCCAATCAAAAAGAGAAAATTCGGCGATAGAAAGCCTCGTTTTGTGAAGAAAGATGAGGAAAAACCTGCCGAAGGGACTCCTTCAAACACAGAAGGAGAAAAGAAGGAATTCCCTAAAAAAGAGGGATTCCGCAAAGGTTTCCATAAATCTCGTTTTGGCGGTAAATCTTTCTCCCGAGGTTCTAGAAAAGAAGGTTCCTTCCATTCGGATAACAAGAAACGTTATGAGCATCATGAGCGAAGCGAAGAAGGCAAAGAGAGAAAGCCGTATTTCAAGAAAAACGATAATTTCCATGATCATAAAGACGGGAAGAGCTTCTCCAAAAAAAGATCTTTCTCTGAGAAGGGAGGGAAACGCTCTTCTTACGGAAAGAAAGATTTCCATAGAGGGGGGAAATCCTTCTCCAAGGGAAAAAGCTTCCACAAAGACAGCAAAAAGCCAGAATAAAACTGGCTTTTTCTTTTTAGATTCTACCATCCCTCTCTTTATCGTTAGGCTTTTGCTCGTTAAAAAAGCCACCATTGCTGGAGGCTATTTCAATGCCGGGAGATCTATCTAATAGATGCGTTTCCCGCTTTCGATATCGAAGAGATGGATTTTAGACATATCGATCAAAATCTTGATGTCATCGCCAATCTTGATTTCATTGGTGAGAGGAATCTTAGCGACTAAATCAATCCCGCCAAAATCCGTATGGACATAATATTCATGCCCCAGCAATTCAGCGACAGCAACCTTGATATCCATCGCCTTTCCGCCATATTTAAGAACATGTTCCTGATCGCCTTGGTGAATATCTTCTGGGCGGATGCCAAAGGTGATATCTCTCTCCTCATCATTGCCATAGAAGGATTCGATTCCTGCTTTGCACTCCTTTGGAAGAGTGAGGAGCTGGCCGCTCGAAAGGCTGATTTTCCCTTTTGCATAATGAGCCGTCATCAAATTCATGGCCGGAGAGCCGATAAAGGAAGCGACGAAGACGTTTGCCGGTTTATTGTAGATTTCAATCGGCGTGCCGATTTGCTGAATATGCCCTAATTTCATCACGACGATACGGGAGGCCATGGTCATGGCTTCGGTTTGGTCGTGGGTGACATAAATGGTCGTCGCATTTAGGGACTCGTGAAGCTTGATGATTTCCGATCTCATCTGAACGCGGAGCTTGGCATCTAAATTGGAAAGAGGCTCGTCCATTAAAAAGACCTTGGCGTTCCTGACGATGGCTCTCCCTAAAGCGACGCGTTGCCTTTGTCCGCCTGAGAGAGCTTTAGGCTTACGGTCGAGATATTCTTCAATCTGAAGAATTTTGGCCGCATGATGGACTCTTTCATCGATTTCTTCTTTAGGGAGGTGACGAATCTTAAGCCCGAAAGCCATATTTTCGTAAACCGTCATATGCGGATATAAGGCGTAGGATTGGAAAACCATGGCGATGTCTCTGTCTTTCGGAGATTTGTCATTGGAATATTCCCCGTCTATATAAAGTTCCCCGTTGGTGATATCCTCAAGCCCCGCGACCATACGCAAAGTTGTCGATTTTCCGCACCCTGATGGGCCAACGAACACGATGAATTCGTGTTTGGCGATATCCAGATTGAAATCAAAGACAGCCTGAACGCCATTATCATAGATTTTATCGATATGGCGGAGAGAAACGTAAGCGTTCGGATCCCATTTCTCTGTCGGAATAAGCGCCTCGATTTCCTTCGCCCTTTCCTCGATTTCCTGTTTGGTTACGGTTGTCAAACCATTCGGCTTTGTTTCTTTTTCGTCTTTCCTTTTGAATAATTTTTTCATTTTCGTCGCACCACAATTTGCTTATGGCCCTCGCTTTGAGAATATTATAAGAAAGGGCTTTCAATTTATCTTGTGCAGAGTGCACAAATCGACTTATCGCTTGTTCGTAAATTGGAAATAAAGCTCTAAAAGCAAGGCATTATGGTAAGAACGAATATCCAAAGAGGTTTTTTCGATGAAGGAGTTCAAACGATAATTAAACGTGTTTCGATGAATGAAAAGCGTTTCGGCGGTAAGAGAGGCGTTCAGCCCGCAGCGAAGGAAAGTCCCTGCTGTCAAAAGAAGATCCTGAGGGACGCTCTTGAATTCGTTCGCAAGCAAAGGAATCGAAGAATAATCGCCAAAAGAAAGCTCCTTTAAGAGCATATCGGTGAGGAAAAGGCACTGATTTGGGAAATAGGAGATCGATTCTTGAAGCATTTTTTCCTCAAATTGCCCCAAGGAATGGGAAACCACGACCGTAAGGTTCACATTCAGATCATCATGAATGTTAAATAGGACTTGCTGCAGGGTGCTTGATAGTTTTTCGTTCGCAAGAAAATACCCTTTTCGATCATTGAAATAATGAAAATCCAGTTTTTCTTCGCTGACGGAAGAAATCGCTTCTTCGAAAAAAGGTCGTTTCAATGGAGTGCTTGCTAAAAAGAGATAATACTGATTCATTTGACAATTAGGAGATAGGTTTCAAAAGGACGTAGATGGAAAACGTGATCCTCTAAAATCACATCGCCATAGTTATGGAGCTTGATATCTAGAATCTCGAAATAGAAAGAGAAATAGACTTCGTAATCTCTCATGTTGGAGATGACAAGCAATTTAATGGCCCCATCATGAAGATAAGAAAAGACGTCAGGATGATTTGGGTCGATGATTTTCAATGGGGAATGGAGCACGCTTTGGCTCACAAGAGCGCTTTTTCGATAAGAAATCGCATATTGATAGAAATTCAAAATGGAATAAGGGTCTTCCATTTCCGAAAGGATGTTGACCCCTTCTTTATAATTAGGATTAAGAGGGAAATAAGGCCTTGCATCAGAAAAACCGGCATATTCTTTATTTTCCCATTGCATAATACTTCTGGATGAAAGACGGGAGGAACGATTCAAATAACGAAGGATTTTCTCATCGCTTATGTCTTCTTTTCGCCAAGAGGAGACCTCGCTTATCGTTGGCTCATCCAAATAGAAATCCTCGATATGCTCAAAATGAAGGTTGGACATTCCGATTTCATCGCCATATTGGATAAACGGGGTTCCGTATAGGAAAAGAGAGGTAACAAAGAGCATTTTAGCGGATTCATCCCGATATTTCGTGGAACCATATTGGCTAAGAAGGCGAGGGCCGTCGTGGTTTTCCCAATAGATAGGCAAATAGGCGTTATCGTGGAGAGGGCTGTACCAGCGCATGAAATTCCTTTTCAAAGAAATGACGTCGGTTTTGATTTCTTCGTCGGCCTTGTCGAAGGATTCATAGGAACCGTTGTCATTCACCGTATCGAAATTGAACAGCATATCGAGGGGCCCGTCTTTTTTATTCACGAGAGAAAGAGCCTCTTCAGGTTGAAGACAGCCACCGGATTCGCCGATAAGAAGAAGCTCGCCATCCCCTTTAACGGCATCGGAAAATTCTTTTAAATAAGAGAGAAGCTCAGGACGGTTGCTGAATTTGGAGAAATCAAGGGCAATTCCGTTTGTCATAGGAAGAGAAGAATCCTCAAAAGACAAGTCCTTTGCGAGGTGGGAACAGGCATCCAGACGAAAACCATCGATTCCTAAATCGCGATAGAAACAGGCAATTTGCATCATTTCTTTCCTTACTTCCGGATTATCCCAACGAAGATCAGGCTGCTCTTTCCCGAAAATATGCAGATAAAATGTAGAGCTTTCCCCCACTCTTTCCCATGCGCTCTCCCCAAAGAAAGAACCCCAGTTATTAGGAGGGAGAAGTTTGCCATTTTCTTCCTTGCCTTCCAAAAAGTAATAGAAACCTCTTTCTTTTGAGAAAGGGTCCGTCAACGCTTTTTGAAACCAAGGATGTTCTTTCGAGGTGTGATTAAAAGGGAGGTCGATGATTAAACGGATCTCTCTGACATGGGCTTCGTGAATAAGTTCTTTCAAATCTTCCATATTTCCGAAGTGAGGGTTTATTTTGTAGTAGTTTGAAACATCATACCCACCATCATGAAAAGGAGATTCGAAAAGAGGACAAATATAAAGAAGGTTGATCCCTAGTTCTTTCAAATAATCCAAACGCGAAATGATTCCCCTTATATCACCATAGCCATCCGAATTGGAATCTTGATAGGAAATGGGGTAAATCATATAACCGATTGACTTTTCCCACCAATCATTGAAATGTTTGCTCATAATTTCATTATACATTGACTTTCCCTGCATTTCATATATATCTATCATAGGCTTTTGCCCATCTTATTAAGGTACACCGTCATCATGAAAAATTTCTTGAAACTTTCCCATCATTTGCTGAAAGGGATGCATCCTCTTTTTTACTTTCAGATCTTTTTGCAAACTCTTGTGGGTTTCTTTTCGGTCATGCAAACGTTTTTGATTAAAGTTCTGGTTGATACGGTAGAAGGCTTAGACAAATTAAACGAAGCCGCATCCGTGGAAAAAGCCGTGATTTATTTAATCACCGGCGGAAGAGGGAACCTCTATCTTTACGAAAATGGCAGATATTTGTTGCCAACAGCCATTATCGTTGTTGCCTCTGCTTACGTTTTATCGATGTTTTTGCGTATGTGGATGAGAGCTTTATTCTCTGCCCGTTTCAACGCCCATTGCCAAAAAGAAATCTTCTATCACATCGAAAGGCTTCCTTATGCCGAATACAAAAAAAGCAAGGAAGGCGACCTTTTGCAAACGGCGACGAGGGATTTAAAGGTTTACCGTGAATTCATGTCCAATGGAATGAGCAGCATCACTTGGGCGTTATGGATGGTCCTTTTCTGCTTCAGCATCTTGCTTTCCATTTCTTGGAAGATGACTTTGGTCAGCGTTTCTTTGTTCCCGATCCTTTTCCTCTATTCGATGTTATTGACTGGACGGGTGAGGAAGCTTTATCGTTTGGCCGACGATTCCGAAGCAAAACTCACCGATAAAGCCTCGGAGAATCTTGCTTCGGTGCGCATTGTCAAAGCTTTCAACAATGAGCTTTATGAAATCTCTTCTTTCGATGAAATCTTAAAGGATTATCGCGAAAAATTCTTATCCTGGAAGAAATTCAACGCTTTCTTTTTCTCAAGTTCCGACGTTTTCATCTTTGCTTCGAAAGTTTTATCCCTTTTATGGGGGATTTATCTGGTCTATGCCGGGGAAATAAACTCTGGAACCTTAGTTATCACCCTTCTTTACGTAAACATGATGGTTTGGCCAGTCCGCGATGCCGCTCAAACTTTATCCAATATCGGTCAAATCTATGCTTCAGCGGACCGCATTCAAATCCTTTTAGCGAAGCCTTTAGAGGATCTGGAAACGGGTGAATGCCCTCAAATTAAAGGAAATATCGAATTCAAAGACGTTTCTTTCGCCTATCCTGATGGCGAAGGAGACATGATTGAAGGCGTCTCTTTCTCCGTAAAGGCCGGAGAAACCGTGGCGCTTATGGGAAAAACCGGCGCAGGCAAATCCACTTTGGTTCTTCTTTTGACGAGATTATACGATTATGATTCGGGCTCTATCAAAATCGATGGAGTCGAATTAAAGAATATTCGAAAAAGCTATTTAAGAAAGAAGGTCGTCCCTGTTTTGCAAGATCCTTTCTTGTTCTCCCGCTCTATTGAGGAAAACATCAAGATCGCCTCTCCTTTATCGAGTGAGAACGAAATGAGATTTGCCTCGAAGAACGCCGATATCGATCGCACCATCCTCTCTTTTAAAGATGGCTATCAAACCTTGGTTGGGGAAAAAGGCGTCACGCTTTCAGGTGGGCAAAAGCAAAGAGTTGCCATCGCCCGGACCCTTTTGACAAAAGCCCCTATTTTGATTTTCGACGATTCCCTAAGCGCCGTAGACACCAAAACGGATTTGGAGATTCGCCGAAGGCTAAAAGAAAACGTCAAAGATTCCACCACTTTCCTCATTACGCATCGCATCGCTTCAGCGAAAACGGCAGATAAAATCATCGTTTTGGATGATGGCAGAATCGAAGAAATGGGAACGCACGAAGAATTAATGAAGAAAGCAGGCCTATATCAAAGGCTGGCTGAAATTCAAGAAAGGATGGAGGTTTCAAAATGAGCAGCAGAATTCTCGAGGAAAAGCTTCCGACCAAATTGAATTTCGGCATTTGGTTCCGCGTTATGAAATACGCGATGAAGCGCGTTGATTTGTTTGTCATTATCATTTTGACGATGTTCATTACCACTTTCTATGACTCCGCTTTTGTGCCTGCGATGAATGCGGCCGCTATCACTTTGGTTGGACAAAATGGCGTTTTATCTTCCGTTTCTTCTCTTTGGGAACTTCCGTTGCATGTGATTTTCATCAAAAACGTATGGGAAATCGACATTACCTTCTTAACCTTCCTTATCACGCAAGGCGTCTTCGTTATCGTTCGCTGCATCAGCATTTTCGTCACATTCTATTTGACGAATTATTTGAGCATGGTCATCATGGTTTCTTTAAGAAAGGACCTTTTCGATCATGTCCAGGAGCTTTCTTTCTCTTATTTCGATAAAACCAATTCCGGTTGGCTCATCGCCAGAATGAATAACGACACTTCTGCGATAGGGGACGTCCTCTCTTGGTCTTTGACATCGATATTCTGGTCGTCTTTCGATCTGATTTTCACGATCATCACGATGTTCTCTCAAAATGTGAAATACGCTTTGATTGTCATTGCTTCCTTGCCTTTCATCGCCATTATCGTTCCTTTGTTCGAACATTTGATTTTGAAACGCCACCGCATTGCAAGAAACGCCTATTCTTCTTATGTCGGCTGGCTTGCCGAGATCATTAACGGCGCCAAAACAGTGAAGACCTTGTCTCTTGAAGAGGAAGTTTCGAAAGAATCGAAAGATATTGTCGATGATTTGAAGAGCAAACGTTTCCGCGCGGGAAGGGTTGGCGCTTTCTTTAGGCCTTTATTGGAATTCATTTTAGCCGTTATGATCGTGATTATCGTCGTCATTGGCTATCAAGATATCGATAGCATCACCTTGCAAGAAGAGCTTGATATGGCCACGCTTGTCGCCACAATCGTTCTCTTTGTCGGCTTTGCCCAATCCATATTCTCCCCTCTTGAAAGCATGTCCGATACTTTCTCTTCTTTTATGGAGAACCAGGCTTCGGCAGAAAAGGTCGAGCAGCTTTTGAAAGCCCCGATCGAAATCAAGGATTCCGACGAGGTCATCGCTAAATACGGTGGTATTCTTTCCCCAAAGAAAGAAAACTACGAGCGTTTTTCCGGGGACATCGAATTCCGGAATCTCTCTTTCCATTATGGAAACGGGGTGGAAGTCATTCATCCTTTGAACTTGAAAATCAAAGCGGGGACTTCGGTCGCAATCGTTGGCGAAACGGGTTCTGGAAAAACGACTTTGGCGAATCTTCTTTGCCGATTCTATGAGCCAACAGGCGGAGAAATCCTCCTAGATGGGGTGAATTATAAAGAACGTTCCTTAGGGTGGCTGCGTTCGCATATAGGCTATGTCCAACAAAGTCCATTCGTCTTTTCCGCCACCTATTATCAAAATATCGCCTATGGGAAATTAAACGCGACGATCGAAGAGGTAAAAAAGGCGGCAAAACTAGTTGGCATCGATTCTTTTATCGAAAAAGAAAAAGAGGGATACAACACCTTTCTCGAAGATGGCGGGGCCTCTCTTTCGCAAGGGCAAAGACAACTCATATCATTCGCGAGGGCGATGATAAGGAATCCATCCTTATTGATATTGGATGAAGCCACTTCGTCAATCGATACGGAGACCGAAGAAGAGATCCAAAACCGCATTCAGCCTCTTTTGAAAGGAAGGACCTCCATTACCATCGCCCACCGCTTATCCACCATCGTAAACTCCGATCGCATCTTGGTGATGGAACATGGCAGCATCCTCGAAGATGGAAACCATAAAGAACTCATGGAGAAAAAAGGCTATTACTATAGCCTGTATATGAACCAATTCAAAGGGATGTCAATGGGAGAGCAAATCGATAAATACCAAAAGCAAATCGAAGATAAAAACGTGAAAATATAAGCCTTTCTCGAACGATCGTTCCTCCATTTGAAAAAGCGGGAAAGGAAGCCATCTATTCAAAAGACATCCTTTTTCCTCGAATCGGATTCATAAGGAAAACCGCCCTTTTATAAGGCGGTCTTCTTTTTGTCTGGATAATATTTTTTGGTTAACGATGGCTTCCGTATTTGCTAAGATGCCAAATATCGCGATTGTATTCTTCGATGGTCCTATCCGAGGAGAAGACCCCCGAAGTGGAAATATTATCAATGACGGCTTTTGCCCATCTTTCTTTATCGAGATAGAATTCCTCAGCGCGTTTGCAAGCTTCGCAATAAGAGGCGAAATCATCCAGAATGAAATATTGGTCTCCTTTGTTCATGATTTCATCGAAAATCATTTGGAAACGGCCATTGGCTTTTAGTGCCCAAGGTCCGGAGAAAAGAGAATCGATGACTTCTTTTACAAGGTGATTGCTATTGTAAACATCCCAAGGATTGTAGCTTCCTTCCTCGTTTTTGCGTTCCACCTCTTCCGCGGTTAATCCGAAGATGATTTCATTCTCTTCTCCGGCTTGCTTGGCGATTTCGATATTGGCCCCATCCAATGTGCCTAAAGTCAAAGCGCCATTCATCATAAGCTTCATATTGGAGGTGCCGGAGGCTTCTTTGCCGGCGGTGGAGATTTGCTCGCTAATATCGGCAGCCGGAATGATGTGTTCCGCTAAAGTGACGCCGTAATTTTCCACAAAGACGATCTTCATGTATTTGGAGGCATCCTCATCATTATTGACAACCTCTTGCACGGCAAGAATCAATTCAATGATGCATTTGGCGTATTCATAGCTGGGAGCGGCTTTCGCGCCAAAAATGTAAACATGCGGTTCCATATGGAATTGAGCGGGGTTTTTCTTGAGTTCAAGATATTGAGCCATGATGTGGAAAAGGTTCAAAAGCTGTCTCTTATAAGCGTGAAGTCTTTTGATTTGAACGTCGAATATGGCCTCCGGAGAGATTTCGATTCCATACGCTTTCATCACGAAATCGGCGAATTTGATCTTATTTTCATGTTTGATTTCCATGATCTCTTCCTGAACCTTTTTATCCGTATCAAAGGCTTTGAAAGCGATGAGCTTCTCTGGATGCATAATCCATTCATCCCCGATCTTAGAGGTGATTAAAGAAGCGAGCTTCTCATTGGAATAAAGAAGCCATCTGCGGTGGGTGACGCCATTGGTTTTGTTGGAGAACTTCTCTGGGAAAAGCTCATAGAAATTCTTGAAGGTGTAGTTTTCAAGAATGGAAGTGTGGATTTTAGCGACGCCATTGACGCTAAAGGCAGCATAAATGGCCATGTTCGTCATATGAATTTGACCATCTTTGATGATTTGCATCTGGTAGGCTTTCGCTGGCTCCACCCCTTTTTCCACCATATAAGCGTTAAAACGGCGGTTGATTTCCTCGATAATCATATAAACGCGCGGAAGAAGTTTCTGCACATATTGAATTGGCCATCTTTCCAAAGCCTCAGGCATGACGGTGTGGTTTGTGTAGGCAATAGAATGGGTGACTTGTTCCCAAGCTTCATCCCAGCCAAAGCCATAAACGTCCATCAAAAGGCGCATCATTTCCGGTATGGAGAGAATCGGATGGGTATCATTCAATTGAAAAACATAATGGTCTTTCAGATGCTCCAAAGTCTTATATCTTCCATATTCCCCGCGCATGACGGATTGAAGGCCCGCGGAAACGAGGAAATATTGCTGGCGAAGGCGAAGAATGCGGCCATGTTCGGTAGAATCATCCGGATATAAACCAAATGAAAGCTCCTTCAAAGTGGAAAGATAATCGTCGAAAGAAACATCCGTTGGGAGGTTCTTTTCGCTAGGCTCGGCGCTCCAAAGGCGAAGCGTATTGGAAACGCCATTATGATATCCGACAACGCTTACGTCGTAAGGCATGGCGCGGACATGGGTGGCATTCACGGTGCGGAGAGCGTATTCGCCATTGGGTTTCAGGTAGGTTTCCGCATTGCCCCCGAATTCCACCTCCACAGCGTGTTTTGGCTTTTTCACTTCGAAAACGAAGCCGTTCGAAAGCCATTCATCCGGAAGTTCACTTTGCTTTCCGTTCACGAATTTCTGCTTGAAAAAGCCATATTCATAACGGATCGTATTCCCGTGCATAGGATAGCCTAAAGAAGCCGCCGAATCCAAAAAACACGCCGCCAATCTTCCTAAGCCGCCATTCCCTAGTCCCGCATCGGGCTCTTGGTCTTCGAGCTCGTTGATATCGATCCCATAATCCGCCAGCCCTTCTTTGGCGACCTTGTAGACGCCAAGATTCTGAAGATTGTTCAAAAGCAATCTTCCAATCAAGAATTCCATGGAGAAATAGATACATTGCTTTCTTCCGTTTTCCGCCATATCCTCGCGGCATTTTCTCCAGCCGACGCCGGCAAAATCCCGAACCATTTCCCCTAAGACTTCATATCTCTCCGTGATGTGGGAATCTTCGACGGAGCGTCCGTATAGTTCCGTTAAGCGTTTTTCGAATTCTTTTTTGAATTCTTCTTTGTTATCAAAAATCATAGATTAATTCTTAGCCTTTCTCATCGTCGTTTTCTTTTTCTTTGAAACAGTCTTCCTTTTGGCTGTTTCCGTTTCTTTCTTGGGGTTTTCCAACTTAAAAATCATAGCGCCATAGGAGGCAAGTTTCACGCTGATATGATACGCTCTTCCTTCTGGGGCGCCATCTTTTGCTAAAAGAGGCAGCCCATTATATTGATTATTTCCTCCATAAACGTCTTTATCGGAATTGAAAATCTCTCTCCATGTCCCTTTCTTTTTAACTCCCACGTCATAAATCGGATAAAAATTCGGAGTCATGTTGAAAAGGAAAAGCAGGGAGGAATCTCCATAATCCCGTTCAAAAGCAAACACGCTTTGATCAGAATTGTCAACCATCATCCACTCAAAATGGGCGGGATTGTATTCTTCCTTATGCATGGCTTCCTCGGATTGGTAAATAAGATTCAAATCCCTGACCAAACGTTTCATGGAGTCATGCTTAGGATAAGCCAATAGATTCCAAGGGAGGGAACGAGTCTCATTCCATTCATCGAAAGAGGCCATCTCATTGCCCATGAAATTGAGCTTTTTGCCTGGATGGGCGAATTGATAAGCGAAAAGATTCCTCAAGAGGGCAAATTTCGTTTCGTAATCACCGTACATTTTATTAATCAGAGTTCCTTTGCCATGCACCACTTCGTCATGGGATAAAGGCAAAAGGAAGTTTTCGCTAAAGAAATAAGCCATGGAGAAAGTAATGTCATGGTGTTTGTATTTCTTATAGATTGGGTCGAGCGAATAATATTTCAAAGTATCATTCATCCAACCGAGATCCCATTTGTAATCAAAGCCAAGGCCGCCATATTCCAAAGGCTTCGTCACGCCTGTGAAATCCGTGGAATCTTCGGCTATCATGATAATCGAAGGGTGGGCCAAGTGCAGTTTTCCATTCAGACGTTTGATGAATTCCGTCGCGCCGCAATTCTCGCCGAGAGTTTTATTCCCTTCCCAATAAACGATATTGGAAACGGCATCCACCCGAATCCCATCGAAATGGAAATAGGCGAGATAATAGTCCATAGCGCTCATCAAGAAAGAACGAACGGGGTCTTTTCCTAAATCGAAATAGCAAGATCCCCAAGGGGAGAAAGTGTGTTTCGAATCGCTATATTCATATAAACAGGAGCCATCGAATTCCCTTAAAGCGAAATGATCGTTAGCGAAATGAACGGGAGCGAAATCCAAGATAACAGAAAAGCCAGCTTGATGCATGCGGTCAACAAAAGACATGAGTTGGAAAGGATTGCCATAGCGTGAATCAACCGAGAAAAAACCGGTTGCCTGATACCCCCAGGAACCGTCAAAAGGATACTGGCAAATAGGCATAATCTCAACATGAGTGAAGCCATTCTCCTTAAGATAGGGAATCAAATAATCCGCGACTTCTTCATACGAAGGATACCTTCCGTCGATGAAGCCTTTCCATGAGCCAAGGTGAATTTCGTAAATGGAAACGGGTTTGTCGAATCCTCTGTCTCTTTTTTTCAGAAACGTTTCGTCGTGCCAAATGAAATTCTCGACATCGAAAAGGCGCGAGCAAGTATTCGGCCTAAGTTCCGAGAAAAAAGCAAAAGGATCGGCTTTGTCGACATATTCGCCTTTGGCGTTCAGAAAATGAAATTTATAGCATTGGTAATTATGAAGGCCGGGAACGAAGGTTTCAAACACTCCAGAAGGATCGATCTTCTCCATCTTGTTTTCTCTCACGTCCCAATTGTTCCACTCGCCAATCACGGAAACGTCGTTGGCCAAAGGTGCGTATAAGCGGAAAACGACTCCGGATACTTTTTTCCCATCTATTTCCTTGCTTACAAAATGCGCGCCGAAATAACGATACGCCTCAATGCATTGCCCCATCAAAAAGTCATAAAGAATGCCATAAGCCATAATGCCCTTTCTCCTTTTTCCATCTTAGCTGAATTATAGCGTATGCATACGTACGCACGCAAAGGGAAGAGGGGATTAATTGGCATTTTAGGGTTCTTTTCCCTTTTAGAAAGGAGAAAGTTAGATTAGAATGTTTAGCGATAAAAAGAGGTAAAAAATTATGATAAAATGCATGGCCGTTAACGCAGGCTCTTCTTCCATCAAGTACAAGCTCTATGAGATGCCGGAAGAAAAAGTCATTTGCGAAGGCTTGGTTGAAAGAATCGGGCATGAGGATGCTCATTTCCGTTTGAAATACAAAGGGGAGAAACACGACGAATATCTCCCGATTATGGATCACAACGTCGGCGTTGAATTGATTTTAAAAGCCTTAAAAGACTATGAGATCGTCAAAGATTTCGATGAGATAAAGGCCATTGGGCACCGCGTGGTTCAAGGTGGCAAGTATTTCTCCAAATCCGCTTATTTCAACGAGGATACAGAGGAAAAAATTACCAAGCTCATCCCCCTTGATCCATTGCACGCCCCGGCTCATTTAATTGGCTATCACGCTTTCAAAAAGGTGTTGCCAAACGCCGTCACAATCGCTGTTTTCGACACCGCTTTCCATCAAAGCATGCAACCCGAGGATTATTTGTATGCAATCCCATACGAATACACCGAGAAATACGATTGCAGAAGATATGGCGCACACGGCACTTCCCACCATTATTTGGCGGATAAAGCCATCAAAGATTATTTCCATGGCGACAAAAGCAAACGCATCATCACCCTTCATTTAGGAAGCGGCGCCTCGATTTGCGCCATTAAGGATGGCAAATGCGTGGCGACCTCCATGGGTCTTACTCCATTAGGAGGAGTCATGATGGGAACGCGTTGCGGCGACATTGACCCGTCCGTCTATTATTATCTTGGCGTTTGCACCGGGAAAAATTCCGAAGAAATTTACGATATTTTGAATAAAAAATCCGGTTTCTTAGGTGTTTCCGGCCTTTCTAACGATACCCGCGATATCTTAGCTGCCGCGGAAAAAGGCGATGAGAGATGCATCAACGCTTTGAAACTTTGGGCAAGAAGAGTCGCTGATTTCGTTGGCTCTTATTACGTTCGTTTAGGCGGCGCGGATATGCTTATTTTCTCAGCCGGCATCACCGAGAATAACCCAATTTGCCGCAAAATGATCTTAGATAACATTTCTGAGGCTTTGGGCATCCATATCGATTGGGCAAAAAACAATGAGCTAATCGGAAAAGAAGGAGAAATATCCACCCCCGATAGCAAAATAAGAGTGGCCGTTATTCCAACCGATGAGGAAGTCATGATTGCCCGCGATTGCTATAGCGCTTTCAAGGGAACCTTATAATATGGCCAGATTACCAAAAGAGATAGCCGATTACGGATTGAATTTGAAAAAGAACTATTCTTATTTCTATTCCTGCATAAAAAAGTACGATCGCATCGTCATTTTTCGCCACATTAAACCGGATTTCGACGCAATGGGAACCCAAATGGGCCTTTATACTTTCATAAAGGATAACTTCCCAAACAAGGACGTTCATTTCGTCGGCGATAATCACGTGACTTTCACCCCAAGGCTTTTTCCAGAGACCGAAAGGCTTAGCGATTCTTATTTCGATACGCCTTTTTTGGCGATTATCTGCGATGTCGGGGATCATGAAAGAATCGCGGACCCCCGCTATAGCAGAGCCAAAAAGATCCTGAAAGTAGATCATCATCCTTGCAAGAAAGAAATCGCTTCTCATCCGATATTGGATGAAGAATCCGCGGCTGCAGCCGAAATCATGACCGATATCCTCTTGAAATGGAAGGGAATGACCATTTCTAAGGAAGCCGCTTCCTATCTTTATATAGGCATCGTCGGCGATTCGGGAAGATTCCAATATTCTTCCACGAACGCCCATACATTCGCTTGCGCCAGCGCCCTAATCGAAAGAGGCATCTGCATCCGTGACATCTATCTGAAAATGTATGAGAAAAACATCGATGATTTGAAAGTGACGGCATATGTCCTCAATCATTTCTCTTTGTCTCCGCATGGGGTTGCTTATTATCTATTGCCGGATTCCGTTCAAAAAGAACTGAAAATCACCTCTGAGCAAGGGAAAAACAATGTCAATCTCTTTGCGAATATCGATGGAATCAATGCCTGGTGCTCCATTACGGAGGATGCTAACCCAAAAGATTATTGTTGGAGAATCTCCATCCGTAGCAAAGAGAAGGATATTTCCGGAGTTGCGAATAGATGGGAAGGCGGAGGGCATGCCCAGGCAAGCGGTTGCAAAATCAAATCCCTTGACCAATTAGACGATTTCGTGAAATCCCTTGATGACCTCTTTCTTTCTTAATGGGAGGGGTTTAAAAGAAAAAGAAGGGGTTTCCTATTCTTTCTCTTAAAAAAGAGACGTTTTCATACGATAGAAAGGATTGTTTTTTATCCTTAATTTTTCATTTGAAAAAGATGCGGACCATCTTATCGTTTTGAAAACTTCTCTCCCTTCGTTTAAGAAAAACGAATGTTCTATGGTATACTTACTAAGATTTATGGCAAACGTATTTGAAATCAGTAAAACCTATTTAGAGCAAATTGAGAATTATCAGGACGAAACTTCCCCATTAAGCAAAATTCTTGAAAACTCCCAAAACGCTCTTTTCCGTGCTTATTTAGCAAGAAGAAAAAACAATAAAGTCGGCTATTTCGACGAAGAAATCGCTCCTTTTGTCTCCTTACGTTATTACGTTGGCGATTCTCGATTCATCCTTTGCGATTTAAACGCTTATAAAAATGGGTGGCACACCGAAATAGAGAAGAAACCCGAAGCGAGCGAGATTTCTTGCCCCGTTTTGGATTTGCTGGATGAAAGCTCTTCTTTCGTCCATAAAGATAGCCTGGCTGCCAGTCTAGAAAGCTACCCAACCCTGACCGATTGGTTTAAAAAGCTTTTGGATAAAATCCCTGAAGAAGACAGAGAAAAGATTTCCTTGAATGGCGTCAAAGTCAAAAAATATCAAGAAGTCCTGGAAGAGGAAAAGAAAAAGCTCGTCCGAGAAGAAACTCTTTTCCCTGCTATTCCTTCGGAAAGAATCAAAACCGATTCCTTGCCCAAAGAGAAAAAGTCTTTCGAGAGAAAAGCGCAAACAAAGAAAGTACAGGTTAAAACGGCATCCTTCGCCAAAAAGGACGATTTGGAAGAAAAGAGGCTTATCGCTCTTCAAAATCGCGCGAGTGAGCTTAATGAGCGCATCAAGAAGAGAGTTGGCGTCCATTTTGGCTGGGAGGAATTGTTTGTCTATGCCCAAAATGGTGACGCGATGCTTACCATGATTGATAAAAAAGTACGGAAAAAAGGCCTTAAAAATCAAGATAAGGATTGGATTATCGTAGCCACTTACACCGTGGAAGACGAGGATTTCTCCCTCATAAAAGAACATTATCCCGACCATGCATTCAGAAGCGACGACATCCTTCATAAGCCAAGCGCCGAATTTGTTTCCACGGCTATCGTCGTCTCTCCGGTGAAGAAGACGACGCAAAGAGAGGATGGGGTGAAGAAAGTCTCCCAAAAGGCCGTCTCTTTCGTAAATATCCTTCCTGAAACCGGATATAGCGCTTCAGAAGATCCTCTTTTAAATGACGATGATGAGGAAGAAGAGAATATCAAAAGGCCTATAAACGACGGGATCCTTCGCAAAGTGAAATATAAAGGGGCGAATATCAATCATTACGAAGAGCCTAAATCCTATTCCCTTCCTCAGGAAGAAAACGAAGACATAGAAGAAACTGGCACCTATTCCAACCCAAAGGGGGAATACGGAATCGATGAGTACTCTACAGAGGAAGAGGAAATCGAAATTCCTAAGCACTGGAAATGCCCTTTCTGCCCTTCCAAAAACCCTTGGCATACGGAAGAGCCGGCAAGAATCATTAAAAATCCTGATGGAAGCTATACTTATCTTTGCAAGAAACACAAAAACAATACGCTGAATTGAGGAGAGAACATGGAAAAAGCAAGCTACACGAAAGAGCAAAAGAAAACCATTCTGATTTATTGCGGGGAATTGGCCGTTTTCGGAGTGATATTCCTGATTGTCGGATTGCTCATTCTTTTGGAAGTCATCGGAATCAAAGACTGGAAAAGGTACGCCTTCACATACGTGACTTTAATCGGAGGGATCTGGCCTATCGCCGACTTCATCTGGATGCTATCGAGCAAGAAGCACCGCTCGCATAATTCCCTGCTTGATAAATGCCTTCTTTTGCCTGTTCCGTTAGCGTTGATTCCTCTCGATATTTGGGTTTTGACGCAAGGCATCGACAATGTTGAAAACGTCGTCTTCCGTTTTGGGATCAGCATTCCTTTGATCTATATTTCCGTCGTTTATCTTTTTGAATGTGTCTTCCACTATTTCAAACCGATTCCTTTGCTTCTTGAAGAAGACGAGGAGGAAAAAGCAAAAACAGAGGAGAAATGACGCTTCTCTTTTATAAATCGATATCAAGCTCAACCGGGCAATGATCCGAGCCAAGGATCTCCGTATGGATTTTGCTGTCTATAACCTTATCCATAAGACGTTTGGAAACAAGGAAATAATCGATTCTCCAGCCCGCGTTCTTTTCTCTTGCGTGGAAACGATAGCTCCACCAAGAATAAGTGACCGCATTGGGATGCAATTCACGGAATGTATCGACAAACCCTTTGCTTAGAAGATTGGAAAACGCGTTTCTTTCCTCATCGGTGAAACCGGCGTTATGGTGGTTTGTCGAAGGGTTTTTCAAATCGATATCATTATGGGCGACATTGAGATCTCCCGTATAGATAACGGGTTTCTTCTTATCCAATTCCGTCAGATATTCCACAAGGTCTTTCTCATATTGCATACGGAAAGAAAGACGTTTCAATTCTTCCCCGGAATTAGGAACATAGGCGCCAACAAAATAGAAATCGCGGAATTCAAGAGTAATCACCCGGCCCTCTTCATCATATTTCTGATTTTTAAGGCCGTAATGCACGCTTAAAGGAGCCAATTTGCTATAGCAAGCAACCCCGGAATAGCCTTTTTTAACCTGGCTGGTTCTTTGATAAAGATGGTATCCGTCTTTCTCAAACGGGAAAGGATCTTTGCCGTTTTCCGTGAACTTGCTTTCCTCAAGAAAGAAAATATCCGCGTTTAAAGAATTGAAAGTTTCCTCAAATCCTTTTTTAAGGATGGCGCGGATTCCATTAACGTTGAACGATACTAGTTTCATAAGGATATTCTACATTTTCTCTCTCCCTTTCTCCATAGGAGAAGAGAATCTAGTATAATGGAATCATGGCATTTATCCCTTTGCATGTATATAGCGGCTTCTCCTATCTTCAAAGCGCCTTGGAAGTAAACAAGCTTCCTTTTTTAGCCAAGAAATACGGTTACTCTTCCATTGCTTTGACGGATAATGGGACGCTATCGGGTTACGCGCCTTTCGCCCATCGTTCTTTGGAAGCGGGCATCACTCCGATTTTCGGCATGGATATCGCCTATGGCGAAGAGACTTTTTCGCTGTATGTGAAAAACGAGGAAGGGTATCGGAATCTTCTCCCGCTTACCTTGCTTATCTCCGAAGAGAAGCTTTCTTTGGAAGATATTCAAAAGCATGCCGAGGGGCTTTTGCTCGTTTATTCCCCGAATCCTCTTGTGTTTGCCAAATTGAATTCCGAGGAAGAGAAGAAATACGCTTTCGAATTAGCCAACAAATTAAAGAATTTCCCTGATGTCTATCTTGCTCTCCCATATTGGAGAGAAAACAGAGAATACGTCGAGAAATTGAGGGGCTTTGCTCAAAGATATTCCTATAAAACGGTCGCCTTCCCCTTCCTTCGTTATGAAAAGGAAGCGGATGCGATTGCCTTAGAGATCCTTTCCGCCGTGCAAAAGAACGCGAATCTCGTCATCAAAGAAAAAAGTGGGAACGAATGTTTTTTAAATAACGGGGAAATCTCCTCTTTCTATAGCGAGGAGGAAATCGAAAAAACGGAGGAAATCCGTGAGGCTTGCAAGGATTTCGTTTTCTTTCAAAAACGCGGAGGCTTGCTTCATTTCCCTAATTCTTTGGGCCTTTCTAGCGAGGAATATCTCGCCAAATGCGCCAAAGAGGGATTAGCCAGAAGGCATCCAAATTACGATGAACGATACGAAAAACGCCTGAATTATGAACTCGATGTCATAAACCATATGGGTTATGCCGATTATTTCCTCTTGGTTTCGGATTATGTCAATTACGCTAAAAATAACGGCATCACGGTAGGCCCTGGAAGAGGCTCTGGAGCAGGCTCTTTGGTCTCTTATTCTTTAGGGATCGTCGAATTGGATCCTATCCGTTATAACCTCATTTTCGAAAGATTCCTGAATCCTGAGAGACAATCCATGCCGGATATTGACGTTGACTTCGCCGATATTTCCCGTGAAAGGGTCGTTTCTTATCTCCAAAAGAAATGGGGTAAAGAAAGGATCGGTCACGTTTTGACCACCCAAAGCATCTTAGCAAAACAAGCTTTGCGTGATGTTGGGAGAGTCTATGGCTATGATGATAAAAAAGAAGTTTCTTTGCTTATCGACGCCATGCTATACCCCTATCATTCATTGCGTTTTAACTATGTTCATTCCCCTAAATTCAAATCCATCATCGACGGGGATAAATATTTTTTAACCCTTGTCTCATTGGCCTCTAAAATAGAGGGCCTCCCCCGCCAAGCGGGATTGCACGCCGCAGGAATCGTGATAAACGATAAGCCCTTATACGAGGTTTTGCCAACCACAAACAATAACGAAGTGGGTTATGTCGCCTGCTTAGAAAAAGACTATTTGGAGGAACAAGGCTTCTTAAAGATGGATCTTTTGGGATTGAGGAACCTAACGATTATCGACGAATGCCTTGCTTTGGTTCGAAAATATGAGGGTGTCGCCCTTTCTCCCTATTCCTTGCCTTATACCGATCCGGAAGCCATCCAAATCATTCGCGATGGCAAGGAGATGGGTCTTTTCCAATTGGAAAGCTTAGGAATGAAGCGGGCGATTAAAGAAGTTCAACCCACCTCTTTCGAGGATGTGGCGGCTCTTTTGGCTCTTTTTAGACCAGGTCCGATGGATTCCATCCCTTCTTACGCCAAAAGGAAAGCGGGACGGGAGAAAATCACATATCTGTCCAAAGAGCTTGAGCCCATCCTAAAAGACACCTACGGCATTATCGTCTATCAGGAGCAAATTATGCAAATCGCAAGAGAGATGGCCGGTTTCTCATTTGGGCAAGCCGATTTGTTCCGCCGAGCGATTTCGAAGAAAAACGTCGATAAGCTAGAGGCTTTGAAAGGCTCTTTTATCCAAGGGTGCATTCAAAATGGCAAAGAGGAAGCGCTTGCAAAGAAAGTCTACGATTTGATTCTCCGTTTCGCTCATTACGGATTCAATAAATCACACGCTTTCTCCTATGCCGTTTTAACTTGCCAAATGGCTTATTTGAAGGTTCATTACCCCAAAGAATTCTTCTGCTCGATTCTGGATTCCCTTTCTCCAGGAGACAGCAAATTCGCCAACACCCTCAGCGAATTGAAAGAGATGCGCATCTCCCTTTCCGTTCCCGATATCAATTTCTCTGAGATGGGATTCGTGATCGATAAAAACAACCTCCGCTTCCCCCTTTCTTTGATTAAGGGACTCCAAAGCAGATTCCTTTCTTCGATTATCGATGAGAGAAGAATGAATGGGAAATACGAGGATATCTTTGATTTTGCGGCACGCACTAAAAAATACGGACTCAATCTTCAAATTCTCGTTAAGCTCATCGATGCCGGATGTTTTGACAGCTTATGCCCATCTAGAGAGTCCTTAAGAGCAAGCGCCTATGCCGCGATGGAGTATGCGGAAATGCTGTTTGGGACGGATGGGCAGCAATTCTTGATGGATATTGGCATTTCCAAACCCGTTTTGGAAAACGTTCTGGATGATAAAGGCATCAATTTGCAAAGGGAATACGATGCGTTAGGGATGATGGTAAGCGATTCTCCTCTTTCTTTATATGAGGATGTCTTGAAAAAAGAAAACGCCGTCTCTTTGGCGGATATGGAAGAGAAAAACGGACCGATTGTCAGCGCAGGCGTGATTAAATCCATTCGTGCAATCAGCACCAAAAGCGGCAAAAAGATGGCGTTTATGCAGCTATACGACGCCAACTCCGAAAGGGAATTCGTTCTTTTTTCGGAAGTCTTCGAAAAGAACTACCCATTCCTAAAAAATGACGCGGTCATTCTTTTCCGCGCTCATAAAGACACAAGGAAAAACGGATCTTTTATCGTCGATGATGTCAGATTATTGGGAGGCAACATATGAAAAAACTATTCGTCATAGATGGGAACAGTCTTTTATTCCGCGCTTATTATGCGACTTCTTATGGCGGAGGAGCCATCATGTCCACAAAAAGCGGGATACCGACAAACGCCATCTTCGCTTTCGGGAACATGCTCACCAAGCTTCTTTCTTCTTTCAAAGGAGGCGAATCGATTTTCATCGGTTTTGACGCGGATTCCCACACCTTCCGCAAAGAAGAATACAAGGAATACAAAGCGAACAGAAAACCATGCCCGGAAGATTTGAAGAAACAATTCCCTATCTCGCGAGAACTATGCAAAGCACTGGGGATCGTTTGCTATGAAGAGCACGGCATTGAGGCCGATGATATTTGCGGAACGGTGGCCAAAATGGGTTCTAAAGCCGGATATGAGGTGGAGGTTTTCACCTCCGATAAGGATTATCTCCAATTAATCGATTCCCATATTTCGGTCTATCTTCTGAAGGTGGGCTTATCCAACATGGATCTCGTCACAAAAGAGAACATGAAAGAAAAATATGGCTTTGAGCCTCTTCAGATTATCGATTACAAAGGGCTTCGAGGCGATTCCTCGGATAATCTTCCCGGTATCCCGGGAATCGGAGAGAAAACAGCCGTCAAACTGATTCAAGATTACTCTTCTTTCGCTAAAATCCTCGAAGTTGCGCCAACCCAAAAAGGAAAGATTTGGCAAAATATCCTCGCCTATGCCGCGCAAGGCAAGCAATGTTACGAGCTTGCCACCATTTTAACCGACGTGAAATTGCCTTTCTCTCTCGATGAATTGGAATATAAAGGCTATTCCTTTTCCGAAATTTCTGCCTTTGCGAACAAATATGAGCTGAAGCAATTGCTTTTCCGCTTGCCTCAAAACCTAAAGGCAAAGGAAAAAACGAACGCCGAAATCATTTCGAAACAAGTGCCTTCCTTAGAGGGCATCCCTTTTGGAAAGAAAATCGGCTTGGCTTTGGATATGGATTACTCCTCCTACCACGATGGGGAGGTTTATGGCGTTGCCTTTGCTAATGAAAATGGGAGCTATTACGAAACTTTAGATGCCTTTTTGCAAGACCCCTTCGCCAAAAGAATGCTCGAGGATCCTTCTATTCAAAAAGATGTTTACGATGGAAAGGCCTCTATTTACGCCTTGGCATTGCACGGTATCTCCTTAAAAGGAATTGAAAACGACCTTCTTTTGGCGGCTTATTTGCTGGATTCTTCCCTGAATAGCAATCCGAATCTCGTTTACTCCTCTTTCGGAGTGGATATTTCCTCGGAAGAGGAGGAAATCTCTCTCTTTAGCAAAAATCAGATGAAGGCTTCGATGAAAATGGCCTATTTCGCTTTATCTTTGGAAGAAAAAGCGATGAAGAATCTTAAAAGCGTCGATGCCTATTCCCTCTACACCGAAGTGGAAATGCCACTGATGAAAGTACTTGCCAAAATGGAATTGGAAGGCTTCCCGATTCATAAAGAGGTTCTTGATGATTTCAAGGTTTCTTTCGAGAAGAAAAAGAAAGAATACCAAGAAAAAATCTATTCTTTGGCGGGGAGGGAATTCAACATCAACTCCTCGAAGCAAGTCGCGGATGTCCTTTATAAAGAGCTAGGCCTACCGGATACGAAGAAAGGTTCCACTTCCGTTGAAGCGCTAATGGAACTACAGAACCTCCATCCCATCATTCCGATGATTTTAAATTACCGCAAATACGCAAAGCTTCTAAGCACCTATATTGACGGGCTTGTTCCTTATATCAAAGGAGACAAAAAAATCCACTCCTATTTCAATCAGGCCCAAACCTCCACGGGACGTCTTTCTTCCTCTTCCCCGAATCTTCAAAACATCAGCGCAAGAGATGAAGAAGGAAGGCAAATACGCAAAGCTTTCTATTACGACGATCCGAATATCTTTCTTCTTTCCTTGGATTATCACCAAATCGAATTGAGGATATTAGCCGCTTTGTCTTCTTGCCAAGCCTATATCGATGTTTTTAACAACAACCATGACGTCCATACAGAGACGGCAAAGAAGATTTTCCATGTCGATGAAGTCACGCCCGCTTTAAGAAGGCAAGCGAAAGCCATCAATTTCGCCATCATCTACGGAACGACCGTTTTCGGTTTGGCTCAGCAAATCGGATCCTCTTTCGAAGAAGCTAAGCGCGTTATTAATAACTTCTACCAATCTTATCCAGAAGTAGGCGCTTATCTGAACCAAATCATTCATGACGCCGAAACGAAGGGATACGTTACCACGATGTTTGGAAGAAGAAGATACCTAAGAGAAATCAACGACCCTAACTTCGTGAAAAGAGAAGCGGCTAGAAGAGCCGCCTTAAATGCTCCCGTCCAAGGTTCGGCAGCTGATCTGATTAAAATCGCCATGGTTCGTATCGACCGATTCCTTGAAGAAAAGAAGCTGAAAAGCAAAATGGTTCTTCAAATCCACGACGAATTGATTTTCGCCGTGCCAAAAGAGGAATTGGATTATATGAAAGAAAACATCTCCAAAATCATGACCTCCGCCGTTTCCTTGCCTGTCAAGCTTACCGTCGAAGCGGGTGTCGGCCATTCTTGGTATGACGCAAAGGATTGATTATGCCTGAACTTCCAGAAGTAGAGACTATCGTTGGTTATTTAAATGATGTTCTTCCCGGAAAAAGAATAAAGGACATCCGCATTTTTCGGGAAAAGAACATTCTAAGCGGCGCCCCTTCCTTTCAAAAAGAGCTTGTAGGCGAATCTTTTTTAAAGGTCACGCGACGGGCAAAATTCCTTATTTTCCATCTGACGGACGATAAAGTCGTGATCGCCCATCTTAGGATGGAAGGAAAATATTATTTCGAAGAAAAGGATTCCTCCCAAAAGAAACACGATATCTTGATTTACGATTTTATGGACGGAAGTTGCTTGCATTATAACGACGTGAGGACTTTTGGGACCTTGGAGCTCTCCAACGAAAAAGATTATCTTAAAACGCCTTCTCTTTCTTCTTTGGGGAAAGAGCCTTTCCTCATTTCTCCGGAAGAATTTTTCTCCCTTCTCCAAAAAAAGGGCAAACATCCGATTAAACAAGCTCTACTAGACCAAAGCCTCATCGTAGGGATCGGGAACATTTACGCTTCAGAGATACTTTTCGCAAGTCAAGTGAACCCCAGAACCCCTTGCAAAGACATTCCTTTTGAAAAGAGCGATCTCATTCTCAAAGAAACTAAGCGCATCCTCTTTGAAGCCATCTCCCAAGGTGGTTCCACCATTCGAAGCTACCATCCAAAAGAAGGCATATCGGGAAAGATGCAAAACGAGCTTCAGGTATATGGGCAAGCAAACAAGCCTTGCCCTCGATGCAAAACGCCCATTCGGAGAATCTTTATGAATGGGCGAAGCACCTTCTATTGCCCTCTTTGCCAAAAGCAGCCAGGACATGGCATCATCATTGGCGTGACAGGCCCTATCGCAAGTGGGAAAAGCACGGTAACATCCTATCTTTCCGAAAAAGGATTTGTCGATTTGGATTCGGATAGATACGCCCATGAATCTTACGAAGACAAGGACGTCAAAAAAGAATTAAAAGCACATTTCCCAGGCGCTTTCTCCAGAGGCCATCTTGACCGCAAAAAGCTTCTCAGCATCATTTCAAAGGACGAAAAAAAGACGCTCATCCTAAATTCCATCATTCATCCTTATGTCTATAAACGCACGGAAGAGGAAATCAAAAAACATCCCGAAAAGAATTTCGTGATCGATATGCCTCTTCTTTTGGCTTCCCCTTTTTTGGATCGCTGCGATTTCATTATCGGGGTCAACGCTCCATTGGAAGTCCGTAAGGAAAGGCTAAAAGAGCGCGGAGTCGATATCGAAAAGGCCTTAAAGCTGAATTCTTCTTTCCCCATCAAGGAATTAAAAAAAGCCGCCACGATTTATTTAGAAACCACCGGCAGCAAAGAAGAAAGCAGGAAAATCCTAGATTCCTACGCCTTTTTAGCGGGAAACAAAATTCTCTAAGCCTCTTTCAAGACGATATTCCCCTTCATCGGATTTAAGGTTATTGCGAATGATATCCACTAATTTTCTAGCGAGGATATTCGCCCCATAACGCGTGGAATAAAGCTGTTCGACTTCAGCAAGGGAATAATCGGAGGCAAACAAAGTGATTTTGTGCTTTTTGGAACGCTCCGTTAACAAAGGAATCACGATTTGGTCACGAACGTAATCGGACTTGAATTCCGAGCCGAAATCATCGATCGCCAGACAATCCAAAGAGGAGAGCTCTTGCATTGTTCGGTCGAATTTCATCTTGTCTTTGATCGCCAATCCCTTCAATTCGTCAAAACGCTTGTTCGCATTCAAGAAAGCGACTCTTTTCCCTTTTCTTGCCTGATCATTTAAGAAAGCGGCGAAAGCAAAACTCTTCCCCGTTCCCAAAGGACCATAGACATAAAACCAGTTCTGATACTCTCCCTTTAAAGAAAGAGCGATGTGTTTTTTGAACTCTTTTTCTCTGGCCGTGCGGAAAGACTTCAAAGAGGAAGAGAGCCAATCATCAGGGAAATCCCTAAGGTAATAATTTTCATTGAGGCGTCTTTCTTCCTTTGCCGTTTCGGTTTCTTCGTAATGGCAAGTAAGCTTCCCCGCATCGGAGATTTCCAAAACCATTTGAAGAGCGTTGGGATCCTTTTTAATTTCGTTCTGATTGTCTTGGTAAGTCGCCAAAAGAGGCAAATAAGAAGGAATTTCCTCGTCCTGAATGCCTAATTTGTGAAGAATATCCATCAAAGCCTTGTCATTCGTGATGTCCTTTAAAAGAGAATTCACTCTGTCTTGATCAGGGAGAAAGCCTAAAGCGTTCATTTTTTTGAGTTCTTCCATTTTCATTCTCCTTTATAAGTTGTCTAAGATGGCGTCATAGTCCTCATCTTCTTTCGATGAAGGCGTTTCCTTTTCCGGCTGAGAGAGGGGCTCTTTTGGAAGAGGAGATGGTTTTTTTGGGGCTTCTTTATTGCTTGTTTTCGTTTGGGCTTTCCCCGCTTTTTTGGTGTTTCTTTCGAGATAATTCAAAGCATCCAAAGCGGTCTCCACCCCTTCACGAACCAAAGAAGCGCCAAGCTTTTCCACATAGCTTGAGCTAAGAACGTTATTATGAATTTTCAATACATGGAAAATAAGGGCGTTCGTAACGTTCTCTGGCAAACCCATTTCCACGACTAAGGTATTAATCAGCTTCAAATCGCTCTCCGCCGGCTTTCCGCCTTTTTGAAGAAGGGTGAGGAAATCGAGAGAACTCATAGAATCCATGGCACGGATAACGGTAGCAATCCCACTCTCGCCATGCATTTCGCTTGGTTTTCCGGCCTTTCTATGAAGGTATTCATGATTGTCGTTATCCATGCAAAGCTTTTCCAAAGCGTGGAAATCGACTCTTGAGCCATATTCCTTATTCATGTTGAAGACGTTTCTTGAAGAAAGAAGGAAAGAGGCCATCGTTTCTTCATCGAAAGCATACAAACTTGCGTAACGGGCGATCCTTACATATTCCGCTTTGCTAAGGGTGCTCTCTTGGAAAGAAGGGCGTTCCTCTTTGATTTTGCTTAAGAATTTCCTCTTATCGAAATAAAGGCTGATGGAAGGGCATTTTCTTCCTGTCAGAGGATTGTTTGCCGATAAGGAGAGATAAAGATTTCCGCTCATATTCAGCTGAAATTGATCCATGAACTTCTTAGAGACATCTTGATATCCCTCAGGCAAAGGAGCTAAGGCATACTTTCTTTGAAGAGAGCGAACGTATTCTTCGCCCGTGAAACGAATTAAAGTGCCGTTTAAAAGCTCATTGGAGAGGAATTCTTGCGGAGAACGGGGGGAATAGAGGGCGAAAGAAAAGGAATCGGAGTCGCTTTTCTTCAAGAAAAAAGTCTTCATAAGGCCAATAGCCTCCAATCCATCCAAAGAAGAAAAGAACTCCCCTTCCGAAACCTGATAATGAAGATAAAAAGAAGAGAAAGGCTTGTCGCCTTCCCCTGCTTCATTTCTCAAAGCAAAATAGATTCCGATTGTTTTTAAAGAAAGAATCGGAGCGTAAAAATCCAATAAATAGGCGTCATCCTCATAGGAATAAGAGCTTTCTTTCAACACGTTGTAAAGATCTGTTGGCTTGGCTTCTATCATAATGTTTTTATTCTAGCATTTCTTTTTGTTTGATTATATATTTTCCTTCGATAAAATCTAATCTTTTTAATTTTTTCCACAGCATGTAAAAAGCAAAAAGATGCGATGCGATGTGGATAAAAAGAGTTTTCTTCACAAAGGAAATAAAGTTTTCCACATCTTTTGAAAGCCTTTTCTTAAAAGAAAAAGACGATTTTTATTATCCATTGCCTGGCCTAAGTTTATAATCTAAGCGTTGAAGGTTGGCAAAATGATTAAAAAAATCGGAATACTAACATCGGGAGGCGATTCCCCAGGAATGAACGCCGCCATCCGTTCCGTCGTCAGAACAGGGCTCTCTTACGGTTTGGACGTTTATGGAATCTATAACGGTTATAGAGGGTTGATCAACGGAGAAATCGTTCCTATGGACCGTTCTTCCGTTTCGGATATCGTCAATCGTGGCGGAACGATTCTTAAAACGGCAAGGTTGCCCGAATTCAAGAACATCGAGTTTCAAAAGAAAGCCGTCGAAATTCTTCAAAAAGAAGGAATCGAGGCTTTGGTTGTGATTGGCGGAGACGGTTCCTATCGCGGGGCGTTTGATCTCACGAAGCTTGGGATTAACTGCATCGGCCTTCCTGGAACAATCGATAACGACATCGCCTCGACCGATTTCACCATCGGTTTTGATACAGCGCTAAACACCATCATCGATGCCGTAGACAAAATCCGTGATACGACCGAATCCCACTCTCGCTGCTCCATTATCGAGGTTATGGGCAACCATTGCGGGGATCTCGCTTTGTATTCGGGTATTGCCGAAGGCGCGGAAATCATCATCACTCCCGATTTTCTAATGAGTGACGAGGATGTCTTCTCCGTTTTGCGAAAGATGAGAGAGAAGGATTCCAACAAGCGCGCCATCATGATCGTCTCGGAAAAGATTTATCCTGACATTCATGAATTTGCCAAAAGGATTGAAGCGAATACCGGTTTTAACACAAGGGCCACCGTCCTTGGCTACGTCCAAAGAGGAGGAGCCCCTTCCGCTAGCGATCGCGTTTTAGCTGGAAGAATGGGTTCCTATGCCGTTGATCTTCTTGTAAACGGAAAGGGTGGCAGATGCGTGGGAATTCGCGGTATTAATCTGGTTGACTATGATATCAACGAAGCCTTGAGAATGAAACGCAACCCACATGAAAATATGATCGAGCTTATCAAGAAAACAAATAAATAATTAAGGAGATAGAATTATGTTTAACATGAAAAAGACGAAAATCGTGTGCACAATCGGACCCGCCTCCGATAACGAAGAGATGATGTATAAGCTTTTCCAAGCGGGAATGAACGTTGTGAGAACGAATTTCTCCCATGGCACTCATGAAGAGCAATTAAGAAAATTGGAGATTGCCCGCTCTTTCGAAAAGAAATATGGCATCTACATTCCTGTCGCACTTGATACAAAAGGACCAGAAATCCGCACCGGAATGATGGAAGGCGGGAAAGTCGTCGTCAAAAAGGGACAAATTCTTCGTATCACCGCAGAGAAAGTTCTTGGCACAGCTGAGAAATTCACCTGTTCCTATGCGGGATTGTATGATGATGTCGCCATCGGCCACACCATTCTCGTCGATGACGGAAATCTTCTTTTGAAAGTGATCGAAAAAGACGAAAAGAACCGCGAACTTGTCGTGGAAGCCCAAAACAACCACTGGATTTCCGATCAAAAAGGCATGAACATTCCCGATGATGATTTGTCTATTCCGTTTATCTCTGAGCAAGATGAAAAAGATCTGAAGTTCGGCGTCGAAAATGACGTCGATGCGATTTTCGCCTCCTTCGTCCGCCGTCCTGAGGATATCCGCGATATGCGTAAAATCCTTGCCAAATACGGCAATCCGAATATACCGATCTTCGCTAAAATCGAAAACCCAGAAGGCGTGAGAAAGATCGAAGATATCGTCAAAGAAGCCGATGGCGTTATGGTGGCAAGAGGAGATTTGGGAGATGAAATCCCACCAGAGCAAGTACCGCTCGTCCAACGTCGTATCATCAAGCTTTGTCGCCAAGCTGGCAAACCGGTTATCACCGCCACTCAGATGCTTGATTCGATGACCACCCATCCACGTCCAACCCGCGCCGAAGTCTCAGACGTCGCAACCGCTATCGATGAATCTAGCGATTGCGTCATGCTTTCAGGAGAATCCGCTTCCGGGCAATATCCAGTCGAAGCCGTTTCCATGCAAGCTTCTATCGCTCGCGCTATGGAAAGCGAGCTCCCCTATGAGAATATGGCAAAAGAAGCCTACGATTGCTCCGATCATACGGTTAATGACGCTATCGCCAATTCCATCGC
Source organism: Caryophanales bacterium UBA743 (assembly GCA_002297365.1). GTDB lineage: Bacteria > Bacillota_I > Bacilli_A > RFN20 > CAG-826 > UBA4951. The sequence continues at coordinate 49,524 of DBKT01000002.1, forward strand.
CAATACCGCTTTGCTTATCAACGCTCAATTGATTTTCAATTTCACCCAAACAGGGAAGAGCACGAAACGCATTTCCAAAGCTCGTCCATGCTGTCCAATCATCTCCATCACCAACAATCGTAAGGTTGCCTTAGAAAGTGGCTGGCTATGGGGTGTTTATGCTCATTTAATCTCCACCACGATGCCTGACTTCATCGAAGAAATGGAAGCCATCGCCCTTAAGATCGCAAGAGACCTTGGCGTCAAAGAAGGAAGCCGCATCATCATCGCAGGGGGAACTCCTACGGGTGCTGGAAAAACCAACTTCATGCGCATTGTCACCACTCCCGTAATTTCAGATATCGACTGATTCAAATCTTCCAAAAGCTCGCCAATGGCGGGCTTTTTTCTTTTGCAATATATCGTTTCTGAATATCCCGATTTTTGCGATAGGGAAAACGACGAGATACTTTTAAACTGGTTCAAAACGCATTTAGCGTGTCGTGAAAATCAGGCGTGATCCCAAAGAAACAAGTTTCAATAAAAGGCGTTCGCTTCGAATTGAAATATGTTTTGGTTGTCTTTTCTAAAGCCCAAAGCTTTTCGGCCTCGCCTCTCCTTTGGCAACGCCCGCAAATAAGTTATATCGTGTTTCGTTTATAAAGGCCGAGTGGAAAACTATTGGCGATGGATTCCTTTAGGGCGCTCAATAGGCATCCTTATCAAAAAGGAAGTTTTAATTTTTCTCTTGCATTATCCCACAATTAACATAGAATGTAAGCGCGTTGACGGAGACATGCTTAAATGCCTATAGGCATACGAAGTACCACTCCTGAGCTCCTGGCGATGAGTCAGGCGAAGCCAAGCTACGTTACAGCGGGAGAGTGCATTTGCCTAGCAAATGAAGCAAGGTGGTACCACGCGGAAGCGTCCTTCAATTAGGGCGTTTTTATTTTTCGCCCGGAAAGAGAAAAAGGATAAATATGAAAATCATTTATCAAGACAAAGAGGTTGAGTGCCAAGGTAAAATGAACGGCTTCGATCTCGCCAAACTCGTTGACAATGAGGGCAAAAAAGAAGATATCGCTCTTTTCATCAATGGGAAAATCTCCGATATGAGAAGTGAATTAAAAGACGGAGATAAGGTTTCTTTCGTAAAGATCGGAACCCCAGAAGCATTTGAGATTTTAAATCACTCCACTTCTCACTTAATGGCCCAAGCTTTGAAGCATCTCTATCCAGATTGCAAATTTGGATTTGGCCCAGCCATCGAAGAAGGATTCTATTACGACGTAGACTTCGGCGAGAGAACCATCACCGAAGCGGATTTCCCTGCCATAGAAGCCGAGATGAAGAAATGCGCGAAAGAGAATAACGCCTTCATCCGCCAAGATTTAGATGCCGCTGAAGCTCGCAAGATTTTCCATGACAATCCTTATAAATTGGAATTGATCGCTGAGCACGAAAACGAAAAACTATCTTGCTATACCCAAGGCGATTTCACCGATTTCTGCCGTGGGCCGCATCTTCCAAGCACCGGATTGATTAAGCATTTCAAGCTTCTTTCTGTCGCTGGCGCTTATTGGAGAGGCGATTCGAAAAATAAGCAATTAACCAGAATCTACGGCACTTCTTGGTGGAGCGAAGAAGAGTTAAAAGAACACCTCGACATTCTAGAAAGAAGAAAGGCGAACGATCACCGCAAATTAGGGCGTGATCTGGGATTATTCTTCATTTCCGATTACGGTCCGGGTTTCCCTTTCTTCTTGCCGAATGGCATGATTGTCAAGAACGCCTTGCTTGAATATTGGCGTCAAGTCCATCGTCGTTACGGTTATCTCGAAATCGAGACCCCTACGATTCTTTCTCGCGAATTGTGGGAGATTTCCGGACACTGGGATCACTATAAAGAGAACATGTATACGACAAAAATCGATGGCAAAGATTTCGCTATTAAGCCAATGAACTGCCCAGGCGCCATCCTTTCTTATCAATCCAGCATTCGCTCTTATCGTGATTTGCCTTTGCGTTTTGCCGAATTGGGACACGTCCATCGTCATGAAGCCTCTGGCGCTTTAAACGGTCTCTTCCGTGTTCGTGCCTTTACGCAGGATGATACGCATATCTTCGTTAGACCCGACCAAATCGAGGATGAAGTAAAGAACATCATGAAGCTCTTCGATGAAGTTTATGATGTCTTCGGCTTAACCTATAAAATCGTTCTTTCAACCAGACCTGATTCCTATATCGGCACTCCTGAATTCTGGGATAAGGCTGAAAAAGCCCTTGCGCAAGCTTGCCTCGATTCCGGACATGAATATTCCATCAACCCTGGGGATGGCGCTTTCTATGGGCCGAAACTTGATTTCAAGCTTCGCGATTCCATGGGCCGTACTTGGCAATGCGGCACCATTCAGCTTGATTTGAACCTTCCTCATCGTTTTGGTTGCACTTACGTGGATAAAGATGGCGAGAAGAAAGAGCCTGTCATGCTTCATCGTGTGGTCTTCGGATCGATAGAAAGATTCTTGGGCATCATCATCGAAAACTATGGTGGGGCTTTCCCTACTTGGTTGGCACCAGTTCAAGCGAACATTCTTCCTGTTTCTAATCTCCATCATGGGGAATATGCCCATGAGGTCGAAAAAGAATTGTTTGATATGGGTGTCCGTGTCAAAGTGGATGATTCGGAAGATAAGTTAGGTTATCGTTTGCGCAATTCTCAAGTGAACAAGATTCCATTTACCTTGGTTGTTGGAGATAACGAAGTGAAAGATCGCACCGTCACCTATCGTGTCTTTGGAAACGAAAAGCAAATCACCGTCAGCTTAGATGAATTCAAGAAGATTATAAAAAAGTCGATTGACACCAAAGCGAGATATTAATTTTAGGTAAAGAAAAAGTTCCGAGCAATCGGAACTTTTTTGTTTTTTTAAAGATTATTTATCGCGATACTTCTTCTCAAGGTCAAGAAAGAATTTCCTTAGCTCTAGGCAAGAGCAAGAAGGGTTCAAAGAACCATCTTTCCCAACTACTCGATGATCGGGAATAAAGATAGGAATGGGGTTATGCGCTAAAGCATTGGCAACGGCTTTTGAGGAATTTGGTTCCCCGATTGCGAGAGCCACCTCTTCGAAACTCCTTGTTTCGCCATAAGGAATGGTACGAATATAATCAAACAACTTCATTTCGAATGGAGAACCAGTATAAACGAGTTTGATATCGAATTTCTTTCTTTGGCCGAAAAAATACTGATTCAATTCGCAAATAGAGTCGTAAAGGAGGACGTTTTCCTCATTCACAGAATCGATAGGATCGACAGCGCCAAAAATAAGACCTGTAAGCCCCGTTCCATCCGAAAGCATCGTGATGTCGTCGATTAAGGTGTCATAGATAGCGTATTGTGAAGCCAATTTTTTTACCCCTTAGCCAATATTATCTATAATTTTCAAAAAAATTGCAAATTCCGTACGGTTTTTGGGATGTGGCATAGAGAAAGATTCATTCTCTTTTGAAAACGATTTATTTTCCATTTATTCGATATGCATCCTATTTTTTTGTTACCTTTTCTTCCATAACAACGAAAAAGTTTGCTTTTTTTGTGAAAATGCCCTTGAAAGTAAAAGAAAAAAAGGGGATAATAATGAACGTTGATAAAGTAGAAAGCAGTTCCCACGAACTCGCCGGACTTCCTAAGGAAATCGGCCCTACCGCTACAGAAAATGGTATGCGTGCGTGGAAATTGCCCACGCTATTTTATTACTTGAAGGAGGAAGAAATTATACCTTACAACAACAATAACAATCGACGTCCAGATAAAAGACGCGATCCAATCAATGAGAACGTGCGTTATCCGCAAGTTCGCGTAATCGGTCCTGAAGGAGAGCAACTTGGAGTTATGTCTTCTCGCGAAGCCAATAGCTTGGCGATGAGTTACCAACTTGATCTCTATTGTGTGGCACCAACGGCCGTTCCGCCTGTCTGCCGCATCTGCAACTATGGAAAGGTTCGCTTCGAAAAGCAAAAACAAGACAAGCTAAAGAAGAAGAACCAAAAAGTCCAAGAGCTCAAACAGATTCAGCTCACCCCTCAGATTGGTCAACACGATTTGGAAACCAAAGCCCGCAAAGGACGTGAGTTCTTTGAAAAAGGCGACCGCGTTGAAGTTTGCGTTGTCTTCCGTGGAAGGCAAATGACCCATACCGAAATTGGCGAAGATGTCATGAAGAAATTCAATGAAGTCTGCGCGGATGTCGCATCGGTCGAAAAAGCCCCATACTGGGAAGGAAAATGGTATAAGGAAATCCTCATGCCGATTAAGAAAAAATAAAGGAGAAACATTCATGCCAAAAATGAAGACAAGCCGTACCATGGCGAAGCGTGTCAAATTCACCGGTACCGGAAAAGTTAAAGTCCACCACGCTGGAATGGGTCATTTAGCCCCACGTAAGACGAGAAAGCAAAGAAAGCATCTCGCAACCGCTTATTATCTCCACAAGAAGGATGAAAAGACGGTCAAGGAATGGGTTTCTAAATAAGGAAGGAGAATAAGCAACTATGGCAAGAGTTAAAGGTAGTGTCGCAACCCGCGCACGTCGTAAGAAGATTTTAAAGAAAGCGGAAGGTTATTTTGGTTCTAAGCACCTTCTCTTCAAGACCGCCAAAGAACAAGTTCTCCACGGATATAACTATGCTTATGCATCCCGCCGCGATCGTAAGAGCGATTTCCGTAAGCTTTGGATTAAGCGTATCAACGCTGGCTGCCGTATCAATGGCATTTCCTATTCTAAGTTCATCAACGGCTTAACGAAAGCCGGTGTTCTTTCTAAGGAAAACGGCGGACTCAACAGAAAGATGTTAAGCGAAATGGCCATCAATGATGCAACCGGATTCGCCAATCTCTGCGATATCGCCAAGAAAGCTTTGGAGAAATAAACTTTCTTAAAATGCCAAGCGTTCCCTTATGGAACGCTTTTTATTTAAAAAGGCCGATTATCCGGCCTTTTTCTTCTTTTCTTCGGCATTATCTTGCATATCATCACGCTCATAGAAAGTGGAGACGCCATCTTTAACGATGATGACGGAAACGTTTTTAAGCGCCTCATCAAGCAAGCTTTGCCATTCGAAATGATTTTCGTAATATTCGCATTCGGAAATCTTGGGTTTGGTTTTTGGGCGTTTTGGCTTAAAGATGGTGCAGCAATCTTCAAAAGGGCGGACGGAAATCTCATAAGTCCCGATCTTTTCGGCCATCTGAATGCTGCTAAGCTTATCCACTACCGCCAAAGGACGAAGAACCGGATAGTTTGTCACATCATTGATGGCGATCATGCTATCAAGAGTCTGTGAGGCGACCTGACCCACGGATTCTCCTGTCGCAAGACCCAGACAATGATGGGATTTTGCCAATCTATCGGCGATGCGGAACATCATTCTCCGCATGATGGTAATGCAATAAGGCTCTTCGACATTTTGATAGATGGCAAGCTGAAGTTTTGTGAAAGGAACGATGTTCAAACGAATATCCTCTTGGTAAACATTCAGCTTGGCAAGGATGTCTTTTAGTTTATCCAATACCGCATCGGAGGTATAAGGCGGGGCAGCGAAATGAATGCATTCGATACGGATTCCTCTCCTTAGAAGAAGGTAGGCTGCAACCGGGGAATCGATGCCACCCGACAAAAGCATCATCACTTTCCCGTTCATGCCAAGAGGATAGCCTCCGGCGCCTAAGTAGGAATGGGCGTAAAGATAGGCCGCTTCGGCACGGATCTCAACATGGAGAGAAATGTCAGGATGATGGACGTCGACGCTTAAATCGGTGTTTTTAAGAATAAATCCGCCTAAATCGCAAGAAATGTCAAAAGAATGTTTCGGATAGGTTTTGTCAATGCGTTTCGCGATGACTTTAAAGGTTTTCCCTTCTTCGTTTTGAATGAGCCCTAAAGCGTTTTTGGCTAATGTGTCAAAATCTTTCTCGCTTTTGTAGACAAGGGAAATCTTTTGAATCCCGGAGACTTCTTCCAAAAGAGAAATGATAGGCTTTGGGTCTTCGCCGTTTAAGGTGATATAAGTATGGTCGTGATCGGCGTGATATTCCAAGCGGGAATATCCTTTTAAAGCGTGACGAATGTTTTTGGCTAGCTCTTTAATGAAGGCGCGTTTGTTATTTCCTTTGGTGCTTAATTCGCCATAATGAATCATGATATGGTCGTAGTTCATCGATTGATTGTCCTTTCTAGGATGCTTTGGAGGGCGTTTAAGAAGATTTTTGCTTCCTCTAAGGTATTTTCCTGAGAGAAAGAGAGGCGGATGGAATTCATGGCTCTTTCTTTGGGAAAGCCCATTGCTTCAAGAACATAGGAGATTGGCTCTCCTTTGCTATTGCAAGCCGAGACGCTCGAAACATAGATCCCTTCGTGGGAAAGGGCTTCCGTAACAACGGAGGCTTTCTTTCTTTTCAAGGAAAAATTAAGAATGAATGGGCTCCCCTCAAGGGGGGAATTCATCAAAATTTCATCGTTTTTTTCAAGCTCTAAACGAAGAAAAGAAGAAATCTCCTTAGCGTGAGCGATATTTTCCTCAAGCTTTTTTGTAACCTCATCTAAGGCCAAAGCAAGGCTCTCATCCCCTGGAAGATTATCCGTTCCGGCCCGGAAGAAATATTCTTGATCGCCGCCATCTATTTGCCGTAAAAGAGTAATCTTTTTCTTCAAAACAAGAGCCCCTGTGCCTTTTAAACCATGAATTTTATGTCCGGAAAAGGAGAATAAATCAATGGAGGAGTAAGGAAGATCTCTTTTTCCGATGGCTTGGGTGACGTCAACATGAAAGAAAGCCTTCGGGAAGGAATGGACGACATTCGAAAGAGCGAGAATGTCGTTATTGGATCCCGTTTCGTTATTGGTCGCCATAATCGAAACGAGAGTCGTCTCTTTATTCATGTTCTCTTTCAAGGTTTCAGGATCGACTGTTCCATCCTTTTTCGTAGGAAGAAAAATTACTTCGAAACCCTCTTTTTCTAAAGAGCGGAACGCTTCTAAAACACTAGCATGCTCCACTTGAGTGGTAATGATTCTTTTGCCTCTATGAAAATATTCTTTGGCGATTCCTTTAATGGCAAGATTGTTGCTTTCGGAGGCGCCGCTAGTGAATAAAACGCGATAATCATTAGGAAGAGAAAGACTTTTCAAGATAGAAAGACGGGCGTTCTCCAATTTGCGGCTAGCCTCTCTTCCAAAGGCGTGAGGAGAGGAAGGGTTGGCAAAACATCGCTCGCTTTCTTTTTCAAAACAATCTAAAACAGCAAGGGACGGCCTTGTTGTCGCGGCATTATCAAAATAAATCATTCTTTTTCCTTTATTCTATCCCATGCACGTCTTTTAAAGCGTTATAAGCCTCTTTATAAGAAGTGTTGGCAAACATCGCCTCAGCTTGGGAAACGAGCTGATCGGTGGCGGTATCATCATTTCGGTAACGGTTGGCGTTGAGGATGGATTTCTCTGCGTTTTGAAGGTCGCTTTTCGTCGTTTCGACATCCGCTAGCAAAGAATCGCCTTTGGATTTTAAGTCTGCCATCTCACTTTGAACTTTTTTGACGTTGATTGGCATTTTCATCAAATCGGCATACAAAGCATCGATGATCGAATAGATCTCTTGGAAGCGAGGAGCATAACGCTTATTCAAAACATCAACGTTTAAAAGGCGGAGCTCGCTTTCTTTATCGCGCGTTTTGTTGAAATAGTCACGAATAAGGTTAGACGCCTCTTGGGAGTCCTCTTTCAAAGAATGCAGATAATTTTCAAAAGAATTGAGTTCGCTTTTGGCTTTTTGAACCATTTCGTTGAGAGAATTCATTTTTTCGACAAGAACGGTGAAAAGCTGAGCGGAATTGGAATGAACGTAATTATCCAAAAGCGTTTTGGAAGAGGAAACGCTGTTGATGCTTTGGCTGATTTCTTTGAATTTTTCCAAATCTTCCGCTCCTAGCAGATAGTAGGTTTTGATCGTGTCTAAACTATTGGAGAGATTGACGAAATTCTGATGAATTTGGTTCTCTTCGCGGTAAACGCCCTCATATTGGTTTTCAAAGATTTTTCTGGCTTGTTCTTCCTTATCGAATTGCTCGTTATAAGTATCAATGCGATTGCGCATAGATTCGATGTTTTTGCTAATGCCGTTATTGTTCAGCACCTTGACGTTCTCGACCATTTTTTGAAGGCTTTCGTCCATGGCGTCAATTTCGCGAGAAGGAAGGATGTGATTCAATGGGTAGCCATTGGCGACCATTTGTTGGTAACGGTTTCTCAAAGAGGAGATTTTATCTGGCAGAACGGTCGTCAATTCCAAGCAGGTCTTTTGGAGATTTCCCAAAAGGAGATCGATTTTGTTCAAAAGATCGTCCACGCGATTCATATAGATGTCCTTTGCCTCTTGGTAACAGGCCTTTTCTTTCTGCTCGTCGGCTCTCAAGATATCGTTGTCGATCATTTTGAAAAGAGAATTCATCGAATCTGCGACAAGGGAAAGATCATCTTGCTCATTAAAGAATTTTTGTTTGATGGTACGGTACTTTTCTTTTTCTTGCAAAGAAAGAGAAACCACTTCATCCTCAATTTTAAAAACGCCTTCCAAATCGCTTTTTAATTGCTCGACGTTGTTGGCATATTCCTGTATATCCTTTTTGGCTTTTGGAATAAATCCCTTTAATTCGGCCCAATGCCTAGCCTCCAAAGCGTCGTTTAAGGAATTTACGATTCCCTGGGCATTCGCATCACTCCCATCGCGGACATCCTTGAATTTCATTTGCCATTTGGTAAATTGATCAACATAAAGCAAATTCAATTCAGAAATGGCTTTCAAACGAGAGACATAACGTTGGATATCGCCAAAAAGAATGGCGTGTTCTCTTTCGAATGTACCGATAATATCACGGGTTTGTTTCTTTAAAACTCCTCGGGAAATGATCGTGAAATATAAAAGCAAAGCAATCCCGATAGCGGCAATGCAAGAGAGAACGATGACTATAATCAAAATAGGTTTTGGCATGGGGAATCCTCCAATCTTTAATAATATAACACGCTTGTGCCCACGCGCGCTTAAAAAGAAATAGAAAAAGAAAGACGAAACCGAGATGTTTTTCCTTGACGATGTGTTTTCCTGAATCTAGAATATTTCGTGCGTGAAGGCTAGCAGGCTTCTACGTTTCCGTCTGACGTTATCTCAAAAACAAGTAAGACCAGCTAACGGTACCGAATAGAGATAACACCCGGGAAATGGGAAAAGCCCTCTATACTTTGTTAACGCAAAGAAAGGAGACATCAATATGTCTAAATTTACTGGATCCAAATGGAAGAAATCCCGTCGTCTTGGTTTTAGCGTTCTCGAAACTGGCGATGAACTCAAAAAGAGAGCATACGGCCCTGGACAACATGGCCAAGATCGTAAGAGAAAGCCATCCGAATATGGCGCTCAGTTGGTCGAAAAACAAAAATTAAAAGAACTCTATGGCATGAACGAGAGACAGTTCCGCCGTCTCTTCATTATCGCCAAGGCTGACAAGACAACCGTTACCGGTCTTGCCTTCTTCCGTATCTTGGAAAGCCGTCTTGACAACCTCGTCTATCGTATGGGCTTTGCTCGCACAAGAGCCGCTGCTCGTCAATTAGTGAACCATGGTCACGTCACCGTCAATGGCAAGAAAGTTGATATCGCTTCTTACCTTTGCAATGTTGGAGATGTGATTGGCTTCAAAGAGGAATCCCCTCTTGCAGTCGTTAAAGCATCCGTGGAGGGAAAACCAGCCACCCCTGCTTATGTGACCATTGACGCTGAGAAATTCCAAGGAACCTTCGCTCGTCTTCCAGAAAGAAACGAACTTCCAAAAGAAATCAACGAAGCTCAAATCATCGAATACTACAACAGAAAGTTATAATCCTTTCTATTGGAGAAACAAACGGCGTCCCAAACGGGGCGCTTTTTTTCTATGGGCCGTTTCGCTGATGCATCCAAGCGATTTTCTTCGCCGTTTTCTAAGCTATTCCCATCAGAAGAAAGGGCATTCTCGTAACTCTTCTTACTACATTCATTGTCTTTTGTCTTCTAATGTTGGTTCGCATGTTATGTTTCTCATCAAAGGCGCCGTCGAAGAAACAGACATATCCATCCTAGTGAAAATTTGTGTCCTAGTTTCACCGCCCTCAAAAGACTCCTGACCATGAAGAAACACGTAAAAGGTCCAATATCCCTCATCCACATAGCGCCCTCGTTGGCAATAGAGTCTCTTGAAGGCGTATCAAAGCCACGCCCAAATGGATTCACGCAATGGTCCTTTGAGCTATTTTCGTTATGGCAAGAGGCAAACGAAAAGCGGCCCATAGAGGCCGCTTATTCTTAATTCAAAGTCGATTCTTTTTTGGGTGGAAGCGTTTGTTCGGGATAAACGCTTGAGTTAGATAAATCTTCTTTGGAAGGAAGCCCGGCGTAGGACCAAAGATGTTTCTTCAAAACCTCTTGATCCATGTCATCTAAGCCAAGTTGATAGATGGAGTAATTCATCTTTTGATCGAGTTTGATCTCCGTTAAGCCAATCATCGTGCCGTCTTTGGTCTCGTCGTAATCGGGATCGTTCTTTTTTTCATCGAATGCGTCTTTATAAATCGATTGGTCGATGGTCACATCAAAATGGAGAGCGCCATCGATAAGAACCTTATCGTTATAGGTAAGCTCATAATGGAAATTCTCCAAATGAGCCGCATTCTTCAATTTGTCGGAAATGGCTTGAAGTTCATCCTTGGTGATGACGATTTGGTTTGTCTTATCCCCCTCTGATGGAAGATTGATCGTGTATGACCAGCCCTTATCTAAGGAATCTAAAAAATCTTGGATGGCGTTTTGGATGTCCTCTCCGCTAAAATCAATCGTGAGGGTGTATTTATCGCCGGTTTTAGATGAAATGATATTATCTGAGAATTCATCATTCATCGCATCTAAGAAGCCAATTAAGATTTCTTCCCATTCATCGCCAACGAGAGGAGGATTCGTTTCTGCTTCGTTAAGAGATTGGGCGGTTACGGAAGTATCTTCTTGCGCCAAAGAAAGATAGGCTTTGGTTTGAATCTCATAGGTCGCCCCATTCTTTGGGTTGTCATTCTTATAGACGGAATATCCGGCATCATCCAAAGCGGAAAGGATGAAGGGAGTGGCTACCTTAAGCAAAGAACCGGCGGCAGACATTTTGCCTTCTGTGTCATCAAAATCGTAATAAAGGCGATCTGGATAGGCTTCACCGGCATAGTAGGCGTTGGCATACATATCCTTTCCGAAACGGGAAATGAGGCTGTTGATGGTATTCGCGCTTGATTCTTCATCGGAAAGGAGATACCCAAGTCCGTATTTGGCCTTTGATAAAGAAGCGTCGTTTACTTTAATGGATTGGTTGATATTATCTGCGTTCGAGGCATTCCCCGTATGGGTTGATGTTTCGATGATATTGGACGCTTTCAAACGAACATCCCAATTGGATGTTTTGACACTGTCATCGTCATTTCGAATATAACGAATGCCACCAAGGGTCGCATTAAAAGGAGTGATTTCCGTCTTAAAGCCATTTGCATCCGCCATCTTTTCCATCGTTCCTTTGAGAATGGCGAAATTTCCATCCGCGGAATGAGGGACATCCGGCGTTGAATTGCTTGTTTCCTTGCTATTTTCGGAAGAAACTTCATTACCTTGAGAAGATTCTTTTGAATCCTCGGAAGGCTTTTGTTGCTCAAGGCAAGAAGTCAAAAGAAAAGATGCGCTGAGGAGAGGCAATATTATTAATTTTGAAGACTTCATACTTTTTACCTCCAAGTAATATTTAAAAGACTTTTTTATTAATTTCAATGAAATTAAAGACAAATTAGGCTACATAGCCGCTTGGATAATCGACCTGATCGTTAAGATGGGCTTGAATATAGCTCGCATAAAGGTCATTAACCTCAGACCAATTGTCTTTTTTATCAAGGTCAATATTCTTAACGGTTCCGCTCATATCGATAATAGAAGCAAGGGTCAACGAAATATCAAACTGGCTAAGAATATAACAATTATTGGCGTTGGAATAAGCGGATGCGATCTTCACTTTCATATCCTTCAAGGTATCGTTATTTAAAAGAACTTCGATGGCAATGCCCACATTCCATTCTCTGTTTGATTCGTCATAGGAAAAAGAGCTAATCAGTTTTTCATAGTTAATCGCTTTGCCCGTTGTGTCTTCTTTGTTAATCGCATTGACGATTTTTTTATAATAACTGGTCTTTATATCGATGATATCGCGGAAAAGGAAATGGAGAATGCTTTCCGTATCCTGGAAATAAGACGAATAGTATCTATAATGGCCCCCTTTTGTTTCTTCGGAGAAAGTCGTTTTGTTTTTGGCCAAACCATAGCTTAAATAAGCGTATCCCGAGTTATTTTCGTAAGCTTTTCCTGTGTTTGGATCTATATCATCGAAATAGAAAATGCAATTACGGTAAGAATAGAAAGCTTCGAAATCCTCCGTGTACAAAAAGCTGATAGGAGTATTGATTTTTCCATAGACTTTAACGATATTCCCATCAACAAAAATATGGAAATCCAAGTCTAATTTAACTTTGATGAAGCTTAAAACCTTGATATTTAAGCCAATATCTTGCGCTGTTAAATGGTAAGTTTTTAAATTCGCGGTGTTATATAAATCGGAAATCAACGGAGCAAGGCCCGTGAAGTCCATCTTGACGGAAGCGCGATCCACAATAGAGGTCTTGCTTGGATCGTATTCGCTTAAAGTAATGGACAAATTGAGCGTTTTCTCCCCAATCACAAGGTTTTCCAGAGAAAGGGTCTTTACCTTGTTGTTTTCGTATTGCAAGGAGATGGAGAAATCGTTGTTGTTCTTTTCATCGTTGAACCCGAAGGCTTTTCCCGAAAGGACGATTTTCGAAGAATCGGTGGCAAAAGAGGAGGAAACAACGAGATTCGTTCCAAGCAAAGGAGAATATCTTCCTGTTTTTAAAGCGTCGATGACGTTCGATGAAGCCGCTCCTGCAATGACTTGGAACCATTTGCTGAACCGTGGATCATTCGATTTATAAATGCTTTTCACGATGTCGACGATGTCTTCAAACGGACCGATGGACATTTTTCCATAGGTGCCCACTTCTTTGTTTTTTCCAGCCAAAAGGTCCTCATCGTAGTAATGGAAATAGGCCGTCTCAAGTTTTTCTAAATCCAAAGATATGTGATGGTTCTTTTTATCGCCGAATTTAGAGAATGAGCCATCGCTGTTATTGATGCCGATTTGCTGGGAGAGTTTCAAATCCAGATAGCCGCCATCAAACGTATAAAGGGCATCTTTGCTGGAGTGCCCTAAAAGATTCGCCTCTCCTTTAATCTCCGAAAGCCCAACGCCGTTGGAATCGGTGTAGCTTCCCTCTAAGGCAAGATGGAACTTCGGAGCAGAATAAATGTTATACATTTGACTGTAAATATCCGGTATCTTGTCAACGAAATAATATCCTTCCGTATTAAAAGAAGGCGCGTGATAATCGGTTATGGTAATCGTTGTGTCTTCGAAAGTGAATCCTTGAAGGCCGACATTGTCCATAGAAATGGTCGCGAGGTTTCCATTCGCATTAATCTCCAAATCCAATCTAGAATCGTCTCCTAAACCAAAACCCCCTAAATGAAGAGAAACTTTAAGCATATTGTCTTCGTTTGTAAGGGAGTTTATCATTCCTAAGAAAGATTCATAGCGCCCTTTTCTAAACGACGAAAGGAAATTCTCATCAAGCAAAGAGAGGACTTTGTCAAGAAGATCGAAGCCCGTTCCAAAGTCCGCTTTCACGCGACCAAGGAAATCGTTTAGCATGGAATCGGAGAGGCCGATTTTCATGACATCGTTGTAATTTAGGTAGGTTTTTTGCTCCTCTTCTTGACGAGTGAGAAAAGAAATGCGGTTTGGCGTTTCTTTTAAACCATCTGGGAATGCGGTTATTTCTCCCGCATAAATCTTAGAGGGGATATCGAAGGAAAGGTTGGAGTTTAAAGAAATATCCTCTTCTGAAGCGGTGTGATGATTATTTTCTTCAACCTCATGATGAAGAGTCCCTTTCAAAGAGACATCGAATTTCGGCGATTTCACTAAATCGTGTATTTTCCTAACTAAATCCAATGAATCGTACACTTCTTTATAAGAAGCCTCATTCGATGGTTTTAAGCTTTTAATAACGGTCAATTCATCATCATTCCTCGTAGTATCGAAACAAAAGGAAAGAATGGATTCGCCAAACGTCAATTCATTAGCGTATATTTTTGAGAGATTGTAATTTGAATCTTCTTCAAGATGAATGAAATTGCGATTCCCTAAATCGATTCTATAAGCATATGGGGAGGAAGATTTTTCTTCTTCAAAAGCAATCTCCGTTTCATTGGAGTCTTTCTTAAAAAGGATGTCCATAAAATCATAGACAGAATCCGGAACCTTTATTATGTCTACCCCGAATATGGAGATGATTTTGCCAACGAAACTCTTGTAAGTCGTGTCGGAATACTTATAAGTCAGGCCAGCGAGATTCATATAGGCGACCTCATCCGCATAATTTATATGGACGCCTTTCGAAACATCGTTATAAGAAATGTCGGCATTTAAATCAAAGCCGAAAGTATTTTGATCGGGACGAGAAAGACGCAACGAAGCGTTTTTGGTTTCAACGAAAGAATAGGAATCGGAAGCTCCTCTATCTCTTATTTTCAAAGAAAGGTTAAGTTGGCCTTCCACTCCTGTTGTTTTCTTTAAAGAGTCGCGAAATTTCTCTTCTTTGGTTTTTCCTTCTGGAAGAAGGGAAACGATGGGAATTTCCTCTTCCGACGTTTTTTCCGTTTCCTTTTGTGTTCTATTTCCCAAACTTCCAAGAGTCAAAACGACGCTAAAAAGAGGGATCAGAATCCCTTTTTTGCAAAAGTTTTTGATTTTAAAATTTGGTAGATTCATATATGGGTCGCTTATTTTGCACTTACGGCATCATTCTTATGGGCGGAAATATAACTATTGAAAGCGTCTGTCGGGAAACTATTTTGAGCAATACTTTCCAAAGAGATATCAGCCAAAAATTGAATCTTAACGCCCGCAAAAATGGTTAAGGCCATATCCATCCCTTTAAGGTATTTGTCTTTTGTGCCTGTAATGCTCAATTCTAAGTCCTTTAAGAAATCGTTTCCCAAAAGGCCACCTAAATCGAGGGTAACATCCCAAGTGATGTTTTCCTTATCAAAGGAGAAGGTTTTAAAGAGCTTCTCGGTTGCGAGGGCGGACCGATTTTCAGGAAGGGAAATACCATTGGTGCTTACTTTTTTCAAGAGTCGATCTTGCATATTGATGACATCTTTTAATAGGAAGCGAAGGATGTTATCCGACTTCTTGAAGTAAGACATATCGTATTTGTAGTCCTGAACTTCTGTTAAATCGTAGGATTGTTTCGTGCCATCTTCGTTTTCAGCCTCAAAGACGCCAAATGGGTTAACTCCATGAGCATAGACATTAGCCCCATCATAATAGAAATCAACACTGCGGTAGAAAGAAGCGTCATCGCCATGATGTCCAAATAGCCATGTGTCGTTATTGACAGCTGGAATGAGAGGGATGTTGCTTAACTTCCCATAGATCTTCGTCCCATCTTCTTGAATGGAAATGTATAAATCGGCATCAAGGGTTATGATATCGGCCGTCCAAAGGATAACGGAAACACTGCTCTTCAAGTGATAGGTTTCAAGCCTTGTTGCGGTATTAAGCATATATTCCGCTAGATCGGTGACACCGGAGAAATCGGTATACGAAGCATTTTTATCCAAAGTAGAGAGGATGCTGTTGTATTTTTTCAAAGTAAGAGTGAGATTTATTGTTTGTCCAGAAGCGATGAAGTCCTTCAAAGAAATGGATTCGATGTTCCGAACGATTTCATTGCTAGCTACTTCATCCTCGCTTGTTTGAGCTTTGCTTGCATCAGCAAAAGCGATAACGATATCAAGATCGCTTTCAAGAGCGAATAAATCGCCATTGATAACCAATTCAGCTTGGTTAGAAGAAAGATGGCAGGATTTTAAAATCTTAGCGGAAAGCAAACTGGCGTATTGTCCCGCAAGGACGTCGTTGAGAATTCCTGTTGCGGCATCTTGTTGCAAAGAAGAGAAAATTCCCCCGAAGCGTTTTTTAAAGGCCGCCTCACCAGTAAGCCCCTTAACGAAATCGATTAGATCGGAAATGCTAGAAAGAGTGATGGAGCCATTCAATCCGGCATATTCCTCTTTTTTGTCATTATCGTTGTAATTGAAGAAAGCCTGTTTCTTATCAACGTCCAAAGTAAAGAGATGGTTCTTTGTGTAGCTGGAATTTATTTGAGAGAGCATGATGGAGCCAGTTCCAGTTTTGAGATGAGCGTCAAAACTCGTTTCGCCATTGATGCGGATTCCATGTTGATTGGAATCCAAAACAGAGCCATCTAAGCCGAAGGTCGCTTGCTTAGAAGAAAGCAAACCGCTCACTTGGTCAAAGACGTCCGGCAAATGGTCCATACGGTAAAACCCCTGGGTATCCATTTCTTGGTAGAAGTAAGTATTCACTTTAATCGTGCCATCCAAAGCAAAATTTTTAGCTTGAATGCCAGACAAGGAGATTTCGGAAATCGGGGCGTCCTTTTTCCCATCGAAAACAATGTCGATTCTCGAAGAAGAGCCAAATCCCAGTTTATCAAGCTTTAAGCCTAAAGTGACTTTATTGGCAGAAACATTAATCTTTTCGATTTCGTCAGCAATAATTTCATAACGCCCTTTTTGAACGGCTTTCACCACTTCACTATCGAAAACAAAGTCAAAAACCTTTGCCAAATAAGACAGGTCTTGACTGTTTTCGCTATTTCCATCCTTTTGCATTCTTGATAGAAGAGCTTCCATTGTCAAAAGATTCATGGACACTTTTGCGACATCGTTGTAATTCAAATAAGCAGTCGCGTCTTCTTTTGCTTTTGCGTCAATATAGGCCAAATCGAGTTTTTGAGAATAAGTCTTGTCGTCTTTGTTCAACAATTCGAGGCCGGCCGTGAAGTTCTTTTCACAAAAATCAAGATTGCCATCAAGATTAATTTCGATGTTTTCATGAACGTTTTCCGCCGTGTGGCTGATAGTAAGATCCATATCTAAACCAAAACGCTCTTTCGCAATGGCCGAGCCAACTTTCTGGATGATTCCGTTTAATTGATAAAGGGAGATGTAACTCTTTGCGTCCGCGGGAATCATGGCACGAATGTTTTCTAACTCGTTATCGTTGACATTGGTTTTGAAATCAAGATTCATAGTCATATCGCCAAAAGTAAGGTTCTCAGCGAGAACGCGAGTCAGGTTATAATTAGCGTCGCTCCAAAGATTGAGGGTGACGGTCATATCGGAAATGCCTAAATCTAATTTATATTCCTTACTTTGCGACCCGTCATCGATCAAAGTCCAATTCATGGAAGTGTCTGCCAAAGAAGAGCCGCCTTCCTCTGTAGAAGAAGCCGTTCCTTCTTCAGCAGGATCATTTGTTTCATCGGAGCCGCTGTTTCCAAGGATTTTGTCCAAAAAGTCATAAAATTGATCCGGAACCTTTACGACGGAATCGCTAAAAATGCTGAGTAATTCCCCGATTAAATCTTTGTATTCCGCATCTAAATAAGCAACTTTCCCACCCCAAAAATCAATGTAGGCATTCCCATCAACAAAATTAATATGCGTGCTCGCTTTTTCGATGTTTTCGGAGTTCCAATCGTTGTAATTAAGGCTTCCTCTGAAATCGAAGCCAATGCTTTTGGTAGAAGGCATGGAAAGCATTAATTCCGCATCTTTGACGCTAATGACATTCATCGTTGTGGGATCGTCATCTTTGTCAGGGAAAGCAACGCTGAAATTCAAATTGCCGTCAATCCCCGTTGTTTCCGTAAGTTTGGAGGCAAATTTATCCACTGAACTTTCTTGATAGCTATCGCCACCATCATCGAAAGAAGAGTCTCCTCCGGCATCGCCTTTTACAAGATTTGGGTATGCAAAATAAGTAATCGTTCCGGAAACTCCTGCGACCAAAGAAAAAACCAAAGCAGCGCGCACGCTTCTCCTTTCGAAGAATTTTGAGATAAATTGTTTTTTCATAAGAATCTCCTTTTCGATTTAATTTTCTTTTGAGGCATCATATTTTGTTTGTTCGTCTATTCTTGGAATAGAGAAATCGCCATTTGTTTCGAAATAAGTTGTGATTTTTGCCGTCATATTAGAGCCAGCCCCACTTGAGGTCTTGGCGTAATACTTTTCATAATTGCTCATCGATATCAAATTCAGCTTTGCATCGGTTTTGAATGTAAGATGAACGAATTTAAAGGATGGCGGACCAGCCAGATCGGCGGTCGCTTGCATTTGAACGACATAGTTTTTGACGGTGATTTTCGGGTCAAGCTCGATTTCAATTGTGTACCCGCTTGAAGTTTTTTCGACTTTTGTTGGAATATTCGAAGTGACTTCCTGATCGTCTTTGCTTAAGCATTTATCCGAAATTAAATAGATGCAAGGAACGCCATCAAGATATCTTCCGGACAGGGTTTTATAATCTTCCCTGCTGTATTCAACCATTTCCGCTTCATTAAAATGCGAATCATAGACATCTTTACTCACCTTACCCGGATAACGTTTCACTACAGAATTGTCGCCAGAATCATATTTTTCATACATTCTCCAAGCAGCTTGGACAAGATCGGACTTGGAAAGAGACTCTTCGAAATATTCATCCCCCACCTTCATGAAAGTCGAGCGAATTTGCTGATCACCCGAAACTCCAAAGACGTTAAAGGAGGTTTTCCCATAGCCCTGGGCCTTCCATGAATCTGATTTATACATGAGCCCTAGAGATAAATTCGCCATTTCGCATGGGGTGAATTCCTTCGAATAATCGAGAGATTTAACAGAGTAGTATTTCTTTATCAATTCGTCATAGTCAACCGCATACAACGAAGCATTAACGTTGTTATAATCGCCGATTCCACCAGCATTAAAAACCGTTCCTAAAACAAAGCCTGCGCCAATACCCAAGGCAAGGGAAATGGTTCCGCCAACACCCCAAAAAAGAACATTTTTCTTTTGGAACCAAGCGCTTTTCCTTTTTTTGTTTTCTTTTTCCGATGAAGCAGCGCTAGAAACGTCTGCCTCTTCTAAAGAAGGAATGGACGTGAGTTTGTTTTTCTCACTTATTTCAGCTTCATTTTCTTTTAACTGATCCATAAACTATCCGCCAGGACACATAAATTTTAAAGCCTTGCATTTTCAAGGCACCCTACTGGCCTATTTATAAATAGTAGATACCTATTCTACGATTCGTAGATATTGTTTTTGTTTGTATTTATCGGTTTTTTCGCCTCTTATATTTGATGAATTCTACAGTATGTATTTTTCATAATAGAATTCGATTCTAAAATGCATTTAAATAAAAAAATGGAAAATGAAAAATTACTTTTTACCATATTTATCAACGTTTTTTATTACCTTTTTCTAAGGTATTTTTGTCTTTGCGAAAAATAATCATTTGTAACCATTTTGAACTTGTTTTAGACTACTTTTATGGATGAATTAGCGAGCATTGTAGCTGAAAATTTGATTTCTTTAAGAAAGGAAAGGCACCTAACCCAACAAGAACTGGCCGAGAAAATTGGCTATTCAGATAAATTGGTTTCGAAATGGGAATTAGGAAAAGCTATTCCAACAGTTGATAAATTGATGCAGCTTTCTTCTTTTTATGGTGTCTCGTTAGATGCAATTGTCACAAAAGATGGTTGTAAAAGGATAACCGGGAATAAGCAAAAAGACAAAAACATGACAAACAAAGTCGTTATCATGGCCATGGCAGCCACTTTCATACTTTTCGTCGCCGTTGCCGTCTTTATTAATTCTTTGTTTACCGATTCGAATCCTAATTGGATTGTTTTTCTTTACATAATCCCTGCCATCGGTTTGATTGATGGTGTTTTGGATTTTCGCTTCTATGGAAAGAATTTAGCCTTGTGGATTCTCTTATCTATTTTTATATGGGGCCTGCTTCTTTCGGTCGCCATCCACTTCTATTATTATTATAAGCAAAACATTTTTTATATCCTTTTGATTGGGATTCCTCTTCAGATTGTCGTTGCATTATTTAGTCAATTCAAATAAACTGACGTTCTTCCATTTCATGTTTTTTAATTTGTTTATTGTTTAGTCATTTTTCCTTTGTTTTAAAAGTTTTTTAGGATAAGAATTCAAAAGAGACGGGCGCATTTTCTTTTTATCGGGATCTAAAACAAAAAACGGCATTTTGTGCCGTTTTCTATTCATGCCATCCGCCTTTTAATCGTCCACTTCGATTTTTAGTCCGCTAAAGTCCCCATCGGATCCCATGGATGCAAATGGACGGGCTCTTTCGACGAAGCTTCTAGTTCCTCTTTCGTGAGATATTTTTTCAAAACAACCGCCTGATAGGCGAAATGATCGAAAAAGGAAGAACTCATGACATAATAGCCTTTATCCCCATTATCCGCTCCCCAACTGTTCTCGATTTTCCATTTCGTCGGAATACCATCGACAAGATTCACGCCAGTTAAAACCATGGCATGGTTCATCGCTGAGGCTTTAAAATCAAGCATTTCGGCCTTATCAAACTGAATATCAAAGCCAAAAGAATTCATATAGTCAAACGCCTTATCATTCCAAGCTGGAGTATTTCTATCGCGGTAAAAAGAAACGTCGCTTCCAAACCATACCACCTCATTGTCGGATAATTGCTGAACGATGATTTCTTTGATGCGCTCCATCGGCAAATTTAAATGGTTGATCCTCTTTCCCTCGATAACGTTTCCTAGATAATCAATCGTGTAGTTTCTCAAATAAGGCTTATCGATGGTTGGAGAATGTATTAGAGACTGGTAGTCATCAATTTTGTTCCCGATATATTTTTCAAAGAACACTTTTGGCGTGAGATTCCTCTCAACGTGGTAGCCTTCTTTGTTGCGGTATTCAAAATCGAAAATCTTTGGAGGAAGGCCAAAGCAATTCAAAAAGAAAAAATAGATTTTTTCAATCGTCCTTTCTTTTAGCTCTCTCGCTTCCTTTTCTTTTCCGGCGGTCAAAAGAAGATGGGCTTTAGCCGCAAAATTTCTGATCACGTCATTAACGATTGCGTCTGATTCTCTCGTGCCTTCCGATTGATAAGTTTCAGGGAAAGCCGCTTTAGGCATAACGCCATACTTCTTAACGAGGTTCACAAACATATCCCATTGTCCTCCATCCGAAAGGGGCTCTTGGAGAATATATGCAAATTCTCTGTCATCATGGTCTCTTTTGGCTAATTGGAGGAGACTCTCTAAGGCAAAATTCGCCTTTTCGATTTTATCGTATAAAGAAATATAGTTTTGAGATAGCTCAAAATTGTCTAAGCCGCATTTCTTGGCGATGATTTCTCTTAGAACATTCAATCCGGCAAAAATCCAGCAACGGCCAGATTGCTTTTGATTGGCTACGGGCAAAGTTTTGATATCGATGGAAAACTTGCCGTCCACCTCTTTTAAGGAGGAACTGTCAAATATCACATTTGAGATAGAGTTTCTTGCTAAAGCGTGCCGCATTAGGAGGTTTGTCTTGTCCTTATCGTATTCATTACGAATTTCTTCGGTGCGCATTTGATTTAATGCGCCGATTTGTTTTTCTTCCATGGTTTTGTCCTTTCATAGTTAGTGTTAGCTTACTTATTGTCTTCTAAACTATTTTTATTTTCAATAACATACGTTGTTAGAGTATCCCTTTAAGGGTAGAATATCCACGGAAATGAGGTTTGTTTATGAAAATCGATGAGAATTTAGCGAGATTTCTCACTTATGTTAAAATCGACACGCAGTCAGACGATACATCAAGTAGTACCCCTAGCGCGCTGAAGGAATTGAATTTAGCTCATCAGCTTATGAAAGAGCTTGATGAATTAGGCATTCCCAATGAATTGGATGAATATGGGCGTCTTTATGCGCATCTAGATGGAGAGAAAAACCTTCCAACAATCGGTTTGAATTCCCATATGGACACCGCTTTGGAATGTTCTGGAAATAACGTAAAGCCACAAATCCATGAAAATTATGACGGCAAAGACATCGCTTTGAATAACGAATACACCCTCTCGCCAAAAGACTTCCCCGAGCTCTTAAATCATATTGGAGACAGCCTTGTTACGACCTCAGGCGATACTTTATTAGGTGGAGATGACAAGGCTGGCATTGCCATTATCATGTCTGTGCTTGCTTTTTATGTGAAGCATCCTGAGGTGAAACATCATCCGATTGCCGTGCTTTTCACTCCCGATGAGGAAATCGGACGCGGGCCCGAGCATTTCAACCTCAAAAAATTTGGCGCGGAATTCGCTTATACCATAGATGGGGATTATCCGACTCATATCGATATCGATAATTTCAACGCTTCCCATGCGGATTTGTCTTTCTATGGGGTTGGAATCCATCCGGGAGAGGCAAAAGGCAAGATGATCAACGCCATCCGTCTGGCCGAAGAATTCGATTCTCTTTTAGATGTTAATGAAAAGCCTGAATACACCGATGGGTATGATGGTTTCAATCACATTCTCTCTTTCGAAGGAGACGCAACCGAAGCCCATCTTCATTACATCATCCGTAACCATGACAGGGATTTGCTCACGAAGCAGAAATATGAATTCGTGATCGCCAAAGAGTTCTTGGACAAGAAATATCCCAATGCTAAGATTGGCCTAGAGATTCATGACGATTACCGCAACATGAAAGAGATCTTAGATAAAGACCCACGTGCCGTTACACATGCAAGAAAAGTGTTTCATTCCTTAGGGATCGAGCCCGTTTCTCTGCCTGTCAGGGGAGGAACAGACGGGGCGACATTCTCTTTCTTGGGTTGTCCAACCCCGAATTTAGGAACTGGTTCCTACAATCATCATGGGCGTTTTGAATATCTCTCCGTCCATGATTTCAATCAGATGATCGAGATTGTCAAAGCCATCGTCAAAGCATAAAGAAAAGGTCAGCTCGGCTGACCTTTATTCACGTTTTGGCTGGGGTGACTGGGATCGGACCAGTGTATCTCGGATTCAGAGTCCGATGCCTTACCACTTGGCTACACCCCAAAGCGCCTAACTATTTTACTCGATATGGCCCACTTAACAAGAAGAAAACAAAAAGGAAACAAACAAATTATGGAACGCAAGAACGAAAAAGTAACGATGATTGCTCTTGGTGGAGGATCTGGAAGTGGCAAAACCACCCTTGTTAAACGTCTTTTGAAAGAATTTCCGCTAGCCTCTTTTTTCTCCTATGATTCCTATTACAAATCTTTTCCTGAAATGCCATTCGAGAAACGTTGCGAGCTTAATTTCGATGATCCCTCCATTCTTGATGAGGAGCTTTTCAAAAAACATCTCCGATTGATTCGTGAGGGGAAGGAAATTCACGTACCCATTTATGATTTCGCTCTTCATTTAAGAAAAGAAGGGACTTTCGCATTGATAAAGCCCTCGAAACTCGTCTTTGTCGATGGCGTTCTTATCTACACTTTGCCAAATCCGAAAAGTTTCTTCGATTATTGCATCTATGTCGATTGCGATGCCGATATCCGCCTTGCCCGCAGAATCCTCCGCGACAGCGAAGAAAGAGGGAGAACGCCCCGCTCTGTCATTGAGCAATATTTAACCACCGTCAAACCCATGCATCAAAAATACGTCGAAAAAGGCCGTTATCTGGCCGACTATATCTATTTGAATTCGTCAAATGATGGTTTAGATGAGAAAGAGGTCCAAGTCCTTCTTGATAAAATAAAAGAGGTGATGGCAAATGATCGTTGATATCCATGCCCATTTAGCATCTTGGCCAAGCGTTTCCCTTTGTAAGAAGAATCTTCTTTCAAGCATGGAGGAATACCATATTGACTACGCTCTCGTAAGCCATTGCGATTGCAGCGAATTCCCTTCCTTGGAAGAAAGATACCCCATTCGGAAAATCACGCAAAGAGCCGGTTTGAAAGAATGCCTCGATTTTGCGAAAAGGCATCCTAAGAAAATCGGTGTCCTCGTTTGGATCAACCCCCATACGGAGAAATTATCCCCTGCTTTTGAAAAATTGATCGAAAACAATCTAGAATTCATCCATGGTTTCAAATTTCATCCCTTCGAAAGCAAACTCCAAATCACCGATCCAAGGATGAAGCCTTATCTTGATTATATTGAGAAATTAGGCCTTCCTTTGCTCGTGCATACGGCAAAAGACGAGTATTCCTCCATCGTTGAAGTGGGGAAAATCGCAAAAGAATACCCTTCGATTTCTTTTATAGCCGCCCATTTGCAGCTTTGCGCAAACGACAAAAAAGAAGCCATGAGCGTATTAAAGGAGAACCCAAACGTCTTTGCGGACACCGCCTGGGTAAAAGGCAAAGACGCAAAGAAAGTCCTGCGCCATATCGGGA
Organism: Caryophanales bacterium UBA743; assembly: GCA_002297365.1. Taxonomy (GTDB): domain Bacteria; phylum Bacillota_I; class Bacilli_A; order RFN20; family CAG-826; genus UBA4951. The sequence goes on from DBKT01000002.1 coordinate 74,049, forward strand.
TAGACCGCATATGCTTCGGAACGGATAACCCAATCGATGGGGCAGACACCTTAGAAAATCCCATCTATCAAGAATACTTCCGTAATTCCCTCCATCTTACGAAAAAAGAAAAGGAGCATTTGATGTGCTCCAACGCTCTGAAAATTTTCCACATCGATCCAAAGGCAATTCAGTGATCATTTCTTTTCGATTTGCTTTATCTCCGGATTATCGATGACCTCGTTTTCTTTATCTTTCAAAGGCGAAGAGGAAGTCTTTTCCTCTTTTTTCACATCTTTTTCTTTCTTTTCTTTCTTTTTGGGGCGTTCTGTTTCCCTCTTGGAAGGAAGCGCGCTTTTGATCAAGCCGGGCGCATACCTTTCCGGATTTTCTTTTCTCCAAGCGAATTTCCATAGGGAGTAAAGAGACATCGTTCCCTCGATAACAAGCAAAACAATCGCGGAGACTTTCAAGAAATTCCCCCAAGGCTCATTTCCAACGTCAAAGCCTATTTTCCCTAAAAAAGAGCCCAACAGCATAACGAAGGAGCCAAGCGTATTAAAAAGGCGGAGAAAAAGCTTCATTCCGGAAACGACATTCAACCGAAGATAGCTAAAACCATCATCATTATGGATGAAAGCAAAGCAAAGAACGACAATCGCGACAATCAAAGAAAGGCCGCCAAACCCAAGGGTGACATATAAATAAGGAACGGAGGGGGAGCCATTTTCCACGATAAGCCCAATTCCGGAAAGAATGATGAAAAGGAAGCCGAAAATGCCTAAAAAGATATAGGAGAGCAAATAAAAAGCCTTCGTGATTTTGTTTTTATAAAATAGCCTTGCTTCATTCTCTTCCATCTTCATGCACCATCCTCATGATCTTTATATTTATAAGAACCGTCTTTTCCTGCTTCAGGATCCGTCTCATTTTCGTGAAGCATATCATAATCCTCACCCGTCTGATTCATCCCTTTTCTTCTTCGATAAGGCTTAAATCCCTTATCTTTTCTCGTTCCGAAATATGGCATATCTAAATACTAGCCCAAATAAAGGAATAGCCCAATATCAACGCAAAAAGGAAAGAGAGCCCAAGAACGACAAACGCTTTGCCGATATGTTTCTTATCCTTGAAAAGATAGATGGGGCCTAATCCGGCTGAAGCGCTTAATCCCGCTAAAAGAGCGCCAAAAGGCAAGAAACCATCCAAATAGAGATTTGAAATAATAACCGATGCGGCGCAATTTGGAATCAAGCCAATCAAAGCGGAAAACAAAGGGGAAAGATAATAATTTTGGCTTAAAAAAGAAGAAATATTCTCTTCACCCACACCAAGAATCAAAAGACCGAACAAAAAAGAAATCACATAAGAATAAGCAAAGATTTTAAGAGAATGCACCAAAGGGTGAAGAAGATGCTCAAGCCACGGGCTTTCGTTTTTCTCCTCTTCGATTGGATGGTGGCAACACCCAATATGAATAGTCATTTCCCCCTCACAATGCTCGAGGTGCTTTTCGACGCTCTTGCGGTTTTTCAAAGCAAACAAATCAACGAGGAAACCCACCAAAGCGCCGAAAACGATCTTAATACCAACGACAAGGAAGCCAACATACCACTTCCCTTGCCAATTGCCGAAAAGAATCGGCAGAGCCTCATCGGAACAAGCGATGAAAATGGCAATCAACGTTCCAATCGTCAAATGCCCTTTGGAATAGAGATCGGCCCCAACAACAGAAATCCCGCATTGAGGGATAGCGCCCGCAAGAGAGCCGAAAAAAGGGGCTATCTGTTTCTTGCTTTCCAAAAGATGAGCAATCTTATTTTCCAAAAAGGAAAGAATAAAATACAAAATAAAAGCAACGACAAGAACATTCAATGAGTCAAAGAGCGTATCAAGTGCTAAATTACCAACATTTTCCCAAGTCATGGTTTTATTATAACGTAAGAGAGAGCCACTTGCCTTAGAAAGGCTTTTCATAGCAATGCTTCTTATCCTAGAGACGTATCATTAGCAAACAAATCTTCTTTTTACTATAATCTTAACGAGGAAAATATATGGAAGAGAATGACGCAAAATATGACCCTAGAATCCGTAGGGCAAAATTAAAGCCCCACAAAGATTCTTCTTTTAAGAAAATCGTCGCCGTGGTCTCGGGAAAAGGCGGGGTTGGAAAATCCTTCGTGACTTCCTTATTGGCCGTATCTTTGATGAATGAAGGCCACACGGTTTCCATTATGGACGCGGATGTCACTGGGCCATCGATCGCCAAAACCTTTGGGGAAGATAACTATACTTGCATGGGGGACAAAGAAGGCATATTCCCTGCAAAAACCGCACGTGGGCTAACATTGATTAGCTCGAATAATCTTTTAGACGATCCAACGACCCCTATCGTTTGGAGAGGTTCTTTGATTTCCTCTTTGGTTGCCCAGATGTTCACCGAAGTGGTTTATGGTGAAAAAGAATTCTTATTGATCGATATGCCGCCGGGAACCGGAGATGTTCCCCTTACCGTCTTCCAGCAATTGCCGATTGACGGAATCATCATCGTGACTTCCCCTCAAGATTTGGTTTCCGAGGTCGTCACGAAGTCCATCAAGATGGCAAAGATGATGAACGTGAAGATTCTCGGCGTTGTTGAAAATATGGCCTATGTCAAATGCCCTCATTGCGGGGAAGAAATCCCTCTTTTCGGAAAAGACAATGTCCAAGACTTGTTGAAGAACATGGATGTGTCTCTTCTTGACCGTTTAGGAATCGATCCCAAACTGACATCGTTAATCGATGAAGGAAAGATAGAAGAATACAAAGGCGCAGATTTGAAAAACGCCGTCCAAGCGGTTACTGATCTTCTAAAATGAGCTCTTCGGAGCTCTTTTTAAAAAGGCAAAAGGATGGGTGGCATATTTTTCACCCAACAAAATAAGACATTGGATAACTATGGCACAAAGATATTCCTTCTTGAAATAGCCGATGGAATTGCGCTATTAAATCAGGCTGTTCCATGGCTGTCCTTTCTTTAGAGCCAACGCTTGAAAAATCATGGAGAAGGGAAGAATGGAATTCATTCGACTTCCTCAATCTTTGGGATGTTATCCCTTTTTTGGCTAACTTAGACGAATCAAAAAAAGAGCTTGCCCTCGAAGCAAGCTCCTAGAAAATTCGGTTATTTATACATACCCAGATAAAGATAGTAGACAGTTTCTTCGTTATCGTTTGCATGTTTTCCTACCTGGACGTAAATAACCACTCCATCCGCATTTTGGTAGAAGATAGTGCCGGAAGAGTTCGTTCCCACCTTCGTCCACGTGCTAGAATCCTCATCGATTTTAGCTAAGAGGGCATTCTTTTGAGAGGTTGCCTCTTCTTGGCTGGTATCATCCCCATAGATAAGATAACGCTGGTAAGTGCCATCGTACATGCTCATGGTCGTGTGTTCCTTTTCGTTTTCACCAAGCCATGAAGCAAGTCCTGGGATAGAAAGGGAATCCACTCCCAAACGGGTTTTCGCCTCTGAAAGTATGGCCGAAACCGTTCTTGCGGTGTAGTTATAACATTGATAATAGATGAAAGCGTATAAAATCGCGTGGGTTTCATCGAAATACACCGCAACCTTATAATATCCATCTTTCGTGTCGTAATAATGATAGCCATCCTTTTCTTCGCCTTTGATGAAGCCCGCTTTGATAAGGCTTGCTTCGTAGGTTGTCATGTCTTCTTCTGTAGCATCGCTTCCTGTGAGCGTGAAGATGTAAGGGAGAGAAGAATTCTTATTTCCGGTCACCTTCTTATTCGGAAGAGAAGGGAGCGAAGTAAGGCTTCCGCCACCGACATTTTGCTTTGCAAGCCATTCTTCTAGTTTTTCGTAAGCGCTCTTTGCGCGAATGATCACCACTTTGCAAATATCGCTCATCAGCCCTTTGATCTTCGTGGAATCGTAATAGGAGAATTGCATGATATGCTCTCCTGTTGGAGAAGAAAGCGTAAACGTCCAATAGTAGCTTCCTGTCGATTTGGAATAAGAATATCCTTGTTCATAAAGCTCATTCAGTAGTTCGTCGAAGGCAATTTTATTGCAAGCGGAAACAACAAACCCCGGGCCGACATTTTCCCCTGAGGAATATCCGTTTATCAAAGAATAGGCTTTGCCAATCTTTGCGAAATCAGGGAAAGAATCAGGATAGGCGACACTGGTTATGCTCTCATAGTCTTTAGCGAGTTCTTCTCTGCTTAAACTGGTTTTATACCCGCTATAGAAAGAAGCCATGACCATTCCTTCTTTAACGCCTGCCTCCTTTAACGAAGAGTCCAGCATCAAACTCATCTTGCCAACGGTAGAAACGGTGACAATGCTGCTCATAAATGGGTCAACATACAGAAGAGATGTGCTCGAAGCAAGAGTGTATCCAAGGCTTTTTAGATAATTCCCGAAGGATTGAGCGGCATCTTCATCTCCGTCTTTTGGGGTGTAGCAAAGCACCTTCACATCGGAAGTAAGGCCTCTAATGATTTGGCCCCTCTTTTGAGTGACGATGAACTTCTTGCTGAGATCTTGATCCTTTTCGTTTTTCGCAAGCGTGAACCCCGCATCCGTCAAATAAAGCGAAGCATCTAAAGCGCTCGAAAGGGTTCCTAACGCATTCGACGGGAATTTTCCTTCTTCATCATTAAAGGATAAGGTGTATTTGAGTTCGTTATTCGCATAAGAAAGAGAAACGAAATAACGGCCTAACTTATCTAAATAAAGACCGTTCCCTTGAGAAACAAAGCCGTTTTCAGTTAGAAGAGATCCCGCTTTATCTAATGAATCCTCCTTCACATCCACCGCTTTAAAAGAATAGGTTTCTTTCTCTATGTCCTCATAAGGGGTCTCTTCTAGAAGAGGCAATGGCGAATAACCGAGTTTTTGATAAACGCCAAGAGTAAGATCGATCTTATTGCTCACCCCTTGGTCGATAAAACTGACCTCGTATCCCGCATAGAGGGTCATTGAGGAAGTAACCGTATCTTCGAAATGAAAGATATTCTCATTATTCTCCCCAGCGTCTAAAGCTTTGGCGGATTCCTCTGTTTTAAACCAGTTGACGAAAGAATGGTACTTATAGTTGCTAGTGAGAGCGGTTATTTCGTCGCTGGAGGCGACTTTCTTATCCTCGCCAACTTCCACTTGGAGGGAGGAAACTCCCTCACGAAGTGGGTTGAAAGTAACAATGGCTCCGTTCGCTTTGCTAGAGGTTTCTTCACCCCCGCAAGAGGAAAGGAGAAGGAAACTTGATAAGAGCAAAAGAATAGATTTTTTCATATATTTGCCCCCTTAAGCAATGGTTACATCTGCCTCGCCATCCTCGCAAACGACATGGACAACATTTCCCTTTGATAAGCCTGTTTTGGCGTTGGTTAGGATTTCTTTGGCTTTAGCAAGAGTGCCTTTTTTCCAATTCAAAGTCGTCAAAGCCGTCCCGACGAAAGCGCCATAAGAAGACCACGTGCTATCGATTTGGAGGTCTCCCCCTTCAATGGTAACCGTTGTGAGTTTAGAGCAATTCTTGAACGCTTTTCCCTCCAATGAGGTGACATTTTCAGGAATCGTGACGCTCGTCAAGCCTGTCGCGCCCTCAAAAGTGCTTCTAAGAATTTCGGTATAAGCCGCATTGGTTGGAATATAGGCGGTCGTTAGGGAGGTGCAATTCAAGAAGGCGCTCGATCCAATAGCGGAGATCTTGCTCAAATCCAGATCTAAAGAGGTCAAGAGAGAGCAGCCGCTAAACACGTTGCTTTCTATATTCGTTACCCCGCTTAATCCCGTAACCGTCGTCAAAACTTTGTCCCCCTCGAAGAAAGACGATCCCAAAGTTGCGACACGATTATTCAATTGAGCCGTTTTTAAGGAAGTGCAATTCTTCAGCAACGCAGAAGAATCGGCCCTATCAAAGGTAGCGTTGGCAGGAAGAACGAAGCTTTCAATACCGGTTCCTTGGAAGCCACAATAGCCAACCATCGTGATCTTCTCGGAAAGAGCGAACTCTTTTAAAGAAGAGCAACCATTGAACATGGAAGAGGCTATCACCGACAATTCCGGAGAGAAACTGGCGCTTGTTAAAGAGGAACAGTTCTCAAAAGCGCTTGAACCGACGCTTATTACGCCGTTTCCGACGAAGCTAGTCAAACTCTTGGAATTCGCAAAAACATCATCACCCATCGTCGTGACGGTATTAGGCAAGGTGACGCTCTCCATCCCTGAGCCATAGAAAGCACGTTCTCCAATTTCCGTGAGACCTTCAGGGAAAATGACCTCTTTCAATGCCTCGCATTCATAGAACGTGCTATCTGGCAAGGAAGTCAGAGGGTTATGCAAGATGGCGCTATTCAAAGCAGAGCATCCACTAAACATATCCGTGCCGAATTTCGTAACGCTTGCTGGCACTTCGATGCTCTTTAAGGCCGTCATTTCTTCAAGCGCGCCATCCGCTAAAGTCGTTAAGGTAGAAGGCAGGGTTAAACTTGTTAGGCCGCCGTTCCCATCGAAGGCATCCGTTTCAATGGTCGTTAAAGCCGTTGGAAGGTTGATTTCTTTCAAAGAAGAGGTTCCGGCAAAGCAATCTTCCGGTATGGTCGTTATTTCATTGCTTAAAGTGACTTTTGATAATTTGCCGCATCTTTGGAAAAGAGCGTTCGGCAATACCTTCGCTTGGAAATCGGCCTCTTCAAGAAGAGAGAGTCCCGCGAAAGCGGAAGCGCCAACGACAGCATCCGCAGGAATGGTGATTTTCTTTATTGCGGCCTTGCTTAAGCCATAGAAGGCTTTTTCGCCAACCTTCGTTAAGGTGTCGTTTAAAGAAAGGGAGGTTATATAAGAGTTGCCTTGGAATGCGGAAGCGCCCACCTCCTTTACCGTGCTAGGAAGCGTAAGGGAAGTGATTTTCGTCGAATAGAATGCATTGGCGCCAATCTTTTGGAGGCCCTCATTCAAAGTAAGGGAAGTAATCTTGACGTTCTTTAAGAAACCGTCCGCAATCTCCGTGACCGTCGAAGGGATGACGACATCCGTAATCTTTGGAGCGTTCTTGGTTCCGTTAAAATAAAGGGCTTTTGTGACGGCTTTGTTATAGATCATTTCCCCTACGATATGATAATCGGCATCCTCTGGGAAAGAGACAACGACTTTCTTTGAGTTTTTGAACATATCATCTCCAAAATACGTCATCGCTCTTCCTAAACGGACGTTTACGAGTTTGGTGCAGCTTGAAAAGGCTTCATCGCCAACGAAAGTAACGGATTCAGGCAAGATGGCCTCGCTCAACTCCGAATAGTTGAAGGCTTTATAGCCGATATATTCCAAGACTGTGTTTTGACTCCAATCAAATTCACAGGCCTTTCTTGCTTTAAAGGCTTCGCCCTGGATGGTCTTAACGTCTTTGCCAATCACGATTTTCTTGATATATTTGCTGGAGTTGTAGCTCGATACGAAGGCGCGGTAACCAATCGTTTCCACACCGTCTTTAACCGTGAAGGTCTCTGTTTTTTCAAGGTCTGGCTCCCCTTCTTCGGTCTCCACGCACCATTCGGTTGGAACGGAAACAAGGGTTTTCATATCCTTGGAATAGAGAATCCCATCGACCGCGGTGAAATATGGGTTTTTTTTCGAAACGGTCCATCTTTGAAGACTGGATAAACTGGCGTTAAAATCCCCTTCATTGATATCTTTTAGTCCTGCGCCAATATGGACTTCGACCAAAAGCTCACAAGATTGGAATGGGGAGTCATCGTAGGAGTTTTCATCTTCACGGAAGGAGTTGCCTTTCGTGCCGATGATTTGAACGACGCTATCAGGAATGTCCAATTTGGTGATTTGCATGCTGTCGAAAGCGCTTGCGCAAATCCTCTTAATGCCTTCGTGAAGAATGAGGCTTGAGCAAGATTCCATGTCTTCGAAAGCACTCTCGCTAACGACTTCAAGGCTCCCTGGAACTTCCAAAGATGTAACGGACTTCATGCCCGCACAAGCTTCTTTTCCAATGGTTTTTAAACGGGTGCTCAAATGGATGGATTTAACTGCCTTCATGCCGTAGAAAGCCTCTTCTCCGATGTTTTCGACATGGTCACCCATGGATACAGAAACGGGGGTTGATTCGTATTCAAAGGCAGAAGCGGCAATATCAACGACAGGCTGATTGTTAATCATATCGGGGATGACCACCTCTTCTGGAATATCGATGCCATCATGGAAGCCTACGCAAGAGTAGCCCTTTCCCTCGACGGCGACAAAATCATACGTCCCATCGGTTGCCTCATCGCTTCCTTCAACGTAATGGGCGAGGAAAGTAACATCTTTGGTAACGACGTATGTATCGATGGCTACTAGAGTTTTGCTTTCATCTCCTTCAACATACCATCCGTCAAAGAAATAAGAGATTCCATTCTCCGTTGGCCTTGCGGGATATTCCCCTTCATAGGTAACTCCCCGATTCTCCTTAACTGTCACTGAATATAGCGTGGTTCCATCATAATTTTTAAAAAGAACGGCGAAAGTAGACAGATCTTTGACAACAACCGTTAATTTAGCTGCGGCAACCGTTGCGTCATCGTTATAGGTGATTGTGATTTCCAAAGCATTGGTGATGTCTTCCTGAGAGAAGACCTTACCTTCTGGAACAGAAAGGGTATAGGAAGAGTCGCTTAGCGTGATGCCTTCATCCTCAACCCCATCGGTTGAAGTGACAAGTTTGACGACCATGCCAGTCAAATCAAGCGCCTCCCCTACTTTGAAAATCGTTTTGTTGGGGGCTTGGGTGATTTGAAGGGCTTTTGTAACCGTCGCTTCATGCGATTCTTCCGCTTTTGAAGTCTCTTCTGAAGAAGAAACTTCAGTTGTGTTTTCCTGACATGCGCTAGCTAAAGACATGAGAAGAAAAGAGCTGGCGAATAAGAGTAATGTTTTCTTTGTTTTGTTCTTTTGCATAACTTGGTCTCCTTTATTTAGCGGCAACCGGAGAAGAAATCACGGTCGCGTTTATCTTAGTAATCTCGAATTGGATGTGATAAATGTAGTATTCCTCCGTGGAAAGGTTCACCAAACGGGTATAGATATCCCCGGAGATATCGTCCGTTAGTTTCTTTCCAAGGTTGATTTTCATCATGCTGTAAGCAGCATAATAGGCGAATGCGCCATTGTCTTGGAAATATTTATAGGCGGATAGACCTCCTGCCATATAACGGATGGTGTTTTTTCCAATCGTATCGTTAAAGCCAGAGAGGAAATACGTGTCCTCTCCCAAATCCTCAACCGCGGAATATTTCCAGGAAAGATTCGGGAAAGCGTTTCTTGGAAGATAATAGGAGAAAGTCTCTCCTTTTTGCCAATCGTCTATCATATAGCCGGAGGTGGGATCGCGTTCTAAGACTTCTTTTTTCGTGTATTTCCCCTCCTCGTCTAAGACATAGCGGTTGACAACTTGGGAGCCGCTTGATGTGGAGTTTTCAAGAAGAACGTTATCTTCTTCCCCTCCATCAATGGCGCTCATCCAAGTGGAATGGAAATAATCGTCGTTCCATTCAATGCTGGCATGGATTTCTGGCAAGGAATCTTTGAAATATTCAGGAACTTCAATCGGATTGCCATCCAAATCCTCATAGACTCCTTTGAAAGAGGAAGTATATCCCTTAATGCCGTCTAAACGAGCGGTTAAGACATCATTATTGGCATAATTCATGGCCACATCCGAATTGATCCAGTTTTCTACCGCCTCAATTTTCGTCGTCCCGATATCGCTCAAAACGTAAGGCCCCTCCAGGAAAGCGTATCCGGAGGTGCTGGCGGAAATGCCATAGAAACAGAGTTTCTCATCCACGAACTTGGGAACGATAGCAATGGTGTAATAGGTTTTTTCATTGACTTTATGCTTATAGGACATGCCAAGGTTAGTCAAAGCGGCGTTGAAAAGATTTTCCGTCGCGGTTTCATAAGCCAAACAATAGGAGGAATCTTCTCCAAGAAGTTCGCCAGCAATCGCGAAATAACGCATCGTATCCGCGGTGAAATAGGAACCTAGATTGCCATATGTCTCTTTGAAAGTTGTCTCGGAAATTGCTATTTTATCGGCATTTGGCATCACGTGGAAAGAAGATTGATATTTCTCTTCCACCCCATTGATTTGGTAATAATAGCCAAGACGCGTCCCTTGATGAATGGCAATGCCATAATAATCGTTAGGGAGAAAAACATACTTATCATTGTGATAGAGAGCAGGGACTCCCTCTTTGCTAACGGGTTCGTAGTTTTCGTTCATCTCATAGGCTTTGTTGACGGTGTAATTAGTAAGCTGAAGCTTGGCGATTTTGGCAGTCAGATCTTTTAAAGCCAAATTCTCCGTGATATCGAAATAGCCGTATTCGCTTTCGTCATCGTAGTCAATGCGGAAATTCACACGCCCGCTTCTTAGGCAAAGAAGCTTGGTGGAAGCGAACACGGAAGGCGCCTCAGAGGAAACTTCGCTAACTAATGAAGCGTGAGCGTTATCCACTAAGATGGTATAAGTCCATTTCTTGGAGGAATCCCCGTTTTCTATGTGGACATAATCCGAGAGGTCGATGGTTTTTCCTTGTTCCACTTCAGGGATTTCATCCACAATGATTTTTGCGCTATCTGGGGTAAGGGCACTCTCAGAAGAAGGGATAGAATCCTCCGCGCTTGAAGCAACTGGCGCCTTATTCTCTCCGCAAGCTCCTAAAAGGAGGGAAGAAGATAAGAGCAACAAGAGATTTTGTTTTTTCATTTTTCTTTTTCTCCTTATAAGGTTTCCGGCACAGACAGAGTGCTGATAATAGGGTCAAGGGAGGAGGTGCCGATATTGCTATATTGGCAATCCATCACCCAGGTATAGTCTTGGTCAAAGGAAGGGAAGTTCTCTTTTGGAAGCGTGACGGACACTTTGATATTCATTCCCGTAAGTGTCGTCCTTTCTTCATCCGAATAGGTGAAAGACCAGCTCATTTTTCCGTAATTTGGCAAAAGATAAGACATGAACGGATTGCTATATTGGGTGATATCCGAATGATAGCACATGCCAATCACGGATGTGATTAAGCTTGTTCCGGCGGAAGTCTGAGCCGTAAAGAGATAGGTATTGGTTTCTTCATCGTAAGTAGGATATGCGTTAGAAACCAAAGAAGAAGAAATGCTTAAGCCAATGACATGGCGTTGCATGAAGGCGTAGCTCCACCAATTTGGGTATCTTTTTGCTTCGCCATTGGATGAGGTTTTCTCTAAGGTTTCTTTTTCTACCTTAAAGACCCCGCTCCCTTCGGAGGTTTCATAATAGTTATAGGTGGTATCATTCGTGCTCCAAAGGCCGCCTTGGCGGTATCCGCTGGCTTCCGATCCTCCAAAACGAGCGCCGAAATAGGCTTCTTTGGTAATGACTTTCTTCCCGGCATAGCGCGTTAAGTTCGGAAGAACTCCGCTTGCCCCCGTGACCGAAACGCCATTTTTGAAGACGTTCATATATGGGCTTCTGGAGGTTAGTTTCTTTCCGTCCGCGCCGATATAAGAAAGTTGGGCATCCAACGAATAATTTAGAAGATTGCTCATATATTTGATAGAAGAAATAATCTGGGTGACGTCCGCTGGAGTTGGCGCCTTATAAGCAAGAACGTAGTCTTCCACGGCTTTGACTTTGGTCGAATTGACATCCGTTAAGGTGAATTCATAGAAACAAGAGAGACCCGTGTTAGAAGAATCCACCAAAACGGGGAGAAAAGAGATCTCGTCATTTTGATAACTGGCTAAAATCAGGTAAGGAGAATAATCCCCGTAGCTAGAAGACATTAAAAATAAGGATTTGAAGATTCTCTTCGTCAAAGAGGAAGAGGCGATAAAAGCGTATTTGAAGCGCTTGAATTGGGCGTTTTTCGCAAAAAGGACGCTATATTGCCAATAAGATGAATCCGCAAGCGTATCCAAAGACAAGAACGTGCCATTATAGTCTGCTTTATCCCCTGCCGGCGACATATTGACAGCAAGGTTCGAGTCTTCCGCATCCACGTTATCTAAAGTGAAAGAATAGATGTTGTCGTCCTTTTTGGAAAGAAGATATCCTTGTTTAGAAGAATCCCCATAGATATAGTTATCCGAACGATAGACACGCTGAATGATTTGTTTGTTGCCGTCTTCATCGTATTTGCTTTGAACGGCCGTGTAGTTGTTTTTCGTGTTTGCTAAAGCGTTCATCAAGTCTTGGCATTCTTTGTTTTCCTCTACCTCAAGGGTAATGGTTTTATACACTCCGTTGGCAAGAAGGTTTAAAACAACCGTGCCAGGTCTAGCAAGAACGAGTTTGAGGCTATCCCCATCCCCTCCATCAAGATATCCGACATAGGGATCGTCGCTTCCTTTTACAACATAGGCTTGGAAGGAAGTCGCATTTTGGTCTTCGTTTTTTCCAGGAACGACCGCAAAGAATTCGTCCAGTTGGATAGAAGACCCTCTTTTGAGAGCAGGAAGGGCTCTCTTTTGATAAATGATGCTTTTCTCCTGTGCTTCAGGACGCGTATAAGTTTCTTTCGATTCTGAGGAAGTGACGGAAGAGCCTTCTTCACTAGCGATTGAGTTGGAAGAACTCACCACATCATTCCCACAAGAAGCAAGCAAGCTTAAAGCGCTAATGGACAGGATTAAGAGACTTTTTTTCATAAAGAATATTGGTTTTCTTAAGAGAAATTGCTGAAGAATTATCCCTTAGAAAATGCATTTTTTTCTCCTTTCATGCGGATAAATTATTCCAGTTTCTTAAAGTGTCAATTGTTTTTTACAAAACTCACTTATTAATTTTTTGTTTCGATAGGAGGTGACGTTTATGGTTTGCATACGAACTAAAAATTGAGCCATTCCATCGGAAAAGAAAAGAACATATGAGATGAAGGTGCTCATAGATGGCGCATTAAAAAGATTCATTATTTATCATCATTTTCAAAAAGAGACTTGGAATTTTAAAAGGCTTTGGATTTATGTGCCCATCTTCGATTTCATCCGCTTCTTGAATCGCTTTCTCCACTTTGGAATTAAGCTTTTGCGATTTGACGACAAAAGGAATTCGCCCTTCAGGAAGAGCGGCTTTAACAAACATATTAAGAGCGACGCCAGCAGCTTAACCTACCCAAGAATAAAAATCCTCAAATGCTTTTTGCCATTAGAATTAGCTCTTGTAGTTAACGTTCGTTTCCTATTGTTCCCTTTTTGAATGCATTATTTATCATTTGGTCTTAGATTGTATTCAAAAAACACACCAAACATTGAATTGCACTCAGTATTACTCCATAAGGAAGTAATCCAAAATAAGATTCCTTCATATTTCTTTTTTTCTTATTTGTTTAGAAACACAAATATTCAAAAGAAGAAAGAAGGGTTTTCTAATGTGTTGATAGCCGTTCTTGGCAAATGAGTAAAAACGAACGATTGTTAGATGATTCCTTTTTTAAAACTTTCAAAACGTTTGATATCGTGCTCGGAGACGGAAGACCTTAACTCATGAAGAATTTCGTTAACTTCTTCTTTATCGATTGCCTCAAATTCCCCTGATTTGATCGCTCTTCGATAAGCTAATTGTTTTATTTTATGGCAGGAAGAGACGATATCTGCACCACTATATCCGTTTAGTTTGTCGGCCAAGTATCTCGAGTCGAAGTCTTTTAATTGGACGTTTCTGAATTCTTTTTCGATTAAAAAAGTTCTTGCGTCAAAATCAGGAAGGCCAACATAAATGAGGGTATCGAATCTCCCACCACGCAGCATAGCAGAATCGATTGCCCAAGGCCTATTTGTGGCAGCGATAAGCAAAAGCATTTCACAATCTTTTGGTTTCTTAAACCCATCAACTTTCGTGAGGAAGGTCGCGACAAAACGGGACATTTCCGCATCTGTTGACCCATTGTCATTCTCTCTTTTTGAGGCAATGGAATCAAACTCGTCGAAAAAGATGATGGCTTTTTTGTTTTTCTCGGCCTCTTCGAATAAAATATCGATTTGTTTCGAGCTTTCGCCCATATATTTTGAAATTAAATCTTGGCAATTGATGGAATAAAACTGGGCATCGATTTCTCCAGCAATAGCCCTAGCAATAAAGGTTTTGCCCGTGCCCGGAGGACCATATAAAAGGATTTTTGCTCCCGGCTTAATGTTATAGGATTTTGCCAATTCTGGATTTTTCAAAGGTTCAATGACGTTATAGAGAATTTCTTCTTTTACATCGATAAGGCCTGCAACATCCTTGAATGTTATTTTGTTTTCTTCCGTTGTTTTTTCCGCAAGAAAAGTTTTATCTTCCTCATCGCGTTCAGAAGGAACGTTGCTTATCACGTTTTTGCCAAAATCATTTTTTAAAAATTTCAAGATTTTATCGGCTAAAGCATGAAATTCCATTTTCACATCATAAGATGCGCTTTGAAGGGAGATTTCATTTGCTAATGATGCCGCTTTGATAAATAACTCTCTAGAAGAATCAAAATCATTGGCAGCATAAGCCTCTTTCGCTTGCTGATAATAGCTCTTGAACGCTTCGATTTTAGGGGCGTTTGAGTTCGTCATTGTTATTTTAAATCCCGATATCCTAGGGTGCCTTACATCGTTTTCTTTTTAGCTTGCTCAATCTCAGCGCTTAGGTCTAATGAAGAATTTGCTGGAGCTTCTTGATGGGCAATTCTGCTTCTAGCCGCATCAATCATTGGCTTAATGGAAGCAATCTCTTCTGCCGTTCTAACCTTATTGGCAGGGTTGGTTTTATTCATCATGCTGCTCATGGCTTTGTTTGAGATTTTGATTTGTCTCATATAACGAGCGACTTTGACGTTAACTTTTTGGATTTTACGAAGGTTGGGCATTTTATTGGAACCACTTGCCATATTGCTTAAAGCGTTTACGGCCATTGCCATGTTAACCGCTATGCTGTTGGAAATGCTTATGATGTCAAAGTTCGCCTTTGTTTGTATCAAAGAGGAAATGACGTCATTGAGTTCGATTAAATTGTTAACCGCAACGTCATATGTGCCAGTATCGCCATTCATTTCCGCTTCTGCAGCTACGTTTGCGTATTCTTCTCTTTTCTTTTTTAGTTCATTGATTTGATCGGAAAAAATTTGCATTTGCTCTTCTCTAGCCATTTCTTGTTCAATGCGTTTTTCTTCTTTTGTTTTAAAGAATGCCATTTTTATTTGTCTCCTTTTTTATCTCATCTGCAGGATTGTTTTTGTCCATATTTTCAAGGGAATCATGTTCTCTTTTCTTACGCATCAGCTCCTCTTTATAAACCATGGCGTCGTTACGAATTGTCGTTGTTTTCTTATCCATTCCAAAAACATTAGCATCAATGGTTTTCGTTCTCTCGGCAATTTCATTGATATCCTTTTCCATTCTTTTTAGAATGGCAATCGCTTTATCCGGTTCGCTTAAAACTTGTTTTAGCTTTCCAAGATTTAAGAAGACCTTTGCCTTGCTGAACTCACTGTTGCTAAAGTCGCTTGCGGAAAGGACGCTTTTTGCGTTGGTATAAATAAGATCTAAGAGATTGGAACAAGCGTCATAGTTGCTTTTTCTAACGTTCAAGAAATCTATTTTGCTATGAATTTCCGTGACTTTGCGGTAAAGGTCATTAAGCTTACGTTCGTTATCTTCTTTGAGAATAAGAGAATCAACCTCAGCGGAGCCTTTTTCAAGCAAGGCAATATCCTTTTCGAGGTTTTTTTCGTTTTCGATGAATTGATTTTTGATATTCTCCAGTTCATCAAGCCTTGCCAAAAGCCTTCTTTTTGACCATTTTGTTTTCTCCGTTTTAAATTCTTCTGGGTTAAATTCAACGTTCCCGTTTAAGACGTCGGTCCAAGATTTTATGGTGTAAATCAACTCATCAGAGGACTCCTCCACTTCCGATATCAGTTCCTGATTGAATTTCTTTTCAAGATTTTTTAAGGATTCATCCGCTTTTTCTGCAATGCCACCCACATTTTCTTTTCCTGTACCCAAGGTGCTAACGAAATGATTCAGTGTATCTCTTAATGACGTAACAATTGGCCTGAGGCTTTCTTTATCCAAATTGGTGTTGATTTTCCCTTTCTCCACTTTATAAAGCAAAGAATTGAAACTTTTTGTGAAGCTCTCTTTTAATTTGTTGTTGTTTGATAATGAAGGAACATACTTTGCCATATTCTTCTCCCACTAATCTCTTGTATATAATCCGAGTTTCCTATAGGAATCTAACACGTATCCTAAGAATTCTTTTTTAGTCATTTTCATGATTGCCAAAGTCTTATCAAGATAACGGTTGTTTTCTTCCGATCGATGTCTCAATTTATTGATTAAGGCCCAATCTTTTGCGGCTCGGCAAGCATCATTGGTATCAAGACCCGCTTTAATAAATCGGATTTCTAGAGGCATCTCGACATAATTGCCCTTCAATGCGGGATATTTTAGGTATTTGCACTTAAAGCTATCTTTAAATAAAGGTTGCCCACCATAGGTGATGTCCTTACTCAATTCGTTGAATTCCTCTTCTGACATGTAAAAGTTTTTGCCTTTGTGGGGAACCTTGAATTTATCAATGAGATTCTCTTCAACGTTGGAATAAAGAAGGCCTGCAACACAAGCGTAATCGTCATCCGTTTCAGCCTTTTCTAAAAGTAAATCTGTTGTGAGTTTTAATTTTTTTATACATTCTTCTTTCGCCGTTTCGTACAAAGGCAAATCATTTTGTATTTTTTCATCCCTGTCGTTTTCGAGAATGGAACGGATGGCGGATAAGGAAGAATCTAATTTATTACTCAATTTTTTATCCAATTCTTCAATCATCTTGGCCGCTTTGATAGAAGGGTCCGAATCTTTTTTTGATTGAGCGATTTGTCTCTTTAAATCATTTAATTGGAAAGAAAGTTCTTTGATTGCAGTTTCATTTCCATTAGAACTCACGTTTTCTATAGACTCATTCATTTCGTTTCGAAGATGGTCGATTTCATTCAAAATGGCGTCTTTATCTTGGTTTTTAACAATCTTAGCGACTTCATTTTTAAGCGCTTGAATTTCATCGATCAAGGAATTGTGATTTGAATCGTTAACACCGTCTTCATCTGAAACTAGGACGTTCTTTCCCGTCCCATTGATGCGATTTCTAATGAGTTCCATATCCTCATCGTTGATGTGAATGGAATCTAAAGTGAGGATTTTAAGCTCTAGCCCCATTTCAGCAAAGATGTTTTCTTTTTGAATCTTTGCGGTCATCATCTCCCGAATCTCAGCGATTTTGGAATTGATTTCGAAAGCGGAGACCATCGTATCTGCAAAATACCCACTCAAAACAGGTTTTCCGATGGTTTTGATGATTTCTTTTGTTTTATCAGCGATGGCGTCCATATCAATATTTTTATCAGAACCAAACGTCTTAATAAGCAAAGAAACATCTTTCATTCTCAAAAGATATTTTCCGCTTGCACCAACTCGGTATGTTTCGGAAAGCTTCTCGTTCTTCACGTTAATATCGCCAAAGCCCCAAGGAATATAGGGCATGTCGTTTTTACGAACAAAGGCTAGTTTAACCGTTCTATTCTTATATTCCTTTCCGACATACTTAAGAATATCAAGCTTATTGCAGGCTTCTAATCTTGCCAATGGTTTTTCGTCGATGTACAAAATTCCGTAATATTCGGAAGGAACGTTAACGGTAACGCCCTTGTTTAACTCAACAGAGTCAGAAAACTCAATAACAACGTCGTCTCTTTTAATAATGGGTTTTAATTCGTTTTTTTGTTTCATAATGCTTTCCTTCCTTTTTTGGTCGTGATTTCATGTGCCTTCGCCTTCATAACTAGCCAAGCTTTTATCCGTCACGACGACAAATCAATTTGTCTTTTGACCTATGTTTTCTGCTTCGTTATTAAGCTTGTTTTTATTCCTGGATTCAGCGGCATACGGGGAATGTTCCCATTGCTCTAGGATTTTTTCCTGTTCCAAATTTATTTTATGGATTTCTTCCTCAATTTCTAATTTCGCATTTTTCGATTCCATTATCGGCCGGTAGATTTTATGGACGATTTCTGGCACAGCTAAAATAGCCCCCTTAACAAATCCATAAAACGTTACGCCAAAAACCGTTACGCCACCAAAAAGAACGAAAATTATGTAGAGCTCCGGTGAATCGGAAAAGCCGCCAAGAAACAACAAACACATCCCAGCAATCAAAAGCGACAGGATAATCAGACTGCCAATAATTAGAGTTAATCCGATCCATAAATCATCGATATGAAGGCGTTCCCTTTCTACGTACCATAAGAACCAAACGAGAGCGAGCAAAAACACTCCCCCTACATATAAAAATTCTCCAATTGTAAAAGCGTCCATAAAAATTTAATCTCTCCGCTCTTTTATAATTTTTTGTCCAAATTGCCATTTATGTGTTCATAAATCATAATATTTTCTCCTTTTAAGAAAGTTATTTATTGAAGCGATAAGAAAGCTAAATTGTGTTTATTAGAGTCTTTCAAATGGGAGAATGATACCGTTTGTTCTTCGTCCCACGGAAGTTCTTCTAGGTATCGGTCCTAAGCTATAGCTTCTAAATTGAAATACCGTTTTTGCTGTTCTTTATCTTTTTGCATTCCTCGTTTTCATTTTGCTAAATCATTTATTTGAAAAACGTTTTCCCATTAATTTCTTTAGTTTTTCATCTCTTTGCGTTTCTAAATAGTTATATTTTCTTTGAAGCGCCTCAAGAAGACTCCATTTCGATACCACATATTCATCATCCGCCTGCATGATTTGAGAGAATTTTGGAATGGTTGAGAGAAGCGTGGGGGATTTTATGATGTCTTCCTCGCAAGAAACGCCTAGTTCGTTCATAATGGATGTGGCTAAAGGCTCATATTTTCGCCGTTTTTTTAATTCTAACCATTTTGCGCAAAGTTCGTTTAATCTATCCTGATCCTTGGGCGTTCCAGCACGATACGCCAGGATATAATTCTTCGTTTCTGTAAAGTCGTAATCACAGTTCTCGAGTTCTTTATTGTTACTGCATTCTGCTTCGCATAGTACCAACCCCCATAGCGCTTGAAAATCATCGTTTTTTTCAAGCAACATTTGATTGAGGTATTTATTTGCAAGCTCAAATTTTTTAAGAAGCAGCAAAGTTGAAGATATCGCCCACAATTTCCTTCTCATCAACATTCTTTTCTCTTGTGGTATATAACGAATAACATTCAAATAGGCATTATCAGCAATATCCGCCGAAACAGTCCCTTCGCGAAGGGCCGTTAAAATTTCACCCGAAAATTTGTTAATTAGCTCATCGAATTTCATGTTGGTTTCCGCTTTCGACCCAACGCTCAGAGAAAATTTAAGAAGAGTCTCAAGATCTTGAATTGCCAAACCGTCCCTATCCGCCAATTTAGCAACGAAAGAAACAATTTCATCGCCAGGATTTTCGATATCGGCAAACAAAACGCCGTATAGAGCATGTAAGTTTGCGTTGTCTATATCGATTACTTTTCTATAATGTTTTATTGCAATATCCCACCAGCTTTTATTTCGAGAAAGATCGGCAACCTTCAATGCATAGTCGATATAGTTATCTACTGCATCCGAATCATAGCTTGCGAGTATATAATCGGTCACTTTTTCGAATCCTTGACGTGAAAGATAACTAGAATTGCGTAAGACAGAATCGGACAATTTTGATAAAGCGTTTTTTCTTTCCGTAAAAGAGTATTTAAGTAGTTCCAGCAAAGAAAGTGCGGATTTTTCCGTCTCTTTCTCAAAGTCCATTCTTTCAAGATAAGCAGAAACAAAAAAATCTATGTCAGAATCGGCGTCTTTAGAAGATGAATGGGTTACTATGTACTCAATATCTTCTATCTTTAAAACATTTATCTTGCTTTTTAGTTCTTCGAGGTTTCGTGAATGAGTTTGGATATAAAGCCTATTTATCATTGCGTCATTGTTATTTTCATCCAACTCAAAAATTTTGTTGTTGCATGTTTCCGCAATGGAAAAACTGCTTTCTTTTATGGCGCTTTTCACAATATTTGCGCATTCCTTTATATAGGAAACTACTTTATTTCGATCAATTGTATTCAAATATGCGTCGATTGCACTTTTTGAATTCGGATCGTGAGCTTCAATAAAAAATGGAATGGCGTGTCTTAAGATTTTTATCGCTTTCGTTCTTTGTGGAATATTGTATTCGACAACAGCATTAAAAAACATAATGGCCTCGTGAGTTTCCATATCAGCACAACATTGCTCGCAAGACAAAGTAAACAAATTTGCTGCTTTTTCCGCTTCTTCCTCGCTCGCACAAGACATGAGCTTATGATATAAAGGCATCTCTTCTTTTGGGAATTTCTCAGCGTTTTTTATGAATTCTTCGTCGTTTTTTGCTAAAATCGTCAACAAAATTTTGCCATATAAGGCGGTCGCATTATCGCCAGTGGACAAAACATCATCAAACTCATGGAGGGCGAAGTTAAAATTGCCTTTTTCAAGTGACATAAACGCGCCTTCAAGAATTTTCCGTGTGCCAGCATCAAAATAATCGGCCTTATTTCCTCCAAACTCTTTTATTTCAAGCTTGCCCGCAATTTTTGTTTGTTTTTTAGAGATTATTTGCCTTCCCAAAGAAACCGTTTTGATAGATTCTATATCAACTTTTTTCTTTTTGATTCTTTCGCCCTTTTGTATGCTGATTCTTTCAATGCCGTTATTAACCTTACCTATACGAGCGCTTATCGCTTTATACAATTCATCAAGA
Source organism: Caryophanales bacterium UBA743 (assembly GCA_002297365.1). Classification (GTDB taxonomy): domain Bacteria; phylum Bacillota_I; class Bacilli_A; order RFN20; family CAG-826; genus UBA4951. The sequence goes on from DBKT01000002.1 coordinate 94,805, forward strand.
TAATAGGCGGAAGAACAATCCACGCCTTCGATTTCAGCTATCTGCGTTGGAAGATCCTTAGGGGGTTTCTTCTCAAATACGTAGAAGAGGCTATTGTTCACTTTGTTTAAACGGGAAGATTTCATGTTTTTGCAATTGTTCATGAAATATAAATATCTCGTCCATTCATCACGAACCCAACCATCCGTTACAAAGGATTTCTTAGTGCCAATTAGGATCATTGCTCGGCAAGAAGCGAGTGCGGCAAAAATCTTAGGTTCATATTTTTCACCAAGAACATTCCCTTTTCCGATACTTTCGGGACTAAAAAACACCTTATATCCTTTAGAGGTAAAATAGTTGTATATTTCTAGGCCTTTTTCCTGGTCAAAGGTTTTCACAACATTGGCCCTTCCCTCGCTATCGATGACTTCTTCCGTTGCTTTAAAACTGATAAATATATCCGTATCCGCTTCCTTGCTTATCTTTTCGCAAAGTTCCATTCTTATTGCTTCGATAAGCTCACCATAATGTTGATACTTTGAACCGTATTTTCCTTGAACGGCCAAATTGTAATTTTCATCGTCAAAAACGCTGTCCCGTTTAAAAACTCTTTCGCTATAAAAGACTGGCTTTCTTTCGTTTGTTTTTGGATCATCTACAAAATGTATTTTGTTTTTTGCGAGGAACAGAAGCCAATTTAATACCGGTTCTTTCTCTCCAATTCTTACAAGTGCATCTCTACAATAGTTCTCTGCTGTCTCGAATTGTGAGGCGTTTAAGAATGACATGATGGTATTGACGTCATTAAAAGCGGATTCGTTTTCGAAAGTTGTTCCACAACTAGCGCACTTCAATCTTCCGTTTCCTATATCATTCATTAAATTGCTGCCACAAACGGAGCATATGATTTCTTTGTAACCCATATAACGTTTTTTATGATTTACTTATAGAACTGCATTTTTAATGTTTTCAGTCTAATAGACATTTCTCTCGAAATTGAATATTCCTTTTGACCATCTAAGAACAAAATTGCTCATCCTATACGTATTTTTACTACTTTTGCGTATCGTTTTTTGATTATCATCCTATATCTGATGAATTCTCCAAGACAGGCGAATCAGCCCAAAGAAAAACATTATGAAAACGAACGAAAATGAGGTTAAAAATTAGTATCTACAAAATGAATCATGTTTTTATGCCTGCTCAAGGCTAGCCAATTGACTCCCAAACCGCATATAAATTAACAACACTCTTGCCATCCGATGTTATATAGGAACAGTCATTATATTCAACCTCTCCATTAGGAGAGGAAGACCAACCGGCGAAATAATAGCCTTTTGGAGCCATAAAAGAACATGCAGCTAAAGTAATCGTTTCATTTGTGTGTATGCTTTGATTTTCCATGTTTCCTTCTCCACCATTAGCGTTAAAAACAATCGAATTTTGATTAGGTTCCCAAACTGCATATAAGGCGATGTTTTTTGAAGGCATCGTCAAAACGTCTTCATCAGAGTAGGTTAAATCGCCATCCTTTTCGAGTGACCAGCCCACAAAATGATACCCGCTTTTAAAGAAGGAATTTTTCTGAATTTTAGTTTCACTATCACAAACAACAAATTGATCTTGCATCTGGCCATCACCAGCGTTTGGGTCAAAAGAGATTTTAAAAGTCAAAGCCTTAAATACTGGGTAAAGTTCTAATGTCTTCTGTCCATAAGGAAGGAAGCAGTTCCCTTCATCGGAATATTGAATGTCTCCATCAGCTTTTGTAGACCATCCAACAAATTCATATCCGTCTTTTCGAAAGACGTTTTTCCTTAACACAACCCTTTCTGAGGCGTTTACGAATTGAAAACTTTTTTCATTTCCAAAATTAAAACTAATATAAGATGAGTAGTCAGATACCTGGCTTACTTTTTTGCAATTTTCTGCCTTTTCCAATCCCGAACCGCAGAATGCGTTTACAAATTTATTGTTGAAATCGTAGTAATACTTGTTGGTGTCATTCCATTTCATCACCTTCACATCCACTTCCCCACTGTCGAAGACGATTGAATTCGAAACCGTTCCTTTTTCCTTATATCCTACAAAATTACCGAAATAAAAATCATTATCAGTTTGGTCACTGCCATAATGAGCAGAGGCCATTTCTCCAACAAAAGAGAGATAATTTGCAACAAAACAGTTTGAAATACTACCACTTGCAGAACTATTATCCATGCCACAAATATTGCCAACATAGTATTCGCCACCGACGGATAGTAAAAGTCTCTCAGATGGTGTGGTTATACAAACGTCGGTAATTTCGCCTTGGCTAATTGAACACAAAGTGCCTAAGTAAAGACGTGAAGAGTTGAAATACTCAGAGCTGGTAGTTTTCTCAACCGATGGTTTACAAATGGAATCAAAATCTATCTCATATTCATAACTATCCAAAGTTAAATTTCTTATGGCTCCGGCATTTCTTTTGAACAAACCAGCATAATAATCATACTTAGTTCTTGCCCCCCACCAATATTCACTTGAGTTTTTCGTATAATTCGTTAAACCAAGTTTAAAATTTCTTATTGCGTGCCCATTTCCATCCAATTCGCCGCCCTCGAAAAGGCAGCATTTTGGAACAATTTTCGTTCCTTCGAGGTCGATGTCATTTGTTAGATAATATTTGCTGCTAGTGCCTGTTTTATTAAGCAATTCTAGCAGTTCTTCTTTCGTGGATATTTTCTTATAGTTCGTGAAATCGGTTTCCATTCTTGTTTTCCAAACCGCATAAAGAGTGTAGCTGCTCTTCGTGCCAACATAATAAAGATCGTCGTTAAAGTAAACTAAATCTCCTCCTTCAGTTTCAGACCAACCCAAAAGTTCAAAACCATCTTTCGAAAAAGCATCTTTAGTAAGCCGTACGATGGATTCTGATGTTCCTTTAATTGTCTTTCTTTCGCTGCCGTTTATCAATATAATGGTGTTTGTTTTTGGAGACCAATGAGCAACCACATTTATGTCACCAATAATGCCATATGGAGAAAGGCTGTTGCCGTCTGAATCTGATATTTGCGTATCTCCATTAAACCAACCCGTAAAGAAATATCCCTCTCGAGAAGGTGTTTTTAATGAGTAACTTGTTTTATAGGTTACTTTAGAATTTTCTACGTCCATTTCACCCCCGTTTGGATTGTAAGAAATAAGATATTCATTTGGCTCCCATGTTGCGTATAAGTCATAGTTGCTTTCAGTGCCCATTGAATATTCTTGGCCATCGTTATATTCAGCTGGCCCTTCACTAGAATTTGACCATCCTACAAAATGATAACCGCCCTTTGTAAAACCGTTTGAAGTCAATTTTTTGGTTTCGTCAGTAGAAATGGATTGTTTTTCCATCTCCCCTCCATCAGCCCCATTTCCATGAAATGTAACGGTATTGATATTCGCTTCCCAAATTACATATAGATTTATAATGGAGGATGCACTAACAAGGAACGAAGACTCATCTTCACAAGCAATTATTCCATTTTCGGAAAGGCTCCAGCCTCTGAAATGATAACCGGTTTTCTCAAAGGCGTTGGTGGGCAATGAAATGGTACTGTCGGTATAACCCTGAATAGGGGCCATTCCCCCAGATGTGTTTCCATTGCCATTGAAAATGATAGTATTCAAATTCGGTATCCAGTTTGCTTTAAATGTTATATCCCCCGCCGTTCCTTTTGAAATTGTGGGTAAAAATTGCTTAGATCCTAAAATGGAATCCCATCCCGCAAATGTATAGCCCTCTCTAGAAGGATTTCCTATAGAAAAATCATCATCTTCAATCGTATAAGAAGTAGGATTATCAGAATGGTTGATTCCGCCATTTAAGCTATATTCAATTGTATAGTCTTTTAAATTCCATTTTGCATATAAATCCAAATCCGTAAAATAAATCCATGTGTAATCAGAAATTTTAGCGTTGTTTTTTATATTAAACCAACCCGCAAACGTATATCCCTTTCTTGTGGGATTCGGCAAAGAAATTTTGCTTCCGTAATCAACGCTCATCGTTGAAATTGGGCATTCGCCACCTTTGGCGTCAAAAGTGATCTTATATGTATGTGGTTTCCAATTTGCTGTATACATTTTATCACCAATAGAGCCATTTTCGATGGCCACATCTTTTGAAATTCCGTTTATTCCAGTTCCAGACCATCCCAAAAAGTCGTAGCCATTTTTGTTTGGATCCGACAAAAAGAAGGTTGGAGTTTCGATTGTATACGTCGATAAATTGGCAGGACTATTATGTCCTCCATTCAAAATGTAAGTAATGTTATATTTTTTCGCTTTCCAACGGGCGACCAAAGTGACATCGGAATCAACATTCCATATTCCACTATGGAATTCTTCGCCATTATAGGTCCATCCCGAAAAGTCGTATCCGTCTCGAGAAGGGCTTTCTGTATTAAACCGAGAATTGTATGTTGCGGTTGATTCTGAAGTTTTTCCATCGTAGCCATAATCATATGTGACCTTGTAATCTTTGGCAGTAAAATGAGCTTCATAAGTCCTATTTCCGACAGAGCCATGGGGGATTACAACATCCTTAGTTAACTCTGATAAGCGTGTTCCAGACCAGCCATCGAAGGTGTAGCCTTTTTTCTTAGGCTCTCCAATAGAAAAATCTTCGCTAAGGCAATTGTATTTTTCGACTTTATTTTCCAACGTTGATCCATTTAATATATAAGAAATCGAATAATCGACCAGTTTCCACGTCGCTTTCAACTTTAAGTCGCATGAATAATTGTTTTTCCTTGTCTTAATGGAAAAGGAATCGATGGACCAGCCATAAAAATTATAGCCAACATAAAAAGGCTCGTTTTCTACAAATCCTTTCATTCTTTTAATAGTTTGACTGGATAAAGGTGCCTTGCCACCATTGCCATCATAACTAACGTTTGTAACACCACCGACATTGTAGATGCTTTCAATTCCTTCCTCATAATCCCCACGGTCAAAAGCCATGCCTGCTTTTGCGACGGATAACTGAGAAGAGGAATCCGCATAGTCAAAGTCCTTTAATTCTTCATAAGCCTGAGAATAATCGCCATTATTGATTAAAGACAACGCATTTTCATATCTGCTATTGGGGATAAAAACATTAACGGTTAGAGCAAAAACCAAAGCGATAAGAAGAAGAACGCTGGCCGAAATCGCAGTAATGAAAGCAAATGTTTTTCTAAATTTCCGTTTTCTTCTTTTTGCTTCGAGGTATTTCTGCTGTCTTAACGAGCAATCGATATATTTTTCGATGATAGTTTTATTATCTGCTGCGGTTATAGCATTGTTAAACTCTGGAAACGTATTTATAAGAACGTCCTGATGAATCATTTCCGTTTCGTTTTTACATCTTAATTTTGCCTGCAACATCCCCCAATATGCAGCGTTTTCTGATGGGTCGATTCCCACGATGAGCGCATAATATTTTTCAGTTTCTTCAAACAAGGACCCTTCCTTACAAATATCAGCCATGTCATATAAATCTTTTATTAATTGATCAGTAGAATGGATTGGATAGTATCTAATAAGTTGTTCGAAAACGTCGAAAATAGCTTTATTCGAGGATTTTCCATATTTGGATACATACGAAATCGTCTGAGCGACAAATTTTGCGTTCATCCGAGCCATTTCATCATCGTTCTTTTGTAACCCTAATATTTTTTCAATAATGTCATAATCTTTTAGTTTATAGAAATTTCTATAAGCATCTGTTTCATTTGCGCAGTCGATTGACGCATACAATATGCCATTGAGCAAAGAAAGATTTGTTTGATCGTATTTCAAAGCGTATTTTAGGTATTTCTTTGCAGAGACAAAGTCATCTTTCTCCATGTATGCTTTAGCGTATCCAAAAATGCAGTCGATAAATTTATTCTTTTGATTATCGGAAAAAGTTTGAAGGATTACTTCGAAGAGTTTATCAGTCTTAGAATTGGGATTTGAAATGCAATATGTTATGAGGTTTTCCGTTAGGGTATCAAGCTGCGTGTTGCTATAACCTTTCAAAGCAAAAAAAACGTCAGAAAGCCTATCAATATCAATTTCCTTAAAGAAAGATGAGATCGTTTCTATCAGGTTATTCAGTATCCAATTAGCCGCCTTGGGGTTTGCATTGTCGATATCATCTGTTATTTTCTTGATATCGCCCTGATCGATATACGTCAAAAGAGATCTCGAAAAATAATTTTGCTTTGTGTCTATTCTATACAAGCAAGAATAGTAATCTTTTGTTTCAGGAGCTATTTTTTCTAACGTTTTTAGGTATTCATTCGCTTTTTCAAATTCTGACGAATCAATCAAAGCGTTGATTACGGCTAGCAAAGCGTCCAAATAAGTGTCGTATCCAATTTGGCAATTCAAGAGAATGTCATCGAGAAAGGAAAAACAGGTGCTGTCATCAAAACATTTCTTTTCTATTAATTCATCGCAAATGTTTCTATGACATTCTTGGATAATCTTAGAAGAGTTAAAATCTTTTATCACTTTATAAGCCTTGTAAGCAAGTTCAATGTTATCTTTATCCATAATTTCGAATTTGATAAAGGCAATCATTTGCAGAAACAGTTCATTTGTAACATCTTTTTTCGAATACTCTATAACAGTGTTTATCAATTCATTTTGCTCACAGGAACCAACGTATTTGTTAAAAATGAATTCTTTGAAATTCGTACATTCAGTTTTGGACAAAAGCATGCCTAAAGCGGCTTTTGCGTTGTTTGTGTTGTTTAGCAGTACTCCTTTATAGCACTCAAGGGCATCCGCATAGAATTTTCTACTCAACAAAACATCGCCTTTAGAGAGTTCAGACTCAGCCGTTCCGGTTAATTTCTGCGTAGAATATTTGCCAAAAGTTTTTTCTTGAATATGAATGGAAGGAACGAAATTCCCATTAGGAATAATGGAGCAACCGGTTTTTTTCTTCTTTGCACCTTTGAGTTTTTCGTTTTTAGGAGGAAGATAGTTTTCAATCTTATTCGGAATGATTTTTGGAGTAATTATTTTAGATTTGGAAAGAACCGAGGAAACATAGTTTTTAAGGCGGTCTAAAAAGTCAATGTCGTTTCTATTGATATTTTCACTATGAGAGAATGGCCCGCTTAGTTCTTTCGAAGGATTGAAATTCTTATAGATTAAAATCAAAGAATTTGGCAATTTCCCATCTTCCTTATTTTTGATTTTCTTCCAATATCTGGTCCATTCGTTTCTTACCCAAACGGATTCGACATACTCTGGCTTTGATGCATATACGAGCATCACGTGACAAGTATTTATCGCATTAAAAATATAAGGCTCATAATGATCGCCGGTTTTATTCGCCAATGCGTCCTTTGAAAAGAAGACTTTGTAACCACTTTTTTCTAGTTCTCTTGCAATATCCCAGGCTTCCCTCGAGTCTTCTGTCTCTTTTGTATCATCTTCCACTTCTGTGGCTTTGAAGGAGATGAAAACATCATAAGGCTCCTCTTTTTTTGCTTTATCGTTCCATTCTTTACGGATTGTTTCAATCTCATCCGCCTTTTCTTTTAAATATTGTTTTTGTTTGGAATCGGCCAAATCATAGGCTTTTTTAAAGTCACTGTTTTCAACTAGGGATTGGTATTCAGGAAAAAAGCACGTCGGAATCATTTGGCCATCAACGTCTCGTTCAAATCTAATGCCATAATGTGCAAGGGCTCGGCCAAAATAGGCATCCGAGCAGTCGCCATATTTTCGAATGATATCGGAATAGGCTTCTTCAGCTGCATCAAAATCAGCTAATCGAAGCTTTTGATTCGCGTTATAAAGCAAAATCAATTGTTCGCTAGTTATTTCTTCTGGCAAAAAAGCGCCACAGCTTTCACAAACCCATCGTCCGTTTTTGTTGATTAGGTTTCCGCCACATATATTGCATGTCGACTTGTTCACAAAAATACCGCCTTCAGCAAAACTTTTAGGAAAAAGAAGGACATCCCTCATATCGTACTAAGTCATCCTTCATCATGGTCATTAAAAACGATTTATCCATATACTGTTATAGTATTCGTTTTAAATATCATTTTTTGATTATCGTCAACCAAGAAAAAACGCTCAAATAGTTTCATGGCTGATTCACACTTGTCTAGATACTCTATCTGCAATTGAAGAATCTCTCAAAAGCAAAAACGTTTCGTTTTTTAAACTCTAAAATGCATCTTCTTTAGAGAAAATAAAGATTTATATAACCTTTATGCCCATTTTAAGAAAAAACAAGGGAGTTTGCATGGTTTTTAAAATAATTATCAAGCGACTTTTCAATATTTCTTTTATAAATTAGTAGGGACTTTTGTTAGTTCTCAATTGAGGTTTTACCTTGATACCAGGAGGAAACAAAACATGGAATTCGAATTAGGAACAGCAGTAAAGACGAAAATAGAGAAGACGTTTCACGATGGAGCAAAGGGAGAGATAGCCCTTCCCGTTGGGACGCTGGGAATCGTCTGCGAGGGAAAAACGATAAAAGGAACAAATTGGTATTTGATAGAGCTAGCGGATGATAGGTTCCCCGATCCCTTGTTCGGCGTCTTCGATTATAAAGAAAATGAGTTAGAGTTCAATTGAGAGTATCCTTAATGTCCAAAGTCGACATTTTCCTCAGTACGGATGATTTTGTCGACTTTGAAAATGATGAATATAGGAAAGTTCGTATGTTTCCTATAGATTGTAAACATTATTTGAACTATCCATCCAAGGGAATGAAGGCAAGTGAGAAAAGATCGTTTAGCATTTCGTAGCAAAAAGTTTTTTTGAAAGACAATGAAAAGTTCAAAAAGATTTAGATTGAACAGGTTTTTCGTGATGTGAAAAAGATGCATTACCAATCCAAAGAATCCATATTTGTCAAAAAATCCAAAAGACTTATTCTTAAGAAGCCTTCCTTGGTTCGATAATGTAAGCCCTCTTCTTTAACGATGATCACCTTTTTAAATGAGTCTGGTATGTTTCTAAGGGACTCATATTCTTGGTCTTTCTTTTCTTCGGTGCTGATGGATAAAGCAACCTGGACGTAATAAGTCTTATCCCCTTTATTAGCGACAAAATCACATTCCGTGTCTTTCTCTTCAAATATCCATTCGCCTTTCTGGTCTTTACGGTTCGTTTTCTTTTTGATAGGGACAATGCCAATATCGACGTTATACCCACGATACCTAAGCTCGTTATAAACGATATTTTCAATAAGGTCGGCTTCATCAACGTCGCGGAAATTCAAGGCTGCATTCCGAACGCCAACGTCTTCGAAATATATTTTGTAAGGCGTTCCAATATAATGCCGTCCTTTCACATCATACCTAAGAACTTTGTTTAGCAAGTAGGCTTCCTCAAACCATGAAACATAGTTCCCTATGGTATCATTCGTTAGGAGCAAGTTATAAACTCCTTTAAAAGTTTTCTCGATTCTTGCCGGATTTATAAGAGTCGATATCATGGAAGCAATTACATGCAAAGTATCGTTTAAATTGTTAACGTTGACATTAGGGTGTCTGTCTTTGATATCCTTGATATACGTTTCATTTAAAATCGAAGTGGCTTGTTTTACTTTTTCGACATCGTTTTTTTGAAGTTGCACCAATGGAATTCCTCCATACCTCTCATAGACCTTTAGACCAGTATTCGTATCATAGTCAGTTCCACTTAAAAATTCAGAGAAGGTTAATGGCAATAAATGGATCCTATCACCCCTGCCGCCAAACTCCGTATCCACTTCGCTTGATAAGAACTTCGAATTGCTCCCTGTAACATAGACGTCATAATTGTCATGTCTTAAGAAAGCGTTAAGAGTCCTTACGAATTCATCGAGATTTTGTATTTCGTCCAATAACAAATAGTACTGGCCTTTTTCTAAAGTCAAATCCTTAATGTAGAGAAGAAATTTTCTATTATTTATCAGCCTTTGATTATTCTTTTTTAGGATGGTGGGTTGATCTGGCAAATATTGGTCTAACAATGCGATATCTTCATCATTGTCAAAAGCAAAGCGAATAATATGATTTTCTGAGACGTTTTCTTTCTTGGTGAGATAATCATAAAAAATATTGTTTAGGAGATAGGATTTCCCACTTCTTCTAATTCCGGTTATGACTTTGACAAGATGATTTTGTTTTTTGTCTATTAGTTCTTTTAAATATAAATCACGTTGAAACATATTCGCCTTTATCCTCTGAGTTTTAGGATTTACCACTCTTATTATAGCAACCACAGTTGCCTGATTTAATAGGCAAAGTCGACATTTTCCTCAGTATGGAGGATTTTGTCGACTTTGAAAATGATGAATATAGGAAAATCCGTATGTTTCCTATAAATTGTAAACGTTATTTGAACTATCAATCCAAGGAAATGAAGGCAAACAAGAAAAGAACGTTTGATATTTCTTATAGATTAAATAGACCGTTTAACAAGGGTTTGAGGGAGGTTTCGTGCGTTTTTTCTGTTTTTAATTTGTGTTTCATAGCAAGGCATCTTCTCATCCGATGAAACGGATTTTCTCCTTTTTTCTTATTCAAAACAATTTGAAATAATTTTACTCAGTTGCATCCACAAGCCGGGAATCATTCACATTTGTATTTCGCAAAGAAAGCAATGGAACGGTTTTATTTCTGAATCCATTCTCTAAAACGACTTTCAACGACATTTTCCACTAAAAAGAGGATGTTTCTGACTTTCAAAGAAGGTATATTCAATTTCTTAGCAAACAAGAGCAAATCCTCTTTGTCTGATAGGCCGTTGCCACAACAAGTCATTTCATGTTCCTTTTGATGAATCAATCTAGTGAAATCATAGGCAGGAGATAAGACATAGTTTTTCTTCTCCTGATCAAAAAGAAAAACAAAGTTTTTAGAATGACCATCATAGTTTTTAGAAAATGTGTTAAAACAGGCATGGCCGCTAAGGATTCTAATTCAAATAATGTGAAAAACCAAATGATTCGGAAATCAACCATAACTTTTGTTTCCTCAATTGCTCCATATTTGGAAAAAAGATGCATGCGAACGATAAGTGCTCAATCAGCCTTTGATGACAGTTATCGTTACGGCTTTTTCTGGGATTTCCGCTGTTTTTGTAGTCGTTCCTCCTAAAAGGTTTTTGGAATTGCTCATGTCTATAAAACCATCTGTAGATTTAACTTCCGTCTTTGAACCGAAACGATAATTATCAATAGAAACAGTGATTTTTTCTCCACTTGGAACATAGTTTTCAATAATGGTACCCGCTTCACACGTTTCATCCGTTTTGTTCAAATAAGGTATTGTTAATTTTGGCGTTTTTATACCAACGCTTTCCACTTTGAAGAGAAAATGATACGCCCACCAGTTTATGAAAGAATGATTATTCTTGCTTGGATTGCTATTGAGCAAGGTTTTGACTTCTACTGAAGTATAAGCTTTGTTGTTTGCGTCTTTCCACCTATAAAATTGTCTATCTTCATTCTCAAGGGCGGACACATCAGGAATTGGTGTACCTTCTACAGAACCGGAAGAATTTCTCGTGTAGTATTTGTTTTCCACCTTGCCATCAATAGTATATGCAACACTATATTTGTTTTCTTTCATCAGAGTAAGTGTTGTATTTTCAGTAAATGCATAGTCTTTTAATTGATCCAATCCTATGATTTGATCACCGGCTTTAAATTTGGTTACATAGAGTTTTTGATCTGAATCGGTACGAATTTCACTAATACGTTGATTGATGATATTGATGGCTTCGTTTGGCAGTTTTCCATCTTTTTCATTTACGTTAAAAACGTTTGTCGTTCCAATAAAGAATTCATCATCGATGGTCACCTTAGGCACCACTTTGATAAATCTTCCATAGAGAAGGTAACTCTTGCATTCCGAGATGATATTGCCATCAAGCTTATTGGCAGCGGAATAATCTTGTGATGTGTACCACCCATCGAACATGATTTGATCTGGTTTGTTGGATGTGGCATCTAAGAGAGTGTAGCTTCCGACAGAGGAAAGATCTTTTTGGGTGAAGGAAGTAAGTTTTTCGTTAGGGTTCGTGAGGATGACATCTTCGATTCCCGATTGGTTTTCAATGGAATATTCAACGGTGTATTTTTCATATGAGTATTTGGCGTATAAATCAAGATGAGTTCCGTTTTTCACCTCAAATCCGGATTTAAGAGGGAGGGAAAGTGCTTCGTCTCTATACCAGCCATCAAAGACAAAGTATTGTTTGCTTGGGTCCGCAACGGACGCGGAATATAAGACTTTTGAGGTTCCTTGCTTGAGATAGGAAGTCTTTGTCTCCCCGTCTTTCACCTCTGCTGTGCCCCCATTGAGGTGATAGGTGATGGTGTAGGAATCTAGATTGGTCGCTTCTTTCCAACCGCTGCTGTTATTTTCGGAAGTGTAAATATAAATTTTCTTGCCCAAATCGGAGTTCATCACGCCAGAGCTTGTAAAAAGAGGACCATTCGCATTAGCGGAAATGTCTTTATTTTGGTATGTTATGTTAAACTTTGGCATATCCATCTCTCCTTTTGCGGCTTCTTTGTAAGAAACGCTTAAGGCTTTCGCTTCGCTTAAATTCAGGGTGGAATCCAAATTGGAGGAATATATTTTGCCTGCAAGAGACCCGTTAGAGCCGACATTGACGGTGCCGTTATTGATTAAAGCATTACGCAATTCATTAGGATTGACGCTTTGATTGTAGATGGTCGGATATTTATACGATTTCGTCGCGCCATTCGCCGCCTCATCAAAATTCTCGACGAAAATGACGGGGGCATTGATGTCCAAAACCCCTCCCTTCATCACCGTGATTTTGCTTCCTGGCAAAACCTTTTGGCTGGTGGTCACATTTAAATTTCCCCATATTTCGCAATCATAATAATGGTTGACGCTGAAAAAGAAATTAGAAGTATCAACGTCATCGATTTCTACGTTAGTGAGAAAACTAAAAGCGGAAAGCTCTGGCATTGGATTTGGGATAATCATTTTGCCGATTTCACAATTGCCTTCGAAACGAATTTTCATTTTTTTATTGACGATGCCATTTGTCATGACTGTTTTGGAATAATCGTTCGTAGATGTGCTGATCGTCGCTTTTCCGCCTTTCGAAAGAAGGATGACGGAATTGCTGCTTCCGATAAGATCGACTTTCCCAATCTTATGTCCTTTTTTAATCGTGATGCCGAATTTGCTAATATATTGCGAATTGTACGCATCATAATATCCATATAAGGCAGACTTATATTGATAGGTTTGTCTTGCTTGAATATTGCAAACGAGCCATTCGTTAAATGGCATAACCTTCTGGTTCTCTTTCTGGTTGCAGGAAACCGAGTAAGAACCACCATTAAAATCCCGTATGATTAAAGGAACAAAAACCTTCGAACCTCCAAGATGATTCACCTGGGCTTGGCTTGCGTTTTGATCTTTGAGTTTGATATAACCGCAACAATCGATTGTTCCGCTATTTTGTATGGAGGCAACCCCGCTTTTCATCACGATTTCGCAATAATCGCCGGATGTGGCTCCAGAAAGCCCCCATCCTTCACATCCTAAACGTCCGGCGATATTGAGCGTGCCACCAGATTGAATGGTCAGTATCGCATTCAAAGAAACGCTGTTCTGGCAATAATAATCCGGGTTAGAGTCGCCAAAATTGTTGGTTGTAAAATGAGGGCCTCTGTTTTCGGCGGTATTTTCATTCGAAGATGCATCGTTTTCATTCTCAACTCCTCGATCTTTGTAAGCGTACATCCCCGTATCGGTGTAGGTATATTTTCCCTCTGAATCTAAGAAAAGGTATTTCCTGACGTTGTTTTCTATTCTTGTAAGACCGCCAAGGGTTAAAGTGACTCCGCTTTTGATGGTGCAATTGTATTTAATCGTAGGATTGGTCTTAGGGATAACGTATACCGTATCCCCGCTATTGGCTTTGTTCAGAGCCGCTTCAATCGCATAGTATTGGTTCCCTTTTTCATTGGTATTGATATAGCAAACGGGTTTGGCGTCGCTCTCATTGATCGCCTCTTCTATCGTGAGCCCGCTAATAAACCAAGCGGCATACGCCGTAGGCACTAAAAGAAAAAGAGAAAAAAGAATAGGAAGGAAATAATGGGTTCTTTTCATTAGTAACCTCCCATTCCGAAAGAGACACGGAACTTGCCGTTCTTTAAGTGAGGATAAACATCCGTCTCAAAGTTAAGCTTGGTGAAATCGATCTTGAAATCATAGGAAATCGTTATCGTAGCAGAGTGGTTTTTCTCTTGGAAAAGAGAGGATAAGAAGCCATTGAAGGAACTAGAAAGAACCCCTTTATCAATAGAGTTGCTAGAAGAAAGATATTTCGATGCGGTTTCTCCATCCGCAATATAGCTTGCTTGAATGCCGCATATTTTGTTGCCTGAGGTGGCATAAGGATAGATATAGTTCTCATCGATGAGGGAGAAACCCCCGCCGTCACCAGGAGAAAAAGATAAGTTCACATTGATGAAAAGAGACGTATATACATTGATATCATCACTAGGCCCATAAGCCTTTCTAATCGCGTCAAGGTCGAGTTTGGCATACACATAAAGGAAACCGTTATTCAGGTCTACCTCTCCATCATTTACGAAGCCATCCTTGCAATAGTCAAAACAAGTGATGCCCGTGTTGTTCTCGCCTTTGCTATTATCAAGTCGAATAATTTCGCCTATATCGAAAACACGATCTGCGTCAATATTGAAATTAAGGTTGGTTTCTTTATTTCCGATATTCCAGCTGGCGAAACCAACGCTGATAAGGGATAGGCTACTTAGAAATAAAAGCCCCCCCCCCTCAATATTCGGGAGCCGGTCTTTTTCTTCGCTAGAGCCTTAGGATTCATAGGGATAGTTTAGCACAAAAACTCTTGAGGCAAAAAACGGAAAGAAAAATGACAAAGTGGAACATTTCGAAAAAACCACATCAAGAAACGAGCTGAAATTTGATAAATGACCGTTTTTATCATTCTTGAAAAATGAAGTGCATTGCACTACATTAATGGTACCAAGAAGGAGGGAGAAAAAATGAACGTAACCATCAGAATGACAGACGAGCAGAGAAAGATTGCTGATTCCTATGCTAAATGTGAGGGTATCAGTCTATCCGAAGCCATAAAAAGGGCATTTTTCGAGGCCATTGAGGACGAATATGATTTAGCCGAAGCCAAAGAGGTTTCCGAAAGAATCAAGAATGGGACCGAGAAGACGTATTCGCTAGATGAAGCCGAAAGGCTAATGGGCCTATGACCGTAAGAAAATATCACCCAAGATACACCGATAAAGCCATCAAGGAGATGAATAAATTAGATCGATACACAAAAACGATAATAGCGAATTGGATCAGAAGAAACCTTGATGGAATAGACAATCCAAGAAGGACGGGCAAGCCACTCAAAGGAGGGCTTGACCGCTATTGGAGATATCGCATAGGAGACTATAGAATAGTCGCTGAAATAGTCGATGCCGAGCTTATCATCGAAATAGTGAAAGTCGGCCACAGAAGAGATGTATATGAATGAAAACCGGGACAATCCCGGTTTTCTTTTTTTGCCATTTTGCAAGAACGTATAACAGTAGCGAACATGTGATCGCTTATAAGATTGTAGTTTGTGTTAATAGGTTTCAAAAAGCCAAAGCAATAAAGGCTATCTTAAGAATAAGTATCATCTTCAGCAAATCGATTTGAGTGACATAATAAACCATATGGTCCTTATATTTTCTTCTTGAAAAGTTTGGCAAAAGGAGAGTGAACATCAAGGTTTTCGCAAACAGTTCAAGGCACTCATCAGTCATGCTTATAAGAGAGGGACGTGCACATCAAGCATTTCAGGTTTTGATTTCGTCTATATCTTGCATCAATCTCTTGAACTTCCCAAGTCCACTCCATTCGGGGAAAACTATCCCTCTCTTTTTCTCTTATAACGCCCATAAATCATCTTTTGCATTCGAAAATGTCATGAGCAAGACGTTTTTTCTTTGACACGGATCCCTTAAGGTTTAAAAGAAAAAAGGGCTACCTACCGATTTTGTTTCACATCATTTGAAATAGAACAGTTTTTGACTGATGACATTCTTCAAACGTTTTTATTGCTTTCTCATGATTTTCGCCGAGATTTTTTCAGAAACCACGGAAGATTCTCGAAGGGAATTTAAGAGATGACAAAAACCATTTCTGTTCTATTGAATTGCCAACAGAAACACATTCAAAACATTTAAGCGTTCGTTGGATCAGCGTGGAAAAATTAAAACGTGCCATCATGATTGAAAAAGCTCCAAGAAATGGAAAAAGCGGCTTTTATGTCTCACAAGGACTAGAGAGTTTTTTTATCTCTAAATGTGCGTTCCGGTCTAGCAAAAAAACAAATCCGACTTGAACAAGCGTTTCAGGCATATTTTGACACGTAGCGTTTCATCTCTTCCATCGTAATCATGCCTTTTCCAATCGAAACGCTTAGATATTTGACATTGAAATACTCATAGATTTCTTTGCTCATAAAATACGCAACGTCTTCATATCTCAATAATCCATATTGATCAATATCTGCCTGCTTTTTCTTAATGTCATATTTATAATCATCATCAAGTTCAAAATAATTGTATAGACCCTTAATATCGTCAGAAATACATAATGCACCTTCCACAAAGTGATTTAAATTATATGCAGTGCTTAAGGAATAGCATTCCGTTTCTTCATCATACAAAGAATAAGAGATTAATCTTCTCTTTTTTAATGTATCGTTTTCCAAGAATAAATAAGATTCGCCTATTTTTTCTCTTACGTTCTCTAAAGAGATTTCCTCATATTGTCTTGTTGAAGCACTCAAGAAGCCATGGGCGAATAAAACCTTGATTCTCTTTTGATTCTCAAAATGAAGCTCGAGAACTTGATAATTGTTTTTTGAATGATATGGAATATAGGTTATAAATTGATTTTCAACTTTCCCAGTTTCGTGATTGAAACTCTTTATGCTATCCCCCACTTTGAGATTCTCTATTTTTTGATATGTTCCATCTGAAGTTAAAATCTGAGTCCCTTTAGCAAAACATCCGCCACTATCTTTTTTTACGATCAGCTGATGAATTGTAAATTCAGACTGAATATTGGATAACTCAGAATATTTTCCAGAGTCTTCGCTCTTTGTGGCTAATTTTGTTCCACCTAATTCTTCTTCGTTGGTAACGCTTGTTTTATCAACAATTCCGTTAAACAAATAATGGTCTCCAGTTGAATATTGCAAAATGTTTTGGTTACCTAATTTGACCCAATATTTAACGGTTGCACCTTTTTTTATAGAGACTTCCTTGAAATTCGTAGGCCCATTAAACATGTCTATTAAATTATAATTTCCGGACGTCTTTTCATATACTTTATGTACCGCACCACCGGCGCCGGAAGCATTGCTGACTTCGCATCTAATCAAAACACCTTCACCAGCAGATATGGTAATTTCCGTATCGCTTTTAATCGCATACTTATTTCCACTCACAAATGAATAATTCGAGTTGTGTTGCATAGTAAAGTTAGTGCTTTCCGCCCTGTCCAAGGAGATAACCTTATACGATTCTCCTTTTCCAAGTATGTAAGTCTTGCTCTCGTTTTCAAACAAATCTTTCTGCGAAAGAAGAGTTTCGTTGCCCGAAGAATCATATTTATAGACCTGATATCCAACTACGGGATGCGCATAATTCTTAGGGTTAGAAACAACGATTGACAAAGAATAGGAAATTAAGCTTCCTTGATTTTCCCAACATTTTTTACCATTACCATTAGACTTAATTACCATCCCAGCCTTAAGTAAATAATGCACGATTGATTCTTCATCATCATCAAGGAAATCGCCAGTCGAATAAACCGAAATCTGAGTTGCGCTCATGCTTTCCGGAGATGACGCATTCAAAGAATTTTGAGTAACTTCGCTTAAATTGATAAGAGCAGTTGTATCCTCTGATGTTGTTGAAAAATGAGCACCAAGAGCCGCCTTGCTGTCCATAGAAAATTCTCCGTCGCAAATTATTAAGCCGTCTGGCATATCTTCGGGATAACTAGAAGATAAATTCGAGAGAGAATTTGCTTTGTAGGTAATTAAAGAACTATTTAAAGCGAATCGGCCGCCTTTTAATATTTTTAGCTGGCTTCCCGGAAGAAACTTCATTTTATATGCGTTGGTAGAAAACCTGCCTTTATTCCCGATATAAATCTGTAATTTATAAGAAAAAGGAAGGTATTTATCTTCAGTAGAAATATTAGCTGAAATTCCGCTATTTTTTATGGATATTGATATGAAACCCAGTGATGCTTCACCATTAATGATAAGAAATGTTTTTGATTTATCATCCCGTGTAAATCCCGGAATGAGCGGACAATACTCAAAAGAAACATAGCCGGAACTCAAGGTGATTAAAGCTGCATCAGAATCTGAAGTGCCTTTAACAATTTGAATCGTTTCATTAACGGGAACTGTCGTAGTACCACTAGTTCTAACCATTCTTCCCATCGTAAGAAATTTGGCACCAGCGTCAATACGAACATACGTTTGTAGACACGGAAAATCGAAAATGCTAATGGGGAACACACCTGCGCTATTTAGTCCAGTGAGAGAACCCATTGATCCACCAGCGTCATAAAAAGCGATCGGAGCCTTTAATACGCCCCCATTTTCGACCAAAACATACCTTTTCTCATCACAATCATTATTCACTTTATCCATTGAAAGAAAATCATTTTGCTGATTGATATATTTGGCATTTTTTTCTTTTATGTATCCATTGCAAGTCAACTCGCCTTTCACAGTAATAGAGGAGCCCTCATCAAGTGTAATTTGAGAATAGTACCCGCTTACGCCTTTTTCTTGAAAAATACCGCCAATTATCATTTTGGCTCCAGAATTAATCGTCAAAGAAGTGTTTTGAAAACCGAAATTCGAAATGTTATATTTCTTAATCCCATTAGCGTTTATGTCTACAAAACTTTTACCAATATTCGTCAATTCATCATCAGAAGAAATATCACATTTCTTCCCTTCATAAGGTAAGTACAAGGAGACTCCAGTATTAAGAGTCAAATTTTGATTTACAACATTGATGTATGAATTTGGTGTTAAGTAAATATTCACCCTATTATTGTTTGTCGAAACTTGATTTGCACTTTTTATAGCCCCTTCCAAAGTGACAAACTTAGCATAAGGCGTTGATTCTTCTTTATCTCCGCTCACCTTATAGTTTTCTATGATTCCACCAGCAGGATTTAAAGAAACGTTTTCGTCCACGTTGATTGGAGAATTAACCACCCAACCAGAAAAACCGAAATCGAAAAAAGATAAGAACAATAAGAAAAACAGCAAAAAGGAGAAAGTGCGTTTCATCTTCATGAAGGTTTCTCCATTTCTAAAACCAACCTATAAGAAAACACGCTGTTTTCAGGTAAGGAAGAAATATAGGTTTGCATTTCGGCCGATTTCGATGTGTCGAAGCTTAAAACAACATTCAAAGCGATCGTTTCTTTTTCAGCTTCTGTCATGCTTGCTATTTTTAAGGAAGAGGAAATACCATTTCCGAAATAGGCCAATTTTGAAGCTGTTCCGTTCATACCGTTATATATGGTTGAGACGTTTCCGGATAAATAACCTTTTCTAATCAAGTTAATAAACTGGCTTTCATCGGAACTGTTAATAAGAGATATTTCAAGATTGGTTTCATTACCAACAATGCAGTTGATTGATCTTGCAAGGGTCTGATTCAAAATAAAGCGATAAGCAAAAGAAAAAGAATCTGTTAGTTGCCCATCTAAGCCAACAAAACCATATTTACAAATAGAAGCAGTTCCTTCTTTTGATTCAAAAGAAATGATGTTATCGATACCTTCAGCGGTTACCGTCAGTCCAGCTTCAGCCCCACCGTTATTCCCGATATTCCAGCTGGCAAAGCCAACGCTGATAAGGGATAGGCTACTTAGGAATAAAAGCCCCCCCCTCAAGATTCGGGAGCTCTTCTTTTTCTTCGCTAAGGCCTTAGGATTCATAGAGTTAGTTTAGCACAAAAAACTCTTGAGGCAAAAGGAGGCTAGAGGCAAATAAGGGGGCTCCGGTTTCTCTTTTAGTTTTAACGTCATTTGAAATAGAACAACGTTAATGAAAATTTTTGGATTGATGTGAGGTATTTTCGATATTTCGTTTCGTATAGGGATAGAAAAAAGGCTACCCGGTTAAGGTAGCCTCATTGTTAAGGAATGTCCTTATTTGGAAGAGGGGGTCGGCTCTTCTTCGGTGAGCGCTTCCTTTTTCATCCTCTTACCGCGGATGACGATCCAAGTGGTCATGCCCGCACAAGCAACGACAAGGGCGACGTTAAGGGTGATTAGCCATTTGCCCCAGGTTGGGATGATAGGAACTATCTTTGTATCGCTAGAGAGCCCGTTCATTGCCACGGAGTTGGCGATGGCATAGAGAACGTGATGGGCAGAATTACGAAGATAGGTCATGATTTGCGGATCGGATTCGTATCCGTCGATGAGGTATCTCGTTTCGTTGTTGTTCATCCAAAGATCGGTTCCGGCTTGGAGGCCTTCTTTGATAGACATATAGTAAGGAAGACCGGCGTTATCGGTGATGATGCATCCTTTGAAACCCCATTCTCCACGGAGAACCTTTTGTTGAAGATTGGCGTGATGCCCACACCAAGTGGTGCCAATACGGTTGAAAGCGTTCATCACACCATTGGCCCCACCTTCTTCCACCGCTTCTTTGAAAGCAGGGAGATAGATTTCACGGATGGCTTGTTCATTTGAGAAGGTGATCATGCCATCTTTCGATCCTTTGATGTTGTTGGTTGCATCGATGACTCCTTCGCCATCATTAAGAGCAAAGTGTTTGATGTAGGTGATTAAGCCTTTGGATTGGGCGCCTTTGACGGTAGAAGAGCCGATTTTCCCAGAAAGAAGAGGATCTTCGGAATAGTATTCGAAATTTCTTCCGGCATAAGCAGTTCTATGGATGTTCATGGCAGGAGCATACCAAGCTTGAACGTTTGCAAACATGGCATCATTCCCGATTGCAACGCCAAGTTCTTCGGCAAGTTCGACATTCCAAGTGGAAGCAATGACCACTTCCGTAGGATATGCCATGCCTTTAGAACCGCCGATTAAGGTTGCGGAGATTCCCGCAGGTCCATCTTTCGCCGTGGTAGCCGGAACGTTTAAGTCAGGGTTGGCTGGATTTCCATATCCACCCATACGAACGGTGAAGAGCATGCTTTCGGCAGAAAGGTTATCGAGGAAGTCATCCCATGCTGGAGAATCATAGTCTTCGCCAATCAGGGTTGCTAAATTTAAGCCATCCTTGGTCTTAGTGGCGGTCTTTGGCATCTCAAAGGAAGATTTGTCTTCTACATACTTAGGCGCAAGATCATCGATGAGTTTTTGAGAGAAAGTCTTGTATTTTTCGCCAAGAGAATCCGTTCTGTCAGCAAAGGCGACAGGGAAGGTGCCATTCCAATCGTTACGGGTGAGGTATTTCATAGAAGCGCCGTCCTCGTAATGTTTGATGTCAGCCTCATCGAATTGGTTTGTGATTTCAACGCCCGTCTTGGAATCTTTGGAATACGTCTTCGTATCCAAAGAGGATTGATTCCACTTATAGGCGAAGGAAGAATCCCCTTCTGCGGTCATGCCATCTCCTTTGGTTTTTCCTTTTAGGGCAAGGATGTTATTCAAAGCGTCGTGGGAGTTTTTGCCAATGGCAAGATAATAATCCCCTGCATCCATGATATAGGTCTTTGCGCCCGTATAATCATAGGAAGCAAGATCTTCTTTCTTCACGTGGATGGAGACGTTTTCTTCTTTTCCTGGCTCGATGGATTTCGTCTTTGCAAAGCCAAGAAGTTCGACGGAAGATTTTTCGACGTTATTGGCAATATCGTAGTCCGTATATGGGGATTGGCCATAGATTTGTACGACCTCTTTGCCTGCGAGGGATCCCGTGTTTTTGACGGTAAGCGTCACATCAAAGGCTTCATTTCCATCACGAGCGACCTTGAAATTGGAATATTCGAAATTAGTGTAAGAGAGACCATATCCGAATGGATATAAGACGGTAGAAGCATAATCATAGGTGCCCACCTTATCGCGGCTAAGGACCTTGTCTTCATAACGGGTCTCATAATAGCGGTAGCCGACATAGATGCCCTCTTCATAGACGGCATATTGGTCGGCTTGATCGACATAGTTGGTGTTTGGTTTGTTTTCAACCCAGAAGTTAGCGCCCGCGTTTTGAGCGGCTGGAGCACTGTTGGCGTCATAGGCATACGTATCGACAAGTCTTCCGGATGGGTTGATTGTGCCAGCAAGAGCTTCCCCAATGGCGTACATGCCATTTTGTCCGACCCCACCAAGCCAAATGGCAGCTTTGATATGGTCGTATTGGTTTAACCAGCCAAGTTCCAAAGCGTTGTTGGCGTTAATAAGCACCACGACTTTCTCGAATTTGGCGTTTACGGCATCGAGCATGTCTTTTTCTTCGGTGCTGAGTTCAAGATAGGAACCGCTATTTCCTTGGACGTTCTTTGTTTCGGCAAAGTTTTGAGCGGTAAGGTCACTTCCTTCTCCGCCACTTCTAGAAATAACGACGATAGCCGCGTCATTATATTGGGCAAAGGATGCGCTTGTGGCAGAATTCACGTCATTCCAAGGGACTTCTTTGATGGAGAATTGCCCACCTCTCCAGTTTGGAGAAGAGCGTTTGTACCCATCATCGTGCTTGCCTTGATAGAAGTTCCAAAGCGTTTCATTGACTTGGAAACCAGAGCTTTCTAAGGCCGTTTTTAAAGTAGGCGCGATGGAAGTGTCAATCGAGCCAGACCCCGTTCCACCATAAACCATATCCACGCTCGATACGGAGAAACAAGATACTTTGGCGCCTTTTGTCAAAGGAAGGGCGTTGGCATCATTTTTAAGAAGCACCAAGCCTTCCTCTTCGATGCGTTTGGAGATTTCGCCATTGTGTTTGGTGAGTTCTTCTTCGTTCTTGAAGTCGTTCTTGAAGTATTCCGACGATTCCTCAGAACCATTCTTCTTTTCGATCTTGTAGGTCTCTTGGTTGAAATAACGGGAAATGATGGTATTCCACGTATAGGCTTCGTAGTCGCCAAAAGCAAGCGCTCCTGCAGCTACCGCCATGATGGGGAAGGCGATGAGCATCAATGTTTTATTGCTCATCTTTTTCTTTTTTGCCATAAAAATCCTCCTTGTAGATTTGGCATGGTTCCCTTATTCGGGAAGGTTGAGTCTATTATTATGTAAGCGCATACATTGACCAATTAAAACAACACAACTGTCATGTTTTGCGACATAACTTACATGAGCTATTTTGTTGGAATAGGGAAAAGGAAATCCAGATTAAAAGTCTCTTCTTGATAGGATGTCGTCATCTTTCCACCATATTTTTCGGCGATAAGAGCCATGCTTTTTAAGCCATAGCCATGATCTAGTTTGTTTTCTTTGATGGTTTGGGGAACGCCGTTTTTGAACAATGGCTTCTTTTGGCAATAGTTGTAGATATGTATGGAGGCGAAAGAGTTCACGTTGCGGATGATAAGACCAATCACTTTCTTGGAGGGGTCCTCTACTTTCTCTAAGGATTCAATCGCGTTATCAAGGGCATTCCCAAGCAAAGAATAGATTTCCGTGTCTTCCATGAACGAGATGGCCTTCCCATCGGCCATAGAGGTGAGTTTTATGCCCTTGTTTAAGCAAGTGAGGCTCTTTTCCATTAAGAGGACGTCAAGGGCTTCGTTTCCTGTTTTCAAAGAAGAATCGTAGATAGAGACTTTGCTCATCATTTCATTGATAGATTTATCATCTAAGGAACATTGTCTTCCGAATTGACGGAGCTGATGTTTCAAATCATGGCATTTGATGTTGATATAGTCGATATTCTCTTTCAACATGGCGTATTGTTTTTCTTCTTGGGACCACATCTTGCGAACGACGGAGAGTTCTTCTTGGGCGTTTCCTTTAGCAAGAAGGTTAAATTGAGCCGTCAAAACGAAAATGCAGCAGAAAATGATCAAAAGGCATGATATGGAAGAATAGAAAGCTTGAGGGTGGGAATAGCCGTAATAGGTCATGATGGCATTAATCACCACGGCAATAAGAATCGTCCCAATCGAAAGAAAAAGGAGGGAAACGGAGATATTTCGCATATTCTCCCCTTTCTTTATCCTTCTACCATACACAAGATAAGCAAGCCAATAGACAATCAGATAGGATTCGTAATGGATAAAAGTCACCAAAGCGTCATAGGTGCTTTGGAGCTTATCCCCATATGCAGCAACAGGAAGGCCGTTATTTAGTCCAGTCACGATGATGATGAAATTGTAGGTCTCAAAGGCAATATGCTGCACAGCATAGGCGGCGATCGTGCAAAAGAAGACGTTCACCCAGCTTTCATCGTAGCAAAACAATTTCAAAAGAAGGGTGCTTAAGAAATAGAGCCCGAAGAAAAGAAAGGAAGAATACAAAGCGTTGTAATATAGAATAGGAGCGGCGAAGGAAACTCCAAAGCAAATAAGGGCGGCAATGCCTAAACGAAGAGGGTACATCTTCTTCTTTTTTAATTTCCAGGTGAAAAGAAATTCGGAGATGAATAATTCCAGCATGAAAATGACTTTATACCAGAAAAGGGCACTGCCCGAGTCATAATACATAATTCTTGCCTTTGCCAATATAGGAATTCAAAGCGTCTAGGAAACCTCTCTTCTTCGAGCGAGAAATCATAAGAGGCTTCTCTTCTCCAGCAAGAAAAAGATCGTTTCCTTCAATTCTTTTCACATAACGAAGATTCACAAGATAACAATTCGCCGAACGGCTGAAATCATCGCCTAACTCATTTTCAATTTGAGAAAGAGAGCCATAGGCGGAAAAGATTCCATCATCAAGATGGTAGAGAAGATGGTGTTTGAAAACTTCGACATAGTGAATCGAAGAAGGTTTGATTTTCATCTTGCCTTCCTCCGCTTGAATAAGGATAGAGCCAATATCTTTGTTTTGCCTCACTCTTTCCATGATACGGTTCATCTTGAGTTTGAAAGAAAAATATTCCAAGGGTTTGACGATGAAATCCGACGCGTCCACTTCATAGCCTTTCACGGCTAAATTCGCCATATTGGTTACAAAAACAAGGACGGACATCTTATCCACCTTGCGAATTTCTTCAGCCACACGGATGCCGTCTTTTTCCGCCATCTGGATATCCAAAAAGATTAAATCGTATTTTGGAGAATATTGGTGAAGAAAGGCTTGGGGGTCTTCAAATTCATAGACGGCACACTCTTCTTTGATTTCCTGAAAATATTTCTCCAAACATTTCAGAGTGTCATCTAATGCGCTTCTTTCGTCATCCAAAACCGCAATGGATATCATACGTAACTCCTAAATTTGATTATAGATGAAAGGAGAACTTGTTTTCAAACCCTTTAAAAAGGAAAGAAAAAGGGTAACTTTAAAGTGGGTAGGACATTGGAGATTATTTGGATAGGCAGTTTGGCATTCCTTTCAAGGAGAAATGGTCTATTCGAGATTTTCCAAAGGCTTTGGATTTTTTCGACTAATGTTTCCTATGTAAATGATGTGTGAGTGGATTTTATCGAATCTTCAAATACCTGATAAAAAGAGAATATAGCGTAAACAAAAACCATTGATTCGTGTTGATAACGATTCAATGGCTTCTAGAAAACGAATTAGGAACGGATTCCGTTGCTATCCCAAATCTGATTGGCGTATTCTGGGTGATCAACAAAGGGATTGCGGCCATATCCTTGGGTGGAAAGATAATTATTGATTTGTTTTTCCATCTCTGTGACCGGATATTTCGCATTCCATAGGAGAAGTTCTTTTAAAGTGCCCATCGTATGGTCATCTTTGTTATCACTGGGGTTGTTGGAAAGCTCAAGAGGGGCATTTCCATTGCTACTCCCACCTGTCCCACACGTTCCATAATATGCCGTTGCAGTATAGAACATGATGCGGGCAGACTCCCCTCTTGCCGCCTCATATCCATAAGAGGCAGGGTCCCAAGCTCCTCCCGAAGTGCCATAGAAAGAATTCCCTCGATCGGAATTCTCTTTGGATATGGTTGGACGAATGATGAAAGGATCTGCGGCAGGACCGCTATTTTTGCCACATCCACGGGAATTTGGCCAGGTATGTTCGCGGTTCACCCCGCCACCGCTTTTCTTTAAGACGCAAGCACCGTTTCCACTCACCCCTTCGGTGACATTCGTTGCGGCATGGTAGAAAGGGACAAAGGTATTAGAACCAGCAGGATAGGTTGCGGCTTCCTTGCCGATTTCCAAGCAACTGGAATAACTTGTCGTCTTCGTTTTGTAGTTCTTTATGAGTTTTTGCAAAGAAGCGCGGAAGGTGTTGCCATAGGTACTGAAATCCAAGCCTTTCCAGCCACTGTCATCTGTAGTCGTCCCTAAAGAAGAGCCTCCGCTCTCCTCTCCAGAAGAACCAGAAGAAGACGATGAATTTTCTTGCTCAATGGAGATTTTAGCGGGCGTATAGAAATAGACATAGGCATTGTCTTTGTATTTCGGTGCCACACCGCAGAAAGAGCTTTTATAGTATTGCAAATAGACGTTTTTAGAAGAAACGGCTTGAGCTTTGCCCGTTTCATCCATGCTGATTTTCCAATCGGTCACTTCTTTTCCGGAAGCGTATCCGATGCTATAGTGCTCCCCATCAATATAGCTATATAGGTTTTTCCCATTTAGGCTGAACTTGAAAGAATCGCCTGTTTTGCTTATCTCCCAAACGGCCGTGTTAGTTATGTTTTGAACGTCTTTGTGCGCATTTGCTTCCTTTAATGTTTCTCCAACTAGATACCATGGGAGGCTTTCGGATTTGCTAGCCGAAGTTAAGCCATAAAGGGTGTTTCCGCTATAAGCGCCGATGAAAGCTTTTTTGACGTTGGATAGCTCTTCTAAGCTTGTGATTCGACGATACCCGTCGATTAATCCGGAATTTTCCTCACTAGATGAAGAGGCACTATTTTGAGAGCCATCCGTTTTGGATGAGGAAGAATTCGAAGAGTTTTCTTCGAAAGAAGAACGGCTGTTATTCGTCTCTTCCGTGACCTTACAAGCGCCAAGCGCCATGGGAAGAAGAGATAAGAGGAATATGATACGGGCTTTTTTGGATTTCATTCTGTGTTTGTTCTTTCGCTAAGAAGCCTTAGCCATATAGAATACTCTCTTTCAAGGATTCCTAGAAGACTTTTAAGAAATTACCGCCCATGAAATCGGGCATAGCAGGATGTTTTTTTCCTTTGAGGAGTCTGCTTATCATTGCCGAAGTTTGGAATGTTTTTTCCAAAAGTTCAATTATTCTTCCAAAAATTCAATTATTCTTCCAAAAGATTCTGGAAGAAAAAGAAAAACGAGTCACAAAACGAAGAAAATAATTAGGCATCTAAGAATTGCCCATGGATTTATTTTGCAATCAGCTTTTTTGACCATCGTGGATTCATGAAAGAGAGGCTTGTCTTTTTAGTTCCAACTAAAAAAGCAAGCAACATTCAAGGTTGCTTGCTAAAGAATCGGGAACGTCAATTAAGCGTTCTCTATTTTTGTTTTTGTTGAGCCGAAGTAAATATCCAGGGTTGTCGATTGACTGTCGGAGCTTGCGAATCGGATACGCACTTCTATGGCATAATTCACCTTTTGGGAATCCGAGGTTCCATCGGTTACCTCCTCAGTGACTTGGTAGGTTTTCGTATAGTATTCCAATTTCCCTAAGGTAGCGTTCTCAACGGTCTTGATTTCATATCCGTTTTGCAAAAGAAGAGCTTTGTAATCTTTGACAAATTCATCGTCTTTTGTCGTGTTATAAAGCATTTGGTCGTTACTTCCGTCATAGTTTGGAGTCAATTCCCATTTTTTGGAAATGCCCGTTTTGGCTAAATATGGAATCTGTTTGGCCACTTCTTCGCCATAAAGCTTAACCATGATCTTGGCGACATTGCCTTGTTCGCCAAGCCAGGTCGAAGGCAATTCGGTGCTGAGCTTATTAAAGGAGTCTTCATTGACGACAGCGGATGGGAATTCCACCTTTTTCTCATCCTCATAGGTGAATTTGATTTCTTCTTTTCCGGAGTAGATGCCGCCATAAACATAGTTATAGTTGATCTTGCTAAGCCTCCCTTTGGCATCCAGAGTGAGCTTATAGCTTTTATCAACCAAGGAATCGACACGAACGCTTCCCATGGTATATGGGGCGATATTCTTAACGCCGTCTTTCAAAACGTAGGTGTTTTCTTCCTCGCCTTTTTCGAAGACTTTTGCGTCAAAATCAAAGCCAAAATAGTCATAGAGATGATGCGTCGTATCAATTTCGGTGGCCGTTGTTACCGCATCCCCAGGGTTGGCCACACCACTTGTGTTGGAGGCTTTGGTGATGCTAAAAGGAATAATCCCTCCTTCGACTTGTTTGTAACCTTGTCGGTTATAGATGGTGCCATTTAAGGAGCCACGGGTGCGGTTCGCCCAATCTTGGATGTAATATTCATCCTTTTTGTAGTAATAGTTGGTCGTTGGAAGATGTTGGGAGGCCAATCCCGTGGAAGGGCTTATGGCATATCCATTCGCCGTCCAGGATTCTTCTTTGAGATGATCGATAGCCGAAGAGACTTTTTTAGAATCTTCCGTCTCCTCGGTAAAGGAGGAAGGCATAGAGATGCTCGCCTCTTCTTTTAAGGTTGAGGTGACTAAGAGCTTGAGTTCTGTCTCATCTCCCTCAGGAGAAGCAACATAGCCGTTGACATAGGAATTGATGACGAGGCTATTGTTAACGATATTGAGGGTGATTTTAAAGCATTCGCGAATGATGATGTCGGTTAAAACGGTAAGCGCTGAATAGGATTCGAGCAAACGATCCGCATTCAAACCATAATAAAGGAAATTATTGCCGTCATCCCCTAAGAAAGATTCCACATCCATCTCATCTTGGAAGGAGAAGATGCCATTTCCCCAAGAGAAATTCCCTTTTTGGAAATCGGCGGTTTTTTCTTGGTTTTTCCCATCGACATAATGATCGATCGCGGAAAGTCCGCCGATAGATAAATCCAAAGCGCCTTTGCTTAACACATAAGAATATTTCTCATCGTTGACTTCATCTTCAACATCGTAGGAAATGATGTCGTTCTTGCGATTGTCTTTGTCGATTGAGGAAGTAACGCTAACCTTCCCGTATTCATTCCATTTGTTGCTGGAGTAGTATTTCAAAACGCTGTCAAAGCCGACGACATCTTTGCTTAAAAGATTCTTAACGGTATCGGATAGCGTCTTCGAAGGAAGCTCATAGTCAGCGACAAATTTCGCCAGCTTCTCATCTTTCGTATTATTCAAAGAGACGATTTTGCCAGTTAAAAGCAAACTTGTGGCGCTGGAATCGGAATCAGGCTGGTAATAGAAATTGAAATTTAAGGTGTCCCCATCCAAAAAGAAAGAGACATCGGCAATCCTCGTTTCGCTATCGCCGTATTGGTAGCCCATAAAGCGGCACATATAGGCAAGGACGTCTTCATCTAAAACATATACTTCTTCCCCATCGCACTCAAAGTCATCTTCTTGCAAACCTTGGCCTTCGTTAAGGCTTGTGTTTCCCTTTTTCAAAAGAGTCAGGAAATTCATATCGGAGACGCTATTGACGCCGACCAAGTTATCATTATTATCGTAATACGTCACGGCATTTCCGACTTGGACGTTCCCTTTTTCGTCATAAGAGAAGTTATAGACGAGCTTATCGCCTAATTTCTTATTGTAGCTATCAAGAAGAAGGTAGCCTTCTTGGCTATAGCCAAAGAAAGCGTATTCCGGAGTGTAGATATCTTTTAGAGAAACTTCATTGTCGTTTGAGTCTTTTTCAACATATTCCACCGTAAGGCTATTTGCCTCAGAGGCTTCGTTTATCTTTGAAATGACATCGCGTATTTTCTCCTCATTGGCGAGGGAAGAATCCTCCGTTCCGGAAGAGTTTTCAGAATCGGCTACATCGCTAGAATATCCTGATTGGCTTTCGCTAGAAGCCCTTCCATTCTGACAGGCATTCAAAAGTAAGACGCTCGAAAAGAGCAAAAGGATTTTTTTGTTTTTCATTTTTTCTCCGTTTAGTTTATTGTTTTGTGCATCTAAGTAGGGTTAATCCACTACTTGTTTTTACATAGATGATTAAGGTCTTGCCATCCTTACTGATAGTATTTGGTTCTCGAGAGCTTTTCCCTGTCCCTGTTTGAAGTTGATATTTATCATCATTTATGGATGAGGTTGGGGTGACGCTATCGATAGAGAAAACAAAATCCCCACTTTGTTCGATAAGATGGTAGGTAAACGTGTATTCGTTACCGCCGGAAAGGCTTGCTGTGCCATTTGTGCCATCTTTGATAATAAGCGTTCCAAGAGAGTTTTTATAAGTTGAGCCAATCATCAAGGCTTTAACGGCATCGATGCCGGTTTCCTCGGCTTTGGCTTTGACGGTGACTTCAATAGAAGCGCCAACTTCTGGATTCGAAACGGATTTGACAATTATTTTCACCTTTCCGCCGCTTAATCCCTCAAGAATGAATTTGGAGTTATCTTGATCAATGGTCAGGGAGGCGACATTCTTCATTTCCTCGTTTTCGAATTCGGCCGTCCAGCTCCTATCCCCGGCATTAACTGGGGAAACCTCAACCTTGTATTCGGCTTTTTGGCCAACATCGATTTCCTTTTGGACGTTGGCGCCAAATTCGATTTTGCTCACAGGGATGTCAATTACTTTGACTTTCAATGAGGCTGTTTTAAGCATGGAAGTTTCCACTTCAATGGTTGCTTCCCCACTCTTAAGAGCGGTGATATAGGTGGCTTTGCCTTGCTTGGAGGTCGATAAAACGCTTGTGTCAGAGATGCTTTTCACGGTGAATGTGTCTTCGAGATAGATGGCTGGAAGAACGTTCTTCACTTCAAGAGGCTCTTGATCGCCAACATAGAGAAGGGCTTCCCCTTCCCCTAGGTTTCGAAAGCCCGATGTGTCAATTTCAAAGCTTTGAATCAGGTAATCCGATTTGTCTAAAGCTTCATCATCCTCCTCGCCTCTTCTTCCGTAAGCAAGAGAAAAGGAAGAAGATAGATTTTTACGAGGCGTTGCGGATGCGGTCAGTTTCTTATTCTCCGCATCATAATCAGAAGCGTCGTATTCCTTGATGTCATATTGCCCAGCCGTCAATTGATCGTTATTGTCGAATGTGAAGCTCAAAGCGTTCTCGTAATATTTTTTATCGTAGGAAACAGAATCATCCAAATATTTCGTCTCAAAAGAGTATTTGGTTAAATCGTCTTCTTTTGCGATGCTCGCTTGCATTCCTTCTTTAGCGCTATCGAAGCCATAGAAATACTTGCCCTTTATAATCTCTTTTACAAGGTTTGAAAAACCATAGACAACGTTGTTGTTCCAATCGTAGCGGGCAAGTTTGAGGTAATTATCGACTTTTTCTTGCTCTAAGTCTTCGCCTACCACTCCTATTTCCGTATCCGTAACTTTCTTATCCGTCAAAAGGAGGTCTCGCAAAGTGTTTCCTTCCATATAGAATTTTTCTTTGTTCGTTTCGGAATAATTGATCTGCAAAGAATCCTTATAGACTTTGAAGGTCGACGTATCGAAACTTCCACCGACAGCGTTTTCTTTTTCCTTGGCTAAAGACGTTTCCAAAGCGGTAGCCGCTCTAGAAAGATAATATTCATCGGCCGTGACCACGTGGAAGGAAACGGAGTCTTTCAGTTCCGTCCCTGCAAGAGTGGCGGTGATTTTCGCTTCGCCTTTCTTAAACGCTTTGACAAGCCCGCTTGCGCTTACGCTAAGAACCTCTTCATTATCGCTTTCAAAGGAGACCGTTGCTTCCTCGAAATTCGTTTCATAGGTCAATTGCAGGCTATCTCCGACTTTTAGTTCGGTAACTTCCTTATGCAAATTGAACGTGTACTCTTTGGAGGAAGAGGAGGAAGAGCTCTCTTTCTCAGATGAGGAGGCCTGCTCGCTAGAAACCTCGCTTACGCTAGGCTCCACGCTTGTCTTTTCGTTTTCGCTTACGCATGAGGGCAAGAGGGCGCCTGTTGATAAGAGCATGCTAAGTAATATCAGTTTGTTTTTCATAAAAACCTCTTTTAAATGGGCATATTGTAATACCCTTTTGAAAAAAGGAAATCTTTATTTTAAAAGAAAGGCGGAAATATTCATTTAATTGACGATTTTTGTTTTGTCATCTAAAAATGAAAATAGACACATAATTATTTAGTTTAACTTTATTTTAGATATGTTTTATAAAATTTTATTTCCTTAATTTGACTACAAAAATTTGAGTAGAAATGACATTGCAATTTCGGACATGGATCGCGATGCTTTGCGTTTAAAGAAGCCAAGCGCATGTTTGAAACTTTCTTCAAAGCCGTCCGCTTATCGTTGAATTGCGTGTTATTCTTCCAAAAGATTATAAAAGAATGGGATGGCTCAAATTAAAAACCGCTCTCATAAAAAAGAAAAGTTATCTTGTTTTGCTCAAAAAACTTTGAAGTCTTTCACTTTGAGGATGGTTGATGATTTCTTTAGGATTCCCCGATTCGACGATAAGGCCTTTGTCCATGAAGATGACTTTATTGGCAACGTTTTTGGCGAAGTTCATCTCATGGGTGACGACGATCATCGTCTTTCCTTCGTTCGCAAGCTTTCTCATCACGTTTAAAACTTCTTCGACCATTTCTGGGTCGAGGGCGCTTGTCGGTTCATCGAATAAGATGATTTCGGGGTTTATGGCTAAGGCTCTGGCGATGGCGACACGCTGCTTCTGACCACCGCTAAGCTCATTGACCCGATAATTCATGCGGTCTTGCATATTCACGAGGGTGAGATATTGGATGGCGATTTCTTTCGCTTCGGCTTTTTTGCGTTTCAAAATCAGTTTCTGAGCAAGCATGACGTTGTCTAAGACATTCATATTGTTAAACAGGTTGAAAGATTGAAAAACCATCGTGATTTTGCTTCTTAGCGCGTTAAGCTCTTTGTTATTCGGGATGATTGGATGATCGTTTTTAATAGACGCCTGGTATTTTTCATTATCAAGATAATCAAGCTTGCTGAGCCCTTTCTTTCTAACCGCGTCGTATTCTTTTTTGGCCTCTTTGATGCGTTTCTTTAAGCTTTTGTCCGATTTATTTTCAATATATTTGTTTTCATATATGGCTAAATTGTCTTCCGTCTCAATCAGCTTTTCTTTGTATTTCTCTTTATCTTCTTGATATCGAAGGGTATCGATGAAATCATCTTTGCATCTTGAGATATTGAAATAAGTCTTTCCTTTATAGGTCAGGCTCCCACGTGTGGGCTCTTCTAAAAGATTGATGCAGCGAAGAAAAGTAGACTTACCACTGCCACTAGGGCCAATAATCGCGATGACATCCCCTTTATAGACGTCTAAGGAGATATCTTTCAGGATTTTATTGGTATCGAAGAATTTCGCGATGTTTTTGATGCTAAGAATCAGTTCTTTGTCATTTTCCATAGATGTATCTCCTCAAAAGCCTGAAAGGATTCAAGGAGAATTTCACTCCATTTAGCTTTTTCTCGATGATTTTTAAGATGAATGAAGCGAGCAAAGTCATAATCAAATAAACGATGGCAAGAATCAAATAGGCTTCCATAAACGCGTACGTCGAACCGGCAATGAGGTTCAAGCGATAATAGAGTTCCGTAACGGAAATGACATTCAAAACGCTAGAATCCTTGATATTGACGATCAATTCATTTCCGATGGTTGGCAAAGCGTTCTTAAGGGCTTGTGGCAAAATCACATGAATGCTTGTTAAGGAAGAACTTAAGCCTAGGCTTCTGGCTCCTTCGATTTGGCCGATATCCACTCCGTTTAACCCACTGCGGATGATTTCGCCCATATAAGCTGCCGTATTGAAGGTGATGACGATAAGGCCCGCAAACATCCATCCATTGAAGACATTGTTGATCTCGCCTTCAAAATAAATGTTTCCCCAATTGATTCCGATAGCGGAGCAGCCGAACTTAAAAAGCAAAGCCTGAACCATCATCGGAGTGCCTCTAAGAAGGACGGAATAGACGTTGCAAAAGGCTAGGCAAACCCCTTTGAGAATCTTGATGATGAGCTTGTCGCTTTTTTTGATTTTGACATTTTTCCCATAAGCTAAAAAAACACCGAGAATCAGCCCAAAAATCGTTCCTAATAGGGAAAGAACCAGGGTGGAGAGAAGCCCATAGCCAATCAAGGCGAAATTCTCTCCCCAAAGCCTGCCTAATTTTTCAAAATCGATCATAATGCGCTTTCGCTGGATCTTGTGGCAGCCTTTGCCATCATAGAAGAGCGCTCTTCGGCACTTAATTTCGCTAGGGAGGCGTTTAGCTCTTCTTTTAGCTCCGAATTTCCTTTTTTGACGCCGATGGAAACGCTCAAGCCATTTTGATCTTCGCTGGATAAGAAGCCTTTATAATCGCAATAAAGGACCCTTAATTCGTTTTTGTTTAAATTCGTCATCGCCTCAACGACGGGAAGCTCAGCAGGCATGGCAAAGCTGATTCCGCCAAGGACGTCATTTGCAGCCAAAGGATAGGTCGCCTGGGCTGGGGAGTGACGGATTGCTTTATTTTGCTTATTGTGGACAAAGTAGGTTTCGATGAAATCATCCCCCACGACATTGGATTGGCAAACAAGAGATTTCCCGTCAAATAAATTCAAGAGCTCATCATAGGACATGGGCTTTTCTTTAGTGCCTAAAGACTCGTCTACGTCGCTTGTTTTGATTAAGAAAGCAAGATCGCTTGTTAGATACGGGTCAGTGAAGTCGATGGATTCCCTTCTTTCATGGGTGTCGGTCATCCCAGCAAGAATCATATTGATTTCGTCATTATTCAAACTGGGTATCAAACTCCCCCATTCCAAGCGTTTGATGACGACTTCCTTTTTCAGATCTTGGCTCAGATATTTGGCGATGGCGATATCATATCCATCCGCAAATTCATTGGTTTTGTCAATCGGCAAAGTGTCCTCCGTGTTTTTGCTTGTCGTCCAGTTAAAAGGCTGGTAATTGCACTCCATGCCAATGACTAACACATCATTGCTCACGCTGGAGTGGTTGCAAGAAGTCATCATCGATAAGCCAGATAAAGCGATGATGCCCAACATGATTTTCTTTTTCATGCGAATTGTACCTCCTAAAAAAGATAGGATTGCATCGCTCGATGCAATCCCATTCCAATTTATAAGATATAACACCGATAGCGCCTCTAGATAATCTAGGAGTCTATGGGATTTTCTCTCATAGCCCAACCCAACTTAATGCCTTAAATTGGTTTCGGCGATTTTACCTTTCATTAGCTTCGTTAGATGCCTCTTCCGCTAATTACTCTTATGAATCGCGCCTCTATCAATCCGAGTTGAATTCTAAAACTCAAAGGCATATTGTCAATAAGAATTTCAACGAACCGGCTTTTTCTCCATTCATTGAATTTGCGCCCGCAAGTTTCCCTCATATGGAAGTCACTTTTCAAAAAGATGTTTTTTAAATTATGTTTCTGATTTATAACTAAATAAAGATTGGGGGAATTTACATGAAAATCTTTTACATCATCAAAAAAGTCATTTTGGTTTTGGCTTTTGTTCTGGCATCGTTCGCTTTCATCTTAGGAGGAATCACTTTAGCCTCTTCGGACACCGCTTTCAGTGTCGCAATGATTTCGTTTATCTTATTCGGCTTCATCGGATTTATGCTCTTTGATTCCAAAAACGACATCGCAAGAAGGATTGGCCTTGGCTTGACAACCGCCTTTATGTTGATTCAGCTTTATCTTGCCATCATGAGCATTGGAACATCGACTTCCGCTATTTTCGCTTTGGTTTCCGTTATTCTTTATGCAGTCTATTTCTTGATTGCTTTCATCGGCTTTATCGCTTTAGGCTCTCAGAAAACCGATGACCCTGAAACCGATCCAAGAGTCAAAAAGATTCTTGGTTGGAAGAATCTGCAAAAGGAAGGCATCATTTCCGCTGAAGAGTTTGAAGCCAAGCGTCTTGAAATCCTTGGCATCAAAGCAAAAGATCAAATTAAGAAATAAGATAGAGAAGTCAGAAAAGTCACGGGAACGTGACTTTTTTCTTTATTTAGAGAATTTTTTAAATTTCTTCAGATGGAAATTGCCTAAAACCTTTTCCCAAGCAGAGAAAGTTCTCCGCTCGGGAATTCGTTTAATAAGAGCGTCTCTCTAAAACGCCCATCTAAAAACGAAAGGAGTCTCTTCTTCTATTCAAAGGCCTTTGGGATGCTATAATTCGGGAGTATGAAAGAAATAAGAGTCAAATTAAACGATCAGAAAACAAACAAGAAAGCCTTTTCCCAAGCTCTCAAAGCCGTCTCTCTTGATAAGAAAGAAGAAATCTATTACATCGATGGGGATGACAGCGATGTGTCTCTTTTTTCTTCTTATTCCGACGAAATCAAGCTATTGGAAGAGAAAACAAAGGCTTTTCAATACGAAATCCTTGATGAAGGGAAGGAGGAAGACAAAATCGTTTTCCATTTGTATTCCTCTTTTCAGAAGAAATTCATTCTCCTTACGTCGAAAAACGATTCTTTCGACGAATTTTTCTCTTTGAATGAGCGATATCAAAAAGATTTCGTCTGTTTTCAAAATGATAAATGGCTTGATAGAAAAAGCATCGGCACAAACCCTTTCTACAAAGGGGAAAAGAAAATAGAAGACATCTTCTGCGACGCTACAACGCTTGTCTTGGTCTCTTCTTCTTTTCTTGCCTTATTCAATGAATTCATCCTTTCGATCTCGAATTATTTCTTGAAACGGTTCGAGAGAAAAAACCAATCCAAGAACTCTTTTTTCTCGAATCTAAGCAAGAATTTATTTGCGTGGGGATCCTCTAAAGAAGAAAAGCCTTCGACGTTATTCGACGATTTGGTTTCCAAATTCGAAGTCGAATACCATCAAGGGCATTTCTCTTTGATATTAAAAGAAGGCAATGACGCTTCCTCTTTCATGTTCGCCATTCGTTTCTTCATTTCGCTCATCGATGATGAGCTGATTTTGATCCGATAAAAACAAAGATTAAATCCCTAAAAGGTCAACAGCTGGAAATAGCAAAGAAGAACGACAAGAAGTATTTGCAAAACGCTCAAAACGATTCCGGAAATCAAATAGAGATAATGGTGAAGGGCGTCTTCCTCTCTTATTTCTCGGAACATATAAGTAATAAGCAACGCCGGTCCTCCGAATAAAACGCAAAGAAGGATAACTTGATAATGCTTAAGCCCTTTTTCATCTCCGTTACGGAGCTTTTTCACATAAGAAATGCAAGATCCGTAGCAAATAATGAAGAGAACGATGGCAATCGGAAAAAATACGATGAATCTCATAATGGAATTATAAACAAAATAAAGTGGCCCGAAAGCCACTTTATGATAGGACTCATAGCTTATTTCTTCTTGAGATATTTCATGCTGTCTAAGCAGACGGCAGCCATGATGATGATACCTTTGAAGAGATATTGGATATTCACATCAAAGCCAAGGAAGGTTAAGCAATAAGTCATGCCTTGGAAGATGATTGTTCCCAATACAACGCCAGAAATCTTACCAATACCGCCAGAGAAGGAAACTCCGCCGATAACGCAAGCGGCAATGGCGTCTAGTTCGGTTCCATAACCTGTATTAGGGTTGGCACCTGCTCCTTGAAGAGCGGTTGCCGCACCACCCAAGCCATATAAAACACCGGCCATAGCGAAGACGATAAGAGTTGTCCAGAAAACCGAAACGCCACTGACGGAAGCTGCTTCTGAGTTGCCTCCGACAGCATACATGTTTTTGCCGAATTTCGTCTTGTTCCAGATAAACCATACAATCGCGATTACGATAACGGCGGCAATAATGATATTTAAATAGTTGTTGCCTTTTAGCTTTTTCGCAATGGATAGATCGGCATTGAAAGCCGGGTAAGAACCGTATCCAATCATGAATAAACCGTAAATCAGCAATTGGGTCGACAAGGTAGTGATGAATGGATGCATCTTAAATTTAGCGGTAAAGAAGCCTGCGATTGAAGAGAAGATGGTACAAAGAATGATCGGGACTAAGAAAGCCAAGATGACTTTAGGCACGATTGGCCAAGAAACGACATCAATGGTGAAACCAAAAGCGGATTTATATACCTCTCGGGCAAGAATCATATTGAAGAATCCTGCGCCTAATCCCGTCATACGGCCTACAGAAAGATCTGTGCCGCCTAGCAAGATAAGGCCCGCAACCCCTAACGAATAGAAAATCTTAACCGAGCTTTGTCCGAGAATGGACATGATGTTTTTGCTAGTGAAGAGATTTTTGCCAATTCCTAAACCATAGAAAACAGAGAAAAGGAAGAAGGCTACGACAATGAGGTTCAAAGCGTTTCTTAATAACCATGTCGATAGTTTGAATTCATAGGCATAACTACGAAGTTTATTTTCGAGAGTGCCCACAATGCTACGATGGCCATTTCTCGCCTTGAGCAGGAATCCGTCTTTTTCAAGATAAGCATCGTATTGGCGATTCTTGATTTCTTGAATCTTGCCCTCATATTCGTTTTTCGCTTCCTCTAAAGCGGAATGATAGGAGACGCGGTTGGCCTTCGTGGCGATGGCGTTTTCCTTTTTCGCTTTTTCGAAATTCTTTTTCCCAATAGAAGCATTGGCGATTCTTTCCCCGTTTTCCTCTTTGAGTTTCTCTAAGGCAATCGCTTGTTTTTCCTTGATTTGAGAAAGGGTATCTAGATACACCTCTTTTTCTTTGGTTTTTTCTTCCTTTGAGTTTAAAGAGCCGATTTTTCTTTCGTATTCGTTTTTCGCTTCCTCTAAAGCGGAATGATAGGAGACGCGGTTGGTTTTCGTGGCGATGGCGTTTTCCTTTTTCGCTTCATTTATAGCGTTTTTATCGTAAGCCGTATTCCGAATTCTTTGAGCGTTTTCCGCCTTCAGCTTTTCTAGGACAAGAGCTTGTTTTTCCTTGATTTCGGCTATTTTTTTCTGATACGCCTCTTTTTCTTTGGCTCTATCCACTTTCGCTAAAGCGCTCTCTTTAAGATAATAGGCTTTTCCTTCTTCATTGGCCGCTTTCGAAGCCTCTTTGACAATGGATTTTACTTGTTCTCTGTTGGCTTCTTTGACTTTTTTCGCCTCTTTGATCAGTTTCTTATCTTTGGCGATGATTTTATCCTTCACGTCTTTTTCAAGAGTTTTGTTGGCTTTCACATCGCGAATTTCCTCTTTTAAAGCGATGATTTTGTCTTCCCCTTCTTTTCTTAAGGAAGAGAGCTCATCTAAGTATTTTTGATACTTATCATCGTTTTCAAAAGGATTGATGATTGTTTCGCTTTCCATTTCTATTCTCCTTTATAAGTATTTGGCACATAGTTTGAGCAGTTCTTCTTGGTTGGTGTCTTTGGTAATGACTTCTCCAGCAAGACGGTAATTGCTCATGACAAGGATTCTATTTGTAACGCCTAATATTTCAGGCATTTCCGAAGAAACCATAATGATGGATTTTCCTTCATTGGCAAGTTTGATCATAAGTTCGTAGATCTGATATTTTGCCATGATATCGATGCCTCTTGTCGGTTCATCCATCAAGAAGACATCTGGATTTCTTTCGAGCCATTTTCCAATGATGACTTTCTGCTGGTTGCCTCCTGAAAGGGAGGAAATCTTATCTTTGCTCGAATTGCATTTGACGTTCATTGCGGAGATTTCCCTAGAAGCCGCATTTCTCATTTTTGCATTGTCGATAATCCCAAATGTTTTGTATTTGTCGACATTTGCAATGCAAGTGTTGTAAACGAGGTCTTCCTTTCCGAACATGCCGTTGACCTTTCTTTCTTCTGTCACGAAGGCGAAGTTTTCTTTCATGGCATCTTTCGATGAATTAAAGAAGATACGTTTTCCTTTGTAATAAATCTCTCCGTCGGAAATCGTTCTAACGCCGAATAAGGCCTCTAAGAGTTCGCTTCTTCCTGAGCCAACAAGCCCATAGATTCCTAATATTTCGCCTTTACGGACCTCAAAGGAGATATTTTTCAAAAAAGGCGCGTATTTCGTGCAAAGATTTTTGACAATCAGAACTGGTTCCCCCGGTTTGTTTGTAAGGGGTGGAAAACGGGAATCCAAGCTTCTCCCGACCATCGCTTTGACAAGTTCGTCAAGATTCGTGTCTTTGACCGGCTTATCCAAGGTAACCATGCCATCACGAAGAATGAGGACATCATCGCAAAGCTCAAAGATCTCATCCATTTTATGGGAGATGAAAACAAAGCTAACGCCTTTTGCTTTCAGCTTGCGAATGATCGCGAATAATTTTTTGACTTCTCTTTCCGATAGGGAGGAAGTGGGTTCATCTAAAATAATGACTTTGGCATCGTAAGAAACGGCTTTGGCGATTTCAACCATCTGACGTTGAGAAACGGACATTTTTCTCATAACCGTCTTTGGGGATATGTTCATTCCCAAGCTAGCGAAGAGCCTTGTGCATTTTTGATTCATTAGGTTCTCATTGACAAGGACGTTCCCATAGGTTGGATATCTCCCTAAGAACATGTTGTCCAAGACGGTGCGATCAAGGCATTGGTTCAATTCTTGATGAACCATCGCAACCCCTTTTTCAAGGGCTTCCTTTGGCCCTGAAAAAGAAATGGCGTTTCCATCGAGTTTGATCGTTCCTGAATCGCGAGAATAAATGCCAAACAGGCATTTCATCATGGTTGACTTACCTGCGCCATTCTCGCCCATCAAACCAAGTATTTCG
Source organism: Caryophanales bacterium UBA743 (assembly GCA_002297365.1). Taxonomy (GTDB): domain Bacteria; phylum Bacillota_I; class Bacilli_A; order RFN20; family CAG-826; genus UBA4951. The sequence continues at coordinate 135,678 of DBKT01000002.1, forward strand.
CCTTCCTTTAAGCGAAGGCTGATGTTCTTCAATACTTTGTTCTTGCCAAAGGATTTCGATAAACCATCTATTTCTAATACATATTTATCAGCCATAATCTCTCTTTTTCTTATAAGTAATGAGTCCACAGAACTGCTTCCGTGGACTCATTTTTAACGAATTGTTGTTTTATTTCGCAAGGTCTTTGAAATAATCGACAATCATTTCTCCTTGCAATTTTCCACCTTGAATAGCATCGAATCCAACATAGTAGATGGATTTGAAGCGGCTATCCTTCATGACTTCCGTATCGGTTGTTCCATCCGATTTGGTTCCTTGTCTATTCCAGAAGATGACTGGTTTGGAGGTTGGGGCTTCAGCGGTTGCTCCCGTTAAGCTAGCAATCTTATTAAGATAGGCTTCCGTTCCGGTTGTCTTAACCATGTTGATGATATAAGCATCATATCCGGTAGCTGAATCTAAATAGCCCATCGTCTTCGTATCATCACTGCCATCCCCTTTAGCTACGGTTACATCAAAGTTAAATAAATCCTTATAGTGGTTGAATAAAGGCTGCATCGAAGAATTCAAGAAGTTATCGCTCTCACTGTAGTAAGATTGCCAAACTTTTGCTCTCTTTGTCGTGCCTTTCTTAACGCCTTTTTCAGCCAAGTTTGTGATATCGTCTGTCATGAAACTTTCGACATTGTCCTTGGTGACGGCAACGTTATCGACTAATAAGCTATGTGCAGCGTCGCTATAAGTGACCTTCGAAGCAATCTTTCCGTATCCGCTTGTCGATTCTTCAGTAAAGCCCTTTGTATAAATATCTGCGCCAGCTAATCCATCAATGGCGTTTCTAGCGGTCATATAGATGGCTGCGGCTTGAGCTGGGGCGTTTTGGTTAACGGTTCCCATGATCTTGCCTTCTTTGATATAGGATAGAGTGGATTGGTTCGAATCATAGCCGAAAATAGGCATGCCCTCAACCCAGTTTGTGGCGCCGATTGCACCTTCTGCCATGCCATCGTTATTAGAAACGAAGAAATCGATGTCGTCATGGCCATTAAGCCAAGCTTCGGTGGTTGTCGTTGCCGTTTGTTGATCCCATGTGGCGCCAGCTGTGGATTTTTGCTCGCCGCTTTCGACTTCATTCACTTCGAATGTTGTTTCGCCTAATTTAAGGGAGCCTTTGACGGCTTTCTCATTATTGGCATTGGTATCGTGCGTTGTAGGGCGAGTACCTAACGCTTCGCGAATGCCGGCTGTACGAGCAGCCGAGTCGTTATGGTCGATTTGGCCGATTAATAAGGCGTAATTCAAAACCTTATCTTCGCTGGCCTTTTCCCAAGACCAGGTTCCTGCGCTTTCGCCGCACGAAGCGAGAATTGTGCCCAGAGCGGATAATGCGAGTAATGGAATTAAACGTTTTTTCATGTTTTCTCCTTTTATAATTCCTTAGCGCCACTTCTTACGAATATGAGCGCCATTTGCATTATGATTTTCCCTAGAAAGCGCTTTCATAAGAATGGAAAAAACTCTAAAGAATTTGTAATAAACTCTACAATGTAAGCGCTTAGATTTCGTTTTATCGGGTAATTTTTGCGCCTTTTACTTTGTAAAAATTGCCATGGACGATGACTTCATCGCTAAAAGAGGGCATCTTTAGGCCTTCCACAAGATTCGTATACAAAGAAGAGAGAATCTGCGCTTGCAAAGAAGCATCGTTTAAAACGGTTCCCAACATATAGCTTTCTTCCACCGCTTTTCTTCCTTCTTCCGTCCCATCTACTCCGACGATAGGAAAAAACTGCTCTATGAAAGGGGCATTTGGATTCATGATGCTTTTAAGATAACGTATCGCCCCTATTGCCATCGCGTCATTATTGGACAATAAGAGTTCGATGTTATCTCCATTTAGAATCATTTTGCCCATTTCTTCGTAGCCTTTCTCTTCTTCCCAATCGCAGTAGGCGACTTTGATTAAATCCACGTCAAAACCCAGCTGGCGCAATTTATCAATCGAATATTTGCTTCTATTTAAGGCATCTTGGTGAGAGAGTTCTCCACGGAGAATGGCCACTTGAAGTTTCCCATCGTTGTTTTTATCGAACTTTGAGCCTTTAAAAGAAGAGGCGTCTTGAAAATAATCCGCCACGATTTCCGCTTGAGCCTCCCCTTGATATTCCGCATAAGCGCCTACGTAATAGACATTCTCTTTAGCCCAGGCGTTGCTTTCCATATCCTGAAGAAGGGGCTCGCGGTTAAAGAAAAGAAGAGGGGTGTCTTCTTTTTGGGCCTTTTCGATTAAGACGCTTGCCGAAAGCCTATCGTATATGTTTAAAAGAATCGGTTTGTGGCCGTTCTCTTCCAAAAGGCTTACGAATTGGCTGTTTTGAAGGCTTTGTTTCCTAGAGGCTACGTATTTTCTTAAGGAAATGTCTTTTTCATGAAAAGATTCGCTGATTAAAGAAACCAATGAATTGATGAAGGGATCGTTGTCGGTGTAAAGAAATACGTTCGCGTCTTTCTCTTCTTTTTTGCAAGAAGAGAGGAGAAGCAAAGGCAAGAGAGCGAAGACCTGATGTTTTTTCATTTTTCTTCTCCTTTCAAAGGAATCATGATGTGAACCGTCGTCCCTTCATCGAGCTTGCTTTCAATGTGGATGTCGGCTTTTGGCCCATAATAAACGCGAAGACGCAGATAGACGTTATGCAAACCGACCCCTTTGGCTTCGTTTTCGCTTTTCATTGAATTTTCAAGCTCTTTTCTCGTCTCTTCTAGCATCCCATAGCCATTATCGGAGACATCTAGATAAATAAAGCCGTCTTTTTTGTAGCCTTTTACGAGAAGGGTCCCCTTCACTCCTTCTTTTAGGCCATGATAAATGGCGTTTTCGATGATTGGCTGAAGGATCAATTTAACGACTTTTGTCTGAAGGATGGTCGGATCGATGTCAAAAGAATAGTCAAAAGCGTCACCAAAACGAAGTTTTTGGATTAAGAGATAATTCGTCGCATGTTCAATCTCTCTTTGAAGGGTGATGATGTTTTGCCCTTTGGAAATGGAGATGCGGAAGAAACGCGAAAGGGCAACGATCATTTTTTCCGCTTCGGCGTTTTGGTTTTTGTCAATCAAAGCAATAATGCTATCAAGCGTGTTGTACAGGAAATGGGGGTTTATCTGATTTTGAAGGGCTTGCAATTCGCTTTTTCTTTGCTCTTCTTGCTCATGGATGAGTTTTTTGGTCAAATCGTTTATGCGCTCAATAAAAGCTTTAAAAGAATCGTCCAATTCCACCACTTCTTTCGATCCTTGGATGTTTAGCCGTTTCGAAGGCATGTCTTCCAAAGTGACGATTTCGCTCATTTCTTTGCTCAACAAGCGAATCGGCTGAACGGAATGCTGGATGACACAGAAGAAAATAAGCGAGCCAAGCACCAGCAACGTTCCTCCAATTAAAAGAATGGTGATGCTAAAAGAAACGATCGCCTCTTTGATTCCATCGCGGTTTAAGAAAACGCCTAGACGCCAGGAAGTGTTCGAAATGGAGGAAGCGAACACGAAGAAGGAATGCCCCCCTATTTCATATAGGCCATTCCCTACGACGAATTCCTTTAAAATGGCTCTTTTTTTAGCTAAATCATTTGACAAAGAGGAGTAAACGATCTGGTAATCCTTGTCATAAATAAGGAAGCTGCCTCCTTCTCCTAAGGCTGTTTCGCTTAATGAATCAACGATGGAATCAAAAGAAAAATCGATATGAAGCACGGCATCCCAATTTTCATTTCTATCATAGGAGGCATAACGGGAAAGGGAGAAAGAATAAGGATATAGAGGATTTTGTTTTTCCGGAAGGGTAAGAATCGGAATCAAACGATTCTCCTCTGTTTGGTAGGTCTGTCGAAACCACTTCTCCTCTTTGACGTTCTGATATTCTTTGACATTGCCAGCATAGGCGAGCAATTCACCGTTTGATGCCTTATAGAGGGAGAGGGAGATGACCTCCTCCCGAAGAGCGATGACATTGCTAAAATAGTCATTCATTTTCGCCGTGAATTTATCTTCATCGTCAATGGCGTTATAGGAATAGATAATCGCGTCTGAGTTTCTTAGGATTTGCGAGAAATAGGAATCGTAGGTGCCTAGCAATTGCTCCCCGGTCGTCTGAAGGTTCTGATTGGAGGTGGATAGGACGTTATTGCGGTAAAGAAGAATGGCGGTTGTTTCCGTAGCCACAAGCAAAAGAAAAAGGATACCTCCCAATACGGATAGCAGTGTCGTATAAAGGGAATGCGGTTTCCTCATTTTTTACGATACTCCTGAGGGGAAACTCCATAATACTTTTTGAAGCAGTGCGAGAAATAGTATGGGTCTTCGTAGCCGATTTCATGGGCGATTTGCGCTAATTTATTGTTTGGGTCCGCTAAAAGACGTTGGGCCGTCTCCATTCTTTTCTGCGTCAAAAGGCGAGTAAAGGAAGTTCCCTGTTTTTTTAAGATGGCGAATATATAAGAATTGGAGTAACCCAGTTCTTCGGATAAGGATTCGATGGAGATGCCGCTTTCTCGATAATGCTCATCAATGTAGTTTTTCATATGAAGAAAAGCGGTATCGATCCCCGTTAAGCGGGTTCCATTATTGATTTCGACGATTTTATCGATAAGGGCATTCAGGAATTCCAGAATGCTCTCTTTGCCTTTCTTGGCATAGAACTGATTCATCAAATCAATATGGGAATGATAGGTCTCATAGAGTTTATCGATGGAAACGCATCCTTTTAATATGGAGGCAATCAAATCATTCAAAACAAGAAAATAGGAGTCGCGGAACTCGATATTGGAGATGTTATCAACGATTTTCTTTGAGAGTTCTTTTGCTTCGGCGCTCTTTCCGTAAAGAAGGGCGTTCACGATGTTTTTATAATCGCTGTCATCCACTTTGCCGATTTTCTTTTCTTTGGAAGCAAGATCGCCATAGAAAAGAACCAATCCCTTTCCCATGATGGTCCGGTATTCGAGCGCCCATTTCGTGTGGCGAAACAGTTTTCGATAAGAAACCATCTCTTTCTTTGGCTCGGATATTTCGCTTACGGCGCAGGAGAAAGAAATGGAGCAGGCGCGTTTTATTTTCGCTAAGATGGTCGTAAGAGGAAGCTCGAGCTCCTCGTTATGGAAGGGTTTCTCAGAAAGAAAAAGAACGCCGAGTGAGGTTACTTCCCCGAAAGTGAAGAAATGGATGTCTTTGCGGAAGAGCTGTCTTAGGTTTTCCTCAAGATAGTAATGCGCCATTTCCAATTCTTCATAACCCAAAGAATCTTCTTCGGCATCCGGATCGAATAAGGCAAAGGCGATGTATTTGTCTTTTAAGGCGATGCCATCATTTTTCAGTTTTTCGTCGAAGGCCTCGCTAATGCATTTCAAGGTTATGAGCTTCAAAAGGTCGGCATTTTGCTCCGCTTTCAAAAGAGCCTCATTGTCTTCTTTTGCTTTTTCGATATCCTTATCGATTTGATTGGTGGTATCTAAGCGATCTTTCGCTTTAGCAAGAGCTTCTTTCAATTCCGAATAAGAAAGGGGCTTCAAGAGATATGCAACCGCATCCAGCTGGATGGCTTGCTTAGCGAAATCGAAATCGTCGAAACCGCTGAGAAAAATAATCTGGATAAGAGGATAATGCTCTTTCAGGTTTTTAGCTAATTCCAGACCGGTGACAAAAGGCATTTTAATATCCGTTATAAGAATGTCCACATCGGATAAAGAATCTATGTCTTCGAGAACGTCGTATCCGTTTTGATAGGAGGCCTTTACCGTGAAGTTGTCTTTCTCTTTTTCTAGCAAAGAAAGCAATCTGGATCTTGTGGCTTCCTCATCGTCTGCGATTATGAGTTTATACATTTCTTTGACCTTTGTATAAGGATAGCACAATTTTTTTCTTTTGAAACGAGTCCGCTCTTTTTGGATATTTGAGGGGTTGGAGGTCCCGATCTTCGAAAGCTAAAGCCTATTTGCCGCACCGATGGATTCACGGTATTCATTGCCCAGGAAATCCGTCGGCTTGGAATCAATGGAGATGCAATTGGCTGGATCGAATAATTTGCTTTCCTTCATCAAAACGAATTCTTTTGCCTTATCCATCCCGATTCTTTCTACAAGAGAGTCGCCGCATATCGTTTTCGGCTTTGGGTTAAAGGAATCGAAGTTTTCAAGCTCTTCAATATGGGCGATTTCTTTCTCGGAATAAACAACATTGCACTCAGCAAAAAAATTCGTTTGGTTTCCGAGTTTCAGCGAAGGATTCTCTGATGTGCAGTAAATCAGGTTGTTATAGAAATTCATTTTGCGATCATTGTTGATTTCAAGAAGAATGGGCGAGGAAACGGAGGTGGAAACAATCGTGTTGTTATAGCATTCCATGTTTCCGATGTGATAATTCATGTATATGACGCCTTTTTTGCCTAAGTCATTCACCGAGACGTTATACCGCAATATCACTTCATCCGAAGTGGTTTTGGAAGTCGAGTTGCAGTTTAAAAACAAGCCGAAAGAGTTGTCGTGGGAATAATTATATTGGAAGAGGACTCTTTTGCTTTGCAAGTCGGAATCGAGCATAGCTCCATCTTGGATATTTCCATTTTTTTGCTGGGAAGCGAGATTCCTGTATCCCTCGTTTCTTTCCACGAGAATGTTCTCGACATAGGAGGTGACGATGCTATTTCCCGCTTTGCAAGTCGTTGCCGTATCATGAACGAGATTGTTTATGATTTTGCTATTGAGGGAATTTCTAAGAAAAATGGCATTCTTCGCGATGTCATTTATTTCGTTGCCTTCAAGTGTCAGATTGGTATGGGCGTATTGGCTGAAAGAATCATCATACGGCGATATCTTTTCGACTTTCGTGCCTCTTACTTTATACCAAGTGGCGATTCCGACATTGGAGACCCTTTCGATATGGCAATTGCGAACGAGGAAATCGTTGCTTCGAGCTTTGCCATCCTTGCTCCATAAATGTATTCCGCCCGTTGTTTTTGAAGCCATGCTCATGCCCGCATTTTCCGCATCGCTTATGCCGTATACATCGTGGATATAGAGATTCTCAAGATGGATGGAATCATAGGTCTTGATTTCAGCGGTGTCGCTAGATAGTTCCACCAAAACACCCCTACGATCCCCCTCTTCTTTTGAAGAATCGAAGATCTCGAAGTCCCTGAAAGTCAAATAAGAGCAATTTTTGATATAGACAATCCCCGTCCCTAAATGATTGTTTCCATCAATCTTCGGGAGGGTGCCTTCTCCATAGGATGAAATGAGAATCGGTTTGTTTTTTTCTCCGTGGATGTCCATCAAAGATATTCCGCCGGAGAAAGAGCTGCCTTTTTTGAAAAGAAGCCTATCCCCCGCTTCAAGCTTGATTTTCTTTATGTCCTCGAAAGAAGAAAAAGGAGATTCCATGGTTCCGTTTCCGTTTTCTTTTGAGGAATCGAAGAAATAAGTCGATCCATAAACGATTTCCGAGCTTACTTGCTCGTTGCTTTCCTCTCTTTCTGAAGAAGAGGGGTCACCGCTCTCTTGAAAGGCGCTTTCTTCTTTTTGGCTGCAGGAAAAAAGGATCAAGGAGAGCAAAGCCAAAGCGAGAGATCGTCTTTTTTTCATTGCCTGTTTCCTTTGGGGCGGAGTTTATTTTTCCTTTTTCCTTTGGAAGATTTTCCTAAAGGCAGGGATTTCATCGTAAGCGAGAGCGAAAGCAAAGAAAGCGACGCTCAAAGAGAAAATCGTATCGACGGCGATGCTAATGCCGTTTAAGGCACTGATCCATGGAGGGGTGACATTACGGAAGATAGTCGAAACATCTATTCCATTCATGGCATTGGAGCGAAGGACGGTATAAAGAATGCGATGGGCTTCTTCTCTCATGGCATTCGTGAGTTTCCCATAGCCTTCTTTGTATTGGTATAAGGCCGATTTATCCGCGCTTATGGCATTATCTCCATCAGGCAAAGCGCATCCGCCTAGAATTCCCCCAACCATATCCATATAGCCGCCTTGCCAGTAATCGGATACGGCAAACCCGCTCATGCCGAATTCTTTTCTTAAAACGGAGTTGATGAAGCCTTGTTGGCTCGTCCAAATGACGCCGATTCGGTTGAAACCGGTCATAACGTTTTCGGCATTGCCTTCTTCGATGGCGATTTGGAAAGGCTTTAGATATATCTCGCGGATGCTTTGCTCATTCGCCCAGGTGTTCACCCCTTCTCTGTTCTTTTCTTGATCGTTTAAGATAGCGTGCTTCATATAGACATAGACGCCCATCTTATGAATGCCTTGCACTTCTTTCGCGGCGATTTTTCCAGCAAGGGTGCCATCTTCCGATGCGTATTCAAAAGCGCGCCCATTATAGGAACCGCGATGGATGTTGACTCCTAAGCCATATAAGCCGGAATAGCCTGCCCACAAGCAATCTTCGCCAACATATTCGCCTAATTCTTCCGCTAAATCGTCATTTCTCGCGGCCGCCAATAAGGAAGGAGTCGGATAGGATATCGGCGAGATATCCGAATCGGGATCGTCATAGAGGAAAGTGAAGCGGTTTGTGGCAACGGTCGCATTGTCCTCGTAGCTATATGAAGTTCCTCCGACAGGCCCTAAGGCTCCGTTGCCGTCGATGGTTTGCGGTTTGCTTATGCTTTCTAGGCCGGATGTTTTTCTTAAACCGTTTGAAAGCAGCATAACCGTATCTTCGAAAGTCAGCTGATTCAACAGCTTTTCCCACTCTGGGTCATCGTAGTCTTTGTAGAATAGGTTGCCTTTTTCATCCATCGACATCAAAGAGGCGAGAGTTAGGCCGTTATCCTCTCCATAGGTGGGATTCGGAACATCGTCAGGTTGGATTGTCTCGGACTTTTTCTTTCCATCCTGAATCATTTCCGCATTGGTTTTCACTTTTGCGTTATTAGGAAGTTTGGCGTTATTTTCATTTAAGCCGAATTTCACCGTGTCGTTCCAATTTGAACGGGTGATATAAGTGACGGAATTCTCCCCTTTATGCTCATAAAGATTCAAGTCCGCGTTGTCGAATTGATTTGTGATGGCTTCGCCGGTGGCTTTGCTATGAGAATACAAGGAGTCGGAGAATTGTTTGTTGAACTTATGGGTCAATTGGGCGTTCCCGTTGCCATCCATCCCATCGGATGCGTCAAAGCCTTTCGCCGCAAGGATGTTATTCAAAGCATCATGGGCGTTTTTGCCAGTCGCAAAATAATAGTCTCCTTCATCGAGTATGTAGGTTTTGGCCTTATAGGAATCATAAGAAGCCAATTCCCTTCCTTCGACTTTGACGGTAAGCGTCTCTGAAGCGCCAGGCTCTAGCAAAGAGGTTTTCGCATAGTCAACCAGTTCGATGGAGGCTTTTTCGATGTGATTGTCTTTATCGTATTGAGTGTATGGCTTTTGAAGGTAGAAATCCACCCCTTCTTTGCCAGAAACTTTGCCGGTGTTTGTTACTTTGACGGACAATTCGTAAATGTCTTCTTTCGAATTTTCCTTGACTTGGAAATCCGAATAAGCGAATGTGGTGTAACTTAGACCATATCCAAAAGGGTAGGCGACTGCATCTTGATAGAGGAAGGCGCCGACGTTATCCGTTTTTAAAATCGTGTCCTCATAACGAGTTTCCGTATAGCGATAGCCATTATAGATGCCTTCTTGATAGACGACGTAGCGGTTGCTTTTGCCGCCATTTGCCGAAGAGATTGGATCACCTTCGTTCGTGTAAGAGCCGAAATTGGCATACACTGGGTTATAGGCGTGTTTTTTCCAATAGGTGTCGGTTAATTTGCCGGACGGATTGGCTTTGCCGCTTAATATTTTGGCGATGCCATCCGTGCAATTGCTTCCGCCGATTCCAGCCCAAAGGAGAGAATCGATTCCATATTCCTCTAAATCGACATAGTCGCATTGCACTTGGTTGACGCTATTAAGAAGAACAATGATTTTTTCTATGGTTCCATTATCCTTCAATTTCTTGAGATTTTGCAGAACATCGATTTCAGAAGGTGAAAGCTCTAGATAATTTCCGTGGGAATAATCGGAGGTGTTTCCGCCGGTGTTTTTTAAATCGGTGGCTTCGGTTCCGTAACGAGAAAGGACGAAAATGCCTGCTTCGGCTTGATCGTTTTTGCTATTTCCTATTTGGGCCCATTTCGCATCATTGATGGTGTATTTCGCGGCGTCAGAGCTCGTGTTCGTCGTATGATCACCATAATATTGTTTGTTGGCTGAATACCAATCCCAAAGACCTTGATTCACTTGGAAACCGTTCTTTTCAAGGCCGTCTTTCAAAGAGACGAATTCAGAGCGCTTTGCGAAAGAAGAACCGCCGCCTGAGTAAATATAATTAACGCTGGAAGAGCTGTATAAATTGATTTTCGCCCCTTTTGTCAAAGGCAAAGCCTGATTCTCGTTTTTAAGAAGAACCGCGCCTTCTTGGGTGACTCGAGAGGTAGCGTCATTCGCATCATCCTGCAAATCCGCTATGGAGGAATAGTTGGAGAAATAATAGATGTTGTCCGCCTCACCTCCGGCATCCACTTTTTCTTGCGTCGTTTGACCCAAAAAAGCGGTTATGGCACCAGAATTATCCATGGCGATTTTTCCGCCAACGGTCGTAACGCCAAAGGCAAGAGTGGCTATATTCGCTATTATCTTTGCGAGTTTTGTCAATTTCATAATCCTCTCCTTTAGTTGTCTTTTCTACCTTTTAGGTAAATCGAGACATTCGAAAAAATGGCCGCCAATGAATAAAAGACGATGCATAGAATCACTTTGCCGTCAATTAAAGCGATCGCTTCAGAGGTAACGCCATTATAGAAAACGCCGCTAAAATACATGTAAACGTAAAGAATGAATAAAAGGAAGGTGACGAAATTCAACGCCCATAAGGCAATCGAGGCGAAATTGCTCGTTTTTTTAAAAAGCAGCAATCCGCCATAGACGGCAATAGCGACAAAAGCCGGTATCGTCGCCGATGCATTGCGATATTCTAATAACGTACCCGAAAACCCTAGATAAAAGATGTTCCCAAGGATAGCCAGAAGTATTGAGACAATGGCAAAATAGAAGCCAACCGTCTTATAAAAAGATGTATTAAGATATTTTTTCATTTATTTTACCTATTTAGCGGAAGCGCTCACGTCAACGTTGATTTTATAGGAGCCAACGGCTTTGAGTTTGAATTGGAAGGGTTTGGCATCGGCAGAAGAATCGAAATTAAACGTATAGGTGCCCTCTGCTTCTTTCGTTAAATCGCTGATGTCTTTTTTCTCCGCATTTTGACCCGTAATCGTGACGGAAGGGGTTTCCTTGCCTATATATTCGAATTTATAGGTGACGATTGTCGTTCCATCCTCCTTAGGCGCATAACGCAAATAGGAGTAAGCCTCTGTGCCACCATTATTGGATTTGATGACAAAATCGATTGTTTTGCCATCTTCGCTGATTTTGCGTTCGGATGTCTTGGATCCTTTTCCGTCAAAATAGAACCATTTTCCTCTATTCTCGTTTTGAAGGACCGTGGCATTATTCCCCGAAGTCAAATTAATACGCGTATCTTCCACCTCCGAATTTATGACATTTACCTCACAAGAGGTGGAGAAAGAACCTGAAATAGCCGTGATTGTAGCTACGCCCACCGAAAGAGCGGTCACTTTGCCATTTTCGACTTTCGCCACTTTTTCATTATTCGAAGACCATTCTACGACAGGATTATCTTCACCTGGAATTCTCGCGGTTAGGGTGAATTCTTTTTTGCTTTCATCGGCTAAATCAAGGGTCTTTTTCTTTTCGCTTAAATAGAGACGCTTTACCTCTCCGATTTCTTCGAAAACAGGGAGAACATCGAACTTGCCAGTGCATTTGAATTTAATGGAGCTAGGAGCGGTATCAGATGGATCGGAGGATTCAAAATCAAGCTCGACTTTATTGAGTCCTGCCGGATAGTCTATATCGGAGCCTCCATTGATGCTCAGTTTTGCCTCTTTCTCAGCATAGAAGTAGAGAGTTTCTTTATAGGAATACCCACCGGTTGCGTCTGGCTGATAGCGCAAATAGAAAAAGTTTGAGCCTGCCAGGTTTCCGTTTGCGTCTCCGACGCGAAGAATATTGACATTGATCAATCCGCCTTCGATTGTCGGAACGGACTCTATTTTGACATTCTCCTCATTTTCGCAAAGATAAACCCATTTTTTAGGATTGTTTGCCGAATCGATTTTTTTGCCCGCCATCAATTCCTCAGGATCCCCTGCTTCTTTGACGATCAAAACGCATGTGGCGTCAACCCCATCTTCATTAGAAATAAGGTGAATGGTGCTCATTCCCGCTTTCTTAGGGGTGACAACGCCATCCTTTATTGAAGCGATTGTCTCATCATCAATGGAATAAACTGCATCAGCGGATGGTACTCCTTTTAATTCCAAAGTTAAATTCGTGCCTATTGTTGCGATGACTTTTTTCTGAATGAAAGAGAAATCATTGGTGCGCACGGTGACAAGGCAAGAAGCGCTTAAGGTTCCGTTTGTGACGGTGATGGTAGCCTTTCCCCTCTTATGCCCCGTGACAAGGCCCGTTTGAGACACGCTGGCGATTTCTTCATGATCGGAAAACCAGGTGACATTCTTATTGTCATCGTTAACGGTCGCGGATAGCTGGTGGGTGTTTGCATCGCTAAGGGAGATGATTATTTCGGTCTCGCTTAGTTTAATCGAATGGCTCGTGACAAGGACTTTTATTTCCTTGGTTTGAAGAACGGTTATGCTTTTGTTTTTCCTTGCTTTAACCGTAATAACGGCCTCTCCTTCTCCAATAGCGGTAATCACGCCGTTACGGACTTTGGCGATATTTTTATCGGATGACGTCCAGCTTAATGTATACAGAGAGTCATCATTTGTCGTGGCCGTTATGGTTTCTTCTTGGCCGACATTTAAAGTAACCTGATTTTTGGAAACGGTTAGGCCTACGTCGGTATTTCCGATGTTTTGTTTGGAAGACTCGGCAGTTTCCCCTCTGTCTACTTTGCAAGAGGTTAATATCCCCCCGAATGTCAAAGCAAATAGCGAACTAAAAATAATAGCTTTTGTTTTTTTCATATTTTCGTCTTCCTCACAGGCATAAAAGATTATGAAAGCCCTTTCTTATTCAATTCTAATTGACGATAGGCAGAATAAATATTGCAATATTTGCTTATGTAAATGGCATTTTGCAATACAGGGGCGGCGTTATAAGCAACATTTGGCTTTTTCTGGCATAAGGGCTTTATTCACAAGAGAAGCTCTTAAATTTCCATTTAAAAATCCAGCATCAAAGCGATAGAAACAATGCAAGAATAAGAACGTAATCTTTTAAAATAAAAAGGCTGACGCTTTTTACTGCATCAAACCTATTCTTTCTAATGTGTATGATTACCTATATTGATACAATTTGCGTACACCCTTAAAAAGTGCGTACATTTCATTCAAAATGCGTACAGCTGAATAAAAGAAAAAACCTCCCAGCAAGTAGGAGGTCTGTAACTGTTTCCGTTACCGAATGTGCGCTAGCCTTTTAACGTGGTCCTAGGCACTACGCTGTCCACGAGCCAATCTCACGAGTGAATAATAGTCTATGACCATAAGCATTCTAGACTGCTTATATAAATTGTACCATAAAAGGTATAAAAATGCCATCTTTTTAAACTGCGATTTCCTAGCTCATTTTGTAATAAATACTCATCTTTGTTACATTACATATCTCTGTAATCTAACGTAAAAGTATGTTAAAACAACTACGCTTTATAACCACTAGCATTCATTTTCGAGTAAACTCGCTTTATGGCCTCAAGTCCAGTTTTCTCACCTAATTCGACAGATTTTCCATACATCTCTATTGCCTTTTTATAATCCTGGCAAACGCCAAAGCCATTCTCATAGCATATTCCAAGATTATAAAAACCAAGGCTAGATTTATATTCGTATGCAGCAGTCTTAAAGCATTTTGCAGCTTCCTTTTTATTTTCTTTTATGCCATTACCTTGTAGATAGCAAAGTCCGATATTGATAATCGCCTCGTTCTCTCCCCAATTGTACGCGTCGGTAAATAATTCAAAGGCTTTTTTATAAGCCGCTTCGGTTTTGACGGTATAGTAGTAATAAAGCCCCATTTGCAGGCACGCCGACGGGTTTTCGCCTTTAACGCTCTGTTTCAGCCAATGAAGTGCTTTATCTTTATCGGGTGTTACGCCGTAGTATCCGCAAGCGTACGCCATACCGAGATTATATTGTGCCGCGGAATTTCCGAGATTTGCGGCTTTTTTGAAAAGTCTTAGCGCTTTCTTTTCGTCCTTTTCAAGTCCGAGTTCGTCGCCGAGATACGCTTCCGCCATTCTTTCGATTGCGTCGGGGAAATTCATTTCCATCGCCATTTCGTAATATGCGAGTGCGTTTTCATAATCTTTCTTTTGCTCTTCGCAAATCGTTGCAATCGCCCAATAAACGCCGGCATCATTCAAATCGCACTGTGCAAAACAGTCAAGCGCGTCGTCATACTTGCCCTTTTGGTAATAGTAGTATCCTAAATCAAGCAACGCGTCGTTCTGACAAAGGTTCGCCGCTTTTTTTAGAAAATGAATATACTTCTTCTCGTCGGGTTCTACGCCGTACCAACCGTTTTCGTATACGCGAGCCTGCAAATAAAGGCTTTCCGGATCGTTGTGTTTTACGCCGTCCGCTAAATACGCCAACCCTTTTTTGTAGTCGTGCGGAACGAACTTGTCGTTGAGATAGACATATGCCAAATCGAAATTAAGAGAATAATCGCCGAGGCTCAATCCCTTTTCGTACCACTCTATGGCTTTGGGAACGTCTTTCAGTTCTTCATTGTTTAAGTAGATAAAGCCTATCTTTTTTGCAACCTCTATATCTCCGAGGTA
>DBKT01000011.1 GCA_002297365.1 Caryophanales bacterium UBA743
CTCGCATCTCTTGTTTATTTTCTTTGGCGCTTTTTTAAGAAAAAGAAAGAACGATCTTCTGAGCCTCTTTTTTCTAAGGACGATCTTTTCCGTTATGGCATCCCACTCTCTTTGGGTTTTCTGCTTGCTTTGATTTTCTATTTTTGTTTTCCCCGTTTCCCTTGGTTAAACGGGTCGTGGCCTTTTTTCTTTCTGACTCTTCTTTTGCTGTTCCTTCACCCCTATCGTTTCTTCCCTTGGGAGAGAAATCGACCGAGCAAGAAAAAAATCGTGCGCTCTTGCTTGCTTCTATTGGGCATTTTCTTGGAAAGTTTCGCAAGCAATCTGAAAGCTTATCCTCTCGGAGGGGATTCTTATACTTATGAGGCCCTCGGCACTTCTTCTCTCATATCAGGGAGTTATGTAACGTTGGAGGATGCTTCTATCCAAATACAAAAGGACTCCTATTTCATTTTAAGTTGGGGCAAAGAAGAGAAACCGAAGAACATTTATCTGAATTTCTTAGAGGGAAATGGGGCTACCATTAAGGCAAAAATCTCCTTTTCCACCGATGGAACGAATTTCAGCGAAGCCGGTGCTTATCTTCTTGATACGACAAATGGGAATTCCAACGTTTTGGCATTGCCAACCTATCCGGAGGGGATAATTGAGCAATACCGCATTGATTTTTCTTTTGAAGAGGGGTATTACGCATCGCCTACCAACGCCATCCTTTCTTCTTTTTCGCTAAACGTCCCCTTTCGTTTCCATTTTTCTTTGCTCCGTTTTGGGACGTTTTCCATCGTTGTTCTTTTCTTCTCTTCTTTAGCTACCTTCTTGAATAGAGATAGAAAGGGAGTCTCAGAGAAAGTTCCTTATTTAATATTGGGCGGATTCGCATGCGTTTTGATTCTTGGGACTTTCTTCTATATGGTGGGGAATGTGAATGATTTCGCTACGCCCTACCCTATTTCCAGCGATGATCTTCACGCCCATATATCTTCTTCCACCGGGAAAACGGATATATTCGTCTCTCTTTTCGATGCCTTTAGGAAAGGGAGGATCGATTTGGATTTGGCCGTTGACCCCAAATTATTATCCTTGACGAACCCCTGGAGTCCTTCGGAAAGGGATGCGGCGCATGTCTCCTATTATTGGGATCACGCCTTCTATAATGGAAAATATTATTCTTATTACGGGCCGATGCCTGTCATTTTGGTTTCGTTTCCCTTTTATTTCCTAACAGGGATGCGTTATGCTCTGACCGCTTTCGGATTAGAAACATTAGGGATGGCTTTTTTGATTCCTTCTTTTTTATTTGTACTGCTTGAGATTTTTAAGCTCATGCAAAAGAAAGTGGATTTCCTTCAGTATCTTTTCTTTGCCATCCTTGGGGGCGTTACTTCGATGATGATTCTCGCTTTCACTTGGAAAAACGGGAGTTACCATGAGGCGATTTATCACGTTCCCGATATCTATGGCCTGGCTTTCTTTGACCTTTTCTTTGCTTTCGTATTGCAAGCTTACCGCAAAAGAAAGCTCCGTATCCTTCCTCTAACGTTGGCTGGACTGTCTTTCGTCTTCCTTGTTTTTAGCCGCCCGAATTTGTTTTTGGGATTGCTAATCGCCCTCCCCTTCTTATTTGGGGTACTGTGCGAAAAGGAAGTTCCATTCAAAAAGAAAATCATCGATTTTCTGCCGATGATCCTTATTTTGCTAATAGGCGGGGCCCTCGCTTGCTTATATAACTACGCCCGTTTTGATTCTATCTTGGAATTCGGTCAATCCTATCAGCTGAATGTCGCCGACCAAAGACATCTCACTTATTCGTTAGAGAAACTTCTTCCGGCGTTTTTCCATTTCTTTTGTCAAGGGGGGAATTTCTATAACGTCTTCCCTTTTATATCCTGCACCGTGCAGCGTTATAACTTTGAGACCACCTCTTTAGCGCCCTACGTCTCTAGCTGTTTTGGCTTATTGGGGGTTCCGTTTTTCTGCTTGATCCTATTCGCTCCTTTCCTTTTCTGGAAAAAGGCGCGAAACTCCGAGAAAGCAATGGGGATAATCACTCCCTTTTTCCTCTTTCTTTTCGCTTTTACGACCTATTCTAAAGCAGGCGTTTGTCCGCGTTATCTTATTGAGCTCTTCCATTTGGCGACGCTTCTTTCCGTCTTTGCTTTCCTGCAGCTTCAAAAAAGAGTTGAGGATACGCCGGCGCAAAATTGGGCATTAGGCGGTGGCTTCCTTTTAATGCTAGCATCCGCTTTTGTGTGCCTATGCCTTAATTTTGATTCTTTCGACGGGATGAAAGCGGGCAGTTATTTTGGTTTGCTTCTTCGTCTAAAAGAAGCCTTCTTCACTTATAATTTCTGATTCTTCTTCAAAGAGAAAAGGCTTTCCGCTTGAACGAAGGATCTCTCGAATTCTTCTTTTTCTTTCTTTCGGGAAGAAGAAAGGAGTATTCCTAAAAAGAGGCAAAGAAGCCCAACGAAAAGAGAGAAAGCGCAAACAAAGAAAACGGCTAGGTTTTCTTTCCTTCCGTTAGCAAGATAATCGAGGAATGAGGGCACAAAGAAACCGATGCCGAGAGAGGAAAAAAGAAGAAAGAAAAAGGAATAAAACGCCAGCGGGCGATATTCGCGGAATAATCTTCCGATTGTTTTTAAGACTTTGAGCCCATCCCGAATCGTATGGAGTTTAGAGAAACTGCCTTCGGGACGTTCGCGATATGTGATAGGGAGGGTAGAAAGAAACAAATTATGATTGGCGGCAAAAGAGGTCATCTCCGTTTCGATTTCAAAGCCTTTCGAAGAAATCGCGAAAGTCTTCACGAAGCGATAAGAAAAAGCCCGGTATCCCGTCATGACGTCTTTCACATTCGCATGGAAAAGGCGATTGACTTGGAAACGAACCAAATTATTCCCGAAATTATGGAAGGCACGCTTATTTTCGGCGTAATAGGAGCCTGAGAGGCGGTCGCCAATAACCATGTCGGCGTTTTCTTCTTTCACACGTCGAACCATTTCAGGAGAAGTCTCCAAGCCATAGGTGTCATCCCCATCCACCATCAAATAGACTTCTGCGTCGATATCGCGAAACATGCTCCGGATAACATTCCCTTTTCCCTGGCGAGGCTCTTTTCGCACAATTGCTCCCGCTTTAAGAGCTTCGGAAACAGTATTGTCCGTGCTGTTATTGTCATAAACGTATACGGTCGCGTTAGGCAGATATTTCTTCGCATCCAAAACCACTTTGGCAATCGTTATCCCTTCATTATAACAAGGGATCAATACGGCAATCTCATCCATAAATCTTCTCCTTAAACGTGTAGCGGCGCATACCATTGGCACACGCTTATATACGAAACAATGCTAGCCATAACGAAACAAGAAACAAGCCCGATTTGAAAAACATCATTCAGTTTCTTTAATCGAACGTTCCCTATATTTTCGCCGAATTCGACATGATTTCCAAGCAAAGCTCCGAAACCGAGCAAGAAAGTAGGAATATAACGAATATCGCAATTGCAAGTGTATGGCGATTTATAAATAAACCATACAATCCATCCCCAATTGGCAATGAGAATGGAAGCGATTGCCAAACCTCTCCGCCAATCTTTGGGTTTGTTTCTTTTCAGCAAAGCAAAAACAAAACGCAAAGGAGCCATCACCAAAACATAGAGAACAAGCAAAAACGCCGTGGCATATAAAACGGAAAGCTGCCAGTAGGAATGCCCCCATTGATACTCATTATAAAGAGCCTTTTTCAAAACATTGCTCGTTAAGGAGACGTCTTGGATCATATTCCATTTGGGATATTGAAAATGATAAACGAAAATGGACCAGAAGCTTTCTTTGTTCGGCCAAAGGAAACAAGCTTGCCAAAGTGGCATGTTGATAAGCAGGCGTTCATTCTTTGTATCAGAAAAGAAGAAAATATCCTGCCCAAAGCGGATCTTGCTGTAAATGGGCCAAAAAAGGCCGATTGGGAAGACAATCAAAGCAAAACAAACGCCTTTTAGAAGCAATTGAACCCAAGGCGTTTTAAAAGAAAGAGCCACTCCCTTGCTTGCTTTGATGCTGTCTATCAACGCAACCAAAAGCATCGGGATAAGAGCCAAGGCCACAATCGCGCCGCCGAGTTTGCAAGACATAGAAAGCCCGACATCCAAAGCACAAAGCAAAGCACTCTTCCAATCTCTCTTCTTCATAAAAACGACGCCACGATAAAGAGCGGCAAAGCCAAAGAAAGCAGACATGCCATCATTGTTGTCCCAATTCGCAAAGAAGAAAAACATCGGGCAAAAGACAATGCATGCGTAAGCTAAAGAAAGAGCTTTGCCCTTTAACCCCAAAGCCGTCAGCGCTTTATAAATGTAATAGTAAGTGAACCAAACAAAACCCGTCCAAAGGATTCGGTTCATTTCGAATAAGGTCCATTCCGTATTGCTCATGACATAAGAAGAAATGGATACGTTCCCTTCCGCTCCGCGAACGACAAGGGAATTTATCTTCATAAAGAAACCCGTGAGCATATAGAAAGTCTTTGGCTGGTATCTCTCCCCTACGGCAGAGAAAGAGAAATCATAAGCGCCATTCTGGAAGATAATCTCTGGCACCCTTCCAGTGCGGAAAACAGTCATAATAAGGCCAAAATGACCAGATCCCCCATCAAGAACCCCATCCTCCATAAGGTATTGCCCACCAGTCGAGGCATAATAATCATCATGTTGGTTCCAATGCCGACCATAATCCCAAATCGGCGTGCTAAAGGAATAGCACATTGCCGTAATCATCGCCATAAAAGCCAATAACACACAGGCAGTGCGTGAATTGAGCCTCCCTTTGGCATAAAGCCACATCCCCCGGATAAAAACAGCGACATTCAAAGCTCCGCAAAAAACGCGAAACAAAATGACACGGACATTCCAGTAGCCTTGATCGGCGCTAGAATAAGTCGGAGCAGTTTTAAAACAGAAGATAAAATAGGCGGCATAGAGGAAAAGAACGCAGCCAATAGCAAAAACAATCCATTTCCAATGGGCCTTCAAATAGGAGACGATCTCTTTCCAAAAGAAGGAGATTTTGTCTTTAAAAAGAAATTCTGTTTCCATTAGAAAATTATAGCATGCAAATAAGCTTTTATTTGAAGATATTATGTAACGATAAAGACGTTCCTGCATAAGGGAGATGCCTTCCTCTTGTTTTTTCTTTTTTCTTGGTATACCCCTACGCCTCTAGGAAAGTAACAACGGTTTTTACGCTAGGTTTTTTCTATCTTATCTGGTCTGGGAATAAATAAGGCTCTTGATGTTGGAAATGAAAAAATAGGGCTTTCTAGGAGCCACAGCATAGAGGGATATTGTTATTTTATCGGCAACGGTTCTTTTAAAATCGTATAAACTAATATAAGTCTAATGCAACAATAGAGTTTTTAGGAGTATTTATGCAAGAGAAATGGATATCAATTGGCAAAATGGCGGAAATCAATCACGTTTCTATCGCCACCTTGCGTTTATATGATGAGATGGATCTTTTGAAGCCTGCTTATATCGATCCGGAAAGCAAATACCGTTACTATACGATTGAGCAAAATGCCCGGCTGGATTTAATCGCCTACATGAAAGATTTAGGCATGTCCTTGAAGGAAATCCAGAATGTTCTGAACAATGAGAATATCGATGAAATCGAAGAGATTCTCTCTCGTAAGAAAGAACAGATATACCAAGAGCTTCGCACCTTAAAGGCGAGATTGAATCTCGTTGACGATTCAATCGCAAGAATCGAACGTTACCGCAATTCCCCTAAAACAGGGGTATGTTCGTTAGAATATATTTCAAGAAGATACATTTATGGCATCCCCTGTTCCCATGATTTCTATCAGCAAGGGATCCTAGGATATGAAAAGGACCTTCTTTGTTTGAGAGATGACCTTATCAAAAAAGGATTGGAACAAACCTACTCCTATAACGTAGGGACATCCATTGCCAAAGAGGATATCGAAAAAGGGAAATTGGTAGCAAAGGATATTTTCATTTTTTCCGATCACAAGATCGAAAATCTTCCCATGAGGATCATTGATGCGTCTATGTTTGTAACCCTTTACCTCTCCTCTTTCGAAGACGAGAATGAAGGGATCAAGAAACTTATCCGTTTCTGTAAGAAAAACAACTACGCCATAGCGGGGGATTATCTTTGTGAGGTGATCACGGAATTCAATATTTTCGATGTTTCAAAACGGAATATGTTTCTCCGTATACAGATACCGGTTAAGTTTTATTGATAAATTGTTGACTCTCATCTAAGCATAGACTCTAGAATGGAATCAATCTCGAAAGGAAACATGAAAATGAGAAAAATCAGAGTCGTTCAATATGGCTGTGGAAAAATGGCCAAATACACCATTCGCTATGCTTATGAGCATGGTGCGGAAATCGTTGGAGCCATCGACGTGAATCCAAACGTCATTGGCATGGACATTGGCGATTTCGCTGAATTAGGCGTCAAAACAGGAGTGAAAATCAAGGCAAATGCGGACGAAGTCTTAGACAATTGCGACGCAGACGTCGCTATCGTCACTCTCTTCTCCTTTATTAAAGACATTTATCCTATGGTTGAAAAATGCGTCACCAGAGGCATCAATGTCATCACCACTTGCGAAGAGGCCATTTACCCATTCACCACCGCTGCGGCGGAAACCTATAAATTAGACAAACTTGCGAAAGAACATGGTTGCAGCATCACCGGTGCCGGCATGCAAGACATCTTCTGGATCAATATGGTTGCAATGGCCCTTGCAGGTGCGAATAAAGTCACCAAAGTGAAGGGGGCCTATTCCTATAACGTCGATGAATATGGCATGGCCTTAGCCAAAGCCCATGGCGTCGATTTAACCAAAGAAGAATTCGAAAAGCAAATCGCCCATCCGTCCGTTTTTGAAGCCTCTTATGCCTATAACTCCGTTGAAGCTTTAGCCCATAAGCTTCATTTAACCATCACCAAAATCACTCAAAAACACGTTCCATGCGTCTTAGACCATGATTTATATTCCTCCACGATGGGCAAAACCATCCAAGCAGGAAGAGTCATTGGCATGTCCGCCGTTGTTACCGCCGAGACTTTGCAAGGCATCACCATCGAGGAAGAAACCATCGGAAAGGTCTATGCGGAAGGTGACGGAGATATGTGCGATTGGCAAATCGAGGGTGAGCCAAATATCGAATACCACGTCGTAAAGCCAAATACGGTCGCCCATACTTGCGCAACGATCGTAAATCGTATCCCAACCTTAATCAACGCACGTCCTGGCTATATCAGCTGCGACGAGCTTGAAACCCTTAGCTATCTTCCATATCCAATGGAATTCTATATTGACTAGTTCAATTTAAGGAATCTTTGGGGATGGGCGCTTCCTTTTCCAAGTGAGAAATGTTGTTAGCTAATCCATGGTTCCCAAATGGATGTCTCACCTCATTTCGGGAGACATCCATTTTTTGTTAATTCGGCAGTTTTTAAATAGGATGGGTCGCTTCTTTTGGATGATTTTTATATTCCCTTTTCCCTGAATTGATTGCACAAACAAACTCCGAGGTTAAATGAAAGATCTTCTTATCGAATCGGAGTCGATGGATTGTTCTATAATGATGCAGGTCTATTTTCCGGAGGCGTAATATGAAAAACAAAAAGACAGGAAGGGTCGTTCTGATTACAGGTGAGTCTTCCGGATTTGGCTTAGAAATGGCCAAACTGTTCTTAGCAAACGGTGATATGGTTTGCGGATTCTCTAATCAAGAATTTCATATGGACGGCATTTATCACCAAATGGGTGATGTTTCTAAGGAGGAAGATTGCAATCGAGCGGTATCCAACGTTGTCGACAAATACGGAAGGATTGACGTTTTGATGAATAATGCGGGGTTTGGAATTTTCGGCCCTTTTGAAGAAACCCCTTTAGAAAAAGCAAAAAAACAAGTCGATGTTAGTTTCTTTGGCGCATTCTTGATGGCAAAGGCAGTTCTCCCCTATATGAGAAAAGCCATGGGCGGAAAGATTATCAACACCTCCTCTATCGGCGGGGTGATCCCTCTTCCTTTCCAAGGATTTTATAGCGCCAGCAAATGCGCGATGGATATGTTATTTGATTCCATGCGTGCGGAGGTGTTTCCATATCACATCCAAATTTGCTCGATCAAGCCGGGTGATGCCAAAACAAATTTCACAAAGAACCGCGAGAAAGATAAACTAAGCGAGAGGAGCCCTTATCAAAAAGCTTTTGAGCATTGCCTTAGGAGCGTGGCAAAAGACGAGCAAAGCGGAATTGATCCGAAGAAAATCGCAAGACGCGCTTTCCTTCTTTCAAAGAAGGGACGTCTCCCCTATTCTCGTTCCATTGGAGCGAAGGATAGATTCTTAGCTTTTCTTTACCACATCTTGCCTAAGAGAATGAGAAACTATCTCCTTTATAAGGTTTACGCTTCCTGATTTTATGATTGCCACAGCCATTATCGCCTCATTGGCGATCGTTCTTACTTTCCTTTGCCTTTTGCTCTTCCCGAAAATCACTATTAAGGGACACGATTTTTCAACGTTCTATTGGCCATCCTTGTTGGCTTTGCTCATTCTTTTATGCACTTCTCTTTTGCCAATACAGGATTACTTCTCGAGCTTGATTAAAGATACGACAATGAATCCGCTGGAGATTCTTCTTCTCTTTTTCGGCACGGCTTTTATCAGCACTGTTTTGGATGAATTGGGTTTCTTTTCGTATTTGGCAAGCTTAGCCGTCAAAAGAGCGAAGGACTCTCAGTTCGCTTTGTTCATCATCCTTTATTTTCTCTGCGCTTTTTTGACGATGTTCACTTCGAATGACATTGTGATCATCTCTTTTACCCCTTTTATTCTTTTCTTTGCCAAGGACGCAAAAATCAATCCGATACCATATTTGTTTTGCGAATTTGTCGCCGCCAACACATGGTCGATGATGTTCATCTTCGGAAATCCGACAAACGTTTATCTGTCTTCTTTCTTCTCATTGGATTTCGTTTCCTATTTTATAAGAATGTGGTTCCCGACTTTGCTCGCAGGGCTACTGTCTTTGGGATTATTGGTTCTTTTGTTCCGTAAAGACCTAAAAGAAAAAATGAGTGTCATCGCAACAAAAGAAGAGATCCGTGAGCCATTCGTTCTATATTCCGCTTTAGCGATATTGCTATTGGTCACCATTTTCATGGCGATTAGCAGTTTCTTTAGCCTTCCGATGTGGATTTTCGCTTGCATGGGGGCTCTTCTTCTGATGTTGCTTATTCTCACGGATTCATTGTTTCATAAGAAAAAACCGGTTTTGTTATGGAAGGCGAGCAAGAGGTTGCCTTTTACTCTAGCGCCCTTTCTTCTCTCCATGTTTGGAATTGTCATGGCTTTGTCCAACGAGGGGATCAGTTTGGAGATTGGGAATTTCCTATCCCAGTTCCAACCGATGTGGAGCTATGGCCTTTCTAGTTTCTTTTTGGCGAACTTGATGAACAATCTCCCTATGTCGATTTTCTTTGCCGACTTGCTTTCTTTGGTCCCTTATAATGAGCTTGCTTTATTCGCGACTATCATTTCCAGCAATTTAGGGGCGATACTGACTCCGATCGGCGCTTTGGCGGGAATCATGTGGATGAGAATATTGAAAGAGCACGATTTGAATTTTTCGTTTGGAAAATTCACCCTTTATGGCATGGCGATTTCCATTCCCACTTTGCTTATCGCTTTCCTATCTCTTTTGCTTGAATTTCAGCTTTTCGGTGGTTTATAAAGCCATTTCGTTTGGCGCTTTCCGATCCATTTCATCAATTCAATGGACCCATGTAGTCAAATTCGTTTAAAAAGAAAACACGTGCCGGATTCCATACACGTGTTTTTGCCTTCTGCTTATTGTTTTTTCTTAAGGGGGTCTCTAGCAAGAATCTCATCCCATTTTTTGAAGTCTTCTTCCGAGGGAACGAAGACATAGGGAATGTTTCTCCCGATCTCATTATAGTCAAAGCCATTTCCGACAAGGTATTTGTTCTCTTTGATGACTTTGCCGACATAGTCGATTTTCACTTCAGCCTTGCGCCTTGCCGGTTTATCGACGAAAGCCGCAACCTTGATGTCTTTCGGTTTCTTTGTGGCAAGGAATTCCTCTAAATATTTCATGGAGATGCCCGTATCCACCACGTCTTCGACGATGACGATGGTCCTGCCTTCTGGATCAAAGCTCATATCTTTTAATAAATTGACTTTCCCTGTTGTGGAAGTCCCATCGTAAGAGGATATATGAATATAATCCACGATGACAGGAATATTCACGTATTTCATCATTCCGATAAGGAAGGTCATTGCGCCTTTCATGACGCAAAGGAGAATCGGTCTTTTCTCCTCGTTTTTAAGCGATTGCGAAATCTCTTCTCCTACTTTTTTGTAGCATGCCTCGATTTCTTTGGCATCCATGACTATTTCGTGCATTGCCTTCTCCTTTAAAAGTTCAACACCATTGCTTGTTTTTAACGCTAAAACAGTTTGCTTTCTTTCGCCACTCTTTTTTGATTTTTGTTTTGATGAAAACGTTTTCATAAATTTTCTTCTTCCATAACCGATTGTTTTTGAGTGACAATAAATGCGTCGAAAAGACATTGTTCGTATAATTGCCGGATTGGCGGAAAGTTTCTACGTTGGACCATAATCCAACACTATGAACAAAGTGAAACATATCATTCAGTGACGTTTTTCACGTGTTGCTCTCGAAACTTCTTTCCAATTCTCAAACAAGGACTAGGAACAAACAAGGAGAACACATGAAAAAGTGTATTAAATTAGCTGCTCTTTCTCTTATCGCTTTTACCGCTCTTGCCGGATGCGATAACGCCAACAATGACGAAATTACCGTCGGTCTTATCGCCCTGCACGATGAAAATTCCACCTATGATAAGAACTTCATCGACGCTTTCAACGCCGCTTGCAAAGAAGAAGGCGTAAAAGGCCTCTTAAAAACCGGCGTTCCTGAAACAATCGACGCTTATGAAAAGGCCACTGATTTAGTGGAAAGCGGCTGCAAGTTCGTTTTCGCCGATTCTTTCGGCCATGAAGATCATATCCTCAAAGCTGCCAAAGAAAATCCGGATGTCCAATTCTCTCACGCTTCTGGCAACAAAGCCCATACCGCGAATGTCTCTAATTTCCACAACGCTTTCGCTTCCATTTATGAAGGGCGTTATCTTGCTGGCGTTGCCGCAGGCATGAAACTCAAATCCATGGTTGAAGCTGACGCTACGACAAGCAAGAAGATCGGCTATGTCGGTGCCTTCACCTATGCTGAGGTTATTTCCGGTTATACTTCTTATTTCTTGGGCGTTCGTTCCATTGTTTCCGATGTTACTATGGATGTCACTTTCACTGGTTCTTGGTATGACGAAGCTGCTGAAAAGACGGCTGCCGAAACATTGATTTCAAACGGCTGCAGCATCATTTCCCAACATGCTGACTCCTGGGGCGCTCCAACTGCTTGCGAAACTGCTAATGTCCCTAATATTTCTTACAACGGTTCCACCGAATCCCGTTGCCCGAACACTTTTGTCGTCTCATCTAAAATCAACTGGGAACCTTATTTCCGTTATTGCTTCCAACAAATCAAAGCGGGCAAATCCATCGATACCGATTGGACGGGCGAATTAGGAGATACGCTTTATGATGGATCGGTCGCTTTAAGTGAGCTCGGAAAGAAAGGCGCAGCTGAAGGCACAGAAGACAAATTAAAGGAAGTCGCAGGCAAATTAAGAGACGGGTCTCTCAAAGTCTTTGACACCTCCACTTTCACCGTTTCTGGCGAAAATGTCACAACCAATGTTAAGGTTGACGCCGAAGGGCATTTAACTTCTTATAAAGCCGATGTTGATTTCGATGCAGCCTATACTCACGATACCGAAGTCATTGAGACAAAGAACGGCAAAACCTATTTCGCCGAAAGCGAAAAACGTTCTGCCCCTTACTTTGATGTTCAAATCGACGGCATCACTTTATTGAATTCTAAATAATTCATATGACTTAAGGCCCAAGGGTTTTCCCTTGGGCTTTCTATTTTTTAGGAGGCGAGATGGTGGAAGAAAAAGAAGTGAGCGTTAGCATGCGTGGCATTTCCAAATCCTTTGGGAATGTGAAAGCCAATCATGATGTGAATCTCGATGTCTATAAAGGCGAAATACTCGCTCTTTTGGGCGAGAACGGAAGTGGCAAAACCACTTTGATGAACATGCTTTCTGGCATTTATTTTCCAGATGAAGGCGAAATCCGCATCAATGGAGAATTAGTAAAGATTTCCTCTCCGAAAGACGCCTACCGTTACCATATCGGGATGATCCACCAGCATTTTAAGCTCATTGAGGCGTTTAATTCTGTGGAAAATATCGTTTTAGGAATGAAACCGAATGTTTCTTTCTGGGAGAAGACAAAGTATTTCTTCACGAATTTCTATAAGAAAAAAGAAAATAGAGCGGAAAAGAAAGCCGATTTTTCCTCCCCTAAAGACGCTAAAAAGAAAATACAGGAAATCTGTGACAAATACGGTTTTCAGTTGGATTTGAATAAGAAGGTCTATGACATGTCTGTCTCCGAGAAGCAAACTCTAGAAATCGTCAAATCCATCTACCGGGGAGCCGATATTCTTATTCTTGATGAGCCAACGGCTGTTTTGACGCCCGTGGAAGCGGAACGTCTTTTTTCAGTTATCCGTAACATGAAAAAGGATGGAAAATCCGTCATTATCATCACCCATAAAATGAACGAAGTCCTTAGCGTTTCCGACCGTGTAGCCGTTCTTCGCAAAGGAGAATGTATCGGAAGCGTTCTCACAAAGGATGCGAACGAATCCATCTTAACGGAAATGATGGTTGGAGAAAAAGTAGAACTCTCTATTGATAGAAAAGAGCCGATGAACCCAACCGATCGTCTTTTGGTAGACGACTTAACTTGCAAAAATGAAGATGGGCAAGAGATTCTTCATCACATCTCCTTTTCCGCTAGAAGCGGAGAGATTCTAGGGATTGCTGGAATTTCGGGTTCTGGGCAAAAGGAGCTATTGGAAGCGATTGCAGGGCTTGCTAAAGAAGAAGGAAACATCACCTACATCAATCCAGAAGGTGAAAAAGTGAATCTCAAAGACAAATCCCCCGCTCAAATTCGCAATATGGGCGTTCGTCTTGCTTTTGTGCCGGAAGATCGATTAGGCATGGGGTTAGTAGGCAATATGGATTTGATTGACAATATGATGTTGCGTTCCTATAGGAAGGGAAGATCGTCTTTTTTGGATAGAAAAAGCCCCAAAGAATTAGCGAACAAAGTCGTAAATGAGTTAAACGTCAGCACTCCAAGCATCCGTACCTCGGTCCGAAAGTTATCCGGCGGCAACGTTCAGAAGGTGTTAGTCGGAAGGGAAATCTCCTCCGTTCCGAAAGTCTTGATGGTGGCTTATCCGACAAGAGGGTTGGATATCAACTCTTCCTATTTGATTTATCATTTGCTGAACGAGCAGAAAGAGAATGGCGCGGCTATTTTATATGTCGGCGAGGATCTTGATGTCTTGCTTGCCATTAGCGACCGCATTCTTGTTTTAGGGGATGGGGAAATACGCGGCATTCTAGATGCAAGAAAGACCACAAAATCAGAAGTTGGTCTTTTGATGACAAAGAAAAATGAGGAGGAAATCCAACATGAATAAGCCGTCTTCTTGGAAAAAGGAATTTCCTTTTCATATCGTTAAAAGAAATGATGTTTCTTGGTGGCAAGGACTTCTTGTGAGATTCGGTTCTGTTCTTTTTGGCGTTATTTTGCTTTGCCTCCTTTTGCTTATCTTCGTAGGCGCGAATCCTTTCGAGGTCATTGGGAAGCTCTTCCAAGGTTGTTTTTCCTCTCCGCGAAGAATCTGGATCACTTTCAGAGATACCGCTTTGGTATTGACCGTGGCTTTGGCTTTGGTTCCTGCTTTTAAGATGAAATTCTGGAACTTAGGCGGAAACGGTCAAATTCTTATGGGCGATTTGATGGCGATTGTCTGCATGTTCTTCATGGGAAAGGCCAATTGTCCGGATTGGGCGATTATTCTCGCTTCTTTTGTCTCTAGTATTTTAGCAGGCATGATTTGGGCGGTAATTCCTGCAATTTTCAAAGCTTTTTTCAATACAAATGAATCTTTGTTTACTTTGATGATGAACTATATTGCGGCGGGCTTGGTTTCTCTTTTCCTTACTGCTGTTGTTACTTCCGGTTCAGGAACGCTAAATATCCAGGAAAAAGGACAATTTCCTCAAATCGGAGGAAATAATTACTTGTTTTCCATCCTTGTTGCCATTCTTGTGCTAGCAGGCATTTTCGTCTATCTTCGTTTCTCTAAAAGAGGATATGAATTGGAGGTCGTCGGCGAATCGAGAAACACGGCCAAATACATTGGCATCAACGTAAAGAAAGTCATTCTTAGAACCATGGCTCTTAGCGGAGCTTTATGCGGGCTGGTTGGCTTCCTATTCGCTTCTTCTATCGATCACACCATTACCGCAGATTCCGCGAGAAATCTTGGCTTTACCGCCATTATGGTCGCATGGCTTGCGAAGTTCAATCCTTTGGCGATGTTTGGGACGGCGTTCTTGGTTGCTTTCTTAGACAATGGTATGTCTAGTGTCCAAACAGCCTTCTCCATCACCAACGATTCGATTGGGGAGATTGCTATCGGACTGGTTTATTTCTCAATCATTGCCGTGGAATTCTTTATTTCCTACAAAATCGTGAAAAAGCACGTCAATATGAGTGCAAAAGAGACTGCTAAAGCTCTTGCAAACGTGAACGAAGAAAAAGAAGGAGACAAATAAGCATGATGTTCTTTGATTCCTTATTACCTGCCGCAATATCGATTGCGACCGTCTTCCTTTTTGGATGCATCGGCGAAATCATCACTGAAAAAGCCGGGCATTTAAATTTAGGCATCCCCGGCGTGATGTGTTTTGGCACATTAGGAGGATGCCTAGGCGTCTCTCTTTTCATGAACGCCTACTCTTCTGCTCCAGAAAGTGCCCCTTATTTCTTATTGTTATTATCCGGGCTTGTCTTTAGCGCTCTATTCTCCGCTATTGCAGGTTTGATTTACGGCGTGTTGACCGTAAGCTTACGTTGCAATCAAAACGTTACGGGGCTCGTGTTGACCACTTTTGGGGGAGGCATTGCGGATTATTTCATGTCCTCCGTGGATAAAACGTATTTCTCTCAAGCGAGCAAGATTCTCTCTTCTTATCCATCCTGGGCGGATAACTTAGGTGCTTTTGGCAAAATCTTCTTTGCGCATTCTTTCTTGGTTTATTTCGCTATTGTCATTGCCATTGTTACCGCTGTCATTTTAAAAAAGACAAGGGTGGGATTGAATCTTCGTTCTGTCGGCGAGAATCCAGCCGCCGCGGATGCGGATGGCGTCAATGTCAATGGATATAAATATGGGGCCATCCTTACTGGATCGGTTATTGCTGGATTCAGCGGGCTTTTCTATGTCATGGATTATGTCGGGGGTTCCTGGGAGAATAGTTCCACTATCCAAGCTTTTGGATGGTTGGCGATCGCCCTTGTCATCTTCGTTGTTTGGAAACCATCTTTAGCCATTCTTGGCTCCATCTTGTTCGGTTTCCTTTATATTCTTCCGTATAAGATTTCTGGAATAAGCTTTGTTGCCATGCAATCTTTCAAAATGATTCCTTATATCGTTACCGTCATCGTCTTGGTTCTTACGAGCATTATCGGCAAAAAGAGCGTTCAACCGCCAGAAAGCCTCGGCCTCCCTTATTTCCGTGAAGATCGTTAATTCTCTTTCTTCAAAAAACCTCCTTTCGATGATGTTCCCTTTGCACATTTTTTGAGAGGTGGTTTTCTACTTAGAGATTGGCAGTTTAGATAAGGAGTTATGTCAAAAGAATCCTTCTGACATTTCAACTTTTGAAACAGATAAAAATGTTTGGCATTCCGACTTTATCATAATAAGGTTTTCATTTATCGAGTTAACACAAATCAATTTATGATAAATCTGTTTGTGTTATTTTCGTTGATATAGGTCTTAACCAAAACTATTGAATGCCGCGATTCCAAGTAAACGGATTGTGTATTTCTTTTTGATGTAACCGCTTTTCGTCAAATAATAAGAAAAAGTTCTTTATGACTATAGAAAAATCCAAAAAGAATACGAGCGAGAGACGAGGAAAATGAACAAGGGAATTTGTAAACGAGAAAACGCAAAAAAAGAAACGGATCAACAGCTGCCGTATCGTGTGCAAAAATATACAGATATCCCCTTATTTCCCTTTGGAATGATTTCTAGGATATCCCCGCCATATGCGACAACCTTCTTTTCGCCAAAGCCCATCACCTTAAGAAGTTCTTCTTTTGTTTTCGGTTTCTTCGAAACAAGATCCTCCATTTGAGCGTTATTAAAGATGTAATAAGCGGGGACGTGTAGTTCTTCCGCTTTCTTGAAACGGTATTTCTTTAATGCGCTTATAAGAGCCTGATCCGAAGAGGAAATCGATACAGGGGTCGCCTCTTTTTGAGCAACGTAATCATCACCATTTACGATTTTAAGGATATCTTCACCAAAATATTGATATTTCTTTTCGGTGAAGCCTTCCACTTGAAGAAGCTCGGCTTTGCTAGCCGGCAAGGAAGTTATGATTGCTTCTAGGATTTGATTGTCAAAGATTTTGTAGGGCTGGGTCTTCCATTTCTCCGCTTTTTTAACGCGATACTGTTTTAATTCCTTCAAAAGTTTATCGTCATTTAATTTCTCAGATATGCTCTCATCATCGATAAAGCCGCTTTCTTGGGCTTTGGACGTTTCTTCCTCCACTTCTTTATTAGCAAGCTTCAGATGAAGAAAGGAAACATAATCGATGGGTCTAGGGGTATCGTTTTCTTTAATGGCTTCTGCAATGGAAAGGAGCCTGTCATCAGAAATATCGATGTCAGCATGTTTGTTCATGAGTTGGAGAATTTTAACGTTGAGTTGGTCGTATTTCACGATGGCGTTCTTGATGGAGGCTGGGGCAAAAGTTTTATTTACGATGCAACGATCGTTGGAAATGACGACGATAGGTTCAATAGGGTAATTCCTTGGGAATTTGTTGTCGTTAAAGAAAGCGTTCAAGACGGAAAGATGGATCTCGTTTTTGATGGATAGGGCTATAAATCCCGACGGTTTTGTACACTTTCCCATCTTTGGTTTTAAGAATGCGCGTGAAATTGCCTTCCGAATCAATCTTAATGTCTCCCGAAAGACATTTGGATTCTAATATAAAACCACAATTCTTCGTGAGGATGATGAAGTCCATTTGGGATTGATCCGCAGACTTGTCAAAAAGAGTGATATCGGAAGAATAAGGCATGGTTTCGAGAGATGTTTCAATTCATACATGACTCTCTTTTCGCCATCTAAGCCAATCATGGACGCTTTTAATTGGTTTTCGACGATTTATTTTTGATTATCCCCCACCTTGTCTAAAAGAGAATTGAGTTTCTCTAATTCGGACATATCCACGTCTTTCATGACTTGTGGTTCTTTAATTTTATTGTGCGTGAACAAATCTAAAAATCCCATGTTTTTTCTCCGTTCCAGCAGAAATTATACCAAAATTCAGATCGCAAAAAACATGCGTCAAAAAAGAGTTAGCTGCTCGGTTTCGTCATCGTTATTTTTATAGCCGTCAATTAGCTTTTTAAGAAACTCATAATCTTTGGAAAAAGAATTAGGAAGTCGAACGAGTTTGATGCCGTGTTCCTCGCAGATTTTCATTTTGCGCTTATCGTTTTCGATGCGTCTGATGTCCGAATAATGCTCTCCCCCATCAAATTCAAATGCAAAAATGGGTTTGAAACCGCCTAAGATTCCACGTTCATATATGACGGAATCGAATTCCATTTGGGATTTTTGACATTCTTCAAACAGTTCTTTAATTGGAAGGTTACGGACAACTTTGAGCCTTTTTCTTATAGATACGATTTGCTCAATCGTTTCATAAAATTCATCTTCTGTGATGGACCCATTGGATTTCCCGATTGTTAGGGATTCGTTTTCGGAAGGAATTACTTCGACGCTTCCTTTGCTTTTGCAATAACGGATGAGCTCATTCCATACGGAGTCGCCTGTTTTCGTGTTTTTTAGTTTTTCTTCGTCGCCAAAGACGACTAGCTTCTTCTTGGCGCGAGAAACAGCGACATTTGCGATTTCTCCATGAGAATTGAGCCATTTTATGGTTTTAGGGGAAGTAAAAGAAGAGACCCCTGTAGCAATAATAATGGTATTTTTCTCTGCGCCTTGAACACTATGGATGGTCGCGGCTTTGACTTCTTTTAAGCCATTTCTAGCAAGCATGTCATTAATCAATTTCGCTTGGTTCACAAACGGGGTGATGATGGCGCAGTCGCTCATGTCATTCTTCTTGCAATAAGAAACGACGTTCCTTGCTTCTTCGTAGTTTTGGTTCTTAAAAGGGGTACGCACGTGATTGTCACTATTCACGAACGAGACATCTCCATCGCCTAAATCCGGAGAAATGCGTAGCTTGTTCTGATAAAAATATTGGTTGTTGAAGTTGATGATTTTCTTTCCGCATCGATAATGATTCCTTAGCAAAACGCGATTGGTCACTTTATCTGCCGCTTTCATCGTGGAAAGAATAGAATTGTTCAGATAATCGTAAGTGTCGGATATTTGGAACTCTTTTTTAAGATTCTCATTCGTATTTTCATCTAGGGTAATGACAGGGCTCAATTGATCCTCATCACCAACAAGAAGAAGGCCTTTCGCACGAGAAATAGGAATAAGAGAATGCGCAATATCGGCTTGGCCCGCCTCATCCATAATCAAAAGATCAAAGAAAAAATCTCCATCCCCTAATCTTGAAGCGGAAATGTTGGTCGTGAATATCAAAGGGAATACGTCTAGAAGAAGTTCAAGATTTTCATTTCCAGAAAGAAAGGAATTGAATTTCAAGGCTCTTTCATGAGGATCTTCAAGAGAAACGATATCATGAAGCGCATCATATTTCGGAGAATGAAGTTTGGCTAAATGTTTCAAAGAAGAGCAATAGAGATATTTCAAAGCGTCTTTATCCTCTTTCAAGGAAACGAAATGAGATATGATGTCTTTCTCACTCACGTAAGGAATCTCTTGTATTTGCTTTTGAAGCAAGGGTTTT
This sequence comes from Caryophanales bacterium UBA743, assembly GCA_002297365.1. GTDB lineage: Bacteria > Bacillota_I > Bacilli_A > RFN20 > CAG-826 > UBA4951. The sequence continues at coordinate 19,217 of DBKT01000011.1, forward strand.
TGTTTTCTTATGATGGAACTTCTTGCGCCCATCTTTTCGACTTTTTCTAGGAATGCCAGGTTTTCCTTTGCGACACGACGTTTCTGGAAATTTGTCAGAGCAATAACCGCTTCTCTATTTTTGCTAAGAACCTTCTTCCTTAAGGCTTCAAGCTCATTTAAGGAAAGATCGTTTTCTTCGTCTTCTATCTCAAAAGCAGCGCGAATTTGGAGGGTCGTTTCCCCTACCTTAGCTAAATTTCCTAAGCGTAAGAAAGGGAATGGGATTTTATGATTTTCATAAGAAAAAGATAATTTCTCCACTATTCCGTCAAGGGGACGATTGTTATTCGTGGAAACAAGAACCGTCTTTTTGGCAAAGAAGGCGGAGAGTATCGTGTTGAATATCGTTTGTGTTTTGCCTGTTCCTGGCGGTCCTTGAACATAGGTTACTTTGTTTTTCAAAGCTCCGTAAATAAGCAATGCTTGATCTACGTTCACTCGGTCATCAAAAAGAACGATGTTGGGAAGAATATGCCCATTGTTAGAGAGGCTGGAATTCCCGAAAAAGGCTTTCAATGGAGCGTTTAATGCATTCGCATTCCATCTTTCTTCAATCTTTCCAAAAAGCTCCGCAAAGTTGAGCTGAAAATCTCTTTGAAGGCAAAAGAAGTCAGGACGTGTATTGATTTTCTCAGAAGAAGAAATGCTTTGGCGAAGAATTTCAACCATTCCATCAAAGTCATTAAGGAGAAAATCCTTGAATTCAAACGGGTTTAGCTCGGTATAGGAATATAGAGAATGCTTGACCCCCTCAATCAAGAATGATTGATTGATTTTCAATCCTCCTTTGATTTTTATCTTTTTGTCTTTTGGAGAGAAGAAAACATTCTGATAGGCGACGATATATTTCTTAGGCCCCTCGTCAATGGAAAGATGGGAGAGGGCCAGTTCCGATTTCTTATTCTCCCACTCATTCAAATCTTGACGAATCACATAACGAACAAGTTGATGAATTTGCTGGTCCGTAAGCTCCAACTCTTTTTCTTTTTCGAGAATCGAAGCGTCAATTCCATCTACCATGGAATAATTTTTGATATAGGGATCCGAATCCGCTTCACAACATTTTTCTAAGTACTGAAGAATGTTGTTATTGAAATTCTCAAACTTCAGCCAAGAAAAATCTTTCAAATGCTCATTGATTTTCCTAACGAGCTCTTCGTTGTATTTTCCCATCGTGAAAGAAAGAACCTTGGCATCTAGAATTCTTTCGTAGGCTAGGGTTAGGTCAATCGTGTCCACCCCTTTGTATTCATTAAAGACACTGACGAAAAGTTTTTTCTGCTTTGGATCGATATCATTTACGAAACACCAAAAAGTCGTGTTTCTTTTTTCTTTAAAAGAATTGTAGACGACATGAAGCCATTTTCCTTCTTTGATAGAGAGGGAGATTTCTCGAGCAATCACGTTCTCTTTTGCTTTGTCTTGTTTCATATCATCCCCATATCGGTAATATGATACCAATCCGTCAAGTGTTTTGGGAATTTATTTCAAGTGATTCGAAAAAGAGACATGGCGAAAGAGACCACCGTGACAACGGTAGGACGCTCCAGACGATTTACATCTATGTGAGGGAAAGAGTTCGATCGGGGTCGCGCAGGGAATCTATGCCCAAAAGACGAGCAAAGCCAAATACGAGAGAAAGCAAAAGAAAACCAAAGAGGAAAAAGCAAAAAGAAACGATAAAAGCGTCTGCAAAACGTTGGTTGCCGCAACCGTTTACGATACTTGCTTGATAGACAATGAAATACGTTTCCTAGGAAGGTCAAGAGCAATGACCTTAACCTTGACGATTTGACCAAGCTCCAACTCGTCACTTGGATGTTTTATGAAATGGTCGGCAATCTCGGAAATGTGGACCAGCCCGTCTTGATGAACGCCTATGTCAACAAAAGCCCCGAAATCAGAAAGATTACGAACCGTTCCGTTTAGTATCATTCCAACTTGCAAATCTTTGATGTCTTTGACTTTGTTGTCTAATTCCGCAGTTACCGCTTTTTCGCGTGGGTCTCTGCCTGGTTTCTTTAGCTCTTCGATGATGTCTTTCAAGGTGTATTCGCCAATGCCGAGTTCTTTAGAAAGAGAGGGAATATCCAAAGGATAATTGAGTTTTGCATTGGATTTTTCCGTTCCCAAATCCGATAAGGAAACGCCCACTTTCTTTAAAAGAACATAGGTTGCTAAATAATCCTTGGGGTGAACGGCGCTGCGTTCTAAAGGGTTCTCGTTTTCTATGCGGAGGAAACCTGCCGCATCTAAGAAAGTCTTTTGCCCAAAGCCTTTTACCTTTAATAAATCTTTTCTCTCTTTGAATGGGCCATGCTCATCACGATATGCAACAATGGCTTTAGCACTTCGTTCGTTTAGCCCTGAAACGTATTTCAAAAGAGAGGGCGAAGCGGTATTTAGCCATACTCCCACCTCATTTACCGCATCAATGGTCGTGTCTCCCAATGTTTGTTTTAAACGATTCACATCCATGTCGTGCTGATATTGGCCAACACCAATGGATTCTGGCGGGATTTTAACGAGTTCTGCCATAGGGTCAAGAAGCCTTCTCGCTAAGGAAACCGACGATCTTTCTTCAATGTCCATATTCGGGAATTCTTGAATAGCTAAGGGTGAGGCGCTATAAACGCTGGCTCCTGATTCATTTACGATGGCGATATGCACATTTTCAAGACGGCTTTTCTTTAAGAAAGATTCAAGGAAAGACTGGCTTTCTCTGCTGGCTGTTCCATTTCCTAAGGCAATATAGTCATATCCATATTTTTGATATAAAGAAAGCAATCTTGCTTCAGCGTCTTTTTCTTTTCCCACGGTAGGATAGATTATTCCCGTGGATAGGACTTGGCCATTCGCATCGATAAGAGCCAGCTTACAGCCGTTTTTATATCCCGGATCGAAACCAAGGATTTGTTTGTCTTTCAAAGGAGGGGCCAATAAAAGCTGTTTTAAGTTTTTAGAAAACAAAGCGAGGGAGGAGTCTTGTGCTTTTTCAAAAAGCTCTTTGGTGATTTCGTTTTCTAATGATGGGCCTGTCAAACGGTCGTAGGAATCTTCCACTATCTTTTCCAAATAAGTAGAGAAGGAGGAATCCCTATGAATGATTTTTCTTTCGATATGATGGCAAATGGTAAGCTCATCATAGCTAAAAGAATAAGAGAGTTTCTTTTCTTTTTTAGCGCGTAGCAAAGCTAATATCTGATAAGACTTGATGCGGGAGATTGGACATTCAAACTGATTGTAATTCTGGTATTTGTTTTCGTTATCTTCTTTGGTTTGTTTAGCTTTGATTTTTCCCGTTTTATAAATGTATTCCTTGGCGTAGAGATAAAAATCGGGGTTATCCGATATATTCTCAGCCAGGATATCCATCGCGCCTTGTAAGGCGTCTTCTAAAGTGGGAACGTCTTTTTTTAAAAATGTCGACGCGTATTCTTTTAAAGAAGAAAGGTCACCTTGTTGTTTTAAAAGGTACTCTGCTAAAGGCTCCAATCCTTTTTCTTTCGCTATAGATCCCCTTGTTTTTCTTTTTGGCTTATAGGGGCGATAAATGGCCTCTAAAAGAGACAAACTCGTGCATGTCTCCACTTTTTCTCTTAATTCCGGAGTTAGTTTGCCTTGCTCTTGAATAGATGAGAGAACGGTTTTCTTTCTCTCTTCAAGCTTCTCGAATTTCTCTTTTTCTTCTGCAAAAGCACGCAATGTCACGTCCGAGAGGTTTCCGGTTTCTTCCTTCTTATAACGGGCAATAAAGGGGATGGTCGCGCCTTCCTCTAAAAGACGAAGAGTTGCCTCTGCCTGTTTGAAGGAGATATTTAAAACGTTAGATAAATGTTGAGCGATTTCCATGATGAAAATGATACAAAACCTTGAGGGAATAGACTATGTCATAATTATGGCTTTTTAATGCTAAGCAACAAGGAAATCAAGAATGGAAAAGCAAGTCGCCATACGTTGGAACTGGCCAGATTTCTTTCGCGACAAGAAGCTCCGCTTCATCGATGGATTTTCTAAGATTCGCCATTTCCTCTTTGAGCGTTGTCGCCGCAAAGAAGGCGTGTTCTTTTTCTTCGGCGTTTTCTTTTGCGTCTTCTTTGATGAAGGAATCCAAACGTTTCAAGGAAGAATAGGCGTCGTTGAGAACTTTTTCCAAAGCTGTTTTTTCCTCAGAAATGGCTTTGAATCCATCCTTGTAGAATCCCTTGTAGAATCCGTCTAGCTGAATCATCTCTCTTAACGCCTTATGGATGGCTGGCAAATAGAGCTTATGGACCATGCGGGACATGGTTTTCGCTTCGATGATCGCTTTCGAATGATAATCTTGGTATTTAATCGTCTTTCGAGAGTCGATTTCCGTTTCAGAGAAAATATGGCTATTGATCAAAAGATCACGATTTTCTTTGCGTTCTAGAGCCGCGATCGCTTCAGGAGCGCTTCTAAGATTTGGAAGGCCGCGTTTTTCGGCTTCTTTTTCCCACTCTTTGGAATAACCGTTTCCATTAAAAATAACCCGTTTGTGTTTTCGGATGGTTTCTTTAACCCATTCTATGGCTGTTTTTTCTTTATCTTCGGCTTTTTCCAACAAGGAGGAGACTTCGTTAAGGCCTTCTCCCAGCACCGCATTCAAATAAGTGTTCGGCTCAGCGATGTTTTGCTCGCTCCCAACCATACGAAACTCAAAACGGTTGCCAGTGAAGGCAAATGGCGAGGTTCTATTGCGATCGGCATCATCCTTTAAGAGAGTTGGCAAGCCTTTGCTTCCATTGATCTTCTCCTTAGAAAGCCCGTTGCAATTCGCCGCATTGGTGGTTTCTCCTTCAAGGAGTTTGCTTAGGCGATCGCCAAGATAGATACTGATGATTGCCGGAGGAGCCTCATTGGCGCCTAAGCGGAAATCATTTCCATAAGAAGCGACAGACTCTCTTAAAAGATCGGCATGGATATCAACCCCACGAATGATGGCAGCCATGAAAATCAAGAAAAGAAGGTTATTCTCGGGATCTTTCCCCGGCGAAAAGAAATTAATGCCCGTATCCGTCCCGACAGACCAATTGTTATGCTTGCCAGAGCCGTTGATTCCTTCGAAGGGCTTTTCTTCGAGCAAGCAAATCATGCCATGACGTTTCGCGATACGTTTAAGAAGCCTCATAACGAGCTGATTCTGGTCAGCCGCTAAGGAGGAAGGAGCGTAAATGCAAGCAAGCTCATGCTGAGATTGCGCGACTTCGTTATGCTCTGTTTTAGCGGGAATTCCCAATTTCCAAAGAACGTCGTTGACTTCCTTCATGTAAGAGGAGATTTTTTCTCTGATTGGACCGAAATAATGGTCGTCTAATTCTTGGCCTTTCGGAGCGCTTACGCCAAAAAGCGTGCGACCCGTGTATACAAGATCTTTTCTTTTTAAATATTCTTCTCGATCCACGAGGAAATATTCTTGCTCGGGACCAGCATAGGAATAAACGCGCTTGGCAGTCTTATCTCCTAGAAGGCGCAAGAGACGCAAAGCGGAATCAGAAAGATATTCTTCTGAACGCAAAAGCGGGGTTTTGCCGTCGAGCGCTTCGCCATTATAGCTGCAAAACGCAGTCGGAATATAAAGGACGGCGCCATCTTCATCGTCTTCTAAAACAAAGGCGGGGCTCTGAGCGTCCCAAACGGTATAGCCTCTTGCTTCAAAGGTAGCGCGAAGTCCGCCAGAAGGGAAAGAGGATGCGTCTGGTTCCCCTTTAATCAATTCGTTTCCCTTAAAGTCATAAGCGATCTCGCCAAGAGCGTTTGGTTTCCCAATAAAGGCGTCATGCTTTTCAGCGGATAAGCCATTCAGAGGCTGAAACCAATGGGTGTAATGGGTTGCTCCTTTGGAAAGAGCCCACTTCAGCATCCCCGTAGCGATTTCATCAGCGTAGGAGTGATCGAGCTCTTTTCTTTCCTCGATCGCTTCCTTTAAAGCAAGGTAGGCTTCATTGGAAAGAAATTCTTTCCTTGCTTTATCGTTGAAGACATTCGAACCAAACAACGAAATAACATCGGATTTGTTTTTGCTCATGGATGTGACCTCTTATGAAATATTGGATGCGTTTTTCTTGCATCCCATGGTTCTTTATTTTCGCTTATTTGAAGAAAATGTACATAAAAATTTTAGGAAGCCTAAAAATTTTTTCTTACGAGGCCATAGCAAAGCAAATTGCAAATTAAAAAACCGGTTTTGCCCGGTTTTTGATGCGAAATAAATGCTACGTGTCAATTAATGTTTTTCGTCGCAAAGCATAACGATTCCGGCGACGAGGCTAACAAAGAGCAAAGTGCAAACCTTGAATCCCGTAGTGAGCTTTTCCTCCTCTTTTAACAGAACGTTTTTATTTTATCCCCATCATCATTATAGTCAAGGCGTTGCCCCCTTTTGTCTAAATGCATATCAAATATTGTTACAGGCGTTATTGATTCAAAAGCAATACAATCAATATGTATGAGTTTCACCTTTATTTCTGCCACAAAAAAAGAAACGGATAAACGGGACTTGGCCTATCTTCAAGTGGATGATAGCCTTCGGCTTATAAAAGAAGACGTTCTTTCTTTTGAAGCGAGTAGCAAGGAGATTCACGATCTTTTAACCAATCAGGAAACGGGCGTGATTGCTTGGAATGGGTATGATGATTGCCGTCTTTTGTTAGATGAATTTAAGAAAATAGGCATAGAGCCTTTTGACTTTCAGCTTCTTGACGTTCGATATATGCTTAACGTCATCGAAGAAGATGACGATGAATACGAATTGGAATCCTTTATTCCTTTATCCATTCAGAAGAAAGAAACTCATTCCTATCCATTGAAGAAATGTTATTTCATTTTATATGCTTTGAAGAACATCCTTTTTTCCCTTGGAGAGAATTTTGAGGCGTTTCTCAACAGAAATGATTTCGAATCCTGCTTCTATTATTCCCTTGATGCGTATTTAGGGGTCAATCCGAAAGACATTTATAATTCCCAGCTTGCCGTAAAAGAACTTCTGGAAAAAGATATCGACCATTATGTGTTTTTTGATTTCGAGTGCGCCAATTGCCTGAATAAAATAGGAAAAATATGCGAAATAGGCGCGCTCATAACAGACGCCTCTTTGAATACCATCAAAGAAATACATCACCCCATCAATCCGAACAGTGAGTTTCATCTTCTTTCTAACGACAAGATACATGGTCTTCACCTTTTTTGGGAAGCGAATGACTATGAAGCCTATCGAAAGGCACCCGCTCTCCCCTATTTCTACGACGAATTCAAAACGCTGTTTTCAGATGGGAGAGCCATTTATGTAGGCCACGCTGTCGATAATGACATTTCCTTCCTTTATACGGATTTGAAAAGAAATGGCTTAGAGGAGTTTTTGGTTCGGGCGATTGACACTCAAAGAATGTACCGAAAGCTAATCGACAAAACGAGCAAAAAGAGCATTAGTTTGGAAAACGCCTTAGTCGCTTTGCTTGGCGAAAATGAGCTTATGAAATACACCCCGCATAAATCTTTAGACGATGCAAAAATGACGCTCGCTGTTTTTAGGGCCATCCTAGAAAAATCCGAAATGACTTTAGAAGAAATTTTAGCCATGTATCCGGGTTGTTTAAGAAGCACGGAGCAAATCGATCTATCTTTCGCCTTAAAAGAAGCGAAGTATGTCTTTCCTCTACCTTATAATTCCACGTCAATCGTCCTATCCTCGCCAGAAGATCTTTATTGCGGCTACACCGCAGAGAATACCAGCGAAAGAATCTATCTTGAAGCGTGTCGCGACGATTTTGAGAAATCGGGAATCGAAACTTATAAAGGAGGAAGATTCTTTTTCCAAAATTTCATTAAAAAACGAAATGCCTATGAGGTCGAAGAAATGATATCTAGAGTGAAAGAAATGGGCGGAGTGCTTGTTAAGAACCCTCTTTATGCGGATGTGATTGTTTATGAGAAAACAATCGACATAAAGAATCTTCTACACAAGAAAAGCGTTTCCGTAAATGAGCTGCTTTCTGAAAAAGGCCGATAGCCCGTTTCAAAAAGAGAAGGGACGTGTATCAATTTCAATTGAAAAACTCGTTTTTCTTATCGCGAGAGAGAAGAGACTGAGCGGTTTCTTTCGCGTCTTTGTTGAGAGCTATGATTGCATGAACGCCATAAATGATGGGCATATCAATTTGATATTTGTCGCAAAGCTCTTTTGCGGCATCAAGAGAAAGCATGCCTTCGACTACCATGCCTACTTTATCAACCGCTTCTTTAGGGGTATAGCCTTGTCCAATATAATTGCCGGCTTGATTGTTGCGACTATGTTTGCTTGTGCAAGTGACGACAAGATCCCCTAATCCGGCTAAGCCAGAGAAAGTATTTGGATCGCATCCCATCGCGACCCCTAGTTTCCTTAATTCATGGACGCCTCTGGTGATCAAAGCCGCTTTGGCGTTATCGCCATAGCCAAGGCCATCGGAAATGCCACAGGCTATCGCAATGATGTTCTTGAAAGCCCCGCAAAGCTCACAGCCCTTCCTGTCTGCGTTGGTATACACGCGAAAGGAATCGCCATGGAATATTTCTTGGGCCTTTTTGGCGTTTTCGAGGTTCTTACAAGCCGCAACGATGCAAGTTGGCAAGGAAAGCACCACTTCCTCAGCGTGCGTGGGTCCGGTCAAAGCAACCACTTCATCCTTGATTCCCAATACGTCTTCAATGATTTCGGAGGTGGTTAGCAAACTTTTTTCTTCAATGCCTTTTGCTAGATCGATGATAAGTTGTCCGCCATAATAAGGCTTTATTTGTTCTGCCGTTTTTCGAATGTAGGTGGATGGAGTCGCGAAAACAATAACCCCGGAATCCTTTAAGCATCTATCTAAATCAGCGGAAAAAACGATTTTCGATGAAAGAATGGCTCCCGGAAGGTTTTTATGGAGGTGGGTTGAATTGAGCAAATCGGCTTGTTCTTTTCGATGAGAATAGCAAATTACGTCCTTGCCCTTTAGCGCCAAAAGATTAGAGATCGCACTTCCCCAAGTGCCGCTTCCTAAAACGCAGATTTTCATCTTTTTTCCTCCGATCCCGACTTTATCCTTGCATGTCTCTCTTCTTTTTGATGAGAAGAAGTTTTTGATTTAATTTCTTATAGATATGTTCCACGAACCATTTCTCGGTAGAAAGAGTATACACATCCTCTAAATTAGCCCAACAAAGTCCGGAATTCTCATCTTCTTTGACAAGGAGCTGATCTTTCTCCTCTTCCTGAAGAAGATAGGTTAAATTTAGATGCAAATGGGAAGGGACGTATACTCCCTTTCGATAATGAGAATCAACCGTGAGAACTTCCAAGGAAAAGATTTTGCCATCGTTTAACACCTGAAAATGAGAAAGCCCGCTTTCTTCCCTCGCTTCTTTTAAAGCAACTTTCAAACAATCGACTTCCCCATCGTTATGCCCGCCAAGCCAACTCCAAGATTGAAAGATCTTATGATAGCAAAGAAGGACTTTTTCCCAGTCTTTATTCACAATCCAGCAAGAGGAAGTTATGTGGCAGATTTGATTTTCTCTTCGAAAGATGTTTTTCTCCGTCTTTAAGGCGTGCAGAATGATTCTTTTATCCGCTTTTTCTTCTTCGTTAAAAGGGGAATAATCCTCAATTTGCTCAATCAGCTCTTCTTCCGTCATTATAAAAGGCCCTCAAGATGATCGATGAACTCTTGCAGCTTTAGGAAAACGTGGGCCAATGGAAAGCCATCCACCAAAGCATGCGATACCGTTATATTCAAAGTAAGATGGTACGTCCCATCCTCATGTTTCTTGTATTTATCCCAAAGAATACGCGGAACGGATAAATCATCATGATCGCCAGATGGAGTTGGGTGGCGAAAGGAAAGAACGCTTAAAAGAGGCAAACAGGAAGCATAGATAACATTTGGCTCGTTGCATAAAGGAGAAAGGTCCAGATGATCCTCCGGCTTCAATTTCTTCGCTTTCTCGTTTAATTCGATGACTTCCTTATAGAAAGCGGGGAAATCTTCGTTGAAAGGGCAACCGACATTGCTATAAACGCCCGATTCCCCCATCACCGTCCAAGTCGGATGAACTTGATCGTAATAATAAATGCGGCCATTCACTTCCCGAAGGTGAAGCTCATAGACGGAATTGATGGCTTTCGTTAAAAGATAGATGAAAATCGGGAAGAAAGAGATATGTTTTTCTTCTTTGCGCTGAACGATATTCGTCACGTCGATATCCACATCTAGGCCATAACTAGGATCAGGGAATTTGGAAAAATGAAAATATTGGTTCCTTTTCTTGTATGTTTTCAAATCGATTTCCGTTCTCATTCAATCGCTCCTTTCATTTTCAGCTCTTGCAAAAGCCATTCTTTGGCCAAGGGATCTTTTTTCAAATCCCATTTATCCACATCAACATCAATCAAAGATTCTTTTGCATAGCTTTTTCTCATCATTTCGTCATATCCGTCATAAAGAAAACGGTAATAGGAAATAAGTTCTTTCCCCAATTCAAAAGAACGGCCTCTGCTTTGAATGCGTTTTAAAACCGTGTCAAAAGATCCGTGAAGATAAATAAGGATTGTTTTCTTGCCTTCGGAGTTCGCTTGAAGCTCTTGCAGGATCTCTTTGAAGAAAGAATCGTATATTTTCATTTCCATCTCGCTGATATCACCTAATTCGAAGTTCTTCTTGGCGAAATAACGATCCTCGAAAATGCTGCGATCAAGGACAGCGTTTTCTTTCTTCAAAGCCTCGCGAATCGTATGGAATCTAGCACGCAAGAAAGATAATTGCAGAAGGAAAGGATAGCGTTTTCTTTCTTTTTCTTCTGGAGTGGCTTTGTAGAACAGGGGCAGGATTTCATTTCCTTTTACCGTTTCAAAAAAAGAGGGCAAGGAAAGTTCTTCTTCCAGCATCTTTGTCGTCGTTGTTTTTCCAATTCCGATCATTCCGCCTACGATTATCATTTCCAACAAGCCTCTAAATCTTTAAAGATTATCTACTCTTCCGTTTTTTATTTCCATAGAAAAGATTCGTGACAAAGAAGCAAAGAGGCAAACCCTATCTTTTCTTTTAAGAATTCCTGTGTAAAAAATTAAAAAAACTCTAAAAAGGATTTTCATTTATCGCTATAATGTTATTCCAAGGACGAAAGAAAGCTCCTGTTTAAAACAATGAGACTCATTTGAAGCAATTGTGTTTTGATGGAAGCTTGTCCGAATTCATACATTAGGAGGAAAAACAAGTATGAAAAAATCAGCCTTATTACTCTTAGGCGCTTCTATCCTCACGCTCGCTTCTTGCGGAGCGAGAGGGAATGACGAAGACCCTAACGCCATCAAAATCGCATTAGTAACAGACTCAGGCACCCTTAACGACCACAACTTCAACCAAACATCTTGGGAAGCCGTTAATGCATGGGCCGTTGAAAATGGCGGCGGAAAAGTCGAAAATCAAGTTGTTAGCAACGGAAGCGTGTTGACGAAATATTATCAGCCAACTGCCACCGGCAATGATTTCACCACTGCTGAGAGAGTCTCTGCGGTTAAAGCTGCTGCTGACTGGGGCGCAAAATTCATCGTTCTTCCTGGTTATCTTTTCCAACCAGTGGTAAAACAAATCCAAGAGATCAGCAAATATAAGGATATCCATTTCCTTGCTTTGGATTGCGTGAATCAAGACAGTGATAACAAATATAAGGAATTCACACTTAAATCCAATGTGTCTATGACTCAATATCAAGAAGAGCAAGCTGGCTTTATGGCTGGCTATGGCGCTGTCAAAGAAGGCTTGAGAAAATTAGGTTTCGTCGGTGGAATGGCTGTTCCAGCCGTTACCCGTTACGGATATGGGTATATTCAAGGCGCTGAAAAAGCTGCAACCGAACTCAGCTTAGCGGATAACGCCATTGACATGCAATATTACTATTCCGGAAAATTCGCTTCTACAGATGAGGCGACCGCCTTTGCCACTAAGTGGTATAACGCAGGAACAGAAACCATCTTCGCCTGTGGCGGAGCCGTTTATAATTCCGTAACCACCGCCCTTTCCGGATTATCTGACAAGAGTGGCAAAACCTGGATTGGCGTTGATACCAACCAACACGCCGACACTTCCATCAAGCCAGAAGGCACGAGAGAATTGCTTCTCACCTCTGCTATGAAAGGCTTAGGAGAGTCTATCAAATCCGCTTTGAACGATTGGAAGAAGAACAACTACGAGAAATTCTCCGACAAATTAGCCGGAAAGATTGAAACCCTCGGAATCAACGATGATGCCGTTGCTCTTCCAACTCCAGAAACAACCGGTGACGAAGACTGCTGGGGATTTAAGAATTTCACCATTGAACAATACAAGACTTTAGTTAGCCAGATGAAAGCTGGAACCATTACCGTTTCTGCCGACACCGACACAAAGCCAAGCGTTACAAAAGTTCAAGTCACTTACCACAACACCACCAGCACCGACAAAAAATAAATCGTCCGCTATAGAGGGGGTCTTCTTTAGGGCCCCCTTTCTTTCAAAAAAGGAGTTCTTTAATATGGAGGAAAATGTTCTTGAGCTGCGACACATTTGCAAATATTTTCCTGGCATCAAAGCAAACGACGATATCTCTTTGACGCTAAGAAAAGGGGAAATACACGCTCTTCTGGGAGAAAATGGCGCAGGCAAATCCACCTTGATGTCGATGGTCTCTGGCTTATATCAGCCAGATTCTGGCGAAATATTGCTTAATGGTGAAAAAGTTTCTATAAAAGATCCGCATGAAGCGTGCAAATTAGGGATCGGAATGGTCCACCAACATTTCATGCTTGTAGGCGTTTTTTCAGCATTGGAAAACATCATTTTAGGAGAAGAGCCAACCGGTCTTTTTGGTTATATAAAGCCAGTCGAAGCAAGGGAGAAGTTAGAGAGCCTTTGCGAAAAATACAATTTCCATATCGATTTGGACGAAAAAATCGACGATATGTCTGTTGGCGAACAACAAAAAGTCGAGATTCTAAAAATGCTTTTCCGCGATTCCAATATCTTGATTTTTGATGAGCCTACGGCTGTTTTGACGCCTCAAGAAATCGATGATTTGATGATTTCCATGAAGAATTTGGCAAAAGAAGGGAAATCCATTCTCTTCATTTCGCACAAATTAAATGAAATAATGGCTGTCTCCGATCGCGTTAGCGTCCTAAGAAAAGGAAGATGCGTCAAAACGCTAGAGACAAAGGATACCACGGAAGAAGAGCTTTCTCGTCTAATGGTCGGAAGAGACGTTCAGCTCGTCGTTCAAAAAACGGAAGCAAAACCGGGGCCCGATGTCCTCACCATCCGTAACCTAACCGTTTTCAATCAAGAAAAAGGAAAGGACACCGTTAATAACGTCTCCCTTTCCGTCCGTCAGGGCGAAATCGTTTGCCTGGCTGGAATCGAGGGAAATGGACAAAGCGATTTAATCTACGCCTTAACGGGTATTTGCAAAGCCAAATCCGGCGAGATCATTCTTCATAACGTGAAGAACCCTCGTTTTAGCGAAAAGAAAAAAGAAGAACGGGAGAAAGCTGGCGAAGAATATGAAGAGGATCCATACACTGACGTGCATTTAGAAAAATTGAGCATCCGCGAAAGAGCTTTGGCGGGCCTCTCTCACATTCCTGAAGACCGTCACAAATATGGTTTAGCTCTTGATTTTTCCTTGCAAGATAATCTTGTTTTGCAACGTTATTTTAAAAAACCGTTCTCATTTTTTGGCATAAGAAGCAAGAAAGCCATTCGCGAATACGCCCAAAAACTAATTGATCAATATGACATTCGTTCCTCCTTAGGGGCAAACACAACAGTACGCTCAATGTCTGGCGGGAATCAGCAAAAAGCCATCATCGGTCGTCAATTGGATTTGGGCGCCCCTCTTTTAATCGCCGTGTCCCCTACACGCGGCTTGGATGTTGGCGCGATTGAGAAAATTCATCATCAATTGATAGAAAGCAGAGATTCCGGCAAAGCCGTTCTTCTTGTTTCCCTCGAATTAGAGGAAGTCATGAATCTCTCTGACCGTATCCTTGTGATGCATAACGGCAAAATCGTTGCCAACTTAAATCCAAAAAAGACAACGGTCGAGGAAATCGGTCTCTATATGTCTGGTGCAAAAGTGCAAGAAGGATTGGGAGAATAATATGAAAGCATTTAAAGAATCCATAAAAGTCTTCTTAGCCAAAACAAGTGCTTTCTTCAAGAAAGTCGGCTCTTTTCTGAACAAATACGTTTGGCATTATCTTCGTTATGTTTTTGTTCCGATTGGAAAATTCTTTTCTTGGCTATTCCATTTCCAAGCGGCCAGATCCATTATGAGCTCGATTATTTGTGTCTTTATTGGCATCTTCGTAGGTTTCATCGTCATGCTTATTCGTGATCCGGCTAATTGCTTTGCTGGATTGGGCGTTCTTCTGTCTTCTGGTTTCCAGGGGATTTCCGAAGGCGATTATGATGCGATATCTCACGTTATAGGCGTCTTAACTCCGATGGTCTTAGCCGGTATATCCATATCCTTCGCTTTCAAACTTGGTTTGTTCAACATCGGCATTACAGGCCAATTAACCATGGGTGCCTTCCTTTCTTTGATTTTTTCCTTTATGGGAATGCCATGGTACGTTTGTTTATTAATCGGGATGGTTGGAGGCGCCCTTATCGGCTTCCTTTCCGGTTTCTTGAAAGCCAAATTCAACGTTAACGAAGTCCTTTCTGGCATCATGTTTAACTGGATCGTCTATTACCTTTGCGGTTTGATTGGCGATTATTTGCCAAGCGACTGGATTGACTCTTCCAACAAAACCCAGCTTGCCAAAATGTCTCAAAACGGCAGACTTCCGACTCTTCTTTCTGAGAACACCGCTGACGGATATATCAATCCGGCCTACTACAACGTGACGGCAGGCATTTTTATTGCGATTATCATTGCTGTTATCATCTGGTTCATTTTGAAATACACCAAATTTGGTTTCGAATTAAAGCTCTGTGGCTCAAATAAGTTTGCGGCGAAATATGCTGGCATTAATCAAAATTCCAACATCGTTCTTTCTTTGGCGATTTCTGGTGCAATCGCTGGAATTTGCGGATACATGGTCTTTGCCACCCCTTCTCCTAAAGGGTTCACTTTTGGAGCCTTAGATGGCGTTATGCTGTCCGACGGATTCAACGGCATCTCGGTTGCGTTAATCGGCCAAACCGATCCTATCGGATGTATCTTCTCTTCGTTCTTCCTTGCTTATATTAATGAGGGGCAAACGCAAATCGTGAACGTCTCTATCCTTTATTCCAAATACTATATGGAATTGATTAAGGCAGTTATTATTTACGTTGCTTCATTTAGCGCTTTTATCGCTTATCTTATTAAAAGCTCTAACGAAAAGAGCAAAGGAAAAATCGACGCTAGTTTCAAAGAACTATATCGTTCCAAAAAGGAGGAAACAGTATGAATTTGCTTATTTTAGAAGGGATTACCGTCTCTCCTTATGTTTGGGGAACGCTTATCTTCTCTTTCATCGTTTTCGGTGTCGGCTTCACTCTTGGGGCATTTGGCGGGATGTATTCAGAATGTTCTGGCATCATCAACATTGCCTTAGATGGTTCTATGTTGTTAGGAGCTTTCTCTGGCATTCTTGTCTGCCAGCAAATCGGCGGCGCTTTAAAAGGAAGCGAGTTGTTGAATAATTGGGCTTTCGTCAATTTCATTTATGTGATAGGCCTCCTTGTTTGCGTGATTGTCGCTTTTGCTTTCTCCTTCCTGCTCTCTTTCGTTTCCATCCGTTTGAAAGCGGATCAAACAATCGTAGGCACCGCTTTAAATAGCCTTGTAGCTGCCATTGTTTTGATTGTCAACACGATTCATTTAGGGGCCGATCTTCCTGAAACCGATGTTTCGATGTTCTATAACGTCATGCTTTATAAGTTTGAGGGTATGGAGTTCTTTAACGGCATGTTCTCCAATTTGAACATCACCGTTTTGATTGGAATCGTCCTGATTGTTCTTTTAGCCTTGATCATGAACAAAACAAGATTGGGCTTAAGAATACGCGCATGCGGGGAAAATCCGGCAGCTGCCGATTCCGTCGGTATCAAAGTCAATAAGATGAGATACATTGGCACCGCTATCGGCTCCGTGTCTGCCGCAATCGGCGGTTATATCATTTTCACTTGCTTGCGTTTAGGGGAATGGAGCCTCACTTCAGGTGTTTTTGGATATGGTTTCTTGGTGTTGGCAATTGAAATTTTAGGGAACTGGAAAGCGAAGAACATTATTTTTGCCGCTTTGTTCTTTGCGTTCTTCACCTCATTTGGGACATTCATGACGACCACCTTCTCTGGCGGAGCGAAAGCCTTCTATAATTCCAAGGCTTTCTATTGCATGTTGCCCTACTTATTGGCAATCCTATCCCTTGTCTTCTTCTCAAAGAAGAGCCACGCTCCGAAAGCGGAAGGAATTCCTTACGACAAATCAGCTCGTTAAAAAGAACGAACACCTGTATCCATTTTCAAAAGAATTTGCGTTCTCTTAAGGCCAAGGGAACGCTTTTCATATATAATAGAAAAACTTGAAAAAGAGGATTTCCATATTATGTATCAAGAGCTTCAAAAAGGATGGGTTGAGGTCATCACAGGGCCTATGTTTGCCGGCAAAAGCGAAGAATTGATTCGCCGCATAAAGACCCTTTCTTACACCAAAATGAGAATTATTGCCTTTAAACCGGCGATCGACGATCGTTACGATAAAACGGCCATTGCTTCTCATGATGGTGCCAAATATGAGGCCTACGCTATCAAAGAGGCTCATTCCATTCTGGAATTGGTAAAAGAAGACACCCAAGTTGTTGCCATCGATGAAATCCAATTCTTCGATATGAGCGTTGTCGGAATCTGCGAAGAATTGGCCGATAGAGGAATCCGGGTCATTGTCGCAGGATTGGACTTGGATTTCAAAGGAGAGCCTTTTGGCCCAATGCCAGAGCTCTTAGCAAGGGCTGAATTCGTGACAAAACTTTCCGCCGTCTGCACCGTTTGCGGATGCGCGGCAACAAGAACGCAACGTTTGATTGATGGAAAACCCGCTGATTTCAACGATCCCATTATTAAGGTTGGGGCAAAAGAAAATTACGAAGCCCGTTGCAGAAAACATCATATCGTTCCCAATAAGCCGAAATTCTAGGTTTCAATCGATTTGAGAGCCTTTTGGCTCTTTTTCTATATCATTTTTTGCTAAGTTCTTAAAAAAATACAGCAAAGCCGTTTCTACGCTTATAAAATAAAGAGGTGAACCTTGGTGATTTTTTAAAAAAACGTAGATTGGAGCTGAACCTTTCTTTGGCAAACGTCGGAGAGGCCATTTCTTATACTCCCCAAGCCATTTCCCGTTTCGAGAAAGGGCAAGTAAGGGTGGACATTTGCCTTTTGGCTGATTTAGCGAAGGTTTTGCATTGTAATGTTTCTTCTTTTTTCACATTGGTTTTAATAGAAAAAAATGAGGGTTTCCGTGAATTCGATATTTCCCTTTTCGCGAAAGCTCTTTGTTTTTACCGCGAAAAAGAACTATATACCCACACTTCTCTTGGAGAGAAAGCAGGGATTTCAAAAGCTAAGATAGGAAAATGGGAAAAAGGAGAAAATTTGCCTAATATCGACGAATTCAAATCTCTCTGCGAAATTCTAAAAGTAGACTATGAAACCCTTTATTTTGGCAAAGTTCCGGAGAATCCTCCCCAAACTCTTAAAAAGCCAAAAATCTCCTTGGCCAATAAGCTCCTTTTTGGAGGTTCATTATTCTGTCTTCTGGTAAGTATAGGCGTTTTCACAGGTTTTTCCGTCTATGGGGCGAATCCTTTTAAAGAGAATGGCACAAATCTTAATTCCACAAAGAAAGATCTAAGCCAATATGCTAAAGTGACTTATCATTACGATTTGCTTGATTTGGACCGCGTTGAACTAGTGCTTAGAGGAGAATGCGCTCCTTCCCCTTCTTTAGAGGAAGAGGGTTATCTTCTAAAAGGCTATTTCTATCAAGATAAGGAATTTGATTTTTCTTTGCCGATCATGAGCGATATCACTCTCATAGGCAAACTAGAAACGAAGAGCTATGATGTCTATTTCATGTCTTTTGACTCTCAAAAAGTAATCGAGCATCAAAAGGTGGAGTTCAAGAAAGACGCAATTCCCCCTACGGCTGAAATCATTCCTGGATTTCGTTTTGTTTCCTGGGGGAATTATCAGTGCATAAGAAGAGAGACATTCGTTTATCCTACATATGAAAAACTAGGAGACATTACCGTCCATCTGGATCCTGATGGAGGGGATTTAGGTGAGCAAAGCGACACCATTGAGAAATATAGCCAAGACATGCATGACTCTTTGCCAAAGCCAACAAAGAAAGGCTATACCTTCCAATATTGGGAATATCAAGGCAAAGAATTCCTTAAGACCACCCCTATCTCCAACGAGATTGTCTATCTTAAAGCCATATATAAGGCAAACACCTATACGATTACTTTCGCTCAAACCTCAATATCGCCCATGGAAGTAAGCTATGGCCAAATATTGGAATGGGAAGACATGCCGGCTCTTGATCCTCTAAGCGGTTCAAAAATCTCCGGATGGTCATATAGCAACGAGCTCCTTACATTCCCCTTCACCTATTCCTATGACTTTAATATCGTCCTCTATCCCCACTTTGACTCGATCGGTTTCACCTATAGCGAAAATGAAGACGGAACGTTAACGCTTGTCAAAATAATCAATGGGAAAGAAAAGTCAGTCATCATTCCATCAGAAGCCCAGGGGAAAAGAATTTCCAAAATAGCCAACTCCTGTCTCGTCAACGACTCCGAGATTTCTCAAATCAGGTTTCTTTCAGAGCAAGTCGATATCGAAGAAGGCGCCTTCCAGAATCTTTCTGCTTTGCGGAAAGTAGACTTCGAAAACATTAAAAGCAGTTCTGTTTTTGCGCCAAATATTTTCGTGAATTGCCCTAATGTGACTTCCTTGACGATTGGTGAAGCGAAATCCCTTAACGGAGAGCCATATTATTTAAAAGACTATGGTTTAAAAGGAAAAGAGACTTTCAAATTAACATTCAATTCCTCCTTCGAAAACATTCCAGAGAAATTCAATGAAGGATTTGGGCAAATAGAGACCATCGTTCTTGGCGATTCCATTCAAGAGGTTTCCTTTGGATGCCTACATACTTATGGTATTGGCTTGAAAGAATTTTATCCCGGTTTATCTTTAAGGAAGCTAGAGATAGCTTTGCCTGATTTGGATCAAAACATTCTCCAATTCAATTCCCCTATTGAATTTACGCTTGAAGGGGAGGCCAAAGGAAAGGTTAAACAGCTTATTCTCTCTGAAGGCGGAAGTCTAACGAACTTCAAAGGATTCACCGCAAACACGTTTAAATCCTTTGGCGATACGAAGTTTAATAACGAGACTCTTATTGCCAGTAAGGACGTTCATTTAGGGAAGAACGTCACTGTTTATAACACAGAAACGTTGTTTACCAATCTGGATGAGACGGGGATTGACATCACCTTCTATGGCACGAAAACTATACCGACAGGCATTTCTAATATTCATTTTTATGTCGGAACGGGGGAAGAAAGAATTCATTTCAATAACGACATGGATTATGAAGAAATTGGTTCTGGCTCTTCCTCTGGAAATCTCTCTTACGAAGAAATCGGCGATGGAGAAAAATGAAAAGCTCGTCTAGGGCTAGCTCAAAAGCATCCGTTTTAAGATTGGTTTTCTCTCCATTAACGTACTAGCTCTGACCAAGAAGCTTTCCCTCACTCTGTCATAGACGCCTATAAGCCTATGTTGTCCATGAACATTTTCTCTAGCGCACTAGGAATAGAATGTTAGGAATCCTTGCTTTCGAAAAAGCGAGTTCCAAATGAAACAAAAAGGCAATCAAGAAAAAAGAATCAATCGGAAAAAGTAATATCAGCGAAGGAATAGCAATCATTCCTTTTGTCATAGAGGAGCTCAAAAGGCAATCCTGCTTCAACAAGAAAACAACGGATATCCGAAAGATATCTAGCGAAGGTAAGGCTATTGATATCGCAATCATATAAAATATCCGCCTTACGAATCTTTTTTTGGGTGTAAAGGCGATAGAAAATAATCAAAACAACTTCACTTTTAGTCATAGCATTCTCATATGGCTTCCGCCATACGCTCCAGGGGTTTCCAGTTAGTTGTTTTCTCGAGATTCACTAACAAACTTATTTTCTAAGAGATACTCATTTTTTGATATGAACACGAATATCGTTTTTTAAACAAATCCGATTTTTTAAGTCTTTTTTGTTGAATTTATGGAAAATAAGGCATGCGTGCGCTTGTTTTCAAAAAAAGCCTTGCGTTTTAACAAGGCTTCATTATTTGTTTCCGTCTAACTCTTTTTGATGCATCTCCCTCATTCCTTCAACGGTGTCGCATATCTCCTTAAAGGAACAGGTCCTGCAATCCATCTTCAAAGTCTTCAGAACGTGGTCGAAAGCAACCGTAATGCCTTCCGCTTCTTTTTGAAGGGAGAGAAGCTTCTTATAATCAAAGGAAGGATCGGTGACAAAGATTTGCTTAACATGGCGCAAGCTCTTCTCTTTTTTGTATTCCTGCAAAAAAGACATGCCGATATCTTTGAACGAGATCCCTTTTTGAACGGCTTTTTTTGATACACGTCCCCCTTCTTTTAGGGAATTGGTATTAATTCTAAGCATGAATCCTATGGGAGATACCTTATAACGGGAATATTCCAAATTGCGGAACAAACGATAGATGTCTTGATCCTTTTTGCCTTCTTCATCAATCAGAAAGAACGATAAATGAGCAAAAGGCGTTTCTTTTGGAAGAGAAGAGAGGTCTTTCCCAAGCAAAAGAATTTCATCTTTTTGAACGTAATCGGAATTCGAGGTATATCCCATGAAATAGGAGGAGTCCTTTATTCCGCCAAGCTCCACTTGTGCATCCTCTGGGAAAATGAACTCTTTTTGTTTTTGCGAAGGAAAAGAACTTTCTAAAGGGAAAGAAATCATCTCTTTCCCCTCAAAAAGCTTCAAAGCCTCTTTTATTAACGAATCGTATAGATTCATATCTATTCCAAATGGCGATTCCTTTTTCTCTTATCGTATTTCTTGTTAATCCATTTTTGGACGTGAACGAGCAACTTCGAGTCCAAGTTAAACATATAGACGATAAACAAAATGATAAAAAGCAAAAGGATAAAGGCAAGAATGGAGCCTAAAACGATTAGAAGTATAACCCACCATTCCATGTTAATTCGCCTCTTTCAACCCTTTTTGACGGGCATATTCCGCAGCCCCTAAAGCACCCATTAGCTGAGGGTCGATCGGAAGGTCTTTGACTTTAAGATGCAAGACTTTCTCAATGGCTTGTTTCAAACCGGCGTTTTTCGCGCATCCGCCAGTTAAAGTGATAGAATCGGTGGCGCCCGCTTTTTTCGCCATCACAAAGCAACGTTTGGCAACCGACATCATGATTCCTGCCGCAATATCTTCCATCGGTTTCCCTTCGCCGACAAGAGAAATAACCTCAGACTCGCAGAAGACGGTGCACTGCGAAGTGATTGGAATGATATTATTGGCTTTCAGAGAGAGATTGCAGAAATCGTCCAAATCCATTTCAAAGCTTCTTGCCATCGCCTCAAAGAAACGCCCCGTGCCAGCTGAGCACTTATCATTCATGGCGAAGTTTTGAACCGTGCCGTCTTTCGGATCGATGGCAATGCCTTTAATATCTTGACCACCGATATCGATAATGGAGGTAACACTTGGATCGGCAACATGCACGCCCATAGCGTGGCATGAGATTTCTGAGATGTTTTCGTTGGCAAATGGGACTTTGTTTCTTCCATATCCCGTGCCAATCAAATACGTTAAATCACTCGCATCATGAAGTTCGGGAACCTGTTTGATCGTTTCTTCTAGAGCGATCTTAGCGCTCTCTACAGCATTGATTTTGCTCTTTAAAGTGGTATGAGCCACCATTCTCCCATTTTCATCTAAAATGACACATTTGGTATATGTCGAACCTGCATCACAGCCACCAAAATATTTCATATTCATTTCCTTTCTACCAGCGTTGAGCATCATCGAAATCCACTAAGGATGGATCCAACGGCTCTTCTCTCAGAACCGTTTTCATGTAACGATTCACGTCTTCGCGCATGTCTTTTCTTGTCGCTTTTGTCGGATTCATCAAAGCATGATACACCCAAACAATATGGATGCCTCTCTTTCTTCCTTCTTCTTCCAAAAGCCCGTGATATCCAGCCATGGATTTGCAGCCGATATGCTCATACATGATGACCATATCCGCATGATACTCTTCGCAATATTGCCAAAGTTGTTCCACGCCAACTTCGTATCCGCCATTGGAATGGTTACGCATAATCATGTTCATGTTGTATTCGCCTAAATCCAATAAAGCTTGCTCATGATCCTCATAATTGATTGGTTTTGTTAAGGTGAAAGAAAGCATATCACAAAGGCAAACGATTCCCCAGCAATTGGAAAGCCATTGGTTGAAGGCGGTGTAATATTGGGCATGGACGCCCCAAACAAGGGCTCTATGCCTAACTTCCTTGCAAGGCAAACGTTTTTCTTTGTAGCCTTTCTTTGCCAAGTCCGTAATCTCTTGGTCGAATTTCAAGAAAGATGGGTCACGCCCGGAAATGACCATATATTCCGCATCGCGGTAAAGCATGACGTTGTTATTGACCACTTGCGGATAATCGGTTTTGTTCATCTCCATCCATTCTTGGAATAAGGCGTTTTGAGCATTATAGGTCTTCATGTTTCTGGCAAAGGCATCCCAATCCCACTTCTCACCGGTATGTTTTTCAATAAAATGAATGGCTTCCACGATCTGATCGCGGGAATAAGCCAAAACCGATTTCTGTTGATGACGCATAGGGGCAGCCATTGTGAAAGAAGGCAAATCATCATGCCTGTCCTCGATTTGGTTGCCCATCAAAGAACCATCGCAAGTGGTGTTGCAGTGCACCGCGCAAACGCCGCAAATTGGATAATCTTCATCGATGGCGCAGCCAAGTTCGGCGCAAGGCATAGGGCAAACATCGCCCGGGATTTGAAATTCCTCTGCCGTTTCGATGTAATGGAGGACTCCATCTTGAGCAATGGTTGATCCCGTATAAATGGCAGGAACCTCTTTCGAAAGAAATTTCAAGTTAGGGAAGCCGGTGGCGATAACCATCATTCCGTTTTCGTCCATGATGACAAGTTTCTTGTTTAATTCATCGTATTTCCCGTGTTTGTTTCCAATACGCTTATCGCATTTGAAAAGAGTATCCATGGTTTGGGTAAGATGCTCCACGATGGAATCGTATTCGATATGGGCAATGCGAAGTTGTTCTCCGCGCACCCCTTCAACATGGCGGTCGATGTAGTCGAACGCAGCCAAATAATTGCCAAACCAACGGTAAGTGAACATCGCCTTTATGGTGGTTGGCTTCATGATGAACTTCGACATAACCAAAAGATTATGAAGCCATCTTGAAAAATCGTACATCGTGTCTTTGAAGCCTCTCCATTCACGACGTTTGGCTGTTTTTTTGCCGGGCTTATTCAGCTTTCCGAGATTTTGATCTCCCTTACGTTTTTCCATTATTCGCCTTCCCTTTCTTCTTGGAGTTTCTTGATTTCAACCGCTTCAATAAAAGCTTGGATGCGGGTTCTTAATTGGCCAGATTGGCCAACATTATAAGGCCTATCGATTGAAAGGGTCTTATAGCCGTATTGGTGTTGCATCACCGCATTCATGAAGGCTCTGCCATATCCCCAATAATCGCAGAACTTGATTTGCTCGATGATAAGGCCATCAACATGGTATTCTTTCCCGATTTTATCAACATAGGCATGCCTCTCATTCACTTTTTCGGTGGTAAGGAAACGAGGGCATTGTCCGGATTCCATATAGTAACGGCAAACTTGAGTCAAAGCATCTTCGTCTTTGCTAAGCTCGATGACTTGTCTTCCAGGAAGAGAGCCGAAACAATAACGGTCTGCGACTACGATAAGGCCGCATTCCTCTGCTAGTTTGATTAATTGTGGATCATCGATTTCCGAGCCGACGATAGCAACGCGGCAACGATATGTCCCCTTCTTTTCGGGAACGCGGTTTTTCACTTCTTCGAGGGTTTCCTCCAATTTAGCGATGAGTTTGTCTTTCGGGCAGCAATAGGTCGCTAAGCAAAGAACGGCAAACTCATATCCGGTAATGCGAGGGGTTTCATCTTTTCTGAAATCGCCAATTTCCGTAATGAGTTTGGAAATCTTGTTTTGCTCTTCAACAGCTTTACGGATCGCTTCGTCAGAGATATCGATTCCGAAATTCTCGTGCAATGGCTTTAAAACGTGTTCTTGCATTTGAAGAACGTAATGCTTCAAAGTGCTCGCATCGCTTTTCATGGGAACATCGACATAGGAAGCGAAGAAATGGGGTTTCGTGCAGCAATTTAAATGTTCGATGTTTTCGACGCAGCGATTCATCATGGCGCAGGCTTCAGGGGCAATGATGGCATCTAAGAAGTTGAAGCCTCCTTCTAACGCTCTTTCAAGAATTGCTCTGCAAGCTTCGCAGAAAATCGGGGAAAGGTAGTAGCTCCCCATTTCGATGCTTCCCGTACGCGGGGCTCTTAAACGTACGGAGAAAATGCCAGGAAGATTTAATAAAGGCTCAGGAATTTGATAGCAAACGTGACCAATGGCCATCCTTCCTTCCCCTTGGGCTTCTCCGATTAACTCGTTATAAGAATTCTCAAGAAGCTTCTCGAAATAATACAAATGTTTCAGGTCTCTCATCGATGTCTCCTTATATATCAAAGAATATGTATTTTCTTCAACGCCTCTGATGTCCCTTTCACAATAGGCGCATCATCAGAAAGGAAGAAGACATTTTCTCCATCCATGTCAAAACGGGCTAATTCTTCGTCCATTGGGATCTTAGCTAAAACTGGAATTCCTCCGACGTCTAGCTCTTCCTTCATCGCTAAAGAGGAAAGGCGGTTCGCAATCACGCCGATTTCTTTGTACATAACGAGCTCATCCGCCACTTTTTTGATGGTCTTTACGACTTGTCTTCCTTTTTGGCTTTGATCGGTGACAAGCAATAGGTGAGTCACTTTTTCCATGACGCGACGGTTAATTTGCTCAATTCCCGCTTCGCCATCGATCACGACATAATCGTAATGAGAAGAAATAGCCGAAATGACTTCCTTGAGATAAGTATTAATCTTGCAATAACAACCGCTTGCTTCTGGGCGGCCGATAGCCATAAAAGAGAAACCGTTTTGATTCACGATGGCCTCTTCGATGGAATACTCGGCATTGCCAAGAACTTCCACAACGGCATTTTTGCCATCTTCTGAAGCGGCAATCGCTTCTTTTCTCACATCATCGATAGTCTTTTTCGTCTCAATTCCCAAAGCCGTAGAAAGCCCGACCGCTGGATCGGCATCGATGGCTAAGATTTTCTTATCCGGATAGTTCTTAGCCAAGAGCCTGACAATGCATGCGGCAATAGACGTTTTGCCTACTCCGCCCTTACCTGCTACGGCAATGATACGCGGGGATATTTCCTTATTCATAAACAAAGCCCTTTCCTTACTATATGTATGTTTATCTTTTAAGATATCTATACCATTTTACCAATTTTCCTTATTTTTGAAAGAAAAACCGCATAGAATCGAAAGTTTGTAATCTTTAACTAATATAAAAAACAATAACGAAAAAAGCTTAATGAAATTAATAGATAATCCCACAGCCCTATTAATATGGTCTTCTATCCCAGCTATTTACTTTCTGGTGTAAGAAAGAGAACATCGTGGAAACCAACTATTTACTTCTAGAAAAAGAGCGATGTCTAAAGACTCGAATGGAAGAAAACGCTGTTTATTCGCGGTTTAACATTCATTCTTCGAAGGACGGGTTCATTTGAACTTAGACATATTGTCTAGACGTCCTTTAAGCTCATCGATTTCGCCCTCAAATGTTCTGATTTGTGAATCCAGTCTTGTTACGATGCCCTTACTTATGAAAAAGATGAGAAGAAAATTTATTGCTGCCACAACGAAAGGCGCCCACCAAATAAAATGGGGCACGTTGGTGATATTTCCAAAGCATAACAAAAAAACTATTGGAGGTGCAAGAAGGGGCGAAACCGAAAACACCATAAACAGCCGTTTTGCGACGCTTTCTGTGTGTTCCTTGCGTCGTTCCAGTTGCCCTAATTCGTTTGATTTTTGAGAAAGATCATCTTCAACACCCGAAAAAATTTCGTTTTTAGTCATCTCAAGTTTGCTTTCCTCTTCTTGGGAAGGAATACCATTTGCCTTGCCTTCTGATAGGCAAAAAGGACAGGCTATTTGCTTTTTTTCATATACGGTTCCGCAACGAGTGCAGTAAACCAAATCATCATACTTTGCAATATTAACTGTGTCGCACCCTTGCCGATGAGCCAACTCACCAAAGCTTTGCGCACTTCGATAACTCTTCTCGATGCCTATGCCTTTTTCGTAGTTTTCAGCAAGGATGGCTGAAGCTTCTCCACAGCCCAAATCGGAAGCCTTCCGAAAATAAAGATTGGCCGCTTGTGGATCTTTGAATATGCCACGCCCTTTTAGGTAGCAAATGCCAGTCCAGTAATTGGCCGCTTTGTATCCAAGCTTCGCCGCATCAAAAAATGCCTTCAGTTTGAGGGATGCTTCCATGGGTTTTGGACCCTCGCGAAGAAGCCGTTTTTGATTCAATTCCCCTGCATCTATTTTCTTTTGCAAGTAGGCTCTAAGATAGAACTCCCCCGCTAGCGTCAAAGAGGGCGATGTGCCGATTCCGATGTCGTAACATAGAGCCAGGTTCCATAAGGCGTTTGAATGCCCCAAAGAGTTTTCTTTGAGCTTTTCGAAAACATCCGGAATTTCCTTCAGCTCTTCTGGGGTAAGACGTTGGTTAATGAATTCTAAACTAGATTGTATGGTCTTTTGGGAAGACGTTCCCAGCAATACGGTTTTGTTATCCGAATCCAAAGACGAGGTGACGCACAGCTTTGTAATGAAGTTTTTAGGCCTTTCGTTTTTCGTTTTTTCAGAAGCTGCCGATAAAACGACATTTTGGAATCCGCTTGTCTCTGTTTCTGACTGTTTTGCATTTGATTTCGTTATCTTCTTTGATTCCGTCTCTTGGCTTCGACCAACGTCCTGGGAAGCAACACCGTAATGCTTTCTCGTCAAATATATAAGCAAAGCCACAATATGTTTGCAGGGGCTATGCCACCGCAAATAAGAAGGGCAGGAGCATCGGCAGTCGATTATTTGAGACTTATCGTTCGAAAGAAGAAGCTCGGTATCATAGACGTTTCCGTTTGATCCATGGACTTTAACAGCAAACCACGTCCCAGCGTCGTTAAACCGCAAATCAAATAACCTCCCTTCGTTAACGTACTTCATCGCTTTTAGCGCCGTAACGTCCTTTTGGGATTCGTCCTTATGAGTCATGTATTGATAAATTTGCTCTGCGGAAAAGGAAGGAAAGAAAGAATCGGCGGTCTTAGAGTCCGTAACAGGTTTGGCCGCTCCCTGGTTCGGAATTGATCCATTTAGGCTCTTTAAAGCTTTTTTCGCTTGCGGGAAACCTAATTCAGCTGCTTCTTTGATAAGTGCTGCCCCTTCTTCTTTTTGGCCTCCGTTATACCTAAGAACGCCCAGTTGATACTTACCCTCCGCACTTCCGCCATTCGCTGCTGTTTGAAAGAGGCTCAAAGCCTTTTTCATGTCCGGTTCCACGCCATATCCACGCAGAAAGCAATCCCCTAAAGCGCTTGCCGCTTCCATGAACCCGGCGGCAAAAGATAAAGTGAAGAAGGCCGCCGCCATTACGTCGTCTTCCTTCACCCCAGTTCCAGTCAAAAGGCAAAGACCGGCTTGGTAAGTGGCAATAGGATAGCCTTTTAAGGCGGCCTGGCTATAGGCCTCGTAGGTTGGAGTGAAGGGCACTATGTTTATCGCTTTTTCGTCAGGATCTTTTAGAATGATTTTCCCTTCATCCAATTGGGCTAGGGTCCAAGCCATTAGATAATGAGCATTGGCCAAATCGGGATCTTGTTTTGTTCCAATACCGCAATCATAGCAAACGGCCAAATTCCAAAGCCCATTGGGATATCCCTGCGCTTTTTTCTCTAGAATTTGAAATAAGCCGGGTTCTTTTTTTAAAAGGTCGGACGATAGTTTTTTGCTGAGACATTCCTCTTGGGCGGGCGCCACTTCGGAAAAACCAATCGTCATCATGTATTTTCCATTAAGCCCATCGGTAACGGATGGTGACCTAGATGGCCAAAGATTAATCACCGCTTTTTTCATAACTTAGTCCTACTTTTTCCCAGAAAATCATTTTCTTTAATGTCGGTAAATTCGATTCACTACCTTTTAGTCTAATTTAATTTCATCCTAGTAACTCTATGATCTTTGTTGAAGAAAGAATGGGCTCATTTCTTGATTGGCTTAAGCGACCCGTTCAATTTTCATTTCTCCCAATAGAACTCCAACATTCAATTTCGTTTCAAATGATAACTATGGTGACGACCTCAAAATAGACGTTTCAATCGCATTTATAAACGACAGTAATATTTATACACAAGAAAATCGCAAAAATAGATATAGTCAGGAGCGAATTAAAAAAAGCCCCGGAAGGCACAATTCCGGGGCTTATCACAGGAGTTCAAAAGAAATAAGAATTAACGTTGGACACGGCCAGAGCCATCTCCATTGGCAAGTTTCTTCACCTCATCGACAGAGACGCAGTTATAGTCTCCTTCGATGGAATGTTTCAAAGCGCTTGCGGCAATGGCGAATTCAATCGCATCTTGCGGATGATAATGATTCATCAAAGCGTAAATCATTCCGCCAGCAAAAGAATCTCCCCCGCCAACGCGGTCGATGATACGGAGGTTATATTCTCTAGATAAATAGGCGTTCCCATCGTAAAGCATGCCGCACCACTTGTTATCGCTTGCGGAGATGGAAGTTCTCATCGTGATGGCGACGTATTTGAAGCCGAATTTGTCTTTAAGCTGTTTTGCAACCGAGACATACCCCTCTTTACTAAGTTTTCCAGAGACGGTATCGGTGGCTTCGGCTTTGATGCCAAAGACATCGTTCGCATCGTCTTCATTTCCGAAAAGGACATCGACATATTGCATGAATTCGCTCATGATTTCACGAGCCTTTTCTTTGCTCCAAAGCTTGTTGCGGTAGTTTAAATCGCAAGAAACGGTGACATGGTGTTTTTTGCAAGCAATCAAAGCTTGACGGGTGATTTCAACGACATTATCGCCCAAAGCTGGGGTGATTCCCGAGAAATGGAACCAGCTGACGCCCTCTAAAATCTTATCCCAGTCGTATTCTTCTGGCTTAGAAAGGGCAAATGCGCTATAGGCGCGGTCATAAATGACTTTGGAAGGTCTTTGGGAGGCGCCTTTCTCTAAGAAATAGATTCCTAAACGGTCTCCGCCTCTAATGATCTTAGAGGTATCCACGCCATATCTTCTTAAAGAATTTAAAGCGGCTTGTCCGATTTCGTGGGACGGAAGTTTGCTAACGAATGCGGCATCAATTCCATAATTGGCAAGGGATACGGCAACGTTTGCCTCTCCTCCTCCAAAAGTGGATTCCAAATGGTCGCATTCGACAAAACGCAGATAATTGTCTGGTTGGAGACGAAGCATGATTTCGCCTAAAGTAACTGCTTTCATATTTATTTTCCTTTCACAAGCATAACGGCTTTCTTTGTATTTTCTTGGATTTCCTCGAAACTTCCTTTCATCATGAAGCTTCCACCGCAAGCGATGATATGAGGATAGGCAAGGTATTCCAGAATGTTTTCTTCATTGACTCCGCCTGTCGGCATGAAAGTCACTTGTGGGAATGGGCCATTTAAGGCTTTGATGGTTTTTAAGCCACCGTAATTCGATGCGGGGAAGAACTTAATCACATCAATGCCAAGCTCTAACGCTTTCATGATCTCGGTTGGAGTGACGCATCCAGGAAGGTAAACGACTTTGTGGGCTTTGCAAACATTCGCGACTTCTTCGCTAAGCCCTGGGGAAACAATGAATTTCACGCCAAGAGAAATAGCCTCCTCAGCTTGTTTGGCGTTAATGACCGTTCCTGCGCCAATTAAAGCCTCAGGGAATTTTTCGATGGCCAATTTGATCGCGTCTTTCGCACAAGCGGTGCGATAGGTGATTTCCGCAACAGGAAGACCGCCTTTGATAAGGGCTTCCATCGTTGGAATGGCGTCTTCGATTTTATGGATTGCCACCACAGGCACCAAGCGATAGTGACGAATCTCTTCTAAAACATTTCCCATACATTATTCTCCTAATAGTTTTTTGATATTTCCGTAAGAGATGTTGTAAGCAAGTTTCTTAGCGTCTTCTAAGAGATATTCCCCAGCATCGACTTTCTCCCCTAAGAAAGAAGAAAGAATTCTGCGGAAGAAATCGAATCTAGAATAAGATGAGAAGGAGCGGGAATCGGTCAACATGCCAAGATTCGTTCCGATTGCGGCGTATTCCGAAACGATTTCAAGATTTCTCCTAACACCCAAGAGGGTATCATTAAACCACCAGGCTGCACCCACGATAACATTGCGGAAAGCGCCAGAGATGCAAGCAACCTCGCGTAACATCTCAGGATTCAAAGAATAAAGGATGATGGTTGGTCTTTCTTCATCGCTAAGTTGATCCAAGAAATGGATGAGATCTTCAACATTAGCCCCTTCACCGATGACATCAAACCCCATGTCCACGCCAAGTTTCTTATACATTGGGGTGTTGATATTGCGAATGACAGAGAAATGAATTTGCATCAAGAGGCCTCTCTTTTTGTATTCTTTCATCAAGAAGACAAGAAGGTAGCCAAACAAGGAGTCTTTTTCTTCGCTAGTTAACGAGTCTCTCTTAAGATAAAGCGATTTTGCTTGCTCATAAGTCGCATACGCCTTCGGAAAAGAGCGGAAACCATGGTCAGTGATTTTGCAGCCCTTAGACTTAAAGAAATCAAGTCTCTCCTCTAGCGCTTTTTGGAAAGAATCCAGATCATTTAACGGATAGCCGACAACTTTGCTGAGCTCTTCGATATATTTGGAATCGAAGTTATAAAGCTTATCTGGGCGGAAGGTCGGAGTGACATCCGTCTCATTTATCTTGCCGTGGTCTTTTAAATCTTCGGTTGGATCGTTGGTGGTTGCCACGAATTGAACGCGGAAGAGCTTCAAAAGTTTCTGAACGGAAAGCTCTTGAAGCTTCTTGTTTGCCTCGGCATAGATCTCCTCGGCGCTGTCCTTATTAAGTGGCTTATCGATGCCAAAAACCTGCTTAAGCTCGAAATGGGTCCAATAATAAAGAGGGTTGCCGAATAATTGAGGCAGGATTTCCGCATAGTGAAGGAACTTCTCATGGAAAGAGGCATTGCCGGTGATGTAATATTCATCCACCCCGCACATTCTCATGGCTCTCCACTTGTAATGGTCGCCAGCAAGCCAAAGCTCACCAATGTCAGTGAATTTCTTATCGGCTTTGATGGCAGCCTGATCCAAATGGCAATGATAGTCGATAATCGGCAAATCTTTAATGGACTCGTAGATCTTTTTGCTGGATTTTCCAGAAAGAAGAACGTTTTCCCCGAAAAATGAATTCATAAATCAAACTCCACTATAAGCGCTGAAGCCGCCATCAATTGGAAGAACGACACCAGTGATAAAGGAAGCGGCCTCGCTGTTAGAAAGGAAAAGCACGGCACCTAAAAGTTCATCTGGGGTGCCGAATCTTCCCATTGGGGTATTATTCAAAATCTTATGGGTTCTTTCGGTTGGAGTGCCATCCGGATTCCAAAGCAAAGCCTTATTTTGGGCGGTAGAGAAGAAGCCAGGAGCAATGGCGTTCACACGGATTCCGCTCTTAGCGAAATGGGTGGCAAGCCATTTGGTGAAATTGCTGACACCGGCTTTGGCTGCAGAATAAGCAGGAATCTTGGTTAATGGGGTGAAAGCATTCATGGAAGAGATGTTTAAGATGGAGCATCCTTCTTTGCCAAGCATATCATTGGCGAACACTTGAGTAGGAAGCAAGGTACCAAGGATATTGAGATTGAAAACAAATTGGAATCCTTCGGTCTTTAAATCGAAAAAGGAGATGGTAGAAGAATCCACTTTTGGCTCATAGAACTCTTGGGAGGTAGATGCTTTTGGAGAATTTCCGCCGGCGCCATTGATAAGAATGTCGCATTTGCCGAAATCGGCAAGGATCGCTTGATGCGCTTTCTCAAGAGAGTCTTTATCTAGAACGTTGGCCTCATAGCCTTTTGCGATGCCACCAAGCGCACGAATTTCTTCGGCTTTGGCTTCAGCTGCAGAATAATGCAAATCCAAAAGAGCCACTTTCGCATGGCAAAGAGCAAAAGCTCTCGCCATTTCGGAGCAAAGGACTCCTCCCGCTCCCGTAATCACAACAACTTTGTTGGAATAATCGACGAACAAAGGTAATTTTTTATCCATAATTTATTCAAGCCTTTCTTTTATTTTCCAAAGCGTTCGACCGCTTCGAATAAACCATTAATATAAGCGCATCCAAGCGCACGATCATAAAGACCATATCCTGGTTTTTGATCTTCGCCCCAGATATTTCTTCCGTGATCGGGCCTCACATAGCCATCAAAGCCATTATCAACGAGGTTTTTCACGATAAGAGCCATATCCAAGGAACCGTATTTGGAGAAATGCCCCACTTCGGTGAAAGAATCCTTATCATCCGTGTATTTCACGTTTCTTAAATGGACAAAGTAGATCCTCCCCTCTTTGGCATATTTAGCAGCCATATGCGGGATATCATTCTTCCTTCCTGCCCCAAAGCTTCCAGTGCAAAGAGTCAAACCATTATGAATATCTGGAACAGCAGCAAAGAGCTTATCCAAATCTTCTTCATTGGAAATAATTCTTGGAAGGCCGAAGACGTCCCATGGCGGATCATCTGGGTGAATCGCCATATTGATGCCATATTGGTCGCAAATCGGCATGATTTGTTTCAAGAAATAGACAAGATTGGCAAACAATTGCTCATGAGAGACATGCTTGTATTTCTCCAGAAGATCTTGTAACTCATCCGGGGAATAAGATTCATCCCATCCAGGTAGGTGAAGATGTTTCGGATCGACCTTATCAAAATCATCGCGGGAATAGGAAAGAGCATTGCTTCCGTCGAATAGGACATGGTGCATATCTGTCCTAAGCCAATCGAAGACAGGCATGAAGTTATAGCAAACGACTTTGACGCCGTTTTTCGCGCAAAGCTCAAGATTCTTCTTAAAAGCCTCGATATGCGCATCTCTTTTCTCCGTTCCCATCTTAATATCTTCGGAAACCGGAATGGACTCGATGACTTCCATTTTCAGACCGTTCTTTTCGCAAGCCGCTTTCAGTTTCAAAAGAGAGGACTCTTCCCAAACTTCGCCGGCTTTTTTATCATAGACGGAAGTAACGATCGTTGACATATTTGGTATTTGACGAATGTATTCCAAAGGGATGGAATCATTAAGGCCATACCAACGAAACGATAGTTTCATAATTTTTCTCCTAACAAAATTTATTGTAAGCGCATACTTACAATATTGAATTGCAATATTTTATGTTTTTCCTTGCATTATTTTATATATATTCCTTTGGAATAGCAACTTTTCAATTAGAAAACGCCTTTTAATGGATTTTGTTACTAGATATTGCAAACATAACATAATTAGATTGCGTTTTTATTTTTATATCCTATAATCAAATCAAATCAAAAGAAGGTATTCATTATGTTTTCTTTCGTAAAACAAGACGTAGATTTCTCCCATAAATTAGACTATGCATCCTCCCCAAAAGATGAATATAGCAAACACATGCACGTTTTTTACGAGCTCATTCTTTTCGTAAGAGGCGATGTCGACTATCACGTTGAAGGAGAGACGAGACACCTCGAAAGCGGGGACATCATTTTGATGAACCCGGGCAAATTTCATTTCGCGACCGTAAACAAAGACGTCAGCTATGAACGCTACGTCTTTAAGTTCCCCGTTTCCTTTCTTCCTTCTTCCTTGCAAGAGAGGCTGAAAAACATGTGCCCTTTCTTTCCTAATAAAAGGAACGTGGAGTCTGCCGTTCGTGCTTTCGACACCTTTTATGATCTCTATAACGATGAGGATCTGTATCTTCTTGCTCGATGCAAAATGCAAGAAATCATGGTCTATCTCGTAAACTCCAGAGGAAGCATTCCGGAGTTTCAGAATAACGACATCATCAGCGTTTTAATCGATTATATTGAGAACCATATCAAAGAGGATCTAGCGTTAGAGAATATCGCCAAGGATCTGCACTATTCGGAATCCTATCTTTCGAACCAATTCAAGAAAGCGATGAAATGCTCTTTGATGAAATACATCCGTTCGAAGAAAATCGTTCTCGCCCAGCAAATGATTCGCGAAGGAAAGAAAGCGGTCGATGTTGCCGAAGAGCTGTCTTTTAATGACTACTCCACTTTCTACAGAAGTTATCTTAAGGTGACGGGGATCAGTCCTGCTGCCGAGAAGGGAAACAAACATTAGTAATAATCATTTTTGCAATAAGTGAGAACCATTATTGCAATTTTAAGCGCTTACATTGGTCTTTAAAATTTATAAGTTCATGAGGTTCATCCTCAATACGATTGTTAGGAATGGAGGTTTTCTTCTATGGAGAAAACAGAAAAACACAATTTCTTCGATAAGCCCATTTTCAGGACGAAGATCAAATCCGCAAACGTCAAGCTCTTCCCTGAGGCGGGCTTAGGCTATCTTCTTGGGCCGATCCTTGCTTTAATGAGCAACGGCGTCGTAAACGTATGGCTCGTCCAATATTGGGACAAAGTCTTGCTTTTAGGGGATTGGAATCCTCTTTTCCAGACGCTATTGCCAATTGTCTCTGCCATATTCGTCGTAATTGGCAACCTTCTTGTCGGCCATTTAATGGAAAGGAAGCCAAGCATTGTCGGAAAGGCAAGGCCGCTTATCTTGTTGGGCATGCCTCTTATCGCCATTGCTTTGCTGGTTCTTTTCCTTGTCCCTCTCCCGACAGGGGCTGGAGGAGAGGCCTCTAATCTTCTTGCCTCTATCCTTGTTGCGGTTGGCTATAACCTCTACTACGCCTTAGCCTGGCCAATCTACTACACATCCCACTCTGCTCTTGTGAATCTCTCCACCCGTGATGGTTCAAAGAGAAATCTTCTCTCCACTTGCATTATGGCCGCCCAGCTTGGCGCTGCAGGACTTGCGGGCATGGCTGGAGGATTCTTAGTCGACCTCATTGGCCTTCTCCCCGTTTATCAATATGGCGTCAAAGCCGATGGTTCGCCTTTGACGACCAACATCCTTGAAGAAGCAAATTCTTTAGCGAACGGCTTCGAAGTGAAAACCCTAATTTCCCCAGAAAAGGCCAACAGCAAATGGACCATCCTTATGGTTGTCATGATTGTCTGTTTGGTAATCGGCTGTTTGCTTGAGTTCTATTTCACCCGTGAAAGAATCACAGAAGAGAACGTCAAAAACGCAGCCGTCAAGGAAGACGAAGAACTTGCGAAGGTAGAGAAAACCTCGATGAAGGAGCAAATCAAAATCTGTTCTCGCGATAAATATTGGTGGCTCATCATCATTTTCTTCTTCCTTTATCAATTTGGCGGCCAAATGAAGAACAACGATCTTTCTTTCTATTCCCAAGCGATGACTGGCGAGAATAAATTATCTTCCACCATTAATACCGTTGGAGCCATTCCAACAGCACTTGGGATGCTTATCGTTTGGCCAATCGCCAAGAAATTAACGAAGTCCAAAACAATCAGCTTGGGTGCCCTCTTAGCCGTTATTGGCGGAGCCATCGCCTTTGTTGCTTTGATTCCTTCCATCGGAAACAATGATGGCGCGGTTTGGGGATTATCCATCGCTTCCTTTGTCGTGAAAGCCTTAGGAACCGCCCCCGCTATGTATATCTCCCTTGCGTTATTGGCTAACGTCTTAGACCATCAAGAAGCCGTTTATGGCAAGAGGACCGATGGATTCACGATGGCAGTATACGGCTCTATCATGGTTTGCATGTCCGGTATCTGCAATGGCATCATCGCCGGCATTAACACGGCCGCGAAAAGCTCTGGCATGGATTTGAAACTCGTCAACACAATCCTCGGCTATGGCGTGGAGTCCGCTTGTTATCTCTTAATGGGCATCATGTTCCTCTTCATGAACGTTGAGAAGTTCACCAAAGAAGATCAAATCAAGATTCTTGAAGATCAAAAAGCGGCTTGCCTTGCCCGTGGCGAAGAATGGATCGATCCACAAACCAGAATGGAAATGGAAGAAAAAGAAACAGCTCGTCAAATCGAAGAAGCGCGTATTAAAGAATTAAAGGAAAAATGCGCTAAAAAGGGCTGGAATTTCGAAGAGAAAGAAGCGGAATATCAGGCCAAAAAAGCCAAAATGGAAGCGAAGAAAGCCGCTAAAAAGAAAGGAAAACAATGAGAAAATCCATATTATTGAATGAGGATTGGACATTTCAAATCGCCTCTCGTCCAGAAGAGCATATTTCCCTTCCGCATACGTGGAATGGGGAAGATGGGCAAGATGGCGGCAACGACTATTTAAGAGATGTTGGCACCTATGCCAAACATTTCCATAAACCCGAAATCAAAGAGGAAGACGTTTATCTTCAATTTGATGCCGTCAATTCTCTTTGCGATGTCATTCTAAACGGCGAGAACATTTTCCATCACGAAGGTGGCTATTCCCGTTTCATTGTGAAAATCACCGATTATCTGAAAGATGAGAACGAGCTTATCGTCAAAGTAGACAACCGATCCTATGCTCGTATATATCCAGATGCCGCCGATTTCACCTTCTATGGCGGGATTTACCGCGATGTCAATCTTTTGATCCTTCCAAAGGAGCACTTTGAGTTCCAAAAAGACTCATCTCCCGCTTTGAAATGCTTCCCATCCGTCAAAGATGGCAAAGCCACCTTGCGTGTCGAAGCGAAGGCTAACACAAATGACGAAATCGCCATTGAGCTCTTAGACAAAGAAGGAAACATCATCGTAAAGGGCAAGCCGAACGAAGAAATCGCCATACCTGACGTTCATTTATGGAATGGCTTAAAGGATCCATATTTGTATACCGTCAAAGGGAAGCTTATAAGAGAAGGAAAACTTCTCGATGAAGTCACTAGCAAAGTTGGTTTCCGTTTCTTCAAAGTGGACCCTAAGAAAGGCTTCTTCTTAAATGGCAAGCCATATCCATTAAGAGGGGTGGCAAAGCATCAAGACCGCCCACGCGTTGGCAACGCCATTAGCAAAGCCGACATGGATGAAGACATGAAGTTAGTCAAAGAGATTGGTGCCAACACTCTTCGCCTTTCCCATTATCAGCATGATCAGTATTTCTACGATCTCTGTGATGAAAACGGCATCGTCGTTTGGTCGGAAATCCCTTATATCTCCAAATACTCCAAAGCAGCGGATTCGAATGCCAGAAGCCAATTAGACGAACTTATCCATCAATGTTTCAACCATCCATCGATTATCTGCTGGGGCATTTCCAACGAAATCACCATGTTCCGCAAGCAATTCGGCAAAGATTGCAGAGCCAACCATAAAGAATTAAACGAGCACGCCCATCAAGAAGACCCATCAAGAATAACGGGCGTGGCTTGTTTCTCCATGATGACGATCTTCAATCGCGTTGCCCATATCACCGATATTGCCTCCTATAACTTATATTGGGGATGGTACGTGCCATTTACCCCCGTCACGGGATGGATATTGGATTGGTGGCACTTCTTCTATCCGCACGGCCCAATCGGACTTAGTGAATATGGTGCGGAAGGCATGCCAAATCTCCACTCCTCTCACCCAAAAAGATTCGATAACACAGAGGAGTATCAAGCAGAGTATCACGAGAAGATGCTCAAATGTTTCGAAAAGAGGCCTTATCTTTGGGCCACGCACGTCTGGAATATGTTTGATTTCGGAAGCGATGGGAGAAACCAAGGCGGAGAAAAAGGAATCAACCATAAGGGCTTAGTCACCTTTGACCGCAAGACAAGGAAAGACGCTTTCTATATCTATAAAGCCTATTGGAGCGAAGATCCATTCGTCCACATCTGCTCAAAACGTTATGTGAACCGCACCGATAAAAAAGCCGTCATCAAAATCTATTCCAATCAGAATGAGGTCACTCTTTATAATAACGGCAAGAAAATCGGAACAAAGAAAGGAAAGAAAATCTTTAAATTCAAGATTGCCTTGGAGGCCGTAAACGAAATCAAAGCGGTCTCTGGCAACCTGAAAGATTCCGCAAAGATCATCCGCGTGAAAGAAAAAGACAAGAGCTACATCTTGCCAAAAGGCGGAAACAATCTGTCTTGGCAAAAATAGCAAAGATATGATGCGAAAAAGGGTTTCCTTGATGGAAATCCTTTTTTCTTTACCGATTTATCGAGAAATGCAAACAATAAATGATTTTGCAATGTTTCCTTAATTTATTTGCAATTGGTTTTCCTGTTTCAGGGACTAAAATCATATCATGTAAGCGCTTTTATCGTCACGATACACAGCAAACTACACATACATATGGCTCGTTTGGCATTTTTAGGAGGTAATATGAGCACACCAGAAAAAGAAAATGCTAAAACCAAGGTGGGATTAGAGAAAATTCTCAAAATCTCCATTCCTTGCGTTTTGGCAATCGGCTTCCTTGGTTCAATCCTTGGCGTCATTTTGACTAGTCCCGAGTTGAAAAACGATGAAGAGGGAACAAACGTCACCAAAGGACTTCTTCGCGTGAATCAAGCCGAATACCGCACCCAATATTTTGCGGGCGAACACTTCAGTTTCAACAAAGAAACCGCCTTAGTCACGTTGGTTGCTAAGGACCCGCTTATCGAAGACATAGTCAAAGTCGATAATTTGCCTGCGCCGGAATATGGTTTCGTTGTCGGGAAAACCATGGATGAGAACGGGAATCTCGTTTATGAAAGCGAGCTTGCTAGCGAAAGTCAAATCATAACAAGCCAAGAAAACTCTTCTCAAGAAGACGTTTCTTCCTCTGAAACGCATAAATACACGACCGTTTATTCCGAATTCGTTTTAGACCCCGCGGAAATAATCATGGAAAAGAACATGGGAACCGTCTATCTTGTTTCCAAAAGATATTCCGATCTGCGCTATCCATTAAGCACAAAGGTCTATAGCGCCTTAACGGAAGAAAATTTAACCAATGACGTAACCTTAGAGGCAGAAAGCGCGGATCTTTATCAAGACGATAAGCTCCTTTCTTATGAAGAAAAAGTAAGCAAATCCTTGCTTAGCAACGTCGGAAACAACCCTCTAAGCGAAGAGCAGGCCGCTAAATTGTCTCAGGGCGCATGTCTAAGAAATTTTAATGCCAATAATATGAAAGTGGATTTCATTGTCCCTGCTAGCAAAGATTGCGAAGTCACGATTGAGGTAGATTTCTGCGCCAGGCCAAAAGGCGGGCTCTTCTCTAGTTTCTTCCAGGTTTCCGTTAATGATGAGGCTTGTGAGCCAATCAACAACCAAAACGTTCCGGACGGAGAAGCGAAGCAATATTTCAACCCGGCAAAGCTGACCCCTGTTGCCATTTCATTAAAAGAAGGCTTCAACCATATCACTTTCGTAAGCGGTGCCAAAGTAGGCACAGGCAGTCCCTTTAATCTAGATGCGATTCATCTAACTGCATCGGATGATTGCATCAGCAGCCTTGCTGCTTTGGAAAAATAGGAGAATCCATATGAAGAATTTCTTTCAAAAACTCGCTGATTACTATCTCCATCTCCTAAAGAACAAACGCGCGGGATTCTATCTTTGCGCCCTTACGGCTGTTTTGATGATCCTACAAGCCGCCGTCTACTCGATGGCGCCTAGCGAAGTCTTCAATTCCCTTGGCGTCACCTTAAGCGTCGTTGGCATCGTCTTATTTGTCGTTTTTTCTTTCTCCGTCAAGCAACTCGAAATCCTTGCGCCCGTTTCTTTGATGGTCATCAATTTCTCTTGTCTTGTCGCCTACGCTAAAGCAGACGACCTTCTTGACTATTTCTCCACTCAATTCTTTTCCGGTTTCTCTTTAAAGACCTTATTCTCTCTTCCCATCGGAGTTTGGCTGCCCATCATTCTTTTCCTTGCGAATTTCATCTTCTCTTCCGTCGCGATGTATTTGCCGCAAAGCAAAAAAGAGAGTGAGGAAAAGGCAAACAGAGCCCTTTCTGAAGGAGGTAACAACCAATGAAAAAATTTAAACGCACATTCACCGCTTCCAAGATTGTTTTCCACGTGGCTTTCGTCGCATATTCTTTAGCAAGCGTGGCTACCCCTATCCTTTTAGGAAACGCAAGCATCATCAATACCACCTTAGGCATCAAAACAACCGAAGGGAATGCTTCCACAGCCGAAGGGAACATGTATTTCAACACCAAATTCAAGAGCATGGCAGAAGTCCATCAAGCATCATTGGATATCATCGATGAAACGTTGAAAGAAGGTACGGTTCTCCTTAAAAACGAAAATCACGCTCTTCCTTTGGCAAAAGAAAGCACCGTCAATATGTATGGTGCCGCATCTTATTATTCCGTCCACACCGGAGAAGGCTCCTCTGGATGCAATAAAGGCCAAGTCGTGAACAAGAGAGTCACTCTTTATGAAGGACTCACCAATGCTGGTTTGAAGGTCAACAGTTCCCTTAACGATTGGTATAAAGAACAAGGCAGCTCCAGCTTAGGAGACAATAACAACAAGCATTTCATGGGGCATGGCGACCAAGAAAGCCAGATGGTCGTCAAAGATATCGCCTGGGATTCCATCGATAACGCCAAAAATGATGAGGCGGATACCGCCATCTTTGTAATCGCTAGAAACTCTGGCGAAGCGATTGATATGTATATGGACACTACCATGGAGGATGGCTCAAGAACAATCGTTTCCAGAGATCACAACGGCGATCCGAATGGCTCGGTTGGAGATTCTTTGGTTTTAAGCGAGAACGAAAGGAATGTCCTAAGCAATCTCAAAATCTTGAAAGATACCGGAAAAGTCAAAAAAATCGTTGTCCTATTGAACTTAGCAAGCCCAATGCAAGGAGCCTTCCTGGAAGAGGAAAACCTTGGCATTGACGCCTGTATGTGGATTGGCCACTTGGCAGAAAATGGCGCTAATGCCGTAGGGAAGCTCTTGACTGGCGAATATAACCCGAGTGGCAAATTGACCGACACCTATTTCTCCGAGAGCAAATACAATCCCGTCTATTACAACTTCGGCAGCATGAAATACGAAGACGCCGACACCTATCTAAAGAAATATTTCAAGACAAGGGATGCTTATAACAATCTCTATTATGTCGCTTATCAAGAGGGTATTTATAACGGCTACAAATATACCGAAACAAGATATGAGGACGAAGTAACGAATCGTAGCAATGTCGGAGACTTCGATTATAAAGAAGCGGTCTCTTTCCCGTTTGGATATGGCCTTTCCTATTCCAGTTTCGAATACTCGAATATGAATGTCGATTATGATGCAAAGAAAGACGAATACACCGTTACTCTCGACGTGGAAAACACCTCTGACATCGATGGTAAGGAAGCAGTCCAAGTCTATTTGCAAAAACCATATACAGACAAAGACATTCAAAACGGAATCGAAAAAGCTTCCGTTGAATTAGTCGGCTTTGACAAAGTCGAAGTTCCTGCTCATGAAAAAAAGAAGGCAACCATCAAAATAAAAGGCAAATATCTCGCCTCATATGATGCCAATTACGAAAAGACGTACGTGATTGGATCGGATAATAAAAACGACAAGTATCTTCTTACGGCCGCGAAAGATTCCCATGATGCCATTAACAACATTCTGAAATGGAAGGCGAACAATGGCGTGGCCATTCAATCTGAAAAAATGACCTCTCTCCCAGAGAGGGGTATGGGCGAGGCCTCTTTGGTTTATAGCAAATATCTTGCCTATGATAACGTCACTTATTCCACAAACGCCTTCATCGAAGAGCAAAACGCCACTTTGAAACCACGCTACAACGGGGAGAAAGTCAATTGGGGCGTAAACAAAATCACCAATCAATTCGATGACGTAGACTACACTAAGGCCAATCTATTCAATCAAGAGGAAACTTCTCAACCCTACACCACCCGTAACAACTGGAAAGACACGCTGGGCAAGAGAATCACTTTAAGTGCTTCTAAAGCATTGGCCGAAGCGCAAAAGAGCGAAAAAGTCGAAAAAGACAGCATCCCATATCCGGTCTATGACGAAATCGGCTTCTATGAGACGGCCGACACTTTCGATGAAATCAAATTGATTTATCTAAAAGGCAAAGATTATAACGATTCCCTTTGGGATACCCTTTTAGACCGCGTTTCCTTCGAAGAAACCTGCGCCGTCTTGCAGGATGCGCTTCGTTATACCAATGGGGTGGATTCCATTTCCGCGCCCAAGAGCTCCCAGCAAAATGGCGCAGTCGGCCCAGTTCATTCCAGAACGGATGGCAATATCCCTGAGCAAAACGCTTTCCGTGGCTTTGCCGAACTTCTGGATAACGAGCACAAAGACGAATTCCCTGCCGTTTTCCCTTCTAATGCCACAGTAGGCGCGACATACAATATCGATCTGATTGAGAGACTAGGCGAGCAAACTGGCGAAGAAGCTGCTTGGGCTGGTTTTAATGGCATTTATGGCTTAGGGGTGAATATTCACCGTGGCGCCTATTGCGGAAGAACTTTCGAATATTATTCCGAAGATGGCTTTTTAACGGGCGTTGCCGCTGGGTATGAAGCAGTCGGCCTTCATAAGAAAGGCGTCTTCGTTATTGCGAAACACGCCGTTTTGAACGATCAAGAAACAAGACGAGCCGGCCTAAACGTTTGGGCTAATGAGCAAACGATTCGTGAAATCTATTCCAGAGCCTTGGAAGTTGCGATTGAAATTGACCGCGAATATACGCCTAACAGCGTCTTCGGAGTCATGACGGGCATGAATCGCCTTGGCGCAAAGTGGACGGGCGCGCAGGGTTTCTGCAATACCGTTTTGAAAGCGGAATACGGCATGAGGGGCTACGCTATCTCAGACTATAATTCATCCCGTCTTTATATGAGCCCGATCCAAGGCGTTTTGAATGGAAACGACCTTCCCGATGGTCAACCAGCCGGCGCCAAGGGCGGATACGACGATGATGGAAATGACATTCGTTTCTCTTCCTATTCCGTCGGATACGGAAAATTAGCTTGGGCCATGCGCGATTCATTGAAAGCCACCCTTTATACGGTTGTCAATTCCAACGCAATGAATGGCATTAGCGCCGACTCTTCCTTCCGCACGATCACCCCGACTTGGGAAAGGGTTTTGCCAATCGTTACGAGAGTGACGATGACCGTCTTTATTTGGTCTGCCGTCCTCTTTGGCTGCCTTTATCTTTACAACGTCTCTCTGGATGTCGTTAACTCCTTAAATTTAAAGAAAAAGGAAGATAAATAATCGAGGAACATTCTATGAACAAGAAAAACAAAACTCTTATAACGGGCATGGCTTCTTTGATGATGTTTATTCCTGCCATGGTTTCCTGCAGCGGGAATAAGAATCACGGCGTTCATGAACATGCTTTCTATCCCGTAATGGCGAAAGAGGCAACCTGCGTTTCTACAGGGAATATCGCCTATGATCAATGCATCTATTGCAAACAGATTGAAGTGAATGGCGAAAGAAAAACCCTAGAAGAGGTCACTCTTCCTATGGACCCAGACGCTCATAAGCATCTGGAGGATTTCGCTGCCATCGCCCCTACTTGCATAAGCGGAGGCAATACCGCCTATTCTTATTGCGAGGATTGCGGAAAATACGTCATTGACGGGGAGACGGTAAACGGCAATGAGTCCGCTCTTCTCCCAATCGAGCCAAATAACCACCACTTAGAGGAATTAGCCTACAAAGCCCCAACATGCGGAACAGATGGCTATAAAGCCCATATGGAATGCACCCTTTGCCATAAAGATTTCATTGACGGCCAAGAGGTAAGCGAAGATAGCATCTTCATCCCTAAGACAAAGCAACACGTCTACGATGAAAACGGGGCGGATAACGTTTGCAAAAAAGCCTTCCAATTCGACAATCAGGTCTTTGATGACAATAACGCCTATAGCCTATCCGCTTGCTCAAAAGGAAAGGAGATGAATTCCACCCAAGAGAAAGCCCCTATCGCTGAGGCGCTTAAAAACGAAAGAATGACTTTCATCACCCAAACCGATGGAGAAACTGCCACCACCGTTTCCAATGAGAATGGGGATATATCCCTCACTCATAAAGTGGACAAAGACAATCCTCAGGCCTTCACCCGAATCGCTCCCGGTGTCAAAAAGAATGATGGGACAATAGAGACTTACGTTGGCAAATTCCTTTTCTCAATGGATGTCACATTCAAAGAGAATGTCTATGTCGCTCGTGTGGGAGCCATGATCGTCAACAGCTCCTTTTCCGTTATTTCCGCAAACAGCCAAGCGAAATTGTTGGGGAGAACAGGCGCCAATTCCGAAGGGA
Source organism: Caryophanales bacterium UBA743 (assembly GCA_002297365.1). GTDB lineage: Bacteria > Bacillota_I > Bacilli_A > RFN20 > CAG-826 > UBA4951. The sequence goes on from DBKT01000011.1 coordinate 63,990, forward strand.
AGGCGGACCGTAGCTTCGAAGCGGGCGTGACCTATCGTTTCGTTTATTCCATGGAGACGACCGACGAAACCCAACTGATACAATTGTGGGGTTGCTCTAATATGACAACGATTACCTATTCTAATTTCCACCTCATCCCTCTTACGGAAGCGGAAAATAAAGTAAGCTCCACTTTCCTTTATTTTGGGAAGACGGATATGGCAAATAATGAATTCCATGTCGAACCGAAACCAAATCCTGATCCAGCAAAGAAGAGCGTTCTTATGCCCAATGAGCAAAACTTCTTTGACGCCGCCAATTGGACAAAAGCGACCTCTAACGACCAAGAGGCCCTCGGAGAAGGCATCTACGAATCCGATGGAAGCCTATCTTTTGATAAAAACAGCGCGGCTCGAATCAATCTTTTCCATGTTAAGGCAAACGATGGAACGTTGATTCACGTCGGAGATAACGCCTCCAAGAAAGCCGAGCAACTCGCCGGAATCTATTCCAAAGAATATTCCTATAGTTTGGAAATGCTTGTGAATGGCAGCTTCGACATGGGCATATTAGCCGCAGGCAAAGCCTTGAATAAATCCATAACCGAACAAGCCGCGCTCTATCTTACCTTCTTAGAGGATGGCTCCATTAGCATGAGTCAAACCTCTGGCGACCCCTCTTCCGTCTTCACCGATCACTTCAACGTAGCCTCCGGAAGCTATGAGCAAGGTAAGAAATTCACCTTCACGATCAAGTTGCATAGAACGGATGCGAAAACCTTAAAAGTTCAATTTTTAATCAATGGCGCCGCTTTGAAATGGAATGGAGATGCCATCACCACCAAAACGGGATATTCCTATGGTTTTGATGAGAATGGCGTATTCACTTCCAGCAAATATCTTGCCAACATTGGAATGGGCCAGAGATTAAGCGTCCTTCCTACCAGCGAATCCTCTAAGGTGACGATCTCGGATTTGAAGATCGAAACGAAAACCGTTGAAACCCCTGCAGAGCCTGAAGCCTCTCTTGACGCATTAGAAGTCAGCAATCCCTACACGATGTATAACGGCTATGACTTGTTTGCCTCTGGCAATTGGACTGCCGCAAACGAAAACAAAACGGCAAGAGATGACGAAACGATCAAAGATTCCGATGGAAATCTCGTTTTCAAAAAGGATACTTCCAGTCGGATTGATTTCTTTCATGTGGCAAAAGACGCGAAGGGGAATCTCCGTCACCTTGCGGATAAGAAAGACAATATCGCTTCTTTGGACATCAAAAACAAAGACTATCGCTTTGACTTGGATATGAGTTCTTCTGGGGCGTTTGATTTGATGATGCTCGGGAATGCCTCCGCTTTTGGCAAATCAGACAAGAACAATTCTTTCTATCTGAGTGCCGATGCCGAGGGCACGCTCTCCTTATCTTTCGCGCTCAATAAGACTTTCATGTCCACGTTTGTAAGCGAAGCGAAATTCGATTTCACGAAAAAAGCAACGCATTTCCATCATCATGAATCGAGTGAACGATTCCGACATCGATATTTCAATCTACCTCGATTACAAACAAGTGAAATGGATGGGCGAATCTTCTAAGCCAAACACTTCTTCCGCTCTTTCCGTTAATGAAGAGGGGAAAGTATCTTTAACCGGTTTATTAGCCACTGTCGGCCTTGGGCAAAGATTAGGCGTCATGCCAGCAGATTCTTCCACAGTGAAAATCTTAGGCGCAGCCTTCCTGCCTTCTCCGACAAAATAAGATAACAATCGAAAGAAACGGGCTTCGGCTCGTTTTCTTTTTATTTTTGATAATTTATATTTTCCTTGTCTAAAAGCGCGTAAGAGAGCATTTTCTCGCCTTCTATATCGATGTTAGAAAGCTTCACCGCATTGATTTGATGATTGTTATATGTCTTGTAATAGTAGATTCCATCATCAAGGTTGCAACACGAGGAATAAATCGTGATTTCGTATTTATTGGAGGAAAGCTCACAACAGCCTCTTTGTTGATCTACGGAATCAAGAATATGGAAGAATTGGTTCACGCTGGAGATCTCATCTTTATCGCACACGGAGTTGTATTTGGTGAAAGCCGCCCTCACAAAACGAGATGTGGAGGATAGCCCTCCGGGGAGAAAATTCGTTCCCATGCCCCTGCTATATTTCTTTAAATCAATTCTTGAGGAGAAGGCGTTCTCAGGATCCCTTGATGTAATGCCCATGTACTGGTTTAAGAGAGCAAGATGAATGTTATAAGAAGGGTTATTCGTAAGCACTCCGATGGAATTTTCATATACATGGGTCCCATCTTTTTGAAATTCCACCACAATGGATTCCTTTTTATCCGCAATAAGATAATGGAGCTCGGCGCATGGATAAGTCTCATTATAGGGAGTATCGCATATGTTTAATGTGAGCAGGGATTGTTTTACTTGCTCAACCGTTTCAAAAGAAGAAAGAACATAAAGGATAAACTCATATTGAGCGACATCGCATCCCTCGTTCGTTGGTTTATTGTATTTCGCGTTACCAACAAAATTAAGCCCTGCTATAGCAAGTCCTTTTTCATTAAAGCCATCATAGAAAAGAGGATATCCTTCATGGATATGCGCCATGCCCAATAAAGCGTAATGACGTTTTTTACCTTCTGAATATCGGAAAGAAATAGGATAGTTTCTCGGTAAGATAACAATTTCTTCCCCGTAAGAGAACTCATAGTCAAGGTTTCTCCCGAAATAATGATTCTGGGTGGTGAAAGTTATGGATGTGCACATAAAATCTTCTCCTTTATTTAATTTCATTCTAACAAGGAGATTGTGAAATGGAAGAGAAGGATTCAAAACGAATGCACGCCCTAGCTCTTTTTAAAATCACGTTTTGCCTTAACCGGTTGAAGGAAGATTAATCCCACGTTTTTAATTTTTCCTGTCTTTAAAAAATTGGTTATTCAAAAAGAAAAGGAACATCTCGGAAAGGAGATGTTCCTTTTACAAACGGTTAGATATTAGAAAACGACCGTAAGCAACATCTTGAAATTCGTTTCGCCATATACGGCGTGAGGATGTTTGGCTGGCATGATGATAGACTCCCCTTCATGAAGAAGATATTCCTTGCCATCGATAGTCAATTTGCCTATGCCTTCTAAACAAGTCACAAGCGCATCCCCACTGGATTCGTGGGTGCTGATTTCCTCTCCTTTCCAAAAAGAGAAGATCGTCATGCTTAAGGCGTCGTTTTGCGCAAGGGTTTTGCTAACGATTTGGCCCTCTTGGTATTCGACTTGCTCTTTTAATGATAGAACGGTCGCTTTTTCAATATTTTTTAGCATGGCTTTATTCCTTTTGCTTTTAAGCTCCTAATATTCCAACAAGGAAAACGTAACTGACTTGCCCGGTCACGGAGCTTGTTTGCTGCCCAAGGAAAGGCTGAAGAGTGAGATTCTTTTGGCCGATGGCCTTGCTATAAATAGTGTACGTATTCCCGTCACTATCGGATTCCACGCTCTTTGTGAAACCAGCCGTTTCAAGCCTCGCATAATAGCTAGTTAAGAGCTCTTCCCCTTCTTCTAGGGTTGATATTCTTGCTTGAAGGTAAGGAATTCCTCCGCTACCCCCGCAGGATCCTTCGGAATAGACTCCGCCAAAAGTAGGGATGGCATTAAGAAGGGCTTCCCCCCCTAAAATTTGAGCAAGATAGCTATAATCGTTTTCATCACGGATGATTTGTTCCCATGTTAAATTAGAAGAGTCTTCCTTGATTTGATAGGTGGGTGCGCTCTTTTTTCCGAAATTGCTGAAAACCATCTCTTCTTTTGCGCCGAAAATGGTACGGCCATTCCCTTCGTTGGTAGAAGTAAAAGTGATTTTATCGTCCTCGAAGTTGATGGTTAAGGTTTGGATGCTGTCGCTTACGAAAGGAGTGTAAATCGTCGTGGAAGCGAACATTCCCAAATATTTGCTGTCGAGAGTGAACACTCCGTCTTTTTCATCGAAGAAGACGCTGGAGATGTCGTAAGTTGGCCAGAAATCAGTAATCTTGGAATCCATAGGCTTCCCAGAAAGATAAGCCTCTCCATCATACAGAGCAAGCCTTTGGGCTTTTGAATCCCTCATCACATAGGAAGCTTCTTCCGTGACTTTATTCGCATTATTCAAGAAACGGTAAGTGAATCCGTCCCCCCAAGAAGAAGAGACGACGCTTTCTGTTTCTTCATATCTTCCATCCTTGGCTTTAATCTCATAGTTTGTTCCATTGGCTTCGAAATTAAGCGCGGCAATCTTCTTCATTCCATTTTGGAAGGTCTTGTTTTCCTCTTTATTGATGGGTTGAATGTCTTGAACGCTCTCTCCCATACTCACGAAGGTGCCCTCATAAACGCTGGAAATGCTGATCTCGCTTATGTAGGTGATGGTGTATTGCTCCAATTCGGCCTTAAAAGAGACGCTGCCGTCTTCATTCATGGTCAAAACCATGGAAGAAATGGAAGATTCGCTGCTTCTTGGATAACCACGAAGCTGGCTTCCCATGTATTTGGCGGCTGCAAGATTGCTCGCTTTTTTAAAGACGTATGTCCCGTCTTTTTTTTCAAAGTTCTCTGCTTTGAAAACGGTGAAAGCGTTCTTTAGGAAAGAAGCGCTCCAGCTTTTCCCTTCAACGGGGGTTGAGGTAACTGTATTGGCTAAGCTGAGGGTGTGCTCAACGATTTTCTTATCCTCTTCCGCATAAAGATAATCATCATTCACAACGCTCTTATCGGGATTTCCTGAGAGAGTTTGATCATAAATGATGTGACGGTATTTTGAGGAATCTCCGTAGATTTCTTCGTAGCCTTTATAGATGGTTTCGCTGCCAGAAGTGCTTTCAACGGCTTTATAAGTGGAGGTAGCAAGCAATTCAAGATGATAGCCGCCTTTTAGTTTCTCCAAGGTTTCATCCAGGGTGAGAGGAGATTTTTTCTCAGAGCTTTCCGTTACTTCATTTGAAGAGCAGCCCGCAAGTAAAACAAATGCGGACAATAATAAGATAGATGATTTTTTCATGTTTATTTCCTTTTCTTAATTAGTTTAGCATCAAATATGCTAAGCGACTTGTTTTTCCTAAGTAGATGCCATTCGCCCCCTCAAAAAGAACGACGACAACCTTCACACTGCCCCCTTTGGAATCCTTAAAAGAGATTTGCTTGTCTTTGACTTCGAAGTCGCCGGTCGTTTTTTTGTTATTCGTATCCTCGACAACAAACGTTCCGGCTGTGGATGAGCCTTCCTTTAAGGCGAATTCAGCCGTCAAATAGGCAGATTGCGTATTTAAAGAATTCCATTTTGCCTTCGTTAAATAGGAAGCGATGCCTTCATCGGTATAAGCAAAGACGTTTACTTCTCTTACTTCGGTTTCCACTCCTCCTGAGCTTTTTGCCTTCAAAGAGATTTTGCCTGGTTTGCTTGTATGAAGAACATAGCTAAAAGGAGAAGACGAATCCTTGGTGATTGTGGCGCCAATTTCATTGGTAACGAATTCGATGGTCGTATCATCATCCGCCCCTTCATTGGCGGTTAAAGTAAATGGCGTATCGCCCACGATAACGTTTTCGGAAAGATAAGTTCCATCTTTCACATTAAGGTTAGCAAAGTGCGGTTTCGCAGAGAACTCTAAGCTGGTGATCTCATGCCTTTCGATTTCCACTTCAAGCTTGAAGCCGGTTAATAATGTCGTTTTGTAATTAAAGACGTAATTCCCTTCCTTTTTGATCGTAAGGGCATTGCCATCTAAGAGATAGGAATCTTCTGGGGCGGTTTCCCCGTCTTTTGTGACAGAAACTAAGGTAAGAGGATCGATATTGGTAGACCCAGTCCCGTTTTTCGTGACGATGACATAATATTTTTCGTTCAATTTGAAATCCGTCACCGGATTGGTCGCATAAGGATTTGCGCCCAAGAAAATAATCAACTCGTTTTTGTCCTTAAAGAAGAATTGATCAAGGTCTAAAGTCGTGCTTTCTCTTTGACCGATTGTTTCTTCCAGAGTGACGGCCGTATCGAAAGTCAAACGACGCTTGGAACCATCTGTTTCAGAATCGTATGACTTAATATGCGCATCCATGGAAGAGAGATATCCTTCGGCATTGAGCTTTATGCTCATGCTATATTCCATATAAACGTTTTTGCCGACGTCATCTTTTACGATTTCGGAGGTATTCAATGTATAAACGCCATCTTTTTCCTCCAATAACGCGTTTCTCCTTGCTTCGATGGAGGAGAATTTGCTTACCCCGTCGAAATAATTATCTAAAACATAGCGCAAGGCACCGACTTTGTCAGAGAATTCGCCTTTATTCAGGAAGGCGTTGGTTTCATCTAAATCCGTGATTTCTTTGCTGGATGATTTTTGCTCATTCACGCTGTATTTATCATCGGAATAATCGCTTACGACATCCACAAGACGATTATGGGCTATGCCATATTGGTGAAGGGTTTTTGTGTCTTTCTCATCTTTATCGCTTTCGGTGATTTCGATGCTGGTTTTGGAATCGGCGTAAAAAGAAGCGTTCCAAGTCGTTCCTTTGGAGCGGTTAATGACGTTTTCCCATTCTTGGGTGTCGCTGTTTTGCCGATAATAATATTCGTCGCTTTGAACGGATAAAGTGAGCTTAGACACTTTGGATGGATCTTTTTCTTCCGCATTCTCTAGGAGCTTTAGGAAGGTAGGATAAGCGGTAGAATCGATCTTCGCCTCAACGATGATGCTTATAGGTTCGCTTGTCTTTCCGGCAATGCTTGCGCTGATTTGAGCCTCGCCTTGCGAAATGCCTTTGATTTTTCCGGTATTGTCTACACTTAAAACATCAGCGTCGGAACTTTTCCAAATGAGGGTATCGCTTGGCTTTGCGTTTTCGACTTGAGCTTGTAATTGAAGTTCATCTCCAACCGTGATTTTATTCGTGGCGGGAGCGAGGATAGAAACCGAGACTTCCAAGAAGGATTCATCGCTTGGGGAAGAATGAATAATTTCACTATTTTCATATGGTGAGGCGCTAGAAGGAGTCTCCGTTTGAGCGCAAGCGGCCAAGCCTAATAAGGCAAAGACGCTTAATAAAGTTAGGCGAACTGGTTTTTTCATCATTGTTTCTCCTTAATTATTTATTCACACCGTAATGGATGGCTTTTACGCCGGTGCACCAGGTAGCATCAAAAAGATACGGCCTTTCTTGGAAGGAAACATTCACGGTGAGATTTGGGCAAGAAGTTATCGCAGATGCGCGGGCTTCTAGGACGCTATCAGGAACGAATATCTCCTTTAACGATTCGTCCCTATCAAAAAGGTTGCTTTCTAATTCGACGACGCTATCGGGAATATTGATGGAGGTGAGCTTTTCGCAATTTCCAGCAAAGCCAGTTCCTAAAACAGTCGGCCTATTGAGAAGCTGGATGCTTGTGAGGGAAGAACAAGAATTAAAGAGATTCCCACCCATATTTTTAACGGTGGCGGGAATGCTCATGGAAGTAAGGGATGTCATCTGAAAGAAAGCGTCATCCCCTATCGTTTCAACGCTAGCAGGGATGGTGAAGGAAGAGATGCCCTTCGCATCCCTTAGGCATTGCGAAGCTAAAACAACCGTGTGTTCATCTAATTCCAAAGATGTCGCATTTGCGTCTTTCAATCCCATAAAAACATGATATGGGTTCTCTTTGTTTCCTAAATAATTGCCGCCGTCTTTCTCGTTATAAACCAAAGCGCCCGGGTTGTCATATTCCGTAAAGGCATAAAACCCCACTTCTTTCACGCTGGAAGGGATATTGATGGCGGTGAGTTTGATCGCTCCGGAGAAGGCTTCGTTGCCGATTGTCTCCAACGAATTGCCGCTTATGGTGCAGGTTGTCATATTCGCACAGCCCGTAAAAGCGTATTCATCGATGCGTTTCACGCTGGAAGGGATTTCAATGGACTCAAACGGGCAAGAGCGGAATGCGGAAGCGCAAATAACCTCCAATCCTTCGTTTAAGGTGACTTTGGCAAGCGATTCCTCACTTTCAAAAAGAGAGCCTCCGATGATTTTCGTATCCGGATGGAATTCGGCTTCTTCAGGAGCTGGGTTTTTCGCATTCACTTTGTAAGCGATCAAATGGGGGTTGTTAGAATTCCCTAAATACTCAATGCCTTTATATAGGGAGGTAACGAGTTTATCGGATTGGAAAAGATTGGAACCCAAATCCTTTAACGTAGAAGGGAATGAGACGTTTTCCAGATTCACGCAATTGGAGAAAACGGAATCGCCAATCGTTTCCACTCCTTCTGGAATATGAATATCTTTCATGTAGCGAAGCCCAACGAAGGCTCTTCTTCCAATATGTCTTAGGCTTGAAGGCAAAGACACTTCTTCGATATTGGTACAACCCAGGAAAGCATCCACGCCGATAGAGACGACGTTCTCAGGAACAATGACTTTCGTAATCTTCGTTTTGTCTTTGAATGCCCCATCTAAAATGCGGGTGACAGGTTTTCCTTCATAGGTTGCGGGTATATTGGCAACGAGAGAACTCCCATTTACCTTTTTAAGGACAGCCTCCTCTCCGCTGATGCCCATCTCATATTGAATAGGCGTTCCTTCTTGGCTGGAGGAAGAATTTTTTTCGCTGCTTTCTATGCTAGAAATCTCAGCGCTTGAAGAAGGCGTATCTTGAGCTTGGCAAGCAGCCAAAAACAAGAACGCAGGAATAAGAACAAGATTGATTTTTCTCATAAGGAACCTCACCACTATAACTATAAAATTATATTGTAGATAACGAGAATGGAAAAGGACGAAAGAAGAGCAAGAAAATGCTCCTGGGGTTTCTTTTTAGTGACATAGTTTTTATTACTAGGTATACTAGAGATTGAAAAAAGGGGTTTTGTTATGAAAAACTTTGTATTATCTTGCGAATCGACCGTGGATCTTCCTTATTCCTATGTCATGGAGCGCGGTTTGAAAGTCTTGTTTTATTCTTATAGCGTAGAAGGGAAAACCTATATTGATGATATGGGAAAAGATCCGAATTCTTTGAATCGTTTTTATGATTTCTTGAAAAAAGGCCATATTCCAACCACTTCCCAAATCAACGAATTCACTTACGAAGAATTTTTCCGCAAAGAGCTAAGCGAAGGAAATGATTTGCTGCATCTTTGTTTCGGAACGGGAATGACGCAATCTTACAATCAGGCAATAAACGCTGCCGAAGTCGTGCGCAAAGAGTTCCCTGAAAGAAAGCTCATCGTCATTGACACGACTTGTTCCTCTTCAGGATATGGAATGATTGTCGATGATGCAGCCGACCTATGGGATAAAGGGATGAGTCTAGAGGAAGTTGCAGCCTATGTAGAAAAAACGAAATACAATATCCACCACCAATTCTTCACGACGGATTTAAAGTATTTCAAACGCACTGGCCGTGTTTCGGGACCGGCCGCTTCTTTAGGAGCCGTGCTAAGGATTTGCCCGCTTATGCATCTGAATCATGCTGGCAGGATCATTGCCTATTCTAAGGTCATCGGCAAAAGAAACGCCATTAAAGCAACCCTTGATTGGATGGAAAAGCATGCCCAAGATGGCAAAAACTATAACGGAAAAATCTTCATTTCCCATTCCCATGCATTAGAGGATGCGGAAACAGTCAAATCCCAAATCGAAGAACGTTTCCCAAATCTCAAAGGCAAGGTAAGAATCTTTGATATCGGCACCATCATCGCTTCGCATACGGGCCCTGGAACGGTCGCGGTTTATTTCCATGGGGATCCAAGGGCGGAATAAAACGGCTTCGGCCGTTTTTATTTTTGATCGGAATGGTAACGTTTCTTTTCTTTGTACATGTTTTCGTCGAAATTCTGCAAGAACTCCTCTGGGGATTGTCCTTTTAAATAGGTCGCATATCCTAAGGAGGCAAAAAGCTCATAAGGTTTTTTCCTAGAATTGTTGAACTCCTCAAATCCGAGATTGATATGGTCAATATAACGAGAGATCTCTTTTTTGTCAGCCGTTCTGATAAGAACGACGAACTCATCGCCAGAAAGGCGGATAATCGGTGCGAAATGGCCAACGGATTTCATCAGCAAAGAAGCAAAATCAGTAAGGGCCTTGTCACCGAAATCATGTCCAAAACAATCATTGATGCTCTTAAAATCATTGATATCAAGCATGATTCCCGTCAAAACAGGCCGTTTCTTTCCTTGCATGGAACGGACAATGTAATTGAAATAGGCGCGATTAAGCAAACCCGTGAGCTCATCGCGGAAAATGCGCTCGCTTTTAATGGAGGCAATCATCCCCGCTAAGCCAATTATGAAAGATGGCCAAAGGACGCTCACATTAGAGACAAAAGTTTGAAAAAATATGCCAAAGACAACAGGAACCAAGAATAAATAATAAGGGAAAAAGCGTGTGGTTTTCCCTTTTTTTAAGGCGTACAGATACATGAAAAGAGAATAAATCAAGCAAAAGACATCCAAGGAAAGAGGCAAATAATATCCATATAAACGGATATAGAGGTTATTTTCGTTTATCTGGAAGATGAAAGGGACAAAAAGATTGACGATAACGGCTCCAAACACCGCCAAAGCCAAAAGGCTCATCAAGATAAAACTTATTAGGCTCTCGCCATGGAAGAAATGTCGGTGAAGAAACAAAAGGATGGTAAAGGCAAATACCGTCACCATGAGGTAGCCCAATGAATTCGAAATATAGGAGAGATAAAAAGAAGCGGTCCCAGGCATCCCGTCGACTACATCCGCAAGAATTTCGTTAAGCGTGCCAAAAAGAGCAACCCCAAAAAGAACAAGCAGAATCCTATTCTCTTTTTCCTTTTGATGCAAAGTACGGTAATTTGCAACAAAAAGGACAAACAGAAGCATCAATTGGTTGCTAGCATGGAAATCAAAAAGGAGGAAACATTCATAACATAATTAATTCATTAGAAAAATTATATTACAAAGTCCCTCCTTTTATTAGCGATATGCCTAAAAAGACGTTCTTTGAAATGCCAGAGGATTGCCTTTAGGATTTTTTGGAAGACAATTTCTTCTTCAAGAACAAAACGAAAACAACGATTTCATGGACAACAAGAGGGCTTATCCCCAACCCAAACAGCCATAAGAAATCCCATCCTTCAAGAGGGACGACTTGGAAAAGGGTGTTGACGCCTGGAACGAAAATAACAAAGAATTGCAAAGCCATCCCAATAACAAAGGAAAGCCAAAGCAAGATGTTTTTATCCTTAAAGACACGAACGAAACTATGTCTTGTATCCGTCATTCCTAACATATGGAACAACTCGCTCATCGAGAGAACACAGAATGCCATAGCCTGGGCTTCTTCTAAAACGGCGACATCGCAGGTGTCAAAGAAATTTCGAATTTCCACTGGGTTCAAGGTAAAGCCCATTCTCATCCACGCAACGGATAAGAACGCAACCAAAGTGATAATGCCAATCCATGCGCCATAGCCAAAAGTAACCCCATATCCGCCATGGGAGAATAAAGACTCTTTTGGATCTCTTGGTTTCTCTTCCATGATGCCTTTCGGTTTTTTATCGGCGCCTAGTGCAACGGCAGGCAAGGAATCCGTAATCAAATTCACCCAAAGAAGATGAATGGCGATAAGGGGCGAGGGGAGGCCGATTATCGCAGCTAAAAGCATCCCGATGACTTCGCCAACGTTGCTAGAAAGAAGGAAAAGAATCGTTTTTTTGATATTGGCGTAAATGCCTCTTCCTTCTTCCACCGCTTTTTCGATAGAAGCAAAATTATCATCGGTAAGAACCATATCTGCCGCGCCTTTTGCAACATCCGTCCCCGTAATGCCCATAGCGATTCCAATATCGGCTCCTTTCAAAGATGGAGCGTCATTGACCCCGTCTCCGGTCATCGCGACGACATTCCCATTGGCGCGAATGGCTTTGACGATAGAGACTTTGTTTTGAGGGGATACGCGGGCAAAAACGCGTATTGTTTTCACTTTTTCTCTTAACTCTTCTTCAGAGCACGCATCAATTTGCTCACCGCTCATCGCTTGAGAAGGATCCTCAGCGATTCCAAGTTCCTTGGCGATGGCAAAAGCGGTGTCTTTGTGATCGCCAGTAATCATAATCGTCGTAATTCCGGCTTTCTTTAATGTATCGACTGCGGGTTTGGCTTCCTTTCTTGGAGGATCAACCATGCCAACAAGGCCAACGAAAGTGAGATTCTCTTCTTGAATCTGATTGCCATAGGAAACAGCCAATGCCAAGACACGTAAAGCGTTGTTGGACATATTCTTAGCCGCTTCTTCAATATGATCGCGTTTTTCCTTTGTTAGGGGGGATACTTTTTCATTTATAAGTATATGGGTCGCATGTTTTAGGATTTGATCCATCGCGCCTTTGGTATAGATGACTTTCTTATCTCCCTCCTGGTGCATCGTCGACATCATTTTTCTTACGGAGTCGAAAGGCAACTCGTCGATACGGGGTTCTTCTTTTTCCAAATCACCCTTATGCATGCCAAAAGAATTAGCGAATTCAACCAAGGCAACCTCGGTAGGATCGCCATATACCCCTCCGTCGACTTTAGCATCCGAACAAAGGGACATGCCTTTCGCTAAAAGGGAGAGTTCCTTTTTGTCGAATTCTTGCTGGGTGAAGGTCTTTTCGTCCGCATAAGCCGAAACAACCGTCATCTTATTTTGAGTAAGAGTCCCTGTTTTATCAGAGCAGACAACGGATACAGCCCCAAGGGTTTCAACTGAAGCGAGGCGACGAACAATGGTATTCACCTTTACCATCTTGCTCATGCCCATCGCCAAAACAATCGTGACGACCGCCGTCAAACCTTCTGGAATTGCGGCGACCGCTAACGCGACGGAGTCCAATAAAGCGTTGCTCCACTCACTAACAAAATTGTTATTCACAAGCGTCCAAAGGATTTTGATCCCTAACATCAGGATAACGATGATGATGGTCAATATCCCCAAAAACTTAGATAAACCCGTTAACTTCTTTTGCAAAGGCGTTTCTTCTTCACCTTCGTTGGAAAGCATGGAAGCAATCTTTCCGATTTCCGTATGCATGCCAGTGGAAACAACAACGCCTTCCCCACGCCCATAAACGACTGGCGTGGACATGAAGACCTCATTGATGCGGTCACCCACTCCGGATTCGCTTGAAAGAACGCAATCGGCATTCTTCTCGACCGGAAGGGATTCACCAGTGAGCGAGGATTCGTCTGTTTTCAAAGAGAAGCTTTTAATCAGACGCAAATCAGCTGGAACCGTTCTTCCCTCTTCTAAGATAACGATGTCGCCAACAACGAGATCCTCCGCTGGAACTTCGATGATTTTCCCATCTCTTCTTACGGTTGCGGTTGGCGCAGACATTTTCTTTAAGGCTTCTAGGGCCTTTTCCGCTTTCATCTCTTGGATGGTGCCAATCAAAGCGTTTATTAAAACGACGCCGAAAATAATGAAGACGTCGGCCAAACCTTCCGCCCCTTCCTTATCCCAGTTTAAGATAGCTAAAACAAGGGAAATAATCGCCGCGATGGCGAGCACCAAAGTCATTGGATCGGCAATGTTGTCCCAAAAAATCTTATACCATGGGTCCCCTCTTTTTTCGTGAAGCTTGTTGTGCCCATCTCTTTTTTGCCTAAGCTCCGCTTCCTCTTGACTTAATCCTCTTTCGGCATCAACGGAAAAAGAAGATAAAGTCTCTTTGACGTTTTTGTTTTCAAACATATCTCTCTCCTCATCGAAAACTCGGTAAGGTCTTGCGAGGCAGATGCCGCTTGGTTCCGGCCTTAAGGCGTGCTGACGAAATCCAAGCTTAACGCTACTCTCCTTAGCGCAAAACATTTTAGCAACTAAATGATTTTAGAGAAAGATATCAAATCGAAAGAAATATCAGATTTGACAAATAATAACGAAAGAAACAAAATAGCCGCATGCAGTCCTATTCTTTGTTTCTTTATGTCTCTTCAACGTGTGCGAAATGCATGATGATTGAGCCTCTTTTGAAAGATTATCTGAAAATGAGGCCAGATATATCCTATTTTGAGATTAATGTGGATAAAAAAGAGGGATTCCAGCTTGCTTTGAAGAACAATGTGTTTTCCTTGCCTACGCTTCTGATTCTTTTAGACGGAAAGGAAACAAAACGTTTTACATCTAATTTCGCTTTAGAGGATATCAAAGAATATTTGGATTAGTTCCCAAGCACCATTTCTTTGGCGTATTCCAATTGCTTTTCCGTCACCTTCCCTCCGGAAATCAAATAGGCGATCTGGCGAATTTTTTCTTCTAAGGAGAGCTCTTTTACGCTGGAATACGTTCTTCCGTCTTTTACCGTTTTGGAAATTAATATTGGGTGATCGGATAAAGAGGCAACTTGAGGCATATGGGTGATCGATATCACTTGGGTCGTCAAAGAGATTTCTTTGATCTTCCTTGCCACAGCTTGCGCCGTTTCGCCTGAAATACCTGTGTCAATCTCATCGAAAATAATGGTTGGTATGCGGTTTGCTTTGATAAAGAGAGCCTTGAAAGCAAGCATAATACGCGAAGCTTCCCCGCCGGATATCACCTTAGAAAGAGGCTTTAATCCTTCGCCAATGTTTGTTTCAATCAGGAAATCGACATCGTCGATGCCATTCTCTTTCAAAGAGGTTTCATCTTCTTTTGTTTCTCTAAACAGAATTTGGAAACGCACCTTTAAAAGAAGGTCTTTTAGACTATGGGTAAGCTCCTTTTCAATGGTTTTAGCGTTTCTTTTTCTTAATAAGGTAAGCTCTTTTGCTTTGGAAATGGTTTCTTTCAAGGATTGAAGCATTTCTTCTTTCTTCTCTTCTAGTGAATCCTCAAAGGAAGAATTCTTTCCTAAAATGGTTCCCAATTCATCACGGTAAGCGATTAACTCTGGAATGCTTTTTTTGTATTTTCTTTGCAAGGACGACAAATCGGAATCTCTTTGCTCTAAATCGTTTAAACGGTTTGGGTCATAATCCAAAGAGCGGAATTCTTTCTTAAGACTGTTAAGGACGTCTTCGATTTCATAATAACGCTCATCTATCTTTTCATGCGATTCTTCATATTGTTTTTGATAGTTCGCAAGTTTCGCTAAGTTGTCCGATAAGCGATAGAAATCGTCCATAAAGGAACCATTGATGATTTCGTTGGTTTCTTGCACTAAAGAATAGATCTTATCGTAATTGCGTAATAAGGATATTTCCGAGGAGATTTCCTCCTCTTCGCCTTCTTTAAGATCAGCGGCTTTTAATTCACCGTATTGATACTCATAGAAGTCCCTTGCTTCTTCGAGTTTGGCTTTCTTTTCTAAAAGGAGATTATATTCTTCTTTCTTCTCTTTGTATTGATTTAAGAGGGACGTGTATTCATCTTTAAGACGAGTAGACAATTCGAAAGAGAATCCATCAATGATATCTAAGTAGTTCTCAGGATTCAGAATCTTCTCAAAATCGAATTGGCTATGGATATTAGCGAGATATTTGGAAATTTTAATCAAATCATTTAGAGAAACGGGAACGGAATTGATTTTCACGGCATTCTTATTTATGCCAATAAGGCGTTCCACTACAATTTCATCATCGTTAATCGGAACATTGATTTTGCTTAAATAAGCGCTTAATTCAGGTCTTTCAACAGAAAAATAACCGGTAACGGACGCTTTGCTTTCGCCTGAGCGGATAAGTTCAGAGGAAGCTCTCATCCCCAAAAGAAGAGAGAGGGAATCGATCATTAAGCTCTTTCCTGCGCCTGTTTCGCCTAGCAAAACAGAAAAACCATCTTGAAAAGAGACATCAACATTTTCAAAGATGGCTAAATTATGAATGATTAAGCGTTTTAACATCCTAACGATTATAAAAGAAATCAGAAAAAAGATTAATGGTTCCCGTAACTTTCCGCGACGATTCCAAAGATTCCGCCAAGAAGGAAGAAGATGTCACCACTGCAAGCCCCTAAACAATCGATAGGATATGAGGTGCCAAGTCAGTTTTACGATTACCGATTGCCTTTCTCCCTTTCGTTCCAAGAATGGTAACTAAAAGATAAACGAAAGCAATGATTGCACCGGCAATAACCATCGTCATGCCAGCCGCTTTGGGCTCGGCATCTTCAGCCATGAAATAAGCGGCGAGACCGCCTCCCAGCATAAAAATGCCAGCAACAAGGCCAAGGACGGCAAAAATCGTGCCAACTATGTACATGATTCTTGCTGCTGTTTTCATATTTGTCCTTCCTTAATTGATTGCTCCAAATTTACGAATAACCCAGAGCATAAAGGCAGAGGAAGCCTTTCCTACCCAGTTATTGAAAGCTGGCCAAAAAACATGAGGATGGAAGCGGAGCATTTTCCATTGTTTTGGATTGTCCTTCTTTAAAGCGTTAATGAATCCCGCTTTTTCTTTCTTCGAAACGCTCTTT
The DNA here is from genome assembly GCA_002297365.1 of Caryophanales bacterium UBA743. GTDB lineage: Bacteria > Bacillota_I > Bacilli_A > RFN20 > CAG-826 > UBA4951. The sequence continues at coordinate 80,400 of DBKT01000011.1, forward strand.
TCTTTAAAAGAGGTATACATTAAAGGCGAAGTGACCATCATTACCAATTGATGTCTCATGAGGTAATAAAGGCGATTGTTTGATTTTTTTATGCTCTTTAAATCCAAGGTATTGAAAGCCAATTCCGCCACTCTCATAAGATTCTCGTTTCTTTTAATGAGATTGCTTGTTTGCATGGATTGCCCATCTCTTCCTAAAAGGTATTGATATAGAGGCGTGTCCAAATACACCAGTTTTTTCACAAAAGGAAGAGGGGCGTATATCAAATAATTGTCTTCATAAAAACAATGTTCCGGAAGGATAATGCCCGATTCTTTCAAAGTCCCTAAGCGGTAAACAACAGAATGCAAGGTGAAGTTGTGACTGGCGTCAAAACGCTTGATGCCATTCCATCCGACGATTTGATTTGGCTTGATAAAGAAATTGTAGCTAATCAGCCTTCCGTTCTTATTTTCAAAAGAACGGCGGTATTTATACGGCATTAAGATAAGATCGGCTTCTTTATTGGCGCGAATGAAATCCAAAAGCCTTTTTAGCCCTTCTTCTTCCACCCAATCATCGGAATCCAAAACCTTGAAATAGGTACCTGTCGCTAAAGAGATAGCGGTATTGATCGCGCCGCCATGTCCTTTGTTTTCTTGGTGAACGGCCTTAAAAATATTCGGGTAGCGTCTTTCATAATCTTTAGCGATGGCCAAAGTGTTGTCTTTTGAGCCATCGTCAATGATAAGAACCTCAATTTCCTCTCCACCAGGAATCAATGAATCTAAAGCGTGATATAAATAATCTTGTGAGTTATAAGAAGGCACGCAAAACGTAATTAATTTGCTCGACATGTTTTAGCCTCTTTCTCCCTCTTTTTCTGCTCTTTTTTCAGTTTTTTCCTCTCGTGCCCCATTTTGTTGAAATGATGCAAACCTTTCCAGAAATGCCCATTGAACATCATGATAAGCCCGTCTAACTGAGCCATGCTCATTGCTCCGCCCGTCATGCGGGAGAGTGCTCGCACAGGATTGTAGTATACGCCCATTACCAAAGTATTGGCAGTAGTTCTTTTCCCAATCTTTCTTAAGAAACGAATTCCAAAGAGGATGGCGCCCGCAAAAAGACGGCCTGTCCATCCTTTCGCATAATGAAGATCGCTGATGGAGGAATTGTAGTCCACTTTGATACGATGTTTCTTCACGTAAGCGACATTCTTAGGAGGGAGCTCTCTTCCTAAAAGCTCTTTAAATTCTTCGTCTCCGATTTCCCTTACTTCTCCAGCGAAATAATGAGGGAGCTTGCTCTTGTCGTAAATGCCCTTTGCGTCAATCCCCTCTTTTTCAATCTCCCCAACCAAAGGAAGATCTTTGCTGGATGCGCCAACATAGATTTGATATTTCCCCGCTTCCACTTCAAATTTATTTTCTTTGATATCCCAGAAACGGAACGCATATTCATCAAAAGGAATGAAGACTTCTTTGCTTTCGTGCGCTTTCAAGAAGACTTTCTGGAAACCCTTTAATTCACGGGCGGCGCGGAAAACATTTGAGTCTTTCATGCCGATGTACATCTGAGCGATCTCTTTTCCATCGACATCGCCTGTGTTTGTTAAGGTGAAACGAACGCCATCATCTGAGACTTTAAGATTGTCATATCGGAAGGTCGTATAGCTTAAGCCATAGCCAAACGGGAAACGAGCACCAACCATCGTATCCCCCGAATAATAGCGATAGCCAATAAAGAGGCCTTCGCGGTATTCGATGTTCTTATCATTCTTTCCAAAATGGTCGGCAGATGGGCAATCGGCATATCCATATGGGTAGGATTCCGCAAGTTTTCCAGAAGGATTCACTTTGCCAGTGAGGATATTCAAAATTGCTTTCGCACCGGCTTCTCCTGGCAAATAAGCATGAAGGATGGCATCAACACGGTCGGCAAATGGCATCTCGATTGGAGCGCCACATTCCAAAATCAAAATAACCTTTTTGCCTGTGTGGTATATAGCGGAGATCAAATCCCTTTGATTCCCAGGCAAACGAATATTGGCTCGATCGATGCCTTCCGCTTCGGTAACCTCATCAAGACCGGCAAAGAGAAGAACGGTATCCGCCTTCTCAGCAAGTTTCAACGCTTTATCAATTAAACGTTGGCTCTTTTTCCCATAACGCTTGAAGCCTTTCTCATATCCGACGACGTTCAAAGGATATTCGCCAATCACTTCATTGATTTGATCGACTTTAAGAGGGTTCACGACGCTACTGCCTGCGCCTTGATAACGCATGTCCGTAGCGAAATCGCCAATAATGGCAACTTTTTCTTCTGGCTTTAAAGGGAGGGCATGGTCTTTGTTTTTAAGCAAAACCAAAGATTCTTCGGCAATATGCTGAGCAATTAAGTGATGCTCTTCCTTGTCGAATTCTTTCGGAGCGTCTTTAAGGTGCTCTTTAGTGCCCAAAATAACGTCGATGATGCGGTCTACAAGAACGTCTACGTCATTTATGGCGAGTCTTCCTTCCTTGACCGCTTTGACCACTTCACGATTGGTTTCGCCATCCGTCGTAGGCATTTCCAATTCGGAACCCGCCTTCACGGCGGCAATGCGATCGTTATCGCCGCCCCAATCGGAAACGACAATGCCTTCAAACCCCCATTCATCACGAAGAATCTCTTGCAACAAATGAGGATTTTCGTTCGCGTAAATCCCATTTACTTTGTTATAAGAAGACATAACCGATAAAGGTTTCGCTTCCTTGACGGTCATCTCGAATGCGGACAGATAAATCTCTCTTAAGGTTCTTTCATCGAGAACGGAATTGGAGGTGATGCGGCGAATCTCTTGGTTATTGCAGGCAAAATGTTTCAAGCAAACGCCGATGCCGTTCTCTTGCACGCCTTTGACATAGCCAATCGCTAATTTCCCCGCTAAATAAGGGTCTTCGGAGAAATATTCAAAGTTACGCCCACAACGTGGGTTCCTTTTCATATTAATCCCCGGCCCCAAAAGAATGGACACGTCATTCACAGCCGCTTCTTCACCGATGGTTTTGCCCACAAGGCGAAGAACTTCCGGATCCCAGGAATTCGCGCTTGTGGCGCTTGTTGGCATACACACAGCAGGAATCGATGGGTTTAACCCCAAATGATCGGCGGCTTTCGCTTGCTTTCTTAAGCCATTAGGCCCATCGGAAAGAAAGATGCTGGGCAATCCAACCGAGGGGATTTCTTGCGTCTCCCAAAAATTCTTTCCAGAAAGGAGGGAAGCTTTCTCCTCCAAAGTCATTCTGTCAATGATATCCTGATGCTTTAACGCCATCGTTATTTCTCCTTGTTAAATTTGAAGAGCTTTGGCTTTCTCTAGTTGATGTTCAAACTCTAACTGAATTTTAGCATCTTTTTGCTTTTGAGCTTCAATTTTCTTTTCTTCTTTGGCTTTTAGAGCAGCTTTTTCCTCATCGCTTAAAGCTTCGAATTTGGCCTTCTTTTCCGCTTCTTTTTTCTCTAACGCCATTTTTTTGGCGTTGTTTTTCTTTTCTTTTTCGGCTTCTTTCTTTGCTTTCAAAGCTTGATATTTGCTTTCTTCCGCATCGAAATCCAAGCCTTTTTTCGCACATTTCGCTTTTAATTCGGCAATCCTTGCTTCTTCAGAAGCTTCCATAGAGGCTTTTTCTTCTTGTTTTGATTTTTCTTCTGGCTCAATCCAGATGCCGCCTTCCGCAAGCACCGCATTCTTATGGTTCAAGAGAATGGTCTTTTGATCCAATTTAGAGAACTTTTCAACGTTCATGAAAAGGAACATGAAGAAAATGATAAGATAGCAGACCCCCTCTGCCCCGGAAAAAAGAGCCGTATTTAGAACACGATTATTGGCCACAGAATCGCCATAGGAGAAACCTTTAATGCCATTTAATCCGACAATGATGCCGTTGGCAATGCCAGTCAAGCCAACAATGATGGAGCCATAAACAGCCATCGTGAAGCCGTCCGTACGTTTGCCATATAAGGCTTCTTGATGGTCTAATACATCAGACATCAAAGCCATAGAGATATACATCGCTGGAACCGTGCCTAATGCTTTCAAACAGAATGTCGCAATCGAAACGGTGCTGACTAATCCGGCATTCGAAGAGATGTCAGGGAGTAAAACCACAAAGCCCGCAACGCCCATAAGGAAAGCGAAGATGGCTCCGACTTTAATGCAATTGCTCTTACCAAAACGATTGGCTAAAGGCCAAATGACAACCATGCCTAATGCCGTTGGGATCGAGCCTGCAATGGAAATGTAGCCTGCCAAGGAAATATCCGAGCCATTGTTTGAGAAAGCTTGGGCATACCAGGATGCGTCAGAATTCTTTAATTGGCCACCAAATTGATAGAAGAAGAAGAAAAGAATAATCAGCCACCAATATTTGTCGTGAGCGCAGATTTTAATTTGCTCCAACATGGAAGTTTTCTTTTCTTCCTTGTTGGTTTTTACATCCTCGTTTGCTTTAATGGCAAAGCTTTCTTCGGTAATTCTTTCACGGGTGAAATAATATTCGAAAAGACAGCCAACAACGAGAAGGGCAATCATAATGACCATAAGAATGGTCCATTTGGAATTGGCTTGCATCGCGCTAACCGCTTCTTTGCCATCCCCCGCTTCACGAGGCAAAAGGCCAATTATGTCAACTAAGATTGGTCCGACCATGCCAGAAAGTCCGGCAGCTGCTAAGACCGCGCCATTGGAAGCGGTCGCCAATAAAGAACGGGCAGATCCATCTCTGGTAGACAGATTAACGAGAGCGGAATGCGGAGTGAAGTAGAAAGGATAGGCGAAAGCGTAATAAAGGTTATAGCCGACGGCAATCATCAAGAAAGACCAAATAGATGGGGTTAGAGGATTGCCTGCATTATCGTAATTCATTGGAACAAGGAAAAGAATCAAAAGAGCGATCGCAAGAATCGGAAGACCAAGGAGAATCAAAGGCCTTGCCTTGCCTGCCGCAGTCGGTTTCCTGTTGATCAATTTTCCAATCAGAAGGTTTCCGATAATGATAACAATCGAAGAAATGATTGGGAGCAGTGTTTCAAAAAGAAGCGCAGAGCTCTTTAAGCCTAAAACCTTATCGTAGTATTGAAAGAGATACGTATTCACAATGCCATTTGAAACCAAGGCGAACATTGGACCAACTAAGTATCCCAATGTCACTTCTGGGAATAGTTTGACGCTCCTGCTTTTGATTTTGCTGGAGAGAAGAGGATTGTTGAAGAAGGATTTCTTTGTTTTTGAACTGGACATAAAAGACTCCTGTAAGCGTTTTCAATAAAATAATACAAAATATGCAAACAAACAAATCTCAATCACCTAGAATGACATTTTTTTGACGCAAAATGCATTTTTTGTTTTCAAAAACGCTTTTTTCAGGTACGAAATGCATTTTCGTTTTAGAATATTCATAATACGAAGGAAGGAAAAGAAAAATGGCAAAATATATAGCTAGAAGAATTAGAACAACACCCGTTTGGTATGCGATCCTCCTTATGGTGATTGGCATACTTCTTATTATCGGAGGTTCAGGGGCAGCAGAAAGCATCACAAAGGGCATTATCACGGTTGTTGGCCTGCTTATAGCGGCTTTTGGAATTATTACCCTCATCGCCGGGGGCTTCATAATGGGGGTCATTTTGATTCTTTTTGGCATCCTTATAGCGGTCTTCGCCTGGTTCTTCTATTGGCTTTGTTTCTTAATTTTGGGCGTTGTTTTATTCGCCAGTGGCGTCTCTCGCCTTGCGAATCATCAAGGATGGATTCTTACGAACATCGTGAATCTCGTTGTTGGCATTGCCATTGTTCTTTTGTCGTTGGGATTTAAGCTGCAATGGGCAGAGATAGCAGTCGAAATACTCTATATTGCCGCTGGCGCCCTTCTTCTTTTGGATGGAATCTTGGCTTTAGTGAAAAGATAGCTGAGAGAGAACATATGAAAGACGCGATTGGAAACCAACCGCGTTTTTTTCTTTAACGGATGCCTTTCGCTTCCTGTTCCACACCAGAAAAATTAGTTACAGATATGAATCCGTTTTGATAAGCTCTTAACCTGCGCCATTTAATTCTAGAACAATTTCGGATGCCCACCGAGTCGATTAAGCATTAAAACCAGCAGATCATTTCTAATTTCATAGATGAGTAACCAATCTGGTTCAATATGGCATTCGCGCGTATCTTTGTAGTTGCCGGTGAGAGAGTGGCCTCTGTATCTTGCATCAAGAGTGCCGCCATTTGCCAAAATGTCGACGACCTCGAAGAGCTTGTTCAAATCTTTGTTCTGTTTTCTCGCAAATTTATGTCTTTCTTAAACTGATTGGTGAACTGCACTTCGTATTTCATTTTTCTAATGCTTTCTTCAGCTCATCCATGTTTGAATAGCGTGAGGCGGATGGATCGGCCAAAAGTCTTCTTCCTTCTTCGATTGCTGATGCGGTTTCTTTGTTTGGCGTATCCAATCTGAGATTCAGAGTAACTCCATTCTCTCGAATGGAGGCTCTTAAAAACATATTAATGGCCGTTGTCATATTTAGCCCCAGTTCGTTGAAGATCTTTTCCGATTGTTCCTTAACCGTCTCATCAACTCGAATATTTAAATTTGTCATCGCCATGAAAAATACCTCTTTGCATATATTTTATACTCATAAATGTATTTATCATAAAGATATTGTCATTGCATTATGTATGCTTTATGAAGCAAAGATTAGAGCCATGACGATTTTCATTGGTTGCCTCTTTCTTGTAAGAAACGAAAAACGCCCCTTTCTAGAAGATAAGAATTAGGGCGTATTCGAACTCTAATATTTAGTGTATGTCTTTCACTTGATATCCTGCATCGGAAATGGCTTTTTTGATGACATCGTCAGAAACATCCTTCGCATCCAAGGTCGCCTGTTTCTTTTCCAAGGAAACATGGACGTTAGTTACTCCCGGAAGGCTTTCAAGCGCTTTGGCGACATGCATCACGCAATGCTCGCACATCATTCCCTCGATTTCGATTGTTTTCATGTTTTTATCTCCTTTCTCTCTTTCTTTGGCGAAAATTTCTGTGGGAAGCGTCTTTTTCTGGTGTTTCTTGCATCTTCTTTCGTCATAAGGATGAAAAAGATTGATGCGTAAGGCGTTTAAGCAGACCGTGACAGAAGAAAGAGCCATAGCGGCCGCGCCATACCAAGGTTTTAATTGGTTCAATCCCAAAGCGGTTAAAGATCCAGCCGCAATCGGAATCATAATGATGTTATAGAAGAACGCCCAGAATAAGTTTTCCTTGATGTTCAAGAACGTGTAACGCGATAGGCGAATGGAAGCGGCCGCATCCCGTAGGGAGGATTTCATCAGAACCACATTGGCCGAATCTATGGCGACCTCGCTCCCAGCCCCAATCGCAATGCCAACGTCAGCCTGAGTTAAAGCGGGGGCGTCATTGATTCCGTCTCCCACCATTCCAACCTTTCCATGCTGTTGGAGTTTCTTGATGATTCGCAATTTATCATTTGGAAGAAGGTCGGAAACAAAATAGGCGATGCCTGTTTCCTCGGCGATGCGTTTTGCCGTCTTTTCATTATCGCCTGTAAGCATAATCGGGATAATCCCCATTTCCATGAATTCATGGATTGCTTGCTTGCTGTCCTCTTTGACTTCATCCGCGACCGCAACCACGCCTAGAAGAGTTCTGCCTTTTGCGAAAATAAGAGGTGTCTTCCCTTTTTCGGAAAAAAGAAGGCAGACATGTATGAGTTCATCATTGGAAAGCCCTTTTTCTTCCATCAGTTTCAAATTGCCAGCATAGCAGTCTTCCTCATTGATTTTTCCGTGTATGCCATATCCTGGCAAGGCTTCAAAAGAAGAAATAGGCAGAAGTTTTATGACTTTTTCTTGCGCTTTTCGTTTGATGGCTTTCGCAAGAGGGTGCTCGGATTGGTTTTCTAAGGAATAGGCGAATTGAAGAAGGCTTTCTTCTTCGATTCCTTTAAAGGGCAAGACGTCGCTCACTTCAGGATTTCCTTTGGTGATGGTACCCGTTTTATCTAAGACGATGAAATCCAATTTCCCCGTCTCTTCCAAAGAGAGCGCGTTTTTAAAGAGGATCCCATTCTTCGCTCCTTTGCCACTTCCGACCATAATCGCGACCGGAGTAGCTAAACCTAAAGCGCAAGGACACGCGATAACAAGAACGGATATGGCTCGATTGAAAGCATAGGTGAGCAAATCATCGTTTGGCAAGCTGTCCACTACCCCCTTTCCAAAGATAAGCCAGCAAACGAAGACGAGGAGGGAAACGCCTAATATCGCCGGAACGAAAACGCCTGATATCTTATCCGCCAAAGCGGAGATCTTGGTTTTGCTATTCGCTGCATTTTGAACCATTTCGATAATATGGTGCAAGCTGGTTTTATCCCCCACATTCGTTGCCTTGCAAGTGAGAGCCCCGTTTAAGTTGATCGTTCCCGATGATACAGGGCTTCCCTCTTTTTTATCCACTGGCATGGATTCGCCCGTTAAGGCGGATTCGTTCGCGCTCGATATTCCGTTTAAAACAATTCCATCGACCGGGAAGGATTCGCCTGGGCGAACAAGGAAAGTTTCTCCTTTTTGAACATCGCTGGCTAAGATGGTAATTTCCTTCCCATCGCGAAGGACGTGGGCTTCTTTTGGAGCCAAATCGATTAAAGACCGAAGAGCGCTTGTCGTTTTCCCTTTGGAAAAGGATTCCAAGGTTTTGCCGATGGTGATCAAGGTTGGCACCATCCCCGCCGTTTCGAAAGTCAAGCACATAGAATAATGCATCACTTTCGTATAATCCGTACCGTTGGAAGTGACGAAAGAAGACATGACGAACATCATGGCAAGGCCATAGAGAAAAGCAACCCCGCTTCCTAGCGCTACCAGCGTGTCCATATTCGCTCCCCCATGAAGAAGGGCCTTCACGCCAGAAGTATAGAAGTTTCTGTTTAATAGCATAATCAAAAGAGCAAGTGAGCCTTCTAATAAACCAAACATCAGCGGATTCTCTCCAATGACTCCTAATGGCCAGTGCCAATCCATGTTCATATAGCCCATCCCGAAATAAAAGAGAGGGATTAGGAGAATGAGAGATAAGATAAGTCTTCTTAAGAGCTTTGGCGTTTCTTTGTCTTTTAATTCTTCTTTTAAGGAGGAATAGTCATCGCTCTTTTTGCTTTCTTCTTTAGAGGCAAGCTTCGCTCCATATCCGGCCTTCTTAACCGCTTCGCAAATTTCATGTGGGTTTGCCGGCTCTTCATAGCTCACCGTCATGGAGTTGGTAAGCAAAGAAACATTGGCATCCTTCACGCCTGGAAGTTTGTTAACTGCTTTAGAGACATGGGCAACGCAAGAAGCGCATGTCATCCCTTCCACGAAATATTTTTCATCTTTCACCATATTTATTTCAGCTTTCTCATCAATTCAAAGGCTTCATCGACACTCTCTAATTTGCCATTCTGAATATCTTCTACCACGCAGGTGTCCATATGCTCTTTTAAAAGAATGTAGCCAAAAGATTGGAGAGCGTTTTCCACGGCCGCCACCTGGATTAGAACATCCCCGCAGTAACGGTTCTCATTCAACATCTTGGAGATGCCATTGATCTGACCAGATATTCTATTTAAACGAGACTGAAGGTCTTTTACTTCTTCTTGGTTTCTTGGATGGGATTTCTTCCTTCCGCAACAAGGGCATGTCTTTTCTTCCATATAGATACCCCCTATAGGTATTTTACGAGGATGAATATATACCCCATATAGGTATTTGTCAAATTCCATAAACCAATGGAATCTCGGTTTCCATGATATAAAAGCCCTTTTTTTACGATTGAGGTTTCTAGCAAGGCAGAGCGAGAAACGGAAGATGCCTATTCGTGCCTTTCATTTAGCTTAATGCCACATCAAGCGACATCATCAAAACAAAACCAGCGATAAACGCCCAAACACCGGAATGGCTTGTTGGATCCCCTTTTGCATCCGGAATCATTTCTTCCGCAATGACATAAAGCATGCATCCTGCGGCAAAAGATAACGCCCAAGGCATAATGGGTTCAATGAAATAGGCAAGGAAAAGGCCAAAAATGGCCGCTATAGGTTCCACCGCACCTGAGAGAGTTCCAAACCAAAATGCCTTGCTTGAATTTCCTGTTTCTCCTTTGATTGGCAAAGATACAACCGCCCCTTCGGGAATATTTTGGATCCCAATGCCAATGGCCAGCATCAAGGAAGATAAAAGGAGCCCCGTTTGACTATCAGGCGTCATCTTAGCAAGAGCAACGCCAAAGCTAATTCCAACGGAAAGGCCTTCAGGGATGTTATGGATCGTAACAGCTAAGAACATCTTTGCGGTTTTAGAGACCCTTGAAGGAAGGCCTTCTTCTTTGTTTTGCTCAACGTGAAAATGCGGAACGAGTTTATCAATCCCCCAAAGAAAGAAAGCGCCTAGAAGCACCGCCACTCCAGAAACAGTCCACGAAGGAAGATAGGAGATTTCCATTTCCAAGGAAGGAACAATCAAAGAAAAAATAGATGCAGAGAGCATAATGCCTGCGGCAAATCCTAAAAAGATTTGATTCACCTTAGGGCTAATTTCTTTCTTACGGAAGAAAAAGACAAAAGAAGATCCTAGCGTTGTGCAAAAGAAAATGAAGAAGATTCCTATTGCAGTATATAGATATTGGTTCATATATTCTCCTTGGTTAGTTCTTACTAACTAATATAGAGAATATACGTTTCGGGGGTTTCTTCAAGCCAAAAGGATTGGAATGCAAGTCTAAGTCCTTTGAATCAGAATCGCTCAAATTCTGCATATTCGCCCAATTTTAATTAATTTTGTGCTATTAACCGCCCAAACATATTGCTAATCGCCCAATTTTATTGCATATTTGTACTAATCTTTAGGAGAATGGGCGTATGAGAAATTTCGATTACAAAAACTTAAAGGACATCAAGTGGGACAACGAAATATTAGGTTTGGTTGCCCAAATTCATGAATATAAGGGAAAACAGATGTTGCTCTTGAAACAAAAGCCCGCAACCCTGGAAAAGCTTGTTGATATAGCAAAAATACAAAGCACCGAAGCCTCCAACAAGATAGAGGGCATTATAACTACGGCTGCTCGTATGAAGCAGTTATGTGAGCAAAAAACCACGCCGAGAAACAGAGACGAAGAGGAAATTTCAGGGTATCGCGATGTGTTGTCTTTAATTCATGAGAGTTACGAATATATTCCGATAAGACCCTCTTATATATTGCAAATGCATCAGATGCTATATCGTTACTCTCAAAAGGGTATCGGCGGATATTTTAAGAATACTCGGAACTATATTGTAGAAACCAAAGAAAACGGAGAGCAAATCGTGCGTTTTACTCCGCTCGACCCGTTTGAAACACCAATCGCAATAGAGGCAATATGTGAAAGTTTTAATCGGGAAATGGATTTTTGCGAAATCGATCCGCTTATTCTTATTCCTGCGTTTATTATTGATTTCTTATGTATACACCCCTTCAATGACGGCAATGGAAGGATGTCGCGTTTGCTTACAACGTTGCTTCTATATCGTGCAGGATATGTCGTAGGCAAATATGTGAGTTTGGAGAGCAAGATCGAGAAAACAAAAACGAGTTATTATGAAGCGCTTGAAGAAAGCGATAGAAATTGGAACAGCGAAACAAACGACATAACTCCTTTCATAAAATATATGCTCGGAATAGTTTTGGGCGCCTACAGAGATCTCGAAGACAGACTAACTTTGGTAGAAGGGAAATCATCGGCGCTTGAACTAGTTCGAAACGCAGTAAGCAATACAATCGGTAAGTTTACAAAGAGCAACATTATGGAACTGGTACCGTCCATAGGCAAAACGTCTATTGAAAATTCCTTAAAAACCTTGATTGAGGAGGGCGTTATCGGAAGAGAAGGCAAAGGGAAAGCGACTTTCTATTTCAGAAAAAATGACGGAATAAAAAATGGTTCCGTTTCAAAGGATACGAAACAAAATCGATAGCCAATAGCTTCTCTCCCAAATCCCCTAAGAGATTGTTTAAGGGACTGCATTTTCAGGAACGATTTTTGCCTGCCTGCGCCTACATTATCGATAACAGTTTAAATAATCCGCACCACGGGCAAGCGACACCTAAATCCATGAAAAGCTCCTCCTTTTCATATAGGAGCCGCACCGATAAATGTGAGCAGAACAAACATCTCGACTAAAGAAATCAATTAATCAACCCCTTTAACTACAATTTCCCTGGCAAAAAAGAAAAGAGGTTAAAAACGATTCGTTCCAAACAAGGAAATAACAATTTTGTCAAATTCGCCGCAACAACAGAATCCCGGTCTTTAAAAATCCATTTTGGCAAAATTAAGATGACTTATATAAGATTAATTAGACTATAGAAAAGTTCCGTTTTTGGAACTTTTTTAAAAGGAATATGTCATTATTAAGTAAATTAGTTCTAGATTTGGTACTTTTTGCCATGATTATAGCGTGAAGCGGAAAGCCGTTATTTATCATGGTTCGGAGAAAATGATCGAGGCGCCAAAACTCGGCAAGGCTTCGGCGAAGAAGGATTATGGATACGGGTTTTACTGCGCCTTAGATAAGAATGCTGCTTATATTTGGGCGAACCGAAATGGCGGGGCTGGGTATTGCAATCAATACGAAATGAATGAAGAAGGCTTAAACATTCTTAACTTAACTAACCTAGAGCCGATGTATTGGATTTCCTTGCTTTTGCAGGACCGAACATTAGATGAAACGGATCAAAGAAAATATAAAACCCTGCTCGAAGGCCTCTTTAAGGCCTATCCGGTCTCGCTCGTGGGAATAGACGTTGTTATTGGCTATCGTGCAGACGATAGGTATTTTCGATACTGCAAGGATTTCCTAAGCAGCCAATTAGACTATGAGTCGTTAGAAAAAGCGTTAAAACTTGGCAAACTAGGAACGCAATATGTTCCCATCTCTTCAAAAGCTTTCCAAAGGATACATTTCTTAAACGCAGAAAAGATAGAGAACAATTATCTCCATTCTTACGCGAAACGAATCGAGAAAGCGAGCGATGACTATCAAGAGGTCATCGACAACGTCGATCAAAGGAACGGCGTATTATAAGGGAGAAACTTTATGACAAACATTCATAAATATTCTAACGAAACAATCGAAAGGATCGCCTCTTTCTTTGAAATGTCTTTATCGCAAGACGCCGTTCCAATCGATTTGTTCGAAGAAAGGCTTGCCTATTCAGAAGCCTCCGAATCCTTGGAAAGAGGAGACACAAACGATTTGTTAAGCGATACAGTGGGTGACTTATATAAAAAGCATTCCATGCTGCAGAATTGCCAAACCAATATGTTTCCGATTCCGTTTACTATTAGATTGGCGAATCCTATGCCCGGATTTTCTTAAACGTAGGCGCCTCTCTTTATAGAATAGCTTTACTGCTGCTAATTCGCGAAATGAAAGGCTTGTTTCTCCCATATCATGAAATGGATCTGGAACGAATTATCGAGCTATATCTAAAACGAGAACAAGAATGCAGCGTGCTTGAATGCCTTAAGAAAAAAAGAGGTATTTCTTACGCCACAATCGTTCGGCAAACCGCCATCCCAAAAACTAGCCTTTTTCGTTTGAAAGACAACAGCTCATTGAATCGAATCGGCTTGGAAGAGGCAAATAAGCTAAGCCATATATTGAATTGCCCAATACGTTGTTTTCTTAGGCGTGTTTTATTTTAGATAAATAGCATCACATCAAATCTTGAGGATTAGATTTTCTTTAGGCGTTTTTCAGACGTGAGATTTCTCCCCTCCCAAAAAAGAAAAGAGGCTACCGAAGTAGCCCCTTAAGGTAGAAAGATGAATTACATCGATTCGTGAGCGTTACGAGCAATAACATCTAATTGCTGCTCTCTCGTCAAATCAATGAATTTAACGGCGTATCCAGAAACACGGATGGTGAAGTTCGCATATTCTGGCTTCTCAGGATGTTCCATAGCATCCTTGAGCTTGTCTAAGCCAAAGACATTAACGTTAAGGTGATGCGCGCCTTTTTCGAAGTAGCCGTCTAAGACGTTGACAAGGGTATCCACTCTTTCTTCTTCATTATGTCCTAAGGTGTTAGGAGAAATGGTTTGAGTGTTAGAGATACCGTCTAATGCATATTCATATGGAAGCTTGGCAACAGAGTTAAGAGAGGCAAGAAGGCCGTTCTTTTCTGCGCCATAAGCTGGGTTTGCGCCTGGAGATAATGGTTCGCCCGCTTTTCTTCCATCTGGCATAGCGCCGGTGGCTTTTCCATAAACAACGTTAGAAGTGATAGTGAGAATAGATGTGGTTGGCTCGGAATTGCGATAGGTATGATGTTTCTTGAGTTTGGTCATGAAGGTCTTAAGTAAATTCACGGCAATATCATCCGCTCTATCATCATCGTTACCATAGCGAGGGAAATCCCCTTCGATTTGATAATCAACGACGATTCCAGTCTCATCACGGATGGTCTTCACTTTGGCGTATTTGATAGCGCTTAAGGAGTCAACAACGTGGGAGAAGCCGGCGATACCGGTTGCAAAGGTACGACGAACATCGGTATCAATCAAAGCCATTTCAGCAGATTCATAATAATATTTATCGTGCATATAGTGGATTAAATTCAAAGCGTTCACATACACTTCAACGAGCCAATCCATCATCTTGTCATATTTGGCAACGACCTCGTCATAATCCAAATACTCGGAAGTAATTGGGGTATAAGCAGGACCAACTTGGGTACGGGTCTTTACATCGACACCACCATTGATGGCGTAAAGCAAGCACTTCGCAAGATTGGCACGAGCGCCGAAGAATTGCATCTCTTTGCCAGTTTGCGTGGCGGAAACGCAACAGCAGATGGAATAATCATCGCCCCAAACCGGACGCATGACATCATCGTTTTCATATTGGATAGCGGAAGTGTCAACGGAAATCTTAGCCGCATACTTCTTGAAATTCTCAGGAAGTCTCTTGGTGTAAAGAACGGTGAGATTCGGTTCTGGCGCAGGTCCCATATTCTCAAGGGTGTGCAAGAAACGGAAATCGTTCTTCGTGACCATGCTGCGTCCATCTTGTCCCATACCGGCAACTTCGAGAGTCGCCCAAACTGGATCGCCGGAGAATAATTGGTTATAGGATGGGATACGGGCGAATTTGACCATTCTTAATTTCATGACGAAATGGTCCACTAATTCCTGAGCTTCTTGCTCGGTAAGGGTTCCGTTATTCAAATCGCGGTTAATGTAGATATCCAAGAAAGTGGAGACTCTTCCAACGGACATAGCCGCGCCATTTTGCGTCTTGATGGCGGCTAAATATCCAAAATAGAGCCACTGCACTGCTTCTTTTGCTGTTTTAGCTGGTTTGGAAATATCAAAGCCATAGGAATTGGCCATGACTTTCATCGCTTCCAAAGAACGAATTTGTTCAGCTAATTCTTCACGAAGACGGATAACGTCATCGGTTAAGGTTTGATCGCCGCAGTTCTCAAGGTCTTTTTGTTTTTCTTTGATTAAGAAATCAATGCCATAGAGGGCAACGCGACGATAATCGCCAACAATACGTCCACGTCCATATGTATCTGGAAGACCGGTTAAGATCTTAGCGTGGCGGCATCTCATGATTTCAGGGGTGTACGCATCGAAAACGCCTTGGTTATGAGTCTTATGGTATTGGGTGAAAATCTTGTGGAGTTCAGGATTTGGGGTATAGCCATAGGTGGTGCAGGCTTGTTCCGCCATCTTGATTCCGCCATAAGGCATGAAAGCTCTCTTAAGAGGCTTATCCGTTTGAAGACCGACGATCTTTTCTTCATCCTTTAAGGCTTCGTCAATATAGGCGGCGCCATAAGCGGTAATACTGGAAACAATTTCGGTTTCCATATCAAGAACGCCACCTTTGGCGCGTTCTTGGTGTTGTAATTCTTGGACCTTATTCCAAAGGTCTTCGGTTGCTTTGGTTGGGCCAGCTAAGAAGGAAGCGTCTCCCTCGTATGGCTCATAGTTCTCTTGGATAAAGTCACGAACATTAACTTCTTCTGTCCAGTGTCCGCCTTTAAATCCTTTCCATTCTTCTTCAAACATGAGTAATATCTCCTTTTTTGCAATGCATATTTTAAGAAAATCTCTATTCAAAACATTGATTTAAATCAAATTTTCATCCTTTTTACCATTCAAGATATCGATGGCGTTTTGAACTCTTTCCTTGCTTGGTGGCTGAGTGTCTTTTAATTGATATGGATAACCTAGTTTTTGCCACTTGAATTCACCCATCTTATGAAATGGAAGAACATCAATTCTTTCAACGTTATGCAATGTCTTGATGAACTTTCTTGTTTCATAAAGATAGGTATCGTTATCCGTATATCCAGGAAGAAGAACGTGTCTTATCCAAATCGGCTTATGAATTTCATCGAGATAACGAAACATATCAATGATGTTATCGTTTGGGCAAGCGGTAAGTTTCAGATGCATCTTCGGATCGATATGCTTAATGTCGACCAACAAAAGATCGGTATATTTCATAAGTTCTTGGAACTTCGAAAAGAAAGGCTCCTCTCTTGTAAAGGGCTCTCCAGCCGTATCAATACAGGTGTTGATTCCGTTTTCTTTTGCTTTCTTGAACAATTCCAAGAGGAAATCCATTTGCAATAAAGGTTCTCCACCCGAAACCGTGATTCCTCCTTTATCCCCCCAATAAGGGCGATAACGAAGAGCTTGCTTGATTAAGTCATCACTCTCACGAAGAGTGCCGCCTTCCCCCTTCCATGTGTCTGGGTTATGGCAAAATAGGCAACGCATCGCACAGCCTTTTACAAAAATAACAAAACGAATTCCAGGTCCATCAACGGATCCAAAGGTTTCGATTGAATGAATGTTTCCTTGCATCTTCTTCCCTCCTAGGAGAATGATTATCAAAAGAAACAAACAAAATAACTTTGATTAAAATCAATTTTGCGAAATATCTACTAGCCTTTCAAAGTCAAGGATACGGAAAGAAGATTGCCCTACCTTTTCAATGATTCCTTCATTCATCAGTTCCCCTAGCTTTCGTGAAACGGTTTCAGGACGTAAGGAAACGTGAGCGGCAATATCTTCCAATTTTAATTTGACCACATCTCCGGTGATATGGTTCAAACGATATAAGAAAAGACGAGCAATCTTCGCCTTGGGGTCAGAGACAGAAAGAATAAGGTTTCTCTCATTCGCATCGGAAAGTTTTTTCGAAAGAAGAGCGATGATTTCCAAAGCGCTATGGGTGTCCTGAATCAAAGACTCAAAATCCTCTCGAAGCATCTTCCCAACAACCGCGTCATCCAAACAGATTCCGTTATAAGGATAGACGCTTTCCTTTTTTTCTTTCAAAAAGACCGCAACCCATATGGTATCTCCAGGAGAAAAGATAGAAACGATTTGTTCTTTTCCTTCTCCATCGTAGGTAGCAAGTTTGACGTTCCCTTGACGAATGATATAAAGACAATCCGCTTTCTCACCCTCTTGAAAAAGAGACTCCCCTTTTTCATAAGTGGAAAAGATCATCCTGTCTAAGATCTTTTTCCTCGTGTCTTCATTTAATTCTTCAATGAAGCTAGGATGAAGCTTAGCGCATCTTTCTAAAGAAGAATCGTCTAGAAACGTTTTCATAAGGATTTGATTTCTACTTTGGAGGAGAAGAATTCCTTCATTAATTGAGACATGGTATCAATATCTTTGACGCCACAAAGCTCGTTGGATGAATGCATGGCAAGCTGAGCGAGGCCAATATCAACCGAATTGATGGACATCTGGTTGTTCGAAAGATTTCCTAATGTAGAGCCTCCCCTTAAATCAGAACGATTGGTGAAGTCCTGAAATGGGATGTTTGCGTTTTTGACGATATTCTTAAGCAATGCGGCGCTTAGCCCATCGGTTGTATAAGTTTGGTTGGCGTTATATTTGATGACAATTCCTTCGTTTAATAACACCGAAGTGCTTGCATCCGATATTTCAGGGTGATTCGGGTGGTTGGCGTGAGCATTATCAACGGAAATGAGGATAGATCTAGCAAGCATCTCCTCAGCAGGGAGAGAGAAAGCATTGGAGATCCGTTTCATTGTATCCGCTAAAAAAGTGCCATACGCTCCTTGCTTAGTTAAGGAACCCACTTCTTCATTATCGAATGCGCAATAGATATTGAAATAAGTTGGATTGGCGTCTAAAAATCCTAAAAGAACGCTATACGTGCTTGATAAATCATCAAGTCTTGGTGAAGAAAGGAATTCCTTATGAAGGCCCACTTTCCTCGCTTTGTCACGATTATATAAGAACAAATCAAAGGAAAGGATTTCTTTTGCGCCTTCTATTTTGCTAAGAAGGTATTTGTTGAATTCAAAGCCCTTTTCAATCCCAAGCAAAGGAATCATGTCTTTTGCAGGATTAAAGGCGTATCCATTATTGATATTGCGGTTAAAATGGATACAAAGGTTAGGAATTACAAGCAGGTCTTCATCTATTTGAAGGAGACTTTCTTTCATTTCACCATTTTGATCAAGGAAGAAGACTCTTCCAGCAAAAGAAAGGGGGCGATCCATCCACGTGGAATCAATCATTCCGCCATATGGCTCCACATTCAAGGAAAGCAAATTCTTGTATTTCAATACAGGGGTCGGCTTTATTTTGAAAGTTGGGCTGTCTGTATGTGAAGCGGAGATACGGAATGCGCTGTTTTTGAAAGAAGAAGGTACTTCAAAGGCGATCAAAGCCGATCCATTCCGTGTAATGTAGTAACGTCCCCCTTCTTTTAAGGAAAATGGGGCATCTTCTTTTAGCTCTTTAAAGCCTTTTTCCTCAAGGCAATCTTTTAAATTCTTAACAACATGAAAAGGGCTGTAAGAACGATTCAATAATTCAATTACTTTTTCACTATATTCCATATTTTCTATCCCTTGATTTCTTGAAAGACACCACGAAGAACTTCTTCCGTGAATTCTTCATCCATGACTTGTTTTTCCGCTTTGACGTTGTTGGCAATATCCAGTTGCTCTTGTATCACGCAAGTAAGAACGTCAATGGCCAAATTCTTCACTCCATCATTATTGATGATGAGATCTGCATATTCACTAGATGGTTTCACAATTTCATCATACATTGGTTGAACGGTGTTGAAATACTGAGTGACGATGTTTTCAAAACTACGTCCCCTTTCTTTTGCATCACGAATAATACGACGGAGGAATCTTCTTTCGGCACCCGCTTGAATAAAGACACGTAAATCGCCTAAGTTCCTGACTTGCTTGTCCACAAGGGCCATAATGCCTTCCACGATGACAACTTTCTTTGGAGTTACCACTTCAATTTGATTCGATCTCGTCAAATGCACGAAATCATACACCGGTTTTTCAATGGAGAACCCTTCTTTCAAAGCACGGATTTGTTTTCTCATCAAAGGCCAGTCAAAAGCTTTTGGGTGGTCATAGTTCACTTTATAACGATCCGCAAGAGGGATGTTGGCCTGATCAAGATAATAATCATCCATCGTCATGCGAGTTACGTTTTCTTCACCAACGTTTTTAAGCACTTCTTGTGTGACAAAAGATTTGCCTGAAGAAGAACCACCACCAACTAAAATAATTCGTGCCATAAGAAAATCCTTTTTACCGCCCTTAATTATACGAAAAACCGTCTCATTTAAGAGACGGAATCGTTACATTTTTTCAATTGGTTGAATTTCTTCGTCAATTGCTTCAGCTTTTTCGATGATGACAGGCTTATAGGGTTTGTCAGCGTGATTCTTATCAACGCTTGCAATCTTATCGACAACATCCATACCTTCAATTACTTTTCCAAAGGCAGCGTATTGTCCATCAAGGAAAGTATCATCCGCATCACAAATAAAGAATTGAGAGCCTGCAGAATTAAACATTTGGGAACGAGCCATAGAAAGAACTCCTCTCTTATGAGAAAGGTTATTTTTCACACCGTTCGCACGGAATTCCCCTTTAATGGAATATCCTGGTCCACCTGTGCCATTTCCGTTAGGATCCCCACCTTGAATCATGAAACCTTTAATCACACGATGGAAAGTAAGCCCATCATAGAAGCCTTGACTCACTAAAGAAGCGAAGTTATTCGCGGATATAGGCGCATTCTTTCTATCTAGTTCAATCTTGATGTCACCAAAATCTTTAATATGTAAAATAATCATAATTTGTACCTCGTGAATATTATATGAACAATAACATAGAAAATTTCAAGACGTATATGGCCAATCCGCCTCGTAAGAAGCATCTCAATCAGGAATAACAATTTTCACGACAAAAACATCATTCTCTAGATAACAAGAATAGTCCCCATCGTATTTATTTACGATATTTTCAATGCTTTT
Source organism: Caryophanales bacterium UBA743 (assembly GCA_002297365.1). Classification (GTDB taxonomy): domain Bacteria; phylum Bacillota_I; class Bacilli_A; order RFN20; family CAG-826; genus UBA4951. Next base: position 100,808 of record DBKT01000011.1, read on the forward strand.
GGTACCAAAGCCATGGTTAAAAGAATCTTTTTTTGTTGTTAGAGGCAAGCCATCTTTTATTTTGATTTTTTCCAAAGAATAATTACGAATATCGATCGAAGAAACACCATGGGAATGAGAAACGCTTAGGGAGATGGTTCTTTTTGATTTGTCCTTTATCTTCATTACCGCTTCAACGGAATTATCAAGAAGGTTTCCAAAAAGAGAATATAGTTCGATCGTAGTTAGTTGATTGAAAGCGGTTGGATCAACAATAGTTGATAGACGTATCCCATGTTTTTGACAATACAGCCATTTTTCGTTGAGGATGATATTCAAAGTCGGGTTCTCCGTCAGAAGAATAGAATCGTATCCTTTCACCCCTTTATCGATTTCGTCTAATAGTTTTTTCGCTTCCTCGCCTCCTTGACGAAGAATGACGCTTTCATGCTTCAAATCATGGGCAATGATATTGAGACGTTCCATATTGGCTTTTGCAAATTTAAATTGATTCTCTTTTTCTTGCAAAAGCTGAGCCGAAATTTGATTTTCATTCCGCAGATCATAAATTTTTCGCATCAGGAGTTCGATGGAATAAAACAATTTCCAAAAATAGAACTATAGAATCGGCTGAAACGTCGGATTTTTGCCTTAAATCCATATGAGATGTGTCCTTTAGGAAGTCCAAAACAGCATTTTTTTCGGAACCAAGCCCGGAAAGTGCTGTTTTTTTGTTGATTTTTCATATCAAAAACGACACACTATAGTTATATTTTGATATAATATTACTCTATTTTAGGAGGTTGCTTATGGTTCCTCAGGAAATCCGAAATGTCGAAAGGCCAAAGAACACGATCGTCATCGATACAGGGCATGAAGGTGCCAAACGGTACGAAGTCAAGGAAAGGAAAGGCGTCAGATATATCAAGGGGAAGAATCCCCAGCCCGTCAACGGTAAGGTGATCGGCTATATCTTCGAAGGGAAATTCGTAAGCAGAAGGCCAAAGACGGGTGACATCGAACTGAAATCGTTCGGCTGCAGTTATCTCATCTGGACACTTTCGAGAGATATTCTCTCCGACCTGGCTTCCGTCTACGACCTGAACGAGGCTTCCCAGATCTATACCATCGCCGCACTGAGGGTGATGAGGAGACATATCACCGACAGAAGACTGAACACCGCATACTGTTCATCGTGGCTAAGCGAACTCGTTCCCAATGTCGCCCTGAGCGAAACGACGGTCTCTTCCTTCATGAAGAAGCTGGGGAACGATTATTCCCGCATCGTCTCCTTCATGAAGAGAAGAGTGGACAGCCTGGAGAAGAACCACCATATTGCAATCGACGGAACCCTGAAGCAGGACAATTCCGTCGTCAACGATCTGTCGGACTATTCCTATAAGGCAAGGGTCAGAAACACCCGGGAAATAAGCGTCATCTACGCTTATGACATCGAGAAGAAGGAACCTGTCTGCTGCAAGGTCTATCCCGGCAATATGGTCGATGCCACCTCCTATGACGATTTCATCCGGGAAAACGGCATAAAAACGGGGCTTCTGGTCGATGACAAAGGGTTTCCTCCGTCAAACATAAAGCTTATCCTCTCATCCAACAAAGGCCTGGGTTTCCTGACTCCGCTGAAGAGGAACGCGAAGGCGATCACGGAAAACAACATGTATGACTTCGATTCCCTTATCGAAGGAAAGTTCGGAAATATCCCATGCAGGAAGCACAGACTGGACAACGGATATTTCCTATATTCCTTCAGGGAGCCGTGGACGGAGACCAAAGAGGAGAAGGACTATCTGAAGCATAATGCGAAGACCTTCGACAGGGACGACTTCAGGGAAAAAGACAGATCATTCGGGACGATCGTCCTCGAATCGAATCAGGATATGGAACCCAAGACCGCATACGACTGCTATGCCACAAGATGGCTGATAGAGCTCGTCTTCAAGTATTACAAGAACTCGCTGGACCTGGACCAGACAAGGGAGCGGAACAACAGTTCCGTCATCGGCAGCGAATTCATAAACTTCGTTTCCACGCTCATGACAATGAGACTTGTCGACCGGTTCGGAAAGATCGAGGAGCTGGCCGATGAATCATTCTGCGACATCATAGACGACCTCAACTCGGTCCAGAAGATAAAGGTGAAAGATCGGTGGGAATTCGTGAAAATGAATCCACGGACGGAAGACATCCTGGACAAGCTGCAGATCAGGAACAAGCCGCTCGTCGTGAAAAAGAAGAGGGGAAGACCCAAAAAGAATGCTCTATAATTCTATTTTTTGAAAAGGTTTTACTTTAGTGTTTTACATTAATTTCTTTTCCAAGACACATAACATTCATTATTTCTCATTGTTATGACTACTTCCTTCCAGCCATCTTCTCGATGGTTCTTCTCATTCCGTTAATGGCGGTTTTATAGCAGAAAACTCTCTTGTGGGTACTTGGCCAGTTTTCCTATTGCTGTAGGCGCAATCGATGATTCTGAACCATCCCTTGTCGATGAATTTTTGATTAGGGAGATTATCCGCGTTTAAGACATCGTTGTTTTTTTAAAAAAGGATAAGAGATTAACTTTGTTGATTCCTTTGTTTTTGAGTTTGCAAGGCACATCAATTAATCAATGAAGACACCATGAAGTGCTATCAATAAAGCAGGCATGGTATTTTCTTAGATCCTTTGCTAGACCACGACATTTATGACGGTACCTCCAAACGTACTGCCTTAACTCTTTTGTCGCCTATAACCGACAGGTTTTAGTTATTATTGCAGAATGTAATCGACAAAAGGAGAGAATCATGAATCACGAAACGCTCAAGCAGATCATTTTTGACCAACATGAAGTTATCGAGAAATCTCAAATCGTAAGTCGCGATTACGTTTTTGATAAAAACGCCAATTACGTCCTTATCGGTCTAAGGCGTTCCGGGAAATCTACGCTTCTGTATAAACGGGTCCGGGACCTCATTTCGAGCGGAGTGGATTGGAAGCAGATCATTTACATCAATTTTGACGACGAACGATTGCTCGGTTTTCAAGCAAACGATTTTGAAGACGTTTTGCTTACTGCCGAAGAAATCACAAACCAAAAGCACTATTTCTTCTTCGATGAGATTCAAAATATCGATGGCTGGGAAAAATTTGCGATTCGAATGGCTAACGCCAGGGAGAAAGTCGACATCACGGGAAGTAACGCGAAAATGCTCTCTCGCGAAGTATCCGCCCAATTAGGCGGGCGATACCTAACAAAAATCATCCATCCTTATTCCTTCAAAGAATTCCTCCGGGCAAAATCATTGGAAGCAAGTTCCGCCTTTTCCGCCTCCGACCGCGCCGAAATTGCGAACGCACCTCGGGAATTTTATCGATTTGGAGGCTTTCCCGAGTCGCTTGCTTCCGTCGACAAACGTGAATGCGTCTCCAACATTTGCGAAAAAATCCTTTTGGGCGACATTATCACCCGTAACGCCATACGGAGCGAAAACGGCATGAGGGTCTTAACGAAAAAATTGCAGGCGCCATCTCCCAAGACGTTTCTTACACCAATCTTTATCATGCTCTGAAAACCATTGGCTTCTCGCTCTCGAAAGACACGATCATCGATTATTGTTTTTATGCCAATCAAAGTTTTTTGCTGTTCGCTCTAAAAAACTACTATGCTGCATTCGTCGATAAAGAAAGCAATTCAAAATTCTATTTTTCCGACAACGGCATCTTGAACTTATTCTTGGCCAAAGACGATGCCTCCCTCTTTGAGAATCTGGTTGCAATCTCGTTAAACCAAAAATACCAAGACAAACTCTATTATTTGAAAAGTAGCAAAACCAAAATCGATATTGATTTCTTAGTTGATGAAGATAACATCGCGGTTCAGGCTTGCTATTCCATGGCAAACGCGGATGCAGCCAACCGAGAAATCGGGCAATTAAAAAAACTAGACGCGACAAATCCGGGGAAATACAGACTGATGATTATAACGATGAACGAAACCGGGGACATCCCACTTGAGCACAACGTGATTCGCGTAATAAAGCTGCAGGATTTCTTGCTTTCAAATTAATGGGATGAGCGCTTTTCTCAGTTAGAGGAGCGTATCAATCTGCCCTTTATTCTCCTTCAAGAGCGATTCCTCGATCATTTTCGAATAAAGGGATTCGTTGTCCTCATCCTACTTAAGCCAGAAATCGATTAGTTCGCTCGCATTTTCCGGCTCTCAGATTTCTAAGATGATTGAAACTTTCGACCAATCGCCTCCCAGTCTTTCTGGACCATATGCCCGTGCTTGCATATCTAGCCCCAAAGAGTCGACTTCGCGATTTTGTGATCGCTGCAGATGCCTTTGTTCGGGCGGCCGCTGAAATATTGCTTCACCAGGTCGATTTTGAATTCCTCTAAATATTTGTTGCAAAACACGTTCGAGCCTCCTAGATAGATTATTCGGAATCCCATCCAGGTTGTCGATTGTGGAAATCTTTTACGCTCACAATGAAATTCTATAATAAAAAAGTTCGACACATTTTTTGTATCAAACTCGTTTTTTAATGGTGCCGTCTATAGGACTTGAACCTACGACCTGATGCTTACAAGGCAACTGCTCTACCAGCTGAGCTAAGACGGCATGGTGGGTGTTATAGGTGTCGAACCTACGACCTCTTCCGTGTGAAGGAAGCGCTCTCCCGCTGAGCTAAACACCCATAAGTAAGAAATGAGCCCCAGAGTGCTTAACTCACGGGGCATTTAATCCACATGGTGGGCCTTAATGGACTTGAACCATCGACCTCCCGCTTATCAAGCGGACGCTCTAACCAGCTGAGCTAAAGGCCCGTGGGCTTTAATACTATACAACTCTTAAAAATTTTGTACAAGGAAACTAAAGAATTTTTTTCATTTTCTGCAAATCCAATAAAAGATTCCCGGATATCTTGCGCGAAATATAGAAAAAGCTATCACGCTACACATGGTAACGCAATGGCTGAATAACGGAGTTTGAGTTAGGATCTTGTCGCTATAGAAGAAGTTTCATCTTTATCTGGCCCATCAAAACAGCCAACAACATAGTTCACGTTTCCTTCTTCATCTTTCGTTTTCATAAGATAAAAACTGTTTTTTCCATAGATGAAATAGATTTGATTGAGAGTCGGGAAGTAAGGCTCGCCATCAAAGGTGACATCCACGTCATTCCAAGTAACTTTAGGATTTTTCAATGTCCCGCTTACGACCAAGACGACATCCTCATTTTTGAATTTGAATTTGTAGGTCCCAGCATATAGTCTAAACCCATCCACAGATTGAAGGTCTTTCTTCTCAAAGCCCAATTTGCTGAAAGATTGGTCACTGTAGTCGTATGTCAGATGGACTTCATAGTATTCGCTAGAGAAATACATCGCTGAGATTTTATTGTCGCTATTTAAGGAAAGCTCTATTTCCATAGTGGCGGATAAATCCAAATCGGTGAATTTCGTTATCTTTGAGGCAAGGCTTCCTGTCTGACTGGTCGACATCAAATAGGCGCCATCGTCTTGCTTCACGAAAGATTCGACGGCAACGCTACGATATGGGGTATATCTCTTAATGTCGGTTATTGGCTGGCTGTTGAATTGAGGAACGGTTGAATAATACCCATAGCTTCCATCATCCAGCAATAAAAGCTGATGAACGCCTTTATCCACTCCTTCCTCTTCTTTGTCATTAACGAGAATATAGCTACGTTCCATCGTGGCTTTATCATCGTTTTTGGACGTTAAGGAGCCCTGGAAAACGAAATCCGTGTCAACCGCTTCATAATAATAATGAGTAAGAGGGCTCTCTCCGGAGTTATCGATGAATTCCATCGTATAGGAATATTTCCCATTTTCCAAATAATTAAATGCGGTCATCAAAGTATCGTGGTAGGACTCATGTTTTAAAGGGGTTGGGACAGGTATATCTTTATCTTTCTCCGATAAATCAAAGGTCAATGTGATAGTAAGATCATAGCTCCCTGAGCCTTCGCTTGTTTGATTTTTTGGCGTCTCAACTAATAACGTATCGAATTTCCCATTTTTATAAGTCATTTTGAAAAGACTGATGTCCGGTAAATTGATATTGGCGACCCTGCGCATGATCGTTTTGGCTTTGTTCTTTCCGGTAACGTTGGTGGTCTTAAGGGTGTAGCTATCTTCTCCTTCGGTTTTTTGCAAATACGATTGGTAATTGATCAAGAAAGGATTCTCGTATTCGTTAAAGCTGATAGGCTCCTTAGAAGAATCAAGGAACTTGTTCTCGACTATTTTGTTATCCCGATCCAAATCATAGGTGACCGCATCTCCATCCTCTCCTCTCCAAAGAGTTATATCAGAATTGAAGAAATTGCTTGTTAGATAATAGGAATTCTCCCCGAAAGCAACGGCCATACCGCCTTTATCGGAGGAAGTAAGCTTGCCAGTAGAGTCGTAATTTCTCATCAACAGCTCCCCGCTTAAAGAAATCTCTTTCTCGAGGTCTTGGCACATTTCATCCAAGGAGCGTGTCTCTTCCTTCACTGAGGAAGAGGGGGAAGAAGAATTGCTGCTATCCTTGGAATCTTCGTTGTTATTTGTGCAAGAAAGCAACGAAAAGGTGGAAAGAAGCAATAAAACATTTTGAATTTTTTTCATATAAAACCTCACTTAGTAAACGTAAATCTCAAACGGACCGTGTAATCATATGGTCCACACAAGGTAACGTATATCGTGTTTGTTGAAGGGTTATTCCTAGAAATCGTAAAGCCTCCTTCGACTTTTTCCAAAACGGTTTCCGTATCATCGCAAAGCAAGCTGAACTCTTGAGATCCGCTCGTAGGTTGGAACTTAAAGAGGATGGTGTGTTTTTCTCCAGCTTTCAAAGAATTATTGCCAGTCAAATAGTTCTTGTTAGCGCCATCGATGGTTATTTCCGTAAGGCCATTAGGAACCTTGTTATCATCAACCACTTCTACTTCTTTACGAACCTCTAAACCGCTTAAAGTTTTGAAAGTGATGGTGGCTTTGCCTATCTTCGCCGCCTTTAAAATCCCTTCCTCTGTTAAAAGGACGGCACCGCTATCATTTTCGTTTTCGATATTAGTGACGCGGATGGTATCAACGCTGCTCATTGCGGAAGCAGGACTAAAATTGATAGGCTCAATCTCAATCGTGTTACCGACTTTAAAATACTTGTGATTATCTAAATCTGTAGACTGGTAATAAGTTTTAATGCCCAATGAAGTGAAATAGAACATGCTAGGCGAGAAACTCGTGTCTTCATATGTTTTTCTTTCTCCTTCATAAGACATCTCATATAAATAGTCATAAGATTCATTCGTCGAGGCATTCGCTTTAGGAAGATTGTTTTCGTCGAGGTCGGTTTTCTTATAGATCTTATTCACAAAATGAATGGATTGTATCGAGTTATTGGCATTGGCAATAATCTTTAAAGACATATCGACATATCGAGGGGTGCTTTCCTTAGAAAGCCCCTTGTAGGTGATCTCAAATCCGTTTCCGGTGCTCTCTATCTTCTTTAGGCTCTCATCAAGCTTAAGGTTTTCTAGCATTTTTCCTGAATAATAGCTGGCAACATTGAGTAAGCCATAAGAATCAGAATCATCCAAATAATACAAAGACGCGTCTTTCTTCATCTCATCCAAACTAAAGGAAGAGCTTACGTCTTTAAAATCAACGTCAAGCAAATCTTCCTCGCTCATCCCTTTGGAAGCGTCACTCATCTTGAAATTGAAATATCTCGAATGGTCAAGATCGACCCCACGATAAGTTTTCGAAGTCTTTTTCGTCGAATCATCGCCTATTTTTTGCGTTTCGGAAATCGCGATATTGACGGAATTCGAAAAGAATTGCACCTCTGTGTTTTCACTATATTGGGAGGTCATCCCTTTCCTTTGATGTATTCCTTTTATTTTAAGAAGGTTCCCAGTTTGCGCTTCTATGGATTCGCTGTCTTTCAGCTTATTCATCGCTTCATTAAGTTTTTTCGTATATTCGCTTACAACATGAAACTCGAGGGCGTCTTCAAATAATCCCGAATCGGATCTTACGGTTATTTTCGCTTTTCCTATTGCCAAAGCTTTCATCAAACCCGTTTGGTCGATGCTGATGACGGAAGAGTTATCGGAAACATAGGTGAGTACCTTGTTGGTGGCGTTTTCCGGGGTAAATTCCACGATAAGTTGGGTTTCGCTCCCTAAAGAGAGCTCCTGATTGGAGTTGCTTATTTTAACGCCTTCGACAGGAACCTCTTTGACGGTGAATTTTACTTCTTTCGCGAATTCCTGATCATTTTCGGAAATGACTTTGCAAGTTACCGTAGCCTCCCCTTCGCTTATCCCCGTCAGAATGCCATCGTTTGAGACATGGAGAACGCTTTGATTAGAGCTTTCAAAGGAAACGCTCTTAGCGGTTGCGTCGCTTGGGTTTATCTCAACAACCAATTTGAGGCTTTCGCCAATGTTCAAGCTCGTTTTAGCGGCTATGAGATTTATCGATTCGATATTCTTTTCTTCAACCTGTGAGGAAGATGGTTCGCTACTCACAATCGGTGCGGACGAATCTTCGGATGTATCTTCTGCCCTGCAGGAGAGAAGGCCAAAAAGGGCAGTTAGGCCTAATAATGACAATAATTTTTTCTTCATTCTCTGTTACCTCGGGCTAATTATATCCGAATTTTTGTTTACAGTTCTTTTTTGCGACCAAAACAAAAGAGACCAGAAAAAGACATAAAACAAATCAAAAGGAAGGAACATCGTGCTCATTTTGTGAATATCGGCAAAATACACAACAATCTGCGGTCCTATTCACCTGTATCGCGTATTTCGTTTTTGTAATGCGAAAGGCATTCCATTCCCCTCGTATCATCACGGATCTCGGCATTCGCGCTTAAGGCGTCTTATGCATCGCTTTCAGTTCTTCTAGAATTTTCTCCCTCGTTCTGCCAACCAAACCCAATTGCTTCACGTCCATGTTTTCCTTTTCCATGCGCCGGAAGAACTCTTGAATATCGGCATATGCACCATAAGGGGCCGCTATCTTGGCAGTTGGTCCAATCGACTCCGTCAGGCGGAAAACGTCATTCTTGTGCTTCTTGACGCTTTTGCTATAGGCATGTCCCCCTTTGCCTTACAGCCTTCCGAATCCAGCCATGCTTTTGCCTTAAACGGAATTAAATACGCCGCATCCGAGGCGCTCATTCCATCCCTAGCAGCTTCCCCCCGTTTCAAAAATTCGCAACGACCATCGCCCAAAAGAACGGCGGGCAGGCTTGAGGCATCTTCTTCCGTCGCCAAAACGTCGCAGCCCCCTCCAAATGACGACATATTGTCCTTCATCGCCCTTGAGTCGTTCCTTAAAGATGCCAATTCCATTAACCGTCTATTTTCCCTCACAGCTCATTCAGCGCTTCTTTCGCAGCTTGACTTGTGGAAAGCTTCTGTACGCCTTTATAAATGAAATGCAACAGAAGCATCTGCGCCGACGGAAGAATTTCTTTCCGTAACTCCTTTTGGCGTTACACCGTTCTTGCAAATACATTGCCATAAAAGGTAAATAAATTTGCTTTCCCTCTACAGCAAAGGGGATTTTCTCGCGAATCAAATATTCTTTCTCCCTATAGAAAAAGGTCTTTTAGCACGAGCACAACTGGCAAATTCTCATTTTCTTGTATCCGATTTATATGTTTCTTTAGTACTTCAATGCGTTCTAATTTTGTCTTCGGATAAAGGAAAATCGCCTTTTGCTTATTCATAAACGCCATTTGTAGGTGATATCTTGCAACTATAAAATTGGGTGAGTGCTTAAAATCAACGTCGTCCTATTTAACATTAATTGCAAGAACCTTATTGAGATATTCCATACCATCACCTGCATTCTTAATTCTTTTTTGTGATATGACTTCTCTTATGTTAAGTTGCAAAATTTAGGTTAATATAATCTAAGAATCAACATTTTAAAAACATTCCCATATAGAAAGAAACCTCATTTTCGGAAGATATAGCCCTCTCCGACAACAGTCGTCATAAATGACTCTCTCAACCACACGGCAGTCTCGTCTTCTTTCAATTGATGCAAAGGTGCTCGGCTATCTTTTTCGGCTCTATGAATTCTAATGGGGATGGCATTTTTCCATCCCCATCGATTGTTACAGCTTTTATGGGTTTTTGATAAACAAAAAAGCCCTGGAAATAAATCCAGAGCTTTGAAGATTCGAGGAAACGATTAACGTTTGCTGAATTGCGGAGCGCGACGAGCTGCTTTTAAGCCGTACTTCTTTCTTTCCTTGGAACGAGCGTTTCTAGTTAACATACCAGCGACTTTTAAGGTCTTGCGATCTTCGCCAGCTTCCAAAAGAGCACGAGCAATGCCTAAACGGATGGCTTCGGCTTGTCCGGTGAATCCACCGCCATTGACATCGGCGTGGATGTCATATTTTCCATCAGTACCGGTTAAGGTAAGAGGTTGCTTAAGGTTTTGGACTAAGGTTGCATAAGGCATATATTCCTCAACAGCGATGCCATTGACAAGGATTACGCCTTTACCAGCACTGATCCAAACACGAGCGACGGAGCTCTTTCTACGGCCAGTACCATAGTATTTCTTTTCTTCTGCCATACTTGTCTACTCCTTATTTGATTTCAAGCGCAACTGGTTGTTGAGCTTGTTGCTTGTGTTCAGCACCTGCATAGACGAAGCACTTCTTCATCATAGCTCTTCCTAAGCGGTTGCTTGGAAGCATGCCAGAAATGGCTCTTTCAACCATTTCCACAGGGAATTCACGTTTCATAACGCCGGCAGTACGGGTTCTTAAACCGCCATTGTAGCCGGAAACGTTATAATAATTCTTCTTGTGTTCGCCACCCTCTTTACCAGTGAGTTTGACTTTAGCGGCATTGATGATGATGACATAGTCACCGCAATCTTCATTCTTTGCAAAGATTGGCTTGCCAGATCCCATTAAGATGCCAGCGACTTTGGAGCTTAATCTACCAAGAACCACATCCGTGGCATCGACGATATACCATTGTCTTTTGATCTCAAGAGGTTTGGCAACAGTTGTTTGACGTTGCATAATTATTCCTTCTTTCTTGATTTTTCTAGCGACGCTTCAGAAAGCGCGCTCAAGTATTATCATCAGCCGAAAAACTCTTGTCAACAAGAAAATGGCAAATTGTAAAGATATTCGTTGGACAAATGTAAAGAATTCACGAATGATCGTCTAAACTGACCCTTTAAGAGAGAATTCGTCCACTTTTCTCATAAAAAACGGATAGAAAAACGTGCTCATAAGGTCAAATAGCAAAAAGCCGAAAAGGAAGCCCGCTGCAACGTCGCTTGCAAAATGGGCGCCGAGAATGATCCTTGAGATAGCGCAAAGAGTTGCCCATATATACGCAAATACACGCAAAAGGAAAGAGGACTTATCGAATTTAGGGAACACATATCCCAATAATGAAATGGAAATGACCCCTACCGCATTAATGGTGTGCCCCGATGGGAAGGAAGCAAAATCGCTAGAGAGGTCTCCGTTGCATCCTAATATATACACGGGAACAAAATATTGATCTGGGTCCCCCTCTAAAGTGACGATATATCTCCAACGTGGACGATGCCAAAGGAACTTAAGCCCATTCATCATCAAAAAAGAAAGAATCCACATGATCAAAACAAAAAGGGAGAAGGCCACCGCTTTCCGAGGGCTGTCGGCTTTTGCGAAATGGGCACATAGAGCCCCAATAGCAAAGTGAAGAGCGCTGATTCCTACAGCCACCCCCCAACGAAGAGTTTTGTTCCAGCCATAGGATTTGGAATAAGAAATAAACCTCCCACCGCTATACCCTGAGAAGAAAATGGCAAGGGCGACAAAGAAAATCCCCCAAACAATATCGTGGGATTTGCTGGATCGATCACGATATTTAAACAATAAGCAGCAAGCGAATACGCAAAGAAGCTGGAAAGGCATCTCGGCAAGGTTTTCCCCGATCCTTCCAAAAAGGCTTTTTGGATTATAAAGGGCGTGTGTGATATTCAAATCAAAGAAAGCGAAAAGAACCAAAGAAGCAATCAAAAGAGGATAAATAACAAACCGTTCAACTTTCGTGATTCTCATATTTTTTATTCTACACGGAAAGTTAGAAATATCGTGACTTTTCATTTTATTCGTTTAATATCATTTCGGAAAAAGGAAAACTTTATGGAAAAATACATTGAAATGAAAAATCTTGAGGAGTTTCAAAAGAACTATCAAGAAAAAAAGAATCTTGCCGTTTCTCGAAGAAGCGTGAGCAAAAACGGTCTGGTGAATTCCGCTATCGACGAGGATGAGGCGCACTCTTTGAAGGACGTCTTCTCCATCGACGTGGATGCGGGCGCAATCACCAACCAAAAACAATCCGGACGTTGTTGGATGTTTGCCGGATTGAACGTTATCCGCATGGTTTTGGCAAAGAAGCTAAACGCCAAAAGCATGGAACTATCTCAAGCTTATCTTCAGTTCTATGACAAGCTTGAAAAGGCTAATTTCACCTTGGAAAAAGCCCTTCAAATCGCCACTCAGCCATTGGATTCTCGCTTAAATACTTTCTTATTCGATTCTGGCATTGCCGATGGCGGACATTTCGCCATGTTTGTCAGCCTCGTAAAGAAATATGGCGTCGTTCCCAGTGAAAGCATGCCCGACAACTGCGTGAATTCTTCGACATCGGAATTGAATGCCCTTCTTACGAATTTGATCGGGAAAGATATCCTCATTCTCCGCGAAATGAAGAAAGAAGGCAAAGGCCAAGAAGAAATCGAAGCAAAGAAAGAAGAAATGCTTAGCGAAATCTATAACGTCCTTTGCGTTTCGCTTGGCGTCCCACCGAAATCCTTCACGTACGAATATAAGGATAAGGATGATAAATTCGTTCGTTTGGAAGAGACCACCCCTGTTGAATTCTATTCCAAATACATCGGGGTCGATTTAGATGACTACATGGTCCTTAGCGATGCTCCGATGAGCGGATATAAGATGTATCAAAAATATTCTTCGGAATGGGTGAATAACGTCATTGGCGGGGAGCCTGTCGTTTTCTTTAATGTGAAAACGGAAGAGATGAAGCAAGCCGTTATCGCATCCTTAAAGGCAAACGAGCTTGTTTGGTTTGGCGCGGACGTGTCTGGCCAATCTTTACGAAAAGAAGGGCTTCTTGGCTATGGGCTTATCCGTTTCGACGAGCTTCTTGGCATCGAATTGTTGGAAGGGAAAGGAGCTCGAATGGATACGAGGGTTTCTTTCTGCAACCACGCCATGACTTTCACGGGGGTGAATCTTCTCGATGAGAAGCCAAATCGTTGGAAGGTCGAAAATACCTGGGGCAAAGATGTTGGCAAAAACGGTTTCTTCATCATGGATGACGCCTGGTTTGATAACTATGTGTATGAGGTCTTCGTGAAAAAAGAATTCGTCCCAACCGAGCTTCTTAAGAAATTCGAAGAAAGCGAGACAACCTATGTCGACCCATGGACTGTGATGTGGGCTGAATTAGACTGAAACGCATGATAAACCATTGGGGAAATCCGATGGTTTTTTATTTTCTGGCAAATAGTCCCAATGCAAAGCCATAATTAAAAACCTCTTCTTTCGAAGAGGAAAAACCATTTCATTCTATTTTTATTATTTGTACTTGTAGAATCCTTCGCCGGAAGACATTCCCAACTTCCCAGCATCGATGTATTCTTTAAGCACTTTTGCCATGGCTTTGAAATTGTATGGCATCATCATTTTCTTCAGGATTGGGCTAAGAAGTCCAGGAACCTTTTGATACTGCATAACGATGTTATATGCGGTTGTCAAACCAACCGTGTCGAAGATTTGAAATGGGCCTTTCGGAGCTCCTGTGCCTCTTGTCCAGGCTGTATCGATGCTCTTCGGATCAGAAACGCCAGAGACATATAGGTCTAAGCCGGAAAGAAGAAAAGGAACCAACATGGAATTAAGGAGGTATCCGCTCTTCTCTTTCATAACAGGCAAGGCGATCATGCGAATATCGTTGGCAAAATCCATGATTTCTTTGAAATATTTTTTATCGGTCTTTGGCTGAGCCATGATTTCCGCAGTGTTGTTTTTCCAAATGGAATTGGCAAAATGGAGAGAGAGGTATTTCTCAGGACGTCCGGTGTATTTTGCGAATTCGCTTGGCAAAAGGGTGCTGGAATTGGTGACAAGAACGGTCTTTTCTGGAAGAAGAGGGGCAAGCATCTTATAGAAAGTGATCTTATCTTTTTCGTTTTCCGACATGGATTCGATCACAAGGTCCGCATCTTCCACCGCTTTCTTCAAATCAAGTTCTAATTGGATGCCTTTGTAAGCTTTTTCAACTTTCTCTAAGCATTCTTTGGCATTGAAGGCGTCCTTATCCGCAATTCCCAAAGCAAACACGTTATCCCTCTTTCCTTCTGGGGTATCCATTTCCTGGATGGTCTTGATGTAGGTTTCTTTAAGATGATCCAATTTTGGCTGGCAACGGGCGATGCTGCCCTTGCTTCTAAGCCAAATCGTGACATCGAAGCCACAATAGGCCGCTTGGAAAGCGATTTGGCTGCCTAAAACACCACCTCCGGCCACTACGACTTTCTTATAACTCATAAAAATCTCCTTTATTATTTATGAAAATCTGCGCATTAATGATAACGAATTTTCGCAAATCGGTATAGTTTTATTTAAAAGAAAAAGGGACGCTTCGCGCATCCCTTTTATCCTTTTAGAGACAAACTCTATGAGCTTAAATGTTTCGATTCAGGATTTATAAGTTAGAAACGTTGGTATACACGTTTTGGACGTCTTCGCATTCGTCCAATGCGGCCATCATGTCCTTGACTTTTTGGAGGTCATCCCCGGTTAATTCGATTGGCTCATTCGGAACCATGGTTGATTCAGCGACATCGAAATCCGTAACGCCAAGGCCTTTTAAGATCTCTTTGGCTTTGTCCAAGTCATTTGGAGCGAGTCTCACTTCGATTTCGCCATTATCGAAATCGACGGATTGAACATCGATGTCGTCTAAGATCAAATTCTCTTCGACAGAATCGCGTAAGGCTGCATCGCCTTTGAATTGAAGGATGCCTTTATAATCAAAATTATAAGCGACGCTGCCCATCTTTCCGCCTTTACGGGTAACGATGGTACGAACGCTGACTAAGGCACGGTTCACGTTATCAGTTAAAGTATCCACGATGATATAGCTTCCGCCTGGTCCAAAGAATTCATAGCGACCGGAGATATATGCGGTTGCATCTCCGCCTTTTGCTTTTTCAATCGCGCGTTCAATGACGTCTCTTGGGCAAGTTTTACGATATTTTTCAATCGCGCTTCTTAAAGCGAGGTTGCTTTCTGGGTCTGGGACGCCGCTCTTAGCCGCGGCATAGATCTCCTTCGATGCGCGCATATATATCGCGCTTTTTGCTTTTGCAGTGGCTGCCATAGCTGCAGCACGAACTTCAAAGTGTCTTCCCATAATAAAAACTCCTTTTTTGACTTTCGTATTTTACCACTAGGCAAGAAAGCCTAGTAGATTTTTTTCATTCCGGTTTATGAAACGGAAGCTTCAAAGACGTTAGGGGCATCAAATGATGGCGTTTCACGAACCTTCTCACCCAATCATACGGGCTTGTTTCCAATTCCCATGGACGATGATTATCCACGCCGATGATGCACGGAAGATCGTATTCTTTTACCAAATGCCAAAATTCTTCATTCGGATAGGCGACTTCGAAATCCTTCCCCTCTGTTCTTCTCCCCCAGCGGGATGGCCCCATATTGATTTCAAGGATTATGCGTTCCTTTTTCGCGCACTCGATGATTTCTTTTGCCATGTCCTCAGCAAATGAATCCCATTTTCCGTACCATTGCATAAACAAATCGGGATGGGCAACATAAATGAAATTATGCGATTTCATACCCGAAATGAGGTCGTTAACATACATACGGGTCGCCTGTTTTTTATCAGGAAGCTGTCCGTAAAAAACAAGGGAATGGGTCGCTTTGTCTAAAAAACAATGCTGTCCTAAAATCATATAGTCCAGCTTCCCGCTACGGAGAAGATTGTCGTAATATTCCGCATATTCCTCAAAATACCACTCCGCTTCAAAGGCAAGATAAATTTCGATTTGGTCTTTGTATTTCTTTTGCAAAGAACGAACGCTCTCGAAATAATCCTCGGCATCTTTTTCGTAATCACCACGAATGGTAGGCT
Organism: Caryophanales bacterium UBA743; assembly: GCA_002297365.1. Classification (GTDB taxonomy): domain Bacteria; phylum Bacillota_I; class Bacilli_A; order RFN20; family CAG-826; genus UBA4951. Next base: position 117,030 of record DBKT01000011.1, read on the forward strand.
GGTGGATGCCCGGTAACATGATATGGTCGCTAAAACCATAGATTTTGTATCCGTTTTTAATTGCGGAAAGAACGAATTCCTCATCCTCCCCTTCCGCATGTCCGCAACGCTTCGTGTGAGAGTGATAATTTACTTCAAATGGTTTATTTTCCATAAAGCACTTCCTCCAAAATTAAGCCTACGGGATCTGCTTGATAAGAGATGATTCTTCTCTTTTCATCGCTTAATAAGCCTTGCACTTCCTCTAAGCTCATCTTTCCTAAACCCACGCGGAAAGCGATGGCTATCATAATCCTAATTTGGTGCGTCATAAAGCCATTTGCTTCCAATAGCACACATACGTGTCCCTTCTTTTCCGAAATTTCAATTCTTCTGATGTCACGAATGAAATGATTCACATCCATCGGTTTCGAGGTAAAGTTCTTGAAATCATGGATGCCACGATATAGATTCATGCATTCTTCAAAAGAAGGGAATGAGAAACCGGGCAATTCCAATTGATATTCAAAAGAAGAAAGAACATTCCTTTCGCCAAAATGAAAGGAATAGGAGTAAATTTTCCCGCAAGAGGAATGCCTTGCATCAAAAGAAGGGTCTACCTCTTTTAAGGAAAGAACGCATATGTCCTTTGGCAATAGGCGGTTCAACGCGATACGAAGACGTTCAATATCCTGAATGTCCTTAGCGGAAAAGAAGGTAAAGGTCTGCCCTCTAGCAGATACCCCCTTATCCGTTCTTCCCGCCCCGTGAATCACGATCTTGTGGTTTAAAAGAGAGGATAGCGTTTCTTCTATTTTCCCTTGAATGGATGGGTAGTCTTTTTGTTTTTCAAAGCCCCAATAAGCTCCTCCATTATATTGCAAGATGCCGAAAATCTTCATTTTAATGTCAGTCCGAATAGCAGAGAATACAAATCCGTTCCCGTAATGGAAATGTAGAAAAATCCCGCCGCAGCCAAAGAAACAATCACAAATTCGAGCAAATCCCACCATCTAAAATGAAGTTGGCGGTATTTCGTTCGTTTGGTCATGGGATCGTAGCCTCTGCATTCCATCGCATTGGCAAGCTCGTCAGAACGGACAAAGGAAGAGACGAAAAGAGGGATGATTAAGGAAATAATAGCCTTGAATTTAGCAAAGATATGGCCATGCTTAAAATCCACTCCCCTAGAAGATTGGGCTTTTAAAATACGTTCAACATCTTCCAGAATCGTCGGGATAAAGCGAAGAGCCAAAGAGATAATCATTGCGAGGATTGGCGTAGGCACCCCCATCCAGCGTAATGGACTCAAATACCATTCCAAGCCATCCGTAAGGGTTAGAGGCTTTGTCGTTGAGGTTAAAATCAAGGACAAAGAGAGCATGATGACCAAACGGAAGAAAACCTTTCCGGCTTCAAGAAGGCTTTCATAATAAATTTTGAAATCCCCGATCAGGAAATACCAATCTTGGTTTCCTTCGCTATAACGAGGGACAAAGATGTAAATCAAAAGAAGGAATATGACCATAAACCATAGGCCGCTTAGAGACTTTAGCAAAGAAGCTAGGGACATATGGGAAATCCAAAGAAGGATAAGGGTGATAAGAAAAAGGAGCCCTAGCATCGTATAAGTCATTGCCCATGTTGGATACGTCACGAAAATAGCCACCATAAGAACGATTAAAGAATAGATCTTCAAACGCGGATCCATTCTATGAATAAATGAGTTGTAAGGGACATAACGGCCCATTGTGAAATTAGCCATTCTTTTTGCTCCTTATAATCGCATTCGCCAAATCATCTACGTTACGCATGTTGCTCGTATCGATATCCAGTCCTTTTTTCTCTAAACGGAGAGCAAAATCGAAAATATGTGGGTTTTGCAAAGAATAACGCGTTAAATCCTGGCCAAAAAGCTCAGAAGGAGTGCAAACCTTCTCCACTTCGCCATTTTCCATGACAACGACTTTTTCGGCATAGGAGGCAACCAAATCCATATCATGGGTAACAAGAATGATGCCTGTGCCATTCTCTTCTATCTTTTTGAAGAGGGTCATCGTCTCTTTCGCGGCTGCCGGGTCTAATCCTGCAGTCGGCTCATCGACAACCAAAATATCAGGAGAGGTAGCCAGAATACCTGCGATAGCCACCTTTCTTTTTTCGCCCCCAGAGAGTTCAAAAGGGCTTCTTTGAAAGAAAGATTCATCAAGACCGACACGCAAAAGAGCTTCATGGGCCACTTTGAGGGCTTCTTCTTTCTTCATCCCGAAATTCTTAGGGCCAAAGGACACGTCTTTTTCGACGCTGTCTTCAAAAAGCTGGTATTCCGGAAACTGGAAAACCAACCCCACTTTCTTACGCAGGGCTTTGATATCTTTGCTCGTATGTTTTTGATAGATGCGTTTTTGCTCTGCCTTGAATTTCGCCTTTTCCGCGGCAGTAAGCCTCTTGGGCATTTTTTCTTTCTTTGCTGGGTGATTTATGAAACCATTTACGTCGACGTAGCCGCTTGTTGGCGAAAGAAGAGCGTTAATCATCTGAATGAGCGTGGATTTGCCACTTCCCGTCCTCCCAACTATGGCAATGAAAGCGTGGTCTTCCAAAAGCAGGTCTATGCCTTTTAAAGCGAGGCTTTGCAAAGGACTTTTTAAATTGTAGGTAAAAGACAAATCGCGGAATTCTATCGGCATAAGTATTCCTCCAATTTCTCTTCGGTGTCAATTTCAGCGGGGATAGGCATTCCTTTGGCAATTAAGGCGTTTTTCAAAGCCACAAAGAAAGGCGAATCCAAACGAACGCTTTTCAATTCCTGTTGATGAGAGAAAACTTCCTTTGGCTCCCCTTGCAAAAGAATCCTTCCGCCATTCATCACAAGGACATAATCCGAACGGAAGGCCTCTTCAACATCATGGGTGATGGATAGGACGGTAAGGGAAGGGTTTTCCTTCCTTAAAGAGAAAGTGATGTCCAAAATATCCTTTTTCCCTACAGGGTCAAGCATGGAGGTCGCCTCATCGTAAATAATTAAATCTGGATGCATGGCTAAGACGCCTGCGATAGCAATGCGCTGCTTTTGCCCGCCAGAAAGATTCTCTGGGGCTTTATCTAAAGAGTCAAACATCCCCACTCTCTTGGAATAAGCGTTGATGATCTCATCCATTTTTTCACTGGGGATCTGCCTGTTTTCCAAGCCGAAGGCAATATCATCCCTGACGGTTGAGCCTACGAATTGGTTGTCCGGATTTTGAAAAACGAGCCCGATTTTTTTGCGTAAGGCATAAACGGAATTTTTATTCAGCTCTTGCCCAAAAAGAGAAATCTTTCCTTCATAAGAAGTAATAAGCCCGCTCAGAAGTTTTGCCAAGGTAGACTTTCCTGAGCCATTATGCCCAATCAAAGTAACATATTTTCCTTGAGGTACGCTAAAAGAGACGGATTGAACCGCCTTGATTTCGTTTTTATCGTACGAATATGTCAGATTTTCTACTTCGATGACATTCATTATTACGAAATTTTGACAACCTTTCCTTGATAATGGGTCATTTTAACCCCTGCGAGGCGAAGAATCTTTTTCGACGCTTCGTAAATCAAATCGTCGGAATGTTTGTCATCTAAATAAATGATTTCTTTGATTCCGACCTGGACAATCGCTTTGGCGCATTCGTTGCAAGGGAAAAGCGTCACATACATCTTGCAGCCATTCAGATATCCGCCATCCCTCGTATTCAAGATGGCGTTAAATTCCGCATGGCAAACATAGAGGTATTTGCTATCTAGCCCTTCGCCATGTCCCCAAGGAACTTCTTCATCATTCACTCCGCAAGGCATGCCATTATATCCAATGGATACCACTTTATTATGGCCATCGACAATACAGGCGCCCACTTGGGTGGAAGGATCTTTGCTTCGCATCGCGCTCAATTGGGCGATACCCATGAAATATTCATCCCAAGAGATATAGTCATCACGATGTTTTTCTTGCATACTGAAAGCTCCTTTGCGTCCTAAAGTATATCTTTTTAAAAGATATTCTTCATCTAAAATAATCCAACCTATTTGATTTTCACGATAAGTCCCTCATATGGGCGAAGGCGTTTCTTGAAAGTAAAGCCCGCATGGGAATAATTGGAAAAGAGGACTTCTCCCACAAGAGAGGATATTTTGTGAGGGAGACGTTGGGTTTTCTTCGTTAGGTTTAAAAGAACGAAAAGCATTTCTCCTTGATAAGAACGGTAGAAGGCCATAATGCTACCTTTTGTTTTTATTGGTTCAAAATTTCCATAAAGCAAAGCGGGATTCTCTTTTCTAAATTCAATAAGTTGACGATAGAAAGACAAAATGGAGTCAGGGTCCTTTTCCTCTATCTCCACATTGATTTCCGGATAATTCGGATTCACGGGCAGCCAGGTTTCCTTTCCACTTGTGAAATCAGCATTATTCCCTTTTCCCCATTGCATTGGGGTACGGGCATTATCGCGGTTGCAATTATGAATCAGCTCCAACGTCTTTTTCTTTGAGAAATGGAACTTCGGAAGAAGATTCAACAACCAAAAATCAACGGGATCCCTATATTGTTCTGGCTGGAAAAGAGGGTAATCCGCCATTCCGATTTCCTCCCCCTGATAAAGAAAGGGCGTACCGCGTAACGTCAAAAGAATCATCGCCAATTCTTTAGCGGATTCCTTGTAATATTTTTTCGTATCCCCGAAACGATTCAAGGAACGTGGCTGATCGTGATTCTCTAAGAAAAGGGCGTTCCAATCGAGTTCCCTTTGCCAGTCAAAAAACGTCTTCTTGAATTTCTTCGGATGGAATTTCGTTTTGAAAATCGGAACCAAAAATTTATCGGAATTAACCGTATCGAATTGGAAAACCAAATCGAGTTCCCTATCCGTGAAACGTCTGGCGTTCTTAAAATCAACGTTATAGGTTTCTCCTACCACCATGCAATCGTATCGCGAGAAAACATCCTCGTAAATTTGATGTAAGATACGATGATTTCCCTCCTTCATCAAATATTTTTCTTGCCCGGTAACCCAAAGGCTCTTTCTTGCGTCTTTAAGGTCTTCCTTCCAGATTTGATTGATGACGTCGCATCGGAAACCGTATACGCCCTTATCAAGCCAAAAACGAAGAATCTTCTCCACTTCTTCCAAAACTCTGGGATTATGCCAATCCAAATCCGGTTGTTTCTTGCCAAAAACATGGAGGTAATAAGCGTTTGCTTCGGGAACATACGTCCATGCGGATCCACCGAAATTGGATGTCCAGTTATTGGGAGGCTCCGTATTGTTCTTTTTTCCTTTTCTCCAGTAATAGAAATCTCGGTAAGGGGAGGAAGGATGAATAGAGTTTTGAAACCACTCATGCTCATCTGAAGTGTGATTGACGACCAAATCCATCACAATACGGATGCCTTTTCTTTTCGCCTCCTCGATTAGATGAAGCATATCTTGCATCGTTCCGTATTCGGGATTGATGGAATAATAATCGCTAACATCGTATCCAAAATCCGCATTTGCCGTTTTATAAACGGGTGAGAGCCAAAGAATGCCGACCCCGAGTTTTTTCAAATAATCAAGCTTGGAAATAATGCCAGGAATATCCCCTATCCCATCTCCATTGGAGTCACAAAAAGAACGCGGATAGATTTGGTAAACAATCTGATTCTGAAAAAATTTATGCTCCATACCATCCTATTTTACTAGAAAAAAGAGGGTTTGCCCCTCCATTAGAAACGTTGAAGCATCAATAAGCGATATCCTTCGCCATAAACGGAATCGATTCTAGCTCCCTTTATGTAAGCCAATTTCTTACGAATCGAAGAAATGTGGACATCGATGGTGCGCGTCGGATACCTCTTGCCAGACGCCTTTAATTGCTCGTACTTCTCCTTGCCTAAGTCCGTATTCCAAGCCAAAGCGATCAAATCCTCCCTCTTCACGAAATGCGGACGGTTTAAATACAACATCTTCACTATTTTCCATTCAAGTGGGGTGAACTTCACGTGATAACGGCAATAAGAGAGGGTGTGTTTGTCAGTATCGCACTTAACGATAGAGTGATCTGCGCGTTCAATATCTACAATAGGCATAACATTCTCCGAACGAAACCAAAGCTCCTTGGATTGACTATAAACGCAATTGGGGCAAAAAGCACGATTTTTTTCTTTTTTCCAAATAGAAGAAGCATTCTTGCCTTCGCGCCAGCCAATCAAAGTTCAAAAATAATCATTGAAAAATGTTTATTTGCCCATAATATTCTTTTATTAACCGAAAACTATGGGGGGAACAATCTATGGGGGGAACAATGAAAAAACACTTAAAGCCATTACTGATTTTGCCACTATTTATGTTGGCTTCTTGCCAAACGACGCAACCGCCTCAAAACTTAGAAAGCGTAATTTCGCAGGAAAGCCAAACGGTAGAATCAAGTCAAACGGAAGCCTCGTCCAGCAAAGGAAGCAACTCATCTTCCCAAAATGATGATTTGATTGCCGATGACGTTACGATCTCTCTTTTGAACGAACTACCTAAAGACGAAAACCAAACAAATCTCCTTTATGTCAACCACTCTTTTGAACTAGGAATCAAAATCGACTCGACCCATTATAGCAAAGAAGACGTCGAGATCACCTTTGAGGAAGGCATTTCCGAGGATGTCATTCGTTATGAAGACGGAGTGTTAAAAACAGGCGCTCAGGCAAGCAATGATTTTGATGTCACTCTGAAAATAAAGGGAAGCGAAGTTCAAATTACCTTCCGGGTGAAAATCGTTGACGTCAAAACCTTTGCTTTAGAAGATCTCAAAGAAAATTTGATAGCGACTGGGAAAGCCGAAAAGAACAGCGCGAAAAAAATAACAAACGAGGCTTTTGCTTATAACGGAAAAGATTTTTATCTCCTTCAAAAAGAAGAAACGAATTTTTTCCTTAATGAAGCCCTTGAGACAACCGGCAATAAGAAAACGATCAGAAAATACGAAAATCCATTTCTTTATACCGCTTCATTTGAAGATGGAGAGCTCACCTCTTTCTTAGAAGAAAAGGATGGGGATCAAAACAAGGCGTTATTATTCCATTTCAAAGATTATGTAAACGGAGTGCTCGAGGGAACCACTTATGGCTTAACCGCGACAATCGAAAACGAATTCCTAGGGAGCTCCGTTTATATGGGAGGCGAAGAATCCCTTGAAACGCTGTCCTTAGAGAAGGAAGAGGGCACCTACCTTCTTACTTCTAAGCCATCTACCATCCTAACCTCTTCCCTCTTCTTGGAGTTCGACGGAAACAAAAGAATAACCACCATCACCTATGAATCTTCAAAGGATTCTTCCAAAAGCAAAATAAAAATAAGCATTGAGTACTCCGCTCAAAAAGAAGCCAATCCTGACTCTTTCACTCCGGAAAAATATTATTTCGATTCATATAACCCAATCTTAGCTTCCAAGGAAAGCGATTCCGATGGAGAAACAAAATACACCGAAGCCACAGCCGATGAAGATGGGGTATATGCCCTTGATTTAAAAAAGGACTACTATCTCCAAATCAAAGACGCTTCTCCAAAAGGGGCAAACACATTGGTTGACCCAATTCAAATCGAGAGCATCTCTGACCTCCAAATCTTAAATTATCTAACAGACGACGACGGAGAAATAGTTGGCGTCAAAACCCTTTCCGGGGGTGAGGCCACGATAACCCTCAAGGAAACCAAAAAACTTCAGAAGAAAGAAATCAAGGTAAAAGTCGCTTCTACCGCAGCTCCTGAAAACCCAATCGTGAGATTCAACGCTTCGGACTATGAGGAGAATTCCGAAGCCGCTCCTAAGGAAATAAAGCAAGGAGAGACCCTTCGTTTCAGTGCTTATTTTGTATTCAAAGACGGCGGTAAAGAGGTTCCAAATTTCAGCATGCCTGAAGAACATAAGGATAGCTTCACAATAGTCGCGGCGGGAAGTTATATTACAAAAACAAAACTAACGGCCAAAGATACCGCTCCAGTAGGAACAATTCTTCCACTGACTTGTACCTCAAAGAGCCCTGCTTCTGATGGAAAACCGATGGTGAAGGTTCTTTATTTCAAAGTTACCGCCAAAGCTTAAATAAAAGTAAATACACAAAGGAGAAATTATGATAAAAATCAAACAACCACTCATTCTCGTTCTTTCTGCTTTCATGCTTCTTTCTTGCGAAGAAGCTCAAGAAAGCACCTCAGCAAGCTCTATCGAAGAAACGCCTTCGTCAGAAATTGTTGAAAACTCAAGCGAAAGCGAAGAGACGGACTCTGAGGAAGAAGACACTTCTACCTCAAGCAAAGAGCCTATCGGCGAAGAAGGAAAAACCGATCCTGAAGATAAAACGAATAGCGAAATGCTCTCTTTCTTAAAAGAGAAATTGGAGACGGAAGTCGGAACCCTTTCCACCCTGCAATATTCTTTTGAAAGGCAGAATCTTCCTTATAAGGTCGGATACGTCTTTGAGAATTCCGAGAATTTTGAAGAAAACATCTTAACAGACGGAAAAGCCATCGCCACGGGAAACAAAAAAACGAAAACCACAACCGCCGAAGGGGAGGTCACTAAGAATCTAGACGTTGATTATTTAAAGAAATACGATTCCGACGACACCTATTATTATGAAATAAAAGATTACGATTCGACCACGAAGGAATACGGTTTTACCGACGAGGCGAAAAGAACGAAAAAAACCGAGTTAGAAGGCGAGAGCCTTTCCCGTGCCAAAGGGGAATTCATATCCGCTTACGCCTTAGATATCATCGGTGACTACTTCTCACCAACTTCTTCTACCCTAACCTCTTTGCCTTCTTTTAAGAAAAACGAAGCAGATGGAAAAAAGACATATACCGCCAAAGCCTCTGTCGCTAATAGCGGCTCCGGAGAAGAGGGAAACTATCACGAAAGCTACTATTACGAAATTCAAATCGGTTTGGACGCCGAAGAAAACGTCGCCTCATTCACTGCCAAGAAATCCTGGCAGTATTTCTTGGACGATAGCGGTTCAACAGAGCCAAACAAATACCAATATGACACCTATTCCCTTTTAGCGGAATACGGCCAAAGAAAAGAGACATCCGAGAAGGATCTAAACGTTTTGGACTATTTCCTTACGAGTTATGAAGGCATCCAATTGCTTACCTACAAAAACCCTTCTTATGAGGAAATCGATGTCAATAGCGCGGAAAGAGGAGTCTATATTTCTGCCGCTTATGCGACAAATTATTTGCCAGCCAAAGCCGCTGACACCCACCTCATCCCCATCTCTTCAAGCGACGAAAGCGTCATTAAGCTCGATAAGACTTGCAACAACTTCTTCATTAACCGCGTCTATGGCGAAGCCACTTTGACCTTCGAATCCGTGACAGGAATAAGAAAGACAATCACCGTAACAACCAAAGAAGGAAAAGAAGCCCCAACAAGACTTTCGCATAACCAACTGCAAAGCGCCTCTTTCTTTAAGAACGTCCAAGACTACGGCGATGAAGAATTCATTTACACCGGAAGAACATACGAAGGGCTTAAAATCAACATATACGAAAACCAAAAATATGACGATCAAATCGACTTTGCCTCTTCCGATGATAGCATCGCTTCCATCACGGAAACTTCCGTTAAAGTCAATGACACCTACACTTCCCGCATCTATTCCGTAACTCCTAAAAAGCCAGGAAAAGTCAAGCTCTCTTGGTATGCTAAGCAAAATCATGACGTGAAACTCGAATACGATTTCACCGTCAAGAAAGGCCTAACCGCCGAGGAATTGAAGAAAGCGCTGGTTGGCAGCACCTGGACCTTTAGCGATTCAAGTGAGGCTCAGACTATCGAAATAAGCTTTACCGATAAAAAAGCAACATTGAAAAACATCCTTCAAAACGAAACGCTTGTCATAACGGCAAACTACACCATGGATGACTATAAAATCTCCTTCGATGACGGTTGGTATAATGCCGACGGGGAGGAGACTTACGCCTATGGCGAAGGAGAAATGTCCATGGCTGGAGACAATATCCGTTTCTATATTTCCGAAGGCGCGGCAATAAGCGGAGACTTATTCAATAAAAAGGCTTAATTATGAAAAAGGCATTCACTCTTTTAATGACTCCGTTTCTCTTTCTTTCTTTAACATCTTGCCTAGAAGAAGAGACGCCAACATCAGCACCGGATAGTTCAGCTATCCAAAATGAAGACGATTTAAAGCTTCTGGCTTACAATAATTCCATCTATGTCGGAAGAAGCCTTGCGCTTTATTCTTCCCTTACCGATGGCGTTATTTTCTCTTCTTCGGACATCAAAATCGCAAGCGTAGACAAAAATGGCGTGGTCAAAGCCAATAAAGCAGGCAAAGCCACGATTACCGCTACCTCTCCAACAGGCAAAAAGGCGACTGTGGAAATCAATGTATTGGCTTACCCAGAAGGTCTAGACGGCTGTTTTGAGGTGGCAAGGACGTGCAATTACACGATTGAATATTCGGATTCCTCTTACCGCTATCTTGATGCCTATAACGTGGCTAGAATCCCTCTGGATTCATCGGTTTCGCCCACAGGCATTCTGCAAAATGGAAACCAGGGGCTCGCATCTTTCTTCATAAACGGCAACGACATCAACATTGATGGTTTCTATGGCTTAGGGAAAGTCAAAAGCGTACTAGACGTCTATGGCGACTCCTTTTCTCCATTATTTTCCGATGCAAGCAAGTGGGATGAGACGAATAAGCTCGGATATACAAGCGAATATCGCACAACGGATGAGAATCTCATTTCCGTTTTCGCGTCTTTGATGAACATGTCTCTCTATTCCTCCCTCATCACAAGCCTTGATTTATCGATGACCGTTTCGAATTCAAGAGTCTCTCTTTATTATTCGACCACTTTCTCAAACCAAACCTATGGCTTCCACATCAACAACATCGGCTCAACTTCTCTCGATGTTTTGGAAAAGTATCTGCCAGTGACAAAGGACGTCAAAGAAAGGCAAGAATGGAATGAGCAAGACCTTAAATCCATCGAAGGAAAATTCGATGTAAGCAAAATCCCTTTTTTAACGGGGAGCGGTTTCTCTTTGACGGTCAGCGCATATGAGAACAAATTATCCATCTCCGATTTCAATAACGGTGACTTAAGCGAATCCTACGCAAAAAAGCTCACGGAACTGGGTTGGAAGGATCTAGGAAAAAAAGACAGTCATATGGGCTATGACGAACACACCTTTTCTCTAGACGTCTCCTCCTCCGACAAATATGCCGGGACGGAAAAATACACCCTAAGCATGCATTACCGTCCAAATGATATTCTGGTTGGAAAGGAGCAAAAAGCTTTCCCAAATGGCAAATTTGAACTGCTCTTCTTGGATTCTAAGACACCTTACCAAAGCGAAAGCGAAAACGAAGAGGAGCTTAATGCCTACCTAAAAGCGAAAGCGAAGGATACTTTCCCCGCTATCGATTTAAAGGGGAAAGCCAGCAAGGTTATCTTCGAGGACGTTTTGGAAGTAAACAACGCTGCGGTGAAAAATGCCATCCAATCTGGGGAAGCCACCGAAGAAGACTACTACACCTTCGCCTGCTATGCGGAAATCAGCATCGAAAACGAAGAAGATGCCAAAGACGTCTTTGGCGATTATTTTAACGCCTTGGTCAAAAAAGGATTCGCCTATTCCGAGGAATACTCTATACCAAAAGAATATTACTATGTATATACGAACGACAGGCCGGAAGTCGGTGTTACCCTTTCTAGAGCCGATGACGAGGTATCCTATGGAAAGGTGGTAAAAGTTTTCTTGGGATTCTAGCACGTTTCTAAAAACGCAATGAGGCCGAAAGGCCTCTTTTTCGATAGGGAATTCAAAATAGAACCCCTCTTATTTTGAAGCGTGATAGCGATTCACGAAGAAAAGCATCCACGGGACGGAAAGACTTATGAAAAGCAAATCCAGCGGAGCGGATATAACCAACATCGATACAATCAGCCAATAATCGACACGATAAGAAGTTGAGCTGATAACGATGAAATATAGATAATAAGCCAACCCTTTTAAGAAAACCAATAAAATCAATTCCAAGAAAAACGATATGAAAGAAACCTCTCCGGCACCAGGCAAAGAGGAGAGCCCTTCTTTCTTTCGCTTGTAATAGCGTTCGCTTAAAAGGAGCCCCACTACACATATAATGTCCGTTAAAGCGCTCAAACAAAGAAGAATCACTTTGGCATACTCGCCAAAATAGGACAGACGTTTATTAAGCAAATCCGTTCCATAGAAAAAATAGCATTCCAACGCAAACAAGATTGCTAGCAAGCCACACGTAAGATAGCCAAAAGGGAAAAAGGAACGAATTCGTTTGGTGAGTTTCTCCAAAAGCCAAGGGAAAATCCCCAGCAAAACAAAAACGATGGTAAGTAAGAAATTATAGGCCCCTGTTGGATATAAGAAGGCCGGAATCAAATCGGAAAGGCCTCCTACGAGAGCGCCATAAAGAGGCCCTAAGCAAAGAGAAGAGAAAATTACAATCGCGGGGGTAAAGGAAAAAGACAGAAAAGAAAGATGAGGGATACGTATCGTTTTTGTGATTGTTCCCAAAACAATGGCAATGGCAAGCAATGTTGCGGCAAGAGTAATCTTCTCAATCGAATTGAAACGGCGGCTCATAATTTTAAAATCTCTTTCAAATACTTTCTCGCTTGATTTGCAAATTCCCTAGATCCAGTAAGCAAAATCCAGGCATTTTTATGATAAAGCAAGAAACTATGGAGAGCCATCTTCCAATCTTCTTGATAAGAAAATTGAGAAGAAAACAAAGCGTAATCCTCTTCTTTTCTTGCCTCATCCCCCAGAAACGTCGTAAGCACCACCTCTTTAGCGTTTTTGGATAAAAAAGAAAGAGAGGAAAAGACGTTATATTTCCTACTAGAGGCGAATAACACATACACGTCTCCGCTCTTTTTTAAATTTTGAAGACTTTTCACTAACGAAAGAGTCCCTTCATAATTACATGAATCGTCCACCAAAACGTTATGAAAACGCTCCAATTTGCAAGGAAACGGCTCTCCTAATAAGCCTCTACGAATATCGTTTTCATTTAAAGGGAAACGGAAACGCAGCAATAGAATCGCTTCGATCGCCAAAGAGGAGGAGTTTAAAAGATCGATAGACGGAGAAAGAATTTCCAAATCCTTATAAGGCCCATAAGAAAAACGATAATAAGGATTGTCATATTTCGACGAACGAATCCCTTTCAAGAAAGAAAGAGGGCTCTGTTTCTTTTGACCTATGCGTAAGCACGCCTTCTTTTGCTTTTCTTCGATTCCTCCAATGAGGGTTGGAACATTAGCTAAGAGTGGAGAAAGATAATCTTTCGTGTCATTCAAAGGAAAGTCGCTGATAATGGTAAGCACTCTTTTCCCTAAAACGAAAGAAAAGGATGGGGAAACCTCCAAAACAAAAAGAGGAACCTTCTTCTCTTGAAAGTAAGTTAACGCCACAAAAAGAAAAAAAGAAAAAGAGGTCAGACATGTATTGCCTTTTCCTTTTTCCAAAGAGTGGAAGATGCGAAGAAACTCTTCTTCAGAAATAGGCATACGCCCAATTTGAAGGCTAGCAAGCGAGATGTTTTGAGAAAGGTTAAGATAACCGATATCATAGCCTCCTTCGATATATATCTCCCTTAAATAATGAGATACTTCGCTAGAGTTGTTATAACCGGAAACAAAAATGAAGGGGACGGAAAAACCATTGCAATCAAAAAAGCTTCGAAGAGATAAATCCTCTTGAATCACCTGATTATCGCATTCACGAAAGAAAGAATCTAAATCCATCTTTAATCTATGTAATCCTTAGTGGAACGAGCTTTAACCTCTTCCCTTTTGAGATCCTTATCTTTCAAGGCGTCTCTCTTATCATGAAGCTTTTTGCCTTTAGCGAGGGCAATCTCGAGTTTGGCGTAACCATGGGACAGAAAGAGTTTGGTTGGCACGCATGTATTCCCAGTTGCCGTGAGTTTTCTTTTGAGCTTCGCAAGCTCTGTTTTTGTCAAAAGAAGCTTTCGATCGCGAAGATGATCGACATTGAAAATATTCCCTTCTTTATAAGGGGCAATATGCATGTTAACCACATACGCTTCGCCATTTCTAAGCATGACATACGCATCGGATATTGTCGCATTATGGGCGCGCAAGGATTTGATTTCCGTGCCAGTTAAGACCAAACCGGCAGTCATAAAATCACTGAGGAAATACTCAAAACCGGCTTTTCTATTCTCTAATAAAGTTGAACTGTCTTTCTTTCTGCTCATAAGGGCTCCTTAGATAAAACATTATAAACGTTTTAGACAGTTGAAAGGAAACTCTCTTAAAGAACGTAGAAATAGATAGAGAAAAACATTAAAACAAAGCCAAGAAGAACAAAGAGATGGAAAACAAGATGCAACCATTGATTCTTCTTGCCTCCAATTCCATAAAGCACAGCGCCTATCGTGTAAGCAATGCCGCCTAACAAGAGAAGAAGCGTTCCATTAAAGAAACCAATGGATGTGGTCAAAGGATAGAAAGAGATGATGATCGCCCATCCGGTAAGAAGATAATCAACCATGGAGAAAATGGCGAATTTCTTTAAATCGATGAAATTGAAAATGATGCCCAATATCCCAAAAACCACAACAACACCGTAAATCGACCAAGCCCAAGCTTCGGAATAATTCCGTAAGGAATATAAGCAATAAGGAGAATATGTCCCGATAATCAGAAAGAAAATGTTGCAATGATCGAGAACTCTCCAAACCCGTTTTGCATTGGATTTAGGAAGCCCATGGTAAATAGCAGACCCCAAAAAAGTAATCATGGCTCCAAAAAAGAACAGAGATACGCCAACAATCGCCCATGCATCATGCATTTTTGCCGCTTTGACAATCATAAACGGAAAGCCGATGAGGCATAAAAATACCCCAAAAGCGTGCGAGAGCGAATTGGCCGTCTCTTGGTCTTCCGTGTAGTTTGGTAATATAACTTCTCTTGCTTTCATGCCACTATATTAGCGTCTTCTAGTTTTTGTTTCAAGTACATCTTGTTTTCTTTACTAGGTGGTGACGTTTTAAGCGTTTGTTCTTAAAAATGCGTTTCGGTATAATAAAGTCATGAAAAGGGCATTGGTTTTATGCGGCGGAGGATCGCTGGGATCCTATGAAGTCGGAGTTTGGAAATATTTCGAAGAAAAAGGCATTCGCTTTGATTTGGTCACAGGCACTTCTATCGGCTCGTTAATCGGAGCCATGTATGTCTCTGATGATTTTGAAAAATGCGTGAAGCTTTGGGAGAAGGTGACCGTTAACGATGTAATGGTAAACGGGATGAATATCGGAAAGAACGTTTTTAAAGGCATGAGTGCCAAAAAGGCACTGGCTTTTGCTCGTTCTTATCTTAAAAACGCCGGTGCGGACATAGCTCCTTTTAGAAAGCTCTTAGCCAACGCTGTCGACCCCAAAGTAGTCAAGAAGAGCCCTATTCCTTTAGGGATAGTGACTACCGCTTACCCATCGATGAAGCAAGTGAATAAAATCGCCAACCAATTAAAAGAAGAGGAGATTCTCCCCTATCTTGAGGCATCTGCCGCTTGCTGGCCTATTTTTCCAATACAGAAAATAGGCAAAAAGAAATTCGTTGATGGAGGCTTCTCGGATAATTTGCCTATCGATTTGGCAATAGAAATGGGTGCCACCCAAATTGTTGCCGTTCTTTTGAAATCTTACCCGCCTGTTCCTCAGCACATTGAGCTAACGGAATTGCCATTTGTCACTACGATTTTTCCTTCAAACGATCTTGGCGGAATCATGGATTTCGATCACGACGTCCTTATGAGAAATATGCAGCTCGGTTATCTGGATGCCAAGAAAAAATATGGCGATGCCTTAGGCAAAAAATACGCTTTCGCTTCATTAGAGCCTTTAGAAGAGGTTGCTGACGACTTTGTTCGCTTATGTATCGCAGACGATCCTTTGCTTTGGAAGAAAATGCAAAAATATCTCCTCCAAGAAGGATACGATTGCAAAATCCCCAAAGACGTTTTTCTCGCCGCGTTGGAAATGCTTGGCAAGATTCTCAAAGTCTCTCCATACGAAGAATACACCCTTCAAAAATTCTACGGAGTTTGCGAAGAAAGCTGCCTGGGTCTTTCAAAGAGCCAAATCCCAGCAAAACAATTCCGTTCCGGAAACAAAAATAAAACGCTTATGAAAGCGGATGAACCCGCATTCGTCAGCTACCTGTATCAGTCTTTCAAAGCCGGTCATAAAGCGAGTCACGCGAAGCCTTTCTTTAAGCTCTCCCCTAATGCCCTCCTTTTAGCGAACCTTCTAAAGATTTTAATGGAGAAAATGGGCTAAGAGGAAGACAGGCTAAAAAGTTTTTTCTAAAATCCTCTTAGGCGGGCGAAAGAAAAAAGCCTTGATGTTCTCAAGCAAAAGGCGAAAAGTCGTCTTTGGAAAGAAAATCAACAAGGCTTCAATGGCTATAAATAATACTTGTTCAAAACAGTGAGGTCTTTTTCGTCTAATTCATAGACAAGCGGTTTGCCTGTAGGAATTTCAACGGAAATGATTTGTTCTGGGGTAAGATGCTCAAGCATCATAACGATAGAGCGCAAAGAGTTGCCATGAGCTGCAATCAACACTTTCTTTCCAGCCTTAATTTCGGGAGCGATATGGGCATCGAAATATGGTTTAACACGATTCGCCGTATCGATTAAGCATTCGGTTAATGGGCAATCATCGATTGTCATCTCGCCTTTGGCGATAAGCTCTTTATATTTTTCTTGGTTTCCTGGCCAACGTGGATCATCCCTGGTTAAAGGGAGAGGCGGAACGTCTGCGCTTCTTCTCCAAATATGAACTTGTTCCGCGCCCCATTTTTCAGCGGATTCGGCTTTGTTTAAGCCTTGTAAGGCGCCATAATGACGTTCATTCAATCTCCATGTATAGAACTTAGGAATAGAGGTTTCGCCCATTTCTTCAAGAACGTAATCCATCGTGTGATTGGCTCTTTTCAAAACGGAAGAGAAAGCCATATCGAAATGATAGCCTTTTTCTTTCAAAAGTTTGCCTGCTTCGTGGGCCTCTTTCACGCCTTGCTCGCTAAGCTCGACGTCTGTCCAACCGGTGAAGAGATTCTTTAAGTTCCACTCGGATTGACCATGTCTGATTAAAACTAATTTGACCATTTATCAAAATTCCTTTCGTCAACGTTCCTATTATAAAACAATCTTCCATTCTTTATCATTTCTTTTCTAAACATGAAGGCACAAATTATTCGTTGCCATAGATCTAAAACAACAAGGAAAGCCAAGATTGTTCCAAGTTCGTTTTTATGGTTTCCATTAAAGATTATTCGAACGAAATATTTAGAGAGAACGTCTCCTTTGAATTTGTTTCTCCTTCCAAACGAAAATATGCCGTGTTTGTTGAGCTAAACGAGGACCGTAAGAAAACGTTACCGCAAGAAACAAATTCGTCAAACTGCTTTTTTGGCAAGTGTTCTTTCAAAAAAAGAGGAAAAATGAGCAAAAGACGAATCGTCTTTATTTATATCGAAATAGACGTCCTCTTTTGGAAGACCATAGCCGCCATAAAAAGAAGAAGCCTCTTCCGCCATCATTTGCACATATGGATAAAAGTCATTATAGCTAAAGAAGAACTTTGGCTTATCCAAGGAAATGCATTTCTTAAGGAACTCTTCTTTTGAGTTCCCCTTGTATTCCACAAAAATAGAAGAAGAATCTCTTGAATTAGAATACATGTTGTTATGATGCCCAACCGTAAAAACGCCATCACGAAAATGACAAGAAGATGTCTCTAGCCCCTCTTCTTCAAAATTCGAATAAAAAAGGGAGACATCGTCAACGCTTTTTAACGCGCGGAAATAAGAAATGCCCTTATCAAAGGAAATGTCGACTCTGTAATTAGGAGCAGCACATGAAAAAAGCAGAAAAAGGAAATGAACACTAGTTGTATTGCGTTAAAACGACATAATTTTTGCATAGAAGATATCCTCCGGTTTGATATTGATGGTCTACTAGACGGAGAGACTCTGTTCTTTTTATTCAATTCAAGTGTCTCGGCATCAAAATTTGAATGCCATGTAACGACAATATCCCAATACGTTTTAAAAACCACCGATAATCACTTTGGGCAGAGCCGATCAGCAAAACCGTATGCCCGTAAATGGCATTTAAATGCTCATGATAATTGGCGATGAAAGGAACTCCTGGTACATTCGTTCCTGAATTCAAATAAGTGCCTGTATTTGTTTTGTTTAAAAAACATTTAGGAGGAAGAAGAAAGCGAAAACCAAGCATTTTTTCGACGAAAAACTTTAGAGGCTTAGAAGGAAAGAGATCGCTCTTTGAGTCGATATCACAAGATTTGAAATAGAACATTTTGCTATAATAAAAATATGGATACGAAAGTTTATATTGCATCGCAAAATCAAAATAATCAGGAATTTAATTCCTTTATCGAAGGCTTAAAACAAGGGGGTTTCTCTCCTCTTGAAGCAACGAAAGAAATCAATGATGAAGACTTATATTTCTTAGATTTAAGCAACGTCTCTCTTAAAGAACTTGAAGAAAACTACCCTTGGTTAAAAGAAGAACTCCTTAGAAGCAGCATCTATCATCTTCGAATCCTTCCGCTTTTTATCTATGATTCGAGAAAAGAAGACCCATTTGAGAAATGGGAAGAAGGAGCAAACGAGATATACGAAAGCCTCTTCTCCGAAGAATTTAAGCCGTTTGCCTATGACATTTCTAACCCTTCTTATGCCAATGAAGAGTTAAAACGCGTTCTTTCTTTGTATTACGTCCGTTAATTAGCGAAGGCGTTTTTCTAAAATGCGATCGGTGCGTTCTAAAAAGGAAGCCTCTTTTTGAGAACGACGAATGGCGTATTTATTTTCAAAATAGGCAATATCATTCTCAAAAGGCGAGATAAAGGACGCCTCTCTTGGAACGAAATAGACGTAAATCCATAAAGCCAAGTAAACAGCGGCAGTCGCCATCACCCCATAGAAAGTCACAAGGGAGGCGAACTTCTGGAAGAAGAAATACGTTACGCCATTGATGGCCCCGAAAACCACATAGTTTCCCAGAATCGTCAGAACAGAAAAGAATCTCTTCTCATAAATCCCATTCATAGAAAGAATGAAGACGTCCGCTACTAAAATCGCCAATTCCGGAATCAATAACAAGACACTTGTATTAAACGCAGGCAAAAGGAAAACGCTGATCGCGTAAAGAGCATAAACGATAGCTGCGATAATGCCGTTCGTCTTCTTTTTCTTATTAAGGGCCAGCAAAACCCCGCCTAAAACAACAGGGGAAACAAAGAAGAAAATAATTCCGCCATAACGTAGCAAAAGATTCTCAAAAT
The DNA here is from genome assembly GCA_002297365.1 of Caryophanales bacterium UBA743. GTDB lineage: Bacteria > Bacillota_I > Bacilli_A > RFN20 > CAG-826 > UBA4951. The sequence continues at coordinate 136,432 of DBKT01000011.1, forward strand.
AGGTGATTCCAAGCATGTATCCTAATTTTCTAGACAAAGCAATCAGGAACAAAGAAGGCAAAAAAGCTATGGCAAACGCCTTCCCTAAGAATAAAGATGGGTCGGAAATCTTTTTCTTTTCAAGGACGGGCTTTTCCAAAGGATTCATTTTCGCCATGCTTTCTTCCACAAGAAGAGGCAAATACGCAAAAGAAAAATAGGTCATGCCGGCAAAATCCAAATAAGCGATGTTGTCGTTTTCCGTCATGCTTCTTCCGAATAAACATATATAGACAATGAGAGAGTACCAAGCATATCGATAACCCTTTAAAATGGATCTAACAATCAAAACAAGCCCGAAATCCCACACTAAACGAGAATAGATGAAGCCCATAACCCCTCCTTGAGCAAGCGTTAAACCCCAAGCGTTATCGATGATGGAATAATAGTTAGGATTTCCAACAGAGTAGCAGCCAAGAGCCCGATATTCATTTCCGTATCCAAAACCAAAAATAAAGGTGAAAATTCCATTTTCTTTGATTGCGTGGAAAGGAATCTCAATAGAGGGGATGCGAGATAAGATCGAATTCTTAGACATCGAGAAAAGCCGCTCTTTAAGGAAGCCGAAGTAATTCGCCGCAAAACGAAGCGGTCCTTCATTTCCTTTAGCAAGCAAGAAAATAAGCAGCATCAAAAGAAGGGAGCTAAAGAAAACAAGAAGGAAAGCCGCTTTGGAAAATCTACGCGCTTTAAAGGAACGATAAAGGCAATATGCCCATATTCCAAGGCAAAAGAAAGAAGAAATAAAAAGGCATGTTTTTGAAAGCAAAAAGAATTGCTGGACATAGAAATAGAGCATGATGAACCATCTCCACCAATGAGGTCTTTCCATTTCCAAAAAGCCTTCACCAGCCAAAGCGAAAAACAAAACAACCGCGTATACGTTTCGATTGCTCGTATAGCTTATAGGAACGCTATAGCCATCAAAAGTCAAACTGCCATTAAAGAAAGCGGCATAGAAAGAATTCTCATGAACAAAAGAATAAATCGTAGAAACAAACCCGGAGACAACAGCAATGAAAAAGATGAGACGAATGGTCCTTCTGCCACTTAAAAGCTTAGGAATGATGGCGATAATCTCATAAAGGGAAAAGAACAGCAAAAAGGCTTGCAGCAACAGACGCAATTTATCCACCGCATCAATTTGCCCAATAAGCTCCCCATTGTATCTCACCCCACGATAAAAAATTACGGCAATAGAAGAAACAAAGAAGAAAAAGAGGCAAAAACCAAAAAGCCACCAGCACATCTTCACGCCAAAGCTTCTTCGGGCAAATACCAAAATCGTGACGTTCAGTATAAGCAAAGCGAGAGCCGAAAAAAGAAACTCATAGTTCGTGAAAAAGCCGTTGACCTTATGCCCGTCAAATGACCTTCCTTCAAAAAAGAAAGAAACGGCGCACAAAAACAACGCAGAGAGAACGAAAGCCAGAAAGTAGCGCTTATTTATTTTGGTGTTCGTTTTTTCCATAAAGCTAGTCGACAAGGAAATCGGACAATACCTTATAAACTAAATGTTTGTCAGTCTCATTATGAATCTCATGGCGCATATGAGGAAACATAAAGATCGTGACGTTCCTAACGCCAAGTTTTTCATACATTTCCTTTAACCGCCTAGGACCCTTTCCCATCTCTCCGACGGGATCTTCTTCCCCTGCCACAATTAGGATTTTCTCATTTTTGGAAACTTTCTTTAAGTTTTTCTTTTTATAGAGCTCATTCATGCCTCTCAGAAATTCTTTCCAGAACCCATGGGTATTCATAGCCCCGCAATAGGGGTCAGCAAGATATTCCTTTACGTTTTCCTCATCATAAGAAAGCCAATCCACGTCCGTTTTACGATTCTTAACCGAACGAGCATAAGGGCCGAAACTGGCATTTGAGATGAATTTGGAAGGCTTATCCCAATTGTGTTTATTGGTAAGAAGAGAGGCAAGCAAATATGCGAAAGCCATTTTCATCCTTCGAGGGCCATTAGAAGACCAGATAACGATCTTATCCGCGCTATCCGGAAAAAGTTCAAGATAACGTTGCGTCATAAACGAGCCCATAGAATGGCCCATAAGAAAAGTTGGAAGTTTCGTCTCTTCCTTTAGCTCCATCACTTTTTGATGGGCGGCTGAGACATTGATATCAAACGCCCCTTTAAACCACTTCTGCTGATCTTCAGGGTGAGGCGCATTCAGCCCTTGCCCTACAGCATCGAGCGCATAAACGCTAATTCCAAAACCATTTAGATATCTTGCAAGATGGTCATACCTTTCAGAATGCTCTTGCATGCCTGTCATAAAGACGAGGTTAGACGTTGAAGGTTCCGCTTTCCAAGAATTTCCTTTTTGAACCCAGTTTCCTACTTTGACGCTGAAGACTTCCATTAAGAACTCCTTTTTCTTGATTTACTGCATTATAGCCTTTTCCTTTTTGATATTCATTCCTACGAGGGAATTTAAATTAAATGTATAGTTTTTGTATGTCTTTTATATGTTTTTAATGTTGTTTGTATAGCGTTTGTATTGTATATTTAATACGGAAATGGAAATTTATGGAAAAAACGATTGTTACAATAAGGGTTGATGAAGATCTAAAAGAAGACGCACAAAGGCTATTCAATGAAATCGGCATGTCTATGAGTACCGCTGTTAACATCTTTTTAAAACAATGCGTAAAAGAGGGAAAAATTCCCTTTGAGCTCGCAGGCAAGCCAAAAACATCTAATGCAGGACGCAAAATCAAACCTTTGCATAGTTAAAGAAAAAAGTAGGCTACAAGCCTACTTTTCTTGTTTTTTTGACGAAAAATGGTTTTCTAAAGCCCCTATTTTATGCCTTCTGGGTTATTCTTTTGGAAGTTATAGGAGTCTCTGCAAGCGTCTTCAATCGTATATTTCGCTTTCCAATGAAGTTCATTGAAGGCTTTCGTGCAATCAGCGTAATTTTCCGCGACATCCCCAGCACGTCTTGCAACCACTTTATATGGGATATGAACGCCATTTGCCTTTTCGAAAGCGTGAATCAGCTCTAAAACGGAAGTTCCTTTTCCTGTTCCTAAGTTATAAATGACATAACCGGGGTTTTCTTCGAGCTTCTTCAAAGCTGCAACATGGCCGTTGGCCAAATCCACAACGTGAATATAGTCACGGACACCCGTTCCGTCAACCGTCGGATAATCATCCCCGAAAACGCGGACGTAATCTAATTTCCCAATAGCGACCTGAGACACATAGGGCAATAGATTATTAGGAATTCCATTTGGGTCTTCTCCAAGAAGTCCCGATGGATGGGCGCCAATCGGATTGAAATAACGTAGGATGCCCATATTGAAAGAAGGATCGGCGAAATGGACGTCTTTTAAGATTCTTTCAATCATGACTTTCGTCTCACCATACGGATTGGTTGCATCCGCGACTGGATCGGATTCATAGAGAGGGACCCTTTTGGGAACGCCATAAACTGTCGCGCTCGAGGAGAAAATAATGTTTTTGACTCCGTATTTCTTCATTAATTTAACGATGACAATAAGAGTTTCTAAGTTATTCTCATAGTATTCGATCGGTTTGGAAACGGATTCGCCAACCGCTTTGTAGCCAGCGAAATGAATGATGGAATCAATTTTATTTTCTTGAAAAATAATCTCTGTTTTTTCTTCGTTTTTAACGTCAATTTGATAGAATTTCGGACGGATTCCAGTGATGGTTTGAATACGATCTAAAACTGCCAATTTTGCGTTGTACAAATCGTCAACGACAATCGGATCATAGCCATTTTGGATTAAGCTGATGACCGTTTCGCTTCCAATGAAGCCTAGGCCGCCAGTGACCAATATTTTTTTCATTCTTTATTCTCCTTTGCTGATACCTCTGTTTTGTTATCGTGGGAAGCACGGCGTTCTGCTCTTTTCGCCTCTTTTCTTTCGCGACGAATCTCACCTTTTGCTTTCTTTGGGCTTTCTTTTTTCTCCGAATTGATCTCGGCATTCTTCAAGTAGCCAAAAAGAGCCTGTGAAATAAGTTGATAAGTAGTGGCTTGTATGGACATTCTTAAAGCAATCAAACCAATAGAATCATCTAAATGTTTCTCTGCTTTATTAGGGTCTGCCTCTTTTTGCTTTTCATAAGTATCTACGAAACGATCGATTCTTGTCCTTGCTCTGCCTCCAACATCTTTAAAAATGTCAGATGACATCGTACGGAAAAAGCGATAAAGGACGGCTTTATCGGTTGTTACATCTTTATCCATGCCGATAATCAAAGCGATATCTGACATATTCAAAACATTTTTGAGCAAGGTGATGGCAAGCAAATAGCCAAGATGATCGACGTTATATTTCTTCTTCTCCGGTTCGGCAATAATTTTGGCTTTGACATAGTTATTCACCATGAAAGAAGTCAATAGTTGCTTATCATCGTTGCTTAATGGAGCAAGAATGGAATTGACGTAGGAAATCACTTGTTCCATATAAAGAGGAACAGTCGGCAAATAATCATAAGAAGGCAGCTCAAAAGAGGAAGCTTTCTCTAAGAACTCTTTTAGTTTTGTAAGCTCTACATCTTTCATCTTTTGCCTAACTCCTCGCGCAAAGCTTTGGATACCTCAGCAGGATTCACCTTGCCATGGCTGGCTTTCATAATTTGGCCAACTAAGAAGCCAAGAACACGTTGATTGCCGTTCTTAAAATCTTGAATGGATTGAGGGTTTTTGTCTAAAACATCATTCACAAACCCCATGATAACGGAAGAATCCGAAACTTGTGCAACGATATGAAGGGCATTCTTTGCCTCTTCGGGGCTACAGCCCTCTTCCAAGACCTTATTTAAAATATCAGTGCATTGCTTATGGGATAAGCCGCCATTTTCCTGATAGGAAACGATTTCACCAAGTGTTAAAGGAGATAGCTTCAAATCCTCAATCCCCATTTCGTGCTTATTAAGATAGGAGTTGATTTCAACAATCAAGAAATTGGCCAAGTCCTTCGCGTTTTTAACTTTCGCTAGGCCTTCTTCAAAATAGGCCGCCATTTTTGGATTGGCCAAAATGACATTCGTATCAGCATCGGAAAGGCCTGCTTTTAGATATCTTTCTTTTTTGGAATCGTATAATTCCGGACAAGTATCGATCGCCTTCTGCACAAATTCATCGGATAAATGGATTGGGGTGATATTTGGCTCGCAGAAATATTTATAATCGACAGCATCCGTCTTAACACGCATTAAAACGGTCTTCCCGCTCGCTTCATCCCAGCGTCTTGTTTCCTGTTGAATCGGAATCCCCTGCAAAAGAAGCTGAGATTGGCGTTTCATTTCATATTCGATGGCCAATTCGATGTTTTTAAAAGAGTTGATGTTCTTGATTTCAACCTTGGTTCCAAATTCTTTTTGGCCGTATGGGCGAAGCGAAATATTCGTGTCGCATCGCATGGATCCCTCTTCCATCTTGCCATCGCTCGTTCCGGAATAAACAACAATGTTACGGATAGCCTCTGCATATTCCCTTGCTTCTACGCCGTTAGAGATCTCGGGCAAGGAAACAATTTCGCAAAGAGGGACGCCAGCACGGTTGTAATCCAATAAGGAATAATCCATGAAGTGCTCTTGTTTGCATGTGTCCTCTTCCATATGGATCCGTTCGATTCCGATGCGTTTCTTTCCATTAGGAGTATCAACCATAACGTAACCATTCTTACCGATAGGTCTTCTTTGCTGAGTGATTTGGAAGCCTTTTGGAAGGTCGGAATAGAAATAGTTTTTACGGTCAAAATACAGCGTATGATCAATTTCCATATGTAAGGCATTTGCCACACGAATGGCATTGATGACCGCTTGTTTATTCACGACTGGCATCGTCCCAGGAAAGGCCATATCCAGTGGGGCAACCTGCGTATTCGGATCACGGGAGAAAGAATTTGGGGCCGCAGAAAACATCTTGGATTTGGTTTTTTGCTGAACGTGGATCTCTAGACCGATAACCGCTTCAAAATTCATAAATTGCCCTCCTTCTTATTAAGGACGCTAACGTCCTTCAAACCGCTTAATTTCTCAAATGCGTTCGCAATCTGGAAAAGTTTCTTTTCCTCGAAAGCTCTACCCATGAAATTAATTCCGATTGGAAGGCCATCTTGGAAGAAAAGAGGCAAAGTAATGGAGGGTAATCCTGCGAAATTGCCAAGGCAAAGGTGGTTGTCGGCAATAAGATATTCATCGCTTAAGCGATCGCTTGCGGCGTCAAAGGTCGGCGCGGCATTTGGGGCTGCAGGAACATAAATGAAATCGTAATCCTTCAGAATAGAATTCACCATTTCAACGATCTTGGCGCGGTTCCTTTGAGCACGTAGGAACAATTCTTCTTGATTTTCGCTCATCAAGCAATAAGAGCCGATGACAAAACGGCGCTTAATCAGCTCAGAGAAACCTTGGTTTCTAGCGTTAAACATAACTTCCTGATAGGTTTTTCCACCTTTGAATTCACCAAATTTAATACCATCGAGATTAGCGTCGTTTGAAGTGGCTTCTGCGCAGGAAATAACCATATATGTCGCATAGAGAGATTCCAACAATTTAATTCCAAATTTCACAAAATCCACCGCAATTCCCATTTCTTTTAGCTTTTCTAAAGAATAATCGAAATGCTTTTTTAATTCCTCGTTAGTCAAGGAATCATAAATCTCCTGAATGACGGCAATACGCATCCCTTTAACTGGTTTATCTAAATCTTCCACGTAATTTTCCACTGGTTTTGTAGAGGAGGTGGAATCATGTAAATCGCGGCCTGCTAAAACGGAAAGCAAAACGGCAGAAGAGTAAACGTCCCTAGTGAAATACCCAACATGGTCTAAAGAAGGGGCAAAAGGGAACAAGCCATAACGGGAGATTCTTCCCCAGGTTGGTTTCATGCCAACAAGACCCGCATAAGAAGCAGGCTTACGAACGGAGTCGCCTGTATCGGAGCCTAATGCAAAAGGAACGATACCGGCTGCAACCGAAACCGCGCTTCCGCAAGAGGAGCCGCCAACCTCATGTTTATGGGTGGGGTCATATGGGTTAAAAGTCTTTCCTAAATGGCCTGTCGTTCCAGTTCCGCCCATAGCCAATTCGTCTAGGGTGGCTTTGGCGATCATGATTGCCTTATGATCTTTTAATTTGCTAATGACGGTAGCGTCAAAAACAGGCACATATCCATTTAAAATGTTGCTGGATGCAGTTGTAGGAATTCCTTTCGTAGAGAAATTATCCTTCGCAACAAAAGGAATGCCCCATAAAGGATTATCTTCCTCGGGTTCTTTCAAAGAAGAAGCGAAAGCTTTTGCACCTTCCTCGTCAATGAACTCAAACGCATTATCTTGATTAGAATGGGCTCTTTCAAGAGCTTCCTCGGTTAATTCAAGAGGAGTGACTTCTTTTTTAACGAGCGCTTCGTGAAGCTCTTTAATGGATAAATCTAAATACTTCATAACACAACCTTTGGCAATTTGATCTGATTGTCTTGCTTATTGCCTGCGTTCTTTAAAGCGACATCCCTAGGAAGAGGCTCTTCAGGAACGTCCTCGCGAAGATAGGAGGTTTCGCAATTGAAAGGAAAAGTCATCGGCTCATACTGATCTAAGTCAGGGATTTCACCAATCTTCTCCATTTGCTTAATCAATGTTTTAAACTCGTCTTCCAACGTTTCATATTGCTCATCAGACATGGTGAAAAGCAAACGATTCGCGGCATCCTTTAATACTTCTCTTGTAATTTTTTTCATAACTTCTTACCACAACAAGGTTATCACTTTAAGGGATTAATAGAAAGCGTATTAAGAAAAGAAAGCTCTCCTTAGGAGAGCAAATCGTTTTCTAATCCTGTTTTTCTAAAGCGGAAATTTTCTCTATCCGAGCGGTATGCCTTCCGCCCTCAAAAGGCGTGGACAGAAACAAATCAACGCGTGGCAAAACATCCTCAACACTCATAAAACGCCCTGCAAAAGCAATCATATTGGCATCGTTATGTTGGCGAAGAAGCTTGGAGACGTCGTCGTTATAGCCAATCCCGCAACGAATGCCTTTGATTTTATTTGCCGAAATGGATATTCCTTCAGCAGACCCGCAACAAACGATGCCAAAGTCCGCCTCTTTTTTAGCGACCGCCCTTCCGACTTTTGCCCCATAATCCGGATAATCAACCCTCTCGGCCGTATACGTTCCCTCATCAAGGACATCATATCCCTTCTCTAAAAGATGTTTTTTAATGGCTTCCTTTAAATCGAAACCCGCGTGATCGCTTCCTAATGCGATTTTCATTTCTTTCCCTCCCAAACCTGTTTAATTTTATCAAAGGGGATTGGCCCCTCACGTACCAAAGTAATTTTCCCGGGATTGGATAAATTCACGATCGTGCTGGCAACCTTAGAGGTGCACTCGCCTTTTACGATTCCGCCAATCTTATGATCGAAATAAGAAAGCACTTCATCATAGGAACGGGAAGTAGGCTGGCCGGAAATGTTAGCGGAAGTCAAAAGGATCGGCTTCCCTAATTCCGTAAGGAGCTCCTTGATATAAGGATAAGCTGGGACACGAATTCCAATCACGTTTGTTCCCAAGGTGACCTGCCAGGGTAAATCTTTTTTTGCGTTGACTAAAACAGTTAACTCACCTGGAAGGAAGGTTTCCATCACTCTTTTACTTGCTTCATCAACCTCAATATAAGCAAAAGAATCCACTACGCTCGCACAAGCAAGAGCAAATGGTTTTTCGGGTGCTCTTTGCTTTGTCCTAACAAGTTCATCAAAGGCTTTTTTTGAATCGTAAATAACCGCAACACCGTAGACCGTTTCTGTTGGTAAGGCTAAAATTTCTTCATTTCGAAGGACTTTTACAGCTGATTTTACGTTTTTTTGATCCAAATATTCCATACTGATATATTTTTCACTCCTCATAGACAAATAAGAAACGAACGAAACCATTTAGGTCTTTTTCAAAATGATATTCGGGCTTGTCCATATAGCGTTTCATTAAAGAAACAAGCCATTCTTGCAAATCCGGAGAGATTTCAAATACCATAAGGATGTCGCCCTTTTTCACTTTTTTGTAATCTCTAAATATTGACTCATAAACAGAATGATTTTTATCCAGCCACAAAGCGCTTGCAGGCTCATATTTCCTGACTGAGGATTGAGCATCATCTTCATTTAGGATATAGGGCGGATTGGAGATGATGATGTCCAAATTAATCTTGTTTTCGATATAGGGCGTTAAGGCATCTCCCAAAAGAGTTTGAACGTTGATGTTGTTAGCACGAAAATTTCTTTTCGCCACCTCAAGAGCCTTCGAGGAGATATCGCTTGCCACGCATAGCCAATTAGGGAAATAGGATTTAATGGCCAGAGGGATGCAGCCGCTCCCCGTGCCGACATCACCGCAAACGAGATAATTTCTTGGATCGTAGAAATCGCCTATTTTCTCAGAAAGCCTAGCAATCATTTCCTCCGTTTCTCCCCGAGGAATCAAAACGTTCTCATCAACGTATAATTTCTGACCTAAAAAATCGGCTTCATGAAGGATGTATTCGACAGGCATGTCATCGTCAATCAATTGATGGTATTGTTTTTGAAAAAGAGAGTAATTTCTCATCTCTTTATCTTTGTTAATTAAAACGTCAATTTGTTCAGGGAGATTTTCATCTTTCATCACCATAAGGCGAAGATCGATTGGCTCCACCCCTTTCTCTTTGCCATACTTCCACGCTTCTTTTAAAGCTTCATCAATGCTGGGCATCTTTCATACCGCTTTCTAAGAGCTTTTGCTCTTGGTCATAATGAATTAAGGCATCGATAATTGGCTCTAACTCGCCTTCCATTACTCTATCTAATGTATTGGTTGTAAAGCCAATGCGATGGTCGGTGACGCGGTTTTGCGGATAATTATAAGTTCTAATCTTTTCGCTTCTCTCGCCCGTGCCGACTTTAAGCTTTCTTTCGCTGTCACGCGCATTATCTTCTAAAGATTGATAATAGTCTTTGACCTTGGCGCGAATCATGCGCATACAGATTTCTTTGTTTTGAAGCTGGGCCTTTTCGGTTTGGCAAGAGACAACAATCCCCGTAGGAATGTGTGTGACGCGAACGGCGGATTCCGTTTTATTAACGTTTTGGCCGCCAGCGCCTTGAGAACGGTACGTATCGATTTTCAAATCCGCTGGGTTAATCTTAACATCAACTTCCTCCGCTTCAGGCATGACCAATACAGTCGCCGTTGAAGTGTGGATTCTCCCTGAGGCTTCTGTCTTAGGAACGCGTTGAACACGATGGGCGCCGCTTTCAAATTTCAATTTGGAATATACGTTTTCCCCCTTCACCATGAAAGAAACATAGGAATATCCTCCCGAGGCGCCTTCTTCCCCATCGATGTATTGAAGTTTCCAGCCTTGCTCTTCGCAATAACGGGTGTACATGCGGAAAAGATCGCCGGCAAAAATGTTGGCTTCATCTCCGCCAACCGCTCCACGGATTTCAACGATGATGTTTTTACTATCATTGGGATCGACTGGAATCAGTTCGACTTTCAAGTCTTCTTCCATCTTTTCCATTTCGTTAAGCATAGTTTTTCTTTCTTCTTTAAGAGTCTCAACCAAATCCGGATCATCCCCCGAAGAAATCAGCTCCAAGGCATCCTTAGCGTCGCTTTCTAATTTCTCATATTTCAAAAAAGCCTCATATGGTTTTTCCAAAGAAGCTCTTTCCTTTGAAAGATTCGTAAGGCGCATAACGTCATCCCCAATGGAAGGGTCCGCTAATTCTTCATCAATTTCTTCATGTCTCTTCTTGATGACTTCTAACCTTTTACGCATGCTCTCTTCCATAAATGACTTCTCCAAACGCGGCTATTTTATCATAAAGGAGGCAATCTAGATAGGCGAGAAAAGAGCTGTTCTAACTAGTTAGAATAGAAAGAAAAAGATATAATAGAAGACGGAAATAAAAATATGTCATACAAAGCTCTTTATTTAAAATACCGTCCTCAGACTTTCGATGAGGTTGCTGGCCAAAGCGTCATCGTCAGAACTTTGAAAAATGCGTTGGCAAACGACAAACTTGCCCACGCTTATCTTTTCGCCGGGCCGCGTGGCACGGGGAAGACAACCATGGCCCGTCTTTTAGCCAAGGCCTTAGATTGTGAAGAGGGTGTTGGCAAACAATGCAATCATTGCTCTAATTGCGTTTCTATTTCGGAAGGGACCCATCCGGACGTAATAGAGATCGATGCGGCCTCAAACAACGGTGTTGATCAAGTAAGGGAGCTGATTGAAAAAGTCACTTATGCGCCAATTAAGGGCAGATATAAGGTTTATATCATCGATGAAGTCCACATGATGACGGATGCGGCCTTTAACGCCCTCTTAAAAACGATCGAGGAGCCTCCAGAGAGAGTTATCTTCATTCTTTGCACCACCGAACCATATAAGGTGTTGCCTACGATCCTTTCCCGCTGCCAACGTTTTGATTTTGGGAAAATTCCGGAAGAAGACATGGAAAAGAAGCTCATCGAAATCTTGCAAAAAGAAAATGCGACATTCGACAAAAAAGCTTTGCGTCTCGTCATGAAACTATCCGACGGCGGCATGCGTGACGCTTTATCCATTTTGGACCAAGTCTTGGCCTATTCCTCTTCCTCATTATATGAGCAGGATGTCTTGGCCATTTACGGACTTGCTTCGGATGCGGAAAAAGTCGATCTTCTTTTGTCTTTGAAGGCCGGTGATGTTGCTAGAGTCGTCGGAAAAGCCGAAGCGTATTTGGCGGGCGGCATTGATATTAGGCGTCTTGTCGCTGAGCTTATCACTTTCCTAAAGGACTTGCTTATCTTTGAAAAAACAAGTGATGCCTCATTGATGGAAGAATTGTCCATCGAAGACGCAAAGGAACTATCCAAAAAGATTGGCCCGAAAGATTGTAATTCCATGCTGGGGGAATTCATCAACACCCAAAACGATTTCAAAAACGTCTCTGATGTTCGCTCTCTTTTCGAGCTCACTCTCTTAAGAATCGCTTCGAAGCAAGATGAAACCAAGGAAGCCTCACTCCCTCAGCCAATCAAGAAAGAAGAGCCTAAAGTTGTGGCTCCTGCCAAACGCGTTCTTCCATCAAACCCCACTCCTGTTAAAAAAGAGCCGACCCCTGTATCGGTTTCCACTCCAAAAGCCCCAGAATGGCTTTTCGAAGAAGACCATCCTATCGATGCAACAAAGCCGACCCCCGCTGTTCCTAAAATAGCACCCGTTCCGGCAAAGCCTCTCACCCCATTGGACACTTCGAAAATTCAAAGACCGAATATCGCTAGCGAAGGCGTTCAATTCAATATTGAGGATAAACAGCTCATTAACATCATGATTCTTGCGGACAAGGCAGAACGTACTGCTTTAGTGCAATCCTGGAAACGCCTTGAGCCCCTCCGCACCGATCCTAAAATCGGCGCCTTGGCAAATCTTCTTTCGGAGGGAAAGCCGTATGCTTTATGCCACGATGCCCTTATATTGTCTTACCGCCTGCAAAGCAAAGCCAAGAAAGCAAACATCGTTGCCAACCAACAACCTTTACAAGAATTGCTACAAGCGCTTCTAGGACGAAAGGTCTTCATTTATGCCATCGATCCAGAAGTTCAGACCAGAATTCAGAATAGTTTCTTCTCGATGCAGCAATTGTCCCAATTACCAAAGAAAAACGAGGTTACACTCGTCTTACCTAAATAAAAACAAAGGAGAACCAATATGAACCAAATGCAACAAATGCTTCAACAAGCACAAAAAATGCAACGTCAGCTTCAAAAAGCTCACGCTGAGCTAGACGCCAAAGAATTTACCGTCGAAAAGGCGGGTTTGGTCACCGTCGTATTAACCGGAGACAAGAAAGTGAAATCCATCAGCATCGATAAAGACGCCTTGAATCCCGACGATGCAGAGATGGTTCAAGACACCATCATTGCCGCCATTAACGAAGCCATCGACCAAATCACAGAAGCAAACAACAAAATCGACGAGGAAATCACCGGACGCAGCGGCGGTTTGTTTTAATGAAAGAATTACCCTCCATCCAAGCTCTTATCGATTCCTTTAGCAAATTGCCTGGCGTGGGTGTTAAATCCGCCGAAAGAATGGCATATGCCGTCTTGAATTTCAAAGATGAGGACCGCGAGGAATTCTCGAGGGCTCTCCACAATCTCACCGAACGGGTACACCCTTGTCCTGAATGCGGAATGTACACCGAAAACGAAGGAAAGTGCGATATTTGCCTTGATCCTACAAGAAATCATCGCCTTATTTGCGTTGTAAGTGAGATGAAGGACGTTATCGCCATCGAAAAGATGAATTCCTTTCAGGGAATCTATCATATTCTTGGCGGTTCTATCAATTTAGCGAAAGGGATCGGCGCAGAAGACTTACGTATTGCCTCTCTTTTGAAAAGGGTGCAAGAAAATAACATTCAGGAAGTCATATTGGCCACCTCCCCAACGATTGAGGGAGAGACGACCGCCTTATTTATCGCAAAGCTCCTTGAAGGAAAAACAAACGTCACCCGTTTGGGCTACGGTTTGCCTATGGGCTTATCGCTAGATTATGCGGATCCGCTCACATTAACAAAAGCCTTTGAGGGGAGAAAGAAAATTTAATTATGTTTATCACATTTGAAGGAGGAGAAGGATCGGGAAAGACCACATGCATCCAACATGTGGCTAAAACCTTAGAGGAAAAAGGCAAAACCGTACTCCTTACCCGAGAACCGGGCGGAACCCCTATCTCCGAAGAAATCAGAAACGTTATCCTAGACAAAAGAAACACCGATATGGACCCAAGAACGGAAGCCTTGCTTTATGCCGCTTCCCGTCGTCAGCATGTCGTTCAAAAGATTCTCCCTGCATTAAAAGAGGGGGAAGTCGTTATTTGCGACCGTTTTTTGGATTCCTCTTTAGCCTATCAAGGTGGAGCAAGAGGCTTAGGAATCGATGAGATCTACAAAGTGAACCAATATGCGACAGAAGGATTGGAACCGGATATCACTTTCTTTTTCGATCTCCTTCCCGAAGAAGGTTTAAAAAGAATTGCCATAAACGCCGGAAGAGAGGTCAACCGGCTCGATGTGGAAAAGCTCCCGTTCCACCACGCCGTAAGGAATGCGTTCTTAGAATTGGCAAGGCGATTCCCAAAACGTTATGTCATTATCGATGCTTCAAAAGACAGAGAAAGCGTCTATGAAGACGTTATGAAAGAAATTGATAAGAGGCTAAAGTAGCATGAGATTCCAAGACTATTTGCAAACTTATCAGCCTTTGGTATTCCAAACCTTTAAAAACGCTCTCGAAAGCGGAAGAATCTCCCACGCCTATCTTCTTTCGGGGGAAAAAGGCGTTCCTCTTTTGGAAACGGCGACCTATTTGGCAAAGTCTTTATTGTGCGATCATCCAAATCCTCTGGCATGCGACGAATGCCTCTCTTGCAAACGCATCAGCCACCATACCTACACCGATTTTATCCTTCTTGACGGAAAAGAGGGGCAAATCAAAAAAGGCGATGTTCAAGAAATCGTTGGCGACTTCTCCAAAACGCCTCTAGAAGCCAAAGGCATCATGATCTATATCATCAACTTAGTTGAAAACATGAACGTTCAGGCCATCAACTCCTTGCTAAAATTCCTAGAAGAGCCACCTGCAAACACCTACGCTTTTTTGACAACGGAAAACGAAACGAAAGTCTTACCGACGATTCTATCCCGTTGCGAGAAATTAAGAATGCTGCTCATTCCGAAGGACGTTATCAAAAAAGAAGCAATCGAAAACGGGGTCAAAGAGGAAGATGCTGAGTTATTGGTTCATTTTTTCAACAACGCCGACATCCTCAAAGAAAAAAGCATGGATGAAGGTTATCTCATCTTAAAAGACCTTTGGTTAAGGACATTAGACGCCCTTTCAAAAGATTCCGCTACTGCCATTTTTGTCTTTGAAAGCGGCATCCTGCCCGCTTTAAACGAAGCCAAAAAGAAATCCTCTTCCTCTTTTGTGAATATGCAGAATTATTTGGATTTGCTTGCTTTGGCTTTTAAAGACGCCTTATCAAAGCAGGAAAAGCAAAGCGTTTCCTTAACCTCATACATTCAAAAAATCACGATTTTGGCCAATACCTTGCCTCATTTAGGTTCATCCCTTGCCGAAATACTCAAAATTCGTAGTATTCTTAATACCAACATCAATTCCTCTTTGGCTTTGATGCATTTATTTCTTTACATCACGGAGGAAAATCTATGATTAAAAACTTCACACACTTCGTCCCTGTGCGTTTTCCAAATGGGGAGAAATCCTATTTCTTTGGCACAAACGATCCCTCATTGGAAATTGGGAATTATGTCATTGTCGATACGGTTTCTGGCTTTGAAATGGGCATTGTGACCTCCACCCCAATGAGCATGGAAATGTATCGCTCCCAGTTAGAGTTAAAAGCCGTTGTCCGCAAAGCCAATCCCGATGATTTAGAAGACTATGAGTTAGCGAAAAAACAAGCCAAGGTCTCCTTGCAAATCGCGGAAAGAGAATCCAAGAAACTAAATCTCGGCATGTCTTTTATCGATGCTCAATACACCTTGGATGGATCAAAGATAACCATGACCTATACGGCTGATGGCAGAGTTGATTTCCGTGAGCTTTTAAAAGTCCTTGCCTCCCAATTAAGATGCCGTATCGAACTTCATCAAATTGCCCCAAGGGATAAAGCCAAAGCCGTTGGCGGAATGGGGATATGTGGCTTGCCTCTTTGTTGCTCAACCTTCCTAAAATCCTTTGATGGCATTTCGATCTCACGCGCAAAAAATCAAATGCTTACCCTAAACATCCCAAAACTCTCCGGACAATGCGGGAGGCTGAAATGTTGCCTTCTATATGAAGACGATATGTATACCGAAGCCAAGAAATCTTTCCCAAAAATCGGTGATAAAATTCATTTGCCTACAGGGGATTATGCCGTTTCTTCCTTTAATATCATGTCCCGTAGCATCAAACTTGCAAACGAGGAAGACGTCCAATTCATAACGTTGGACGAATATAACAAAATCCTTCATCCGAATTATCGCCCCCAAACTTTTAAAAAACCTCTGGATAAGCCATTCCCCCAAAAGAAAGAAAGCGGTAATGGCCGCCGTCCTGAGATAAGAAGAAACAATAACAATAATAGACGTCCTAACAAAGGCAATAGCCAAAAGCCGAACAATCAAGGCAACCAGCAACAAGCAAAGAACAAAAATGCTTAAACGAGAATTGAATTTTCAAGGAGACACGCCTCTTCTATATTTGATTGCAACCCCAATTGGAAATCTTGAGGAATTTTCCTCGCGGGCCATCTCTGTTTTAAAAGAGATGGATTACGTGGCGTGCGAAGATACGAGAAACTCCGGCTTGCTATTAAAGAGATTCGGAATTGAGTTGCCCTTGATTTCCTGCCATGAGCATAATGAAGAGAAAGCATCCGAAAGGATTCTTTCCCTTATGAAAGAGGGCAAGAAAATCGCCTACATGTCCGATGCGGGCTACCCCATCATTTCCGATCCAGGCGAAAGGCTTGCAAGAAAGGTGCTTGAAGCGGGCTTCAAAGTATCCGCCGTAAACGGTCCAAACGCCGGGCTATGCGCGTTCGTCTGTTCGGGAATCCCCAGTAAGCATTTCTATTTCTATGGCTTTCTTGAAAGCAAGCCTTCCACCCGCAAGAAAGAACTGGAATCCCTTAAGGATTTCCGCGACACCATCATTTTCTATGAATCTCCGCATCGAATCGAAGATACCTTAAAAGATATGGCTGCCATATTAGGAAAAGATAGGCAGGCTTGTTTGGCAAGGGAATTGACAAAGAAACACGAAGAATTCATCCGTGGAAAGCTTGTTGAATTATCCGAATTGCCTCCCGATACCCTCATTGGAGAAATGGTAATCGTCGTTGAAGGAGCGAAAGAAAAAGCCAAGGAAATAAGCGATGAAGATATCAAATCCTATCTTTCTGAAGCCCTCAAAGAAAGGAAAAGCAAGGATGCCATAAAAGAGGTATCAAAGCAATATTCTTTGCCGAAAAATCGCGTATACGACATCTATTTAAAGAACTGGAAAAACTAAGCCAGTTCTTTTTCTTTCTTTTTGACTTGGTAGATAAATCTAGCGACGGCATATGTAGCAAGAGAAAGGACGGCAAGGCTAGCAAGGATAGCGCCCTCTTTCAAATAAGGGGTTTGGTATTTCATCACATAGGAAACCTTGCCTTGAGGGGCAATAAAACCAACAAAACCTCCATCTAGCTTAAGAGTTTGGCATTCTTTGGAGGAACCGTCTTCAAAATGAGCGAAAACCTTCCATCCCGCATCATATCCAAGTGTCGTTACAACCACTTTCTTCGAATCGAAATTAGAAGAGAAAGTGGCTTTGTTTGTCGAATACTCTACATCCTTTAAAGCATAGTTTTCACTCTTATACTTATTGTAGAACTCTTCCACGTCAGAACGATTGGCAACATATAAGCCATAGCTAGAAGAAATGCTTGCGGCTTCATTCTCCTTCCCAGGGTTGGAATAATCGCTTGGCTTTGCGTTAAGGCAAATATATTTGACCCTTCCTTTTGGATAGAAGCCGAAAACATCCGCGGAAGAGGCTCCTCCGACCTTTCTAGATTGGTAAGCGGTCATCGTGTTGTAATCATAGGATAAAAGCTGATCTTCATAGGTTTTTCCGTTATCATCCGTATAATCACCGATTAAATAGATACGCGTCTTCGTTAAATTGCTGAAGTTGTAAAGAAAAGAGAAATACGCTCCGCTGGGATCCGAATTGAAATATTTTGACCCATCGCTTGGAGTGAATACGACCGTCTCATAATCCGGGACATAGCTTACCCCTGTGTTTCTTTTGCTCTCAGAATGGTTCAAGAAATAGGCTGGTCCGTAGGTTTTATTGTCCTTGCTGCTAAATCCTAAGAAATTCGTATCTTCATGACGATAGATTGTCTTTTTCAAAGAAACGGATTTCAAAAGGGATGACTTGGCGGGGGCGGAAGAAAAAGCAAAACCTTCGCTAAGAAGGGCATCCACGTCTTCATCTTTCACGATAGCCCCTTTGGTGTAGACTTCTTCATTGCGGTTGATCTCATTGAAAGTTTCATAGGTGGAAGAATTCCCGCTATAGAAATCATCGACATAGGTGGAAGAAGGATCCCGGTTTTCTTTATAAAGTTCGTCCACAGCATGGCCAAAACTATTTTCATCCACTAGCGAAGAGCGGTAGACTCGCACCTTCGTGGAAGCGTCCCCATAAACTAAGGTCGAATCCCAAGGAACATTATCCGTGTTCAGATATTTGGATATCTCTGGATTGACGTTGCAGTTCTCCCAATCGCCATAGCCCTCACGTTTGACCCCGTAATACTTAATATTGAAAGCAACATCGGCACCAATTCTCTTGTTGCCATAAAAAGCGGACCATGATTTGTTGTAATAGGTTTGCTCATAAGCCGCGGACTGATATTCGTGACGATTCATATGAGAATATAAGGCGAGTTGATTGACATCGTAATTGAACAACGAATGGAAATTGCTAGTGCCGTTAAAATCAAAAACTTCCTGAGCATTATTCTCTGGCATGCCCTCAACAAAGGCGCGGTAAAAAGCGTTCCCGTCAAAGGAGTTGATCTTCGAAAAGGCTTCTGTCACGTCGTTGCGATATTCGACCCCGCCATTCCAGCCGTTATAATTCCAAGTCCCCATGTAGGCAAAAGACATATTTCCCCAAAGGATGGTTTCAAATATGACGATGCCGCCTAACGTCTTTAAAAGGATTGCTCTTTTTTTCACGAAAAGAAGGATGAAAGAAACAGCCAAATCCATCCCCAATTGGAAATAAACAATCCATAAAGTGGAATGGCCATTAACGACCGAAGGAACGCTATAACGCGTAACCCAGTAGGTTGTTAAGGAAGTCTCAAAGGTCTTGTCTTTCAAAACCACGATGCAAAGAATCCAAGTCAAGGTCGCTAAAAACAAAGACGTCGCTGCGCCAGAAATCGGAACCCATTTTGGCTCTTCTTTCAAACGGTCTAATTCCTGACATGCGTAATAGATGATAATCGGCACCAATACGATATACCATCTTCCATATCCATCCCCCGTAAAAGCATAGAAGAAATAATAAGCAAAATTCGTGAAGACAAGGTAAGCAATCAAAACAAAGGCCACCAAATGGGATATTTTCTTTCGGCGGATGGAGGAAACGAAGGCAATCCAAAAAAGAATCACGCAAGGGGTGTAGCAAAATAACGAAGCGACCCATGCATCATATTGAATTCCGCCATTCGCATTCATTCCGGAGGCAATCGGCAAAGCAAGGTAGCCATAAGTCGGATAGAAAAATCCAATTAACCCCTGCAATTCCCTTCCAGGATGGCGGCCAACCAGTTCAAATAAACGGGCAAAAGCCGTATTGAAATCAAAAGTCGCAATAGATGTCTTAAGCGAATTCAAGTAAGCCGCCCCAATGGAAATCGTTCTTCCCGAAAGAGAAGATTCCCTTAAGGAAGGCAAAAGACTCCAGGAGCAAAGCATAATGCCGCAGGCAAAAGCCATTATCCCCAAAAAAGGAACGGCAATGTTCTCTTTCCAATTCCTTTTTTTGATAGTCCAAAGGTATCTCCATATCGCATACAAAACACCAAAAATGCAAACGACAACCAAGAAAAAGAAAGAAATAAGCCCTAAAATCCCCAAAGCTATAGAAAGGGTGAGGATTTTCTTTTCCTTAATAACTTTTTCAATCCCCAAAAGAACCAAGGGAACGACAGAACACATTGAAACAACAGATGGGAATCCTACCATAAAATTCAAATATCCATTGAAAGCAAAAGAGAGGCCTCCAATCCGAGAAGAACCTTCACTGACACCTAGATATTTTAAATAGGCTCTCGTGGCTAACGCGCCGACCACCCCTTTAAAGAAGGTGGCGATCACGAAAGTGTGAGGAATGATTGCCCGAGGGAAGATGTAGCAAACGATTAAGAAAGGATCGAAAAGGCCGTAATAGGAATTCGAGCCAATATTGTCCGTCCCTAAATACGTATCCGTCCCATAAAGCTCAAAGACGCCCGTTTTGAAAAACTTGTGCCACGCATCATAAAAAGAATAAGTAAAAGTCACATACTGGCCTGTATAGTCCGTCCATGGGTAAAATTGGGTGAAATGGTTGCTCACTAAAGAATAGATGCACCATAACATCCCTAGAACAAAAACCAGAAGGCCATAATAAAAGAGAGAGCGTATATTAAACAAGAACGGAAGATGCTGATGCATCCACGCTAAAAAGGTTTGGCTCCACTTCCCTTTTCTTAGCTCCGAAAGAGAAGGCACTGGTTTATTTTCGCTTATTTCTCTTTCCATTTCCATTGATCCTCACCTTTTTTCTATTCGTTTTCCTTCTCTTCCCCTCCTGATTTCTCCCTAAAGCACGCCCTTTCGGCTGCTTTTTATCTGTTTTTATCTCTTCCTCTCCGGAAGAAGCCATAAGTTTCTTGAAAGCGGGCGGGATTGGGCAATTGAGTTTATAGGCTTTATGAGTCAAAGGATTGGTAAAGTCCAATTCGTAAGCGTGAAGGCCCAATCGATTGATTGGATTGGAAGGGTCGCCATAACGATCATCGCCAATAATGTAAAAACCTTGATGCCCTAATTGGACACGAATTTGGTTTTTACGCCCTGTGGAAATATTGACATCCAAGAGAGCGTATTTCTTATTAGCGGTAATCTTTTTGTAATCGGTGACGCAAAGCTTTCCTTTTTTCTTGTCTTTCGTCACATACACGTTAAAAGTCACTTCATCTGTCGCCAAATAGTCTTCAAGGTGTCCTTTTTCAGGAATGTCACTTGGTTCGACAATGGCATAATATCCACGTTTCTTAACAATATCCTGCCAATTGTTTTGGAGCGCTTCTTTCGTCTCCCAATTCTTGGCGAAAATCAAAACGCCGGAAGTATCTTCATCCAAACGATGAACAACAAAAATACGCGCATTGCGGTCTTTCTGAGTGACATAGTCGCTCATTAGACGATATGCCGTCCTCCCTTTTTCTCGGTCGGAGGCGATGGAAAGAAGCCCGCTTGGCTTATTGATGGCGATGATGTCTTTGTCTTCGTAAATGATCGGCAAATCTTTTCTTTGATGCTTAGCGATGCGATTGTAGGAGACAATCACTTCATCATCGGGGTAAAGTTTGTATTTAAAAAGAGAGACGGGGGCCCCACCGACCGCAACTTGATGGTTGGCGATAATCCGGCAAATATTATGTTGGGATTGATTTGGGATCTTTTCTTTTAAGAAATCAAGTAAACAGGTCTCTTTATTCACAAGAAAAACTTTGGTCTTATTTAAGTCGATTAAGCCTTTCTTCGTTCGATGCAATTTCTTATCGTTCTTATTCATACCCGGTTATTCTATCAAAGTTTTACTTTGAGAGGTATTCCTTTAGGGCATTTAAAGAGGCTCTTGCGTCTTTCTCGGCATCAGAAAAAAGAGCGTCTAATTTCGCTTTGTTTTGAGTGGTTATGCCAACACTAGGCGGGAAAGAAGGATAGAAAACAAAAATCCTTCCTTCTTCCGCTAATTTATCCATTTCATCCATTTGCTCATTATAAAGACGGTAGGAATTCAAAATGGATTTCAAAAAAGCGGGATTTTTTCTATATTGCCTTCGGCATATAGCCTTAATGGCTTTGCTCAAAGCCTTTTTTCTATAGCCTTTTTCCCTCGTGGAGATAACCACGATTTTAGAAACGTTTTCCCTTAAAGGCCTCTCAAAAGGGACGCCAGCAAAGACTCCTCCATCAACATATCCTTTTCCCTCTATTTCAATTGGTTTCGAAAAGGGAGGAAGGGAAGCAGAAGAAGCTAACCCATCCATGAAATGCGGGTCATTTTTAGAAAAATAAGCGACTTTGTTTTCGCTTACGTTTGCTGACACGGCGTAGAATTCGGTTTCCGATTCATAAAATTCTTTTTCACGGAAAGGCAATTTCTCTTTTGGCAGTTTTTTAAGCAAATAGTCGAAGTCGAAAATGGAGCCTTTCGTGAAATAATTCTGCACTTTTATGAAGCCCTTGGAAGAACAAAGCTCTTCGATAAGCCCAAGAAGGCGCTCTTTGTCTTTTGTGATGTATTCGACACCGAGCAAAGCCCCAGCGCTTGTCCCATAAACCTCATCAAAAGAAAAATCGTTTTCCAAAAGGATTTTTAATACGCCCGCCGCATAAGTCCCTCTAGCCCCGCCGCCTTGAACAATCAAAGCGCTTCTTTTAGCTGGCATATTTACCCTCCCTAAAGGCATCGGCAACAATATCGAAAAGATAATAGGTGCCATCCCTATCGTCACAAGAGAAATGATATTTCGATTGCTCGCTTGCTTTATCGGAGACGTAAGAGACCATAACGATTTCCACCTCTTGACTAAAAGAAATGTCACTCACATCGCTAGAATAGGTTGAATAATAGCTGTTTTTTTGCATCGCTTGGAAATAGTTGAAAGGAATATGGACGAAAACATTTTCATTTTCAAATGGTAAAGCGTTGATCAAATCCGCATAGGTGATATCGCCATTTAGCTCTTGTCTAGCCGCGCCAGAATTAATCGCTGCTCCAACGAATTTTCTTGTTCCTTCGTACTTGTCTTCATAATACTCATAAAGGCACTTAGAAGAGAAGCTAGCCAATTCCGATTTAGAAATAACCTCTTCCGTATGGTAAAGGACTTCTTTCTTTAAAGAAGACACGGATTCTTCGTAATGGTCATAAACCTTGCTGGCCATAGGCTCGTCCTCCAAAGAAGAAAGATAAGCGTTTTCCACATTCGCATTTGATACATATTTGTATTTGTTCGCGTTTTCATCATAGGCGAATTTCAAAGAACGGATGTTAGATCCATTTGCGTAGGTTTGAACATGGGGGACGCCTTTCTTGTCGATAAAGAAGTAACTTGAATGGGTGTGCCCCTCCAACACTCCATCCACGCCATCCCAAAGATCGCAATTCGCCGCATTCGACGAACTCGATCCGTGAAGAGAGAGGACCACGATATCACATCCTTCTTGATAACGAAGCCGGTTGGCTTCCTCTTCAACCATTTTCGGGGTCTCAGACCAATGAAAAGAATAGCCGGATAAAGAAGAAACGCTAATGGAAGAGGCAACGTCTCCAATTGCCCCCACTACCCCAATTCGGACTCCGCCACGAGAAACGATAGTGGAAGGCTTTGCCCAAGAAGGGCGATTGCCGTTGGCGTCGCGAATATTAATCCCTAAAAAAGGAAAATCGGCAAAAGAGGAATTCTCTTCAATTGTTTCCGGCTTCCAATCGAATTCATGATTGCCTATGGCCATTGATTCAAATCCCGCTACGTTCATCCAGTCAATCATGGATTTGCCGCGCGAACGATTGCTCTGAATCCCGCCTTGCCACATATCCCCAGAACAAAGAGCGACCACTTCCTCAGGTCTCTTTCTTTCCTCACTCACAAGATAAGCGGAAAGCTTCTTAATTCCGGATTGATATTTTTTTGAGGAGGAATCGACAATCGTATCGGCTGCTCCGTGCGTATCGTTAATCGTATAAATCTCAATGTTTTTGCTCTTCTCCTTAGGAGTTAAAACATCGGAAAATTGCAGTTGGATGCTTTTGATGTCGTATTCGCCAATAGGGGAATACAAAGAAAAATAATTCCCTTTTGTTTGAAAACTAAAAGGCGTTTCATTTGAAAGCTCATACGCCCCATTCATCGGAGAGGTGATTTTGAAAGAAGAGGTTTTGCTTACCAAAGAGGCATAATCGCAAGCCGTGCTGAAAGACACCTCAATGGACGAAATATCCTTGGAGAATGGGGTGAGATTTGAAAACCATCCTCCTTTTTCCAATGAAATAAAGCCATTGGGGTTTTTCTTTGCTTTCTTAAAGGAAAACCCATATGGTCCTTTTTGAAAAGAAGAGCTATTAAAATCAATGACATCGTTCTTATTTAAGGTAATGGGTCCGCTAACTTCCACTATATCACTTTCCTTTTCGGAAGAATAAGATGGGTATGACTGGGATTCTGAGGAATCGGAATCGCTTGCAAGACTGGATGCCTTTTCGGAAGATTCCGTAGACTCAAAGGAAGAGGGCGTGCCAAAAGAGCTCTCATTCACGCAAGAAGAGAATAGAAAGCTTAAAGAAACAAGAAGAAGAGGAAGAAGAGATCGTTTCATAATGATTAATTCAACGCATGCATAGTTTATTTATCTTGAACGTCGGACATCTTTAAAATAGGGGAATATAAATCCGTTCTGCGGTCACGGAAAACACCCCAAGAAACACGTTCCTTCGCTATCTTATTGAGGTCAAATTCCGCTACACGTATGCCCTCTTCTTCACGGTTCATCTCCGTGACGAAATCGCCATGCTGATCAGCGATAAAGGAAGAGCCGAAGAATTTCATCGAAGAGTTTTTCGCTTCTTCCACGCCAACGCGATTGGAAGCTAGGACAGGCATAATGTTGCTAGCCGCATGGCCTTTCATGACATTTTGCCAATGGCTCTTAGAATCTTTCGGCAAAACAGGCTCCGATCCTATAGCGGTTGGGAAAAGAAGAATCTCCGCCCCCTTTAAAGCAAGAATGCGGGCTGTTTCAGGGAACCATTGATCCCAGCAAATCCCAATGCCGATTTTACCAACATGAGTCGTGAAAACCTGGAAGCCGCTATCCCCTGGAGTGAAGTAGAACTTCTCTTCGTAACACTCCCCGGTAGGAATGTGGGATTTACGATAAAGGCCGACAATCTTCCCATCGCTATCAATCATCGCCAAGGAGTTAAAGAAACAATTCCCCGATCTTTCAAAAAAGGAAATCGGCAAGACCATGTGCGTTTCTTTGGCGATTTCTTGGAAATGTTTCAAGGTTTTAGAATCTTGGAAGTTCTCTGCAAGAGAGAAATTATCATAATCTTCGATCTGGCAGAAATAACGCCCTTCAAAGAGCTCTGGCAAAAGAACTAATTCCGCCCCCTCTTTTTTTGCCAAACGGATGAGGCTATCGGCTTTTTGAATGTTCTCTTCATAAGCCTTCGACATGGAGAATTGGGTGATTGCTGCTTTCATTATTCGTCCTCCTTTGGAAGTTGCATCGTTATGCAATGAATATTTCCGCCACCAAGCAATATTTCATAAGTATTGATTTGATGGATCATTTTCTCTGGATAGAGCCCCTTCATGATTTGATAGGCCTCTTTATCTTCTTTCACGCCGAAAGCAGGCAGGATGATGAAATCTTTCCCCTGATAGTAATTCACATAAGAAGCAGCTAACCTTCTACCGGAAACCCTTGTATCCAAAGTACTGTCGGAGATGACGAGTTCGCTTGCAATTTCCTCCGAGAGGTACATCGGTTTTGGCAAAGGAAGTTTATGGATGATGAGTTTCCTTCCTTTCGCGTCACACGCTTCAGAAAGGGCTTTATAGGTTTGTTGGCAATAACGGTATTGAGGGTCTTCTTTATTTGAGCAAGAGGCCATCACCACTTCACCAGGGCGAACGAAGGAAACCATATTATCGACATGCTCATTCGTTTCATCTTGATAAATTCCGTGTGGCACCCAAATAATTTTCTCCACCCCTAGATAATCATGAAGAATTTCTTCAATTTCCTCTTTTTGATAGTATGGGTTGCGTCCTTTTGATAAAAGACAGGCTTCCGTTGTGATCAAAGTCCCCTCTCCATCTATGGCGATAGAGCCCCCTTCTAGAACAAAAGAAGGCAAATAATAGGAAAGGAGTTTGAGCTTCTTAGAAACAAGCGCCCCTAATGCATCATCGTCTTGATAATCCGAATAAAGGCCATCTACTTTCCCACCCCAGGCATTGAAACGGAAGTCAACGGTTCTGAGCTGTCTGCCATTGGTGAGGAAAAGAGGCATGTTGTCTCTTGCCCAAGCGTCGTTATAGCGAAGCCTCCAAACCGTAACGTTAGGAATGGCATTCAATGTCTCGATGACTTTCTTGCTGATGGATTGGTTAACGCCGACAATCACTTTTTCGTGCAAGGCGATAGCTTCAATAACCTCAATGTAGTTATCTTGAGCCGGTTTCGCTTTCTTTCTCCAAGTATCTTGACGGAAAGGCATCAAAACGAAAGTGGCTTGATGCCCTTCTCCTTCAAAAGGAAAACGGAAGCCATCATTAATCGGCGTGGTGATTTTATTTTTGTAATAATCGTTCAGCCTCTTCTCATATAAGCCGAATCTTCTCCATTTTGCGGTATCAATGACCTCGAAAGCGTCATGGTAAGAAGAAAGCAATTTCGTATGGGATTCGGAGGAGCCTTGTAATTCTTTCACTTCTTCCACCAAATCTTTTGACCAAACCTCACCCGGGGCAATAAGAGGAATTCCTGGTGGGTACATCATAACCTGTTCTTTGGAGACGTTCCCTTCGCATTCATCGATGCTCACGAGTTTTCCTGGAGCGTTGAAAGAAACACGCGGACGAACCAAAAGGAAGGGGAAGGTGGCGTCGAAATGGCTCTTTTTTCTAATATAAGATGGTTTGTAATGGTCTTTGGAGATAGAGCGCAAAGCGGAAACAAGCTGATCGACATGTTTCTTCTTGGTTCCGATAGCGAAAATCCCTAGCACCTCATTCGATTCAGCCAATTCCATTTGAACTTCGTATTTTTCTTTAAGCAAATGATAGAGCTGGAAACCATCCAAATCCAGATGCTCTAAGCCAATGACCAATTTTGTATCGTCATATCCGAAGGAACCATGCGCCAGGAAATGATTTCTATCCTCATTTACAAAGCCAGGGATCTTAGCGATTTTGCTACGAGCGTAATCCACCAATTCGTACGTTCTGCTCATCGCTTCATACCCTTCTTTTGATGCCATATAAGAACGAGCGGCATCGACGGAGGCAATCAAAATCCCAGAGGGGGATGTCGTATTCAAAATATTCAACGTCTTTTGCACGTCCTCTCTTCTAAAACGCCCCGTTTTTAAAAGAAGAACGGAACTTTGGGTTAAAGATCCAACTGTTTTATGAAAAGAGGCGGCAGACATATCCGCGCCTGCGTCCATTGCGGACATCGGCGAACGGGGATGATGGAAATAATAATGTGCGCCATGGGCTTCATCAACCAATACGGCCATATGATGAGCATGGGCAAACTCAGTGACTTCCTTTAAATCCGTTACGGAGCCAAAATAAGTCGGATTGATGATGAAGATGGCCTTAGCGGAAGGATTTCTAAGAATCGCTTTTTTCCATTGCTCAACGCTTGGCTGATTGGCGATGCCCAATTCTAAATCGATTTCCGGCATGATATAGGTCGGTTTTGCGCCCGAGAAAATCAAAGCGTTGATAACCGATTTATGCACGTTTCGAGGAAGAATGATTTTCTCGTTTGCCTTTACGGCTGTCATAATCATGGCAATAATGCCAGAGGAGGTCCCGTTAATCAAAAAGAAGGCTTCGTCCGCATGGCAGGCTTCCGCAAGATATTCTGCTGATTCCTTGATCACGCCTTGAGGATTGCCTAAAGTATCCAAGCCAATTGGCGCATTCACGTCGCAACGAAATAATTCCTGGCCAAAAAGTTCGGTCGCCTTATTCTTGATATTCCCCATATGATGCCCAGGCACATCAAAAGGAGCGACGCCTTCGGAGACGTATTTTTTCAATGCGTCGATGTAAGGCGTTTTGCTTTGATCCAATTTTTTCATAGCGAAATGATACTACTATCCTTATAAGAGCGATATTGGAATTATTTCAAAGGATAACATTTGTTATCAATGATTTTATCAAGGACGAATTTCACGCCTGAATTCCAAACTTCTTTTGTTACGAAAGAGGCTGCTTTTTTGACCTCTTCTTTGCCATTTCCCATCGAGACGAAAAAAGAGACGGCTTCCGCCATGCTTAAATCAGGAAGATCGTCCCCAACAGCCATCGCTTCATCCTTAGAAAAGCCATAATAAGCGAGGACATGATTGATGCCATCGCCTTTTTTGTGGCGGAAAGGCATAACATCAACGGAGTAAGGCGTATATCTCCAATAAACCAAATGAGGGAACGTCTTTTGGAATAGTTCGTCTTCTTTCTCATCGGCAAAGAAATTGATTCCTTCAACATCTTCGCCTTGATATTCTTTCAAAGCCGGAACGTATTCCCTAAACCGAGCAAAATGTTCTTTGCCTTCTTTATTAAGCGGGGCAATCAGTTTTCTGTCTTCGAGCTCAACGAGTTCCAGGGATTTTTTTCTTTTCAATGCCAAAGCGATGAATTTTTCTACGTCTTCCCTCTCCAGTTTGCTAGTGAATATGTATTTCCCGTCCGCGAAAGCGTATCCTCCGGATGAGGCCACAAAGCCATCCCATTTGATTCCTAAATCAAAAGCGCCGAGCCATTTAAAGGAAGCGTATGGCCTTGCGGTGCAGATAAAGACTTTCACTCCTTGCTCTTGAAGCCTTTTAACCGCTTCAATGGAAGGATGGTCCCATTTGTTTTCTTTATCGTCGAACAACGTCCAATCAATGTCAAAAAATGCCGCTTTAATTTTTTTCACTTTTTTTGTCTTTCTGATAGATGCTTTGATATTCTTCATACAACTCTTCGTTGATTTTACGCAAACGATCGGTGTCCACTTTAACCACTTCTCTATCATAAGTGATTAAGCCGTTTACTTCTTCTTCCACATCCGTTAATTGGGTATAAACGGACAAACACAAACGAGCGTGTTTGATAGCACGTCTGACCTCTTTTTTAAAAAGATGCGCCAGTCCCTCATTCAAATTCTCCAATGTCGAATAGTTCTTATAGCCAAAACTTTTCCGACTCCAAGAATGATTTTCGACATAGGCCACATAACCCCCGAATTCGCTTAAAGACATGAGTCTCTTTTTATGATTGAACAAATGAACGGGCCTGAAATAGATATGCCTCGAATGGAAATCGCCTATTTTTTTATCATACCAACCGCTCGTCGCGTCAATAAGGCGGGAGGAATCCAACTCTTGAAGGAGGGCGTAGCATTTCTTTGTGTCAAATTGGCCCCACCCTTCGTTAAAAAGAGTCCAAATGCAAATAGATGGGATGTTTCCTAAATCGTGAACGGTTTCTTCCATTTCTCGGAGAAATTGATCTTTGCTTTCTTGGCTCCTTCTTCCCAAGATAGGATTTTTGTCCGAAATCTTTAAAGGCAAAAAGGGGGCCAGATTAATAAGAAGCTCGGAGTATTTCGCACCGCCATTAACGAAATCTTGGATAACGATGATTCCTTCTTGATCGCAAAGATAATACCAGCGACGCAGTTCGATCTTGATGTGTTTCCTTAGAGAATTAAACCCGCACTTTTTAGCAAGTAATATATCCCCTCTCATAGCGTCAATGCTAGGCGGAGTTAATCCTCCATCAGGATAATAGCCTTGATCAAGCAAACCGCTCAAATAAAGGGGTTCGTTGTTCAAAAACAAATAATAGAATCCATTCACCTTGCGCCTTTCGATTTTGCGAATGCCATAATGGGAAGAAATTTCATCGCCATTCTTTGAGGTAAAAAGGATTTTATAAAGATTCGCTTCCTTATTAGACCAAGGGTGAAAAGAAGAAGACAAATCAATTTCGGCATGAAGAGAGGAATCAAAGAAAGACTCGCCAACAAGCTTGTCTTTGAAGAAAACGGAAATTTTGTATGGAAAAAAATTCCCATGCATTTTCCCATCAAAAATCAATTTTTTCCTGTCGAAATCCCCATGAATCGAACAAGATTCAAGATAATTTAGAGAATCAAGAAACTCCAGATACACCTCTTGATAAATCCCGGATGTAGGCGTGTACCAAATGCCTTTCGCTTCATTGGATTGCTTCCCTCTGGCGAAAACGGACGAAGAGGTATCATCATGAACGGACACCTCCAACACAAATTCTTTTTTCAAAGGGCAAACGCAAAGGGAAAAGGAAGAATAACCCCCTTTGTGAGAGAGCTTCTTTTCCCCGTCGATATAGACATCGCATTCCTGATCGACGGCCATGAAACGAAGAAGACCTACTTTCCCCACATATTTATCGTCAATGGAAACAACTTTTCTGTAATGCAAATAATCCGTTTTCCCGATATGCCTCTGAATTCCGCTTAAAGGAGTCTCTGGAGAAAAGGGAACCAGGATTTTCTCAGTATACTCATCCGGATTGTCTTTCTCTTTTGTTATTTGGAAATCCCATAGCCCATTCAAGGAAAGGAAATCCATTCTTTCCCAATAGGGATCCGGATGGGCGGCTAATGGATGATTTTTATCCATGCTGTCAGAATAAGGCGTCTTCATGCTCATGGCTCAATTTTAAACAAAAATCGTTTGGAAGTGTAAAATTATGTCCGAGGTTTTTACAAATGAAACAATTCCTTACAATTCAAAAACAGTTAGAGAAGAACAATGTCGATGCTTGGATTCTTGTTGATTATGAAAACAAGAACAAGACCGTCGTTTCTTTTCTTGGAGACAAAATGCTGACAAGAAAAATCATTCTTGTTTTCCCCAAAGGCAAAAGACCCTATATCATTTGCCATTCCATCGACACGGTATTTCTAAATTCCCCTGAGATCAATAAGGACTTCGATTTAAAGGTTTATCATCGTTGGCAAGAGATGCTCCAAATCGAAAAAGATTCTTTCAAAGAATATAAAAAAGTCTATATGGATGTCTCGGAAAACGGGTTGTTGCCAAGAATCGCTTTAGCAGACTATGGATCCGTCGAATTCATCAAATCATTGGGAATAGAGATTCTATCTTCCGGCGATCTATTGCAGCAATTCAACGCCGTTTATTCTTCTAGAGCGCACAAACTTCAATTACAAGCTTGTTCCCTTGCCCTTCAAATTAAAGATGAGGCCTTTTCTTTCATCAAAAAAGAGATATCGGAAAAAGGTTCCGTGGAAGAATATGCCGTTTCCCAATTTATCTGCAAACGTTTCCATGAAGAAGGCATGGTATACGACGATCCGGCGATTGTAGCAAAAGGAAAAAACGCCTCGAACCCTCATTATGGGCCCAGCGAAAACGCTTCCTCTCTTATCGTTAAAGAAGATGTCGTTCTTATCGATATGTGGGCTAAAATGGATGATCCAGAAGGAGTCTATGCGGATATCACTTGGATGGGATACGTTGGTAAAGAAGTTCCTTCCGAAATAGAAAAGCGTTTCCAAGTCTTAAAGACCGCAATCGATATGGATATTGCGTTTTTGAATAAAAACCTCCCACTTCGACGCGTGGAAGGATATGAAGTCGATGATGTAGGAAGAAGCTATATCGAAAAAATGGGGTACGGTGAATATTTCACCCATCGAACAGGGCATTCTATCGCCGTCGACGTTTCCCCTCACGGCCCGGGCGTCAATATCGATAACTATGAGTCTCACGATACCAGAGAGATACCAGATGGCGTCACTTTCTCCTTAGAGCCGGGTATATACGCCCCAGATTATGGCATGAGAAGCGAGACCGATGTCTATATCGAAAACAGAAAAGCCATTGCGGTAGGCGGAAGACAAGAACACGTCATTGCCATCTTAAAATAGAAAAAGTATTCTGTTTTTATAGAATGCCCCGATCCTGAAGTGAGCAGGAAAGATAGAAAAAACGGATGCCACCCTTTCAGATAGGGGAAGCATCCGTTTCATTTTTGACACATAAAAAGAAAACGAGGTGTGTCGCTTTGTCGTTTCGTCAATTCGCTTTTGCTTTGATATATTCGTCAATAGCCATGGCCGCGTTTTTCCCAGCGCCCATAGCAAGAATGACCGTTGCAGCGCCCGTAACCGCGTCACCGCCAGCAAAGACGCCTTCTTTGGTGGTTGCTCCGCTTTCTCCATTCGTCACGATGCAGCCGTGAGCATTCGTATCTAAGCCTTTGGTCGTATTCTTGATAAGCGGATTTGGCGAGGTGCCGATTGATTGAATGACGACATCGACATCGATATCGAATTCGCTTCCTTCCACCGGAATCGGCCTTCTTCTTCCTGAAGCGTCAGGTTCACCGAGCTTCATTTTGATGCAACGTATTCCTTTAACGTTGAATTTGCCATCATCGAGTATCGCAATCGGATTGTTTAAGAGTTTGAATTCCACTCCTTCTTCCATCGCATGCTCGACTTCTTCTTTACGAGCCGGAAGCTCTTCCAAAGAGCGGCGGTAGATGATGTAAACCTTTTCTGCGCCTAAACGCAAAGCGGAACGAGCCGCATCCATAGCCACGTTTCCCCCACCGATTACCGCGACATGTTTTCCATGGACAACCGGTGTCTCAGGATCTTCTTTATAGGCTTTCATGAGATTGATTCTCGTTAAGAATTCGTTCGCGCTTAAAACGCCATTCAAATTCTCTCCGGGAATTCCCATGAAACGTGGCAAGCCAGCTCCAGAACCAACGAATACCGCTTCATATCCATCATCCATTAATTCATCGATGGAATGAATCTTGCCAATGACTTCGTTTGTACGAATTTTGACGCCCATTTTTTCCAAATTTTCGCATTCTTCCTTAACGATTTGCTTCGGAAGACGGAATTCGGGAATGCCGTAGGATAAAACACCGCCGGCCACATGAAGGGCTTCAAAAACGGTTACATCATAGCCAAGTTTGGCTAAGTCGCCGGCGCAAGTTAAACCCGAAGGGCCACTTCCGACAACGGCCACCTTATGCCCATTGGAAGGAGTTTTCTTAAATTCGACAAGATGATTCTCGCGAGCGTAATCAGCCACATATCGCTCAAGTCTTCCGATGGCAACCGGTTCCCCCATTCCTTTTACAACCATCTTCCCGGTGGCTTCGTCTTTGACGCGGATTGGCATTTTCCCTCTTAAGCAGTTCTTTTCGCATTGCGATTCCTGTGGGCAAACGCGACCGCAAATGCTAGAAAGAGAGGACGCTTCCAAAAGAACGTCATTCGCTCCTTTAAGGTCATCTTCACGGATTTTGGCGATAAAACCTGGGATATCAATATGGACAGGGCAACCAGGAACGCAAGCCGGTTTTGGGCAATCCAAGCAACGGAACGCCTCATCGATTGCCATCTCATGAGTATAGCCTGAGGTGACTTCTTCAAAGTTATGCGCTCTTACTTTCGGATCTTGAGAGGGCATCGGATTTTTATCCGGCCTCATATTAACTTGATACTTCGGCATCTTATTTCGCCTCCTTAAATAAATTGCAGGTTTCCTCGTATTTGTGTTTTTCCCATTCGCGGTAAATTCCACCACGGCAACGAGCTTCATCAAAATCCACTTCGGCACCATCGAAATCCGGTCCATCGACGCAAGCGAATTTGGTTTTGCCGCCAACTGTCAAACGGCATCCGCCGCACATGCCCGTTCCGTCAATCATGATGGGGTTCATGGAAACCACGATCTTGACGCCTTTTTCTTTACACATTTTAGCAACGAATTTCATCATGATGATCGGTCCAATCGCAATGACTTCATCATAGACGTTTCCTTCATTAAGGAGATTCTCTAAAGCATTGGTGACCAAGCCTTTTTCTCCAGCCGAGCCATCATCCGTCATGATTTTTAAGATATCGGAGCAAGCCTTGAATTCATCTTCAAGGATGACAAGGTCTTTGTTTCTAAAACCAACGATGGAATGAACGATGGCGCCCCTTCTATGAAGTTCTTGGGCGATTGGCATGGCGATTGCACTCCCTGCTCCGCCTCCGATAATGCAGACCTTCTTTAACCCGTCTAAGTCCGTGGCCCTTCCTAAAGGACCGACAAAATCCTGGATGGATTCCCCTTCCTTTTTTTGTCCTAATTTATATGTAGTTGATCCAACGATTTGGAAAATGATTTTAACGGTCCCCTTATCCAAGTCTTCCCCCGCTATCGTCAAAGGAATTCTCTCTCCGTTTTCATCCACGCGAAGGATGATGAATTCCCCTGGTTTGGCTTTCGCTGCAATCTCTGGAGCAAGGATATCCATCTCCACGATTGTTGGGTTCAAAATGCGTTTTGTCACAATTTTATACATGTATTACCTCCTTAAAAACCCAATGTTTTCTTTAGTCTCGCCAAGAAAGGATCTTTCTCTAACGAGTAACAAATTACTTTTTCTTGCGCTATCGAGATCGTAAACTCCTTCGCGCACTTCTCCTCAAGCAGGATATTATCCGCCAGCAAGCTTCCCGGACGTGAGTTCTTCTCTTTGAAGGTGAGAACCCTGTCTTTAGAAAAAACAACGGGGGAGCCAATAGGAGAATAGGCTTTCGAGCGTATTGCAGCTATCTCCGTCATCTGCATTCCGTCTATTTCGATATCAAGAATAGAGCCGTTAATGCTTCGGTTATATCCCATTGATCCGGTGGAGGAGGAAATCACAAGCCCCATCCCAAAATAGTCCTCAAGCTTTTCGCCATCGAGAAAGACTTCATATTCCACATTTTTGACCAGTCCGCTCAAAATAAGCTCATTAATCGCAAAATGAGTGCAACTGCCGGAAGAGTATTTCAATAAGGAAAAAGTTCTCGTTGGAAGAGCCCTTTCCTTAATGGAATCAATGCATTTCTTAAAAGAATTGACATCAAATTCATTGTAGTAGCCGATCGTTCCTGTATTAAAACAAAGAAATTTGATTTGACCGACTTTTTCGATGTACTTATGCAAAGCCCCAAGAAATGTGCCATCCCCTCCAATTACGATAATAAGTTCAGGGGAAATTTCATCGAAAGAGAAAAACGCATCCTTCTTGATATAAGAAGAAATCTCAAAAGACATCATTTTCGAACGTTTGTCATCTCTGGAAACAATACAATAATGCATAACTTTCAAGCTTAACAATATTTTAGAGATTGCTTATGTCTCATTTCAATAAACTTTTATCAATTTCTTGAGGGAAACGTTTTCTGCAGATTAAGAATTCTTTGCCTCAAAAAGAAAAGAGAGGGAACGAGCCCTCTCTAGAAAGCTTCAAGCAATTATTTATTCAATTGCAATATGATGCTCTTTTTTAGCTTCAGAAGCCTCTTTAGGAACGAAGAGCTTCAAAACACCGTTTTCATATTTCGCTGAAACGTCTTTTTCATCCACATCGCCAACGTAATAGGAACGGCTAGAAACGCCAGTGAATCTTTCTTTGTGAATATATTTCTCGTTACCGTTGTTGTTCTGATTCTCTTCAACCTTGGCTTCAACAGTCAAATACCCATCATTTAAAGAAACATGGATATTTTGTTTATCGATGCCTGGGAGATCAACCACAAGAACATATCCTTTGTCGTTCTCTTTGATATCGGTCTTCATTTGAAGCCCTTTGGCATATTTATTGTTTTCTTGGTAATTTACCGGTGCAAACAAATCCAAGAACGGGTCAAAGAATCCCTCGCCATAACGTGATAATTCATTCTTCATAAACAATACCTCCATTATCCTTAGCACTCTTTTCTCTCAAGTGCTAGTACTATTGTATTTCATGTTTTAGCACTGTCAAGTGCTGTTTGCTAGATTGTTATGAAACACTAGATTTTATCGAATGAATATTTTTTAAAAATTTTTTATATATCAAATAATTCCTTAATTTTTCCGCTAACCTTTTGAGCAAATATTTTGAAATCTATTAAGTAATAAGAGCTTTGGCAGGACTGATTAAGCCTTTTTTCTAATTCTTCGTTGATAAGAGAGCAAATTTCGAATGAAACAAAATCAACCATCTCTGCTTTGTCTTTTCTTTTTGTTTCCAATTCCTTAGCCAAAGAGTCGAATATTACAGTGATTTTTGAATGTAAATCTATTGCATGGTATTTTCCTTTTCCTTGATTTGCGTAAGGGTAAAAATAATCTCCTAATAAACGGTTCAGGTAATCAAACAAATTCATTCTCTTCTCATCTAGCAACGCTTTCCTCATAAATAAAAAACCTCCCACTTATATAAAGAGGGAGGAAACAAAAAAAGGACAAAATTAAGCTAGAAGGTCAACGAATTCACCTTTGGTGTATTTCTTTAGGTCAGAAGGAGATAAACAGATTTGGAATCCTCTTTTGCCTCCGGAAATGTATATCTTGTCAAAGATCTGCGCTGTCTCATCGATGAAAACAGGCATCGGTTTCTTTAATCCTATTGGCGAGCAACCTCCATGAACATATCCCGTTAGAGGCAATAATTGTTTTAAAGGAATCAGTTCAATTGATTTCGAATGGGTCGCTTTAGCGGCCTTTTTAAGGTTCAAGCTCTCATTAACCGGAACCTCAAAGATAAAATGCTCATGCTTATCGTTTTCGCAAACCAGGCTCTTAAAGACGCATTCGGGATCTTCTTTTAATGCCTGAGCCACCCCCTCACCATCAACAATCGATTCATCGTACTCACAAGAGGTATAGGGAATATTCGCTTCATCCAACAAGCGCATGGCATTCGTTTTAATGTTTTTCATTTTGTTGCCTCTTTTCTATAGAAGAGATGCGTTTCTTTCTGGCAATAGGCCAATAAAACAAGCAAATAAGACTGAGTAACAAAGCCAAAACCGTCAGAATCGCTAAAGCAAGCACATAAGAAACAGCCAAGAAAACAGCTTTAACAAAGCCGGTTTTCAAAACATCGTTCGCGTCTTTTTCCGATATCTTTTTCGGCAAACTCACAAAAGAGAGCTTTGCATAAGAACATACCGTGTCATGAATCCAATTGTCTTTTAATAATAAGGTATACACAAGAGCAAAAACGTAATAGCCGAAAACGACGGAAGAAAAACCAACGGCATAAGTCAAAAGAAGATTATCGAGGAATACATGAAGGAGAAGGGCCGCAATCACACAAAGAAGGGAGGAAACAAAGCCAAGAAACAAAGAAAAGAATCCCGCCTTCGAAAGGCGGTTTCTATCTTCTGCGATTTCTTTTTTGAAATTCTGTTTCTTTAAAGCG
Source organism: Caryophanales bacterium UBA743 (assembly GCA_002297365.1). GTDB lineage: Bacteria > Bacillota_I > Bacilli_A > RFN20 > CAG-826 > UBA4951. The sequence continues at coordinate 173,411 of DBKT01000011.1, forward strand.
AGAATCTGTTGACAGCAATTATGGCAAAAATAATCATGCCCCTCATTTTTATTCGGATCATATTCATAGGTTATGGAAAGCTTGCCAAAACGTTTCTTTTCGACAACCTCACCCATGCCATAAGAATTCGAGGAATAAATGCCTTTGCCACACCGGGCGCAGGTCCCAACGAATTTCCCTCGGCTCTCATAAGAATAGACCGGAATGATTTTCTCTTTTGGCTTGATTTCCAGAAGGATGTCTTTAGGAATGCGGTAAAGAACGGAAAGCTTGTCCAATAGTTGGGCGGACGGCTCTCTTTCATCCCTTTCCCACGAAAGAATCAAATCCTTAGAAACCGAAAGAAGGCGGGCCAAATCTTCTTCGGACAAGCCTTTCTTCATTCGGTAATAAGCAATGTTCTTTCCTAGCGTTTCCATATGATAGAAAAAGCCCCTCTAATAGGGGCTTATCATTCTTGTTTTAGAGTTATGCTTTCTTGGAAAATAAGCCTTTGCCGCCAACAAACAAATCCAAAACGGCGGCAACAGCCGAAGCAGCTCCTGCAGCAATAAAGCCCCATCCATAGTTCGCAGTGACACTTGCTTCAGCCGTATTCAAAGCCGAAACCCAAGAGTTGCCAACCATAACAGGAGACAAGAAGAAAAGAATTGCGCAAACAACGGCAATCAAGCCGGCAACAAAGTTAAAAAACGCGCCGACTTTTCCACCAAAGAATCCGGTAACGCTTCCGATTAAGCCAAAGAAAGCGGCGATCAAAAGAAGGACGAACCACGCAATCATCGAACCATAAGGGTTGTTGATTTGAAGAGCATCATTCCCAAAAACGAAATCATAGCCACGTGCAGCCTCTAGGTAGGTGCCTTTAGCAATAAGCCCAGCCCCAAGAGGGAAAAGAAGAGCGCCAATGATAGCAAGCAATGCAACAATGCTAACTATACCTGGTAATAAAGAATGCTTTTTCATAAATAGTTACCTCGAATGAACAACGATAATATTACTAGCCTTGTTTCTTTTCTTCAAGAAAAGGCTTCGCACATATACTCTTCTCTTTGTCGAATTCCATTAATTTTTCCGCATTTGCTTATAAGGTCAAATATTTTTTACATTCCCAAAGTACAAAATCTAAGTGGTTTCTTATCCTATTTAATATAAAAATTAGGCCGTTTCAAAAAAACGGAAAAATAATCATTGAAATTTAACCTTTCTGGTGTATCTTAACGCATGTCTAGCCCAAGGAGGACATTTATGAACAGAAAATCGAAATTATTATTGATACTTAGCGCAGCCGCAATGGGTTTTGCCGCTACATCTTGCAAAGGAGACTCAAGCGAAAGTGGCGAAGACGCCTCTTCTCAAAATTCCGTAATCTCTGCCGCAACAAGAATTTCTCACGATGAATTGCCTTACATCACCATCGGAGACGTTATTGATTTAGACGAATACATCACCATCAAGTACGAGGACAACTCTTCCGACCATACATTCAGTGTCACTTGTGCAAATTCTGCCGTCAGCATTGACGGACATAACGTCGTTGCGACTGAAGCGGGAACGTTCAGCTTACTAATCAAGGCTGGCAGCTTACAAGCTAAGATTTCTCTTCAAGTCGTTACCGAAGAGCATATGGAATTAATCAACTTCCTCGCCCCTTTAGATGAAAATCCACAAAACTTCACGATAGATCTATTTGCTTCCGACTACATTTATAGCGCCATTCATACCGAAAATTATATCGGCATTTACGATATCTATGATCCAGCCGAGAAAGTAAAGGACGATGATGGGAACGAAACGGATGAATACAACAGTACCATTCTCGCCAAACTTTCCGACAATCATGCATATTGGGGTCACATTGAAGGAACCGCCAAAAACCCTGTTCCAGTTTTTGAGCCTGGCTATGCTAGCTGGAATAACTACTATATCACTCAAGATTTATCATTAGATGCTACCGATTTTGAAGTCACAGACTTAAGCGACTTTGGCGTTGAGGAAGCCTTGCTTAGCTCCACCGCCTTCGAAGACAACTTCATGTCCGTTGGCATTTCCAGAACAGAAAGTTCCCTTTCTGAATACGGTTTAACTTGGGCAGGGATGATGTTCATGGGTCTTCAAGACAATGATGAAGATGGCGCAGATGATGGCGCGGTTTTTGCCGCATTGGTTAACGGTGAACTAAGCGATGGCAGCTATGGGATTGGTCTTTTCTGCTATGTCCAAATCCGTGACATCGGCACAACAAAAGTCGATTTCTTAGACAAAGTGGCTGACGATGCAAGCTATATCCCAGCCATCCCGAAAGCGGACGAAGTCACCACCGTATTTGACCAAATAAATGAAGGGAAGAACTATACCGTCACTTTGGAAATGTATTCCGCTGACGATGATGGCAACCCACTTGCTACACCGGCATCAAAAGATGGAATGGTTACGATTACCGAAGGTCTCTTTTACGCAAAAACCGTCACAACCGTCACAGAAGAAGGGATTCATTCCGTTCTCGAAGCAAAGAAAGCGGAAGAAGCTGACGGAAAGATTACGGTCAGCGAACTTACAAAAGCAGGGGAGATCGCTTATTGGACAGACGGAACGAATTGCTACACCTCTTCTTTAGGAAAAGATGGCAACATGTCCGCAAAAGAAAAAATCCAAGAAGGGAAAGACGTCCTTTCTATCGAAGAGCTCAAGCCATGGACCGCTCAGAACGTCACTGAAAACGAAGTCAATAACACCATTTGGACCAAGAAGACGACCGATGGCACAAAAGTGACCATGAAAGGACAATGTGGCGATAACGATGGCACAACCGCTACCGACTTGCTCTTTGTTGCTCTCTTTGATATGTCACCATTCTTTAAGATGGGCACCTATTTTGGCAAGGCTGTTGAATTTACCAGCGGAATGGCTGCCTTAATCTCAATGTCCAATTATGAAGAAGTCACCGTTGATACCGCCACAAAAGATGTGACCGTCTTTGTGAATGCCTACTTGCCTTTCAGCGATATCAACAACAAAAACATGGGGATGAAACTCACCATCAGCAATGTTGGCACAACCACAAACGATTTCTCTTCCCTCAAATAACGCGAGGGAGAGAAATTTGTTGTAAAATAAATTGATTTTTACAATTCAAGGAGGAAAAACATGACAAAAAACAAATGGAAATTTGGATTGTTATCCGTTACTGCCGTCTTATCTTTAGCAGGATGCAACAACACCACCGTTTCGGATGTCGATTATACTTATAACACTTATTTATCTACCAGCCCTTCTACTTGGAACGTCCATAACTGGCAATCTAGCGACGAATCCTATATTACTTCCTTCACGGAAATGGGGCTTTATGACGCCATCTTAAACGAGACAAAAGATGGATACACATTTGTCTCTGAAATGGCTGATGGCATGCCTGAAAAAGTAGATGTAAATTCGGATGAGGTTACCGATAAAATCGAAAAATATTATGGCGAAGAAGTGGGAAACCTCGAAGAAGGCATGGTATGGGATATCCCTCTTAACAAAAACGCTTGTTGGGAAGATGGCACTAAAATCACAGCCGATGACTACATTGAATCCATGGAGCTTCAGCTCAATCCTAAATACGCCAATTTCCGCGCCGACTCCTACTATAGCGGCAACTTTGTTTTAGCAAATGCCGAAAACTATTACAAACAAGAACGTCAAACCATTGAAGAGTTTTTCAAGTGGAAAACCGATACCGGAACCGTTAAGGACGATTCTGGTTTCTATTATCTTAACTTAGGTAAGCACACCTCTTTCCTCGATGCCGTTTTCACCAACGCCGAGGATACCACCCTTATAAGCGCATTCAATTCTTTCGAGCAAAGCTATTCCGCTCTTAAGCTCGTTTGCGAAAGAATTTCTATTGCTTATAACTATTATTTATGGAAGGCGGTTGACCATAAGGATTCTTCCCACAAAAATGAATGGGAACGCGTGAAAAGACCTGATAACGTTTCCTCTTCCATGGTCGAAAGCGACAACGTTAATATCGAACTTGACGTCTTTGATAGTGGTTTTAAAGATTTTACAACCGGCGAAGATGACAGAATCAAAACGATCAAGAAATTATCTGATGGCTCGGAAGGTTTTGACATTTGGCGAGATGACAACATCGAGGTCTATACTCGCAAAATGTTGGAAAAAGACTTAAAAACTCTTGTTCAAACAGTTTACAAAGGGTCTGAGAAGGACAAAGAATGGGCTTGGAAACTTCCTTTGTTCACAAAAGTCTATACTTATGAAGGCGACCCAATCACCTCTGATCAAATCGGAATCGAAAAGAGAGGCGATTATAAGATTCGTTTCTACTTAAACAAAGCCATCACTCCATTGAATTTGAAATTCGCATTAACAAGCAACTGGTTGGTTAAGGTTGACCTTTATGAGAGATTAACCAAGCGACTAAGCACTGCAAGCTATGCTACAACCTACGCCTCCCAAAGTGTTGATAACTATATGTCTTATGGGCCTTATAAACTCACTTATTTCGAGCAGGGAAAGGAAATTAAGATCGAGCGTAACGATAAATGGTACGGATACACCGACGGAAAACACGAAGGCCAATTCCAAATGGACGCCATTGACACTAAGATTTACGCCGATCACAAGACGGCTATGCAGGAATTCTTAGCCGGAAGATTGGATGACATCGATTTGACCGTTTCTGACGTTAGAGAATACGGAGGATCGGGCCGTTGCACAACGACTTACGAATCCTATACTCAGAAGATTTCTTTCAATAGCGATAGGAGCAAACTTAAGAGCAGACAAAGTGCAGGCATTAACAAAACCGTTCTCAATAACAGCAATTTCCGTAAAGGCCTGTCCTTAGGATTGAATCGTACTGAATTCGCTTCTAGCGCCACTTCTGGCTCAAAAGGCTTCACGGGTTTGCTTAACGATCTGTATCTCGCTAATAACTCCACTGGCGAATCCTATCGTTCTACCGAACAAGGAAAGAGCGTTTATGGGCAAGTCTATGGGCATTTGGGCGGCAACACAATCGATGAGGAAAATGGCGCTGCTCTCCCTGAAAGCAAAGTGGGTTACAACCATGCCTTAGCCGTACAATATATCGCTAAGGGTCTTAAGGAAGAGCTGCAGTCCGAAGAAGACGATCGCATTAAAGCCGGAGACACAATCTCATTGGAATTCCGTGTTTATGACGATTCTTCTGAAAACACCATTGCTGCTCATAAATACATCCAAAAAGAGTGGATCGGGCTTCTTAACGAAGCGGTTACCTCCCTCCAAGGAGATGGCGTATTGAATAAGAGCCAAACCCTTAACATGGAAGTCAAGATGGTCAAAGACCAAGACTATTACACCACTGCAAAGCAAGGAAATTACGACATGATTTTCTCCACTTGGGGTGGCGCTGCGGTTAACCCTTATGGCCTTATGGAAGTCTATTGCTCCGCGAGCTTCGAAAACACTTGCGAATACGGTTTCAAAGGGAAGCAGCAAGACGTCAAGCTTTGGATTGACCTTGATGGGGATGGCAATCAAGGATCAGACGAATACCGTAGCTTTGATAAATGGTATAACGATTTGAACACCGGATCGGAATTTAGCGAAGCGAAATTCGGCGATGACATCCAAGAAGGCGATGCGGATTATGAAGAATATTTGAAGATTCATAACAAAAAACTCACCGCTCTTGCAGGACTTGAAGCAGGCATCTTGAATCGTTTCGAGGCAGTGCCTCTCGTTGCCCGTGGAACCTCTTCTTTGCTAGGATTCAAAGTTGAGAACGCAACCGATACCTACGTTTCTTTAATTGGTTACGGCGGAATTCGTTTCTTGAAATTCAACTACACCAATTCGGAGTGGTCTGCATACTGTTCTAGCCATAACAACCAGCTTGGTGATCTCTATAAATCTTACAAAAAGGAATAATTGATTCGCCATTTTTGGATATAATTTAAAGGCCGGCCTTTTATGACCGGCCTTAATTCAGTAAAAAGAGCCTATGAAAAACAAGAAAGACAAAATAGAAAGTTCCCCAATGGTGGAAGTCACCGACTCCGTTGGAGCGATTAAAGCCGAAAAAACATGGTGGCAGAAATTTTGGGCTTCTTTTGTGAACTTTTGGACAAGCAAAAGCACAAAGGAAATGCTCATTTACATTTTGAAAAGGGTTCTTTTGCTCATTTTCACTTTCTTAGTCATATTCGTTATTTGCTTCATCCTCGTTCGTTTATTGCCCATCACCATCGATTCCGGCTTGAAAGATGAAGAGGTTTTCTACAAACAGCTTGTAGCCCAAGGAAGATATGGCTTTGACGAAAAAACCCGTACTTATTACCAATTGCCGATTTTTGAGCAATTATTGAACTTCATTAAGGGTTTAGGATCGGATACGCCTTTTGGCTTTTCTTATAAGATCATATTCCTTGAGTCTCCATACGAGATTCTTTCTTCCAGATTGGCTCCAACCATTTTAATTAACGTTTATTCCATGATCTTTTCCATTCCTCTCGGCCTGGGGTTGGGAATTTTCATGGCCTTAAAGAAGAACAAATGGGAAGACCACGTTTTGAATGTCGTCATTATGTTGGTTATCTCTGTGCCGTCTTTTATCTATGCTTTCTTGCTTCAATACTTATTTGGCTATGTTTGGCAAATTCTTCCAGCCACAGCCGGATCGGCCGCTAACGGGTATTTTGATATTGAATATTTCAGATCGATTATCTTGCCGATTCTTTCCATGTCTTTCGGTTCAATCGCTGGATATGCTCGTTACACACGCGCTGAATTGACCGAAGTCTTAACCAGCGACTTCATGTTGCTAGCCAGAACAAAAGGACTTACGAGAGCGCAAGCAACCGTAAGACACGCTTTTAGAAATTCCTTAGTTCCGATTTTCCCAATGATATTAGGAGAGTTCATCTCCGTCTTGTCTGGATCCATGATTATTGAAAATATCTTCCAGGTCAACGGTGTCGGCGGACTTTTCTTGGAATCTATCATAAAAGGCGACTATGACGTCTTCCAATTCGTTGGCATGTTCTATATTCTTATCGGTTTAGTCGGAACCCTTGTCGTTGATATTTCTTACGGGATCGTTGATCCACGTATCAGAATGGGGAGCAAAAAATAATGGAAAACAATAACATTTCTCTTGAAACAAATAACCTCCCTAAGGAGTTATTCAAAAAATCGAAGATTGATGCCGAAACCCTGCATGACCAGGCTTTTGAGACAAAGCCAATCTCTTTCCTAAAAGGGGCTCTGATGCGTTTTGCGAAAAACAAGGCATCCATTGTCGCTTCCATCATAATCGCCGTGATTATCTTATATGCGATTATCGTTCCTTTCGCTTCGCCTAAAGCGCATGTGAACTCAACGGATTACCCAACCGGTTTCTACGACAGCAACTTCTCTTACGCCTTGCCATATAACCCGATGTTCAAAGGCACAGGCTTCTGGGATGGCACCGAAGTGAAAACAGGCCAATCCGAAGACGTTTACGAAAAATATAAGCTTACTGACTCGAACCATCAGCCGCTTGTTGCCGTAACCGATATCAAAGAGGAAAAGATGGGTTCTGGTTCCATCAAGATGTATTCTTTAAGAATTGACTCCTACGCCATCGGAAATAAAGTCATTTACGTTTCTGAAAGCCAGTACGATAAATTGGTTTCTTATGAAAAAGAACAAGGAATCTACAAAACCAAAAAATCTATCATGAAGCCTCTTGTCGATGTGGCAACCTACATTTCTCAGTACAAAGATCAAATGGCGCAAGACCTCGCCCATAAGAATTATGCTGAGCTTACAGCCGCTGAAGCTTCGATTAAAACCACCATCGATAACGTCACCGATTTCATGAATAACTATTACAACCAGAATAGCGACATCTATTACAAATTAACCGCTAAAACTTCTTCTGGCAAGTATTCCCAAACCGGTTATCCTAGTATCGTTTACGCTAAAGACGGCACCCCTGAAACGATTTATAAGAAAGATAAAGAAGGAAACGACGTTTATTTCGACTATGCAAACGGACGTTATACTCTCCGTGTCGATTATTTTGATTATTTCACCTTTAAAAACGGCTTTGAGCCATATTATTTCTTTGGTGCCAACAGCATGGGGGAGGATATCTTCTTAAGGCTTGCCACCGGCACAAGATTCTCTCTGTTGCTTGGTGTTGGCATCTCCTTGATCAATATTTTAATAGGCGTGATTTGGGGCTCCCTCTCCGGTTATTACGGCGGAAAAGTCGACTTAATCATGGAACGTTTCACGGATATCATTTCCGCCATCCCTTCCATCATTATTCTTAAGGTATGCTCTGTTCAATTTATTAATAACACCTCTTTGAAAACAGCGCTTGGCGACACTGGCATCTATATTTTGGCGTTCTTGATTGCCTTCGTTTACTCAGGATGGGTTGGCGTTGCTGGGACGACGCGTATGCAGTTCTATCGTTTTAAAGGGCAAGAATACGTCTTGGCTTCAAGAACCTTAGGCGCGAAAGACGGTCGCTTGATTTTCAAACACATCCTTCCGAATGCCATTGGAACATTGGTAACCTCTTCCGTCTTAATGATTCCATCCGTTATTTTCTCGGAATCGTCTTTAAGCTATTTAGGTATCATCAATTTCACGACAAGCGGTCTTTCTTCGATTGGCTCTTTGCTCGAAGAGGGTCAGCAAGCTGGTCTTCAATCTCATCCACATATGTTGTTATTCCCATGCATCATCATTTCGTTACTTATGATCTGCTTTAACTTATTCGGCAACGGTTTGCGTGACGCATTCAACACATCACTCAAAGGAAGCGAGGAGTAAAAATTATGGCTATGGAAACAAAACAAAACGACAAAATCCTAGACGTAAAGAACTTACGCATCTCCTTCCGCACCGATGGAGGAACCGTCAAAGCGGTTCGTGGCATCTCTTTCTCTCTTTATAAAGGAAGAACTCTTGCCATCGTCGGAGAATCCGGCTCTGGAAAATCCGTTACCTCCAAAGCAATCTTAGGCATCTTGGCCGGAAACAAAATCATCGAGGATGGGCAGATCCTTTATGATGGGAAAGACCTCCTTCAAATCAATGAGGATCAATTTTCCAAAATCCGCGGAGTCAAAATCTCCATGATTTTCCAGGATCCTCTCTCTTCCTTGAATCCAATCATGATTGTCGGCAAACAATTGACCGAAGCCATGGTTTTAAAACAAAAAGCCGACAAGAAAGAAGCAAAACGCAATCTTGCAAAAATAAACGCTTCCATCAAAAAAGCCGATCCAGATGAAACGAGCCTCCTATTAACTGAGCAAAAAGAAGGTCGTTTCTCCGTTCAACAGCATGAAGATTTATTCCTTCATGCCGCGGAAATCTCTGTCGATGAGCAAAAGGAAGCCATTGAAAACATCCTCCCTAAGTTGGAAGACGTTTATCAGGAACACTTCAATAAAGAAGACTTTAATTTCGCTAAAGCATTCGACGCTTTAAAGCCGTTATTTAAAGACTTGGCAAAATGCGAATTGTCCATCTCAACAAGCCCAGACAACATCATCTCGGTCTTCCCTATCCAAGCAAAGAATTATGTCGCAGCCGCGAAAGACTCTTTAGCGCATGAGAAACTAAGAGAAAAGAATTTCGCGAAATATGGCGTGAGCGATTTCTTTGACTTGCCTGCTTCCGTGCGTGCGAAATCTCGCGAAACCATCATCTCGCAAAAAGAGCATCAAGCCCATTTCCAAGCCGCTTTCAAAGAGCTTCTTGATCATTTAAAAGAGCTTCTTAGAAGAAACGCCGAGGAAATCAATGAGATCGGCAAGGAAACGATTTCCTCCTACGATGAGGCCATCAAAACCTCCGAAAGCGAGCTCACTCACAAGGAAGCCAAAGAAAGAGCCATTAAAATGCTGAAAGACGTTGGCATCAATGAGCCGGAGAAAAGATATAACCAATATCCATTTGAGCTATCCGGCGGCATGAGGCAGCGTATCGTTATCGCCATCGCCCTTTGCTCCTCCCCGGAAATCCTTATTTGCGATGAGCCTACAACCGCTTTGGACGTTACCATCCAATCCCAGATTTTGGAGCTCATCAATCGCTTAAAAGCGGAAAAGAACCTCTCCATCGTCTTTATCACCCATGACCTTGGGGTTGTCGCGAATATGGCTGACGATATTGCCGTTATGTATGCTGGCAAAATCGTTGAAAAGGGAACTGCGACAGATATTTTCTACGATCCAAGACACCCATATACCTGGGCTCTTCTTGGCTCCGTCCCCGATTTAAATACCAAAGAGAGGCTAAATGCCATCCCTGGTACCCCACCGAATATGCTTCTTCCTCCAAAAGGAGACGCTTTCGCGGCTCGTAACAAAGACGCTTTGGAAATCGATCATCTTTATCAGCCTCCTTTCTTCCAGGTTTCTCCGACTCACGTTGCAGCCACTTGGAACCTTCATCCGGAAGCGGAAGATGTCAAAGCCCCTGCTGTAGTCATCACCCGCATCAAGAATGCCCTTAAAGAGCATCCTGAATACATGCCTAAGGCAGATAATATGAAGAATTCCGTCTTAAATTACATCAAGGAGGATAAATAATATGGCGAAAAAGCAAGAAAAAGAAATCATCCCTGCTGTAAACGAGGCGAAAACTACAAAGGAATTCAAAAAGAAATTCGACTATGCAAATAGCGAAAAAGTCCTTGAACTCTCCCACGTAAAACAATATTTCCGCTTCAAAAGCGGGGATGTGAAATACCTCAAAGCCGTTCATGATGTCTCCTTTAGCGTTTATAAAGGCGAGGTCTTTGGCCTCGTTGGCGAATCTGGGTGTGGCAAAACCACGACCGGGCGTGACATCATGAAGCTTTATCCTCTCACAAGCGGAGACATTTGGCTAAATGGCGTCCGCATTTCCGCTGGGACACGTTGGAACGAAAAAGAAATCAAATGGACCAACGTCCGCGCTCACGAGAAGATTAAGCAAATCGAAGAGCAAAAGAAAAAAACAACCGACGATATCCGCGCTGAATTCGAAGAAGCCTTTGGTGTTCAATTCAAAGTGAATGCCTTAAAAGAGGAGGCAGATCCCTCCAAACACGCTTATTACGATAAATATATTGAAGCCATGCAGCCTCTTGATGAAGAAATCGCCTCCATCAAAGCCCATCAAAAAGCAGTTCATGATGAGCAAATGGAAAAGATAAGGCAAGCAAAATACGATGATAAGCACTACAACACGAACATCGCTCTTCGCGAAATGGAGCTTGTGAACAAAAAATACAAGCCCTTGCTTGATAAAATCAACTCGGGCGCGGAATTAAGCGAAGAGGAAAAGGCTCAGCACGAAGAATACAAAAAGGAATACGAGAAAGCCAAACACACGACCTTATCCAACAAGGTTCAGATGATTTTCCAGGATCCGATTGCTTCTTTGAATCCTCGCATGACCGTTAGAAACATCATCGCCGAAGGCCTTATCATCAATGGGGTTCACAACAAAGAATTCATCAACGATGAAGTCGCTAGAGTCTTAAAGCTCGTTGGCCTTGTTCCTGAGCACGCCAACCGTTACCCACACGAATTCTCGGGCGGTCAAAGACAACGTATCGGCATTGCTCGTTCTATCATCATGAATCCTGAGCTTATCGTCGCCGACGAACCGGTGTCCGCCTTGGACGTCTCCGTTCAAGCCCAAGTCATCAATCTCTTGAATGACTTGCGTAACACATTGGGCTTAACCATCATCTTCATCGCCCATAATCTTTCTGTCGTTAAGTATTTCTGCGATAGAATTGCCGTTATGTTCTATGGAAACTTGGTTGAATTAGCCCCTGCGGATGAGTTATTCGCTCACCCTCTTCACCCTTACACAAAGAGTTTGCTTTCCGCCGTTCCTTTCCCCGATCCAATCGTCGAAAAAAACCGTAAAAGAATTTCCTATGATCCGACAAAGGACCACGATTATTCCAAACAACGTCCAAGCTGGCGAGAAATCGTTCCTGGGCATTTCGTGCGTTGTAACGACGAGGAGGAACTCAAATATAAGAAGGAGCTCAAGAAATGAGCAAAATACCTTATGTTGATTCTTCGAAAGAGGAACAAACACAGGGAAAAAAGAAATTCTGGAACAAAGGCTTCATCATTTCTTTGATTGTCGTCTTTCTTCTCTTGCTCTTAACCGCAGGTTTGATCGCCGTCACTGAGTATTACTCCCTTCAAAACGCAGCCGGGGGAAAAGACGAGAAACTTCTTCTTCACATCTTCGTGGACGCTTTCTCGCTAAGCGGTTTACTGGGCTTGGCATTCTACGCCTTATCCTTCCTATCCTCGCAAGGGGCTTTCGATATTCTTGCGTATGGCATTCAAGTCGTATTCTTGATTGCCTTCCGCCCAAAATACAGGGAGACTAGTTTCCCTAAGACCTTCTATGACTATAAAGTCTTGAAAAACTCAAAAAAAAGAAAACCTTTCCTTGCAATTTTGCTAATAAGTGCGATATTTCTCATCGCGGGAATCATCCTGTTTGTTATTTATCATCATTAATTCAAAGGAGACAATAAATGAAAAAGAAATTATTATTCGTTCTATCCTTGAGCGTAATTGGGGCGCTTGCTTCATGCAGAGGCGTCACCGAAAGCAGTTCTTCTAACGTTCAAGAGGATAGCGAAAATAGCGGCCAACAAAGTTCTTCTCAGACTTCAACGAGTACGGCCGATATCACAGAAGAAGATCTAGCAAAGGGTATAACCACCTACACAAACTCAAAAGGAGCCACTTTGAACCTCACCCGTTCTGGCATTTATAAAGCTTCTGGAGCTCCGCATGTGAATTCCTATCCGGATGATCACGTTAAGCAAAAGCTTTTGGTCGCTCCTATCAGTTTCAAAAAAGGAACTGGAAGCGATTCGAATTACATTGAGCCTACCGACGACTTATTGGATAAAATCAATGTCACTTTCACGGCTGACGATGAAACGATGAAAGAAAAAACCGGGTCCGATTTATATAGCGTTAAATCCTTCTATGAGCATTCATCCTTTGAAAAGGGCGCATTCGACGTTGTCGTCTTGCCAACCTGGATCGAATACAAGGGCACTGCGCAGGATTTCAAAAACAGCACCTCTCAAGCTGGCGTAAGCATGTCCACTTATGTTCATAACTGGTATCTTACCGAATACGCAAAAGAAAACCACGGCGCATTAGCCAATTTCAAAGATGAAAATGGTCAGGTGTACAAATGGACCGATTTCGACACCGATCAGGATGGCTATATCGATTTGCTTTGGCAGGTTTATGCCTATAAGCACGCCAAAAACGACACCTCTTTCTGGTGGGCTTATGTCACCTATACCGGAAGCAATTCCAATTTGCGCGATCCGAACGTCATGACATTGGCGTGGGCTTCTACCGAATTCATGACGGAATCTTGCAATGGCTACGACCCTCACACCTTCATCCACGAAACCGGACACACCCTCGGCGTAAATGATTTCTATGATTACAACAACGCCTGGAAACCAATGGGCAGCGTTGATTACATGGATCAGAATTTAGGCGATCACAATGCCTACACCAAATTCACCTATGGTTGGATTAACCCATATATCTTAAAAGAAGAGGACCTTGCTGGCGGAAAAACAGCGGAAATCACCTTACGTGCCGGAACCACTTCCGGTGACGCCTTAGTCCTTGCTTCTCCAAACTATAACGGAACCGCATTCGATGAGTATTTCATGGTCGAATTAATGGGCCCATATGGCCTTGCTAAGGCAGACTATATCAATGGATATTCCAATACACAAGGGTATACGGAACCTGGTATTAGAATCACCCACATTGATGCCAGAATGTATCAAACCGATTACATGAGTCCTGTCACCGACCCGAATTCCTTAGGAATAAATGGCGGAGATATGCTTTGCTGCAACACTTATGGCGGAAGAAGCGGCGTTGGCAAAGACGCCGACTATTGGCCAGAAGAAAGCAGCAAAACGGCACCTGCAAAAGTCCAGGAAATCATGGAGAAGAATCCGGGGTCCAAATATGGGAAACCAAGAACCAACAGCTTCAAAAAGACGGCCTATTTCACGGAGGCCTCTTTGATGGAATCCACCATTGGTGATGAGAACTGGATGACAAGCCCAAACTATCAAGCCACCTCCTCAAAGACCTTATTCAAAAAGGGCAACCGTTTCTCGTTGCTGACATCAAGCGGAGAGCCAAGCGGTTGGGCAAAAGCCTTTATGCCAAGCGGTTCCAACCTTTGGAACAAAGCCAAGAAAAATTATTATCTTTCGGGAGATGATAACTGCTATTCCATCGACGAGAGCATGAAATGCAACTTCTACTTAAAAGTAAAGAACATCGTTAGTGACGATGAATTTGGCGCGAAAGCGGTCGTTACCGTAAGTTTGCTCTAACCCATCGACATAGCGAACCCATCCAACGCGGATGGGTTTTTCATTTCTTTGCTCATTTGTCAAATTCATAATCATTTTGATAAATGAATACCGATAAAAGCCTAACGATGCTACACTTTGGGTGTAATGTTCTGCAAACAGAACAACAAATGAGAGGTTTAAAAGAAAATGTCTTACAGATTCATGTTGAACGAGACTTCTTATCACGGACATGGCGCTATCGAAAACATCGTCCCAGAAGTCAAAGCCAGAGGCTTTAAAAAAATCTTGGTTTGCTCTGATCCCGATTTGGTGAAATTTGGAGTCACCGCCAAGGTCACCGATTTACTCGAAAATGGTGGGGTCGCTTACGCTCTTTATGACAATATCAAAGCGAATCCAACCATCGAAAACGTCACTAGCGGCGTCAAGGCTTGTAAAGAAGCTGGTGCAGATTGCATCATCGCCATTGGCGGAGGCTCTAGCATGGATACTTCCAAAGCCATCGGCATTATCATGACCAATCCGGAATTCTCTGACGTCAGAAGCCTAGAAGGCGTTGCTCCAACAAAGAAACCTTGCTTGCCTATCATTGCCGTTTCCACCACCGCCGGAACGGCCGCTGAAGTTACCATAAACTACGTCATTACCGATACGGAAAAGAAGAGAAAATTCGTTTGTGTCGATCCTCACGATATGCCTATTGTCGCTATCGTCGACCCGGATATGATGTCTTCCATGCCAAAAGGCTTAACTGCCGCTACCGGCATGGATGCCTTAACCCACGCTATCGAGGGCTATATCACCCGTGGCGCATGGGCAATGTCCGATATGTTCCATATCAAAGCCGTTGAAATCATTTCCCATAATCTTAGAGATGCCGTTAAGAACACGCCAGAAGGCCGTGAAGGAATGGCTTTGGGGCAATATATCGCCGGTATGGGATTCTCCAATGTCGGTTTAGGAATCGACCACGCCATGGCACATACCTTAAGCGCTTATTACGACATCCCACATGGCGTCGCTTGCGCTATGCTTCTTCCTATCGCAATGGAATTCAATAAAGATGTCACAGGAACCAAATACAAGGATATCGCCATTGCTATGGGCGTTGAAGGCGTCGATAAGATGAGTCAAGAAGAATATCGCTGGGCTGCCATAAACGCTGTTAAAAAGCTTTCTAGCGATGTTGGCATTCCAACCAAATGCGATAAAATCCTTGCCAGCGATTTAGATTCCCTTGCAACGGACGCTCTTCACGATGCTTGTTACCCAGGCAACCCAAAAGAAGCAACCCATGATGAGGTCGTTTCCCTTTTCAAAAAACTAATGTAAATTTGAGCTAAGAGGAGCTGTTAGAAACCAAAAAGGTGAATAACCGCTCCTTTTATTATAAGGATACAAGCGTCCCCTTTGCTAAAATATCGGTTTCAGAAGAGGATCAATCGAGGGGGGCAAAGCAAAACAAAAAGGCCGCTATACACCACACCCTTCTGGTTTTAAGCGGCCTTTTGAAGTTCCAAGCATAAGAGATGGGGGTTTCCCTCAAACATCTCTTATTTTTTTGTTTTCTCGATTCTTTCTAAGTCTTCCAGATTCAATTGAAGAGAAGATAAATCTTTAGAGTCGATCTTCTTAAGCCTTGTTTTTTGTTTTTGTATCTCCGCAAGAGCTTTCTCCTTAGGATAGTTAGGGTTATTGAGATTCGCGTTCAAAACGCGGTCCATGGCCACCGCTTCCTTTAAAAGAGAGGAATCGTTCTTAACGCTTTTGGCGGGTTCTTTCTTTTTTAAGATAGGAGATTTTTCTTTTCTGGGTGTCCTGCCTCTTGCTCTTGGCTCACCAACAACAAGCACGATGCCTTCAGGAATGGCGCTAGAAGAGCCTCCTGAGGTGCTGCCTTTCACCTTCACGATACGAATCTTTTTCTTCAAAAGAGGGTCGTCTTTAGAAAGAATTGGTTTCTCTTTCGGAGTGGGGGCTTTGGCTTCTTTCTTCGCGGAAGATGGTACCACGTTGGTTTTCTTGCCATCCTCTTTTTTAGAAGAGATGTTTTTATTCTTTTCTTCTTTGTTTTCCATAGAAGAAGTTTTTTCTTCCCGGGGTTTCTTAGAAGAGAGAGCCTTGCAAGAGACCGAGTATTCTTTTCCTTTCACAAAGGAATAGGTTGTATTTCCTTTGTTATAAGAGAAGTTTCCTTTCGATGTGGCTAATTGGTCCACTTTCTTTAAGTCGTCATTCGTTAAGTCAAGGCTGCCATGAACCGAAGCGACATAAGAGACGCTCGGGTCCCTTACGATCGAGTGGTAATTCAAAGCAAGGCGTTTTAAAGCCTCGCTAGGGCTTATGCCGGTGGTGACAATAACGGAAGACGTTTCTTTTTTGGTTTCCTTCTTCTCGCTTTTTTTAAGAGGGAGAAGCTCTTCTTTCTTTTTCAAAAGGTCTTCTTTGCTAAAGCTTAAATTTAAGAGGGATAGCGAATTCGGGTCTAGTTTATTTAATCTAGAAAGCTGGTTTTCGATGTCCTTCATCTTATTCTTCGCTTTGTAATTGGGATTAGAGAGGTTCTTGGTTAGCTTTTTGTCTTCCTCAATAATCATTTTTTGGGTCTTATTCAAGGCCGCTGGTTTGTTGTCTTTTTCTACTTTCTGAAAAGACGAAGCGTCATGTTTCTTGCTAAAAGTTTTTTCTCCGTTTTCCCCTGGATTCTTTTCTAGTTCCGATTGAGGGGTAAGGCGATATACGCTAAGATATCTGCCCTTTTGTGAATCTAATCGATTTAGCTTTAATAAATCCGTCGTCAATGTTTTATCTTGTGTGATGACAAGGATTTTATTATGGATTCTTAATCCGGATACTTTCGTGAAGATGGCGTTATCGGCGAAGGAGCTTCCTTCTGCCTTGGTAATTGTGAATGCTTTTTCATGCCATTTGTCGTGACGAATGATTTTCAATGCACGTAAAGCTGCAACTTTGCGATCTTTTTCTTTTTCTTTCGCATGCTTTTTAAGTTCTTCAATGCATTCGCCTAAGACGATTACTTGCAAATCTTCTTTCCAATATTCCTTTGATTTGGACAAATAGTCCATAAACAAGGGAAAGGAATCTTCCATCAAGGAACATGTGTCCACGAAAACATAGTCATAATCATTTAGAAATTGAGCTAGTTTCGAGGATTTTAATTCCTCATTGTACATATCGTTGTTACTTTCTTTTCCTCCTTTGGAAAATATTTTAGCCCACACAGGAAACAAATTCCAACCCGCTCTTCCTGAAAGATTTCCTTTCAAACGAAAAATCCCCATTTATCCCACTTTCATGAAAGCGGTTCCTGTAAGCACTTACTGAAAAGCCTTTCAAGTTCTATCCCGTTGGAAAGAAGTTATTCTAGTGTAGCTTCGAAGGGAGCGATCAAGAGGAGGAAATTCAGGATGTTCTTCGACAAGAAAATCAATGAAAGCCCACGCGATAAAGAGTTTGATGAATTACTCGCATCTCTCGCTAGCGAAGGTCCAATCTTCCATGACGAAGAGGATAGATAATCTATCTTCTATCGCATGATAGATTCCTCCGTCCATTAAGGGCGGTTTTCTTTTTGCCTTTTTTTCAACTAAAATAAAAGCCGATGAAAGACCTATCTAAAATTGTTTCCCATAATCTATCCGTTCTTAGAAAAGCAAGAGGCCTAACTCAAGGTCAGCTTGCCGAACGTTTTTCTTATACCGATAAATCCATTTCAAAATGGGAGACGGGGGAAGGCCTTCCAGACATCAACGTTCTTGCTGAGTTGGCATCATTCTATGGCGTGACGTTGGATTATCTTATTCAAGATCACCAAGAAGAAACGTTAAAAAGAGATGGAAAGAAGGACCCAAAAGACGTCGCTAGAAACAAAATCATCGTCATAGCTCTCGGCGTTGTCTTTATTTGGACGGTGGCCGCGGTTGTCTTTTCCGCATTGATGCTTTCGGAAATCAAGAACTGGAGCCCTTGGCTTTGTTTCATTTGGGCGATACCCATTTCCTTTATCACCTTGAGATTTTTCTCTAAACGTTGGGGAAAGCCATTCCGTTCCTTGCTATTTACCATTCTTTGTTTCTGGACGATTGCCTTTGCCCTCTATATAGAATTGGGCATGGATATCGAAATAGGCTGGAGTTTGTGGTTTATTTGGCTAATTCCCATCCCCATAACGATAGGAAGTGTCTTCTTCTATCGTTATAACTTAGATAAAGCCATGTCGCTTTCCTTGTAAGGGAAGCGTTCTTTTTTTAAAATAGAGCATGTGTTGAGGTGTTTTTATGGACGATATTCGAATCATCAAGGTGAAGCAAAGCGTTTTCGCCAATAACAATTCCCGTGCCGAGGAAGTTCGCAAGAAATTAAAGGAAAAACATGTTTATCTTGTGAACGTTATGTCTTCTCCTGGAAGTGGCAAAACGACATTCCTTGTGAGTTTAATAAATCGTTTAAAGAAAGATTTAAGAATCGGCGTTATGGAAGCGGATATCGATGCGACCGTCGATGCGGAAACGATTTCCAGCGAGACAGGCGTCAGAAGCGTCCAAATCCACACCTCAGGGGAATGCCATCTTGATGCCAAAATGGTGGATGATTCCTTAGAAGGATTTGGAATCGATGATCTCGATTTAGTCTTCTTGGAAAATATCGGCAACCTTGTTTGCCCAGCTGAATTTGATACAGGCGCGACCTCTTCTTTCGAATTGTTATCAATTCCTGAAGGAGATGACAAGCCGTTGAAATATCCTTTAATGTTCACCGTCGCAAACGTCGTTATTTTCACGAAGATGGATGCCATCTCGGTTTTCGACTTCGATTTGAAGAAAGCCGAGGAGCGCATTCTGAAGCTTAATCCTAATGCGAGATTCTTCCCCGTATCCGCCAAAACAGGCGAAGGGATAGATAAAATCGCCCAATATCTTCTAGATGAAGTGAAGAAATACCAAGCCAAATAATATGCATGAGATGAGCTATGTTCTAATGGCCATCGAGCAATTAGAAACCATCATTTTGGAAAATCATATACACAAACTCTATTCCGTTACCTTAGACATCGGAGAATCTTCCGGGGTGGAAGAAGATTATTTCCGCGTTTGCTGGAATGCCGCAACTAAAGACACAGACTGGAAAAACGTAACCTTAAAGATTAACATGGTGCCATCAATTGGCCGTTGTCTTTCTTGTGGAAATCAATTTGAGATAAAGAAAAACAACTACACTTGCCCTCGATGCGGAAAGCCCAACCAATACGTCCCTATCTCAGGAAAAGATTTAGAGATTAAGGAAGTCGAGGCAAGTTAAGCGAACCCCTCTGGAAACAAAATCCAGATGAAGGCCACATTTAACGACAAATTCTTAACATTTTATTCAAAGACGTTTCTATTTTTGCTATCCATATACAAGCATTTTGCCTGCCCCTCTATACAAAAAGCACGCCTAGAATGGCGTGCTTCATGTACGAATAAATTGGAATAAAGAGAATTAAGCGCAGAAGATTTTAAAGCTGATTATTTCCACCATACAGCTAAAGGCGCTGGAACCAGTAGAGTTTGCTTCCACTTTCAGATTGACGGTTTCTTGGCCGGCAGCACTTTCCCAAACGCCTGTGTTTTCATTGCTTGTATAGGTTGCGTCACTAGCATCGCCCAATTCTAAATTGTCAGGTCCTCCGTTGGTGCCTTTTGATTGTCTAAAAGTCATTTCAACCTTTTTAATAAGAGCGTTATCTTCTTTTGAAATTTGAAGAGAGCATCCTTCGCCTTTGATTCTTAAGAATGGATTTTCATAAAGTGACTCATCGGCATTCTTTTTTACATTGTAGCTTGCCCCTGTTTTGTTGCTGGCGGTAATAAAATTAAAGACGAACCCTTGTGAATTGACGGGTTTTGTTATTGTCATTACGTTGTCTGTGGCATCCGGGAACAAATCTTTTGCCGTAATGGTTGTCCCACCCGTTTCTTTAACCGCAAAGGTAACTTTCACCACGTTCTTTAATCCCGCATTGAAAGACATGGCAGCAGTAATATCCGTCTCCGTCCCATCAATGCCAGTCAACGTTACTTTGTCGACTTTATAACCATCATTAGGAGTTGCGGTTACATCGATTTTCTCCCCATAGGTGATGGCTGTTTCTTTCGATAAGGTTGCTTCACCGCCTTCACCCGTTTCAACTGTCGCGGTAAGATCGGTTAACGTCTCTCCGTTGTCGCCTAAAGAGAGGCTTACGCCTTTGCCGTTATCCAAAGCGTCTTTTGCATTCTTATAGGTGAGGGAATCCATCGTCACGGTTGTGTTGTGTTTAGTATCTCTTCTTGTAACCACTTTAAGGCCTTTTTGAGCAGCGAAGGATGTGTTTTTCGCTGTTAAAACGACATTTTCGTTATATGCATTATCCACATTATCGCCAATCACAAGGGCGCTAGAAGGGACTTCGTTTCCAGCTTTCCAAGCGCCAGAAAGATAGGAATTATTGGTATTGGCATTTCCTTCAGATTTATCTAGCCATGCACCGGTAGTCGTTAAAGTAGAACCCTCAATCTCCCACGTTCCCGTACGAGCGATAACGGCTTGTCTATCAGCCGTAAGCTTGGAATTCTTGATGGTGACGGTTGAGCCAACGGTGTTAACAAGCATAGCGGCATTGTCTTTATCATCCGTAGTTGTCATCAACGTAGAATTCTCAACCAAAATTCCAGCATTATTCCCTTCGAGATTATTGGTGCCGACGACAAATACCGCTTTTAAATCAAAGGTCGAATTCAAAATAGACAGTTCTGTGGAACTCGAGCAATAGATGCCTGTGTAGACAGACGTCTTTGCTTCTACTTTGATTCCATCAACCGTAAATTTCTTCGCATAGGTGGCATTGATGAAGTTATTCACTTCTTTTGTTGAATCAATCTTGACGGAGCCATTTTTAAGAGTCACTTTCTGAACGTTTTCTTTTTGATCGTTCTGGATTGAATGAATGAATTCTTCGCCCGTAAAGGTGACTGTGTGCCCACCTAAGTCGATTGTGGTTTCAAGCTTAGCGAGAGGAAGTTTCTCAACGCTTGCATCTCCATTAAAGGCATACTTGAAATTATCAAGCCCCTCGACTTTCTTCTCAAAAGCCTCATCGACGACAGAGACTGGATAACTATCCGTTACGATTAGTTTTGCTCTCAGCCCGCCTTCGACCATTTCGACACTTGCCTTATTTTTCGTTAAAGCGACTTCTTTTTCGTTCACCAAAAAGGATTTAACGTAATAACCTTCATCTACGGTGATGGTGAATTCCACCTCTTCTCCCACTTTCGCTTTCGTTTTGTTCGCGGTTACGGTTCCGTTTTCCGTTTCCTCGATCGTGACAGCGAATTCACTTTCGGTAACAGAAGAATCGACGTTACCTATAGAGCTTTCAGTGGTAGAGCTTATGACTTCCTTCTGCTCATCGCACCCATTAAGGGTCAAAAAAGCCAAAGGAAGTAGAAGCAATATTGATTTTTTCTTCATGTTTTTCATATTTTCTCCTCTTCTAATAGACTATTTATGCACATTTTCATCAATTTTCAAGCCTTATTCATGATAAAGAAGGGTGGTTCATAAAAGGAAGCACACTTTTACGATAATCCTTGCATTTATCAAAAGATGATATAAAAACTCCCCCAAATTGTTGGGGGAGTCGGAGAAAGGCTGGTTTTCAGTCGATTTTAGAGAGAGTCATGCCTTCAGAGGTGTCTTTCCCAAATTCGATTCTGACTTTATAAGTTTCGTTTTCAAGGACGTTATCGCTTACTTGGACAAATCCTTTCTTTAGAAGCTCGCCTTTATAATAAAGATTGAAATAATATTCCGTTTTATAGGTATTGTATAAAACGATGGAAGATGCTTGGCGGATACATCTCCAATTTCCTGCCAGATCTTCATCGAAATAATACGGCAAGAAATCTGCGAATTCTTTGCCAAATAGTTCACTGAGCTGCTCGTAAATGTTTTCGCTTTCTTCTTGCCAATTTTCGATGACGATCCATTTCTTGACCGATGCGAGTTTTTCCGTTACATAAGCGGGTATCTCTAGGTCTGAGGAATATTCGAAGGTCAATGTCGCCTTTCTGGTTGCCAAAGAAACGAAAGTGTAACGGATTTCGCTGATCCTTCCGCTGTTATCCAGCTTCATCGTGAAAGTGCTAGGGTCGAGCTCGGCCATTTCCTTATCGTTAAGAAACGTTAATTGCTTGGAGATGTCATCGACGCCATCTCTGATCTTGTATGTTTTTCCCGATTCATCGCTCGTATCTTTTTCGAAAATATCTGTGGACAAAGCGAAAGTCTTATCGAGCCAATGGTTCGAAATAGAATCGTTTTCATCCGCCGTTGAGGTAGGAACAATCGTGTCCTTCGTTTTATTGATGTAGAAACCGCTAACGCCATCTCCTGTTTCATAATAGCCCGAATATTCATGATCGTCGGCATTGGGGTTAGAAGAAGACACCGCATATTTTTTGTCTCTAAGAATGACGTTGTTCGTGAAATAATAATCCGTGTACGCTTGATACTCATCGTTTCCAAGAATGTCATCGATAAAATGAATTTTTACGTTATTGCTCTTGTTTTTGAAGGTATCAAAAGCGGTCTTTAGCTCATTATCGATTCCTTGAATGGGCGTTAATGGCGTTTTATCGGCAATGGTGTCCGCAATTTTAAAACCACCGATAGAGAAAATCAATTGATAATAGGTGATGGAATCACCGCTAGTGCTGGCAATATAGTCGGTCGTCGCTTTGATGGAAGATACTTTCCCGTTTGCGTCAAGAGTGGCATCAATGGTAGAGAAAGTATAGCCAGAAAGATCAATCTGGCAATAAGGGAAAAGCAAAGCGCCGGCATCTAATCCGAAGTAACGGTAAGTGCCTTCTTTGATTTTGCGGAATTCATTGCGTTTAAAGAAATCCTTTGATTTTTTGACATAGGTGTCAAAGCTTTCGTTTGTCCATGGGTCTTCTGCTATTTCATTGCGCCCATTGAGATATTTTTTGACCGCATTGCCATCTTGTCCACGCGAATAGGTAGCCTCTTGTTTGTAGGAGGAAGAGGAAACGACCGCTTTTAAATTATCCTCGTCATAATCAACAACGATAGTATTTGAAAGCGTGCTGTTTTTCCCATCATAAGTGCTTATACGGGTCTCCGAATGCAAAGAAGCGGACAAAAGCATCTCGCTAGCATCCGCGCTTAGCTCTTCGCCAAGGGAATAAGATGGGGCAAAAAAGGCTTCAACCGTATCGTCCTTGGCGGTTCCGATATTAGAAATCACCCCTCTTGTGTCGTCAAGCTCTTCCAATTCACCGTTATCATCGGTATTCAACAAACAAACATGCAACCCATCCCCCTCAAAAAGGAAGTCGACTCCAGAATAGGAACCGCTAGAATAGGCGCTTCCCCTTCCAAGGGAGTAAGCGACGATATAGGTCAGAGATTCGTTGGTGGAATAAAGCGCGCCATTATCCCCAAAAGAAGAGAAATCACTATCGTTGAAAACGTATCCTTCTTCACCGAGAAGCTGAAAATAGTCTAATTGATAAGGGTTGAAATAAGGGACGCCTCTAGAATCCTGAATCGGACGAATCACTTCCACTTCCCCTTCATCCGATACTTCAAAGCTATAGAGAATCTTATCGTCCTTGTAAACGGATTTATCAACGTTCTCAAGCTTTGCCGCACCGGTTTTTTGGCTTTGATAATAAAGATAATTCTCCGTTAGGATATCTCTTTGGGCAACATCGTCAACCGTATAATCGATTTGATAGTTTTTCTTGGTTTTGATCTCGTTTAATGCCGTTAAGATCTTCTTCGCGGTGGTTTCTTCCACCTCTTGACTTGTTGACTGCTCTTCTTCTCCCCCGCAAGAAAGTAACGGCAATGCAGCTAATAAAGCTAATAACAAATATGATTTCTTCATTTTCGTTCTCCTTTAGAAAACAAAATCCTTTTCGGGAAAGCCGTAAACCGTTTCATAGGTCGTAATGCCAGCATCTTCATATTGGGAATTCTGGTTCCATATGCTATTCCAACCGCTAAGAAGGATTCCGAATGAATTTTTTGTTGCGGCAGGAATTTCTGCGCTTGCATAGCCAACATAAATAGCCAGTTTATTCGTGTCGCACATACTGAAGATGTTATCTTTTATCGTCTTAACGCTTGTTGGCAAATATACGCCTTTGAGATTCATCGAGCGTCCAAAAACGCCATAATGGATCGTTTCAACAGAGGATGGGACCTTAATGAATTCCGCTTGGGAGCCCGTAAAGGCGTTATCGAATAGCTCTTTTACCGTATTTGGAATATAAGCGTTTGTGGAGCTTCTCCCATTAGGAGCCATATACATGATGGTTTTATCTTTGTTATAAAAAGAACCGAAATCGTCGCTGGAATAGAATTGGTTATTCGAATCAACGGTGATTCTTTCAATGGCACGAGAATTCATAAAGACATTCACGTTGCTAATCGATTTTAGATTGGCGGGGAAATGGACTCTTTTAAGACTCTGGGTACCCATAAAAGCGTAATTGCCAATCGTCTCAACGGATTTAAAATCCAATTCCTCAAGAGATTCGCAATTATCAAAGGCGCTTTCGCCAACTTCTTTTAAAGAGCTTGGCAAATGAATGCTTTTGAGCGATGTGTCAGAGCTAAACGCGCCTTCGCCAATGCTGGTGACAGAATCTGGCAAATAGATGGAAGTCAACTTCTTAAGCGATTTAAAAGCAGATTTAGGAATAGAAGTAATATTCATATCCGCAGGCAAATAGAGATACGAGAGCTTTTCCCAGTAATTTATTGCGCTTTCAGGAAAAGAAGTCAAAGTGTTTGGCAAAGCAAAATGAGTTACTTTGTTCAAAATATCACTCTTGCCAATTTTATTAAAGGAAGTAACAGGTTTCCCTTCGTGGTAAGCGGGGATTCCGAAAGCGAGGTCAGATCCGACGGTAATATACGTGGTTATCCCCTCTACGTTATAGCTGTTTTCATCTTCATTGAGCTTGTAAGTCCAGCTATATTGCTGGGAACCTTCGCCAAGATTGACAAATTTGGCATATAAAACCATGTCGCTGTAAGTGTTTGCAAAAGGGAAGGTGACGGGTTTAACAAAAGAAGAATCATAATAGAAGCCAAAGAAAACAACATCGTTCGCCTTGGATTTATCCGTTAAGTTGCTAAAAGGATCGTAAACGATTTTATCTATCGTCGCCCCTTTCGTAACCGTCATCTTCTCAAGCGGGGCGTAAGAGCCCGTATCGAAAGTGATCGTCACTTTCTTGGACTCATCTAACGGATTCACTTTGAGTTTGAACTCAACGAATTTAGAGAAATCTTTGCTGGCATACGCTTTCACGGTAATTTCTTCGTCCGTTAATTTAATCGCTTCGATTGTCTTGGCTTTAGAATCGAGTAACAAAGCGTCGCTAGAAGAGGAAAGCTCAATGTTTTGATTGGCGCTAGATGGGGAAATCGCCGTTTCGATCGTCAGCTTTTGCCCTAAGGAAATGCTCTTAGGCGCATTCGTCAAGGCAATCGATTCAACGGGGATGAATTCCACGGTGAGCGTAAGGGGATTACTACTCACCCCGTCTTTTTTGACCGTGATGTCACTCGTCCCTGAAGTCAGGGCTTTAACACGCCCTTCTTGCGTAATCGAGATAACGCTAGGATCGGAAGATTCCCAAGTTATCCCCTCTAAAGACGCGCCATTTTCAGAGACGCATTCCAGATTTAGGGTGTCCCCAACACTTAGTTTGGTAGAGCCAGGAGTGACAATAGAATATTTCTCTCCTTCCGTTGTCTGTTGGCTTTGGCTCACATCCGAGCTTACGTCCGAATTCGTATTTGAGCTGCTCTCGTGGTTGCTTTCTATACATCCCATTAGACACAGCGACATCAATGCGCTTAATATCGTGAATGATTTTTTCATGGTCATTTTTTCCTTTCTTTTTCTCACGATCTTTATTTAAGAAATAAAGAAGGTTGTTTTCAATTATATCTTCTTAAAAAACTATTTTCACCAAATAACAGCCATCCTTCTTAATATAACGAGATTTGTTTCTGCTTATGAGCCATTCCTATCGATTGAACGGGCAAGAGGCCGCAGAAAAAGAGCGCTCATCAAAGAGAACGCTTTATTCTCATACATGCCCGTTCCATTTTGGAAGGCAATAAAAAAGACCTCTGCAGCATGAATATGCATACAGGGGTCCCCTTCTTTATTCTTTGCTAATGGTCACTTGACCGTCTTTCACATCAACAAGGAATTTGCTCTTTGTATCAATTTCCCCTTTGATGATTGCGGTAGCAAGAGCCGTTTCCACCTTATCTTGAATGAATCTCTTGATTGGTCTTGCGCCAAAATTTGGCGTATAGGAGCAATCCAGAACCCATTTCTTCAAAGAATCGCTGAATTCTACGGAATAGAACTGGCCTTCCAATCTTCCTTTCAGCTCACGAAGCATCTTATCGACGATCTTGAGTTGAACATCTTTGGAAAGAGGATTGAAGTAGACAATCTCATCAATACGGTTCAGGAATTCAGGTTTGAAGGTACGATGGAGAATCTCCTCTACCTTATCTTTTTCGCCATGGAGAATGTATTCGCTGCCAAGGTTGCTGGTCATAATGATGATGGTGTTCTTGAAATCCACAAGGTGACCTTGCGAATCGGTAAGACGCCCATCATCCAAGATTTGAAGCAAAAGATTAAAGACTTCTGGGTCCGCCTTCTCGATTTCATCAAAGAGAACGATGGAATAGGGGTTGCGGCGCACCTTTTCGGTAAGTTGCCCGCCTTCTTCATAGCCAACATAGCCAGGAGCCGCGCCAATCAAACGAGAGACGGAATATTTCTCCATATATTCGGACATATCGATACGGATGATATTGTTCTCGTTATCAAAGAGGGCTTCTGCCAAAGCTTTAGCAACTTCGGTTTTGCCTACGCCAGTAGGTCCTAAGAACAAGAAGGAACCAATTGGCCTATTCGGGTTTTGGATGCCCGCTCTCTGGCGAAGGATGGCATTGGATACCAAAGTAATCGCATTGTCTTGCCCAATGACCCTCTTTTCGAGAGTTTCTTTGAGATCAAGCACTTTCTCTTTATCGCCTTTCTCGATTCTAGAGACCGGAATGCCCGTCATCTTAGCAACGATTTTAGCGATGGATTCCGAATCCACGATCTCATCGACCAAACGTTCTCCGTTTTGTGAGGAATCCGTAATTTCTTTGATACGTTTCTCGAGTTCAGGGATTGTTTGATATTGAAGTTTAGACGCTTTTTCGAAATCCCCTTCCTGGAAATAGATTCCAAGTTGGATCTTATCTTCTTCTACTTGGCTCTTAAGGTCTTTCGCTTCCTTGATTTGTGCCTTCTCTTTTTGCCATTCAGCGGTGAGCTTTGAAGATTGTTCCTTGTAGTTAGCAAGTTCTTTCTCTAACTCTTCCAAACGTTTCTTAGAAGAATCGTCGCTCTCCTTGCTAAGAGCAACCTTCTCCACTTCAAGAGAACGAATCTTACGATTCACTTCATCTAGCTCGGAAGGCATGGATTCGATTTCCACTTTGATTCCAGCGCAAGCCTCATCAATCAAGTCGATTGCCTTATCGGGCAAAAAACGGTTGGTGATATAACGATTAGATAAAGTAGCTGCCGCAATCAAAGCGCCGTCGGTAATGCGGACGCCATGGTAGGACTCGAATCTTTGCTTTAAGCCACGAAGAATCGTAATGGTGTCTTCCACCGTCGGCTCTTCGACCATGACGGTTTGGAAACGTCTTTCAAGCGCTCTATCCTTTTCAATATATTCCCTATATTCATTAAGGGTAGTCGCACCAATGCAATCGATTTCTCCGCGGGCGAGCATCGGCTTTAGCATATTGGACGCATCCATGGCGCCATCGGTTCTTCCAGCCCCGACAATAAGATGGATTTCATCGATGAAAAGAATAATCTTTCCTTCGGATTTCTTAATCTTATTGAGGACGGCTTTTAAACGTTCCTCGAATTCGCCACGGTATTTAGCGCCAGCAATCAAAGCGCCCATATCGAGTTCATATATTTCTTTGTCTTTTAAGGTCGCAGGCACGTCGTTTTTGACGATTCTTTCGGCTAAGCCCTCCACAATAGCAGTCTTGCCTACGCCTGGTTCGCCAAGCAAAATGACGTTATTTTTCGTCTTTCGCGCTAATATTTGTATGACCTTACGAATTTCTTCATCACGGCCAATAACAGGATCAACCTTACCAGCCTTGACGTCTTGGTTCACGTTGCGGCCGAATTTCTCGAGGATGTTTTCTTCTTGGGAATAATCTTCCATTCCGTTCATATCGTTCATAAATAAATTCCTCCTCTATCAAGCATGGTCTTCTAGGACCGAGTAATATTATAGCCATAAATTTAGCACTCGCAAGTGTTGAGTGCTAATTTCTTTTAATTTCTCGTTTTTTTATAGAAGAGAAGCCGATTTTATCTATTATTTGTGAAAGTATGTTGATGAATAATTTAGTTGTTTTTGCAAACAAACAATAAAAAAATGTCGTTTTCGATTTTCTTTAAAGCAATATCGGTAAACCTATCCTCATTTTCTTGTTTTTGTCAACGCAAGATACTTTAATTAATACGCTTAAATAAAAGAAAAAAGAGTTCATTAATGGAAAAGAAATTAATCATCGTTAGCGCACCGCCAGCAAGCGGAAAAACCTATGTTTCAATGAAGATTGCAGAGTCTCTTGAGCACGTTACTTATTTGGATAAAGACAGTTTGGTACCTCTTAGCAACGTTGCCTATAAAATCGCTGGCATCCCCGTGGAAAGAGAAGGAGAGTTCTTTCAGAAAAACATTCGTGATGTGGAATACAACGTCATTTTAGAAATGGCGTTTACCGCATTAAATTATGAAGATATCGTCTTAATCAATGCCCCATTCACAAGAGAAATCCACAATCCGGAATATATCGCTAACTTAAGAAAGAAATTAAAAGAGAAATACAACGCCCATCTCGTTATCATCTGGGTCGTATGCGACATTCAAACCGTTAAAGAGAGAATGATCGCGAGAAATTCCGATCGCGATGTCTTTAAAATCAAGAACTTTGATACTTGGGTGAAAACGCAAGATTTCAATATCCCAACATACCTTAAAGTAGACGGAGACCCCTATTCTCTCGTTATCTTCGATAATTCCAACGATGAAGTCTTCGCAAAATCCATGAAATCCACGATTGATTTACTGGAAGAAAGATAAAGAGGGAGCGAAAATTCAGCCATCCTTGCTTAGGATGGTTTTTCTTTAGGAAAGAAGTATCGAAAACGCAAAGGAACTAACAATAGCGGTCTTTTGGGAAGCCTGCCGAAAAGAAATGGCCCTTATATCGTCTTTTCCCGATGCTTAAAGCCGAAAGCTTTCTCCATTCCCTAAGCGATTCTTTCTAGGGATTCAAAACGATGCTTCTTTTTTAATCGATAAATAAAGCTGCCGCTCCTAAGATGCCCGCATCGTTCCCTAAAGAGGAAACGAACACCTTCACAGGAGAAGTACATTCAAAGCCATACTTGAATTTCTTTAGTTTCTTAGTGATGGCATCCGTCAAATATTCTCTCTGATTGGAAAGCCCTCCGCCTAGGATAATCGCGTCTGGGCGGAAGATGTTGCAATAATTAAGGCAGCCAACCGTAAGATAATCTTCATATTGGTCAACAACGCCTAAAGCGGTTTTGTCGCCTTGCTTGGAGCATTCGAAAGCGGTTTTTCCGTCAACCTTATTGATATCGTAGGCAACATAATCCCACATCAAGGAATTTTTGTCTTTTTCCATGGCTTCTTTTGTTTGGCGGATTAAAGCGGTGACGGAAGCATACGCTTCAAGGCAACCCGTCAATCCGCATGAGCAAGGGACTCCATCCATTTCGATGATCATATGGCCCATTTCTGCGCCTTTCCCTTCATTTCCGACATAAAGACGGTCGTTGAGGTAGAGACCGCCGCCAACGCCCGTCCCTAAAGTAAGCAAAACGAGGTTATGGTAGTTCTTCCCTACGCCAAATTTGGCTTCTCCTGCCATAGCCGCATTGGCATCGTTGGCAATTCTGGCTTTCATTCCCGTTTTTTCTTCGATTATTTTCACGATAGGAAGATGATGCCAGTTTAAATTGCCGGCAAAATCGCAAGAGCCGGTATCCGAATTGATCGATCCAGGGCAGCCAATGCCTATGCCGACGAAATCAGACTTCTTGTAATCGCATTTTACGATTTGTTCGTTGATCAAATCCCCCAAACGTTGGATAAGCTCTTCTTGAGAGACGCTCTTATCGATTGGAAAGCCAAAACGGTTCAGGATTTCTCCGTTCTCAGAAACAAATCCTCCTTTGATAGAAGTTCCTCCGATATCAATTCCGACGTATTTCATGATGATTAACCTCCATTAAAATATATTTTCCATTTCTTTTTGTCTGGGTTTCCCCATTCCTAAGCGCAAAAGAGCCGACCCATGAATGAGAATTCGCTTTCTTTGTTTCCTCTTGTGACGGATGAGGGTTCAAAAAGAACGTTTTCCATAATTATTTTAGCAAAAAGAATTCTTACTTTTGGGCAATAATTCTTTCAAATAGCTCTTTGGCTGCCAAAATGGCGTCATCCATATCGAAATAACGATACAAAGCAAGGCGGCCTAAGAAATAAACATGGGGTTCCAATCTCTTTGCTTCATCAAGATACCGTTTGGCAAGATTGTTATTCTTATCGTCGTTCACCGTGTAATAAGGAATCTTCCCATCCGAATAGGCGTCAGGATATTCTTTATAAATAATGGTTGAATGATGGTTCTTGCAATAAGGATCAAAATGCTTATGTTCCGTAATGCGTGTGTATGCTACGTCTTTTGAAGTGTAATTCACCACAGCATTCCCTTGATAATCGTCTTGATTCAGCGTTTCTTTTTCAAAACGCAAAGAACGCCACTCCAACCTTCCGAAGCGATAGTCGAAATAAGAATCCAGTTGACCCGTGTATATGATTACGGGTGCCAGATTTGCATATTTTTCTCTTTCTTTTAAGAAATCCACATTCAGAAGCACATCGATGCCTTTAGCTAAATTCTTCGCGAAAACGGAATATCCTCCCTTTGGCAAACCTTGATAAACATCGTTGAAATAGTTGTTATTGTATTCAAAACGAAGAGGGAGGCGTTTGATGATGGATGGAGGAAGCTCCTTGCAATCCCTGCCCCATTGTTTTTCGGTATATTCCTTAATGAGTTTGGTGTAAACGGTTCTTCCGACCATGCTAAGAGCTTGCTCCTCAAGATTTTTAGGGTCGTGGATGTTTTCTTTAGCGATCTCTTCTTGAATCTTCCTTTTTGCCTCTTCCGGTGTGCTCACCCCCCAAAGTTCATGGAAGGTATTCATATTAAAGGGCAAATGGTAACGCTCACCATGATAATTCGCGATAGGAGAATTGATAAAAGGATAGACATCGGAATATTTGTTGAAGAAATCCCAGGCAAAAGAATCCGACGTATGGAAAATATGAGGGCCGTAGGTATGAACGATGATGTCATCCTCCACATCCGTGGAAATGTTTCCTCCTAAATGATTCCTCTTCTCCAAAAGAAGGACTTTTTTGCCAGAATCCATAAGAAGCCTGGCGATGGTAAGCCCGCTTAAACCAGCGCCAACAATTAAAAAATCATATTTCATGGAAAAATTATAACACCGATAAAGGTTTTTATAATTCAATTGTTTGTTACGAAAACTCTCCCCTCTATTTGCTTTCAACGAAAGCGGCCAACGTCCTTTCGTCATAGAAGGATTTGCGAGAGAAAGCGTAATCCGGCGACACCCCATCGTCAATATCAAGGAATGATCCGTCGTTTCCTTTTACGCTCAAACGGGAAAGGCCAGACATTTGGAAAGGCATGCCATCCGCAGTGACAGAAGAATGGACAACGCAAGCACCACCTCCGCTCTTTTCGCCTATGATCGTGGCGAGTTTCCCTTCCTTGCAGATGCTGGAGAAAAGATTCGCGCACGAGAATGAATATGTGGATGTTAGAAGGAAGAAACGATAAGAGCTCATCAAATCCGACGAATTCACTTCACCATCTAAATTCGTATCCACGGCATAATAAAGAGAGGTCTTTGCCTCGCTTAAAGGATCATAAAGATTGATGGAAACCGAATTCGTCAGGAAGCCGAGGATCCCAATCAAAGCGTCGACCGCTCCGCCGCCATTCAAGGAAAGATCGATGACGACATTCTCGATGTTGCCATAGGATCGAATCTGCCTGAAAGCGGAATAGAACATCGCAAAAGAATCCGATTCCACATAGTTACGGATCGTATTGGAGGTGAAATTCTTGTAAGAAGACACAAAGGAATCAAAACGGATAATCGCCGTCTTATCATAAAAGCTGAGACTTTCAGGATTTTTCCCCAGTTTTCTTTCACGAAGGGTTTCTAATTCTTTCCCACTTTGAGAAATCTCGACATAACGATCAGAAAAGGAAGAGGAGGAAACTTCGTTAAACCCATTGCCAAAGACAGAGGAATAATCATATACGCCAGTATGCCCATCTCCTAACACCCCATAGAAAAGAGTATTGATAGCGTCTTGATAAATGGCATTATTTCTGGATTTCAAGCTCGAACGCAACAATCTTTCGTTTTCTTCAAGATAGGTGTCGATTGGACAATACCCTTTGTCTCTGAAGCCATAGAAATAATCAATATTGAAGCAAAGAACGTTGTAATTGAATTCCGCATAGTCCGAGCTTTTCCCTTTTTGATGAAGAGGTCCGGAGTAGAATTCTTCCGCATACGTAGAAAGAGAGTCAGAATTCGCTTTGGCAAAGCCGTCCGCGCTCACATAATAGAAATCTTTGCCATTATAGGCAAAAGTAAGTCCCATAGGTTCAAAGAAAAGCTCTGAGGCAATCGCAAAAGGAACATAGACCTCTTCATCATAGGCAATCACATCCAGGGAATAATCCTTTAGATTGAAAACAACGCCTTCCATGGCGACATATTCCGTTGGATTCTCTTTATCGTAAGAGACGTATGGGTTTTTTTCTTCCGCCAAAGTGGAAACGCCATTCACTTCCGAAACGCCAGTAAGCAAAGAAAGGAGCTTGTCATAATCCGAAAAAGAAATCGTGTCATTGCTTGAATCGACCGTGATGGTATTTAGCGTCAATAGAGAGCTATTCACCTTGTAAGTATAAACATCGCCGGAAACAGACACGGAAACGCTCTTCGTGTCATCCGCTAAAGACAAGGACATCGCATCGGAAATTGTAATGTAAGGAATATCCCCGATCTTCCGATAAGAAAGCTTGCTCTCCCCTCCCAATAAATTGTTGGGAAGATAATCGTCACGTAAGTCCGAGGACTTAAAAGAATAAAGGTAACCCATTTGGATGCTGGAAAGATCATCCGCTTTCGCTTCCTTATGCCCTGTGCTTCCTTTAATGATATCGAAGATGCTTAAATTGCACCCAGATAAAAGAAGAACGCTAAGCAGAGAAGGAATGATAATTTGTCTTTTTTTCATAATATATTTAACCCTCCTTACCTTTTTCAACCATCAAATCAAAAAGGTGAGATCGCCTCCATAGCGAAATGCATTACTTTGTTGCCACTCCATGATAGCAATCTAAAAGATATTCCAGGATTCTTTTACGGGGAACGATCCCAATAAAAGTATCGCGGTCATCAACCAAAGGAATAAAGTTCTGTTCCATCGAAAGAGCAACCATCTCTTCGAAAGTTCCATTCACGTTTAAAGCTTGATAAGAACGGTAATGGGAAATATTCATGACCGTAACATCCTCTCCTTTTTTGAGTTCGAAAAAACAATCGTTTTTAATAAAAGAAAGAAGATCCCCTTCCGAAATCGTACCTAAATACCTTCCATATTTATCAAGCAATGGAACGACGCTGAATTTATAGAAATCCATTTTTTCAAGAGCTTGGCGAATAGTCGCATCGCTCTCAAGAAATTTAGTCATCGTTTTAGGAACCATAAAGGAAAAAACATTCATCGTTGATGCCTCAAAAAGAACAAGTCCATTGTAACGTTATATGCTTTTTGGGGCTACCAAAAAAAGAAAATCAGGCTTTATAAACTCTCTTGCGCAGTTTCCTTACGTCGTGTTGGGAAATCAAGGAGAAAATAACAGGTGCCAATGGGGCGACTTGACTGATGGTTTCCAAAACGGAAACATAGCCTTCATAAGGGAGATAATCTTGCGCAATAGAGCAAGGGATGCTTAAACCAATGGCAGCAATTCCAACAACCATCAAAATGCCCCATATCTTTCCTTTTTTTGAGAAGAAAACGGTTGCAAGAAAACAAAGCAATGCCATGGATAAAAAGGCAAATTCAAGAAAATAGAAAACATTGAAAAGGCTCATTGCCTCAAAAATCCGCTGAGGGAAAACGATCAACTCCGGAGTCAGCAAGGCTCCAACCACCACCAACCATGCAAAAAGATAAAAGGTGGAAATCGCATGGAGACCAACGTGCTCTTTCTCTTTTGCCATCTCTGCAATGCCGTCGACAAAAGCAATCAAAATAATCGCGAAAATCAACTCAATCCCTTCATAGGCAATCTCCTGATTGAGCTCGGCCGTTTTCATGGATGACGCGCCATTTTTTTGCAAAGAATAGATGATAATGAAAATGATGGCGAAAAAGATATGCAAAGCGTCGAATATCGTAAAGCCCAAGAAGTTATAGCTTCTCCCGGGGTGAACAATATCCTCCCCTTCTAAATCACGGACAATTTCCTTTTCCTTGCTCTCATTCATAGCAACGTATCAATGTTAACTCTAAAAACAAGAAAAGAAGACCTTATTTTTTATTTCCTAAGGCGATATACGGATTCAAATCATTCAAACAGTTCAGTTTCCTAGTTGAAAAATAGATCGGATAAAAGAAAGCGATAACCAAAATTATCGTCACCAGAGAAGTAAAAAGAGCGGCAGGCAATTTCATAATAGACATCACGATGGCCGCATCAAATTGAATGCCTGTCGCAACGCCGAAGAGGATACGCAAGAGAAACTCACCCGCCACATTCATCGTCAAAGAGACAATCATCGCGAAAAGCAGGCATTGGCTTGAGGAAGAAAGATAAAAAGAAGCGACGAAACCGGCAAGCACTATCAAACTCAAGATGGATATGGCGATAACGCCCAACAAGGAATAGTTAGAATCGGGAACAAAATACATATAGAGCATATAGCCGAATAAAGACAAAGACAAAGCCGTTGATATGCCTAACAGCAAAGAACCATTGGCTTTCTTTTTAAGGCACAAGCGAAAAATATAACCAGCTAAGAAACCCATCAAGAATTTCAATATGAAGGTGCGCAAATAAACGTTCCAAGCATACCCCAAAGCAATATCGTTAAATCCCATACCCAACGATCCTGCCGCCCCTCCAACAAAAGGACCGCACAATAATCCCGCTAAAACGCAAAAGAAATTCCCTAAATGCACTTTGCTTGTTCCTAAGGGTATGGAAACGAAAGTGCCAGCGAAACATAAAGCAATAAAAATGGCCGTATAAATGATTTCGCACAACAATTTTCTATCTTTATTCATGGAGCAATACTAAACCATTCGTGGACGATGAGAAAGCGGAAGCTCTTTAATTCAGTAAAATGTGAGCGCTTTCTAAAAAGCTTTCTAGCCAAGGAGTAAGGTCTTCCCTTAATATGTAAAAGAAGAGTAACAAAAACGAAAATGATTTGTCACATTATCCTTGAAGTGTCTTCTGCTCCCTCGGTTCTAGCGCCGATTTTGCTCATGATTGGTGGACTGGGTGCGTTGTTTATAGGCATGAACATGCTTCAGTCCTCGACAGAGAAGATGGCCACAACTGGCTTAAAGAAGCTTTTCGCTAAGACCGCTAAATCCAAATTTGCAGGCGTTGGCATTGGTACATTGGCCACCATGATCATGCAATCCAGCGGTGCGACGACCATCATGGTCGTCGGTTTCGTTAACGCTGGCGTTATGAGCTTAACCCAGGCTGCAACCTACATAATGGGTGCAAATATCGGAACCACAATCACCGCACAAATCGTTGCTTTAGGCGGTTTGAGCTCTTCCGCTTTTCCTTTAACGGAAATCATCATTTCTTTGACTTTAGTGGGCGTCATCATACGCCTGCTTTTTAAAAAGAAATTCCCCAAAGTCGCTTTTGCAGGAGATATGGTTGCTGGTCTGGGCCTTCTTTTCTTGGGCTTGGAAACGATGACGGAGAATATGCAAAGCCTGTTTCTTTCGAATGAAGCGTTGAAAAGCGCTTTGATATCTTTGACGAATCCTTTCTTGCTTCTCTTAATTGGCATTCTTTTAACTATTTTGGCCCAATCTTCTAGCGCCGTTACTTCTATCGTCTTGGCCTTAGCGATGGCTGGAGCGGTCGTAGGTGGCAATGGGAATGGCGTTCTTTATCTTGTTTTGGGCTCGAATATTGGTTCTTGTTCCACCGCTCTTCTTTCCGCGATCGGTTCAACAACGAACGGAAAAAGAACGGCTGTCATCCATCTTTTGTTCAATGTGTTTGGCTCTTTGATTTTTTTCGTTGTTTTGCTTTGCTGGCCGAAAGCGATGGAAAGTACTTTTGCAAAGTTCTTCCCTTCCTCCCCTGCAACGCAAATCGCCATGTTTCACACCTTTTTCAATGTGCTGACCACCATTCTTTTCCTGCCTTTGACCCGTTTCCTTGTCTTCTTGGCAACAAAGATCATTCCAGAAAAAGGCAAGGGAAACGAAACGGATTTGTTGGACGACCGTTTCCTTTCCACTCCAGAATTAGCCTTAACGCAGGCCATTTCTTATTATCATATAATGGCTAAGCTATCTTTAGATGATTTGAATTTGGCTTTAAACGCTTTTCTTGAAAGGGATGTGAGCAAGAAAGAGGAAATCGACGCTTTAGAGAATAAGGTTTTGCACATGTCAAAAGAATTGAGCGGATTTTTGGTTCAAATTGCAGCCAAAGACGTAAGCGAGGATTCGCAAAAACGCATCTCGAGAATGCAGCTTGATATAGCGGATATCATCCGCTTTACGGAGGTTGCGGACAATATCACGGGCTACACCCGTCATGAAGTCGAGGATGAGCTTACTTTCTCTCCCATCGTTTTAATGGATGTCAAGGAGATGCAAATTCTCCTGAATAAAATGTTCGAAGAAGTAAATAAAATCGTGGATAAGCCATCTTTAGAGCAATTAGAAGTGGTAAGAATGATGGAAGATGGGATCGATAGCAAAAGAACATCCATGGTACACGGTCATTTAAAACGCTTGGAAAATGGGGAATGCAAACCGCAGAATTCCAACGTCTTCATCAATTTAGTCGGAAACCTGGAGCGTTGCGGCGACCATTTGAATTTCATTGCCGAACGCTCATCTTCCGATATCCTTCCTAAAGGAGAGGAAGATGCCATAAGCCTGCATCCGTAGTTCTGTAAACGTTTTCAAATAAGAGAAGAATCGCTTCCTTTTTAAATCAGGGCTTTTCAAGATAAAATACAACCGCGGAGGGAAAAGCATGTTTCTTTATTACGTTCGACACGGAGAGCCAAATTATGAATTGGATTGCTTGACCGAAAAAGGAAAAAAACAAGCTCAGGCAATAGCTGCATTTTTTAAGAAAGTCGGCATCCAGAAAATATACGCATCCACAATGGGGAGAGCTCAAGAGACCGCCAGCCCTACCGCAGACGAATTTCATCTCCCCATCTTGCCCTGCTCTTGGGCTAGAGAGGATGTTGCTTGGAAGAATTTCTCCGCCCCGATTGACGAACATCATAGAACATGGTTATTTTGGCACCCAAAATGGGCTGAGGAGTTCCAAAAGAAGGAAACGAGGGAAGCGGGGTACGCATTCTACGACCTTCCCGTTTATAAGGATTGCAACATCAAGAAGGGAATCGAATCAACCGATAAGGCCGTGGACCGATTTATGGAAGAGCTCGGCTTCCGGCACGAGAGAGAAAAGGCCTGTTACAAACAAATAAAGAAAAATGACGACAATGTCGTTTTATTCGCCCACCACGGTTTTGGCTTGGCTTTTCTTTCTTCTTTGCTAGACATCCCTTATTCCTTCTTTTCGCTAAGGTTTGATATGGGGCACACCTCCTATTCCCTCATCCAATTTGAAGCGGATGAAAAGGGGAGAGTCATACCGAAAATAATTCACTTATCGGATGATGCCCATCTTCATGTGGGCGGATTATTCCAAAAAGAAAACCCTTCCCAAATATACATAGAAGAAAAATAGAGGACGCATATATGGAAGAACAAACAAACAGAGAACAAACAAAATCCAAATCCAAACTCTTTTGGAAAAACCTTAAAGAGAAAGCCATGACCACCACAAACGGCATGGCCATCGGTTTATTCGGGACTTTAATCATAGGGACAATATTGGATTTATTCGCTCAGATCCCCTTCCTTTCCTCCTTATCAGAATGGACGGCGGTAATCAAAGGGCTTATGGGAGCTGGAATCGGTTTAGGCGTGGCTCTTTCTTTAAAAAAGAGCGGGGTTGTCCTCGTCGCATCCATGGCCGCCGGCCTTATTGGGAATTACGCATTTGATTTCACTAATGGAAAAGTAACTTCCATAGGGGATCCTCTATCTTGCTACATCAGCTCCGTTCTTTGCCTTTTAGCCATCCGATACATCATGAGAAAAAAGACCCCCGTCGACATTATTTTATTGCCGCTTGTCGGCCTTCTTTTCTCTTTGCTTTATTCTTTCCTTCTTGCTCAATATGTGCACTATATCACGGTAGGAATTGGCTGGGTTATCGAGAAATCGTTCACGGTTGTTCCTTTCCTTATGTGCATCATCATTTCCGTGCTCGTTGGCATGGCTTTGACGGCCCCGATTTCTTCGGTTGCAATATGCGTTGCCATTTCCATCGGAAACGTGCCTTTAGCCGCGTGCGCCGCTTTAATCGGAACATCCGTCCAAATGGTCGGATTTGCCTTAGAAACGGCCTATGACAATAAATGGGGTTCGGTTATAGCCGTTGGGATAGGGACATCCATGCTGCAATTTAAAAACATCGTCCGCAAACCCTTAATTTGGTTGCCAACGATCATTGTTTCGGCGATCTTAGGGCCTTTTGCAATGCTAATGCCTATCCAAAATGCGGAATACTATGCTCAAAAGGGCATGACCTCATCTTTGTCTGTCGCAGGCGGCATGGGGACGAGCGGCTTGGTAGGGCCCTTGAATATGCTTGCAGCCAATAACTATGATTGGATACTCATTATTGAGGTGATTGTATTCTGCGTGCTTCTTCCTCTTCTCCTCGTTTTTGGCGTTGATTTCCTTTTCCGCAAATTAGGTTGGATCAAAAAAGGTGATTTCGCTTTGGAAAACGACCTTTGATTAGCATCCTTTCCCATTAAGAGAACAGGACTTATGCTCATTTATGAATGGGGTAAGCCCTTTTTCTTTTAAATAGGCCTGCCAATCGGTGAAAACCTCTCCATCTTCTTTGATGATGGCAGGAAGGCCGA
This sequence comes from Caryophanales bacterium UBA743, assembly GCA_002297365.1. Lineage (GTDB taxonomy): Bacteria > Bacillota_I > Bacilli_A > RFN20 > CAG-826 > UBA4951. Next base: position 213,403 of record DBKT01000011.1, read on the forward strand.
TATCGTGAATGGCTTTCAAGTGGTCGAATACGGAAGAGGTGTCGCGATAAAAGAGGAATTCCTTTAAGTTCTTAAGGTTTTTCATCACGTCGATGAATTCATAGGAAATCCCATAATGATCGAAATTCTTTTTGCAGGCGATGCAATCAGGGCAAAGCTCGTTTCCGTATATTTTTAACATGTTGTCCCCTCCTCCTTATTTCCATTTAGTTTCACGATAATCGGTTCATGATGAACCATAGGCAGGAATTTATGAAACAAATCGGCGCGTTCAATTTTGATAGTCATGGTGTTCATGCAGGGATGGAATCCTAGGTATTTCTCTTTCAAGAGGTCTTCATCAATTAATAGCTGAACTTTGTTTTCTTCATCAAAGAACAGACCAAGAACGCTCGTAGATCCCTTAAAGCAGTGCAAATCCTCCGCAAGAGTCTCATCGCTTGCAAAGGAAAGGCGGGCGGAATGGATCTGTTTCGAAAGCTCTTTGGTTTTAAAGCGTTTTTCTCCAGGCATTACCAGCAAATAGAACCTGTTATGCTGCTGGTTATTCAAAAAGAGATTCTTCGGAATCAGAACGTCCATCTCTTTTTCGATTTCCGCATAATTGTCCATCGAAAATAATGGTTCGTGTTCCTTATATTGAAAAGAAATGCCCCAGGAGTTTAATGCATCAAGTATTTCTTTCTCGTTCTTTTCCATCTATTTTCCTTTTGCGTGGTTTTTTTAAAAAGAGCGGACCCATTAGCTATTTCTCTGCCGCGGTGCCAGATAATAGATCCGTTATGGCAGGATCAAAATTAATCACAAGATGAACCTCTTTCCCATATCGATTGCGGATAAAGGAATATAGCTCATCCTTTATTTTTCTATGTTCCTTCTCGTTATCCATCTCATTCGGAACAATCATGTCAAAAATAACGTTAACGTGCTCTCTTCCAGAGAGAATGCGAAAATCATGGATATGGATGTTTTTCTTTGTTTGGGAAATGTACTCTTCCACAAGCACTTTGTATTTTTCCGTATCGGGATCGTCCACAAGAATGGGATCCATATGAACGGTTAGATGGATCCGAAGTTTGTTTAACGCGTCTTTTTCTAATTCGTCGCATAGCTCATGCGACACCATAACATCCACTTTAGAATCCACCTCGACATGGATAACCCCGAAAAGAAGATGACCGTAGGAATGTATTTCCAAATCGTGAATCCCCAAGACCCCTTTATGGGAAAGCAAAAGAGAAACCAGGGATTTAATTAGTTCCTCGCTTGGATGCTCTCCAACAAGGGAATTGGCCGCTTCCTTGATAATTCCGCTACCAGAGACAACAACAAGGATAGCAACAGCCAAAGTAAAGAAGCAATCGATGTTATATCCCGTAAAGAAAGTGATTAGCAATCCGATGATGACCATAAATGTTGAAATGCAGTCATTCAAAGCGTCTTTGCCTAAGGCTTTTAATTGCTGGTTGGAGATTTTCTTCCCATAGGAAAAATAGATAGAGGATTGAACGACTTTTATGAAAATGGCCAAGATAAGCAAAATCAAAGAAACCAAGAACATGGTATCGGATATTTTGCTAGTAACTGGTTTGCCCGTTTCAATCATCGTCTGGATGAAGACGACCAAATCCATCACGCCCTGATAAGCCATAATGGCCCCTAAAGCGATGATGACGCAGCCGATGATTAACGAAATGACGTATTCCGTTCTTTGATGACCATAAGGATGTTCCTTATCGGCTGGTTTGTAAGTGACTTTCACCCCGAAAACGCTAAGAGCGTTGTTCCCAAAATCGCTTAAGTTGTTAACGGAATCGGAAATCAAAGAAAACAAGCCAAGCATAAAGCCGATGGCGATCTTCGCTCCAAAAAGAAGGAAATTCGTCACCAAGCCAAAAAAGGAGGCAACCAAACCGTATTTCTTTTGGACGTCAGGGTCTTTCGTATTCTTATAATTTTTAACAAAAATCTTTAATAGCAGTGTTCCCATACATTTCCATTCTATTTCTTTTGCTGCAGTATGTGAAAATTAACTCATCACTCAATGTCTCTAGATGGATGGCAGGTAAAATAAACGATTTGCTCATTTTGAGATAGGTTTTCCACGAATTTCCTCGCCATATCCATATGGGTCTCATCTAAATCGGCAAAGATATCGTCCAAAATCAGGAATGGTTTTTCTTTCCCTTCAAAAATATTGTCTGTGATGGCAAGACGATAAGAGAGAGCGCATAACGTCATTTCTCCAGAAGAGAGATATTCCGCCCCACTTCTTTTCCCATCGCGAAGGAAGCTCACGTTAAAGTTCGGATCCATTTCGATTTCTTCGCCTAAAACGTTTTCCAGATTCTGGGAGTATTTCTTAAATTGGTTTTCAACAGGGGAAATATATCTTCTTTTTAATGACTCTTCCGCATCCGTAAGAGCGGCAAGGGTTTTTGATACGATTTCATAGTCTTTTTTTAGTTTTGCTAGGTTTTCTTTTTCCTCTGGCAAGGAAGAAACATCGTCTTCCAAAGAAGAAATGTTTCTTTCATCTTCATCGATTTGCGAAGAAAGGGTCTGGCGTTCGTTAATTTCCTTTTCTAATTCTTGAGAAAGGGCATTTAGATCGATTTCTTCAAGAGTAGACGGCCTTTCGGCTAAGTGTTCCTTTTCTTTGAATGAGGCAAGATCGTCTTTTTGCTTTGCAAGTTCTTTTTCCTTGTTTTGGAGAGTGTTTCGATCAATTGGAAGCTGGCTTAAATAGGCATTTGGCTCACCCATGTTGTATTTTTGGACAAGCTCTTTGATCTTTTGCCCTTCTTCCTGAATCTTTCGATCTAGCTCTTTTCTTTGCTCTTCAAGCTGTTCTTCCTTTCGAAGATAGAAAGAGTATTTCTTTGCGTCAGAAGAAAGATTCATCAAAAGATTGGCATAGTCATTTCCTTTATAGTGATAGCGAGAGAAATTCTCTTGAAGGATTTTCTCTTTTGCTAAGCAGGAAAGTCTATTTTGCTCGTTGATTTGATTCAGCTCTTTTTCGCGTTGGAGTGTTTTTAAATAGGAATTGTATTTCGCTTTAAAGAGAGCGAAAGAGCCTTCTAATTCGTTCTCTTCCACTGCAAATGACTTAAAAGTCGAAGAAAGCGAAATCCTTAATTCCGTAAGGTTTTCTTCCGTTTTTTTCTTTTGAGGATTGGGAATATTCTCGCTAGCAGGCATCATTGCTCTTCTCTTTTTTTCATGAAGATAATGAAGGGCAGGGATAAGTAACAAGATAGCCCATGACGCAAACAAGGAGTAAAAGGCAGGATGAACGAAGATTCCTAAAAGGATCGCCCCTATAGAGCAAATGAGAGATAAAAAGAAATAGACAAGAAGAGAGGCCTTTAGTGAGATTTTCTTTTGCTCAACAGGAACCGAAATCTGATCTGGTTCCTTCTCGTACATCTCTTTAAGACAACGATAATTTATCATCATTTCCTCTAAGTGTTTCAAATTTACGTTTCTGCCATCAAAAAGACGAACAAGGGAAGTTTCTTCTTGCGACAATTTTAAAGGATCTTTGCTTTTTTCGCTGTTATAGGCAAGCACCAAGCTCTGGAGATCATTTAAAGCGGAGGAGCTAGGCACACCTCCTTCAAAACGGAGCTTCAAGTTGTCGTACTCTTCTTTTTCGGCGTTGGATAATTTCAGATTGGCATAGGAATTGCCATCTAATTTATATTGCTCAAGTAGGCTTTTTGCGGAATTTTCTTCGGCTAAGGAAATCATTCCAAGAGGATATTTATCTTTCAATTGCTGAATTTCTTTTTCCTTTTCTTCGATCTTCTCTTTTTCGCGATCATAGTTTTCCCAGCTTTTTATCAGCGCATTATGAGAGACGGCTTCCTTGTTTTTATTCTGAATAGTAGAAATATTCTTATCTAATTCTTGAAGCCTTTCATATTTAGCGGGCATTGCGTCTTTCATATCGCTAAGATTTGTCTCTTGCATTTCGAGATCGTTGATTTTGCTCATTTCCAAAGCAATAAGGCCTTTTGTATCTGCGTTTTTCTGGGGTTTGTATTTCTTTTTTAGGTTCTCAAGAGATTCTTTTACAGCCGGGAAATCGCATCCATCGGAGGAGCCTTCCACAAAATGGGACATTTTCGCATTAAGCGTTTCGCTCGAGGAAATTTCTAAATCCTTAGGCGAAATGAAGATGGTTCGGTTGAAGGAATCTAAGTCCAAGCCGAAAATCACGTTGCCAGGAACCTCTCCGAGTTCCTTGGTTTCGATTCCGTTTTTATAGCAGACTAATGTATCGTCTTTCGGCGTTTTTCCTTTGAAAGAACGCTCTATGGCATATCGATTTTCCTTCCATTCGAAGTCCAAAGAGCCTCCGCAAGGCGAACCGTCAAGAGGCATGGCCCTTTTGCGATCGTTGTTCGCTTTGTTTGCTTTTTCCAAGCCGTAAAACATCGCGCGGATAAAAGAAGCAAGGCTGCTTTTCCCAAAGCCGTTTTTCTCGCAAATGGAAGTTAAGGATCCCTTAAAATCGATGGTCTTGTTTTTCCAATTCCCAAAACCCAAGATATGGCATTTCAATAATTTCATAAATCAAGCTCCCTTCCTTCCAAAGCTTTTAGCCCTAAAGCGACGATTCGTTTTTTATCTTCTTCGCTTAAATCCGTATTTGCATACACGCCCCTGACGAATTCTCCTTTTAAGGAAAGATCGTTTTCATATTTTTTAGGATCGATTAGAGGCGTTGTCTTATCCTTCACGTTCACAAAATAAGCATCGTTTTTTAGATAGCTTTCGATATCTTTTGCTGAAAAGGAAGAGTCAAAAGGCACCTCCCCAATCAAATTAATGCGATATATGTCTTTGGAATTGAACGACGCTTCTTTTTCCACCTTATCGATGATAGCTGGGATGTTGCTTAACGAAGATATATCTACGTTTATTTCGCGTATTACCCGTTCGCAGAATGGGTGGAAAGAATAGGACAGTTTATCTCCGTTCGCATCCAGAAGAACAAAACCCTTTTCACCCGTTTCATCAAAGCCTCGGCCTTCTAGGCATCCAGAATAGGCATAACGCCCTCTTTTGTCGATTTCCCCGTCTTCAAAGGAATGGATATGGCCCAAGGCTAAATAATCGATGTTCTTGTTCTTCAAATTGGATAGTTTTATTTTTTCCAAACCAATCGAATCGCTCAACGTGCCGTGCAGCATCACAATATTGATGCGCTCAGGATTTAACGAAAGGGTGGAATAGAAGGACGTGGAATTATTTGGCCCTAATTCAAGACCGGTGACATCCACATTCCCATAGGAGTAAGTATGCCATTCCTCCCCAAATGTCTTTAAATTCGGGTATACGTCCTCGTTCTTTTCCTCGGTATCATGATTGCCTCTAAGATATAAGAAATCAATATCCGGATATTGTTTAATAACATTATAAAAAGTATCTTTGTCTTTTTTAAAAGGCCTATCGGAATCAAAAACATCGCCACTTAGAAGAATGACGTGGATATCGTTTTCGTGAGCGTATTTTGCCAAACGTAAGAAAGAGTTGCGCACCTCCGCTTTTCTTTCCTCTGAAATATCTTTTAGCTTTGCTTCGATCTTTGATCCAAGATGCAAATCGGCAGCATGAATAATTTTCATAAAGTTCCCTCACCTAAGCTTCTATTATTTTAACAGCAAGATGGCAAAGATAAGGAAGATTAAAAAACAAATAAAGGCGAAGGCTTCCTAAAACAAAAAAACGAAAATCGCATCTCTAAACCAAAAAGCATCAGGGATGAAATCTCTAATCTAAATATAAATAAGAAATGAGCGCCTTTTATCCTAAAAGAGGAGGCTGCCATAGCAAGAAACACCCATAAATCCCAAATTTTGGTAATGTCGGCAAGACTTTTCCATTTTAAATCAGCGATCGATAAGCAAGAAACGCGAAAAATATCGCTTCTGCCCATCTTTTTTGATAACCATCTAGCAAAATTAATCCCATATGTACTTTTGTTAAATCGCTATTTAGAATAAAAATAAGGTAGTTGGATTCATATGTTAAACGTTGCAATTGTTGAAGATGATGAAAAAGTAGCGGCCACAATTGAGACATTCTTACTATCCAAAAAAGAAGAATTCGAAATCACGAAATTTAAAAACGGCAAAGAATTCATTGATGACTTCCACGATGAATTCGATTTGATTTACATGGATATCGAGATGCCGGAAATCGACGGATTATCCGCTTCGGAAAAAGTTAGGGAAACCAATAAAAAAGTTCCGATTATTATCGTGTCTTATTCCCCAAAATATGCGGTGAAGGGATATAGCGTGAACGCTTTAGGGTATTTGGTGAAACCAATCAGCCAGGTAGATTTCAATAATTTACTCGAAAAAGCATTAAAGACGATCCAAGCCAATGAAGACTCTTCCATTTTCGTCTCGGTTAAAGACGGCATCCTGAAAGTTGACACCAACGATGTTCTTTATTTGGAGGTGAAGGGTCATTATTTGACATTTTATTTCGCAAACGATAAGGACCCGCTTGTCGTTAGAGGGCGAATTGCCGATTATCAGGACATGCTTGGCAAGTACGGTTTTTCACGTTGCAATGAATGCTATTTGGTTAATCTTAAGCATGTCACGCAAGTATTGAGCGGAAAGAACCTTATTTATTTAAATGACGTAAGCTTGAATATCTCACGCTCAAAAAAGAAACGATTCTTAAGCGATTTCACGACTTTCGTTTCCGAAGGAATGTAAGTTATGTATGAGGATTTTACCGGCCTTAATGCGATTGAGTATTATTTAACTCGCTTTGTCATTCCTCTTTTTATCGCGGAATCCTTATATTTATTTACTCTTCCAAAAAGGAAAAGGTGGATTCTTCTTTTTATCAGCACCGCATTCATGTTCTTAATGATTTCGATTAACATCATTTATTTCGATTTGGATTTAAAAACAGGCTGGTTCCGATTCACTTTTCTCCTTATCTTCCTTCTTTCCTTGCTTCCTATGCTTGCGACCTATTCCTTAAAAGCCAAACAAACGATTTTCTTTGCGCTTTCCGCTTATGCGATTCAAAACCTAGGCGACAACCTTGGGAATATGGCCATTTTCCTTTCCGATTTGCTCGATAAAAAATATGAAGTTTATCAGTTGCTGATCTATTCTGGCATATACGCTGTGGTCTTTGTTTGCTATTACTTCCTATTCGTGCAGAAATTTAAAGCCGACATGATTCCGGATTTTATGAACGGGAAAATCATTTATTTCATTACGATTATAACTTTGATGGTTGTTTATATTATTTCGATGTTCGCCCAATCCGCTACTGATTTTGTTGGTTTTATCGCAAGCCGTGTATACGGGATAGTCGCTTGCTTGTTTTTGCTTTTCATTCAATTCAACGCTTTTTATAGCAAAAAGCTCGAAACCGAAAATAAGATGTTCGCTCAAATTATCCATAACGAGAACGAGAAATACAAAACATCCAAGCGGAACGTTGACATGATCAACATGCGCATTCACGACTTAAAGCATGAAGTGGAAAACATCAAAGAATACGCCCGATCGAAAGAAGAGCAGCTTGCCCTAGCGAATCTTCAAAATGAGTTAGAGATTTATAATAACGAGATCGAAACCGGGAACGCGACATTGAATTTCATCTTGGCGGAAAAATCCCTTTATTGCAAAAATAACGGCATCAAATTTTCCATTCTTGCTGACGCTTCCGCCTTGGATAAAATGAATAGCAATGATATTTATTCTCTCTTTGGGAATGCCCTCGATAATGCGGTTGAGGCAGTTTCAAATGTGAAAAAAGAAAACAGGACGATTATTTTCAACGTCATTCCAAAAGGAAAATTCATAACGATCCATATCGAAAATTACACGAACGAAGATGTCGTTTTTCATGATGGATTGCCTATCACGCGTAAAGACAAGGATTATCATGGCTACGGCATAAAGTCGATTCTCCGTGTCATCAAAAAGTATGATGGCACTTATGCGATTAGCTGCAAAGACCACATTTTCATTTTAAACATCGTTTTTTCCAATCTTTAATTTATCTTCCGTCAATTAAGACAAATAGCTTGCAAGATAGGACTAGCCACTACCCATCTTTTTGTTTTCCTTATTATCATAAAAGCGCTTACATAATTCATAACATCAAATTGCTCGTACCGAGAATTTGAAGAAAGGATAACTATGAAGAGAAAGCGAATCATTTTAATGGTGATTTCAGGCGCAGCTGCAATTGGCATCGTCGCTGGTTTGAATGTGGGCAATAGCCTCTACAAACAATTTGAAGGGACCATCGTCGGCGTACTTTGTCCGCCGATAAAGGACGAGAAAGCTGCCGAAGCATCCACTTCCGCTGGAAACGAACTTGCGGAAAAGCTCGTCGCGGAAGGTTCGGTCTTACTCAAAAACAATGGAACTCTTCCTTTAAGCGAAAATAACGTCACCGGCGTGAATCTCTTGGGCTTTGGCTCATATAATTGGCAATACACCGGCTCCGGAAGCGGAATCTCAGCCCCGCAACAAGGCGGTTGGGAGACAAACACCGATCTAAGGGACGCTTTTATTGATTATGGAATAGATATCAATGAAAAACTTTATCGATATTACTCTTCTTATTCCAGCACTAGGCCGGAACTTGGAACGTTAGGCACGAATCGCGATACCAATCCTTATTTTTCTTATTTAGTAGAGCCGGACCTTGATGCAGACGAGAGTTATAAAGCTTTATTAACGCAAGCCCCCTCCTTTTCTAACACGGCGATTGTCTCCATCGGGAGAAGCGCGGGCGAAAGCGAAGACCTCCCTAAGAGCCAATACAAAACGAAACCAGGCGGCATAGATGAGACTCGTCACACCCTTCAGCTGACCACAGAAGAAGAAAAGCTTCTTCGTTTTGCGGGAAGCGCTTTTGAAAACGTCATTGTACTGATTAATTCCACCAATACCTTCCAAACGGATTTCTTAGATACAATTCCAGGCATTGATGCGGCCCTATGCGTGGGTGTTACGGGCAACCACGGTGCTTTAGCGATCCCGAAATTGCTTTTTGGCGAAGTCAATCCTTCCGGTCATTTGGCGGATACGGTCCCTTATGATTTTTTGAAAAACGTGAATACGGAATATACTGGTTTCGAAGGCGTTTCTTTCTACAAGAATTCCGCGGACGTTACTACCCCTGAAAGCCAAAAAAGGTATGGGTACACAAACGCTGGATACAGCGACAGACCTGGTCTAGCCTATGTCGATTATATTGAGGACATTTATGTCGGATATCGTTGGTATGAGACCGCTGGCGCAGAAGGGGTGTTCGATAAAGAAACACGTCAGACGCTTGACATGAACGATAACCCCATTACCAAAACAAAATATGACGCCGTTGTTCAATATCCTTTTGGATATGGCCTCTCTTACACGAATTTTGATTGGAAGATCAATTCCGCGAAAGTGCTCGAAAAAGAAAAAAATGAAGATGGCACCATTTCCGAAAAAGAGGTCAATGATGATTCTATCGAAGCAAATCGCGTGTACCGTTTTGAAGTAGAAGTCACAAACGTTGGTTCGGTGGCTGGGAAAGACGTTGTTGAGCTTTATAACGCCCCTTCTTACACCGAAGGCGGTATTGAAAAAAGCGTTGTGAATCTACTGGATTTTGCAAAAACGGATATCATTCAGCCAGGCGAAAGCGAAATTGTCATCGTTGAAGCGGAAACCAGAGATTTCGCTTCATTTGATGCTTACGACAAAAACAATAACGGCAAAAGCACATACGAGATTGATGAAGGCAACTATGCTCTCCAGCTTATGAGTGATTCCCATCACATAAAAGAAGTTGTCAATGATGGCGGAGAGAAAGTCCCTGGTGTTAAAAATTACCAAGCGAAATCCACCCTCATTCTGGATAAAGACCCTTATACCGAACAAGAAATCTCTAATATCTTTACCGGCACAAACGCAAAAGATGGCGTCAGCATTGATGGATTAGGCGAAGCCGGTGGCAATCAAAATATCGATTATATTTCTCGTAAGGACTTCAATGGCGATTACGCTTATCCACGTGCAAAATCTTCTACCGGAGACATTACTACTGGCAGAGACATGGCTTCTAATATAGCCGACAAAATGTATTTCCAAGGATATGACAGAAAAGATAGAAGCAAAGCAATCGCTTTTGACAAAGCTACAGTCGATGCATTCGGAAACGAAGTGGACCAAACCCCTGTAACCTATAAATCAGGCGATTTAAAAGTCACGAACTCGGTGCAAGAGTCAAAACTCGAGAATGTGACCGAACTTGGCTTTGCTCTTGGAGAAAATTATGACGATCCGCGCTGGGAAGATGTTTTGAATCAAGTGTCAAGCGAGGAAGCAAAAAATACCCTTAGCAACGCCTTCTCAAAGCAAAGCGCAATCGCTTCCATTGGCTTACCGGAAGTTAATACTTTAGATGGCCCTTCCCAAATTGGCGGATTTACCTCGCCAAATAAAGGCGTCGGCTTTCCGAATTCCACTCTTGTCGCTCAAACTTGGGATAAGATTCTCGCCTACGAAGAAGGCTTATCGATTGGAAATGACATGGAAGCCCTTGGTCTGTACGGAATCTGCGGAACGGGTGCGGATATTCACCGCTCTCCATTTTGCGGAAGAAACTTCGAATATTATTCAGAAGATCCTCTTTTATCTGGCATCATGGCCGGAAATTATGTGAAAGGCATCCGCCAAAACGGGAAAATCGCTTATTTGAAGCATTTCGCTTTGGCGGAAACCGAGACTTGCCGCGATAACCTTTACACCTGGGTAAGTGAGCAAGCGCTCAGAGAAATCTACTTGGAGCCATTTAGAATTGCGGTTCAAGAATATGGCGCGAACGGATTGATGACCTCCTATAACCGCGTCGGAGCCCTTTGGGCTGGCGGAAGCGTCTCATTGATGACTGGCGTTTTACGAAACGAATGGGGATTCAAAGGAGCGGTCATTACCGATTATTCCGACCTGAATCGCTATATGGATTTAGACGAAACGTTAAGAGCCGGCGGCGATTTAGGAATGGCCGTAGGAACAGTAAGCGACTACTCGACCCCTCGCGCACAACGCGTGCTTAGAAATGCGGTAAAACACGTTGTATACGCTTATCTCAATGCGATGTATTCGCGCCGTGAATATAACAAGAACCCTTGGAAGGGGAAAACCATCACCTCCTCCAATTCAAGGCCATCTTTCAATTGGGTATCACCATTAGTCCTTGATGTGAATATCGCCCTTGGGTTCGTTGTCTTTGGCTTAGTCTTCTTCGGAGTGTTCGATTCCTTCGGATTATGTGCGTGGATTGACCAAAAAATCGCATCCAAAAAGAAGAAAAAAGAGGAGGAGAAATAACATGAAAACAAAACGTATTGCTTTGATTGTCTTAAGTTCGGCGGCTTTAATCACATGCGGAACCGTCCCTTTAGTAGAGTATCTGAAATTCCTCAGCGACCAAGCTCTAGCCTCCCAAGACAGCATTCAAGAAGATGGAAGCTCTAGTAACGAGCAACAGCAAAAGAAACGTCTCACCGACATGAACATTTCCTTAAAAGAAGGCTTTTCCTATTACAAAAATAGAAAAGCAAGCCCAAAATTTGAGGATTTTGATGTCAATGGTGTTTATAACGACGGCAGCAATTCCCCAATGGAGAAAGAGAAAGTAAGTCTCTCCTATGGCGATGATTTCTTCTTAAATGGTGGAAAAATCGTCTTTTCCTCAGGCTCCGTCACGAAAGAAATCACGGTTGAGCTCACCGATCTAAAAAAGGTCTCGCTCACGATTAGTTCCCTTCCTTTCAAAACGGTTTATGAAAAAAATGAGACGTTCGATGAAGAAGCATTAAAGGTAGAGGTTCTCTACAATGACGGCAGCAAAGAGAGCGTTGCCAAGCAAGACGCTTCAAATCCTAACGGCTATCAGATAATAACCTCAGAATTTTCTGAGCCTACCGACGCCCATGAAGTCAAGATTGTTTATGGGGAAGGGGATGAAAAGATCGAGACCGCCTTCTCAGTGAAGGTTGTTACGAGTTTGGCAAACGATGAGCTTAAATCCGTTTACGTCGAGCCTGTCACTTTATCGGAAGGGGATTCGTTAAGCTCCTTATCCTCTAATTGTCGCGTTATCGGCGTCTATGAAAGCGGAAATAAGAAAGTCTTAAATGACGATGAATATTATTTCTCTTCCCTAAATGGAACTGCTGAGCTCGGGGAAAAATATGACATTTCCGTTATTTTAAATGATTCTGGTCTAAAAGCACCGGTTTCCATCACCACAAGAAAGAAGATTGAAGCGGAATCCGCAACTCTTCCTGAGAATACCTACTATCCGCATGTCGGGACGCACTTAGGAGTGACTTACGTCGGCGGCTTCAACCCGCTGAAAGGGAAAGAGGGCGAAAATTGGATGGCCTTTTCCGTATCTTCCGAAAATTATTCGGAAGGGAAGCTCACTCTTCGCCTTAGCAATGGCTTCGCCAGAAATATCCAAGGCGAAAATGCATGGACGCAATATCACGCTGCATTGCCTTTGGATCTATCCGATGTCGCGACGATTACCTTAAATGGCAAAGAATTGGAAGGCGATTTCTGGCTCCCTGGATATGTCACAACCAAAGAGGAAGAAGTTGGCTATTACGATGAAATATTCGGTCATTACGTCAACCTCACGATTGACGATATAGCGCTTCATAGAGGTGATGACAACATCCTGAAAATCCAATGGAAAACAAGCGAAAGCGGGAAACAAAACCTTTGGAATGAGACCCCTTCTTGCAACATCGATTATTTTGTTTATGAAGTCGAAAGCAAAGAGCTTAATGCAAGCGATGTCGTTTCGCTTGAATCTTCCTCCTTCCCAAGTAGAATTTCATCTTTGGATCTTGAGGAAAAGAATTTCATAGTTAATGCCAAAATGAATGACGGCAGCCTTCGTGAGGTGTCTAGAGATGATATCCTCATTTCGGTGAGTAACGTCTTTGCCCCAACCGAATTCGGGGTTGGATATCATGACGTTACCGTTTATTTGGCCAAGAATAAATCTATTTTCTTCGTTCAGAAAAATGTCCTTGTTTACGATGAAACTTCCGCGGATTACATGGATGCCAACGGCGGAGCAAAAGGGACAATCCAAGATTCTTATGGCGTTAAGCACAAGGTTTGGACCGATTTGAGCGATGGAAACACCCTCAATGTGTCTTTCGCGGTGCATCAAAAGCAATCCATTGATGTCTTCCTTGAATTGATTAATCTCTATAAGCAAAACGATATCAGCTTAGATGTTCCCCTCAATAAAGTAATGGACGTCACGCTTGATGATAACGCTTTGGCTATAAACGACTCTGTCATTTTGAAAGGAAAAATGAGCAGCAGTCAAAAAGAACAAGGAAACATCTATCCTTCTAGCGTCAAACTGATCACGCTCAATGATTTAGAGCGTGGGGAGCATTCCTTAAAGATCACGCTCAAGAGCGAGAACGAATACACGCCAAGTCTTGCTTTAGAGAAGGTTCGTTTCGAAAGTAGCAAATACGATGTGAAAGATGTGAAGTCTATCGCTTTCGAGAAAGAAAGCATCTCCGTTGAAGGCAATACGTATTGTTCCGAAGTTATTTTGCCTCGCGTTATCGCAACGCTAAACAACGAGGAAAAAGTTGTGCTCGATGATGCGGATTTAATCTTCTCTTATAGCGAGGATTCTATTATCTATGCTCCATTAAGCGAAGAAAGAATAGAAGCTAAATTAGGTGAGCTTAAAGCAACGCTCACGATTCATGTCTCCGGTAAAATGGAGGCAGAAAATCGCACTGGACTTAGCTATAACGTGAACACGGAGAAGAATGAAGCTGGTGACGTTTATGTTTCTGGCTTTACCAATAAAAACACTTGGCGGTCTACTTTCGACTATAAATTCACCATAAAAGAAGAAGGAGATTACAAGATTTCTGCAAATTTAGCGAATGGCTATATCGTTAAAAACAACGAAGGCAGCTATTATTCCAAAGAAATCGCCTTAAAAGAATTCGTTGATTTCAAAATAAACGGCGAAGCATTGACGTTGAGCGATTCTGCGAAATTTGAAAATTCAAGCAATAGCGATTTATGGGATTTATACAAGATATTTAGCCTTCTCACAATCTCTGATGGCACACACCTTAAAAAAGGCGAGAATTCAATCCACTTTGAATTTAAATCATTCCATAACGATTTGGATGAAGATTTCTATTGGGTTAATCAAAATGGCGTGGGCAAAGACCCCCAATCCCCAACCTTCAATCTTGATTACTTCCTTTTGGAGAAAATATAAGGAGAACATGCGATGAAAAAGAAAAACTTTCTGACATTAGTTGCGCTTTTAAGCGGACTTTCTATGGCAAGTTGCGGAAATACCCCTGCCGACGTTTCAAGCAATAGCGATTCGCAATCTACTACTTCCACAGGCAGTAGTGAGGCGTCCGCTTCAAGCGACTCTTCGATCACCGATCCTAACGAGGGGGCTAGCATCTCCACGCTATTTGCCTCCCTGAAAGAAGGAATCTGTTTCTATAACAACGGGAGAGCCAATCCAAGCAAAGAAGATTTTGAAGTCTATGCGATGCTTAGCAATGGCTCTAGCTTAGAGCTTGCCCCTAGCGAATTTGAGATGGAAGTGCCAGCCAATTTTAAAGCAGAAGGCGGCACGATCATCTTCAAGGCGGGGGAAAAGAGTTTCGATTTAGCCATAACTCTAGCGGATTACTCTATCCGCGATTTAAGCGCAAGTCTTAAAGAAGAAAAAACTTTCTACAAGGGGGATGTGAAGCTAACCAAAGACGATTTAATCGTTACTGCCATCTTTGTCGATGGCGTTAAAAAGACGCTGCGAGAGACGGATTACGAGTTGTCCTTAGGAAAGGATTTCCCATATTCCGGGGGTGAGGCGATAATTCAAACCGTCGACAAGAAAGCATCGACGAAGCTTGAAATCAAGGCGGTTGATGTCATTCTTGACCGTATTGAAGTAGCGAAAATGCCGGGCAAAACGCATTATGCCGTTGGTGAGGCCTTTGATTCCTCGTTGATGGAAATACGCTCGATCCTCAATAATGGAGTATCACGTATACTGAAAGAGGGCGAATATGAGATTGAGGCTCCGTCTTTTTCCGAAGCGGGAAATAAAAGCGTAAAGGTCTCTTACACGTATAGCTATGTGCCAAATGGCTATAGCAATGAAAGAATCGATATAACAAAATGGACTTCTTTTGATGTAACAATCAATCAAACTTTAGATAACGGAGACCTCATTTCAATTGAATCCTTCAGCCAACCAATCATCTATGATGGCGAGACGCTGGATAAGCTAAATGGCGGTTGCAAATTCTATGGCAAGTATGCTAACGGCAACATCCTTTCGATTAATGATAGCGCCTCGATAACTTATCCAACAGGCAATGCCGTCTTTGGCGAATACGCCTCAATCATGGTTAATTGCGGAGAAGTTAGCGAAGAGTTTCCAATCAAAATTTCAAACAAAATTGAATGCGAGACTTCCACTAATTTCAAAGGGGCAGAAATACAGCATAATGCCCTTCGCAATTTCAATTTAGTAAAGAATGTCGGCGTGGAGAATAATTTCTTTGAGCTCGAATATGACGCCCCTTCCGATATAGAAGGGAACTTGTCTCTCAATATGGCGCCGGTCACCTTGCAAATGTATGGGGATAAAACCTTCATGGCAGGAGCAAGGCTCAATACTTTCATGCGTCTATTTGTGAACGATAAAGAAATCGCTATTTCTAATGACAGCGTCATGAAGCAAGGCGAAGTAGGCGCAACTCCTAATGATTGGAATTTCGGTCCTTTTTATGAGCAATATCAGCTTGTGGACGTGAGCGATGTTTCTCTGAAGAAAGGCGCAAACAAAATTAAGGTCGAGCTTTTCCCTTGCACGAGCGGATTAAAAACTTGTTGGGACGACAATTATTGGCCATCCGCTGACTTTGACTACATGCTTATCTCCACTGCCGCAAAGAAATGAGCGATAACAATATCGTCCCATTATCGACAGAAGAATAAGGAATTCGCATTTGGGCCAAAGGCTGAGTTTCTAACCTAACGGAATGCGGTGAGGATTCTCGTTTTAAATTCTGCAAGTCCATTTGGAAATTGAGAAACAACGAAACCTCTCGATCTTAGAAAATATTTTCGTTGATTTGTTTCTCGCATCATTTTCAGAATCGGATACAGCACGCTTATTGTCATTGAATTTCCACTCTTCTAGCGCCATTCAATTCCCTTTTGCCCAAATATTCCATATCGAAAATTCCTACATCCTTGAAAAAGCAAGCAATGAATGAATCAATTGCCTTTTTAGTCTTTCATGCAATGTCGAACCGTATCCGCTTCCCTTTTTTCTATATTTTGAAATAAGAAACGATATGAAAGATGCGGCGATGGTATTTGAGGTAGAATCATATGTTTTTTCATTTTATCGTCCGTTTAATGGTTTATCTTCCCACTTTAAGGTAATAAAATTGATGTAAAGAAATAACATGTGGCAAGCACATCTAGAAATCGAGTTATGCTGTCCATAACACTTACATACAAGGAGGTCACCTATGAATTGTCCGAAATGCGGAAAGGAAGTAAAAGATGGCGCAACATTTTGCAAATATTGCGGCTCTCCCATCATCCCTCATAAACAAGTTTGCCCAAAATGCGGCAAAGAAAACGATGAAGACGCTCTCTTTTGCGAAGAGTGCGGCACTTCGTTAGTTCAAGAAAAGGCTCCCGCCAAAAAAGATACGCGGGGCACTAAGGAGAAGCTTTCTCCTATCTTTAGCATGATCCTGTCTATTTCGATGATCGTTTATTTTTCTTTGTCGATCATATTACTAGGAAGCAGCTATCTTTATGTGGTTGCGGCAAATGGGGTTACTCATATCGGCCTAAAAGAAATATTTGATGTCTTCCAACAAATCAAAAACCAATATTCAGAGACAAGCCTAGGCCATCAAATCATGGATATGGCCAATGGCGGCCTTGTTTTGGCAGAGGGCGTTTTTGCCTTGCTTTTTTCGGCTGCGATTATCACCTTTGGAGCAATAGGCATCGTCAAAGAAGCAAGGTGTCTAAAACAAAGGAAACCTTCTTCTAGCGATATGTGCCTCATTGCCGCCGTCTTATCCACCGCCGCTTTCTATGCCTTAATGTATGGCAGCTTAACCATCGGCCAAGAAACCGTAGCTGGAATGGGGTTTGGCGTTGCTTTTATTTTCGGCTTGGGTGTGTTCTTGCTCATCTTAAAGATAGTCTATCGCTTCGTGTTTTCTTTCCAAAAAGGCAAAGGCCTTTGCTTTGCATCTTATATTTGCACTGCTGTTCTTGTATTCCAAACGATTGGTTTGCTTCGTGGACTAGCTGGGAGCTATGTTCTTTTCACAGATTCTTATTCTTCTACAACAACGACTTATCAAATCGGTTTCATCTCCTTTTTCTATCGAGGAATGGCATCAATAGCTAGTCTTTTAGAAGGAGGAACTGTAACTGTCGAGGATGCAAATGTTGCAATCGCTTATCTTATTGTCCCTATGGTTTTGACGGCTCTCATTATGATTGCCATTTGCGTTCTTTCTGTTTTAACGGCCAGAAATCTCTTTATTTCCAAAAAGAGCGCGACCCTGATTGTTTTCCCGGCCATAATTCTTTTCTTATCCATTTCGTTAATAGCTTTAGTTCCAACGGAAATCATTTGCTTGAAATCCATTAACGAGAACGCTTCCAAAATTCTGGAACAAATTAATCAAGGCAACATTGGTTTTGTTTCTTTGGGCGCTTCAGGCGTTATTCTCTCAAGCGGAATCGTTTCCTACGTTCTTAAAGCGAAAGCAAAAGAGAACACATACCTCTTATAAATAACTCAAAACACGAGTTTTCTCTTATTTCCATTCACGCCAACAAAAGATAATAACAAAGAAAAGCTGGCATTCCAACAAGAAAGCGCTCTATTTACTTTTTATCTAGATTTCTCTTTCTTTTTGCTCTAAGGTATCCGAAATACCTTTTTAAAAGGAGCCGAAATGAAACTAGAAAATATTAGAGTGGGCCTCACTTATGACGACCTTCTCCTCATCCCCCAAGAATCCAGCGTCTTGCCAAAAGAAACGAAAGTCGACACCTGCCTCACCAAACGCATCCATCTAAACATCCCAATCCTATCCGCTGCCATGGATACGGTAAGCGAGCATGAGATGGGGATCACCCTTGCCCGTTTAGGAGGGTTGGCCATCATCCATAAAAACCTATCGATTGAAAATCAAGCAAAAGAAGTCTCGTTAGTTAAGGAAGCGGATGTTAAAGGCTACCCTAATGCCGCTTTAGATATAAATGGGCGTCTTCTTTCAGGAGCGGCTATCAGTGTCTCTGATAATATGTTAGAAAGAGTGTCCGCTCTTCTTAAAGCGGGCGTAGACGTGCTCGTTTTAGATTCTGCACACGGGCATTCCAAAAACATCATCGATGCCGTGAAAACAATAAGGAAACTATATCCAGAGATAAATCTCATCGCTGGTAACATTGTCACAAAAGAAGCTGCAGCCGCTTTAATTGATGCAGGCGTCGATGCCGTCAAAGTAGGTATTGGCCCCGGATCTATTTGCACAACGCGTGTTGTCGCTGGCGTGGGTTGCCCTCAAGCCACGGCTGTGGATGAAGTTGCTAGCTATTGCAAAGAAAAAGGAATTGGAGTCATTGCCGATGGTGGGCTTAAATATTCAGGCGACATTGTCAAGGCACTCGCTCTTGGCGCAAACGCTGTCATGTTAGGATCCATGTTAGCCGGATGTGACGAAACACCAGGTGAAATCATCGAATCCAACGGAAAGAAATATAAATCCTATGTTGGAATGGGTTCTTTAGCGGCAATGTCCAGAGGCTCTGCGGACCGTTATTTCCAAGATAAAAACACGGAACAAAACAAACTTGTCCCAGAAGGCATTGAAGGGATTACTTCTTATAAAGGAAAAGTGTCCGATGTCATTTATCAACTACTTGGTGGCCTTCATAGTGGTTTGGGTTATTGCGGCGCTCACAGTCTAGACGAGCTCAAAGAAAAAGCCGTTTTCATCCGAGTCACGAATAACGGTTTAATCGAAGGGCACCCTCACGATATAAACATCGTGAAGGATGCACCGAATTATCAAAAAAGATAGCCTAAGTAAAATCGAATCTTCAAGGCGCAATTTGCGATCCAATTTGTGGATTCTTGGTTCTTGATGTGGTTATGGGCGTTCCTCCAGCTTAGCACCAGCCCTTAGGCAGAAAAACATGCGCGTCGTTTCTCTCAACGATATCCCTGCCAATGAGGGTAATAATTTTAGTCCCTAAATCTAATTCCATCTTTTTCCTCCTCCGGGTATTGACGTTATGAATCTGATTTCCAAATTTTCTTTAGGCTCCCCATACACTTGTGACGATATTGCCTTTTAAAATCGTTTTAGCCTCACATTTCAAGCATTTTTCTTCAAATCCACTAAAAGTCAGAGTCTTAATCTCCGTATTGGAGAATAGGGATTCCAAATCGTATTTTGATTTAAAGTTAAGAGACTTTATTTTTCTTCTTGCAAGATGAGTAAGAGAAACCGGGAAAAAGCTTCCTTTGCTTAATAAAAAGTTTTTTTCTTTGATTTAAAGTCAGCGAAGAAATAGACATCTTATCGTCAGGATACTCTTCAAACCCCGAATCCTCCCATCCGCACACAGGGCATATCTCATGGCTGAGGGCGTCCGGGAAAGTGTGCTCCCCGCAGCATGGGCATTCATGAGGCTCCTTCTCCTCTACTTGTGTCTGTATCTCTATCCCCTTTTCGCCTGTTTCGTTTCCTGTCTTTATTCTTCTCTTTTCACCTTTCTTTGGCTCATAGATAAAACTATCATTAACTTGATAAAAAGAGACTACATAACCGTTCCGTGTCACAATGACGAGAGTTCCATCACGGACATCATATTTGTAGGTTTTTCCTTTCCAATCCGCCAAATTCTTCAAGTGTTTATGATCCGATGAGTTCGCAAAACGAACGGCGAAGGAAGCATAATCATCAGGACTAGGAGTGGAAAAATCCGATGCGTTCGCAAAGAATTGTTCTAGAAGATATCGCTTGTTAAAAGCCTTTGCCAATTTACGAAGATTGTTTTTCGCTTTTGTTTTTCCTTCATTCTCCTTAGGAGCTCTATTTTTTCTCCCTCTCGGCCTTCCTAAAGGCGAGAAACGGAATTTAGGATTTCGTTTTCTGTGCTCAGTGAACCATGACTTTCTTTCGTTTAGGCTCATACAAAAATATGATATTCTCTCATCTGGCTCATCCTCAAACCCCGAATCCTCCCATCCGCACACAGGGCATATCTCATGGCTGAGGGCGTCCGGGAAAGTGTGCTCCCCGCAGCATGGGCATTCATGAGGCTCTTTCTTTTGGGGTTGCTCGTTATCATATTCCCATTTGGGATTGCCGCGCTTTTTTGCTTTATACCAGGCTTTGTACTCATTTAAGGACATCACATTGGATTGCTTCTCTAAATTAGGATTCCGAAATTGTTCAAGGTCGTAAAACCAACCGCAACAGGTGCACTGCAAATCGTTCGGTGTTTTTCCGTCTTCTATTTCTTCTTCCGAAAGTTTTGTAAAATAAAACTTATGACAGACGGGGCAAAGCATGGGCTTCACCTGTTTTATTTTTTTATCCATACTGTTTTCTTCCCCCTTCCTTTTTTAGGAACATAAGTAAAATGATCTGCTATGCGGTAATAAGAAATCACATAGCCTTTTTTATCTATCAATGCTAAAACGTGATTTACTATATCATATTTATAGGTCGTCCCATTGCAGTCGACAACGCTCTTAAAATGTTTTCGGTCAACTGTATTGGCAAAATGCACCGCCTTTGAAACATACTCTTCTGCTGTTGTTGCGCCAAACTCTTTTCCATGATCGTGAAAGTGCCTTTCTAAACCGCCTCGATTAAATCCTTTTGCCCAAGCAAAACGGATATGCTCTGTTCTTGAACCATTCGTATTTCCGTAGCGAAAGCTAGCTCCTTTAGTTGCCATAAGAGTTTACCTCCAAATTTCGTTTCCTTCTTTCTTCAATGAAGGAATCATAAATATAGAATTCCACAAATTTTTTGTAGTCGTCGATGATGTCTTGCGGAAGATGACCAATAACGATAAAACCTCTTGGTTCTAACTTTTGAATTAAAGATAGTATCCAAACTCTCCATTCATATCTCTGTTCTTTGCGTTTAATAAAACCATGTACACCTAATGCAATATAGGTATGTTTCGGAAAGGCTTGTAGATATTCCTCATCGAGACAATCAGAGCCGCCCCTGCAATTGGGAATCAAAGGAATGCCGTTTTTCCCATAGTAGAAAGATAGTGAAAGATTGTCGTTCAACTGGGCCTTTTGTTTTACAAGGGGCATGTCAGAATGAACGGAGAAATCAAAGCCAACAATTCCTCCACAGCGTTTGAAGAAACTTAAATATCTTTTTGGATTTCTGCGAATTCTCTCAAAAGTTTTATCAGGAGAATAAAAATAAACATAATAATCGCTTAAATCACCGCGATAAGTGATTGCCCTTGAAAAAGGCATGATTTTTCTTGGTGGAATGGAAGAAATCATCGATTCTTCAAGAATTGGGTACTCCTCGTTTTGAGTGAAATTCGCTCCATCCACCAAGAAAGCTTGGAACGAGTCTTCGACAATTCCGTCTTTGTTTTTGTACATTAGAATACCTCCTAGCATTAAGCCGATACAAATTTGAGACGGATATGCTACAATTTACTCGGTTAGGTGTGCTTTGTAGCATATCTCTAATGCTCTTGTTACTGCGAATAACAAGGGCTTTTTATTAGCGGATTTTCTCAATACGTTTATTGAGCGAATCCTTTAATAAACCATTTATAATCGTTTCGTAGCGGACCTCTTTTAAGCCATAGCTAGCTTGAGTTCTGCTTATATTGCGACTGACGATAATATTGGCTTCCGCCTTCGAGACTTCAAATATTTGGCTAACCATTCCTGTATTAAATAGAGTTTGATCGTTTGGCCTTGTTAAAACAAGAGAATTGGGGGCCAATAGATATGTCGCACCAAAATTCGCTTCATATTCATTTCTCTCGTTTTGTTCCGTGTGGCCCAAAATTAAATGGCATATTTCATGAGCCAAGGAAAATCTTTGCCTCTCTTTGGAACAGCCTACATCATCCAAATAAATAACCGTTTTTTCAGTGAATGGATCAAAATAAAGATAGGACTCTTCAGAAGGGCGTTTATAGTAAACATATCCCTTTGTTGATTTTTTCGGATGTTTTTCGCTTTCTAGAATTAATTTTATGTTCATTTTCTCAACTAAATCAAAGACATTAATAGGGATGCAGTTCACATTATAATCTTCTAAAAGATATGCAATCTTAGTTCGAATTGATTCATAATCCCGACAACATAAACGCATAAAAGACCTCGCCAACTAACTTTTTAATATATATGCGATAAGCATTTTCTTCTCTTTTTCGCTCATATTTTCAAGGCCTCGAGCAAGAAGAACTTTTCTCTTTGCGAAACTAGGAGCATCCTCCACCTCGTTTCCGATAAGGTCATCGGTTGTAACGCCTAAAGCTTTAGAAAGATTCGCAACCACGTCAATTCTCGGGGTTCTTTCGCCATTAAGATACTTCGACATGGAAGCTTCCGTGATTCCGGTTTTCTCTGCCAATTGTTTTTGTGTCATTTTCTTTTCATTCATAAACATTTTGACCCTTTCATTGAATTTCATGGTTCTTTCTCCTTTGGTTGTTTTCAACTTGCCATTATTGTAATTTTCATTATTATTATTGTCAATACGGCATATATTATTTAGGACTGCTAATCTTTAAGTAGACAGCACATTACAATTTTGCACGCAAATTGCGATGCTCTGTGAACAAGGGGGCCACGAAGATGAAACTCACGGAAGAAGAAAGGCTCCCAGTCGGAAGAATGCTGCACGAAGGGATCCCTCCCAACCCCCGTGGGGGGCTTGCGCTGGCGGCACTCACAGTCTAGACGAGCTCAAAGAAAAAGCCGTTTTCATCCGAGTCACGAATAACGGTTTAATCGAAGGGCACCCTCACGATATAAGCATCGTGAAGGATGCGCCGAATTACCAAAAAAGATAGGGTTTATTTACATACAAAGAATTCCCTTGTCAAAAAGGGCTGCTAATCAATCTAATTGTTTTAAACAGCCGCTTTCTTTCATGTACGAAATGTAGGCGACGGAAAGACGACTCAGGAAACAGGAGAAGGAATCATCTGTGTGTCATCCTTCAATGATTGTTTGGAAAACAGCATCTAGTCCCGAAGTAAAGAAATCCAAACAAAGCATGTCTTTCTCGTTGGTTTGTTCTCTTAAGACTTTTTCTTTTTCTTTTTTGGATGAATAAAAATAGGTGCGGAAATCACTAACTCTTAAGAGCGAAGACATCATTTGAGCATTCTTCTTCAACCAAAAAATAAACCTTTAAGCGTGTCTTGAAAGTTCTCGCTTGCATTATTCATTCGGAACAAATGATGATCAATAATGTAACGAATAAATCGCTTTTAGAAGCGCCACGAACATGTATTCCGTTGGAACCGATGAGGCAGGCGTTTATAAGCACTGGGCTTGGTGCCAGGCTACTATTAGTCAGAAAAAAGAGGGTTTTTGGCTTTGGGAAAAAACCTATATCGATAAGGACTTTTATTCATTTGATATGGTTTCAACCGGAACTTTGACGGTGACTTTAGAAAACATACCAACAAATTGTGATTATGATTTAAGGCTCTATCGTTTGGAAGACTCACCGATAGCAAATGTCAAAACCATGAATTTTCAAAACCACATTGCAAAAAGTTCTGCTGCAGGAAATCAAAACGAAAAAATCGAAGTTTCGGCAAAGCCAGGTACATATTACGCTTGTGTTTATTCGTACGAGGATAGAACATATGACAATGATAACCCATATAAAATCACCTTTGAAGAAGCCATTGATACCGCTAGAGCGGGATCCCATTACAGCATAAGTGAAGGAAGAAACAATGGTGATTTAGGAGCAATTTGGATAAGTGACTACGCTCCTTTAGGAATCACTCCAAGCACGATTTATCGTGACTACAACAATAAAACGTGTAGACAAACTTATTCGAATTATGATGACTACCCTTATATAAGGCATTTAGCTGACAAATATTCCGATTGGAAAGACATGACTTATGCAATTCTATATGTATGGGATGTTGAAACAAGAGCAGCTATATATGCCACCCTTAAGTGCCTGTTAAAAACGATTGATGGATATGGTGATTGGGAAGATTCACAAGAAAGAGAAATGAGTATTTTTTTGAATGAAACTAGTCTTTGCGTTAGCGTAGCCGGCTTAGCGAGCTGCTATGAAACCAGCAATCCATTCTCAACCAGCAAGGGGCGTTTCCGCGACTATCTAATTAGTATGATTAGTGCATTCGAAATTGGAATGGGGAGTAATGACAAAGAAGTCGTCATGATGCGTTTTAAATATCATTTCGGAAGATCAAACATGAGATATGTAGAATGGCTTCCAATGTACGATGTTGGCGAAGGTACAAGATATAATAGCGATGCCATATCATTTCAAACGAAAGGAAGCGGAATTGACGGAAGAGTATTTGGATTCAAAAACGAGACGGACGTCGAATTCTGACTAGGGTTGTAAAGGCATGGAAGAAAAACAGACAATACGAACATCGTCAAATAGAAAAACCATTAGTAGACTAAAGTTTTTAGAAGGATGGGTACTGTTACTACCGCTCTTGATTTTGATGTTTTTTGATATTTGGATGATTTTTAAATTGGTATTTGGGCTTCAGACATCCACCATCAGTAATCTCGAAATATATTATTTAATCATGCTGATCTTTATTTTTCTCTTCTTCTTTATGTTTGTTTTTCCCGACCTACGCAAGGAAAACTCCAAAACAGCACAATTGTGCTAGACCACAGGGTCATTGTCACAGAACGTATACTGCGTTCAAATAATTTTGTTGTGGAAAGACAACCGATTCTTTATATCAAAGAAAGTCGTCGTTGTTTCAAAATAGGACAAAGCTGGTATTCTTCCTTCATTGTTCCTAAAGAATGCCTCTCCCATGAGCAAAAGGACGCGATACGTAGATTAAAAACGAGAATCAAAAACGAAAAGAAATGATAAGATTATCATCAAAAAGATCATTCAAAAAAGGCGCACTTCTTACGTTTACAATGTGCGCCTTCTTTGTTTATTCCAATTCAATCGTGCTCGGTGGTTTTGAAGTAAAGTCA
This sequence comes from Caryophanales bacterium UBA743, assembly GCA_002297365.1. Classification (GTDB taxonomy): domain Bacteria; phylum Bacillota_I; class Bacilli_A; order RFN20; family CAG-826; genus UBA4951. The sequence continues at coordinate 238,780 of DBKT01000011.1, forward strand.
TAAACCACACGGTTAACTCCTTTGACTTCATTCACAATGCGGTTTGAGATATGAGTAATAACTTCAAATGGAATATTAGCTGGTTTAGCAGTCATGAAATCATCGGTCGTCACCGCGCGAAGAACGATCGCATACTCATACGTTCTTCCGTCTCCCATGACTCCCACAGAACGCATATTGGATAAGGCTGCAAAGTATTGGTTAATCTTTTTATCTAAACCCGCTTTAGCGATTTCTTCACGGAATATGGCGTCCGCATCTTGGACGATACGAATCTTTTCTTTATTGATTTCGCCGATGATACGAATGCCTAAGCCCGGCCCTGGGAATGGTTGGCGATAAACAAGTTCATGAGGCAATCCCAACAAGAGCCCTAATTCTCTGACTTCATCCTTAAATAAATCTTTTAACGGTTCCACAAGTCCTTCAAAACCTAGATCCTTTGGAAGTCCGCCAACGTTATGATGAGATTTAATGGTTTGAGAAATTCCCAAGCCTGATTCAATTCTGTCTGGATAGATGGTTCCCTGAGCAAGGTATTCGCAATGAGGGATCCTTTCTTTTGTTTCTTTGAAAACATCGATGAAAGATTTGCCGATGATTTTTCTTTTTTGCTCCGGATCGGTAACGCCTGCAAGCCTTTCAAGGAAAAGGTTTGAAGCGTCCACAGGCAAGAAATGGAAGCCAAATTTCTCTTTGTTAGAGAAGGTGGTAATAACATTCTTTGCCTCATCTTTCCTAAGAAGCCCATGATCGACAAATACGCAAGTCAATTGAGAACCGACGGCTTTGCCAATCAATGCGGCAACGACCGAGGAATCCACTCCTCCCGATAAAGCGCAAATAACTTTCTTATCTCCGACTTGTTTACGAATTTCCCTAATCTTATCGTCAATAAAGGAAGAAGGTTTCCAGCTTGGAGAGCATTTGCAGATATCCCACACGAAATTCTCAATAATCTTTTGGCCGTATTCGCTATGCTCCACTTCTGGATGGAATTGGGTCGCGTAGAGCTTTTTTTCTTCATTAATGAAAATGGAATTATGGCAATGAGCACTGCTTCCAATACAGGAAAATCCCTCAGGGAGCGTCGTGACTTGATCGTTATGCGACATGAAAACGTTGCTCGTTTGAGGAATGCCTTTGGTTAATAGAGATGAAGAATTTAGAGTCACTTCCACATTTCCGAATTCGGAAGATTCGCAGCTTTCCACTTTGCCCCCAAGAGTATATGCCATAAGCTGAGCGCCGTAGCAGATTCCAAGAATCGGTTTCCCAAGAGAGAAGATTTTAGCGTCAATATGAGGCGATTTCTCATCGTAGACACTGTTTGGGCCACCAGTGAAGATAATGCCTTTGATATCGGGCGAAGAAAGAACATCCAAAGAGGTCGTATAAGGTAAGACTTCGCTATAAACGTGGGTTTGTCTTACTCTTCTGGCGATTAACTGGTTATATTGGCCGCCAAAATCCAAAACAATTATTTTTTCCATACAGCTCTTTATTTAACCACTTATCTCTATTTTTGCCATCTCATTTCTTTTTCGTGCGACTTAAACCGTAAGAAATTCTTTGAGAAATATAACGACGCATTTCTTGTCTGGAGAAGCATCCAGACAAACAGTCTTTTTAATCTCCTGCCGTGTTAACTTATCATTCGTTTTGAATGAAATGATAAGATAAATGATAAGATAAATGATAAGATAAACGACACCGATAAAATCATTGTCGAGGCAATAAAAAACGATAAATACGTCACTATTTCGGATTTGTCAGCAAAAGCTAAAAAGTCCTTGCCGACGATACATAGACATTTGGATAACTTATCAAAACAAGGGCTTATAGGGAGAATGGGCTCTAGAAAGGCGGGCTATTGGTACGTTAAGTAAGGACGAGCCCAAATAAAAAACGGATGTGTTTCGCTCACATCCGTTTTGTTTTTATCAAACTTATCAAAGAGGCAAATCTTTCTTCTTGAAGTCAATTCCCCCTAGAACATAAGTCACTATGGCGATAACAAGAAGGAACATCAATTTGAACCAATATGTTCCATAATCTTGTGTCATAACCGCAAGAGCATCGAATAAGGAATCGATGGTCATGTAATTGAAGATGGACATCATGGTGATGCGGATCGTTCCGGGAATGGCTTTTGTGGCAAACAGACCAAGAATGGAGCAAATGAAGAAGAAGATCGTAATTCCTCCGCCCACGCCAATGGATTCGCTTGTCTTGTTGAAATGGCAAGAAGCAAGGAAGTTGATTCCAGAAACAGCGAGAGCAACCATGAAGTTGCCAAGGGCATATAAGCAAAGATCAACGATAGGCAAACTGGTAGATAAGTCGGTCGAGCCAGACCAAATTCCTATCTCTCTTGTAACAATGCTCGCGACAAGCAAAGCAAGGGCCATTACCACTTCAGAGAAAAGGAGATAGCAGCCTTGGGTAAAGATGAAGGAGTTTCTTGTAGTTGGCGTGGATAAGGTGAAAGCAAGGGAACCCGTTTCCACTTTTTCGGATACGAGGCTCTTTGCCAACAAGATGGTGTAAACCATCGGAATAAGCAAGGCGGCGATTCCAAAAGCAACAACGCCAACGATAATGCCATACGTGTTCATCTCCCCCATTTCTTTAAGGGATTCATCAACGCTGGTAGGAAGCTGAGCCATAACGCCTTGGCTCCCTTTGTTCATGGCAAGAAGGTTGCTATCCATTAAGGAGTAACCATTTTCTTGAAAGTCGGAATAATAGGTTTCGTAGGAAGAGATGCCGCTAGCGGCATATCCTTTCACCAAAGTCATCATTTCTTTTCCGGACATAGAAGAATTCTCAACCGTGATTTCCTCAATGCTTGAGATTTTAGGCTCATGTTTCTCATTATAGGTGCTGATTAAAGTGAGTCTTGCCATTTCGGAGACTTCTTTCTCAGCGCGGGAAGCGATGCTTTCTTTATTCACGCCTCTTTCATCATAATAAGCGTTCTTTCCATCTTTTCTTTCAAGATAAGATTTCATGAAGTTGCTTAGATTCAAGGAAATGGTATCGATGTTTTCTTGAGCCTCTTTCTTTGCCTCGGCAATTTCTGAAGCGGTATATTCTTCACCAGTCAACGCTTCTTTTCTCATCTTTTGAAGCATGTTGCTGGTTTTGCCCATCTTGTCTTTTTCTTTGACGAAAACGTCTGGGTTATACGTCTTTACCTCGATTTCTTCTTTGATTTCATTGCCATTTTCCGCATATTTCCCCGTTCCAACCAAGCGGATTGGCCATCCAAGGTCGCTTGTCTTGTATTCAACGGTGAAATCCGGAAGATATTGGTAATAGGCAAAGGAGGAAAGGGTATCTATTACATATTCTTGGCAGGCACTGGAAACATATAGGCTACGAATCGTTTCGTCTTTCTGATAAGCGTCTTTGTTTTTGGCATAGACCTCTTCAAGTCCGGAACAAAGCCCACCGATAAAGGAGGAGGTGTCCCCGCTAGCGAGCGTAGGGAGAAGTTTCAAAGCCGTATCGATTTTCACTTCTTCTGTCTTCTCGGATTTGTCATAAACGCGGCTGATCGCATCGGCTAAAAGGGTATATGTCTCCGCTCTTTTTGTTTCATCGAGATGATAAACGCTGACAATGCTGTCCGTGAAAGCTTCTGGGATAGCAAGCTTTAAAATCTCCTTTGTGTCTTTGCTTGTATCGGAGGCATAAATATCGAAATAATAGGAGATGATGCTCTTCGCAACGCTCTTTTCTTCTTCGGTGTAGTCCCCGTTGGCGTCTAAGGTCTTATTTACGACTTCAAGGGTTGCGCTCTTTGCGACATTCTCCTTTGTCGCGCTATCTCCTGGGGTAATGCTGTAAGTCGTGTCATAGAGTTTTTTTGCTGCATTCACGCTGTTGTTAAGTGTCTCATCCTCAACTTTGCTTACTTCCGTCTCGATAAGATTTTGAGCTTTGTTATCTGAAGCGATGAAGGACTCATAAGCTTCGGCGCTGTTATCGTAGGCAGAGTAAAGAGAGATGGCGCCGCTCTTGATGGTATTCTCATAGTCTGCATTATCGAAAAGATCGGCTAAAGCAGAGGCCGTGGAATTAATGTGAAGGGTAGAAAGAATCGAAATGATGATCACCATGATTAAAGCGTTGCCGATCGAAACGACGCTTAAACCGCGACGATTGGAATGGAGGGATTCCTTAAACAAAGCGGAAGAGAACAAAGAATTCCTTTTCTTTTTTTCCTTCGTTCCGTTGGAATTAGAAAGTTCTGGTGGCAATGCCATGACGCTTTCTTGCGCATTTTCGCTAACAACTGGGGTTTCAACATTCTTTTTCTTCATATTATTTTTCCTCCTTATTTAAGGATTTTCTTCTCTCGTTGAAGTAGGTCGTGAGATTGTATTTCACTTCCGAGATGAATTTGAGATCGTATTTCTCTAATTGATCAAATAGATGGGGTATTTCTTTTTTGTCGATTCGTATGGTGGCTTGATGGTACTGAGGTTGAAGCCTTAGTATGTCTTTTCTGTTTTTGATGAAGGATTGATAGTCTTTTGCTTCCTTGAATTCAATCTTGAAGTCTCTCACCATGCGTGATTGGATTTCATGGACATCGGCTATGTCTAATATTTTCCCTTGAGACATATAGGCAACGCGGTCGCAAACCCTCTCAAGCTCTTCAATTGTATTCGAAGACATCAGCATCGTCGCGCCTCTCTCTTTTTGTTCGAGAATGAGCTTCAGAAGCTCTTCTCTCATAAGAGGGTCAAGGCCGATAGATGGCTCATCCATGATGATGATCGGGGCTTTTAGCATCATGGCAGCCACGATGCTTGTTTTTTGTTTCATGCCCTTGCTCATCCTCTTAGGATAGGCACGGATGTCCAGTTGCATTCTTGAGATGATTTCATTCGCATAGGCGAAATCCTCATCCTTCATGCCAAGAGCCCTGCCATAATCATGCAAGAACTCATCCCCTGAGCGGACATCGGGAAAATTGATTTCACCTGGAATGTAACCCATATAGCGTTTCGTTGAAGCGGAATCTTTATAGGCATCATAGTTATAGATGTTGATATTCCCCGTATCCGATTTGATAAAACCCATAATCTGACGGATAAGGGTTGTTTTTCCTGCGCCGTTTTCTCCAACGATTCCAAGGGTTTCACCCTGTTTTATTCGGAAAGTGACATCAAAGTTCCCTCTCCCTTGCCCATAATCCTTGGAGACATGATTCACGGAGATGACGGTTTTCTTTTCTTCGCTCATTTCTTAATTCCTCCATAAGTCTTGTCTTCTTTATAGAAGGACATGAAATAATCCTCCAACGTTTCTTTTCTTTCCGAGAAGTCGACAAAGCCGACTCGCGGCATCTCTTTGATAAAGCGGTTAATGTCTTTTTCATCCACATATGCAGAGAGGCGGCAAGGGTTAAGGCTGCTATCCTCTACTCTGAAATGATGGGATATCAGGCTTTTCTTTGCCTCGTTCTTTTCTTTTTGATTTCCATAGGTGACGTGATATTGTTTCGTGCTCTTGTGTTTCAAATCGTTAGCGACAAAATTCGAAACGATTTTGCCATCCTTGATAACGGCAATGCGGTCACAGCAGGAATCGACTTCTTGGAAAATGTGGCTGGAAAGGAGAATGGTTTTTCCTCTTTTCTTTTCTAGTTCGACAAGATTGATAAATCTTTCTTGCATCTCTGGATCAAGCCCAGAGGAAGGCTCATCCATGATGATGATGTCTGGGTCCGACATGAAAGCGCAAATAATAGCGGTCTTTCTTTTCATTCCCAGCGACATTTCTTTGCAATATAAATTAGAATCGTACTCAAAGGTTTTGATAAGCCAATCCAGGAAGGTTCTGTCACTCATTCCCTTGAGTTTCATTTGCTCTTCGATGACTTCCGATCCTTTTAAGGCAAGAGGAAGAGCTACTTCCCCAGGGATATAAGAGACGCCCTGCATGATTTTCGCCCTATCTTTCAAGGAGTTCTCCCCCCGAAGCAACGTCTCCCCGGCATCGGGTACGCTAAAGCCCATCAAATGACGAATTGTGGTAGATTTGCCCGCTCCATTAGGCCCTAGGAATCCAAAACATTCCCCCTCATGAACGGAGAAAGAAACATCAAATACGCCACGTCCTTCGCCATAGTCTTTCGTAAGGTGTTTGATTTCAATGACGTCGCCCATATTCTTTACCTCCTTTGAAGTTATTGACCTTTAGTACAATATCTTCCGTTGAGTATGTTATTACAACACTATTCCATTTACAATACTTTAGTGCTAAAATTTTTCACGTTCGAAAGAAGAGGCAGATTATGACAGACGAAAAGAATATCAGCAACAAAGAGGATGCGCGTATCGTGCGCACGAAAAGGGATTTGGCAAACGCCTTGGAAGATCTTTTAAAAGAAAGAAACATGGAAGACATATCGATTAAAGACATCACCGACCGCGCGTTGATTTCCAAAAATACTTTCTATAACAATTTCAATGATAAGAATGAGTTGCTCGTTTTTCTTTTTGAGCGTTATGAAAATGCTTTATTGAAAGATATAAAACCGATACTCGACAAAACGTTTTATGCGACCCGTATCTTCAATTTCCGCAAAACGGTTGATGTCATAGTTCACTTTTTCTACACCACGGATCTGCCCTTTAAGCAAATCATTCGGAACGACACATCCCGCGTCCTATTTTATAGTCTTAACGTTTTTATCCAGGATATCTTTGCGAGATTGGAGAAGAATTATGAGAAATTCTTAACCAAAAAGGTAAATAGCGAGATCACTTCCGCTTTTTATGCAGGCGCTTTCGCCAGCACCATTTATTTCGCTTACACCAAGGATTTGGATATGAAAGAAAAAGAGCTCTCTCACGATCTTGTTCGTTTGTCTTTGCCGATCGTGGAATAGCTCAGTTAATCCTTCATCTCTTCGGGATGATGCAAAAGATGCACATCGAGGAAGGCCGAAAGAATCACCCCCGTGCAAGCAATCCCGCTCATCACAAAGAAAACCACGAAAGTGAAATCGGTGAAGTAAGGATAGCAAAGCTGCAGGAGGGAGTTGACCAACTGAAAGATAAGCGGGGCAACAAAGACCGCTTTTCTTCTTAATTTTGGCCCTAATATATGGTTAAGCATGCCTAGATTGCTTGTAACGTATAAGCCACTTGCCATCCCCTTCAAAGAATGAATCAAAATGATGCCCGTTACCAAAAGTGTGGAAACGTGCTCCGGGCCAACAAAGAAATAAGAGAAAAGGCCGAAAGAAAAAGTTTCGATGCAAATTAGCCCTAAGGCGAGGCTTAAGGAGAAACGAATCTTTTTCCCGATTCCAAAATGAGTGTTGATGAACACAAAAAGAAATTCAAAAAGATAGCTCACGCCCAAATAAATGCCCCACGTCAGAGGATTAAAAGAATTCAATGTTTCCGTAAGGCTTTCATAAGAAGACCACAAAGAGGAAGTCAAGGAATCGCTTGCCCATATAAGAGGAATCCACAAAGAGGCCAAAAAGAGATAAAAGACATAGTTCTTATTCTGAAACAAGAGCCTCGTTGGAACATGCTCATCGCTATCGGAATGATACAAAGAACTTGGGAATGGCTTAAAAATAAAAGTGAGGCCAAAGAGCAAAATAAGCAAAGGGGATGAAACAAGAAACAGAAACAAATAGCCTTTATATCCAATAAAGTAGGATTCTGCGATATAACCCGCTAAAGGAGAAGCAATCGCCGGCATCAAGACCCCATAAAGGCAAATATGCCCGTATCGGCTTCCCTCTGCAACATTAATGTCCGCTGCGCAGGAAGCATGAAAAGAAAGAAAAGCCCAATGAAGTCCCATCAAGATAGAAGAGAAGGCGACAAACAAAGCGAATAACGCATAGTATTCCCCTTTTCTAACAATCTCCCCTGTCGGATTTAAGCCGGTTGGCAGAAAAATACCGAGCAAAGAAAAGACAAGGATGGAAACAAAACTTCCGCAAATCAAGCCTCTCATGACTTTAAGATTCGTTTTTTGATGTGAGACGAAAAAAGAACAGATGAAAATGCCAATCGCTGCGCCAAAAGGAGGCAAAAACAAACTCAAGGAAGACATTTTAGAGGTCCACCCCAATTGTTTTCTGCACTCGTTTAAAAAAATAGTGAGAAACGAAATCACCATGCCTTCAAAAAAAGAAGCGGCGGCAAAAAAGATTTGGGCTTTAGCCGTCTCAGGTTTCTGTTTTCGATCCAAATAAAAGGTAAAACGCATGAGAATATCTTACTTATCTTTAAGAAACGGGCGTTTCGTTCTTCTTTAAGAAACAAAAAGTCCTCATAGTTAAGATATGCAATGTCAAATAGCCAGCCATAAGCAAAAGAATGACAAATACATAAACGAGATTTATGATTCCCTCCCCTTCGGTTAAAGAAAGGATAGACCCCACAATAAAGTAAACACCCAGAGACAGAACAACAAGGCAGATTAAGATTTCAAAAACAAGCACGCTTATTCTTTTGGCTTTTGTTTTTTCTTTCTTGGAAAATCCAAGTGCCAAACCAAAGGCATCCAAAAGAAGAGCAAGACAAATCGGAATCAAAAAATACAAGGAGAGCAAAGTCATTTGCGTTGACGTGGCATCTCCTCCCCCTTGAGCAGCATCTCCTAAGCCGCCAATCAAAGCAAAAATCAAATGGATAAACAATCCTAGAAGCAGCAATAAAATATCGCTTAAGATATGAAACACCAACAGAATGGTTTTTTGTGTTCTGCTCATAGATTTTCCTTTCTAAGCAAATTGTATTAAAAACGTTCTAAATTATCAAAAACAACATGTAAAACGAATGCATGTCTCCCTTCTTTTTATAAAACGTCTGATATTTTGCTTAAATCGGAAATCGCAAAATCAATCCTATCGGGGGGCGTATCCACTTTTTTCTTATTAAAGAAACAGGTGTGCATCCCCGCATTAAATCCGCCTTTCATATCAGAGGTTAAGGAATCTCCGATGATGCAGGCATCCTTAGGAAGGATGATATCCGTCCTATTTGCGTTAATCTCCCCAAAGGCTTTTAAGAAGAAAAGAGGAGACGGTTTCGAATAGCCGATTTTTTCCGAAATAAAGAAATAGGTGAAATAACGGTCCATCTTTGCGAGGGATAAACGATGGATTTGCTGCTCATAAGGGCCGTTGCTTGCAACCGCAAGAATATATTTCTTAGAAAGATAGTCAAGCATCTTGTAAGCGCCATCAACAGGAATCGCGCTTTCAAAAAGCTGAGAACGATAATATGCTTCAAATAAAGTCGGATCAAAAGATGGTTTTATATGCAACGCCTCGAAAACTCTTTGGAAACGAACGTGCTTAAGCCCGTCGATATGGAGCGTTCCCTCTTCGATTTTCCGCCAAAGCTTATCGTTTTCTTGGTGAAATACATCTAACATATAGGGTTCGAATTCCGGCAAAGAGAAGCGCTTAAAACCCTTTTTCAAGCTTTCTTCCGTGTATTTATCAAAGTCCAACAACGTATTATCAATATCGATAAAAATCAATTTCATAATCGCTCCCAATTCCTTTCTGTATTCTAAATGAATGCGTCCAACTATAGAAAGCTCTATTGATTATATAAATATAAAGGTAAGCATTCGAAAGAGGGAGGCAATTAAAAAACCTGGCGAATATCCATGCTTGTTTTGAAAAAAAGGACGGACCCCTGTATGAAAAAGCCTTCCTAGGAATATTTTTCTTTAATTAAGAATTTCATCCAAATACGTTTTGAAAGCGGATGGTATGGAATAAAGTCTTTCCAATTCCTCTTTTGTAGCCAATAAGAAACCACAATTCCTTGGATAATCCTTTAATTCCACACGGAAGCCGCTCATTTTCCATAACAAATGGGTAAAGACGTGCTTCCCTTTCTTGTCTTTATGGATTGCACAAACGGAAAAGTCATTCTCCTCTAAATAATTCTTTGCTTCTGATAGATTAAAATGCTCATCCACGTTATAGAATTCGTATAAAGAGGCAAGCAATCCCCTATTCGGCCTTTTGCGAATTAGATATTTCCCTTGATAAGAAAGAAGAAAGACAGTTTTATGAATCTCCTTCTTTGGGCTTTTTTTCTTAGAACGTGGGTATTTCTCTTGGATCTTCTCTCGGTGCGATTGGCAAAACTGCTTAAGGGGGCATTCTTCGCATTTAGGCGAAGCGTTTGGCAAGCACACCAGTTCCCCCAAATCCATCAGGGCCTGGTTGAAGGAAGAGGAGTCCTTTCCGAGCAAGGAAAGGAAAGATTTGTTGCATCTCTCTTTTATTTCCTTCGATTTAGCATCATAGGGGGAGCAATGTAAACGGGCATAGATACGAATCAAATTTCCATCTACCGCAATATAAGGCTGTTTGTAAACAATAGAAAGGATTGCTTTCGCGGTATAATCGCCAATCCCAGGGACGTTTATTAATTCTTGATAGGTATTGCAAGAAAGGTTGTTCTCGAGAATATATCTTGCCCCTTTTTGAAGATTTCTTGCACGGGAATAATAACCCAACCCCTGCCAAAGCTTCATAACCGTGTCTTCTTTAGAAGAAGCGAGATCTTTCAAAGTTGGCAAGACTTTTAAGAATCTCTCATAGTATCTCTTCACTGCTTCAACACGGGTTTGTTGCAGCATGATTTCGCTTAAATAAACATGATAAAAAGAAGAATCCTCACGCCAGGGAAGTTTTCTTCCCTTTTCTTGATACCAATTTAAAAGAAGCTCAGAAAAAGAAGCGACTTTCTCATAAGCAAGACGGGTGCTTCCGTCTTCAACAACGATTTTCCCGCAATACGCAAAGCCCTCTTCTTCAATTCGTTTTCTCATTGGGTGGTTGTCTTCATGCGTGTCGATTCTGATATGTCTGTTTTGAAGGTAGGCATAATGAAAACATGCCGTAGCATACCCCCCGCCATGTTTATTTACAGCAATTCTATGGATAGTGAAATAAGGGGAATCGTCCATCCATTTTCCTTCTATTGTTTCGTAAGTTGGATCAGAGGTCTCTAACAAAGTGAAAACCGCTTGAATCTCACCTTCATCTATCAAGATGTGGGAGATTCCTTTTTTAACGTCATCTCCGACACGATTCTTTAACGTCTCAAGGTTCTTCCATTGGTCTGGGTTCCCTTCTTCTTTCATAAAGGAAGCGGCGTTTTCGTAAATTTTAAAAACGGCAGGAAGATCGGAAATCGTTGTTTTTCGAAAATGCATATTGTCTTACTTATCCAGTTCAGTGTATTTTTTCGCCGTGCCTTTTGCTTTAGAAACTGGGTATTTTTTCTCATTTTTCTCCATTTTGGAGTTAACGATTTCATCTTCATCGAGTCCTAATTTATCCAAAAGATCGCGAGAATAGATAATCACATCCGCTAGTTCTTCTTTAACGTGCTCTAAATCATACTCATCAGAGGACCATTGGAAACATTCCAAGAGCTCTGCTGCTTCGATGGATATGCTCTTAGCTAAATTCTCTGGCGAGTGAAACTTAGACCAGTCTCTATCCTGAATGAATTTATGGATTCTATCGATTGTTTCTTTTTTCATATATTGAATTCGTTTTCTCTTTCTTTTTCTTCCTTCATTAATGATAAAAGATTTTGCTGAATTAATTTATATTTATTCTTTTTAGAGGTTATAGAGAGATGGAAGAATTTAATCATCCATTTAAGTAATGAATGGGGTGCCTAATTTAAGGCTACCGGTGCCATAAGAAAAGCAGGAGGCAATTGAACCTCCTGCTTTCTTTGAGCTGTTGCCAAGGGTTTTAGAAGGCTATTTGCCCGCCTTCTATTTAATGGAAAACGCCATCTCGATTAATTTCAACGCCATCCAATCTTTGAATGAGTAGACCGCTGCCTAACGTGTATTTAGGGGTGGCGTTAGGAGAGAAATGGAAGAAAGCAATGTCATTATCGTAAATGACTCTTAGCTTTCCCGGAATCTCATAAACGGTTTGCTTGCTCGCATCAACATAACGGATCGGATCGGTATAGCCGTTAGCTATATAATCATCATCGCGATAGCCAACATCAATAAGGCCCGATTCGACTTTCGTAAATCCTTTAGCGAGGAAGCCTTCATCCAAAACGCTTGTAGGAGTCGTGCTTCCAGAGCAATAAAGTCCAATTCCAATCAATGGATCATCATAATCTATCTTTCCTTCCGCGTTTAGATCAGGAACGCCAGTGCCAGAAGCGTAACGTGGCTCCGCATACCATTGCCCGACGAAGCGCTTGTCATAATAATAAGGAATCAAAGACGCGTATTCTTCTCCGATATAATTCACCAAATCCTGCCACTCATCCGGAGAATCATCTTCATAGCAAGTTAATTCCATTGGCCCAATCTCGTTGACATTGATATCAGAAGGAAGCGAAACATCGCCGTATTCAAAAGTAAGGTACTCATATGGATAAAGGCTATAATTGACCTGATAGGTGATGCTGGTTAGCAGGCCTTGGGAATTCGTTTCCATAACAACATTCGTCGTAACGACGTTGTCTGAAATCCAAAGGGTGTTTTTCGTTTCGGTGACAAGCTCTCTGAAGGAAAGAGTTCCATCAGTATTCTTTTTGACTGTAAAAGGATCAATGAGAGCGGGGAAATGGTTGGTGATTTTATCGTTTTCCACAACATCGTCGCTTTGCACCAATTTATTGCTGTTTTTAATCCAACGGAATGGGACGATTGTTCCATCTTCTTTGGTAGTATAGCCGTTGATGCTCTTCTCCCAATCGCTATTGCCCTTATACTCTTCCTGCACCAAATATGTCGTTCCATCAAAAATGTATGTGGTTTTTCTTGTTGGATTCTCTTTGTCGTTCACTTTCGTGATGCGGAAAGAATCTTCTCCCTTGAAAATGCTCATCGCTCTTGTTATTTCTCTTGATGGAGTGTCTTTATAAGAAGTAGGAAGAGTTATCCCATCATATTTGTGGAAGGTTGTTATCGCTGTATAGGTGGGATTTTCAATATCGCCCATTGATTTCATCTGAATGGAGGATACTTTGTTGTCCGTTAAATTCAAGACGATATCTTCAAAAGAGCAATTCTGATCGTTTATGGAAACGTGGGCAAAACTTTGATAAACCACGTTTGGATCAAGCGCGAAATATTTATAAGTTCCGTCTGACATCCGGCGGAAATCTTTATAATCAAGCTGGCAAGGCAGTTTGTATTGCGAGTAGAAATATCTCGTTTCTGTTTGGATTTCTTTGTTTTGGCCATCTAACCCGTAAGAGATCATTCGCTCATCGGAATCGCGTTTTTTAAGATATCCGATATATTCTTGTTTTGTTCCATCAGGGTCATCAATGGTATTCAAATAGATTGTGCTGTCGTTGCATTTGAAATGAACGGTAGCAGCATGCTTTTTGCCAACGAGCAAAGAGGCAAGATAAATCTCCGTGGTAGAGGAATTATTCACGGCAAAAACATCTCCTGCTTGTTCTTCTGTTAAAGAAGGCATGCTATTTTCCCAAGAAAAGGAAGCACGGTAAGACTCCAACTCCTCATCTTTTGTGTTGTTGATATGATTGAATGAGCCTAGTACCAAAGAAGTGTTCGACGCATCAAAAAGCTCATAATTCAAGGTCTTGTTTCCATTATCAAACCAGAAAGAAACCTGCCCGATGTCCGAGGTGCTATATAAGTTCATGAAAGCGGAAAGAACACCGGAATCATCCGTATAATAAGCACCATTTTTGCTTTGGAAAGAGCTCGTGCTTAAAGAGTCAGAGATTTCAGCTAAAAAATTGAAATAATCTATCGTGAGCTCATATCGGTTGCCATATTGATCCATGTAATAACCCATGGAATCCACATACGGTTTTCCTTTTTTATCGAAAGAAAGCTTGTAAGCAACGTTCTTTGATTCATCCTTGTGATAAGGAAGATTTATATAACCTACCTTATCTTTCACGCGTTTGTAATAATTCTTGGTAAAAAGGATTTCCTTTTTGTTTGTTTCCAAAGAAAAATTAATGTTCCTCTTCATCAGCAACAATGTATCGATGACCCCATCAACAGAATCTTCTGCGACATAGTCATTTTGATTTGGGTCAACAGATGAAGTTTCTTCAGAGCTCATTTGAGAGGAATTTTCGGAAGAAGAATCCGAAGAGTTCCTACAAGCCGAAAGACTTGCGATTAAGCAAGGGATCAGTAAGGACAAAATACGTGTTTTTTTCATGTGATCTACCTCAGCGGGAAAGGTCTAATAGCCTTTCACTACGCTTCATACTAGTATAAGGAAAAGAAAAAGAAACTATTTATTTATTTTTGAATGTAAAAATTGTGTTACGTTTTAGATGTATTTATTTTAGTTTTTTTACATTTGTTTTTCATTAAAAACGCCATTTAAAAATTAATGGGTTAATTGTGATTTTTTTGATTGAAAAGCGGTGAGAAGTATGCAAGATAAGAATGATTTTCTTAGGAGGAAAATTTATGAAAAACGCAAACAAATTACTATGTTTAGTCTTGAGCGCATTCGCTTTGGCTGGATGCGCCGCAACCCAAAGCTCATCTTCTGACTCTGCGGAACCAGTCGTTGGTCCGCAAGGCCCGAAAGGAGATACCGGAGAACAGGGGCCAAAAGGAGACGCAGGGAAGGATGGAAACACTCTCTTAACTGGCACCGGTGCCCCATCGAATGAGGATGGAAAGGACGGAGACAGTTACATCGATACCACAACCTTCGACTTTTACGTCAAAGACAATGGAGTCTGGTCGAAAAAAGGAAACATCAAAGGAGAAGACGGGCAAGATGGCTTTGATGGCAAGGACGGAAATACCGGCAAAGACGGCAAAGACGGCTCTTCCTTCCTTTCTGGAACAGTAGATCCGACCGCTGACCTCGGAAGCGATGGCGACATGTATTTAAACACCGAAACCAACGACGTTTTCAAGAAAGCCGATGGCGAATGGACCAAATTAGGAAACATCAAAGGCGACAAGGGAGACAAAGGAGAAGATGCGATACCAACATACGCAAATACCTTCTTACCTTCCCTTGGGGGATATCTCTATTCCGATAAGGGCTCTTATGAGGCCGGAGAAAAGATTCAGCTAAAAGCAAAAGTCGAAGCAGGATACGCTTTAGAGAGCGTTGAAGTCGGATACAATGGCAACACCTATATTTATGATAAAGCAACAGGGCTTGATGGCTTGCTAACCGACGGTCTTTCAGCAAAAGAAGGAGGCTTCGTTTTTAAACCGATCTTCACCCAAGAGAAAGCGAATGCATATACCATTGCGGATACAGCTGCTTTAGCAACCGTCGGAGAAGAAGGGGATGGCACGTATAGCCTAACGGCCGCAACATATGGCACCCAAACAAATGGCGTGACCTTAACCTCCAAAGGCAATTTCGTAAAATTAGTTGGCAAGGTTGGAGAAGACAACACACCTGCAACCACTTTATATCTCAGCGGAAAATCATCCTTTAATGCCAATTATTTCTCCCTTGAGAACGTGAATGTCGTTCTTGCCGATGATTATGCTGATTCCACCTCTATTTTGGAATTCAACAATACCTTTGCCGAATTCAAAAACTCCACAATCACCATTGGAAAAACAGTCAATGCGGCTTTGAATTTCAAAACAGGGAACTTCGCCATCGACGGCGTTAAGATTGAATCCGGAAAAGACACATCAGACGCGACCTTCTTAACCACCGCTGTCCTTTTTGGCGAAACCGCAGATACTGCCTTAGCTCGCATAAGCGTAACGAACTTAACCGTGAACAACGTGAAATTCACTACTTATGGCGACTATAAAGGATCCGTATTCAAATCTTTCTATGACGCGCCATATTTTAGCTTCACGATTAAAAACTCTACCTTTGGTACAAGTGAAACCAAAATCGGTGAAGTCTGGAGCCATTTCCGTAAGCAAGATCACATCTCTAATAACGATGGACGTGGGGAGTTCACCGAAGAAAACTACAAAAAGATGATGAAAACAGCTCTCTTAGAAATTGAAGGCACTACTTTCTATAGTGCTTTGGAGAATCATGAAGACGATACATATAACCCAGCATTGATTTCCTTCCGCCCAATGGAAAACGATAGCGATGACGATTATGTGAGGAGGGACGTTTTTGCGGATATTCTTATCTCCGTTAAAACTTCCACATTCAATGGAACGGCTATCACTTCTAACAATGTCCATTATGGCAAAGTCGGCGATGTACCTCTTACGACCATTTATTGGTATTCTGACGAATGGTATGGCGCGGATAAGCCCTATTACTACAATTTCGTCTATCCTTATGGGCAAGTGGATGGAACAGACGCTGATTTAACAAACGCCAGCTCCAATAGTTCATACTATCCGTTTTAATTTAATTTAAATAAAACGAAACCCCGTCTATATTATTAGGCGGGGTTTTCCCTCAAAAAAGGAGTCGTAATCATATGCAAATCCAAAAACGTGTTCTCTTATTGCTTTCTTCATTATTTGTTTTAGCTAGTTGCCGAAACACAAACCCAGCCTCTTCTGGTGATTTGCAAACATCCAGCGCGCAAAATAAGAAAATGACAGTGAAAGCAACGGTGGGTGCTTTTTACCAATATGATTTGATCGATTACTCTTCCTTTGAGGTGAAAGACCTCTCAAACAATACGGCTGTCGTTGGTTTCAAGGTGTTCTATGAAGGCGAGGAATTGGCCGATAAAAAAGACCGCATCCTTTCTTTTGGGAAGGTGAAATTGTACTTTGAAGCAGAAGGATACGGGACCATCATTTTAGAAATTAACGTGAAGAAATCCCCACGTTTCAACGAAGAGTTAGTTATCGAGCAAGCGCCAACAAAAACGTCTTATAAAAAAGGGGAAGCATTCAGCAAGGAAGGCCTCAAAGTATACGATGAGCTCACTTATACCCGAGCGGATGGCCAACCCGTTTCCCAAAAAGAAGAATGCCTTGATTACAGTATCCAGATTGACGGAATGGACGCGGCCAATTACGTCTTCCAAGAAGAAAACCACACCATCCGATACGCTTTGATATCCGCAAAAGGATTGGACGGAAGCATTTTAACGACGTCCGTTCCTTTAACCATTTTGTCTTCCGTTAAAAATTCAACCAATCCAAAATATGACGATAAAGAGGAACAATATAAATGGGAGACATCGGAAAAGAAGATGAAGGTTCGTTTTTCTTCTTCTAAGAAAGACGTCCAAAAAGCCTATTATTCGCCAGATGAGGTAAATCTGGATTTCAACCTCAACTCTTTTATGAACAAGGAATGCACCACTTTTAGGCAAACCCCATCCTTGGGAGAGGTTCCTTTGCTTGTCATACCTGTTGTGTTAAATGGGTTTGAGGAACAAGCAACCGAGGAAAATCACAAGAAAATCGAATCCGCTTTCTTTGGAAAATCAAAAGAAGGAGAGATACCGTGCTCCTCTCTTGCTTCGTATTATTATTATTCCTCTTTCCAGCAATTAAAGTTTACCGGTGCCGTAACCCCTTATTTCAATCCTGTCAAGGAAGGATTCCTTGGCTATTCCAACCCTTATAATTTTTCCTTGGATACGCCTTCCTCATTAGCAAACGACGCATTGAAGTGGGCAAAAGAAAAGCTGTCGATCAATTTAGATGATTACGATAGCGATAATGATGGATATGTAGATGGGGTGTGGCTTATATATATGGAAGATCCCTCCAATTCATTTACTGGCAACGTCAGTGCTTTTTGGCCTTTCACAAGTGCCGCTAGCGTTGCAAGAGGAACCAAAGAAAACCCTGCCTTAAACACCTATTCTTGGACTGGGGCCGCTCATTTATACGGGAAATATGGCATTTCGAGTTATCTTGATACCTTAGGATACGATCCTCATGTCCTTGAACATGAAACAGGTCATTTGCTGGGATTGAACGATTATTATTCCTATGATTCAAATACCGCTCAAGACACCTATTATTCTCCATTAGGCAAGATGGATATGATGGACAAGGATTTTGGGGACCATAACCCTTATTCCAAAATGCTTTTAGGCTGGATAAAGCCATATGTTGTCTTGGGGGATTGCGAGATAGAAATTCCTTCAAGCCAAATTCAAAATAGCGTTTTCCTTCTTCCCTATGACGATAAAACCTATTCAACAGATGAGTTCGGAAGGATCATCCTGAATCCTTTCGATGAATATCTTTTGTTGGATTATTACTCTTACTCGAACCTCTACAAAGATACATTCGAACAGAATACTTTTTCCTATCAGTTCCCTACCGAAGAAGGAGGAAGGCTCTATCACATCGATGCAAGAGCGCTTGAATATAGCAATAATTCCTTCTTTTTGCCAGAAGACCCCGATGAAGTGATGACCTCTTCCGAAAGTTTCTTTAGAGGGATTACAAACACCCAATCAGGGGAGAGAGCCGAAAGCAATTACAACGTTCCTGGTCTAAATGATTATTTCGATGAGGTGCGCTGGATTTCAAAAGACGGAAAGAAGGTAGATGGCAATGCCGCCCCAAGCAATTCTTCCCTTTTCAAAGTAGGAGATTCTTTCTCTTTTGATAATTACAAAAACCAATTTGTGAACGACAAACTGGATAATGGAAAGAATTTCTCCACCACATTCAAAATCCTATCCATCGTTTAAACTAAAAATAAATGAGTTTCCAAAAAGATTTTTAGATGTTGAATCTAGAAATCTTTTTTCTTTTGCTCTCCTATCTAAAATTTGCTTTCTATAGACAAACTAGAGTCAAAAACACAAACTAATTGTAAGTCCCCAAAAATAGGGAAAACGATCTCCCAATAGGTTGGAAAAGTTTAATAAAAGGCATTTTTTAAGGTTGGAAAAGTTTAGTTTTTTATCGTTTTTAAGGTTGGAAAAGTTTAATATAATAGTGTTAGGAGAATTTATATGTTAAGAAGAAGATTTGAGGAAAAACTAGAAATGTGGCTCGCTACAAACAAAGCTTTGTTAGTAGACGGAGCTCGTCAAGTTGGAAAAACTTATCTCATCGACGTTTTTTGCAAAAAACATTTTGAAAATTACATTTATATAAACCTAGCTTTAAATCCTCAAGCAATTCCCGCTTTTTCCCAAGCAAAAGATGTTAAAGACTTCCTTCTTGCTGTTTCCGCTTTTTCCGCCTCTCCGCTCATCCCTTCAAAAACAGTCATTTTCATCGATGAGATTCAGTTAGCAAAAGACATCGACTTCCAGACAATGGCAAAAGGCTTTGTAATGGATGGCCGTTATCGTTTTATTTTTTCTGGCTCATTATTAGGCGTAACTACGTTTAATACCGCTTTAGAACCAACGGGATACCTTTATGAAGAAAGAATGTATCCATTAGATTTTGAAGAGTTTCTTTGGGCTAATAACGTGCAAAACCCCGTCATTCAAAAAATAAAGGATTGCTACAGGAATAAGCAAGAAGTTCCAGCGTTTATTCACGAAAAGATGATAAATTTATTCTATCAATACTTAATGGTTGGAGGCATGCCTGACGCTGTGGAAACGTTTGTTAAAACGAATGATTTAGCCGCAACTCATCTTATTCACAAAGCAATTGAAACATATTATAAAAAAGACATTACAAAATACGCCTCTGAAGAGCATCGTCCTTATATCATTAATGCGTATGATCTAATCCCAAGCGAATTAAGTAGCAAGACAAAGCGTTTTGTTCTTTCTAAAGTGGATAAAAATTATTCCGTATTACGTTGTGAAAACGATTTTCTTTGGCTTAAAGACGCAGGAATAGCAATTCCAGTTTATAACGTTGATGAGCCAAAAATCCCTTTATTGTTGAGCAAGAACAACAAATTATTAAAGCTTTTTGCAAACGATGTTGGCTTACTTTGTTACCGTTTATTATCAACGGGCATACAAGAAAAAATATTAGCGCACGAAAAAGACATCAATTTTGGTGGAATCTTCGAGAACGTAACTGCTCAAGAACTACTTTGTCACGGATTTGATTACAATGCCCTTTTCTATTTCTCTAGCAAAAAACAAGGCGAGGTTGATTTTTTAATTACATACCAAAACGAGGTATTGCCTATTGAGATAAAATCTGGCAAAGACTATAAAAGGCATTCCGCATTAAACAACTTGATTTCGAAGAAGGAATATGACATTCACCAAGCTCTTATTTTTGGCAATTGCAACGTAGAAATTCGTGATGAAAAAACATATCTTCCTATTTATATGATTGACTTTTTAAGACAAGAAACCATCTAAACTAATATATGGGTCGCCTCTTTTAACAAAGCAAAAAGAAAACGGCCTCTTTTCCTTTTTCGGAATGGGGACAGATAGGCTTTACCGAACGGGCAATTAAACTGCGACACATCGGTTGTCCATTTCTTGTTCGACCCATCGCTTTTGAAGTTCCTGTTGACGACATTCTCTGCGATACGCCCGACTTCGCCTTGATGCGAATGGTATTTCTGCTTCCTTCTCCTTCCGGATAAAGACATCTCGTTCATTCGTTTTTGGATTTTTTTGTGGTTTACGGTCATTCCTTCGTTTCTTAAGGAAGCGTATATCCTTCGGACCCCGTATATCCCTTTGTTTTTATGGAAGATGTCTTCAATGTGCTTCTTTAGTTCTTCGTCTTTGCCGGCCTTGCTAAATCGCTGCAGCTCAAAATAGTAGGTCGATTTGGGCAGGCCAGATATCAGCCAGAAGAATCGTTAGGCCGCATTTATTTTCTTTTTGGGCGGTCTCGATGATCTTTCTTTTTTCGCCTTGCCTAGCTTGGCCGTTTTTGATGTGGGCATTTTTGGCGACGCCCACTACCGAGTTTCCGGCCAAAACCTTCACGACCAATTCAAATCTTTGTTTGGCAGTCCAATCCCGATTCGCTGAGCTGTGCTTCAATCCGCAGAGGCCAAGATTGTCTAACGCTTTCACCCAGGCTCTCACATGGTTTGAAAAGGGTTTTGCTTCTTGCGGCAGGAGCAAAATCTCACCTTACTTCATTATACTTGAGAACGCAATCAAGTCTGAATTTCCAATCCTATTTCATGAAAAATACCCCTTTCCTGGTTTTGCCCAGGATTAGGGGTGCATTTCAAAATGCTTCTTCTTTTTGTGGGAATGAATGAACCCTGTATCAACATAACACTTGATTCAAACAAATATTTTTTACACAAATATTTTTGGGTCAAATTTTTTTGTGTTAAAATACTGAGGGGGAGAAACTATGTTCGTTGGTAGAAAAGAAGAAATATCTAAATTAAAAGAATTCTTAAATGGCGACACCTTTAAGGCAGGAATGATATATGGCAGGAGGCGCGTAGGGAAAACTGAAATCATTAAACAAGTTTTGAAAGAGGAGAAAGATTCTCTTATTTTGCATTGCGAATGTAAGAAAGTCCTTGATTCTATCAATCTGTCTCTTTTAGAAAGAGAAACCAAAACCGCCCTTCACTTGCCTGAATATGTCCATTTCTCGAATTTTGATGAATTATTTGAATCCATATTCAATGAAGCAAAAAAACGGAAGATTATTTTCGTCATGGATGAATTTTCTTATTTACCATTAGGAGGAGAAAATGGTGTTGATGCAAGTCTGGCACGAATAATTGATTTAGAAAAATCTGACCAACTGCATCTAAAGCTTCTTATATCCGGTTCTTATTGCGATCTCATGCAAGGGCTTATTGACAACAAATCGCCTCTTCACGGTCATTTCGATCTCATAGAAGAAATTCATGAATTTGATTATTATGATGCTGCGAAGTTTTTCCCAAACTATTCCTCAGAAGAAAAATTTAAGGCTTATGCTGTTTTTGGCGGGCTTCCATATGCTTTATCTTTATTAAACCCTGAAAAAAGTGTCGAGGAGAACATCAAAAAATTATTTGGCGTAGACACTTCAGAAATGATTTTGCTTTGTCAAGAAATGACGGAAAATGAAAGTTCTAAGGTCTCCTTTCTCAACAGCGTTCTTAACCTAATTGCCACAGGCAAACACAAATTTAGTGATATTGTTGCTTCCCTAGGCAAATCTTCAAGGCCAGAATATGCTTTAGCAAAAGGAATCGGTTTACATTTCATCAAGAAAATTTCGCCTATCAACGACGAAGAGAATAAAAAACTCACTTTTTATGATTTTGACGATAATCTAATTTATTTTTATTATCGATACGTTTTTGCGAATGGATCTGCACGTTCTTTTCTAGGCAAAGAACTCTTTTATAAAGAGGTCATAGAAGAGGATCTAAACAAATATTATTTGCCAAAAATGTTTGAGAAAGTGAGCAAAGAATTTTTAATTCGAAAAAATCGGGCCGGCTTTATCAAACCACCTTTCTTTAAAATAGGGACGTACAGCTTTAATGATGCTAAAGAAAAGAAAAACTATCAATTCGACGTTGTTACACAAGATAAGAACGGCTTCATTTCCTATGAATGCAAATATGCAAAAAATCCTATAGATATTGAAGTTCTAAATGAGGAAATAAGGCAAACATCTACATCCCCTCTTCCATTTTATAATTTGGGTTTTATATCCAAAAACGGCTTTTCCGCTAAAGAAAAGTACACAGGTAGAGTTACCTATACTCTAGAAGACTTCTACGCTTCGAATTTAGAAACTATATAACGTTATAACGAATCAACATTCCTTAAATGCTTTTCCCCATGCACAAACAAGTTTCTCTAAAGAATACGACGCATTCGCACTAGATGAACTCGGTAAAGAGATGACCGGAAGATTATCTTTCTTATTCTCCATGTAATACTTGTATGCGGATTTGCCATTACACAGAATGACATGTATTTGAGAATTCTTTAAGATGTTAGAAAGATCGGTGGGTTTAGCATTTTGAATGCTAGAATCCGCCGCACCTTGGATTTCTAGGCTTTCAATCGCATCATAAAGAGCAATTCTATGTTTCTTTAGAAACGTCTTCTTTTCCTCGATCGTTTGGGGAATGTTTTCTTTGAAAATCCCAGCCAGGATTTTCCAGAAACGGTTTTGCTTATGACCATAATAAAACCCTTCTTGCCTGCTAACGGGGCTAGGAAAACTCCCAAGAATCAGAATCTCGCTGCTTTGATCATAAAAAGGCCCAAAAGGGTGAGAATGAAAGAAAGAGGCCTTCGTTTCGATTTGTTTTTTCATGCTCAAATTAAAGAAAACAGGAAATCCATTAGACCCATATGTATTTTAACGATTTTGAATGGCGTCGATTGGCTTTTTATTTGCCAACCTCGCAACCGGAAGGAACGAAGAAATAAAGGCGGCAAGGAAAGCAACCCCGAACATAGCCAAAACCACCACTATATTCGGATTCATAACAGAGAATGAAATAGAGAAGTTTTTTGCAAGCTCTACGTTCATCAAGAAAGAGAAAGCAAAGGTGCAGATAACCGACAAAACGAAATTAAAGAGGGCGATAATGCAGGCTTCCGAATAAAAAATCTTAAAGACGTCCGCGCGTTTGGCACCGACTGCACGAAGAATGCCGATTTCCCTTTTCTTATTGTTAATCGAAACAGAGATGAAGTTATAGAAAAGAAGCATGCTAAACGCCGCCAAACCAATACCGATATAAAGGAAGATGGAAGTGAACATCGTCAGCATGTCCCCAATGAATTTTACATAGGAAAGGGAATTCTCAAAGAAAGAGAGGGACCAATCCCCGTCCTTCATGGTGCTATAGTCGTTATTCTTGGCTTTTTCCAAAAAGAAATCCATGAAAGATCCAACCGTTTTTGAATCATTCCCGAAAGCAACGTAAGAATAGGATGAGGAAGAGGATCCTCCATTCGAAGGAGCGCTTTCCTTTATGGATGGCGCGTCATCTTTGGAGACGCTCATCATAATCGCTCCTTCCTCACAATCCAAATCTATACCCACCACCTTTAAAGGCAATGAATAGCTGTCTTCATAGCTTAAAATGGTCTCAAAAGGCTTTTGGTTTACTTTTTCTATAAGTGTTTTTATCCCTTGCGTAAGGTAAGCTTCAAGTTCTTCCCCTTCATCTATTTCGTTTTCATATCTGTTGAGAAAAATCTTAACGGCCTCTTTCTTTGATCTCTCATCGGTGATTTCCCCCATACCCGCCACGGCATTCTGAAATGGGGCCGCGTCTTTGTATTTCTCGTAGATTTCGACATAATGGTCGTCAAGATAATCTGAAAAAAGCTGGTTCCAAAAATCTTGGTAATTATCCATGAAATCCTTTAAATCGAAAGGATAGGCCTTATCAATTGAATCCTGATACGTTTTTATAGCGGAAAGATAATAGGAATAATATTCTCCGGTTTTGTCTACAATGTCTTCACCGAACTTCCCAGTGACAAAAACGTCCACATAACGACTGAAAATCTGATATTTTTGAGAATCCGTGGCACCCGTGTAATCAAAATTAGGGTTTCCTTTATCATCATAGGTCGGTTCGATGACCCGCAAAGAATAGGAATCGTTCCCTTCGTTGATTCTTTTCACTAAGTCGATATGCTTATCAAAGAAGTCGCTGTATTTATCACATTTGGTTTTATAGGCTGCAGCCTCTTTCGTCGCCTCTTCGCTTAAAGAGAAACGGCTGATTCCAGAAACCCGATAAAGATTATCGTCTTCTTTTTCCTCTGTTTGGTAAGCGCCAGGGAATACGAAATCATAGGTATTTTCTTGTGAGCCGTCGTCTAAATAAGTAGAAAGGGCGCCCAAAGAAAGCAAGGCCTCTCCTTTTGAAAGAGCTGCAGGATGGGATTGATCAAAGTAAACAAAATTCTTATGGTTGCGATAATAGCCGATATCGTTTATAAAGGCCTTCCCGCCTTTTGTGGTGAATTGAAAGTTCTTTCCTGATACGACAACGGACGCATCCGTTCCTTTTCTTTCTCCAACAAAAAGAGAAGAATGCAGGCTTGGCCCATAACGTAAGGAATTCAAATCCGAGTTGATTTCAATGTTTTCACCGTTGGATGCAGTGTCTCGATATTTTAAAAATTCCTCTGGAAGTTTCGTGTCAACAATTCCTGAAATCGTCAAGGAAGGGACGTCTATGCCGGAATCGTATCTATTAGAGACGGTATCCAATTTCGATCCGATGATTTTCTCTTGCGTTACTTTCCCCGCTTCGATACTGTCAAGATCGTTCTGATTGCCAAAGCCAAAATCTTCATAGGTATAGTATTCATATAAAGTAATAAGGCATTCCGTGTCGTCTTTTGGCATTTTTCCGCTCACGAGAGTGAAATCAAAATCGTTTAAGAAAGAATCCTTTAGAGGAACGTTTGCGCTAAAACCAGTCAAATGGAAAAAATCGTTTTGGTTGCTAGGCGTATTAAAACGCGAATTGACTTCGTTCGTATACGAAAGATATATCTTGCTCCCCGTCTTATCTTCGATTTCTTTTACGCGCTCTGGCGAATATCCCTTAGCACTGCCGCGTTCGGATAAAATAAGAGTTGCATAATGCATATCCTCTTTTTTAACGACGGACATCAAAGCGTCTTTCGTATTGAAAAGAGAAGCGGTAATGCTCATCCCGAACAGAGAAAAAGAAAAGGTCGAAAGCAAGATTGTCATTGCTAAACGGAACGGTTTCACTTTCATAGAGCGTGCGCCCATTTTTATGGCGCGTTCTAAAGAAAATTTGCTTTTAATTGCTTCAAAGGATCCATGCCTATCAACGATTTTATCCGCATCCGTATTCACGAATTCCTCACGATTCCCATTTTTATCGATCTTCGCTTCTTGACGAATGCTTTCGTTGATGTGAGGGTCGGAAACAATAAATACATCACCTTTCCCTTTAGCGATTGTTTCGTTAATTAAGGGAAGATCATCTGCTGTTAAAGGGCGATTCCCATCAAGGAGAAGAAGGTTATCTCCAAGCACGGAGAGACCGTCTTTTGTAACCTTAGAAGGGCATGATGTTTTGCTGACATCGGATATCACCTTCCCATCCTTTAATTCGATAATGCGGTCGCCATAACGCTCTGCAAAATCGCGATCATGAGAAACGACAACGACCAATTTATCCTGAGAAAGTTTTTTCAAGGTATCGAAAACCTGTTTTCCCGTGTTGCTGTCCAAAGCGCCAGTCGGTTCATCGGCAAAGATGATTTTAGGTTCCTTTACTAAGGCTCTGGCAATGGCGACTCTTTGTTTTTGGCCACCGGACAATTCGTTTGGCTTTCTTTTGCCATAGCCGGCCAAATCCACTTTCTCAAGAATCTTTTTCACTTCTTCATCTGTTGCTTTTTTATGCTGTAATTGAAGAGCCAAGGCAATATTCTCTTTTACATTGAAGTCGGATAATATGTTGTATTCCTGAAAAATAAAGCCGAGGTACGTGTTACGGTAAGAATCCATCTCTCCTTTAGAGAAGTCCTTGCTCGATTTCCCGTCGATGATGATTTCGCCTTCATCGGCAACATCCAAGCCACCCATTACATTTAATAAGGTGGATTTGCCTGAGCCAGATTTGCCCAAAATGAAAACAAGGCCTTTTTCAGGAAACCTCAAAGAAATATCATTTAACGCATACACGGGTTCAGCATTTTTAACACGATAGATACGTTTTAGATGTTTTACCTCTAGCATAAATTTACCTCAGTTTGTGCATGAATACGTTACTGTTTTCTATTCATGACTTGTACATTATAAGCATTCCTTCCCAACAAAGAATGAAAAGAAAACGGCAGATATCTGAAAAAACAATTGAAATTTTCATTATTGCCTTTTAAATAATTTCATATTTCGCGAGGATAAATAATGAAAAAAGGAAAAATAATGATATTGGCGTCGTTTCTCTTGTTAGGATCTTGCACCGTAAATGAAGGAAGTTCCAGTGAGGAAGCGAATTCAGAAGGAACCGCCTCATCCAGTAATGTTGCATCTTCTATTTCCAGTAAGGAGGAGAATCCGGCAAACGCCAAGTTCACCTTAAAAATGAATGGTGACTTGCATTTAAACCAAAGCCGTTCCATTTATGCCGTTCTTAAAGAAGGCGTAACAGGAAACGTCGTCTTTGAATCTTCTAATCCAAGTGTCATCCGCACCTCCAAAATGGAAGGAATCAGCAACGAGGTTCTTTTGAGCGCCGTTAGTGAAGGAGAAGCAACAATCACCGCTTATCTAGAAGGAGAAGAAGACGTTGTCGTCTCAAAAACCATCACCATCGCTCATGGCACAGCTTTATCTCAAGAGACTTTCAACAAATTAACCGGCTCCATGAAAGTGAGCTTAACGCAAACGCTATACGATTATGATAGTCAGCTTCAGCCAACCCTCTATGAGAAATGCGATGTCACTACCATCTATGAAGAAGTAGATGACATGGATACCTATCATAACACCGACGCGTATCAAATCACCGTTAAAGACCATGAGAGCCAAAAAGTCACTTTCGAAAGAAAATATGTTCGTAATGGCGTCCGTCTTGCTACCGAATACATCAACAAAGATAACGAAATAGGAAAAATTACCCAATTCAATGAAGAAGGCGAGGAATATAAATGGGTGAACTCCTATTATGAAAATCTATGGAAATATGAAGAGAACACGGATTCTGAAGCTCTAGTAACCGCTAGCGATTTCGAAAGCTTTGATGGAGGAAATACCTACCATTATGTAGGGAATAGTCTTTGGGCTACCACTTATTTAGCCTGCTCCCTTCTTCTCGAGAATATCACCCCAGATGAATTTGCTATAACCGTAAACGGCGATTCTCTAGGAATATATTTTGTCACCGATCCATACGGAAAAGATGGCGCGGAAGCAAAAGGAGGACAAGTCGTAGAAGGAAAAATCTCTGACATCGGCACGGCAAAAATCGAACATGAGAAGCCATACGAACATGAGGACTATCATGACGCTTTAGAAGTGGCGAGAGCAGAATTGGCCTCCTCTAAAAACTACACCACAACATATAGCATCGACGGAGAAGATGGCAAAACCACTTACACAATCGCTTACACCGACGACACTATCGAAGAGAAAATCGTTGATTCGGCAGGAAAGATCCTTGCTCATGATGGTGCCCACAAAACCGAGACAGGATACTTCACTTATAGTTACGACGATGAGACTTCAACCATCACGAAAACCAAAGACTATGTTGCGGGGTGGGATTCCGTTAATCGTTATCCGACATTTGATTTTGCCGTTGAAATTCTTGGCCCGGAAACAGATGGTGTATATAAATCCCGCGGGAGCAACACCGGTTCATTCTTCTCCTATTGTTGGATTTTGCCAAAATACGCGTATTTCTACACAGTGAATGGCGAGGTTTCCATAACTTTGAAAGACGGGCATTTCGCGAGCATGAAAGCGAAACTGACTTCTTCTACCCTAAACGATACGATCGAATTCACTGGAGAGTATTCCAAAATCGGCAACACCACCTTGGATTACGATTGGAGCACGGTTCAAGACCAAACGGAACCAACCGAATATCCTTCCGAATTGCTCGCTTCTTTAAAAGAATGGGGCGTGGACAAAGTCGTTCCATATCTCTACCCAACAAATACAGGATATAGAGATTCCTCTGTCGCCTGGGTTAGATGGAAAGATTCCTCTGGAACAATGGATTCCAATTATTCGAAATACGTCGCATTCAGAACGGAAGAATTCGAAACCAACGAACAAAGAGATGCCTACCTTAGCAAATACAAAGAGCTCTTAGTCTCCCTTGGTTGGAAACTCACGGATGAGGAAGATGAAAATATGGGCTATCTTTTCTATGTTGATCCAACAGGCGAATGGAAATTATCCGTAGGTGAAAATAAGAACTGGTCCGGAGGTTCTTCAACAAAGGGCGTTCTTTTCACCATTACCAATAAATCGAATAAGCTTCCAACCCCTGCCTCTTATTTCGATTAATCAAAGTCGCAAGCCAAATTGTCTCATCTTAAAAGTTCTTTCTACCAAAACGCCCTTCGTTTTATTAAAAATAAAGGGCGTTTTTTCATAAATATCTTATGAGGTCTATCTTTTGATAATGAATTATAAAAATCACTAAGGATGATAACGTTTGATAATGAATGATAAAAATAAATCACAATGATAAATTAAAAGGAGGGAAGGCATAATAAATCCATATTCATTAACCTTCGGCATGGGGCCAAAGGAATAAATCAAAAAGACCCAAGGACTTTCTTAATGTTCTAAACGTTTTCTCGGATGATAACCCAGAAAATCGTTGCATCAACAGTCTTAGAATCCTTCACAAAGTCATTATAAGAAAGCAAACCTAATAACACCTAACCATTGTGATTCAAGGTTCTATTCTTGAAAAGAGTTCGCGCATTTATTCGTCTTTCCCTTATAAATATGGCAGGTGAATATCAAAGCGTAAGCAGCCGCGACCGCTTCAGCAACATAGCTCCCCCACCAAATGGCGTCTATCCCAAAACAGCGCCCGAAGAGGAAGCAAGCCGGGAAAAGGAGGACAAGCAAGCGAATCCCCGTGATGACCATCGGGTGGATGCCATTCCCAAAGGCCTGAAGGACGCCATTGGAGAGGATGCATATCGAGGCAAGGACGAAAGTCGGGGCGGTAATGCGCGTTAAGATGACACCCGTGTTGACCCATTCTTCATCAAGATTGAATAAGAGAAGCAGTTCTTTTGGAACCGCTTCAAAAATAATGGTTCCTGTTAGAGCAATGATTGCTCCATAAAGATAGCCCCACATAATCGCGTCTTTTGCTCTTTTCTTATTTTCGTTTCCATAGTTATAAGCAATGATTGGAAGCAACGCATTCACAAGCCCATAAAGAGCCATGAAAATGAAGCTCTGTAATTTGAAATAAACGCCATATATGCCAACAAGCATGTCTTGCGTTGCCCCACTTTGGCTAAAAAGAGACATAAACACTAGTTGAAAGACAAGCGGTTGAAGACTTTGGAAAGCCTGAAGGATGATGCTAGGAAGACCAACACGAAGAATTTCCCTCATCATTGGAAAATCAAAGACTATATCTTTCTTATGAATCGTTATTTCTTTATTTACGAACAAAACCAAGAGGAAACCGACAACCATAGACACCATCTGCCCGATGATGGTTGCAATAGCAGCTCCTTCAACGCCCATATTCCATACCAAAATGAAAATAGGATCTAAGATGATATTTACAACAGCCCCAGATAGTTGCATCACCATGGCAAGGTTTGTTTTACCTGTCGCACATAAAGAACGCTCACTTACAAGCTGAAGGAGCTGCCCAAAAGAGAAAATAAAGCAAAGACCAAGGTATTTTGCACCCATTTCGATGACCATTTGGTCTTCGCTCATCTTTGAAAAATAGAAATTCCCGAAATAAATTGCTAAGCCAAAAGAGAGGAAAAGAACATAAAAGAAAGCCATCAAAAGATAGCCATTGATGCAAGAGCGGGCAGCTTTATCACCCTTACCTTCTCCAAGGGCTTTCGACAAAACGGAATTGACGCCGATTCCTGTTCCAATAGCCACTGCTACCAATAACGTTTGCAAAGGATAAGCGTATCCCAATGCCGTTATGGCTTTCTCATTAAAAGGCGCTTCCATCATTCCGATGAAAATGCTATCCACAATGTTATAGAGAGCACTTACCACCATCGAAAACATCATCGGAAGAGCCATCTTTAATAATAAAGTTGGGATCTTTTCAGAGCCCATCCGGTTTGCCTTTGCTACACTCACCATAAATAAAAAGCCTCCATGAATTCATTCATCGGGGCGAAAAGTAAGCAAAGCTTAGGAAAAATCCTCCGTCATTTTCGCCTATAGTTTAAAGATTGTTATTTCAAAAATCAAATGCGGGAAAAGCAAAATGACATTTCCAGCTCTCATTTAGTAAAGAACAGGATTGTTTCTTTACTGTTTGTGTTTTAAATGAACTCCCCCCGCATTTAATGCATTTCTTTTCTTTCTTAATTATTCCGTAAAAAAATGTTGTTTCTAATTCCGTCTAACGAGAGGGAAGAATCTCGCGAAGAAATCGTTGTTTAATCTTTTCTTATTACATTCATCATGCACAATTTAAAAAAGAGTATTTTGGTCGAGTTTGCTTTCTCAAATGGTTTTCATGATATTCCAAAATCTTCAATAGAAGCGTAATGATGATAAATCCTAAACTCAATACCATCTTTACGATAGCAAGGGTCGAACCCAGAATACGAATCGTCATATTCAAAATTCATCCCGAGGAAAACGTTGTTTATCCTTTCCTTGCTAGAACACATGCTCAATCCGTAGACATCAACATCTGGGTCGTTGACATAAATAGAACTGACGACAAAGGATTCGTCTTGAGGGTAAAGACGATAATTGACACGTTTTTTTCATAATCGACGGTCCCGTCTTGGCCGATATTGTCGGAATATGCCGAATCCATGTAACAAATAAAAACTTCGCGCGGATAATACAAATTTCTTTCGTTTAAATCCTTGTGCTCAATCACGTCGCCCACCCAATAATCCAGAGCCCAATCGCTTGGCCTTACCCTGGGGTCGACGTCAACGCTCTCGGGCTTGGAAGGGTTGGAGGAAACCGTAGGATCGTGGTCATCGCAAGAAGGCAAGGTCAAAGAAAAGATCGCCAACATGCCAACAATTATTCTCTTTCTCATTTTTGCTCACCTGCTTTCTCACATAGGGTGTTCAAGGGATAAACAGCATAGTATCCTACAAATAAATTATAATTATGCACTCCCTTGTTGTCTCTATCACACGTCCTTGGATCCATAATTATCTTTTTGCTATAGTCCTGGTTCGTAACTGCCCCTGTACCTGTTTTGTGTGACCAAGAGCCATCGGAGTTTTGGCGGTACCAATGGTAATCATACCCATGAGCGTCATCTGCAGAATCCTGATTATCAATCACAAAAGCGACCTTGTACATTCCTGCCGGGAAAACTTCCCAGCTATTGATTTCGTTAAAGCCTCAGCATCTCCCCGAATTACCGAAAGAATATTGTTGGTATTAAGCAAATCCTCTGCCTTAATGCCTATTCCGCAAGCTTCACCAGGTTGCATCGACTCAATCGTTCCTTTCGTCGGGTTTATCTGAGCGTTTAAGGCATAAGAATAGCAATTTAGACGATACTGATAATCGTCCCAGATTTCAGGTTGGTAATCTAATTCGGATCCCGACAAAGGCATCTTATATTCCGTTGTGTAAAACGACATTCTTCCGATGCAAATTCTGCCCCTGTTATCTTCAGAAGAATAGGTTCCATCGTAACGCGAATAGAATCTAACCCTATATGCCGGCTGGGAGAATTCAAGCTTATAAATCCTTTTCTCGTTTCTATTCCTCGGTAACCCTGTTTCTTCAGATAGCAAATCTAACACCGTGACCCATCTATCGCCTATGAATTGCTGTACGACCGCTTCGCCATTGCTGTTCGAAAGCAATTCATTGGACAATTCTCGCCAATGGGACAGCTCAACATTTATTCTATTCAAAGCAACGCTAAAACGATACTCAATAAAGGCTTCATTAACACCTTTTCTTATCGGAGACATAACTATATCTTCATTATGAATGTATCCAACCCTATATCTTCTAGTCTCAAAAGCGAAACCGCGGACTGAATGGGACTGAAAATTTGTTTTCGTCGCATCGTCGGTTGGATACGCATCCTCGAATCCATACTCGTTCGGGGCGACATATGGTTTATTCGTGTTAAAACCAGGTTTCTCAAATTCAGCCATGCACCAATAATCGTCCCAATAATGACAAGAATCCGATCCCAAAGTTATCAAAACATAGTATTTTTTCCCGGGGGTTTTGAAAAGAATCTGGTCCCATTCGGATGAAGTCAAAGCGTATTTCCATCCAGAAAACTTTGCTTTTTGAAAAATCTTATTTTTACTTGAATCAAGTATCGAAAAGTTGAGGTAAGGGTTTGTGTTTCCCACCCAACGCTCCCTATAAAGCGATTTCCAAACGAATGTGGGTTTGAGATCAATATGTTCTCCCAATTGCATTTCAATTTCACGAGGGAAGATGAATGCTGACGCATCACAGTCGTCTCCTCCATTTGAAGAATGGTATTTTGCCCTTAGGTTTTTTCTGCATAAAAATCTAAGCCAATTGCGCAAACGATGTCCGTGTACCCTAAATCCTTTAACGAGGCGTGAGTAAGAGCGGTATTATTCTCTTCATTTCTCCACCCAGGATGGACATTAATAGTCCACGTAATAGAATTATAATCGTAGGCCACTACCGAGTGCGTGTTGGAAGAGTTTGGTTGTTTTACAATCAAAATCATCGGCTTTCCACGCTTAAGGTTTTCAGCGATTTTGTTTTTAATCGAAGATCCGCCAGAGTTTTCATAGAAATTTATGATGGCTTCTTTTTCAGAATAGTTCCTATATTTATGCATATAGGCATCCAGCAAATCACAAATGTTCTTGCCGCTTAGCCCAAGGTCCCCTTTAAGAACGGCATAGCTTAAAATCCCAAGGTGTTCCTCGGCCAGGTCGAACAGCTTAAACTGAAAATAGTCTTCTTTCTTTTGAATCGCAATATTCAAATACTTATCAAAATCATCATTCGCGAACAAGCCAGATGGTTCGAAGCGAATTCCCGGAGACTCCGTGTTTGTTGGAACTAAATCAAAATCAGCCGATTGTTGTCTTTCGTATGAATAAATGGAATCAACATCATACGAGTTAGGAATAACCGAATCATTCCAATAAGAGTCGTAAAAAGTCAAAAGCATCCCAATGGAAACATAGCCGCAAGACCCATAGACATTATTACCGAAATTTTCTCTAAGATTGTCAAAATAATAGGAAGCGTACCTGCTTTGGTTATAGATTTCGCTTTGACCATTCGAAACCAACTTATTGAACAAATCATCGGTGCGTCCATCACCCAAATAAGCATTGGCAACAACGTCGTTTTCATGCATTGTTTCTTTTTGAATAGATGCATTTGAAAAAAATGAGAGTAAGAACAAAAAACCGCCTAAAATGAACATCCCCTTTTTCATAGTGGTTTTCCTTTCGTTTGATTGCAAAACGATTTTAAATAGGAGCTCTTTAAAAATCAATTTTATTCAAATGAACGGAATTCTTTGCTTCATATTCTTCGAAATGAAACGTTCTTCCTTTCGGCTTTCGCATTAAAGACCATTGGTGTTTCTTAACCAATTCGTCCCCTATTTTGATGCACGTCCCCCTTATTTTAAGCAATATAAGAGTTATTCAAGCGTTTTAATCCAAGCGTTCAAGCCTTCGAAACAGCTTTCATCCACCTTAAAGGAATATTTAAATCCTTCAACGGTTTTCATCTTTCTAGATAGAGCGAAGTCCGTAATATTCTTAATGGCCTCCCCACTCCAACCATAATCGCCAAAGGCAGCAAACTTTTTGCCAGTGAAGAACGGAATTGGCTTGCTGATAAGCAAATCATAGAAGATTGGCAAAGCGTCGTTTACAACGGTTGGTGTTCCAAAAAGAAGGATTCCTGATGTTTTTATTGCCTCAAGAATGTTTGCCTTCTCTTCTTGGTAATTTAAAGCGTCAACATAGAAAGAAGAAACCTGCTTACCTTCTTTAATAAGCTCATTTTCGATATGCTCCGCCATCTTTTTCGTATATCCATAGCAAGAAGCGTAAACCAATGTCACATGATTCTTATCAAGAACGGGAAGGGCGTCTTTCGCTTCCTTTTCAAAAGCGGAAATCACTTCCTTTGCATCTTTATCGATAACAGGACCATGCCCCGTTAAAATCATTGTTACATCCAAGGCACGCACTCTTTCTACAGCTTGAAGAGCAAACGAAGCAAAAGACGACATGATGCAATCGAAATAATAATGGAAAGATTCATGATACTCTTCCAAGTTAGTCACTTTGGAGAAAAGGACATCATCAAAAGCATAATGCGTTCCGAAAGCGTCGCAGGTAACCAGCGCTTTTTCCTCTTCGATATAAGTGAAAAGAACATCTGGCCAATGCAAGAACAACCCCGATATAAAGCGAAGGGTGTATTCGCCAATCTTTAGTTCTTTATTTGGAGTCATAGCAAGACTCTTGAATGGGAAACGAAGGATGTTTTTTAAATTATTCAAGCCCGCCGGCGAGGCGATAACGACGATATCTGGATTCTTCTCAAGCAAAGCTTCAATTGCTCCAGAATGATCCGGTTCCGTATGAGCAACGACAAGGTATTTGATGTCTTTAAAATCAATCAAATTTGATATATGGGTCAAATATTCTTCAGAAAATCCAGCTTTGTTCCCTTCGAAAATAACCCCTCCTTCTTTCGTCTTAAGCAAATAAGAATTATAGGAGGTCCCGTATTTTAAGGGCATTACGCTATCGAATACTTTTAAATCGTGATCAATGCAACCGACATAATACAAATTTTCTTTCAATTTGAGAGTTTTCATAACATCCACCTCACAATATCATTCTAGCAAAATCTAAATGAGGTGATAGGGATAACGCTTTTAGGAAGCCCTTTGGATTCTTATAAAAGCTCATTAGGATATATAACTAACGCAACAAACGACCGCAGCAAAAGAAACGAAAATATCAGCCACAATAAAAATAGGTTAAAAGCCTAAGAATCGGGATGTATCTTTTCTTCAAGAACAGGCTTGTCGCCGCAAAAGTTGTGACACCTCCGCTCAAAAGAAACGAAATCAAGCCAATTGGGTTCCCTTGTCCCCACGTTCCTGAAAAAATGCTGACGAAGAAGGCTTCGCGATTGGGGTAATCTTGACCTGCAGGTATTGGGTAAACATACCTTTTCCCCATGAGAAAGGGTATGAAAACCAGAATGCAGTAAACCACCATTATGGTTAAAACAATGGCCAAAGACGTCACATTTATCTTTTCAGAGATATCTTTTGCTTCGATGGTTTTCAAAGCGGTCTCGTCCCGTTCAATCAAATCGGAAGCAGGGATGTTGAAATACAACGCTATTCTTCCCAATGTTTCTTTATTTGGAAACGCCGCTCCCGTCTCATACTTCGCTATAAGACTCCTCGATACGAAAATCTCTTCTGCTAGTTCCGCTTGAGTGATTCCTTTTCTCTTTCTAAGGCCTTTTAGTTTATCTTTGAACATGCTCCACCCTTTTACGGCTTTAATATATCACCCACGATTCGTAAACGGGTGTGAATCTTTCAGAACAAATTTAAAAAAATCATTGAATTCTTTTGGACATATAAGGAGTCAGGATGTTTAATGGTTTCCCAGCCATGATAGTAAGAAACTTCAGCAATTTTCCATAAACTTTCCTCTTTAGAAAGTGGTTTCATTTAACCACCCTCTTTTAAGGGTCTATAATCAAAATGTTTTTGGAGATCGTTATGTTATCATTCGTCAATATTCCTACGGAAACAAATCCTCAAGCTTATAAAATCTTGCTGCCGTTAGGACTTCTTTTGATTCTTTCAAAGGTTTTTTCCCTTCTTTTAGGGAGAATCAAGGTGCCGCAAGTAATCGGCTATCTTGTTGCTGGCCTTGTTGTTGGCTTGATATATCTTATTCCAGGTCAGACCATTTTGACCTCCTACACGAAAAACGGAATCGATTTCTTTGCGAAAATCGGCGTTATCCTGATTATGTTCTCCGCTGGCATTGAAACTGACATTAAGAAAGTAAAAACGGTGGGACCTGCTGCATTTGTTGTCGCCTTGATGGGTGTCATAACCCCTATGATTCTTTGCTTTTTGATGGCCTTTGCTTTTGATAAGTTTACCGGAGCGGAAATCAACATCTTCCGTGAACTATTCTATGGGGTCATTTTAACGGCCACTTCTGTATCGGTCACGGTTGCCACTCTTAAGGAATTGGGCAGATTGGATACGAAGGTTGGAAGCTGTCTTGTGTCCGCCGCGATCATCGATGATGTGTTAGGAATCATTGTTCTTTCGTTGGTCATTTCTCTTTCTGGCTCAAACACAACGGGAAACGATTTTGCGAGCATGCTTATCTCCGCTATGGGACAAGAAGGAAACACGTTCTTAACCATTTTCTTCATTATTTTCTTTATGGTCGTCTATTTCGGCTTGACTTTCCTCGCCGGCATATTCATTAGAAAATTATTCAACTG
This sequence comes from Caryophanales bacterium UBA743, assembly GCA_002297365.1. Lineage (GTDB taxonomy): Bacteria > Bacillota_I > Bacilli_A > RFN20 > CAG-826 > UBA4951. The sequence continues at coordinate 275,797 of DBKT01000011.1, forward strand.
GCTGGGAGAGAAATATCCTCACCATATCCGCATTGTCATTATCTCTTTGGGCATTTGCCTGCTATGGGCTTATATTTCGGAATACTTCAATATCGCTGATATCACGGGCGCCTATCTTATGGGGCTAACGATGAGTAGCACCTTAGCGCACGGATACATTGATCACCGTGCGGAAACCACCTGCAATTATCTTTTTGGTCCTATCTTCTTTGGCTCCATTGCCATGGGCCTTTATCAATCCAATTTCGATTTCTCTGATCCTGCCTTCCTTCAATTTCTTTTGTTCGGACTTTTATGGATCGTCATTGGCATCCTTGGAAAAATCATTGGCTGCACAACCGCAGGGCTTTGTTTCAAATTCAAATTCCATGACGCTATCAAATTAGGATTTGGCATGATGGCAAGAGCTGAGGTGCTTATCGTTTGCGCTCAAAAGGGCGTCGATTGTGGCTTAGTTGATAACCGTATCATGATGTTCTGTCTTTTGCTTATCTTAATCTCTTCTTTCATTACCCCTATTTTCTTAAAGCTTTCCTATCGTAAAGAAATGACCGCAGAAGAAGATAATGGAAACAAGGCAATCGAAAAAATGGCCAGCAATGTTGCCAATGCTGAAGTGGGGTCTGGCGATACAAACGTGAAAGAAGGCAAATAATCTTTCTAAGTTTATTAATCTCTATTGCTTTATTATTTGAAAGATTGGGCGACTTTTAAAAGGTGCTTGCCGAAGCAAAAAATCATTCGTTTCTCTAAATCCAATCTACGTTCGAGGCAAATTGGTTTTTTGTTGCTTTCTCATTGAGCCTTATCGTCAAATGAATAAGGCTTCAAGAAGAACGTATCTTATCGTTTAAATGATTTAGATTGATACGGGGGTTCTCTCTTTTTACATAAGAAAAACGCCCTCTTTCCCTTTTCGAGATAGAGAGCGTTTCCCTTAGAAAGGAGGATTAATATTCTTCTTCGGATTCAGGACGGACTTTTTCTTCAACGTGGATCTTATCCAACGCAATCAATGTGATGATGGTAGCATCGGCAAGTAAGGCAGTTGCAATCACGCCCCAAGCAACATACATTCCAACTCTCCATGGGGAGACATCGTAGGAAATGGATGCGGAAGGAGAGACGCCTTGGACACAGTTCGAGTTGGCTTTGTTGAATAAGATGTGCTTGCAAGCCATCTTTAACCAATACACAGCCGTCGGAGAGGACGTGTCATATAAGCCATCCGTGCCATTGTTCGTAAGGGTTAAGTCGCCACCTCTTCTAAGCAAGAAGTCAGTCGTCATATATGTGTTCTTTTGACCGCCAGCATCCGTAACTACGGTTCCAGTGAAGCCAAATTCATCGCGAAGAATGTCATTGATGGACAAAGAAGCGCCCGCATAGGTAGCACCTATTCTGTTGTAGGCAGTCATGATGCCAGTAGCTGCGGACATGGTCTTGCTAGAAAGGGTGTTTTCCATATTGCCGTCAGCGTCCGTTGCGTAATATCTTACATTCATCTTGGCCTCTTTCATATAGAGTTCCCAGCCCTTGAGATAGACCTCTCTAAAGGCTTGCTCATTCACCCAAGCGCAATAGCCGTTCTTTTGACGATTGGTCTCTTGCTCATTAAGTGCAAAGTGTTTCATGAAGGTGATTAAGCCTTTTTCTGAAGCGCCGCTTGCTTCTGCGGCCGCCATCTTTCCAGAAAGAATGCCATCTTCGGAATAGTACTCATAGTTTCTTCCCCCAAAAGCGCTGCGGTGGAGGTTTAAGCCATATCCGTAAATACCCGTAATCAAAGAACCGCCAGCAAGATAATTCGCATGAGCCTCTTCACCGAAGGCGTCGCCCAGCTCTTTAGCCAGTTCCGTATTGAAGGTAGCCGCCACCATTGGATCTCCGCAATACCATTTGTTGATATCTTTGATGGTCAATGCGTGAGCGTAATAGCCATATGGGGAGTCCGCATCATAGGATTCAGGGACGCCGTTTTCCACATCAGCCTTTTCATTCCAACCGCCATTGGCAAACATCTCAACGAGTTTGTCTTTGGAGAATTGATTCATATAATGATCCCATTTTTCGTCATCGAAGTCCACGCCTCTCATTGCTGAAAGGGTGTAGCTTGTCTCATCCGTGTTAACAGATGGCATCTCTGTGATTGGATTGTTCTTTTCATCCCATACGTCATAGATGGCAACCTGCTCTTTTGCTCTTTCATCGCTGAGGATGAAATCATCTTCTTTAGGAGATTCCGGGAAAGAATCTTTGAAATTCGCACGTGTGAAGTTAATACAATATCCTTCGCCTTGCTCATTTTCGGTGTATTCCTTGAATTTGTAATTCAATTCATCGTCTTCTTTGTTAACGGCGGTCGTTAAATCCGTCGAGCGCTTTCCGTCTGCCCCATCTTTGTAGACATAGGTTTTTGAAACGCTGTCCGTCCAGAAAAGCTTTTCTTTTCCGGAAGACATCTTATCGATGCTAACCCAAGAATGAGCGTTATCGGCCAAATAGAAGTTATAATCTCCTGCCTCTAAGATATAGCATTTCTCATCTTTATAATCGTAAGAGGTGAAATAATCACGATTCACCTTGATTTCCACAACATCCGATTCTCTAGGAGCCAACAATTTCGTTTTCGCAAAGCCAGCCAAACTCACGTGGGCCTTTTCAATGCCGCCCTTTGTATAAGGGACATTAACGTAAATTTGAGCGACGCCCTTGCCCGAATATGTGTCACCCGTATTCGTGATTCTCACTTTGAAGGTGTATTCGTTTGAGGAGGCGTCGAAAGTTGGGGTTTCCTCAAATTCTTGGGAGAATGTCGTATAACTTAAACCATAGCCAAAAGGATAGACAACCTGGCGGTCGTAATCAAAGCCTGCATAATTACCGTCCATAGCTTCCTTAGCCGCTGTTTCATAATAACGGTATCCGACATAGATCCCTTCTTCGTATTCCACAAAATAAGTTTCTTCTTGATAGGAATTCAATTCATCGGAATTGTCATATAAATAAGAGCCAAAGTTCTTATAAGTCGGATCGTTTCTCAAATCACGAACATAGGTATCAACCAAATGTCCGGACGGAGTCACCTCGCCCGTTAAGATATTTGCTAAAGCAACACCTCCTTGCGAGCCGCAGCATCCCGCCCAAATGGCCGCCTTGACTTTGCTGAAGTCATACGTTTTTTGGGTATACGGATCGGTATAAATCCCTTCGTGCATATTGGGATCATCGTTTTGCAGCCATCCAAGTTCCATCGCGTTTGCGGAGTTAATCACAATAATGATCTTGGAGAAATGCTTGGAAGCATAATCGATAAGCTTGAGTTCCGCGTTGTTGATGACAAGGGCGCTGCGGCTTTGTTCCTTTGCGCCAGCATTCAAAGACTGATCATTGCCTTCGCCGGAATTTCTTTTTAGCGTGATGATTGCGGTATCGAAGGAAGCGAAACTAGACTCAGCGGAAGCTAACGCGGTTTCAGGATCATCAAAATCCGCAGAAACACTGCTATACAAATCTTCGGTCAATTGATTGAACTTATCGCCGAAATGCTCTTTGATGCCTTTGCCTAATGAGACGGCCCCTGTGGTCGTGGCCGGATCCTCGCCGCCAGCCATATTATTGTGCCAAGAATAATAGCCCAATACGGTAACGCCAGTAGTTTTTGCAATGGGAAGAGCATGGTCGTCATTCTTTAATAAGGTCATGCCTTCTTCGGCGGTTAATTGCGTCATTCTTTGCGCGTTTTTCAACGCATCAGCTTGATTATCATATTTAAAATCGATGTAGTTTGCATCCAACGAAGAATTGTCTTGAACGTGCTGAGCGCCTCTGCCCAATAACAAATCAAGGTTATTCGACTGGATGTTTGCGGCAATCGTCACGCCCGTCATTAAAGCCAAGGTTAAGACGCCGGCGGTTGCCAAATAGGAAGTAACTCTATTTTTTCTTTTCATATTCTTCACTCCTTTTATTGAGCCTTTGCTTCTTTAGAGACTTTTCTTGCATAATACTTTTGGAAAAGCAAAGCCGCGCAGTCAATGAGTTTGACGATTCCAGCGGTTAAGCAAATAGCAAGAGTGTAAGTAGGGTAGAAGCATTTCCCGAAATACAGTTCCCCTTCCATTGCCGGTTTCAAATAGGTCGCATAATAATCGGTATAAGAATCGGTCACCGCTTTAGCAGAAGAGACCCAGAATTTATCGACATTGAAGAGAATGATGCCACCAAAAATCAATGCTAATGCGACAACCCCTTCGACAATGGCTCTTTTGAGGTTTGTTCCTCTTCTAGAGAAATTCGTGATCAGCATAACCGTAGCAACGATACAGCCCACGAAAGGCAAGAACATCCCTAAACACATCCAGATATTGAAGCCCGCTTCGCTATAGCCTTGAATAATCATGTTCCCATAGCCCGCAAAGATGGTCTGGTATCCTGGATAAGAGAAACCTTCCGCATATTTTGTCCCTTCGTCCGTGATAATGGTAATTACATCAGCGAAGTTGAAAATAACCAATGTCGCAATGGCGTATAGCCCAAGCAAAATAGAAACGACGCTTAAACCGCGATTGATTGGTTTCAACGTTTTTAATACTTTATTTTCGTTATTCATCTTCTTTTCTCCTATTCCACCAAAGTTAACGTTACTTCGGTAGACGTGCTGCCACCCCAAGGATTAGAGGCTGCAATGCTATAAACGATCACGCATTTTCCATCTTCCGTTTTGCTTGTATAAGTTTCTTCGCCAAGCACAATAGAGTAAACGCCCTCATTTTCCGTCCAAGTTCCGCTGGATTTTAAGCTCCAGGTGTTTTCGTAAAGTTTGGCGACGCCTTGATCAAATAACTGCAAGGATAGGTTGCCAGATCCTCCTCCTGGACCAGAAACCGCATAGCTTCCCGTGAATTCTTTTTGTGGAGTGCCTTCAAAATCGGCTAAAGTAAGCTTTTTCCACTTCACGTCGGGGTTTTGAGAATTGAGGAAGACGTAAGATCCATAATTAATGAGATATCCAGGCTTATCCGGATTGATGCTCTTTGAAGCTTGATAGACCGTTCCGTCTTTTTTGACGGCGATATTTTTATCGGCGTCTTCTTCCCAGGATAACCCTGTTGTTTCGATAGCACGATTGACGCCACTTGGCGTGTTAATCACAACCGAGCCATCGTTATGAAGATACATATAAGCATAGGCAACGGAATTATTGTTTCCCGTAGCAAGGGAAGTGAAAATATATTTAGAATCTCTTACATCCCAAGTTTCATAGTTTTTTGTTAATTTGGATTTGAATTGAATGTCTTTGGCTTGAAATTTTACAAGCGAAGACCCTGCCGCAGTTTTGACATTGTAATAGAACTCATGTCTGCCTTCCACTTTGCTATAGTCGCAATGAATTATTGTTTTGCTTTCATCGTTCAAAGTGATCACATAACCATATCCCTCGTCTATGTCATAGGTTCCATCGACATTAAATTCATATGGTGTGTAGTCCTCTTTAACAACGGTCAATGTTGCAGAAGCTTTTTTGCTGGAATCGTCCTTGCTTGTGGCGGTAATGGTCACGCTGCCTTCCGCTAACGGGGTAACTTCCCCATCAGATACGGTCGCAATCTTTTCATCGCTAGAAGACCACTCAACGTCTTTTGTGGTCGCATTCTCTGGCAAAACGGTCGCGGTTGCCTTTACGACTTCACCGATGTAGGCTTGGGTTTTTTCCAAGGCAAGAGAAACGCTTTCTACACTGACTTTTGTTCCGGTTTCACCACCTGGATTTCCGCTTCCGCCGCTTGGATTTCCGCTTCCGCCACCAGGGAAGCCGCCACCACTTGGGAAGCCGCCACCACTAGAAGATGAGCTAGCACGACCCGTTACCGTTCCTTTTAGGTTAAATTTGTTGCTCTTTTGATCAACAGAACCCTTGAATTTGTAGTTATACACGCCGATTTTAACTTCGGTGTTATAACCACTCGCGTCCGATGCGACAAAAGTCACAGGGACAGAGATTTCGCTGTTTTTGACACTAAGCCCCACACCGACAGACGCGCCTATAGAGCCCAAAGCCAAGACTAGCAAAACCGCTTTACTAATGATACTTTTTTTCATTTTCACTCCTTTTAAAATATCAATTTTGGCGGTTTAACTATACGAAAAAAAGCGCTTACATTTTAAATTTGGGATTTCATGTCTTTTTATTGTGACAAATCGTTCCTTGAAAGGGACGAAAAACGTTTTTTAGGGCTGAACAACTAAATGATTAAGGAGTTATTTTTCCTCGAATAAGCAAGATATTCTTTCATGACCTCGTCTTTTCTTTTCCGACTCAATGGAATCGTCATACCGTTAGTCAATTTAATTTCGCCATTCATGATGCTACGGATGTAGCTTTGATTCACCAAACAGCATTTATGCACGCGAACGAAGCCGAATTTCTTCAATTTCTCCTCCAGAGTCGCCAAAGGAACGCGAATCGTTTCCATTTTATTGTCTTTCGTATAAATATCTTGGTAATTGCGATTGCTGCTGATATAGACAATCTCATTCGCTTTGAAAGAAATGGTTCTGTTCTTTTCGACGAATTCAATTTTGCTTTCTTCTTGTCCGTCAGCAAGATAATGACTATAGAATTGGTTTATCATCAAAGAGAAATCGCTGATGAGATTGGATTTCCGAATGAAGCCAAACGGGTGAACCGCCAAACAGTCGAAAACGAGATCCTCTCTTTGTGATAAAAAGATAATTTGGGCGTTTTTTTGAATAGAAAGGGTTTCCTTTGCCACCTCTATGCCGCTTTTTTCTGGCATATCAATATCCAGGAAAAGAAGGTTGATGGCTTCTTCTTTTATTGTTAAAAGAAAATTTAAAGGATTTGTGAAAGAGGAGATCTTAAATTCCATTTTCTTTTCTCGGAAAAAAGAATCCACGGCGCTAGAAACAATACTCAAGGCCGCTTTATCGTCATCCACTATCGCAATTTTGAACATAGTTTTATCCTTTCACATTTAAATATAGCAAAACATCGCAGATAAAATGGTTTTTTTCTAAACTGAAATCAGCGTATCCATTGTATTTTGTTGCAATATTGCGGATGATTTTTGTCCCATATCCGTGGTTTTTCCCAATTTTTTTGCTTTTTGTCAGATTGTTAGAATCGTATTTTTCTCCGTCCACGGGATTTCTAACAAGGAAACGTATGTAATCGTTTTGTTTGAGAATTCGAATGATGATTTTTTCCTCTCCATCTACCCTCGCATAGTTTTCTAAAGCGTTATCGATCATGTTCGTAAGCAGGGAAACAACATCGTTATCTTCAAAAGGAAGAACAGGGGGAACCACCACTTTGATATCCATTTGAAGACCATACACTTGGGCTTTAGAAAGCTCCAGATTGATAATCGAATTGATGACGTTGTTAGAGCAGGAAAAAGAAAATAAAACAGGTTGGTTTTTCACGTAATTATTGATATATGTCATAGCTTCTTTGTCTTTCCCTTGTTCTAACAAAAGATTCACGTAAGAAAATTGGTTCTTAATGTCGTGGCGCACTTTTTCTAATTCTTCCCTGTTCTTTTTATCGATGGAAATAGAAACCTTCTCCGCTTCAACTAAAGTGTTTTGGACTTCAAGGCTAATTAGTTTATGCCGATTCTCCACGATGGAGTAAATGGCTACATAAGTGACATCCAAAATCAAAGCAAGAACAATGTCCAAAACCGACATAAGGAGGCAAATAACCGTCTCATGGCTCTCGTAAGCGTGTTCGAAAGCACTCACGCCAATCAAAAGAGCGGAAAGGGAAAAACAGGTAATAAGAACTTCCTTGCTAAAGGTTCTATAACGGGAAATGTCGAAACGATTCACCAAAAAACAAGTCAAAACAAAAAGAAGAGACGGAACGGATCTGCCAAGTTGAATCAAGAAACGAACATTAGTGAACAAAGCAACAAATATCCCAAAATACTTAGAAAGAACATCGCTAACGCATATCGAGGCAACCAAAACAAATATTTTCAAAGATTTCGTCAACACCCCCTCCTTCATCATGATGAGGCAAAAGAGTGAAATTGCGAAAGCAATGCCGTAATTAAATAAATAACGGAAACTTATGGAGGATAAGGCGAATAAGAGAGACGATTCAAGAATCAAAAAGGAAAAAGAGATTAGAAAAACCAAAAGGAGTCTAAGTAACTCTCTCACATTCAATTTCTGTCTCCTGATCAAAAGACATAAACCAAAAGAAACAACCAAATAGGTAATCAAAGCCGTCAAGTCAAAAACATTTGAAAAATAAAAATGGAACGCCTCGCCAAAGCTCATGCTCATATTGAAATTATAGTGATTGCGGAATTATTTTGGCAAATTTCAAAAAGGAAAAACGAAATAAAACAAAAAACGCATGCATGGGTCCATTATTTTAGGCCATCAGGAAAGAAGCCATCCGTCCACTTTGCCGGCATTTCAGACATTCTAAAGGTCGCCAAAAAAAATTTAAGAATCCTCATCCTCCAAAGAATTTGAGCAACGATATCTTGCCTATAATCCCCAAAACCTTTGCCGAAGACATTAATACCTCGAGCATAATGAGAATTGGTTTTGTTCCAAAACGCAAAGCCAAAAAAGAGCCAACCCATATATCAATATGTCGCTTATCGACAAGCAATATTTCAACCTTCCATGAGTTAAAAACGCACAAGAAAAAGATATCTGCCAATCACCCTATATTCCCCATTAAGAACGATTCACAGGGCTGGGATGGAACGCAAAAAGTATTCATTTTGTAAAAGTTTTGAAATATGCCTACATTGCATAGCGTTGAACCGCGTTATATGCAATAATCAATTGCAAAGAGAGCCGGTTTAGAGGCCTAAATGCAATATGACGGCTCTTATGTGTCTTGAAATCAAGTAATGTGCACCAATCTATATTTCCCGAAAAATTTAGAATTGGCTTACAAGGATGAAGGGATCCGATTAACGGCTTTGGATATATCGCGTTAAAGATATAGAGCGATAAATAAGAATTTGAGGAGATTTGCTTATGAATGGGATAATCCTATATCAATCGAAATACGGCTCTACGAAAAAATATGCCGATTGGCTTTCGGAAGAGACTCTCTTTCCATGCCTAGAAACAAAAGCGGCGAATATCCGCGAAATCGTGAAATACGACACGATCGTTTTAGGCGGAGGGATATACGCCTCTGGCATTGCCGGATTATCCTTTCTGAAAAAGAACATCGGAAAACTAAAAGGCAAGAAGATTGTGGTCTTTTGCTGTGGGGCCTCCCCTTATGAGGAAAAGGCGTTTTTGCAAATCAAGGAACGCAATATGAAAGGCGACTTAGCCAATATCCCTCTCTTTTATTGCCGTGGCGGATTTGACATGGATGCAATGTCTTTTATGGATAGAACATTATGCAATTTGCTGAAAAAGGCCGTCGCAAAAAAAGACCCAGCTAAGTACGAACCATGGGAAAAAGCATTGATGGAAGCTGGGGATCATAAAAGTGACTGGACAGATGAAAAATACCTCGAGCCAATCATTGAATACCTAAAGCAATAGATCTCAATTTGCCGATATCAGAAATACAAAAGTTCTGTAACTTTTAATGGGGATGGCAAAATGCCGCCTTTTAGATTGGATGGCCTCGTAATTTATTCCTTTTTCTATCTTTTTACTAAGCGCCAAAAAGAAAATCTCTAAAAAGACGAAACGAATGATGAAAAGAGACGGCATTTTGCCCGCATATGGGCCGTCACATTGCCAAGGTAGAAGAAAAAAATGTTTAAACCATAAAGGATAAGGATGACGCCGACCAACAAATTGGAAATCAAATTCTGCTCGCTTAAATCCAAAGCGGAAACGATGCCCCCCGATCACGACAAAAACGATGCAGCTTATAATCCCGTCTTTAACCGATGTGTTCGGCGAAAACACCGACGAAACGCCGATCAAAATGCTTAAAACCGCGACAAACTGGCAAATTTCGCTTGCGTTAAACCCGTTCTCTCCATAATTCAAAATAGAATAAGCAACGAAAGCGCTCACTCCGCAAACGAGCAAGCCCGCAAGTCTTCGCACAAAATATTTAATCGTCATAGAACCCCTCCAAAACCCCCTAAAGAAGTCACCCTATTTTAAAAAACGATGTCAAATAAAACTAGAAACTCTTGTCCAAATATGTGTTAGTTCTCGAATGTTTCACATCAATTGAGAACTAACATTCTCTTTTCTCCTTAATTTATATCATATATTGGGCAGTAAATAGCATTTTTGGGCAGCAATTTATATGCGAAAATGTAATACTTTTTAAGATGAAATGGCAGTTTTCGTTTCACATTTTTAGCTTTCGAGCTAACCAATCTTTTTCGACCTTTTGAATCAAACTATGCGCCTTTTTGCTCGATTTCGGGCCACAAGTCGGTTTTCCAGGTTGCCTGTGTGGTTGCACCGCGTTCAGAAAACGCGAAAATCCATAAATCGTGAATTTCAGAAAACGCCGATAAATACGGCCTTTCAGACATGTTCTCACTATCGTGTAAACGTACCATCCACCTATCCCCGTGTCGATACGAGGCAAAGCGCGGCATCGATCCTCTCCAGCCATGCGGCAAGATTCTCCAATGCCGACTTCTTCGCGTCGACAGCGTATTTCGAAACCACGCGCTCGAACATGGATGTGTTCGTTGGCATAATCTCCATGGAAGTTTCTCCTTTGTGCTCTGGTCAAAAGCATTATAGATGAACTTCTTTTTTCGTTGCCTACATTCGTGAAACGCTATCCGCCTTTACCAATCGAATTGAATTTTGTTAATAATGTGATTATTTTAATAAATATAGGCCGCTTCGTAGGTAATAGAAATGGGAACGTTAAAAATCGCGATTGTTGAAGACGATAAGAATTATCATGATGTGATAAGAGATTTTTTAACGGCCTATTGTTCTAAAAGCGGCATCGATTTTTCAATCACTGATTATTATGACGGCGTTTCTTTTTTAAACGATTCTCTATTAGAATTCGACCTTATTTTCTTAGATATCGGAATGCCCTTGATGAACGGAATTGAAACAGGCAAGAAGATTCGCGAGTTGCACATTGACACCCCGATTGTCATTATTTCCCATTCTTCTGCTTATGCTTTAAAAGGGTATGAGATTGAAGCTAAAGGATATATTGTGAAGCCTATCTCTCAATATAATTTTGAATTCGTGATGGATAAGGTTATTGGTGAGCTAAAGAAGAATAACAAAGACGAATATCTTTCCATCAAGACCAGAAAAGAAATAACAAGAATTAAACTCGATGATCTTCTTTTCATTGAAGTGGATGAGCATGATTTGTCCTTTCACATCAAAGGCGACAAAAACATCACGATTCGTGGGAAAATCGGAGAATATGAAAAACTCCTTGAAGGCAAATCATTTTTCCGTATTAACAATTGCTATTTGGTGAATCTTAAATATTGCCTTGATATTGATGTGAGCAAATCAATTGTCACCATTGAAGGCAAAAACTTATCGATTGCAAGAGGCAGAAAAAAGGCATTTCTAGAACGGTTCAATGAATTTATGGGAGAACTCCTATAATGTATGAACAATATCAGGCGGATGAGGCAATTCTCTATTATCTTTTCCGCTTTGTGCTCCCGCTTTTCTTTGCCGAAACCATCACATTTATCAATGCGCCGAAAAGAAAGCGTTGGATTGCGAATTTTATTTGCTATAGCATTCTTTTCCTTGTCGCAAGCGTCGCTCTCCCTTATTACAACATTAACATCAAGATAGGATGGTTCAGCATTGTCTTTTTGTTGATTTTCCTTTTGAGTTTCATCCCCTTAATCGGGACTTATAAATTAAAGATCACGGGTTTACTCTTCCTTGCTTTTTCTAGCTATACCGCCCAAAACCTGGTAGATAACCTTTGGACTTTGATTTATAAGCTTACGAATAGCGATAATCAAATTGTTGCCCTTATCATTTATCTATCATCTTATGCCGTTTTCTATACGCTTTATTATTTTTTCTTTGTTCGAATTCTTAAGGATAACAAAACGGTTAATATCGATAACAAAACAATTATTCTTATTTCCGGATTGTCGCTATTCATCGTTTACGTCTTGTCGATGTACGCCCAACATCAAAATAACGGAAATACGGATGTGAGCACTCAGGTTTATGCGGTCCTCGCTTGCTTCTTTCTTCTTTGCATTCAGTTCAACATTTTCCGCTCTAAAAAACTTAAAGACGATAAAGAAACACTCGAAAAAGTCATCTCGTTTCAACAAGACAAGTTCAATCAATCCAAAAGAATGAATGAGCTTATCAATATCAAATGTCATGACTTAAAGCATCAGATTGAGTCTTTAAAGAATAGTGCGCAGCTTGAAGAAGAAAGGAAGAAACTCGACGATATTAAAAAGCAAGTGGATATCTACGATAGCTCTATTTCTAGTGGTAGCCCCATCATCGATATGGTCATTCATGAAAAATCGATGATTTGCCAAAAAGAAAAGATACAGTTATCGATGATTATTCAAGGTGATAAATTTTCTTTTATTGATGACACAGATTTATACACTTTATTTGAAAACGGTTTGGATAACGCGATTAAGGCCGTTTTAAAAGAAAAAGCGGATAAGCGAATTATTTTTATCAATGCCCAAAATAGGGGAAATTGTTTGCTATGCAAAATTGAGAACTATTGTTCGTTCCCTCTTACTTTTGTAGACGGTTTGCCTCAAACTGATGGTGATGCCCGTTATCATGGCTATGGTACAAAATCGATTCGATATATGGTCGAAAAATATAACGGCCTATGCTCTTTTAAGTTAGAAAATAATCATTTTTCATTGACGATGCTATTCCCTCTAAGAAAAGAACAAACTAAGTCATCTCAATAGCAAAGCAAGGAAATTGGCAAACTATTTTTTCTTATTTTTATACAATGTAAGCACTTACATGCATAAAAAAGAAAGGAATTCTCTTTGTATGAAGAAAAAAAGAAAAATTTGCTTACTACTTTCTCCTTTGCTCTTCGTTAGCCTTTTGGCCTCTTGCCAGGTGGCAGGTAGCGACGAGATTGATGGAAACGGAGAATGGTATGGACTTGGGTTCCAAGTCGACCAAGCTTGCCGAAAAGACTATCTAATCGGCGAAACTCCTTCCGTGAATGATTATAGCGGTCTAGGATACGATGGAGGGGATGAGGTCAAAGTAAAGTCGAGTGAACTTACTGTTGAGCCAAGCCGCCCCCTAACGGAAGAAGACAAAACCCTTACCTTTACTTGGAAAGGGAATAAAACCGGCAAAGAATACAGAACAACTTGGAATATTAATGTAGCGAAAAAGCTCATTTCTCAATGCGAGAAAATGGATAAGGCTCCGGTGAAATATATCGAGCCTGAGCACACGTTGAATCATAACGGTACGGAAGTTGATCCTACTAGCGAAGATAGTAACGTTAATAAAATTGACACTTACGCTGCGACAACTAACGGCATTCAAAATGTGAATTTTGGTGAGGAAGAAGAATGTCTTGATAGCGTTTCTGATGGTTCGCGTTTCGAGTTTAATTACACCGCTATAGAGAGAGGCTTCATCCATATCTACGCTAGCGTTGCTTCTAACGCCATTGAGTGGAGCGGACAATTTCCAACCGATTATGGAAATGGCAAAACCGGTTCCATCGCTGGCTCAAAAGCGTTGGATTTAGAAAGCATCGTCACCATCAAAAATAACGATAATGTTATTGATACAAAGAAATACGCGGATATCGAAGAGACTGTTCTTACAAAAGAAATCATGAAGCCTTATGTTGAATCGAAATCCTTCAACAATTGGTATTCTCCTCTTTACGCTGCTACCCACAATTTTGAAAGAAAATGGTTAGGCGTTGTGCCGCTTGAAGTGGGCATTAATCATATCACTTTGGACCTAAAGGCAAATAATATGTCTTGCCCTTGGGCATATAAACAGATTGCATGCGGCAACTGGGACTATATCGAACTCGATTACGTAGGTGAAAAGGAAACGTATAATCCTACATCGCTACAAGTCCTTCACTCGAAAAACGATTATCTTTATGGCGATACCTACGATAAGAGCGCTCTAGAGATTCTCGCTAGTGACGAAAATGGCGTGATGGAGGAAGTGAATCCTAACGACGTTACGTTAAATGAGGCACTGGAATTATCGCAACAAAGCATCAAACTGAGCTATAAAGGCGCCTCGATTGATCAGCCGGTGAATGTCTCAACGGGATTACACTGCGAACTTGGAGAAGATGAAAGCTCTACTAGCTTAGTCAAGGCGGAAGGGAGCAAGGCAAAAAAGGCTAAAGTGACCTACCCTGACTCAAACCGTTACTTCATTAGCAATATCAGCAAGGGAGATTCCTTCAAATTCACCTATAACAATACCAAGAATCTCAAAGGGAAATTCGCTATCTATGGCGATATCGCTTCCGATGATTTTATTTGGCAGTCATTAACCGATTTATTCCCTGAAATCAAAAACGGTGGTTCCCGTTTCTCTCATAATATCAATTTAAAGAACAGGATTAAGGTTACCAATAACGGTGTCGAAACTGCTTTAGACGACATCCTCATAAAAGGGAGAGAGCTCACTAGCGACACTGATTTAGCTGCTAGCGATCCGAATTACCTTAAAGACGCCTGGTATGCTTCCTATCATTGGACTTGCGAGCAATTCGAAAAAGTCAAAATCGCGGAAGTCAATTTGCAAGAAGGGGTTAACGATATCGAAATCTCTTTCCCTTACGAATTAGAAAAGGACCATAATGGCGGGAATGGCAACTGGGCCGCACTTGATTTCTATTTATTAGACGAAACCATCATTAGAACTCCAAAAGCTATTGTTACAACATCGAAAGCAAATTCCTTCCTATTCGGCGAAAAATTCTCACTAGACGGGTATTCCTTCTCCGTAGAATACAATGACGGCTATTTAGAAGGAATTGATAATAGCGATGTAACAATCGTCGATACTGATACTACTTTAGATATCGGACAAACGGAAGTGAAACTCCGCTACAAAGAGACGGAATTTAGCGCTCCTATCATCGTTACGGATACACTTACGACAAATTTAGGCCTAGACATAGATGCGACAAGTAGCATTTATAACTATGGGAAAGTGAAATACGTTAAAGGCGAAAAGGAAACGGAAGGGAATCACGCTCAAAAAGCAGACGGGAACTTAGGAAAAGGCAGCTATTTGGAAAAAGTAACCGTTGGCTCCTATTTTGAAATCGAAATCGATAGTCCTAGCGATGATGTTTCCGTAGTACTAAGTGGAGAAGTGGCGACAAATGCCTTCATCATTGGAAATATCGATACCGCTGACGCCCCGTTTGAAGAATATTATGGCGAATATCTCATAAAAGGCTCCAATGACTTAGATCTAACTAAAGCCATCGATTTAACAAACACCGTTGGTCAAGAAACCACGAAATTCGATGTGAATAGTAATGCAATTGCCTCTGGCCATATGATCACTAGCGAGGACGCAGATCTAGCAAATGAGAGCTTTGGTAGACTCGATGAAAACGGAGCCGTCAAAACAAGTGATAAATGGAATGCCTGGGGATTTGGAACGTATTTAGCCACCGAACAATTCGAGAATATCACTATTGGAAAGGTAATCTTGAAAAGAGGAAAGAACACCATCCGCCTTACCTTTAAAGATGGCGGACAAGCACATGGCGCCTTCTCAGCGGAAGGTGTCGCTTGCGGCAACTGGAAAAGCATTACGATGAATATTTCTAAATAAGGAAAAATATAACAATGAAAAAAGAAAATAAACCAAGAAAAAAGATGAAAGCATCCACTCTTGCGGCGATTTTGTTGCCAATAAGTGCTGTCATTTTAGCAGCTGCAATCGCTGTTCCAATTCTTTCGAATACATATGAAGGCACATTGGACACGGTGTTTGGCTCGGGAAAACTCACTACGATTGGTGGTGATTCTTCTAAAGCTAATTATTACAACAAAGAGAAGAACGCTGATGCGACTGCAAAAAGCGTTGAGCATACAAAAGCGATCGCCGAGCAAGGCATTACTCTATTAAAAAACGATAATTGCCTACCTCTATCAAAAGATGAAACGATTAGCCCATTAGGCTATAACTATTACCATACCGATAGCGTTGGGGGCTCTGCGAACTGGAATAACTCAGAAGTGAAAACCAAAAGCTTTGCCGAATCCCTAGCGGATACATTCCATATCAATAGCGAAATCGATAACATCACGAAAAGCATTCGTACCGAAGAAATGAAAGAGAAGCCAGGTACTGAACCAATGAAGGTGAAGGCCGTCAATAACTGGTACCGTTATTTATGGACACCAGTTAGCGGTGCTTATGAAGGCAAAGAATCTTCTTTCAATAATACGATTGGCGTTATGGTCGTGGCTAGAAGGTCAGGAGAAGGCGCTGACTTAAAGATGGACGCTTTCAGCGATGGCACTAGACATACGCTTTCTTTAACCAACGGCGAGCTTGATTGCTTACGCGTTTCGAAAACAAACGCCAAGAAAACGATTTTGGTCATCAATAGCGTTAATGCTTTTGAAATCACCGATGATATTGCCGCTTTATGCGATGCGATTATTTGGATGCCGCAAGAAGGTAGCGGCGGTGCGGAAATGATTGGGAAAATCATGTGTGGCGAAGTAAATCCTTCTGGTAGAACCGTGGACACTTGGTCAAAAGATTTCCTTGCTGATCCTGCGAACCAGAATTTCAGCTTCAACAGCGGCACTTACGCAACAGTTGGGAACATTGAATTAATGTACTATAACAATGTCACCACGACCGATAACGTGACTCCTGGCACTTACGTTGAATATGAAGAAGGGATTTACGTTGGCTATAAGTATTATGAGACCGCTTATGCGGAGGCGCTTAACGGGAATTACGAGGGCTTTAATTACGACAGGCAAGTCCAATATCCTTTTGGGCATGGCTTATCTTACACAACGTTCAATCAAAGCTTCGTGGATAAGCAAATTGAAGGGAATAAAGTAACTTTAAAAGTTAAGGTCGAAAATACGGGCGAAAAAGCAGGTAGAGATGCTGTTCAAATCTATTATGGTGCTCCATACACGGACTTCGATAAAGCCAATAAAATCGAAAAATCCGCGAAAAACCTCATTGCTTATGACAAAACCGAAATTATTGAACCAGGAAAGTCTCAAGAGCTTACCTTGACGTTCAATGTCGATGATATGTCTTCTTATTACTCTAATAGAGACAATAAAGACGGCACGAGAGGCTGTTACTATTTGTCCAAAGGGGAATACGATATTTATCTAGGGAAAAACGCGCACGATAGTTATGAAACCTATACGTGGAATAATTTAGAAGACGTCTATTACGATAATAAAAACCCAAGAGAATCGGAGAAAGCTGGCCAAGCGAAATTAGATAAAGACGGCAACCCAACAAACGAACCCAAAAAAGGCGATAAGTTTGTTGCGGCAACCAATCTATTTGAGTCTTCGACCGCCTTCATGAATCAAGATCATGTCACTCAATTCACCCGCGCTGATTTCAAAGGGAGTTTCCCGACCGTTCCTACCGAAGTCGACAAAACTTTAGCGGACGAATTTAAGAAAGAATTCGATTCCTATAAGAAAGGGAACTTTGATCCGATCAATCATCCTGTTTTAGGCAATGGTCAGGATTCAAAAGTGAGAAATATCGAGCCATTCAAAGTGGAGCAAAAAGGTTTGGATTTATCTTCCTACCGCGGTGTTGATTATAATGATCCAAGCTGGAACGATTTAATTCGTCAAATCTCCTTCCGTAACGACCGCGATCGCGCCCAATTAGGTAAATTAATCGGGTATGGTGCCTATCAATCCGATAAGCTTGATGCAATTGGGAAATTCCAGGTTCAGGACTTTGATGGACCGATGGGCTTCTCTACCTTCGGGAGCAAAAAGGACTATTCATGGGCCACTTATACCTCGCAAGCCTTACTCGCGGCGACCTTCAATCCTAGACTCGCTTATGAAATGGGCTATCACTTTGGGCAAGAAGGGTTAGCGAATGACGTTCAAGGCCTATACGCCCCAGGACTTAATTTACACCGTTCCCAATTCGGTGGGAGAAACGCCGAATACGTTTCCGAAGATCCATTTGTTACTGGAATTGTCGGCATGAATCTTATAAGCGGCGCTTCCGATGGAGGCATCTATACCTTCATGAAGCACTTTGCGATGAACGAACAAGAAAGCAATCGTATGGATATGATTATGACTTGGGCGACAGAGCAAACAATTCGTGAAACCTACCTTAAGCCATTTGAAATTGCCACTAAATACGCCCGTCAAAATCTTAAATACATCGATCCTACAACGGGAGAATTAACGAGCAAGAAAATTAGAGCGTGCAACGGCGTCATGACCGCTTTTAATTCCATTGGTCCAGTCATGTGCTCCAATAACTGGTATTTATTAGAAGGCGCGTTAAGAGGAGAATGGGGCTTTGAAGGAATGGTCATCACTGACTATGCGCCCCAAGTGAGCTTAGATGCGATGATTCGTAGCGGGAACGATTTCTATCTTGCTGCGACGAGCAAGAGTTTAGACGCTTTGCTTACGGATTCTGCCTCAATCACGGCTTTACACCGCATTCAAGATGCCGTAAAGAATATCTCTTATGCGGTTGTAAATTCTGGGGCTTATAACGGAATTGCTCCTGGCGCTAAAACAACACGCAGCATCGCTCCTTGGAAGGTTTGGATCAATTATTTCTTTGTGTCTTCTCTTTATGCGATTACCGCTGGACTAATCATTACAGTCGGCATGAAATTTTTCCTAGAATATCAAGATAAGAAGAAAGCAAAGCAAGAAACGCCAAACGAATAATGCAGTGGATAAAGAAGCTATAGTGACGAGCTATGGCTTCTTTTCTTTTCGATCTGGCAAAAAATACGCTATTTTGCACAAAGAAGGCTTCGTTTTCTTTAAAGATTGTTTGATTGAGGTAGCGCTTGCTAGATGTCCCTCGGATAAAAACATTTTCTAATTATGAAAGTTCAAAATAAATATGACGCATAGAAAAGAAGCGTGATTTCAAAAAACGACCGTAAACGATCGTTCAACTGACCCTTCCGCTTGGGTGAGCGTATTGAAAACATCTAAATTTCTTTGAGAGCATTCTCATTGAGCAAGAAATCGAAAACATGTAGCATTCAATACGAGGCCCAGTGCGAAAGGCTCGGCCAAGATCAGAGTCAGTTTCAATCCGTTAATTGTGCAATGGTTTCAAGGATTGTATAAGCATCGGATCAAAATGGTTTGTAGAATTCGCGTTTCCTGGTTTCCCGTCGCGTTCTTCGGTGGATCTCAGATTCGGATTCAGCTTATCGATCATCTTCCTAAAAATTATAAGCAACGGACAGGGTAAGCATATACGTTTGAGCAAATTCGGTACGCCTCTTCCGCAGTGCAAACAATACACTGTCCACCTATTTCGAATGACGTGTTCTTCAATTGTGAAAACGCCTTGACGTTTTCGCGCGTGAATTTTTTTCCGGATTTGCATTCTACGAAATCCAGCTTGCCATCCCTGAGTAAAATCAAATCTATTTCATTTTGATTATTGTCTCGGTAGAAAAACATGTTTTTATCTTCCAGGCCGTTATTCAAATAAGATTTTCTAATTTCATTGTGAATATAGGTTTCAACTAAAGAGCCCCTAAAAGAAGAGAGGCGAAGAGCCTTTGGCGAGTCGATTCCCAAAAGATAGCTTGCGAATCCGGTGTCATTAAAGTAAAGCTTATGTCGCTTTATAATTCTTTTATTAATTGAAGTTTCGTAATATGGCGATAGCAAAGTCACGATATCGCCGGCAATAGCAACATTTATCCAAGCGTTGACTGTGTTTTTATCGACACCTATAGTTTTTGCAATGTTGTCCGGAATAAGTTCCTGCCCTGTTAAAGAAGCAAGCACTCGTAATAGATTTTCGAACTTAACCTTGTCTTTCAAAGCGATTAGCTGAGAGACATCTCGATCCAAATATGTTTTCATGTAATTTGAAAAATAATTTTCAATTGGCTTTCCCTCAATTTCCCATCGGGCAGGATAAAACCCACGGACTATAGATAGATACAAATCCTCATCGCTCAAAGAACGTTTTTCCGAATCATTAAGCATATTATTATTATCAACTGAAAAAACGGGTTCAGGCCAATTTCTGATTTCAGCTTGGCTTAAGGGAGGCATTTCAATGATGGATACCCTTCCCGACATCGATTCGCTTACTTCTTTCATCAAATTGAATTTTTGCGAGCCCGTCAAGATATACATGCCGTTTGCAGACTGAGAGCCTCTTTCCCTCCTCACTTCGTTTACAATCGCTTCAATTTCTGGGAATAGTTCTTTTGCTTTTTGAACTTCATCGAAAATGATTGGTGCAGGATGTTCCTTAATAAACTTTTTTGGATTCGCCTTCGCAGAGGCAAGCAACTCAGTATCATCAAATGATACATATTTATAGCCGCGTTCTCTTTCAATAATGGTAACCAGCGTTGTTTTCCCAACCTGACGAGCGCCTGTAATCAAGGTTATTGGGTACTCGCTAATGCTTCTGCTTACTGCGGAAAAAATATGCCTTTGAAAAATCATGGATGTTTCTCCTTTACACTAATATTATAGTGCAGAACTCACATTTTTACTATTTTTAGTAGTTTTGTGAGTTTAAAGGGAACTCTACTCTCATGCCAATCAAACTATACCCCGTTTTTGCCCCTTTTTAGGCCGAAAAACGATCTTTCGGGTTGGGCGTATAGAGTTGCGCTGTATCCGAAAAACGCAAAAAATTAGGAAATCACGAATTCCCAGAAAAGCTGATGATTACGGGCTTTTCGACCTATTCCTTCCATCGTGTAAACATACCGGCCACCTATCCTCACTTCGATACTAGGTAGGATGGGTGTTCATTTTGAGCGTCGACCTATTTCCCCATACGAGTAAAGGCCCTATTTTTACCGCTTTACCTGGTTTTGGGCGGTTTTCTCGACAAAAAATGGATTTCCCTCATTTTCGAGAAGAAGGAAATCCATCAAATTTTCACGATTTTTGGCTATTTTCCGCCATTTTTGCGACTAAGCAACACCACCGTCTCAACATGCGTAACATGGATGCGAAAAACAGGTCTACCAACACGAGGTACAGTGTGAAAGGAACATATCTACTATATTCGAAACATGATTGTGAAACTGGAAAAATGGTGCATTTAACTCGTATAAGGGAATAGGTGCATCTGAAAAACCGGGAAGAAAGCAATTTACCAACTTATTGTTTCTTTCAGTAATATAAATAGAAGGAACGTACCCTTCGTGACTAAAACCAGAATCAAACAACAATTCAACCAATCGATAAATTGAGTTGATGACACCTTTGAAAGCTACAACTTTTGCTTAGCCCAACTTCCTCGAATAGGACTCCAATAGTATCCTCTGCATAAGTCGTCTTCATCGATCAGAAATCCCACGTTTTTTCTTCACGAGAGACTGAAACTTTTTCCTTACCCATTCCATGACGATTGCGATTTTCCTGAATCGGTAACTTCTATAAAGCAGTTTTTAAATAGTAGTATCCGTTTTTGGCGTGTTTTTAATGAGCGAGCTCTTTACTTAAAAGTGCTTGCCACAGCCTATGAAATCCATCAGATTAACATGAATCATGCCATTTCTCTTTTGCAGCATATAGTCTGTTGTTATGACATATTTTTTATAATTGTCCCGTATACTCTCCAATGGCCTATATTCTCGGTCTTCCGTATCTTTGCTTTGTAGCATCTTATAGGCTACTTGCACATAGGAATAATTCATGTTGCTGTCTCTAAGGATGAAATCGCATTCCAATTTTCCGATGCGACCTACACTTACCGCATAATCGAGGCTTCTGGCGTACAGATACACGATATTCTCCAGCGTCGGTCCGTAATTAATTCGATTATCTGTATTCATTGCATAGTAGAAACTCAAGTCGGCAACGTAATACTTTTGCACTCCCAAAAGTGTTTTTTTCGATTTCATATCAAAGCTTTTGCATTCATACAAAATCTTTGCATCAACAAGCGTTTTTATATACCGGGTCACCGTCGCGCGGCTGATGGTCATGCCGTTTTTAAGAAGTGCTTCATGTAGGCTGTTGATGCTCGTCGTTGCACCAAAATTGTTAATAATGTAATTTCGAACCAAATCAAAAGACTGAACATCTTTGATTTTTACCCTTCGTTTGATATCTTTTTCAAAGATTTCATCGATGATTCCCTTCACATAGGTGCGCTTATCCGAAAGGTTATCAATTCGGATGGCTCGTGGAAATCCACCTTCCAAAATATAGTTATTCAGTTCTATTTCGGCATTGGCGTTGATATCACGCCCATAAAACCTCTTCATATCCTCGTATTCGTCGAATGTCAGTGGAAACATTTCAAATTCAAGATATCTGCCAGTTAATTTCGTTACAAGTTCTCCACTGAGCAAATAAGAATTAGAACCTGTTATGAAAATCGAATAACTGCCTTCTGACCTGAACCCGTTGATTACATTTTCAAAGCCTTCGACGTTCTGGATTTCATCTATGAAAAGGTATTTCATCCCTTTCACTTGTGCGGCGGATTCAATCAAGGTATCCAGCTGTTCAGCGTTTCGGATGCTTTTGTACCCACGTTTATCGAGATCGATGTAAATGATATTGCTTTCCGCAACGCCATTTTCTTTGAGTTCTTCTGCTATAGTTTGCATAAGGCTAGATTTTCCGCATCTGCGTATCCCGGTTATCACTTTAATGAGGTCATCATCATGGAAAAACGCACGCATCTTGGACAAATACTTTTCCCGTTTGTATAGTTTCATAATTTGCCTCCTGTACTGTTATTATACACTACAACATTGTTATTTTGTAGTTATCGTGGCAATTTTTTCTATTTTTTAAATATTTGCAACGTTAACACAATAAAGATAGCCAGCATTTCGGAACAATTCTCGGCATGGTTGAATAAGCAAAAAAGCGAATTCTATCCAAAAACAGCCGAGGAAATACCTTGAGTAGATGGACGCTAGTACTTATCCCTTTCCTCTTCATGATGCTTTCGGCGCTCATGGAAGGCGAAGCGAACAACACAACAGAATCATGCACACGGCCGTTGTAAAGTCGATGCCAGAAATAGCACTGCTTTGGCACCGGTTGGCATTGAAAAATTTCCCCATCTTTTGACTTAAAATCGGTTTTCCAGGTTGGGTGTGTAGTTGCACTGTATCCGAAAAACGCAAAAAATTAGGAAATCACGAATTCCCAGAAAAGCTGATGATTACGGGCTTTTTCACCTATTCCTTCCATCGTGTACAGGTATAAGTCACCTATTCCCGTGTCGATACGAGGTAGGATGGGTGTTCATTTTGAGCGTCGACCTATTTCCCCATACGAGTAAAGGCCCTATTTTTACCGCTTTACCTGGTTTTGGGCGGTTTTCTCGGCAAAAAATGGATTTCCCTCATTTTCGAGAAGAAGGAAATCCATCAAATTTTCACGATTTTTGGCTATTTTTCGCCGTTTTTGCGACTGAGCAACACCACCGTCTCAACATGCGTAACATAGACGCAAAGAACTAGTCTACCGATACGAGGCACACTGTGGAAGGAACATATCTACCACATTCAAAACATGGCTGTGCAACTGGCAAAAATCGTACACTAAGGTAGTATCAGCAAATAGATGCTACCCCTCAAGCCAGCCTTTGTACGTGTTGAATAGATTGATGATATATTCAAAGGAGAATATTCCTTTTTCCACAGGTATCTTCAAATATTGTCCGTTGAAAGCCACGAACGTTTCGTAGGAAATGCCGTAAGGTTCAAAAATAGAATAATCGTATAAGCCATACTTTGCGACATCAGCGTTGAACTGGGCAACATCATATTGCATCTTTCCAGCCATTGAAATCCAGTTATAGAACTCGCCTGGAGGAGGAGAAGTAAGCATTCCATTAGCGACAGCGTTATAATTAAATGTTGAAGTCAAAGAATACGCATGAGTGACTTTTAAATATGTCCTAGTATTTATCAAACTAACTAGTTCTATTTTTCCCGCATTATCTTTAGCGAATATGTGTCCAATATAATCGTTGCAGTTGCTAGAAGTTAAATAGACGAATCGATTCAAGTCGTAATCGAACAATCCATGATCGGCAATGATTGATAATTTGGAATTATCAGAGAAAATTAAATCTGTGACTTCATATCTTTGTTCGCCGTGATCAACTAAAATTGCAATACTTTGAGCTTCATATTTTCCTTCAAAGAAATTCCAGGACATGATTTTATCGGCATAGATCAATTCTTCGATATTTTTATATGTGCCATCACACATAAGAATCGGTGTTTCCGATGCAAAACAGCCGCCATTATAATCCCAAGAAAATTTAAACCAGTAATTGTTGGACGCACAGTATGTGGGGCTTATACTCTTTTTCTTTGGATTCCAAGATTCTGGCGTTGTGGTGGAAGAATCCATGGTGATATTAGCGTTGGCATTGGCAAAATTGTTATATATTGAAGCCGGAGACTCGAATGTTGTTTTAATGTAAAAATAATAGCCTTTCGAAACATAAAATTCATTGTATCCATCGCCAACCGCGTTAGCCTGACATTGCGACCCCTTTATCGTGTTGATTTGAATAAAGTTGCCATTATTTGATTTGCATTCAAAAACATCAAAAGTGAAGTGCCCACAACCGCTGTAATCATTATTTGTCGGATCGATTCTTAAGCCGATTACAACCGCCTCATTTGGAATGATTTCGATCGTATAGTCTCTGTCTATCAAAAAATACGAAGACCAATCTGATTCCAGAACTTGTCCTAAAGAATCTTTAATGATTGCGCTTTGCCCTCTGATTAAACTTAATTTTGCATACTTACCACTTGGCAAACTCGCCGTCCCATCTGCCTCGGAATTCAGTAAGCTACTATCTTTCAAGTTTGTTCCATTTGCATCATCGGCGTACTGAAGCGTATATAGAGCAACGTATTTTTCACTTTTCTTCTGTATCGTGACGCTGACGTCATAAGTGGAAACCGACACACCATTCCAAAAATATTTATCTTGAGAATAAGACGAGGTGTATTTGTTGCCTTTCGTAAATCTTGCGGTTCCCGATTCAAACTCGCCAGTCGAAGTTATTAAAATTGTCAGTCCATTCGAACCCTCAATGTCTTTGATGGAAAGCTTAGATTCGTCAGATAAATTTGAAAAATCTAATAGGGCCGTTCCATCTGAATTACGGTGTTCAACATAAGCCCCAATAGCTCCGTTTTTGTTTGCGTCAGAATTAACAAGGATTGTTCCATTGCAAATCAATTGCGCATCCTGGATTCCATCCCCGACTTCATGTCGAAAATAAATTCCGTCGTTTTGGTTATAACAAATTGAATCCTGTTTATGGAAAATAATCTCGTTATTAACAAAGAATTTACCATTTTCTTGAATTAAGAGTTCCGAACCCGCCAGAAACTTGATTTTTTGTCGGTGGTTAAGGTCACCCCATTCCCTATGATCATTTTTATTCTACAACCAACGGGCAAAAAGGTTTTACGGGTATCCAATTCAATGCCACTGCTGCCGCTTCCTTCTTTCGCGTAAATGTATCCGATATTTACGTTGCCAGCTAAATACAAATTCGTATGCCTGGCGTTGAAATCTCTCGAGCTATAGAGTGGATCTTTCGTCACGTATTCAATGCCTAAATAGCCTGAAGTCACATAGAACATGCTTTGACTTCCCATATCAGAGGAGAATAAGGTGACTTCTTTATTGATGCCCATACCGCTAGGACCAATTAAAAGAGCGTAGGCGCTAACAACTGAACCTGCATCAATTTTCGTATAAGTTTGCAAATTCGGGAAATCCCATTCCCAAAAAGGGCATTGATTAGCACTAATCAGCATTGTCAAGCTTCCAGCGGTTGGCGCATCGTACATCGCCAAGGCCGTTGTCATTTTTGCTCCATTTTCAATTTCGATATATCGGCTTGCGTCCAGGCTGTTATCAAACACTTCTTTTTCTTGATTTGTAGGATTGGAATAATCCTCTGAATTTTCTTTGACATAGCCATAACAATTGAACGTGGATTCGCTCTTGCATCTAATAGAAGAAGCTAATCCAAGATTTATTTCTGAATAATATCCGTTGTTTCCGTTTGTAGAACAGACACCACCAAGATTCAATGTTCCATAATTGATTATGTCTGCCCCATTCCTCATTTGCAGCAGACACGATCTATAAGTAGAAACAGTATCTTTGGATGAATCGCCCAACTTATTACCATAATTGTTTCTGCTGTCTACATCGGGAATCATGTAAATCGTTGAGTCGGATATGTTATTAGCTTTCTTTGATGCATCGAAAGCTTTTCCGACAAACGGAATTGTCAAAGTGACATTTTTCTTAATGGTGATGTCCTTATCGCACACAGCCGTTGCGCCGATATAGAGAATTATTTCCTGATTATCGGAAGCATTATCCAAAGCGGTTTTCAAGGAAGTGTAATTGATTTTTGTGCTCGAATTGTAGCAAACAACAGAATTTTCGGTTGTGTTTAACTTAAATGATTTGGATGCATCGGAGTTGATTGCTATCCAAGAAGAAAAGCCAGCGGTTACAAAAGATAACAAAGAGATGAAAAACAAGGAAAGCGCTGAGAATAAATGTTTTTTCATGCTTTCACCGCCGTTGCTTTGAATATGAATGTAGGCGAGTCGTTAGCGAAGCCTTTCATATCTCCCGTAAAAACATAAGAAATACGAACTTCAGTAAACGTAGCTGAGGAATCAATGGGAACCGAAATCAAGAAATTCAAATTGGATTCATCCCCTGAAAGCTTTTGATAAGAAGATTCGGCCAAATCTATTGCTAAGGAACTGAAACAAGACAAAAACTTTGCATTATTCCGACAATAAAGATTTGTCTTAATGTCCAATTCGTTATTAGCGCCAAGAAAAGAACCTTGCGAGCACAAGGAATTGTTGATTTTTAAAGTTACACCTATATTGCCAGAATCAACAATTGCATCATTTTGAACAATGCCATCAGGAGAAAGAGTGAAAGACGTGACGCCGATTTCCTCAAAAATATTACCGGATATGATGTCGGCCGCGCTCACGTTGATCTGCGCCTCACCGGCCATCACGCCGCCTATGCTCCAGGCTGAGAAGCCAATCGAAATCAGAGAGATATTACTTAGTAGTAATACCCCCCGCAAGCCTTTGCGATAAGAATTTCTTCAATAAAAATCTCTTCTTCATGTCGTTTGTGCTTCCCAAAATCGCTTTATTGTACCACATGATGCCTTAAATCGGAAATTCTCTCACACGGCAGCTGCGTTTTGCCGAAAAGGTAAAGAGAAATCGATATTCAACAGCCTGTTTTTGCCATTCAAAAAAGGAGGAACGAACCCTCCTTGCCTCAAAGCTAATCAAACAACAATCCCAATCAATCGGCCGATGGAGTCGGCGACGTCATCGAAGGCTATTCCTTGGGCATAGCCCGCTTTCCTCGCATAGGATTCCCACAGTTTTCTCTGCATGGGGCTCGATGAAACGGATTCAAGCGTTCCCAGCGCCTTTTCCTTATCGATTTCGAATTTCCGGCATCGGCACGTCTCCCTGAAGGCTTCTTTCAAGGCTGGAACGTTCTTCTCGACAACCTTCTCCAAAACGTAGAGATCATACAAATCCTTCGACCTGCTGTTGAGAGCGCCTCTGAGGAGAAACGTCTGCAGCTTCTCGGCGACGACGCTTTCGACGGAATAGCTCTTCAGACGAAGCGTCTCCCCTGTGACGAGGCATTTGTATTCGTAATTCCGATCCGAAGGGTACACCGCATCCGCGGTTGCCAAATCGATGTCGAATCTCTGCCTGATGTTCTCGAGCCTTCCCTCGATGGAGACGCTGAAGCCGTTATAGATGTCGTCCTTCTTGATTTCCGAATCGCCGACGTATCGGAAAGAGACGTTGTCATCCGCATCCTCTTCGCAAATTTCCTTCATGATGCCAACGATTGTGGCTCGCTCCATGCGGATTCTTCTTACGATGAAGTCGATGTCCATCGTGGCCCTGTTCTCAATACCGAGGACGGAGGACAGAAAAAGGCCACCCTTGAGGACAAACCTCTCCGAATAGGGGGACAGCGAAAGTCTCTTCAGGAAGCAATCGAAAAAATACCTCGAGTAAACGACGTTCGCGCTGACGCCTTTCTCCCTCGCGATGCTTCCCACCCTCGCGGAAAGCGAGTCCCTGTTAATCCTCATAATCCATTGCCTCCAGAATCCGATACACTTTTTCTTCCACCTTCCTCATCCTCGCGTATCTGAAGAGGAAATCCATATCCTTGTCCTTTCCCTTCAGAAACGTCTTCACCGCCTTTAGGAATAGCTCCGAATCATAGTCATCTCTTTTCCTTATCATATCCACGACCATCTTCTCCTTGGAGAAGCAGGTAACGCTATTCCCAAACATGGTCTCGGCGCTGACGTTTCCCAAATCGAACAGCTCGACATTGTTCTCAATGTGGAAAATGACATTTGGCCCTATGCTTTCTTTTCTCACGCGGCACCCCTTCGGGATCGTGAACTCAATCGAATCTGGAATCCTATCGGTCAGTCCAAGGAGATAAAGCGCGGTCATTCCGGAATACACAATCCTCGGATATCTTCTCTGCAATTGAAAGAGCTCGTCAACGGTTTCATTTTTGGCGTAAACGCCACGCCTTATCCTTACAAGATTATTGGAGCTGACGTACCTTGCAAAGGTCGCCGGCGGGATGCCTTCCGCGATTGCTTCCTTCCTGGATATGCTGCCGTCTCCAGTTTCCATCATCCTTTCAAGCGTTTCATAATTCTGATTCATTCGTATCACCTATTTTCATTATTAGTGTAACCGATGTATCATGAATTATCAACGTTTTTGCCCGCATTCTCTGAAAAAACGTTAGATTTTGAGAAAGCCATACCGCCAGTTTAGAGCATTCGCTCCTGCAAATATGCTTTATTTGGATTTCGAGGAGCGTTTATCGCAAAAGGGAGGAACGCGTCCTCCTTGGCTTAAACATCATCTTTTGAAGGCCAGCATGATATTGCAATCATCTATGATCTTAGACTCAACATATTCCCATCCTCGTTCCTCCATCCTGTTGATTTCATCCGTGATCCTTTGCTGGGACACCTCTGACGATAGGGGGTAAAGAAATAGGTCAATCGTTTTGTATTCCATCGATTTTGCGTTCTCCTTCCATGTTCAGGCTCACATCCACATGAACCGACTTAACTAGTCTCTTTCTTTTCGAGCCCGTTTCCATTTTCTCGAAGATGAAATGCGGATATTCGCATTCGAATTCCGTGAGCTTGACGGCATTATTCACATCGAATTTCCCGATGAAGTCCTTATCGCTGACGCCACATTTGAAGATGAAGTTCAACCTATGTGGGTCGGGATTGCCATTGGAGTCAAAACCTCCGACGATGATCTTGTCGATGGTCGTCTCGAGTATCTCCCTTTGGAACTCATCGATTTTCTTGTGCCTGAGGATGGTTTCCTTGAAGGCCTTGAGTTTCCCCTTCACTTCGGATTGCTCGCGCTTTTTGTCCTTATAGCGGTCAAGCTCCGCTTTCACCATCTCTATTTCTTTCGTTATCGAGGCGTATTTCTTCTCGCAATCCTCTTTTGAGACGATTCCGCTGACCCTGAGTTCGACGATGTTGTCCTTCTGCTTCTCAAGATTTGAAATCTTAGCTTCCAAATCCGTGATTTTCTTTGCCGGGGAACTTGATAGGATGGTGTTCTCCACCGTTTCAAGGAATTCCTTCATCTGCTGTGAATCGTCTTGACCGATCAAGGCGTTTATCGATTCCAGGAAGGCCTTCTTGAGCAAATCCTCATCCACGGCGAGCGAATGGTTGCATTTCTCTTTCCCACTCTTGGTGGCCGTCACGCATTGCCATGTCCTCATTTGGGGATTCGACCTCGAATTGTATTTGACCCTCCTTGTGAGTGTGCCTCCGCAATATCCGCATTGAAGCATACTAGAGAAGGAATAGGCCCTAGTTATCTTCTCCCTCGTTTTGTCGTTGTACTGATTCACCCCGCGCCTTGGGCAGGCTTTTTTCCTCCTGATTTCGTTCGCTTGCTTGAAGACCTCCTTGGAGACAATCGGCTCATGGTGGTTCTCCAAATAGAATTGGTCCGATTCGCCGAAATTCGCAAGCCTTCTTTTGGATATCGGATCAACCGTGAACGTCTTCCCCAAGAGGATGTCCCCCTTGTATTTCTCATTTCCGATGATTCCGAGAACACCGCTGCTCCTCCATTCGAGGCTTCCGCTCTTGGTTTTGTACCCGAGCTCCTTAAGCTCTCTAGCGATGATGGTCGCGCCGGCACCTTCAATGTATCTTCTAAAAATGTAGCGAACCGTTTCAGCTTCTTCCTTGTTTACGGTCAAAGCCTTAGACTTCGCGTCGTAATCGTAACCAAGGCATCCATGGAAGCCGATTAATTCTCCTCTTTGCATCTTCATCTTTAGCCCTTTTTTGACGTGCTCGGATGTGTTATGGACTTCCTGTTGGGCGACCGAGGAAAGGATAGTCAAGAGCAATTCGCCATCCATCGTGAGCGTGTTGATGTTCTCCTCTTCGAAATAAATGGCGACATTCTTCTCTTTTAGCATCCTCACGTATTTCAGAGTATCGAGGGTGTTTCTTGCGAATCTAGAGATGGATTTCGTCATGATGAGGTCGATTTCTCCATCCAAAGCCGAATTGATCATCCTTTGGAAATCCTCCCTCTTGTCGATTTTGGTTCCGGATATGGCCTCGTCCGCGAATATCTTCACGAGTTTCCAGTCATCCCTTTCCTCGATTTTTTCCTTGTAATATCTGACCTGCGATTCATAGCTCGAAATCTGCTCCTCGGAATCCGTGGAGACGCGGCAATAGGCCGCCACCCTGAGTTTCTTGCTTGCCTCGTTGGAGTTCCTATTCACCCCAATGGTTTTCGCTTTTATGTGTGTGACTGTTCCGAGCATTTCCGAAAGCCTCCTTTATGCATGCGTGTTGAATTTCGCCAACAAAGCCTTTTTGATCCTAATGAACTCATCACTGTTGATGGCCTTTCCTTGATAAAGGATATAAAGCCAATGGAGCTGAGTGGCGTAATCGAGCATGTCCTTTGTCTTTCTTTCAACCTTGCTAATAGTTAAGTCCTCCTTAATAGAACTATATTAGTTTGGCTTGCAATATCAGTATACAACCATCATAGGTTGTTTGTAAAGAATAAATCAAACTAATATAGTTATTTTAAATTGATTTTATTAAACTTTTTTGGTATGCTTGATATAGAGGTGAACTCAATATGGAAGAAAGCATCACACCACGCGCAAGCATATCAAAATACATATCCAAATTCCTTGAGGAATCGAAGATGTCCAAAGCGGCATTCGGCAAGCTCATCGGGGTAACTCCCACCTCCGTCACAAGGTGGATCGAATGCGTGTGTGCTCCAGACATCGACCTTCTTCCAAAGATTTCCGAAGTCCTCAACGTCTCCATCCCGGAGCTTCTCGGCGTCGGCGTGGAGAAGCCGCTTACCCCTTCCGAGGTGAAAATCGTGAGGGAATATTCTTCCAACATGTCCTTCAAGGAATTCGTGGACCTGTACATGAGCGATGGAGATTTCAGGAAATCCATCGATTACATCGTCTCCCTCACCGCTTAAACGCCCAGTATCTGAAGAAGGGCGCCAGCGAGTCTCACATACCATCTGTCATCGAATTTGTATTCCAAGTCAGCATCCACAGTGCTGGCTTTTTTGATTCCCATCCGATAGAGATAGCAATGCGCGGCAAGCTCCCCTTCCGCATTCATGATGGTTCTGTCAAACTTATTTTCAGCATCTGAATAGATTAACGAAAGCAGCTCCCAGCGCATTTTCCTATCGAGTTTGTAGCAATCCTTAATTTTCATGGATTCCGGATAGTAGATAACCTCCGTCGTCTCGCCGTTCGAGAGTTGGTAGGTTTCGCATTTGCCAATTTCATATGGTTCTCTAATAAACTTACCTACATAACTGACGTTTCTTGCGTAATTGTAGGAATAGATGGAAACCAGGGAGATTGTTGCGACAAGAAGGTTAAGCCACCATCTCCGCTTCTTCTCTGAGCTTTTCGACGTCGCTTTTCGTGTAAAAGCCATAGTACCCCTTCGGCCTTTTGAACCCGAGGCATCTGTATTCCTCATCCAACCCTTCCTTTAGATCCCTGAAAACTGGCTTTTCGCTTTGCCCGCAGACGAAATAACGCCATTTGCCGTCTTTGCCATAGACGTAGCAATACTCAATCCAGGAATCGGGGGAATTGATGTCATCCAAGTCGATGATCTTTGGTTCGGTGCCTTTTTCTCTCCTGTCGCGTCCATAGAAAACGGTCACGCCTTCCTGCCTATCTTCAAAGGAATGAGCAAAATCGGGATTCGGATCGATACATTCATTCAATGTCGCCATGTCTCCCAAAGAAATGAGTTTCTCCACCTTCGCCCTGTCGGAATAATGATCGAGCAGCATCGCGCCGTTATAAGTCAGATAGCCATCGCTATGGCAATAGCTCCCCAAGATCCTCCCGTCATCCAGCTCGATGCCGATATAACTTCTCGTGCTCATATCAGAAGCTGACGACCCCATCGCTTAATTGGATGGAATTAACCATCTGAGCATTGAGATTCATATCGACGAGAGCATTGAATTTCTCGGTTCCGTTGACGCTTACCTTCGCTCGGTATCCAGAGCCCTGCTTGACGGCAGCCTTGTAGTTGTTGATGAAATCGGATGCGATGGTTCTTGAGGTCCCCAATTCATCCCTATAAGTGTGATACATGATATATTGGAAGCTAGCCAAGTCAATAAATTCCTGTTTGGTGAAATTGACGCTCCCATCAAGGGTGATGCAGCCTCTCATGTATTTGTCGACTGCGGATGACAACACATTCAAGAATTGGCTCTTATCAGTGTAAGATACGCCTTTGTAATAATAGGTTCCGCTAGAATAGGTAGATGGGTTCACGGCTTCCCCGAACAAGGAGCGGAAAGAAACCTTCGATGAATCGTAATCGACGCTGAGAGAGAACTTATCTTCCCTCAATCCCTTGGTTCCGACGGAATAGACGGAGCTAATTGCGTTGATCTTTACCGGTTTGCCATCCGTGAAAGCATTGTTCTCAAAAGCAATGCTAAAAGGAGTCAAAACCTTCCTTTCGCAATCAATGAGAAGACCGGCCTTGACGCTTGGGTTATCCTTAAGGCTTAAGTCGAAATTGATTTTCCTGCCGAATGCCTTCTTGCACGTGAAGGTGATTGTCTTTTCGGCGGGATTGATGGAGTAGGTCATGTAATCCTCGACCTTTTTGCTGGCGTTGTATTCCCAATCGTATTGGCTGTCGGTTCCTCTATTCCAATCCAATCCCGCGTTGAAATCGGTGACAACGGCCTCCTTCGGATCAAGGGAGTAGCTCACAACCTTGGTGACGGTACCATCTGCATTGGATACCGTGCTCAAAAGCTTAATGTGGATGCCTTTGGCCTCGCTCACGCTGAAATCGTTGTCTTTACCTTCGTCGGTTTTCTCGATAGATTTAATGGCCTCTTGGTATCCGTAAACGGCACCGCCGACGAACGCGCCAAGGCCTAAGATAGCGCATCCCGTGATGATTAAAGCCGTCTTTAACGTTTTATGCGTCTTTTTCTTTGCGTTGAAATTGCTTTGCATCTGATTTCTCATATTTGATTTTCCTTTCATAGTTCTGCTTCTTCCTTCTGAACGTAATTTCCTATTTTCTCATCGAAGTCATAATCTTCCTCGTTGCCCCAGAGATCGAAGCTCATCTCATAAGCTTCCTTGGAATAGGGATCGAATTGGTTCTCCTCCACTGCTAGCCCATTCTCATAAACGTAGCGTCCACTCATGAATCCGGTTTGTTCCTCGGCGTACTCATGAACGATTCTCACATTTGGATGCATTCTGGCCATTTTCTCGATTGCGGGAACTGCAGGGGACCAAGCCGTGTCGAAGTAAACCGACTTTCCGTCTTCGGATAGGAAGGTATTGCATGAATTCCATTTAGTGCCCCAGTTTCGGATGGACCATTCGTACCAATCAGGCACGCCGAACTTGCACAGGTTGTCGAAGACCTTCTTCCCCAAATCAATGGTTGCGTAGAACTTGCCATTGTATTTTTCCTTGAGCTCTTCAATTTGCTTCGGCTTGATGACGCAGACGCCGATCCTTTCGTAATCGTTGGTGTTGAACGCCTTTTCAAGCAATCCGATGAACTTTTTGACAGGGACGACTTTATCCCTTTTGTCGCCGATGACATCAATGAGCGGATTGATCTTGGCGATGTAAAGGAGAAGCCCGTCGAGCGACCTTGAGCTTTTTTCGACCTTTAGCTCTTCCGGCATCCTCTCGATAGTATTGAAGTCGAAAGCCTCTTGCCCGTTCTCGTCCTTTGCGAGATGGGCGAATAGGACGGCCTTTGCATCCTTCCCCTCTATTCTGATTCGGTTTGTCACCCAGTTTGGCATAGAATCCTCCTTCTTTTCTTTCCTTCATCTTTTCCTCCGTACGCTCTCTTCAAGGCGAGCTCGGTTGCTTTTGTGGAAATCGATGAGCTGGTTGAGATAATGCGTGTCTTTCGAGAACACGCTGTTCCTCACGTATCTTCCCCACAAAGTCTTCAATATCTCATTCATTTGGCTCATCTCCTCAAATTGGGAATCGCTAAGGATTCCGTTGAGGACGTATATGTGGATTTCCTTGTAGAAAGAGATCATGAGCGCATTTTCGATGGCGTAGCGAGCGCCTCTCTTCATCGCGTTTCCGATGAAGCTTTTGTATTCCTTGTGAACCTTTGAGGCGACCGCTCTTTTGATTTCGTCCGTCATAGAACGGCCTCCTCCCTTTTCATCTCGGCCCTTCTTTGCTCCATGGCGTGAAAGGCGTCGATGAAATCCATGCCATCGACCTTGTTTTGATCGATGTAAGCCATGATCTTCTCGGTCTGTTTTTCCGTAAGGGATATGGAAGCGCCCGTGTTGGGATCATAACCGACAAAAATCAGGCACCCTCCCATCACATGGTCATATTCGGGCAGCATGACGTTTGGAGAGGAGCCATTGTTTAGGAAATCATCGTTGCAGATGATGTCGGCTTGCCCTTCCATGCCCGGAACCGAAGTCATGTCGATCAAGCCTCCGACCCTCTTCTGGAATTCCTTGACGCTGTTTTTGATTTCAACGACCTTCGGTTCCTTGTTTTCTTCTTTGACCACAGCCTTGATGACGTCCTGAAACATTG
This sequence comes from Caryophanales bacterium UBA743, assembly GCA_002297365.1. Classification (GTDB taxonomy): domain Bacteria; phylum Bacillota_I; class Bacilli_A; order RFN20; family CAG-826; genus UBA4951. Next base: position 311,223 of record DBKT01000011.1, read on the forward strand.
AGCTTTCCCTATCGCGGAACATCTCGAGTGTATCCTCCTCATCGGCGAGCTTGCTTTCGTCGAACTCATATTCCGGATATACGCAATAGCCAGAGCCTTGGACGTATCCCGTTGGCTTGCCCAAACCATTATCCTCTATGAGCTTTTTCGCCCAAGGACAGTTATTGGTATCGACGAAGGCGACATTTCCTTTGCCGACTTGTGGGCTTTTGGAATTGCTGAGATTAACCGTCATGACGGCATATGGTTCAAGGGTATCCACATCATACAAATCAACCGCCAAGCCGCCCTTGGCGTATTCCTGGCGGATAGGCAACAGCCTGATTTCGCCATCTAACCCTTTGAGATTTATGATTTTATTTTCGTAGTCTTTCATTGTTTCCTCCTACATTTCGCATTCGCCCTTATAGGACTTCGAGCATTGTGAGAGTGCCTTTTCGATGGTCACAGGAAGATAAGAGGCGTTTTTCTCCCATTTCTCCCTGGATAATCCGCTGCTTAGCATGATGGCTTCGATTTGGTTCCTGTCCTGCGTCCAGAAAGCGAGGATGCTGGCCATGGCGAAATCGGCGTTGCTGGCAGAAGGGTATCCCGAGATATTTCCTTCATATAGGGCGTTGAATTTGTCCCTTTGCCTGGATTTTCTTATCTTCTCGATGATTTCCCTTTCTGACATCGAAGGGGCGGTTCGCACGATTTTTCTTGGCGGCGGCATCCACCCAACAATGCTTTTACTTATTTCCTCGATTTGCTTCGGATAGTAAATGATTTCTTTCCTTCCATCGATGACGTCTCCCGTCATGCATAGAAACCTCTTCGTGTCGTAGATTTCGATTCCGAGCGAGTCGTTTCTTTTCTTCGCGTTTTTCTCTAGTTTCCCTTTTGCGATGATGTGGATGCCATGGCCGCTGCACGATCTTTCCGCATACGTTTCGGAAAGCATCGAAAGAAGCCTTTGAGACAATTCGTTTACGTTCCCCTCGTCGTCTACGGAATGATCCGTATCGATGAAAACGTAGCCGTCAGTCAAAACGAATGCCAATCCATCGATATGCAGTTCCTGCTTTTTCAACGCCCTCATCGCGGTCAAAAACGAGGACCAAGTTGTCGGGTCATTGGCTTTCGCAAAGGTGAGATCGGTTGGATTCAGCATGAATTTCTTCGTTTTGCCATCCACTTCCTTCTTCCTGTAGCAAACCCACTGTTTCTTTCCCTTCATCTCTGACGGGATATTCTCCTCTTTGAACATCAGCAGGCCACTGCCTCAACTATTCTCGGTTTGCGGATTGTCTCTTCGTGGGTTTCGGTCTTCTCTTTTTCTCTTTCGATTTTTGCTTTGAGTTTTTTATCCTCAATAAACGCCTCGTCGATTCCGTTGATTAGTTCAAGAGAATATCTCGATATGACATCCATGTTCTTTCGGAACTTCGTAATATCGCCTTCCGCCCAGCCGGTGATATAAGAGAAATTGAAATCCTTGGTATCCAAACCGAGATGCGAACAAACAACGCAGGCGATGGATTCCGCCTCCACTTCCTTGATGTCCCTGTCAGGAAGCGTCATAACGCCTTCGAATTTTGCTTTGTACGGGTTATGGGCCAAAGCGTGCCCACATTCATGAACGAGAGTAGAAATTTCCTGCAAATCGGACATTCCGTCCAAAAGGAAAATCTTCCTTTCCTTGTGGTTGCATAACCCGTAGCACCCTTGCCCTAATTCTTCTTTGGATGCAAAGCTCACTGAATAGCCTTCTTTGGCGACGACGGACATCAACCCGGCCTTGATAAGCTCCTTTTCCTCAACTGTGGTTTTATCATCCATTTTGAAGGCTTTGATTTCCTTGCCCTTCGTTTGGGAAACATCGAACACGAAGGATGGCTTATAGCTTTTCACCACCGCGATCTTCCTTGTCTTGATTGCCCCATCCTCATCGGTGATGAAATTTCCGTTCTCGTCCTCGAGCATCACGTCTTCTACCGTCTTGACGGGTGCGAAGATCTTGATTGCCTTCTCGTCTTTCTTGATGCTTCTGCCTAAGTAGTTCCAGCCCTTCATCCCATTGACGAAACTGGCGTTCGGATTTTGTAGAAGGATGTAAATCTGGTTGGTGAGGGAGTATTTGCCGAGGTTTCCCATCATGATCAGAACATCTTTGTATTTTCCTGACTTGATGAATTCCTCGAGCTTTTCGTCGACCTCATTCATGATTCTCTCGACTTCTTCTTTTCGGAACGGCTTAGCATCTATGCTTTTCTTCTCCATTCCCTGCCTCCTTTCATTCCTAAAGGGCTTGTGCCCCTCACCTAATAGGTAAAATAGGAGGCTGAAAATTAGCCCCTTCTAAGAAAAGAACCAAAATTTCAAAATGCTTTTATAGATTATTTGAGAATCAAAAGAAACGTCATTGATTGAATTTATTGTGTCCTAAAAAGACAGGTAATATTTATAGTCTTCATGAGCTTTATGCTAAAATTAAGTCAAAGAGAAAACAGGTGTCGGCGCTTTTTTAGGTTAACCGACGAGCAAACGCCTTAAAATCTTTTGAAGACGAATTGGGCGATACGCACCTAAAAATCTAGCAAAATCCTTTTGCGACAAAACAAAAGGAGAAGGGAAATTATACAAATATGGAAATTGAATTAGAAAATGTAGGCGCAATCAACAAAGGGACTATTACTTTTGATGATGACAAAATTAACATCATTTATGGCTCAAATGGAATAGGAAAGACAACCATCCTCGCTGCAATTCAAGCAAAATTAAATGGCACTTTTGATAACGACCAAAGTGCTTTCGTCCCATTTTTTAATAAGAGTGCACAGCCTAAAATCACTTTAAAGAGTTGCTCGATTTCCAACATTTTAACTTTCAATAGGAATTATGTTGATTCGTATTTGTACAACAGTGATGACATAGCTAACAACAGTTATTCTTTGATAGCAAAAACGCAAAATTATGACGATGAAATTCAAGCAATAAATCAGCAAATTCTTGATGTTCGGAAATCTTCAAGCGCACCGATTTTGAATGAATTTTGTAAAACAATAAATAATGTTCAAAGCGAAATCAATTTTAATGAGTCAAAAAATGGTCAAGTCCGCATAAAAGCTAATTCGAAAATTGGAAAATCTTTAAAGGAACAAATCAAACAAGAAGTCGAATTGGATTCTTCTCTTTCAAAATACTCAGCTTTTAAAGGAATTCTCAATTGGATTGACTGGATCAAAACAGGGATTGATATACTTGGGCAGGCTAATGTGCAAATATGTCCTTTTTGCGGTAATGATTTATCTGATGACGAGTTACATGGCGTTCATTCAATTTCCTCAAAAGGAACTTCAAAAAAATTTCAAAACAATATAAACGCAAGAAACGCCCTTTTGGCAATAAATAGATTTATAAATGAAGAAGGGAAGAAAGCAATAACTGATTTTTGCAATAAAAAAGAGCCTTTGGGTAATGTCGATGCATCCTATTTGAAAAATAATATCGAAAGACTTGAAAAGGAGGCTGAAAAACTATTCAGATGGCAAAATTGGCTGCCTGTATCTGCAAGCGATATTGATCAAAAAGGGTTGTTAGATCACATTGCCAAAAGCAAAATTGACCTTTCAATTTTCGATGGTTCTTCAAAAGAGTTGCTAGAGGCTTTAAATAGCTATAACAATTCACTTGAAAAATTAGAAAAGGAAGCAAACAGATTAGCAATAGATCTATCGAAGTTAAATGCAGAAAAAAGCAAACTGATTGAGCGCTTCAAAAAACCAATAAATCAATTTCTTAAACTATCGGGCATACCATATGAAGTATCCGTTGAATTGCTTGATGATAAGGCGTTTACACATCTTAGATATAGTGGAGTAAATGAAAATGTTAGCGATGTCAAAAAGTCTTTAAGCTATGGCGAATACAACGCAATTGCTTTATGCCTATTTGCGTTAGAAGCAATTAACACGAAAAATACGTTAATCGCTTTAGATGATCCAATTTCATCTTACGATAGCGAAAAACGAGCATCAATTCTAATATCGCTATTTTGCGATAGAAATTCTGGGTTGTGTCTTAAAGGAAAAACTATTGTAATTCTAACCCATGATTTTGAGACGTTAGTTCCATTTTTCAAATGGCCAAGGTTAAACGCCAAAGAACAAGTCTCCGCCTGGCATTTGATATCAAAAAATAATGAGCTTACAGAAAACAAGATTGATGAATCGCAAATTAAAAATATGGCTGTTCTAGAAAAAGAAATGGCCAAAAATGAAAAACTCCCATTTTTAATAAGAGTAGTTCATTTAAGAAAATTTTATCAATTAATAGATTTTGATGGCGATGAATACCAATTCTTGTCATGCCTCACGCATGAAGATTCTGAACATGAAAAGCCAGTAATCAAGATTAATGGCCGATTTCAAGATATGAATGAAGAAAAAATATCCTCTGTTGAAACCGAATTGAAAGAGTTTTTAGGCGAAGGGAGCTTTGATGAATGGAAGGAAAAAGTCGGCGATAATCAATCGCTCTTACAAACCTATAACAACGAAACAAACGACTACAATAAATTGATTATAGCTAGGCAAATCATTAGAAACCATTTTAAGAAGGAAGCAAGTCAAACCTTGCTAAAAGCGTATATCACAGATACATATCACGTCGATTCCGAACACATATTCGGATTTGAAAGTCAATTTGACAACGTGCCTCGTTATATTCTCGACATCTGCGATGACACCATCAATAAAATTACCCAAGAAATAAAAGCAAAATAATCAAGCAACAAATTCTTAAAGGATTCAATCATAATAAAACTCGCCATTCAACAACACTTCATCCTTGATAACATGATGATTTTGTGTTTCATTCAGCGAGTTTTTATTATACTAATTTTATAGTTCGTTCACATTTCGTGAATCAAATTGATGTTACCAATTGAAATTCTCCCTAAATTTCTATCTCCAGTAGCGGGTGCTGTGGCCCGGATTCTAAAGGCATAAATTTCCTTGCCAATAAACGAGAAAGAAAATTCTTCCTGGTGCGTTCTATCCGTGGATAGATTGGCGTCAATCAAATCCATAGCGAAGCTCCATTCCTTGCCATTATACGTTTCCAAAACGGCCGTCGAATTGTCTTTAGAAAGTTTATCAAGAATCTGCCAATATGACAGGTTAATAGATAAATGCCTTACCCTATCCGAGAAAAAGCACTCTAAATAAGCCTCTCCAGCCCCTTCTCTTTTCGGCGAGACGTTGACGTATTCTTCCTCAATATACCCCGTTCTCAACCTATAAGTGTAGAGGGTCAGTTTATCAAGGTCGACGACTTTCAATTCTCTTGCGGTGGTATATCTTTGATCAAAGCCAAAGTCTACCGGAGTTATCGTCGAGGAGGTTAGTTTTTGGGAACACGGACATAAATATTCGTTCCTGTTATAGCAATAATAATTGTCAGAATGAACATGGTTGCCAGTATAAACAAGGTCGATACATCCGGCACTGTAATTTGCAAAAAGGCCACTTTGGTATGTCGACCATGGCGTAGCACCTGCCCAGCCCCATCCAGTATGAACCCAAACGTAGTTATCGTCATAAGCGTAAGCAACAGTTGAATGTCCAGAGCCGTTCGAGATTACGGGGCGGCCTTCATCGATGCCCTGTTTTATGATTCCAATAGCTCTTTGCGTCCAAATGTCACCTAAATTGCCTTCGGAGGTATTCAATTTATAGCTAATGTCTTGCTTTTCAAGATAATTGTTAACGAGCTTAATTTGATTCATCGTGGTCATGCCATCAACTTCAGGATCGTCTCCGACTTCATTCCGAGCAATATCGGCAAGGTAATCATGAAAATCATGATCATCTTTGACGTGATTATCTACTCCTGGTGATTGTTTAAAATCTTTTGCCGTGTAATTAGCAGAGCTCATGCTTTGATGTGACCTATTCTCGTATTTTTCATCTACGAAAAGATCAGAATAGAAAGTGTCGTAATATCCAAACAAAATTTCACTCGCCACAATAGTGCATGTACCTTTTGAATTCCAGGCATGCATATTCCCGAGCTTTTCAAAGTAGTAATAATCTTTTGCCACGTGTGCAGTAGAGGAAAGCGGAATATCCTGGTAATAATTGCCAGCCTCTTTGCCTTGAGACATATAATAATCGCCGATATCAAAGTTCATTGATAACGCACCGGCGTTTGTAACAAAATCATCTTTATCTTCATCGTAATACGCATACCCGAACCCTAGCTTATCTTCATCAAATAATTTGAGCGTTTCGAATTCAGCTTCGCAAAAAGGACTGACGTCTCTTTTTGTAACGGTTAGATAATTTTCCTTGTCGTACAAAATCCAACTGCCATTTTGTAATTGTATTTCCAAATATCTATTTTCGCCCGAGGGGTTATAGACATCGCCATAGTAATCAATGGCGCAAAAAGAACCATCCACTTTCGTTGTAATGACATTGTTTTCATCCAATGCATCTAATAAACACGCTTCGGTCGTCTCGAAATTGGCGCCAGAAGCAAAACCCGTAATATTAGCCAATGCGGCCAGTCCCAATAAAATTGAACTCATTTTTCACCTCTCTATGATATGTAGCTTAAACAGCAAATGACGGATGCAACGCAAACGAAAGCATCCACGAAAAACAAAACGTAAGTCGTCAATCTAAGAACAGCCGAATATCGTTTTTCTTTAAAGATAAAACATGAGGAAGACAAACAAATCAAAGCAAAGCTAAGCAAAAAGGAAATCAGGCCGATTGGATTGCCATGCTCGTATGTCCCAAAGAAAACGCTCGCAAAGAAATACTCGCGATTCGGATAATCTTGTCCAGGTGGAATTGGATAAATGTATCTGCTTCCTTTAAGCATCGGGATGAAGACGATAATTGAGTAGATTACGGCGATTGCTAGAATGGAAATCAAAGCAATAAAATGAATTTTCTCTGAAATGTCTTTTGTCTCCACTACCACCAGCGTCGTCTCATCCTGATCGATGAGTTCGGAGACCGGGACATCAAAATACAGAGCGAGCTTCTCCAGCGTTTCCCTGTTAGGATACGCCGCTCCGGTCTCAAATTTTGCTATAAGGCTTCTCGATACGTAGATGCTCTCGGCAACCTGTGTTTGAGTGACACCCTTTTTCTTCCTTAGATCTTTAAGACGATCTTCAAACATTGTCGCACCTCCTTTCGAAACCAATATATCATTAAGGCGTTTCTAACCTTTGTTAATTCGCAAGAACATTTGTGAAATATTAAGAACATTCGATAAAATAGACAGTTTCTTTTTGCAAATATATGAGCACCTGCTCATTACATTATAAGTTGCCAAATCTAAAAATTGCAGTTTTATCAGGTGTTTTTCTACTATAAAAGCAAAAAAGCTCTTTAAGGCTAAGAGCTTGAGAACCACCACGCTGTTCCATGGCTGAATGTGCAACTTCCTTTTAACGAGCCCAAGGCACTACGCTCAACTCGGCTCCACGAATACTTAGGAACACCTACGAACCATATGCATCTGATTGATTACATACTAGCATAACCCGCTCGTTTTAATAAGGATTTGCGGTGTTTTTTCCGATTTTTATGAGAAATACCTTTCCTCCATGTCCGTCGCCACGATATCGAAGCAGCTTCTTTTGCTTGGAGAGGAAACGAGGAATACCCTTCCCCTAGGAGAGAGTTGCAAGAATTTTGTGTAATACATAAACCGCATTGCCCGGAGGTTCTTATCCGTTGAACCCCATTGACCGTTTCTCCTCCTCGCTCAGATCGAGCATGAATCTGGCGGGCCTGGCGTCCCGGTTGTAGTCTTCATAGACCTTCGCGAGGACGATGAGCGCCGAATCCTCCGAGTTGTACTGGATCCTCGCCCTCGTCTTCCTTTTCGCGATGGAATTGAGGGATTCGGCCGCGTTGGACGTGTATATGGCCCTCCGCATCGGCT
>DBKT01000006.1 GCA_002297365.1 Caryophanales bacterium UBA743
TTATGATATAATCCAACCAACTTGTCCAGCTTATTGGGTACACATCACTCTTGAGCCTTTTTTGGCCTCTCTTTTATTTGCTGTTTGGATTTTGCTTGTATTCCGGGATATAGAAAGCGCGATTATCCATCGCAAAGACTTTCTCCGTCCATTCCCCTGGCTGGAGGTTTTCCTCCGCTTTCAGGATAATATTCATTTTGGCATCAAAATCATCGATGGAAGCAAGAACGAAGGCTTCCCTCGTCAATGGAGGAACGGGTGAGCCGAATTCCGGCTTGCTATGATGGGAAAGAATCATATGTTCCAATAACAACGGGGTTTCACCGCCAATGTGAAGCTCTTTGGCGGCCATGCGTATTTCTGCGACCATAATCGAGATATGGCCGAGAAGTTTGCCTTCAAGGGTGTATTTTGTCGCAATAGGGCCTGATAATTCCAAGGTCTTTCCTAAGTCGTGGATTAAGGCGCCAGCCACAACGAAATCCCGATTGATTTCAGGATAAAGGGAGCAGACTTTTTCCGCCATATCCGCCATGGAAATGGAATGGTATAGAAGACCTGAGGCAAAATTATGATGGTTTCTTACCGCCGCTGGATAAGAGACATAGCAATCATGGTATTTTTGAATCAAATATTTGGTGATTGTTTTTAAATCCGAATCCTTTAAAGAATCGATATAGGCGTTGAGTTTTTCCTCTAGCTTCTTTTCTGGAACGGGGGCGGTTGGCACAAAACGAGCCACATCGATTTCCTCTTGCTCAAGTTTCTTTCCCGATAGGATTTTTATTTGAAGATGGTCGCGGTAATTGAGCACATCTCCTTCGATCGAAACGATATTCCCTGGTAAGAACGTATCTAAATCTTCTTCATCAACATCCCATTTTTTGCCATCTATATTGCCGGTGGAATCTTGCAAAGTTAAATTCAGATAGCTTTTTCCAGCAGTCGTGACGCATTTGGCGAAATTAACGACGAGATATTGGCTTACGATATGATCCCCGTCTTTCAAATCTTTAATCATCATAGTTATTCTCCTTCATCATTTCTTGTATGTCTTCTTTGTTATATCCTCTTCGGAGAAGGCCTTCAAACAGATGTTGCTTATAAGCGTATCCCGAATATTTGTTTTCATAACGTTTTCTTAGCGAAATATAGTCTCTTTCTAAGCGTTTTCGTGTTTCTTCTTTGTTTTCTTGGAAAGAGGAAACGGCTCCAAGAGCTACCTCCATTGGGTAACCGCGCCTAAGGAGAGAAGCGATTGCTTTCTCTCTTTTTTGTTTTAAAGGATATGTCTCGAGCCTTTTTTCGAAAGAGAAAGCAAGGCGTTTCGCTCTCTCCTCTTCGTTTTGGAAAGAGAGGGAATCCACGATATCCATGGAAATCCTCTTCTTTTTCAAGAGATCATCCCGGATACGGATAGATCCATATCCTTGTTCTTCTTTCTCTTCTTTGTATTCTTTAGCGTATTCCTCATCATTAAGGAAACGGTTCATCTGCAAACGTTTTATGATGGCATAAGGTTTCATCCCTTCAGGGAGTTTCTTTTTGATTTTCTCTTCGATTTCATAGGTGCTATAGGAGCCTTTGCTAAGAAGAGATAAAGCATATTGGTATATCCCCTCGGATTCGGCTTCCTTTTTCATGCGAAGAAAAAGGGAAGAGTCGATTTCCTTTCCTACATAAAGAAGATAATCGGTGAAAACATCCTCCGATAGAGTCAGTTTCTCTAAGCCGAAAGAGACCTCAAAGGTCTTTTTCTTTTTATTTTCCTTGATGCTTGTGACCCTTTTCTCCATTTACCAATTCCTCTGGATGGCTCTTTCATAGACTTTCTTGACGCGTTCATAGAATTTATCAAGGGAATATTCCGAAAGACCATTGAGCGCTTCTAAACGAACCCGCTCCTTCTCTTTTTCGGGGAGAGAGATAATTTCGCCCATCTTCTTAGCCATGTCTTCCTCATCTAGGAAAAAGAAGCCGTTTTTCCCATCATGGATCGTTCCCAAGAGGGTATCGTCGTATCGAGCTAAAAGGAGAAGGTTGGAAGCCATCGCTTCCATGAAAGTAAGACCTTGTGTCTCGGTAATAGAGGCGCTCACAAAAAGATCGCCGATTTGATAATAAAGCGGAGTCTCAGTCGGCTTTACCGGCCCAAAGAAAAGAACGTGCTCTTCTATATGAAGCTCTTTGACAAGTTCTTTAAGCTCATTTAACGCAGGTCCCCCGCCAACAATGGCAAACACCGTCTTTCTTTTTGGCGAAGATGCCAAATAACGCGCATACCCTCTCAAACAGACATCGATGCTCTTCTCCTTAGCGACTCTCCCTAAAGAGAGAATCACGAAAGTATCAGATGATATCCCATGTTCTTTTTTGATTTCTTCAACGCGCTTCAAATCGACATTCTCTTTGGCGAATTTTGAGAAATCAATGCCCGTTGGAATGACATTGATATAGGCATCGACGCCAATGGAGCGCATATATTCCATCGTTTTCAAGGATGGGGTGATAAATTCCGTCGCTTCCGATGATTTATAACGCACGTAGGAACGAACCGCTCCTTTCGCGATACGGTCAAAATATCCCCTCGTCGCATAATAGGTATAGTCTTCTAAAGCGGTATGAAAGGTATAGACAACGGGTATCTTTAGCTGTTTTGCGATAAGAAAGCCAAATTGGCCGACTCCGGCATCGGTTTGGATATGGACGACATCCGGCTTAAATTCGGAAATGAGTCTCTTCCCTTTGAGAGAATATAAGCCAGCCAAACGATAATCGTACATTTTCATGCGGACGCCAGGAAGACGAAGGATGTCCCCATCCAAATTCATTTCGTTCGCGTAAAAATTAGTCGTGCAGACCATGATGCTCTCCCCATGGTTTTTAAATGCCTGGTAAAGGGTTCCTGCGGAAGTAGAAACCCCATTGATTTCTGGCGGAAAGGTATCAGAAAAAATAATCGGCCTCATTCGTCTTTCCTCTTTTTCTTACTCGGCAAGCTCGTCACGATATAATCATCCCCTGTTTCCTGCCCAAAATCTTTAGCCATGGTGTTCGAAAGGATTTTCTTGCGAATAGAGGAACGGGAAAGCTGCCTTGTTTCAAACATGGTATCCACAGAACGTTTTCTTTCTTCATAAGTATCGAGCTGAAGATTCACGAAAGTCTGGCGATTGGCGTAAGTATAATTCTCTTTTGGGCGGGAATGGTATAAAGAGGCCACAAAGCCCGAAACGATGACAACAAGGTGATAAGTTGCCACACGCCAAAGAATCTGGGCAGCAACAATATTCGATGAGGCGTTTCTTGTGATTACCAAAGAGCCATCAACGACGGCTTGCGTTTCAACATAGAAGCCATTGAAAATAGCGTTAAAGAAAAGCTCGGAAACCCCTGCTGAACCAGGCAAAGGAATCAAGCCCGTGATCATTTGATGGAAGGCGCTTCGGAAAGCGCAATCGAAGAACATATGAATGTCGAATCCTTCATTTGGCCCAAAAGCACCCAAAGCAAGACCGGAAAAATAAGGAATCGAGAAACGAAGAACCAAAACCAGAAGAAGACATAAATAGATAAATACCGTCACAGGGACATTCGATTGAAGACGGCGCAACTCTATCTTGAAGTTTTCCACCTGAACGCGAAGATTCTCTCTTGTCTTATCCGGATTCTTCAAGATATGGATCTTCCCTAAGAAGCCCACGATATAATGCATGATGAAATTGTGGAAATGATGGGAATAGCTCATCAAGAAAAGAACGACGATGACGCCTAAATTCAAAGCAAAGCCGATTACGATAAGAGGGAGAAGAGTAACGGTGCCATCCCAACCAAACAAATCGACATTGGGAATCTTAAAGGAGCCGATGGAAGAAATCGCGCGCCACTCAAAAAGGATGGCAAAAACATCAAATGAAATCAGCGCCATTTGGTAAATGATAAACCACATAACCATGATCGAAGCGGCATTGGAGACCTCTATCCCTTGCTTCTTCAAGGTGTAGACTTGCATCACCTGCCCCCCTGAAGCCCCAGGCGTGACGTTATTATAAAAAGCCCCGATGAAAGAATTCGCCAAGCCTTGATGAAAATAATAATGGCGGGTATAGAGACGGCAGAAAACCACCATGACGATGGCTTCGATGCAATAAGTCAAAACCATAACCAAAGCGATCACGATCAGATAAAATGGCGAACAGGTGGTTAAGGCGTCCCATATCTGATTGGCGCCCAAAAGGAAATCCCCTTCCCCAGCGCTATATAAGGAAATAAAGAGGGTGGCCAAAGTTAGAATAACCACCAAAGCAAAAGAAATCACATAGGATTTCTTCGTCTTTGTTTTTTCCCTTGTTTTCTCCGCTTTTTCCGCCATATCAAAAATAGTTTCTACGAAACTATCTTATTTTATCATTCTTCGGAAGAGACAACACTAAGAAAGCAAGAAAGCAATGTCTTCTTCTGAGAGAGAAGAGATCGCATTCTCGCCAGAACGAATCAATTCATCGTATAAAGTCTTCTTGTATTGCTGGAGGAGAAGAACCTTTTCCTCAATGGAGTCGTGGCAGATCAGTTTTAAAACGGTGACAGGGCGTTTTTGACCGATGCGGTAAGCCCGATCCGTCGCTTGCTCTTCCGAGGCGATATTCCACCATGGATCAAGATGAATCACCACGTCAGCGCCCGCTAAATTAAGACCCGTCCCCCCTGCTTTTAAGGAAACAAGCATAACGGACACTTCCTTCTCTTTGTTGAACTTATTGGATAATTCAAGCCGCTTTTTAGCATCTACCTCGCCATAAATGTAATACGAGGCAATTCCTTCCTCTTTTAGATTATCGCGAAGATTGTCCAGCACCTTCGTAAAGGAAGAGAAAATCAAAAGCTTATGGCCGTTGGAGATGCTCTTTTCGGCATATTCCATAATGTAAGAGAATTTGGTGGACATCCCTTTGACATTTTCGAAAAAAGAAGAGGGATTAACGCAGATTTCCCGTAGGGAAGTCAACACTGGCAAAAAAGAGAAAGAAGAGAAACGATCATGATTCTCCGCAATGTTTTCCTTGCTTTTTTGGAGCTCTTTTTTGGCTTTTTCCAAGACGGAAGAATAAAGGATCCTTGATTCTTCGTCCATTGTCAAAGTAACCACTTCCGTAACTTTGTTGGGTAGCTCCTTTAGAACTTCTTTCTTTGTTCTTCTAAGCAAGAATGGCGTAATCCTCTTTCTTAAAGAAGAACGCGCCTCTTCTTGATTTCCTGCCAGAATATAACGTTGTTTGAAAATGCCATACGTATTCAAGTAATTCGGCATCAGAAAATCGAAAATCGACCATAGGTCCCCCATGGAATTCTCAATTGGTGTCCCCGTCAAAGCAAAGCGAGTGTAAGAAGATATGTTGCGCACCGCTTTCGATTTCAAAGCCGAATAGTTCTTGATCAATTGAGCCTCATCCGTGATAAGCGTATCAAAATGATGAGGAAGATAAGCGGATAAATCGTTTCTTAATGAATCATAGGAAGTGATGTATATGACTTTTTCGTCTTCCTTTATGGAGGATATGGTTTCTAATCTTTTATCTCTTGAACCGTCAATCACGATGACTTTGGCTTCTTTATCCCAGGAATGAAATTCTTTTTCCCAATTATAGATGACGCTTTTCGGAGCGATGATAAGAGAGGGTTCCTTGTTCTTTAAGCTGGACAAGAAGGCTATGGTCTCTAACGTTTTTCCTAATCCCATATCGTCCGCAAGAATGCCGCCAAGATGATTTTTATAAAGGCAATCTAGCCATTGAACCGCGATTCTTTGATAAGGGCGCAGGACTTTCTCGATGGAAGGCTTAAGCTCCACCTTGCCTTCCTTGAAATTCTTTAAGGAAAGGAACGCTTCTTTTAAGGAGGAATCTTTCTCTAGTTTAATCTGGCCATCCCCGTATTCATTCTCAAGGCGAAAAGCCTCGGAAAAAGCCATGTGCTCTTTTTCAAAAGCGTGGTCTAGTTTCTCTTTTTGCTTGATTTCGTTTAGCTCTTGAACCTTTGGATCGTCAAGAAGAATGATATTCTCCCCTAAAAGAAGATAAGTCTTTTTCTTGCGATAGGCCTCGAGTATCAAAGAAAGCTCTTCGGAAGAGAAACTCTTTGATTTCACGTTCAAAGAAAGCCAGTCTTCATGGCGTTCGATGTGCAAAGATATGGCACCCATATGAGTGATTTTGCTTCGAGATAGCTTCTTCGAAAGAAAGATTTTCGCTTTCTTTTTCAAGGAAGAAAGATCGCTTTGGAGGAATTTCAAAGCTTCTTTTTGATTCTCCTGAATGCCTTCTTCTTTTCCGCCAAGGCTTTCCAGTTCCGCTAAATAAAGGGCAATCTCGCTTCCAAAGGCAGCGTTAAGCGACGCCTCTTCTTTCTTTACCTCTCTTTCGCAAAGAAGATAGACCGTTTTGAAAGAAAGGGATCCATTATCCGATATATCGACATATAAATTGATTTGGAACCGATCGGCTATATCAGCGCTTTTCAAAGAAGAAGAGAGAACCATTTTCTTTTTAAGGATGTCCTTTATCAAAGAAGCATCCTTCAAACCGTGTTTCAAGAAGAAGGCGAAGACCTTTTTGGATGTTAGATTCGCAAAACGGTAGAGGGTGACGACATAGGAATACTCATCGAAATAAAGAAGGCCGTTGCGCAATAACAAAGAATGGCAACGCTTATATTGCTCAATTGGCGGAATAAGCTCCAAATCCCCATTATTTTTATAACGGAAACCCGCTTTAAAGGTATCTTTCATCACATAATAGCTTTCCCCATCAAGGTAAAGGTTCTCTCCCAAAAGAATCTCCACCATATCGCCAAATTCTTCCTCGCTAAGAAGAATCTCATTCGAAAAGGAGTCTTTTGTCCCACGCGTTAATGCTACAAGGTATCCTAGGATTGTTTGCCCTTTCTCTAAGAAGAAACGATGCTCTAAAGAATAGAGCGAATCATGATACAGATAGGCGCTTTCCTCAGAATACTTCTCTAAGAAAGGAATGATGGGCGAAATAGGTATTTTCTTTTCTTCTCCATCCCACATCTCCAAAGAAAGAGCGTATCTCCCCTCTTTTTGTTGGAAACGGGTGATAAGATCCCATTTTCCGGTCGATGGCTCATTCAAAGGAAGAGGGCTCTCCCCTCCTTTTTCATCGAAAAGAGAGAGGAATTCCTGACGAAGCTTGCTTCGTTCCAGTTGCTCTTTTTCCTCTAAAGACGGCGCTTCGTCAAGAAGAAGGAGAATGCTCAAGTAACGTTTCTTAAGAGTCTCTGCGTCCAATTCATTCTCAATTTGGAAAAGATAAGCATAAAGAGCCATTTGATAAATATCTGGCTCCTCTTCTAAAAGAAGACCATTCGAAGAGACTTCTATCTCGATGAAACTATTCTTAGGAAGAAAAGAATAATCTATCCAATAAGCGTCGTAAATTAGGCATTCCTTCGTTTGATTATATTGGAAACAGATATGGTATTTCCCTTTTTCGAGATCGTTAAAAACGTCTTTTACTCCAAAGAAGGTCAGATACTCCTTCACCCTCTCTAACCCTTTTTCTTTGTTTTTTCTTAAAAACATGGGTCAGCTCCTTCATAAGAATAAAAAGAGATGCGTCCTAGAAGATGATTTCTTTCAAGAAGATAAAGCCATACTCCTTTCCAATAAGGCTCATTTATATCTTCTTTGACTTCATTGGAGAAAAGATAATAAGAAAGAGAATCGTCTTGATAGAAATCAAGGAAAAGAAGATAAAAGAAATATTCTTTGTTTCTTTTCTTTTTCTTAAATTCCGCCTCTAATCTTCTATGCGAAATCTGAACAAGATGGGAAATCTCTTTCTTGTCCTTCAAGAAATCTCTGAGAAGAAAGATATCTTTGGGAGAGAGAAGAGCATAGGAGAAATCTTCATAAAGATCCGGGAAATAATCTTTCCCATCGATGAGAAGGACGGCATTTTTGAATTTCTTATAACGGATGATATTCTCCACCTCATACGAAAGGCGAAGGAACTCCGAAGGAGAGAACATCTTGCGATAACGAAGGTAAGAGGAAAGATCTTCAGACTTCTTAAGAAGAGAAAGAGCAAGTTCTCTTGCATCATTCGTTAAACCTATCTTTTGAAGGAAAGAGAAATCCTCTTCCCGGAGAGAGTCTTCCCCTCCTTTAACGAAAAGAAGCTTCAAAAGGAAAGAGACGTCCTTCCCATCTCTTTCCTCTTTATAGAAATTTATGGCGTTACGTAGGTCTTTCTCAAGCAAAAGCCGAGGAGATTTCTTTGCCAAAAGAAGAACGAATTCAGGCAATAATTCACGAGGAAGGTTCTTTCCAGAAAGGCAAACAAGGCAATTCTTAGCTTGAACTTCCTCTTTTTCATTCCCATTCACTAGGTAACGTTGGATGAAAGAAGATGTTCTTTCTTCTTTTAAAAGAGAAGTAAGGAAACGGAAACTTCCCTCCAAATCCTCTTTTAAGGATAGCAAAACCTCTTGAATAATCTCCTCTAAATAGGCGTCAGTCCATTTTCCTTTCTCTTCGAATAAAGAGATACGTTCCACGATATTCCCGTTTTCAAAGAAAAGAGGGACTTTTGCCATATTGGCAAGATAAAGAACAATCAGTTTCTTTCTTTCTTCTTCGTTTAGCTGGTTGAAAAACCCGTTTATCTTATAAGGCAATCCTTTGAATTCTTCTAAAGATTCCAAGAAAGACACAGAACGAATCTGAGAAAGAAGCTCCCCATAGATGTTTTGATATTTCTTCTTTTCCTCCTCATTTGCCATATAGGCTAAGGCAACCACATGCTTGCAAAGATGAGGATAAGGGCAGGAACAATGATAAGAAAAAGAACCGTCATTGTTTAAACGCAAGGAAACGTGATATTTCTTTTTTCCTTCAATGATTGCCAAACATCCTCCATCAGCATATTGAAAATCCTTAACTTTGCCTTCTTGAAAATATTCCTTGCCCCTTTGAAGGATATTCGAAGGCAGGTTGTCTAAAATCGAAAGATAGTTTTTCACATCAATATACTAGCAAAAAGAGGCTAGGAAGAGTAGACGTCATCATTTATCAAAGTTAGGGATATCCATCATTTCCCAAGGGCATTCCCTTATGAATTGCCATTGTTCATCAGATTTACCATAAATGACATATAAAAAACGTTGAGCTTAAGCATGTCCTCCGCCGTTCTCTTTCTTTTAAAGATTTGAACCGACTTAAAAACACACATAAAGACAAGAACGGATGGAATCTTGAAAACGGATCCAAGGGTTATGTTTTTAGTCTCTATCAATCATTTTAAACGGAACAGTTTCTCCGGTTGAATTAAAAAGATCGTCCCTATCAAAAGAGAGATATAAACAATCTTTCGTTGTTTGATACGTTCCTTCTCCTCTTTTTGAGTAGTCTCTTTTCAAATAGAAAGTCTTGTCTTCATTCAAAACAAGAGTGTATTTTCCATCGAGTAAGACGCCAATTTTATCAAGATAGAACCGAAGGCTGAGGTCTTGGTTTTCAAAGAGGACGCTCGTGCAATATCTAGCATCGATTTCTTCGTCAGAAAGATCTTTCTCTTTAGAAATCGTGGAAGTCCAATTGTCAAGCTCAGGCAAGACATTCTTATACCCATTCAGGGGATCACGGGATATGGTTATTTCATCTCTTGTTAGGGTGAAGCCACGGTTTTTAGGAAATTCGATGAAAAAGAAAGATATCCTCCCCCGCTCTCGCCCATAGCCCGTATCCATTCCAGTCAGATCGCCATTTAAACATCTCATATTTATCATTGATTTTTAATTTGCCAAAACCGGATCTCTTATTAAGCTGGCATTTTAAAATCATGACTCCATCTTCCGAAACGTATCTACTAAAGGAATTAAAGAAAGTGATAGGACTCCTAGAGCATGAGCAGAGGGAAAAAGGCAAGAATATAAACAACAAAGGGAAAGTTTTTATTTTTCTCAAGCTCATTGTTTTTCTCTCCCAAGTCAGACAAAGATGCATCGTTCCTTTTCCGTCTCGCTTATCATCTTTTTAGGCCTGATAAGATTCCATAAGGCAAAAAACGCCTTGGATGCTTTCATATAGTAAGCCCTTTACAATCTTATCATACATAGGGGATAAATCATTTCAACGATTATTTTTCAAAGGAAAAACAGGACAGGAGAAAGAAGCCTCCTTCAAGGAGATTAAGATGTGAGGAAAGCATCTCAATGCAGCCGATATTCTGAAGGCGAAAAAGGATGTCCTCTTTCTCTTTGAGAGAGGCTTTTCTTAATTCCGTGTATCTTCCTTTGATATTTTTGTGTTCCAGGTAATCTTTCTTTTTTATGAACGGATTCCTTAGAAGCAAAGAAAGGGTTTCTCTTTCTAAGAGGGTGAAGAAATGATGAACGTCCCCTTCTTTTTGAAAGGATTTTGAATACTCTTTCCGTAAATAAGTCAACCCATGCCTATTCAAAAGAAGAGAATAATCATATACCCCTTCTCCATAAAGACTATTTGGGTAGCCGTAAACGAATTCTTGTTTCCCATAATTAGGAAGATAAGTCAAAAGAAAAGCCAGATACAGATTTCTTTGAAATACCTCCTCAAAAGAAGGATGTTTCTCAAAGAAAGCGAATAAATCTTCTGCATGGGCAATAAGAGGATCGTTTAAATCTTTGTATTTCCGATTATCCTTTAGATGGATTTTCGAAAGAGAACGGAAATATAGGAACTCTATAGCCAAAGGAAAAGATGGTAAGAGTTTCTCTAAAGAAGATACGCTTCTTCGATAATTTGGGTTCTTGTAGGCCAAAGTAGCCTTTCCCAAAAGAGAATCGTCACCTTTTTGAAGAATCGTCCTTAGCTCTTCATAGGAAAGAAAGGAAAACGGATTCACATTCATATCTCAAAGGTTTCTTTTAGCAAAGGCCACATTTCAAAGAATGAGACATGCCATTCCCCACCTAGCACATCTGAATTCGACCTATTATGAAAAGGCGAAGAAAAATAAGTAAAGAAATAAAAACCACTCTTTTTATTCGTTCTTATCGGTTATTTTTAGTTTTTGTAAAGAAATTAATGATAGCGTTTGAACCCTTTTGCTAAAGACTTTCAATAAGAAAATGTTTTCTTGCTGGTTTTTTGTTTTTTATTTCTTTCTCAGTATCGTTTTCTGATACTTCCATGAATGAATATGGCAATGAGGAAAAGGAAAAATAAAGCCCATTTCATACACTGTATAGTCTCTCTTATTAAAAAAGTCGGGCGTTAAACCCGACTGATAGAACGTCAAATAGAGATTAAGAAAGCTTCTTTCCTTCTAGCTTATATCGCCAATAGTTGATGCAATCCCTGACGGTTTGCTCATACTCGTATGTTTCTTTCCAGCCTAGAGCTTTCATCTTATCGCAATTGCCGGCATAAAGCTTTTCATCGGCAGGACGAAGAAGCTTCGGATCTAGGACAAGCTCATACTTCACGCCCATGATCTTTTCGATGCATTCCACCACATGGGACATCTTGAAGATATGGGAAGAGCAGATATTATAGGCCTCACCCGGAACGCCTTTGCGGGAAAGGATTTCCAAGGCCACGCAAACGTCACGCGCATCGATGATGGCTCTTAAAGCAGAGAGGTTCCCCACAATAAGATGGTTATCCCCTTTCATCTCCAATTCCACCGCACGTTTGGTGAAATCGCCGGTAATGTCTTGAATCTTGCGGGGCCCTGTGCAATTAAAGAGACGGACTCTGGCGCTTTTAATGCCGAAGTTTCTGAAATATTGGAAACAGGTGAGATCCTCTGCTACTTTGGATACCCCATAAGGATGAAGGGGCAATAAAGCGCAGTCTTCTTTAGGAAGATTATCCGGAGAATAGGAAAGAAGGGCTTCGCCATAGATAGCGCTAGAAGAGATGGCCACCACCATAGGATCGTATTCCGGATGGGTTTTCTTTGCCGCTTTGATGGCTTCGAAAAGGCCGACCGTCCCTTTCACATTCACATCCATCGTATAATAGGGATCTTCCCAAGATTCGGTAGGGCGCGATTGGGCGGCAAGATGGAAAATCTTATCCGGAAGATACTCGTTGATGAACGCTTTCATCTTTTCGTGGTCACGGACATCTAACTCAAAAAGGTCCACCCCTTCTTTATTGATGTCATTTAGATCCACGGTTGGGGTGTAATAGGAACCTTTGACTTCATATCCCGATTTATGAAGATATTCGACAAGGTGGCTTCCGATGATTCCACCAGCGCCAGTTACATAAGCTTTGACCATAATTTAACCTCTGGAATGATTATAGGCATTCCATTCTTTCTTTTTAACGAAAAAGACGTCAGGTTTTTCCTGCCCGTTATTATTTCTTATGATAAGGAAGGCCGATATTCCAAGCCTTGCCTACAGGATTTCCTATCTCGTAATAGGTGGAGTCGATTTGAGAGAAGCAGATGGCATGGAGCTTAGAGACATCCACTTTGTCATTCTCATCAAGAACAGACTCATCAGCCAAGACGTTCACGATTTCTCCATACGCGAAGAAATTGCCGTCTTCATCATGCCTTAAAGCGTGGAGCTTGCATTCGATATTCAGAGGATATTCATCAAGAATGGGAGCATCCACATGTTCGCTTTTTCTTGCGTGAATCCCGCTTCTTTCGAACTTATCGAGAACCGTATTCCCGGAATCGATGCCAAAATAATCCGCTTCTGGAGCGTGCTCTTTGTTAGCGATGGAAATCGTGAAGTCTTTCCCTAATCGTAGATTTTTGACGGTCTTATGATCCTCGCTAAGGCAACAAAGGATCATGTTGTTATCCACCATGCATCCCCAGGCCATATTCATGACGTCCACTTTGCCCTTTTCGTCATAAGTCGCAATCAAAGCGACAGGCATCGGGAAGAAATACGGTTTAATTCCTAAATCTTTTTTCATATGTGTCTCTCCTTGTTATTCTTTTGCTAAATGCTCTATCAATTCTAAGGTTTCCTTGTCGTTATGGAAAAGGATGCCATGCATCCCCACTTGAAGGGAGGCATCGATATTGGTCGGATTATCATCGATGAAGATGCAATCCCTTGGAGCCAGCCTTTCCTCTTTAAGCAGATAACGGAATATCTCTAAAGAAGGCTTGGTTTTCTTAATCTGATAGGAAAGGTAGAGATGATCAAAAAGATCTTCTATGCCAAATTTATTCAGCAAATAAGGGACGATGGTATCGCAGGTATTAGAAAGAAGGAGAATCCGGTGTCCCTCGTTTTTAAGCTTCCTAAGAAGTTCGATATATTCTGTATGCGGAGCGGGCCTATCAAGAAATTCCTTCTTTAATCGTTCTTTATCAAACCCGAAATCATTGTGAACGTTATTCACGATATCCTCGAAACGAATCTCACCCCTATCACCCGGATGGAAATATTTATCCGTTAGGAGGTTATATCCTTGTGAGGTAACGTATTTCTTAAAGAAAACGGGCGCGCACTCATCGCTTATCACGCCAAAGAAATCAGAAATAATGACTTTTTTCATAACACTGGTAGTATAGCATTCCCGCAAAATCATAGAAAGAAAGTCATTTTTCCATATTTTTTCTTTTCCTTAGGACGCTTATAATAACCTCACTGCGCCTGTGGTGGAATGGTAGACACGTTAGACTTAGGATCTAATGAGGCGACTCATACAGGTTCAATTCCTGCCAGGCGCACCAAAAATATAAGAAATTTGCCTTGGAGGGCAAGAATGTCTTCAAGGCTTTTTTGTTGAAAGAGAGCGTTGATTCTTATTGCTCTTCTCCGATAAGCATATCTCTCAAAATAAGAAACCCCTCCTCTTTAGATGCCTTGTTAGCGATCTCGTCATTCCATTTCCTTATCAAGCCATGATTCCCAATGAATTGAAGCTGTTTTATCAGTCTGGAAATGCGATACATCGCCGTATCCGTTACGAAGTGTGTCTTTTTTGAAATTTTATTATCACCTAAAAAGGTTAAAGAGTTGTCGTTTTTTTCATCAATGAACGCTTGATATTTGGAATACAGCGCTGGACATTTATCGCTTAGAAGGCTGGCGATATTTTGATATGCCGCTTTAGCGGTCATAAAGGAAGCGCAGTAAGGGGTCATCTTCCCGTCAAGCGGGTTAAGATAGACATGATTAAAGAAATCGATGTCAATGATGCAGCCATGGACGAGGCCGCTACCGCCAATCTTTTTAATTTCGTTTGCTATGCGATTTTGGGCCAATTCGTATTCGAAAAGACATTCTTTGATAGAATTCGCATACACCTCCATCTTTTTATAATAATATTCAACGTCTTGATTATCTAAATTTAGTTTTTTCCCACCTTGCATGAAATATAGTTTTTCATTTTTGCAAAGGAACATATACAAGCCATCTCGTTTTAAAAGATATAGTTGCCCAGGTTCTTTCTTGAGGTTCATCCTCTCGTTGATTCCACGATAATACACCCGGTAATCGGCAAGGCTTATGGGATAGATGTCATCCTTATAGTCTTTAAACCAGTCAAATCCAAAACCGGTGGACGTTTCTTTCCAGAAAATCGTTTTAGACGTGTATCCAGATTGGTTGTCTGAATAGACTCTCTTTACTCCATCATCGTATCTATAGTTGTTGTGAGTATGACCACTAACGTATAGAACCCCCAGCTCATATTCCTCTTTCCCAAACCAATCCCTTACTGGCATATGAGTGAGCACGATGAGGTTCATTCCTTTTGCCGCATCAACGATTTTCTTGTAATAGGTACAGAACTTTTTAGTTTCCTCTATTTCTTTTCCTCTATTCAAAACGTTTTGATAAATGCCGTTATTGGCGTTAAACGTAGGATTGGCGCCAGCAAAGCCAATCCCTCCGAAAACAATAAGGGAGGCATCCCTCAGTTTTCTATGGAGCTCATCAGACGACAAGTCCTTTAATTCCTGTTCGCTAATTCTTATGGGATCTCTTAAGAAAAGAGGATCAGCGGACGGAAAATAATAGGCGTCGTTCTGAACAAGATGAATCCCTTCATCCTCCAAAAGAAGCCTATATTTGGTTATTGTTTCTTCCAGGCTTTGATTCGGGAAAGCCCAAAGCTCGTGATTGCCTAAGGTAAAGAAAAACTTATTCCTGTGGCGGAACGAGGCTGGGTGTTTCAAAAATTTCTCGTATAAATCGAATTTGTCAGTAAGGTCGCCTGCAAACAAAGAAATCTTAGTTTGCGTTTCATTAAAGAAAGCATTCGAGAGTTCACGAATTTCTTCTTTCGCATCGTATACCGTCTTGCAAGAATTAGTCAATAATTTATGCGTAAGATGTATGTCACTCATATAAGATACGGGGAGCGTGTATTCGTTTTGCTCTGCTGAGGCCAATCTATATTGGTTAAGAGTCTCTAGTTCATTGTTTTTCGTCTCCTCGAAAGACACACAAGGCAAAGAAGAAAGAATAAGGCCTTCCTCTTTTTGCAAGTTAAAAGCTTCGATGCCATCCAATTTCATTTTTGTTCGTTCAACGTTTAGACCCGTTATTTTACTTAGGCGTGAAATATTATTGCAGTCATATAAGTCTGCATCCGACAAGTCTTTCTTCAAAAAATGAATGAAATCACATATGTAGTCGAAAATATAGTCTTTTCTCGTCGTGGTTTTCCCATAATCCATCTCGACGCTCACATAAAAACGTTCATTGCTATAACGTTTTCCAACGATACTAAATGATGGATCTCCTTTGACCGAAGTGGTTGGTAATTTTGTCGTGTCATCAACAATACAATTCTTCAAAGAAGTTTCATCAAGCGGGGCTTTCGATAGATGAGCGTCCTTTAAGTCATAATTGGCTTCTTTAGCAAACTCATCAAAAGTAAGAAAATATTTCGTGAAAGAAGAAAAGGCAAATCCGGGAGCTTTATAGTTCCTTGTAACGTAATAAACACCGATGTCCTCGATATAGCCTTTCTTTTTGATTTCAGAACGCACCTCCCCGCTCTTCCAGACCTCGAACATGTCCTTCAGCTCCCGTTTCTTTCGATAGATGGTTTGCTCAACATAATAAGCGGGATTGTATCCATCAATGTATTCCTTCGTCTTTTCCTCACCAAAGAGGACAATCATGTCAATGAAATAAGTGAACTCATATTGGGAGAACCACTTATATGCTGCGTCTTTTAACTTTTGATCACCGTTTTTTATCAAAAGGAAGGCAACCCCTTTGTTGTAATCGTATTTTTTGAGCAGCTCACCGAATTCTTCTGGGGTATTGGCGAAGTGTTCTTGCATGATCCATTTGTGAAACCCATTTCTATGTTTAGCAATCGAGCGTTCGTCTTTTTCTCGTTCATGAGTCAATTCGTTTTTCGCATCGTCTACGTCAAAGTCAATAAACGACTCGAAATTCAAACGCTCTGTTTGAAGATTGAATTCTTTAATTTCTTTTTCGCTGAATTCATACCCGAAATAGCAGGAATTCGCATACACGTCCCCATCCAAATAATCGAAATATGTCTTGAAGTCATTAAATCTCTCTAAGTGCTTTACCGACAAAAGTTTGCCTTTATCATTCCTTTCTAAGCAATAGTTTTCGACAAAAAGTCCGTCTGAAAGGATGCCATACCCTCTCTTAGAGAAAACGTTTTTCACTTTATGCGTCTTCTTCAAACATTTCAAAAGGAGGACTTGTTGGTTTTGTTTTAGGTTTTCGAAACCTTTTTCCGATTTGAATAGTTCCTTCTCGACTTTTATTAAATCTAAGTTGTTCATCACCATCCTCCCGAACGCCTTCCGCTATTCCGCTTACGTTTATGGATAAGATTCCAACTAAGTTCTATCATACCGCAAAAGGGAAAGGCTCTCCTTCTTCTGCATTCTTTTCAATGAATTTAGAGAAATGAGGCTCGCTCGCCTAATCAAAAGACGGCCTTGCAACCGGGTCAGAATACGTTAAACCGTAAATCATGTCATCAGACAATAACCTAGAACTTTTTATACTCCCTAATTGAAAACACTTCATTCACAAAAATCACTTAAAAAGTATATTTCCAAGATAAAATTAGCAAGGAAAGATTAGGCAGCCATAAAATACTTGAGCCGAATTCGTTACACATTTTGTTCTTTTGATATCTCAGCCAAAGCTCTCTATACGTCAAAGTATGGAGCGAAACATAGGTGTTGAATGTTTTAATGTTCCCAAAAAGAGAAGTCAATAGCGTATGAAGAAAAAAACGCTTTTAAAGCTGCCATAGATTTGCAATAATCGACTTTAGCAAAACGAGAAACCTCATCTGACCAAACAAACAGTCTTTTATTCAAAGTAAGGTCGTCCACAATTTCAGAATCAAAAAATGCATGCGTGTTTTGTTGAGACATAATCTTTAAAAAAATATCTAGATTTTCCTTTACTCGTCTATAAACTCCAGGAAGATTGGCAACAGAGCCGTCCAAAAGGGAAATTTTTTCTTGGCCTCCTGCAGAAAACTGATCTCTAATATGAGAATCCACTACGCCACGTGACGTGAGCCAAAGTGCGTATCCATCATATTGTCCCTTAAACACTTCTGGAAAATTCACGCAACCATACGTAGTAAAAAAATGTTTTTCGTTCTTCGAAAGGTTGTTCCACAATTTAATTTTCGCAGAAACAGTTTCATTAGCATTATCACCAGTCCACCATAAGCTTTCGCCCGGTTTTAATTGGCTTCGATAATACTTAGAAACTGGCTCAACTGGATTTTTCATTTTTCTTAAATCATTATAAGAAACGCCCATTTTATCAAAAATAGTATTTCCATGTTCTAATTTCATGTCTATTAAATATCTAGGCATGTGGGTAACCGCTATATCATACAAACACTCTTCGTATGGGCGGGAAATAAATTCAATAGGTTTCCCACCTAATTTGCCAAATGTCAAAAAAATTCTTTCAACATTAGGAACACGAGATGATTCAAGAATGCTGCTTCCTGTCGTTTTCCAATGATCTTCTTTGGTGCTTTTGACTTCAACGCCAAAAAAATGTGCCGCAATAATATCAGGAAATTTTTGACCGGATATTTTTTGAATTGAATTTTCAAAGGGCGTGCCTTTAGCGCATTCATCCAAAGCGCTTTTAACATCATCTTCCAATAAAACCCCTCCCCGGTTGGCAAAATAGTCGGGGTTCTCAATTGCTTTTTTATTAAGATACTCATCCGTCAGTTTCATCAGTTCAACGAATTCCGACAAAGTCGGCCTTGAATTTTCTAACACTATCATAATTTACTTTCCTGAAAATATAAGTGCCATTTTTCTTCGATGTTTTTCGCAATATTATATGCCAAAACACACGGGACAGCATTTCCTATTATCTTATAAGCATCACTGGATGAAACTCCTCTTGTTTGTCCGTTCTTTTTTATCACAAACTCATAATCATCCGGAAACGTTTGCAATCGAGCACATTCACGTACTGTTAAACGGCGCTCCTTTAATCCTTGTTTTAGTTCATTAAAATGCTCACCACCATTCTCAGCACTCAATCTTCTAAACTCAATGTTACCATGATGCTCTGATCTAATAGTTGGCGCAATTGAATCGAGTTTAATCTCTATTTGACCCTGACAATGGTTTCCCATATATTTTGCTTTAGAATAGCTCACCTGAGCCAAATCATTGCTGTTTTCCGGTTCATTTAAATCAGCTAAAGCATCGGAGCACGTGACGATTGGATATAGACCCTCACCATGAGTTTTCTTTGGATATGGATCATATTTCAATGGTATTATGTTTTGAGATAATGCTTCTCTAGCTTCTTTTTTTAATGCACTTTTTTTAAAGCCAAAAAATATGACACGTTCTCGAGATTGCGGAATTCCGAAATAAGGTGCGTACAAAACTTTAGCTGGTACAACAAGATATCCGCCATTGCCAGCTTCAGCAAAATCGTGTTCGATAATTTGTTCTACGCCCTCTAGATTCGTTAGCCCTTTAACATTTTCAGCAATAAAAAGCTTCGGCTGAATTAGCGAAACAACTTCTCTCATCCACATATATAATTGGCCACGGCTTTCAATTGAAGGTTCGTCTTTTGCCAAAGCAACTCCAAGATGGTTCTTCTGTGAGTTAAGTCCAAGCCGTTTTCCTGCGATCGAAAAGTCTTGGCAAGGAAAGCCGCCTGTTACAATATCAATATTTTTTGGAAAAACCTTCTCCCCATTTTTTGCTTTTTTGACAAGATCAACAATACTATCAAGATGATAAATTCTCCCCGCATTTTTTATGCGTTTTCCAAAATATGATACCCAAGCCGTTTTAGCATCAGGGCGAATGTCATTTGCAAAAACTATCTTGAAAGAAGTTGGGGCTAGACGAACCCATTTGCCATAGTCTTCTTTCACCCAATTTGGATGTTCTTTTGTGTTGATTGATTTTTTTAGACAAATAAAATCACCTTCGAATCCAATATCCATTCCCCCGCATCCGGAAAATAACGATAGCAACCTCATTTTTCAATTCTCTCTTCATTAGAAACAAATTCCAATATATCATTTGGAGTACAACCAAGGGCTAGGCATATTTTTTCAATTATCCCTATTGAGACAGCTTCATTTTTGCTCAAATGCGTCAATGCATTTGTACTAATTCCCGATTTTCTCATTAATTCAACCTTTTTCATTTTCTCATCGATTAATTTTTTCCAAAGCTTATTATAACTGACTGACATATTAAACCTCTCTAGTATTCGCTATTTATATCACAAATATATTTTAATATCAATTTATTTTTGAATATATCAAACTTAATTTGATATTTCGTAAGGTGACAAATTAATCGCGAAATCATCCAATTTCGGTAATCTAGCCATGTTTTTCTGCCAGGATGCTATTATTTACGTGTCCGGCCCGGCCTTTGAAAAGGAGGAAAAACTATGGCCAAAAAGGACAACAAAAACTCTAAGTTAACCATCAACGACAGAATGCTGATACAAGCCTGCATCGCGAAGGGCGAATCCGCGAAGCTAATTGCCGAAAGGATCGGATTCTCCGCCTCCACCGTTTACAGGGAAATCAAGCGGGGGTCCAAGACAAGAAGCCTAGGCGCAGGCAAGTGCGCGAAAATCGGCCGTATCGAAATATGCAATTTTTGTAGCAAAAAGGCCTATTGCCGTCTGGAAAAGCGTTTTTACGACTACGAGAACGCAAGCGAGGAATCGCAAAGGAGGAGAAGCGAGGCGAGGTCGGGTACAAGGATTCCTGGCGAATACCTTGCCAAATTGGATTCCCTTTCCCAGCAAATAAGGGACACGGGATCGATCCACCACGTCTTCGCCGCGAACGAATGGGCAAGCGAAATCTGCTGCGAAAGAACGTTGCGCAGGCTTGTCTATTCCGGCGCCCTATCCGTGAAGGCGCACGAGCTTCGCAGATACGTTCGGTTTAAAAGGAGCGCACCGAAGTCGCAGAAGGCGAAGAGAACCCTCATCCGCGACGTCCGCGCCCTCGTCGGAAGGACGCATGACGACTTCCTTGCCTACACGGCAGCCCACAAAAAGGCAATCGTCACCCAATACGATTCCGTCGTCGGCAAAAGGGGCGACGGGACGGCGATACTCACAATAACCTTCCCCAGGTTCAACCTGCAAATAGGCCGGCTGATAACGAAAGGTGACCCGACGTCCGCAAAAAAAGCGATAGTAAACGTGATGTCCAAACTCATAAAAGCCGGTTTTTTGGATGCGTTCGAGGCTTGCATATGCGACAACGGCACCGAATTTGCCAGGTTCTACGAGATAGAGGATGCGGCCAAGCTCGCAGGCGCGTCCGAATGTCGCGCCTTCTACGCAAGGCCTTACCGATCAAACGACAAAGCCGAATGCGAGAGGAACCACGAATTCGTGCGATACGTCTTTCCAAAGGGGAAATCGCTCGACGGGCTGACCCAGGAAAGCGTGGACTCTGCCTTTGACAACATCAATTCGCTCGTCCGTTCCGGAAAAGGGAATCGAACGCCCAGCGAGGCGGCAGAACGGGTGTTCGGAAAGGCTTTTCTAGAAGCCCTCGGAGTCAAAAAAATAGATAAAAGAAAAGTCAGACTAACTCCAATAATCTGACCTTCCAAAGGGCCCGGGCCGGGCCCAAAAACAGCCGAATCGAGCTTTTGCGATTACTTAGTCACAGGAATCACGAAAGCGTTTTCGGTATGCCTAAATTTTCATATAGTGGACTAATTTAGTCAAACTTTGACAAGGTAATTGCAAAATCATAACGAAAATTTAACCAAGTAATCGAATTAACCGTATTTCGTTGCGTTTATTTTGTCATTTAACGTTAATTTGATATTTAAACATTTTTAAGAATGCACGTCATAAGTCTAAAATAGGCATTCCATTCAAATGTTTCTCAGAAAAACCATTTTGTTTTATTCTCTCCACTTTCTCGTTAAAGCGAATGAGAAGCTAAAAATGAAAGGGATCGCAAATTCTTTTCAATCACTGATGGAAACGAATGCGAAGAGTGTTCCCCTTTATTTTCCCTAATGAAGATTACAAAATCCAAAGGTTCTAAAAACGAAACAAAAGGATAATATTATTTATTCTCCGCTCTTCAACAATCATCGCAACCAATGTAATCGTTATTGCTTCTGTCACCATCATTGCTTTTACTCCTGAAATAAACAAATAGAAAAATTAGCTTTGGGCAGTAATTTCAGGCCCTTTTATCGGCAAACCTCCTTTCCAAGGCAGAGAAAACAAACACGACGACGAGGTACATCTTCTTACGGCATACTGAAAAGTCATCAGTTGCCCCTTCTTCGGCTAAAAAGCATTCATGAATTAAGGGCACTAAACACCGCCCAACTTGACTGATTAAAAAAGTAAAAAATACATGATTACATCCCTCTACTGTCTATAGGAGACGAGGAATACATTTCTAATTGGCTAAAGTTGTTGAGAAACAAAAAGTTTAAAAAGCCCTCAGCCAAGCAATCAGAGAATCCATTTAAAGAAGAGTTTTCTTCTCTCAAACTCAACAAAGAAAATTTGATCAATATGTTCAAAAATGCATCGGTGAAAGCAAATAGCAAAAGCCGTCTTTTAGAGCAAAGCGTTTTGTAGTTTTATAGATTCTCGCTTTTAGTAGAAATGGAAAACAATGAATTTGCATCCCTTAAATAAGACGCAAAAACCTATCTGAGCATCGAAAAATACGTAGAAGCTAAAAAGAAATATTTTTCATAATTTAAAACATTTTAAAAAATGCAGCAAAAGCATTCTAGAAACAAGTTTTAAATCTCTGGAAAGACTGATACTAATTATAATTCTTTGGCAACGCAGGCATTTCATACATAATAATCTTTCCCTGTATAGTTAATTCGTCAAGCAGCCTGTTACCATGAAAATCTCCAAATTTATATTCAGAGTATTCTTGAAAAAGAATAGAAATTTTATTTCTTTCGCAAGATATTATTTCGTTACGCCTTTGAGAATCATAAACGTAATACGCAAATACAATTTTTGAATTGTTGCTTGAATTTGTAATGTCGAGTTTATCAAAAATTGAAAAGAAGTAATTATCATCAGCTCTATTTAAAGAATGACCAAAAACAATGACGTTACTAAATTCTGCCAGCATGAAATTATCAGAGCGCATCATATCAAGATGCATTCTCCGGCTAGTTTTTGTAAAAATGAACCTGGGGTCATCCGCTTTAAATAACGTCGTATCCACTCCAAAAATCGGCGATTGCAAATCGCCGTTTATATGATGAAATCTATTATAAAGGCCTTCGATGGACGGAGCGTCATAGTTGAAAGTGTCAATACTTGTAATTCTGTTTTGAGAACACAATTCTTGTATTGTCCTCTCAGATTCAGAAGAAAACCGTTCCAACCTCTCTCTAAGACAAAAGTTTTTTTCAGTTCGAGTCATGAGTTGGTTTTGAATGTATTCACCGAAATCCTTTTCGAATTGATTAAGTTGCCCCAATACAAAAACAAAATAGGAATCTTCATTTTCAAAAGCTTTAAGATTATTTTTCAAAAGGACAAAAGCGGCTAAACAGCGATATTGAAGCGGCATCGTCTCTTCACTTGCATCGTTTTTCAAGACTTCAAAGACAATATTCCAATCACATTTGTTTTCAGAACGAGGCCCATCCTTAAGCCATTTTGCCATTATGCTTTCTACGTCACACCAGTTCCAATTTTCGATTTCGTCTTTGTGTTCATCTGACAATATTGCAAACAAAAAATCCCATACATTTATTTTTTCGATATTTTTGATTTTTGGAGAAAGATGAACGGCTAATTCATCGATGGACGCTTCTTTTATAAAATTTTTTGTTGCAACATTTTTAAGCTGACTTATGCAATTTCGTATACTGTCGAATTTTTCTTTACGTGAATTGAAATAGTCAACATATCTAGTTTCTAAACCACAATATAAGTCAAAGCCATTTCCTATAACAAGTTTTATTGCTGGCAGGCTATGGATTAAATCGTATTTTCTCATCTATTTTTCCCTCTAAAACGCAATGCCGCTTTTAAGTTATCTGCGCAAGTCTGAGAACTTATTTTGAAGAATGGAGAAATCGCTGGCGTTGTTTCTAATTTGCAAAGATTTAATGATTTTTCTTTCGGTTTCAGGTGTCCAATAAATCGTTAAATCATTTTTTGCCCTAGTAATAGCCGTGTAAAAAATATTGTGAGTAATTAATTCCTCTACTTCATTTGTTATCACGATTTTAACGGAATCGTATTCAAGCCCTTGCGCTTTGTGTATAGAAACAGCATAAGCGATCTGAAAGGGGATTTTGCAATCCTCCTTCATATCGTTTTCATAATCTATATCTTTAGGATTTCTAACGGAAAAAGCAATAAGGCTCCGTCCGTCGCCAAAGTTCTTTACTAACTCAAATCCTTCTAATCGGTCAAAAGGATTAACGGATCTATTAACCACAATCTTAAAATGAAGATTGCCTTTTTCGTCCTTCTCCACTTCATCGATTTTCCCTTTTAAATTATTATAAAGCAGGGAACCAAAGCGAGAGTTTTCAATAAATAAAATTGGATCTCCTTTTTTAAACGTATACTGTTTCCAATAAACCGCAGGATTTGGGTTTCTTGTTTGAAGATAATTGTTAATGTTATTCAAGCCATATAAGCCATCGTAATTAAGGCAAAGAATGACTTCATCCGAGCTTGAAGTTTCGAATAGCTCATCTCCAAGTTTTTTAGAAACTTTATATTTTTCAAACAGTTCAAATATCGAATCATCGTTTTCTCGTACCGCTTTCCATAAGTCCAATAAATGTTCATTTTTTTGAGCTCGATAGGCTGAACAAAGTTCTATTTTTTCTGTGTCCAAAAGAAAACGGAACAGCAAAGAATACCAATTGCCGAATTGTATTGATTCAATTTGATGCACGTCTCCCAAAAGAAGGAGCAGTTTAAAATGAGCTTTCTCAAGAACGGCAAGCATGTCTGTATTGGAGATGTTACTGCATTCGTCAACAATTAAAAAATCGCAATCTGGGACATTTTCTTCTTTCAAACGTAGAAACCTATATGTCGTGAAATATTGAGTTCCTTCTTCACCCAATTTCTTTCTTAGATTCATTAAAGCTGGATTCGTGTTGGTCAAGCAAAGCACTTTTGTTTCTTTGCCAAGTATTTTAAGAAGATAGCTTGCGAAGGTGCTTTTCCCGGAACCCGCACAGCCGTATATGGCGAAAAGAGAACCATTTTTATACATTGTTTTTAAAGCCGAACTTTTCTGCGGGTCATCTATTTTAAAATCTATCTCTTCAAACCTTGATTGAATGTAGGAGGTAAAATCTGGAACATTTGAACATTTTGCCAAATCCAAGAGCTTTTTTATCAATTTATGACAAGTTTGTTCGGTGCCGTTTTCATAGATATAATTATTGAAAAAATGCAGTTTATATTCGTCATTAAAACCTTTTTCGTTACACAGAGTATTAAAGCTGCGAACGCTCTCTTCTGTTTTCTCAAAAGTGGTTTCACCAGGAATTTGGTTGTAAAGGGCGGATTTATCCAAACTCATTTTATTAACCCATCTTTTAATCAATTCATCTTCATGCTCCACCGAAGGAAAACAATCTAGCAGAGTCTCAAATCTGGGATTATGTTTGACCAAAGAAAAAACGTATGGCATGCCATCGAAAAGAGAATCCGCTTTTCTGACCCTGATTTCATCACTTAAAATTGAGGAATAACCCGACAAAGGCATTTGTTCTTTCAAAATTCTATTGTTGATAGTGCGAAGAAGATATTTATAAACATTTCTCCCAATTTGATCACTCAAAAGAATTCTTCGAGATTTAGTTAAAAAGAGATGCAAATATGATTCTTTTGTTATATGAATGGTATCTAAAAGATGTTTGAAATCATGCTCATCTGCAATTAAAAGCTCATCTAAAGGCGCTTTGTATTCCTGAATATAAGATAACAACCGATAGTATTCTTTTCCTGGAGAAAAAGTGCTTTTTAAAGTAATTCCAATAATTTGCAGTAAACGGCCAAATTCACAAGGTCGAATGGCAACCTGATAATCCGTCAAAAAATTCAGGTAAACCTTTACGCCAAAAAGTGAAACAGGTTTCTTCAAAAATGAAGCCTTGATGGCGTAATTATCAAAAACATCAATTTTTGAAAAGGCGGTAAAGCGATCAAATTTGCTTAGGCCATCATTCGCGCTCGATAAAGTGTATTCATAAAAAAGAACGTTCTGGCAATAAATGGTTTTCTTTTTCTGAACATAATATAAATCTCTTCCTGTCGAAGAGCGATCGTCAAAGACTATCGATTGCATAACTTTTATAATTTCCAAATAGTACGTTTCGAACGTTTCGTCCAAGTCCATTGGAAAGCGATCCAATTCATGAAGAACGTCCAAACCAAATTCGTCTTTCAAAAAGTTTTTTAAATGAAGTAGATTTTCGCAATATCTTAGCATCAATCTCTCTGCTTCTTCTCCAAAAGGAGAATAATGGGACAGGCTTATTTTTGAACGTAAGTAAAAGTCATATATGAATTTATAGTTTTTATTGGTTTTGACATATTTAAGGCCTTGAACAACATAATCATATTGATTTTTAAATGTTTGGGGTTTGTTTTTTAAAAGGCAACATACACAAACAGAATTAATCAAGTCTCGCAAACGTTTTATCACATCTGTGGAAACAATTTCTCGTTCCTCAGCTGGATATCTTTTAATTGTTGCATCTATCCAGTCACAAATATCGACAACGTTGTTTTTCCAAAATTGAAAATTAAATTCATGTATCATTGTTATTCTTTTTCAACATCCAAAAACGCACCATTAGTTCAAAAAAACGAACAGCAACCCCGGTAAGATGTGTTTGCATTAATAAGTATATCAAAAGATATGTTTTTAAGTCTCGTTCCTTCTTAACGTTAATCAAAAGGCATTGTTAGCTGTCAAATGATGTGAAACATTTAAGAAGCTTCAGGCATCTCACTTCCCCAGTATCGTGCATCAGCTTCCCAAGCTTTTCAATCTCAATTTCATCCGGGCTCTTCAAATCAAGCACGTTTCTCGGCGTTTTTTTGTATTTCCCCATCCATCTTTTGCCTTGCCCCCTCAAGTCCTCGAGGGAATAGAAGCTGAGGGTTCTGTAGAATTTTTCCTGGTCGATCCTGTGGGATCGCTCGACTTTCCCGTTGTGCTCCGGCGTTCTCGGGCGGATGAATTTGTGCGATATGCCTTCCTCAAGGCAAAAACGCTCGAGGAAATTCGGGCCATCCCTGGAAACCGACGAGAACCCCTTCCCTTTGGCGGACGCCCTGTCGGAGAACTCGAAGCCGTTGTCGGTCTGGATGGTTTTCGGGGCGTATCCGAAGAAGGCGATGGCCTCTCTGAGCCCGTTGACCGTCTCGTACATGGAATGCTCGTCGGCGAAATGAAGGAACCTCTTTCTGGAGGCCTCGTCCAGATAAGTGTATTGGTAGAACCTGCCTTCCAGCCCCGGCGCCTTGCATTCCGCCGGGACGTATTTGACGTCCACCTGCCATTTGTCCCCGGGGTAGTCCGGCGTAAGGTATTTGCCGTCGTGCCTTCTCTTGGGATTGGTTTTATAAGGCTCGTAGCCATCGAGCCTTTTCAGTATCCTGAGGCACGTTGAGTAGCACATGGCCCATCCCGATTTGACGGTTTTGACCCATATGTCAATCGAGCTGTCGCCCGGGTTTCTCCTCCGATAGCCGCTTATTTTGGAAACGGCCTCTATGGGCGTCTTCCTCGGATGCTCCGAATGTGGCCTGTGGCTCTTGTCCATGAGCGATTCCCCCGTCCCGTCGTACCTCTTCCTCCAACGCCAAAAGGTGGTCCTCTTGACCTTGTAATATGCGATGGCTTTTCTTATGCTCCACCCCGATTCGACGACCCTCCTCACCGAGTGGAGCCTCGTCTCCAGATCGTAGGGCAGGTAATTCCTCGCCTTTTCGCTTATAATGTCCATGGCATCTCCTTTCGTGTTTTCTTGGTCGAAAACATTATAAGGCGGGATGCCTTTCTTTTTGCCCGCCCGGCGCGAACCCCCTAGGGGGTTTGGAGGGAAAGGGATCGGCTACCGATTTTGTTTCACATCATTTGAAATAGAACAAATAACAAGAATCTCTTCGGAAAAACGTCATTGATTTTTTCGGATTATTCGAAATACAAGGGAAACGAAACCCATCCAAACGGGATCCTCGATTCATTGGCAACTCAAAGCAAAGTTTTGATGCATGGGATTCCATATCAAGCTATCACTTCTGAGTCTGGATGTTTCGGAGGTGATGACGTGAATTCTAATTCTCTTTGGCGGGTGACGAACTTGCAAGGGGGCTCGCTTTCCTGTAACTAGATTGCTCCAAAATCATGGTGCTGAAA
Source organism: Caryophanales bacterium UBA743 (assembly GCA_002297365.1). Classification (GTDB taxonomy): domain Bacteria; phylum Bacillota_I; class Bacilli_A; order RFN20; family CAG-826; genus UBA4951. The sequence goes on from DBKT01000006.1 coordinate 27,893, forward strand.
AAGGACAAGAATAATGGTTCTGTTCTAGGGAGTGGCGAAGAAAATCGCATAATAAAGCATTCGACTATACCGACAAGAGCACGCCTATTTTCATTCTAATCATGATACTCAATGCTCACTCTATCGAAAACAATAATAAATGAAGAGCGGTCATCGTCTAAAAGCAACACGCTGTCATTAGCGCCCAGCATGAAGGAAAAAGCGATAAGGCTAGAGTTGCGCAAAAGAAGAAATGTTGGGGATTTTTTCTAATTATCACTGCGTTGTTTGCGAGTGCGTGGGGATTTGACGAAGGCAAGTAAAATGGTTGACGTTTTTATTTACCAATTATATATTTTGAATGATAAATAATTGGGGTTAAAAATGAAACGATATTTATTTTTAGGGCTATTGTTAGCACCATGCGCTTTATGCGGTTGCTCAAATGGGGAAACAATCGTTCAAACAAAAGGCATTGTGGATTGCTACTCGATTCATGTAACTAGTGGAACATCGACTGTTTTTAACGCGAGGTATTCTGCTGGCTACGCTGAAGTTCACGAATACACAAGTTCAAAAGGAGATTCAATTTATACCGATGGTCCAGATTATCAAACAAGATCTGTAATTCGTTCGTATAATAACAGATACACAAGCGATTATACTGAATATTCGTATGTTGGTTTTGTTGGATACCTAACTGTTGAATATAATTATTATCTCGATTTGGATAATAAATCGATTGATTCTGCAGTTAAGTATAGCGAATATTTGTACAGTGAAAACCCAGTCACAAATAAAAAAGCAGATAACAAGAAAGCCTACGATTGTGCCAAGAAAAACTATTTTTACAGTTCTTCCTTTTCCGGTGGCCTGGATCCCGATACTAAAGAATACTTTTACATTTTGAGAGCGGATTTAGTTGAAAAATCATTGATGAGACATTCCTATATGAAGTTGGGGGAAGATTGTGTTATAACCTACGAAGTCAAATGGTTTTGATACAAAGCACAAACATATGAGCAGATTGCATAAACGAGAGTGTCAAACGTCCTTGCGGGCACGGCACAACTGAACAAAATGCAGGGTACGATAATCGGAATCGCATAAAAACCGATGCCCCGGTTTTGAAATGCGCTGAATACTCAAAAAATATTGATTAGTGTCGTTAATTCTTTTCGGTCGGGAAGAAAGAAGCGCTGAATATTATCTTGTTTCGGTTGATTTTATTTAACCTTAATTATCAAAATAAGCATTGTATCTTCTAGAAGGGGCAGCTTTTCATCCACGTTGTATTCATAGTATCGTCTCCCATTAATCACATGGATCTTGTATTTCTCATACATATCCATATAAATGCCCCCTATTGATTGCTATAAGTTCATCCTATTTAATAAAAAATCAGCCTGCATGCGATATTCATCAAAACTACTATTTAACAACCGAAATCCAATTGTCGGTTATGAAACATGGCACTTATAAGTATATCAGATAATCGATTATCCAAATAGATAAAGCGGACTCATAGTATACGTCGTTAACTAACACCCCCAATTAAAACAAAACCACCTTAATTGGTGGTGGGGTTCAAATCTTGCCGACAGGATGTTGCCGGTTTAGTTACTAATTTCTAGGGTTCTAGAATATGGAAGCAGGTCATCGATTGGCTTATTTTTCATATTCTCTAAAATATATTTGATATAGCGGTATGGGTCCAATTCATTGATCACTGCGGTTCTAATAATCGAGAATAGTTTAACTGTGTATATTGCTCCTGCCTCACTTCCAGAGGTTTGAAACACCTTCTGGTTGACGACAAACGGTTTAACGACGTTTACGGAGGCTTTTGTTTCATTTGGAACGTTTTTCAATGCAGTAGTCAACGTTTTGTAG